>JACJGO010000018.1 GCA_014163555.1 Flavisolibacter longurius
TCCATTGCTGTTGAACGGGCGGCGGCGCCGGTGGCAGCAATGGATTTTATTTTTCAACAGGAATCATTCGCTCAGGCTACGTTGCCATGCGGTACAATGCCAGCAGTTACCGGTTCTTCCTGCAACTGGGCACTAATCTTTTGTAAAAGAAATTCGGTTACAAACGGTTTGGCTACAAAATCATCGGCACCAAAAAGAAGCGTACGCGATGTCGGGTAGTAAAGTGCCGACATCAGGATCACTTTTGTTTGCCGGCCATCGGTGGGATGTTTGACCTTCCAGCAAAGCTGACGGCCATCGTCACCACTCAGGTTAATATCAATCAGCATCAGGTCGGGTTTGAACTGGGCTGCAACATATTCGGCTTCGGCCATCGAAACGGCTGATTCTACTTTATATCCGCTTTGTTGAAGTTTGCGCTCGAGGAGCATCAGAAGATCAATGTCATCATCTACCACCAATACTCGCATAGTAGTGTTCATCATAGTTAAGTGTTTAGGCGTTTTACGAAAATTTTTGTCACGTCTTACAACGGGTACAAATTCTCAGCAGGTACTGGCGATGGCTTTGCAATGGGTGGCGGATAAAAAAGTGAAGTTGATTGGCGGTTTGGCTTTTCTTGGATCTGGAAAAAATTTTACTGGACGGTGTCTTAGGATATGGACTAACCCCTCAATCAACTTCTGTTCAAAGATACTTGTCGCTACGTTCGTCATCAAGAGCAGTTTTTCCTTTTCTCCAGGCTTCACTATTTACGTAAAAGGAGGGCTCCCTTGCGTAGTTGTACGAAAAAGGCCTGCAGAAAATACGCAAGCCTGTCTTTGTTCCCCCTTTAACCTGGCAGAAACAGGCGGGGAAGAACCGTGTGAAAAAATAAATCTGTAGCTGCACAATACGCATGAAAACACACTCCGTGCTGCTTTGCGAAGGCCCCTGCAATTGAGCAAGGCCTGTGTATAACTATTTTGTTTTTTGCTGTTTGGCAGTGTTGCTAATTTAATCCTTCGTTACCCTTTTGTATGTCAAAATACAAATCAGTACAACGGGCTTATCTTTTTTGGGCGCTCAGCATTTTTGGTCTGTTGGGTTTTCACAGGCTTTACTTGCGCAAGCGAAAAACGGCCGTTGTATGGATGATCACTCTGGGGCTTTTTGGAATCGGTGCCGTTGCAGATTTTATTTTTTTAAACTGGTTAGTTAAACGCTACAACATGATTCAGAAACTAAAAGAACTGCAAAAAGAATTAATGTCGACAGAACAATGGCGTGAGGAACTGGCACGTAAACAGAAGTATGAAGAAGCTGCTTACAACCGCGATAAAGAAAAACTGCTGAAACGGGAAATGGCCCGCCTGCGACTAAAGCTGAAGCTGGGCCGCGAAGTGGAAAGAGAGTAGCGTCAATTGGCAATATACAATGGACAACAGACAATAGTTAGATACCGACAGTTGGTCATCACTTGTCAATTGCAAACTGCCTGTTGCCGATCGGCCTGCATGGCACAGCAATTGTCGGCTTTGGGGAAACAGTTTTTTATGAAAGGAAAATATGCAATTGCCGCAGGTGTGGCCGTCGTTGGTTTTGCGCTGTATTATTTTTTAGGAAAACGCAGGGCGAAAACTTCTGCCGGTTCGCAAAAGGAAAGTGAACGCCATCATCTCACCACAGCATTTGCGCGGGCAAAGCAGGTAGCAACCGGACGTTCATAAGGTAACATTTCTATTGTGGGTAATAGTCCCAAAGGCCCAAGGAGCCGCCCGTGATGATGGGTGTTTCCAGGGGAACCGGATCGGAAAAAAACCAGGCATAACGTCCTTTTGTATCATCACCGAAAGCTTTTTCTTCAAGGGTACGGGCTGCGATTGTTGCAGCTGATACGTGTAGTGTTTCCACCGGCACAATATCCGTAAGGGTTACACTGCCAATGATGGCACCAAACGGTAAATTATTGAAATCGGAGAGGTGTTGCCGGATGAGTGGCCGATTGCAAACAACCCTTCCTTTTTTACCCTTACTGGCATGGATCAGCAGTGGCCCGCGATAGGCCGTTTGCCACAACCGGGTTTCGATGGTTTTAACACCCATGATCACCAGTGAAGCCCAGGGTTGCAGGAGTGAGATTGTTTTCATACCTATACTACTACAAAAGGCAGCCAACCGCTGCCTTTTGTTTTGAATATTGTTTTACCTGTCCTGCAGACAGGAATGTTCATCGAAAAGAAAGGGCAAGCAGTCTGTAACGCCACACCAAATACACCATAATCAAAAACTGCTTACCCTGAGGAAACGTATCTGATATATAATTCTTTGGAAAATCGTGCCATTTTCAGCAACCTACTCCGTTTCGTTTTGCGGAAAACCTGTTTCTGCACAACAGTACGTTTGCTGGCATTTTTTTGTTGTATATACCCTGTAGTAAATGCTTTCATTATGGAAAAGAATCAACAGAATCAAACCGGTGCAGCTTTATCCGGAAAAGCTAGTACAGAAGGTGCACGGCTGGGGCAACAACTTCCCACAGAAAATATCGGTAGCCTGGATAAGCCGCAAGCGGAGAACGACAAATTGGAGCAACACAGTGAGTCCAGTCTCCCGGAAAGTGACGAAGAAACCCTGGGAACGCCGTAACAGCGCTCAGTATCTAAGTAAGGATATCACTGTGTCTATACCAAAGTATACTTTCCTCGTTTCCGTATGGCGGTTGCTTTTTAGCGACGGTACCATCATTTGCAACAGTATAATTGGAAAGATTGACAGGGTATTGTATTTGCAAAAATGAAATGACAGATGATGTAATGCATCTGCTATACATATGAAACCGCAGATTGTTACCCGCATTGCACAAGCCGGGCTGGTGGCCAAAGGCTTTGTTTATATTGTACTGGGCTTGCTGGCATTTATGGCAGCATTTGAATTGGGTGGAAAAGGAAATGATGCCGCTACCAAAGCCGGTGCCCTGCAGCTTACACAGGAGCTGCCTGCGGGCAAGTTTTTACTCATTGCCATTGCGTTAGGCTTATTTTGTTATTGCGCCTGGCGGATTATGGAGGCCATTCGTGAAAAAGGCAAAGGTGCCTGGAAGAAAAAGATTTTCTACTTCCTTAGCGGGCTGGCCTACCTGGCCTTTGCTGTTACGGCGCTCCGCATTGTCGGTGGCGATAACAGCAACAGCAATCAAAACCGCGAAATAGCCAGTAAGTTAATGAGCAAGCCGTTTGGCCAGGTGCTGGTTGGATTGGGAGGATTAATCTTTGCCATTGTGGGTGGCTACCAGATTTATTTCGGGTTATCAGAAAAATACCGCAAATATGTGCAGGGCCTTTCGCTGCATTCAACCCAATCTACAGCGTTACTGCGTTCCGGTAAAGTTGGTTATATCAGTCGCGGTGTGGTATGGCTGGTGATTGCCTATCTTTTTTTCCGGGCGGCTGTTCATGCAAGGGCTTCCGAAGCCGGAAGTACCGGGGAAGCATTCCAGTTTATTGAGTCGTCACCATATGGTTCTGCGCTGCTGGGGGTGCTGGGACTTGGCGTTATTGTTTACGGCATCTTCAACTTCGTGCGGGCCCGCTATGAGCGTTTCAACTGATGCTTACATACAACATATTAGATTGCGGGTAAGGTTGAAAAGGAGGGTAAGTCTGCTTAGGAGAATAGAAAACAAAACGCTGAACAACTAACGCCGATCAGCAAACGTTAGGCAACACTCCACCGGCCTTCCTCGTCCTTCATGTACGAAAGACCATTGCTCATGTGGTAAATTTCCTTGCCGGTTCGCGGATGCAGGGAGGTGCTTTGTTCGTAAACACGAATGCCGTTATTCTCCCTTGTTAGATAAACTAGCAGGGCATTCAGCGTTGGCGGTACCTCGTGCAGCCATTGTTCATCACTTTCCCGTACAAATGCCTGACTCATATTTTTCGTTTTAAAGATGTTGAATGCTTACGGTTAGGTGTTCTCGCTAGTCTATTGCTAATTGCCTATTGGATAAGCACCCGTTCACCGGTTTCCATTGCCTGGTAAATAGCCTGCAAGATCTTTACGTCCTGCCGGCCTTCTTCTCCGGGAACGGATGTGGGCCTGTTTTCTTTGATGCACTGTGCAAAATCATCCATTTGCGCTGCCTGCTGGGCCACCTCCGGCAGATCCATTTTACCTGCTGCCGTTTTTCCCTCCAGGCCGCGGTACGAAAAGGCCGGCGCCAGCTCCAGCCATCCTTTTTCGGCAACAACCCGAAGCCGGTTGGTTTTTTCGCTGTATGTAGAAGTACATTTTGCCACAATGCCTCCGGGCATCTCCATTTGCCAGGCAATCGATTCCTCCACCGAACTGAATGTTTCAGTGTCATGCTTGAAGCCTTCCTGCGCCGTAACGGCAATGGGCTCAAGTCCTGTAGCATAGCGTACAGCCTGAACGCAATAAATACCCACATCCATCAGCGGGCCGCCGCCGGCCAGAGTTTTATCCAGCCGCCAGCCTTGCGGATAGTGCAGGCCATGATCGGCTTCAATATCTGTGATACTTCCCATGCTTTTTTGCTGCCCCAGTTTCATAACTTCCTGGTGATGCGGTTCAAAATGCAGCCGGTAGCCAACCGATAGCATTTTTCCCGCATTTTTACAGGCAGCAATCATCCGGTCGCAATCTTCTACGCTAAGGGCCAAGGGCTTTTCGCAAATGACGTGTTTGCCGGCCTGTGCCGCCCGAACAACCCAATTGGCGTGTAAGGCGTTGGGCAGTACGATGTAAACAATATCGATGGCTTTATTATCGCGAATGCTGTCGAAGGTTTCGTAGGTATAACAGGCATCATCCGGCAGGTTGTATTTCTTTTTCCATTGCTCAATTTTTTCAAGGCTGCCGCTTACAATTCCTGCCAGGTAACAATGGGCCGTTTGCTGCAGGGCAGGAGCCAGTTCTTTTTCGCTGTAATTGCCCAATCCTACCAGTGCAATACCAAGTTTTCCGTTATTCATAAAGAAATGTTCTCATGGCATTTGTGTAAAAAAACATGCCACAGCACAGGCCGTGCGGCTGTTTCCAGGGCGAGCATAATCAGCCGTTTCGTTCTGCATAAAACCTGTTTTCTTAACCAAAAATGAAACAACAAAACAACTAACAGCCACGTTTGTTCTTTAATCGATAAAAGCAAACCGTTAGGCTAATATTTGCAGACCTGGATTAAACGTTGTGCAATTTTGTTGTCTAAATCATACGAACGAAAACAACAATGACAGCAAGAACCTATACATCCAACACAGACATCGAAAGAGCAAGATCGCTTTGGGAAAAAGGCGTGTTGCTGGCCGAACGTCGTGATGGCTTTCATACCCTGAAACTTTACCAGTTGTACGATATCTATATTGAAGTGGTGTGGCATACCCATTTTAACGTCGCCCTGAAAGTGACTACGTTCACCGACACCGACCGGCTGGACCCTTACCTTGAAAGTATTTCCCTGGAAAACGTATATGACGCCTAGTCCAAATCTTTGAAACAAAAAGAGAGCAACCCCAAACGGTTGCTTTTTTGATGTCCCGAAATCTCTCTCCCTAATTTCGCAGGTATGAAAACCTGGGCAGAGCAACTCTTTCAGTTTTACACCTCCTTAAAACCGCAGCAAACCCTGCCCAACGGTATCCAGTGGTTGTACCCGCAGCAAAATGGGGAGGTGTTGGACGTGCTTCAGCGGTTTCTCCAAAAATATTTCAACGATACCGGCAGGCGCCAGCTTTTCCTGGGCATTAACCCCGGCCGGTTTGGTGCCGGCGTTACCGGGGTTAATTTTACGGCGGCCAAACAGCTTACCGAAGATTGCGGCATCGAGCATCCTTTTAAAAATGGTTCTGAAATTTCTGCTGAATTTATTTATGCCATGATCAACGCTTATGGCGGCCCCGCAGCTTTTTACAAACAGTATTTTATTGGATCCGTTTGCCCCCTGGGATTTATCAAAGAAGGAAAGAACATTAATTATTACGACGACAAGGCCTTGCTGCAGGCCGTAGAACCATTTATCATTGAAAGCATTGAAGCCCAGCTCCGCCTGCCGGTAAACCGTGACCGCTGTCTTTGTATTGGCGGGGAAAAGAATTTCCGGTATCTCACCGGCTTAAACCAGCGATTCCGGTGGTTTGGAGAGATCATTCCATTGCCCCATCCTCGGTTCATTATGCAATACCGACGGAAAGAAATACAGCCGTTCATCCAACTCTATTTGGATGTATTAAAAAAGAAATAATACATTTGCCCTCTCTTCAATTGACCGCATATGCTCATCTAATCTGCCCATCACGGCCATTTCTTCTTGCAGGCAAACAGCCTCTGTATTTTATTTTTCTATTTAAATCGTTTTCAAATGTCGCAGGCAGTATTGCAACACAAGGTTGCAAAGGCATTTCAGTTATTTATTCATGCGTTAAAAGGTGAGCAGCAGGACTATACCACCGTCAGCCTGCGCAAAGCCATTTTTTTGTTGGCTGTTCCCATGATTATTGAAATGGGAATGGAAAGTGTTTTTGCCCTTGTGGACCTGTTTTTCGTCAGCAAACTCGGAAAGCATGCCGTTTCCACGGTAGGGCTTACCGAATCCGTTCTTACCCTTATTTATTCCATTGCCATTGGTGTGAGCATGGCGGCTACAGCTACCGTGGCGCGGCGCATTGGCGAAAAAAATGAAAAGGGAGCGGCAGTGGCAGCCATGCAATGCATCTGGTTGGGTATTGCCATTATTCTTCTTTTTGGCATAACTGGTATTGTGTACGCCGCCGATATTTTGCGCCTGATGGGCGCAGAACCCGCTACAGTGGAAATGGGCGTTACCTATACCCGAATCATGATGGGCAGCAGCGTAGTGATCATGCTCCTGTTTCTTATCAATGGGATCTTTCGCGGTGCCGGCGATGCGTCCATTGCAATGCGCAGCCTTACGCTGGCCAATATCCTGAACATTATCCTGTGCCCGGTGCTGATCAATGGCTGGGGGCCTATACCCGCATTTGGGCTTACCGGTGCAGCGCTGGCTACAACCATCGGGCGAACAATGGGGGTGGTGTACCAACTTTTTTATCTTTTTAATGGAAAAAGCGTGATCAAACTGACCCTTGCCTCGCTCAAAGCAGAATGGGCAGTTATTAAGTCTTTGGTGAGTATTGCGTGGCCCGCTACCCTGCAATTTATCATTGCGTCCTGTAGCTGGATCTTCCTCGCACAATTGGTTGCCGAAACCGGTCATAGTGCTGCTTCGGCGGGTTACCAAACGGCCCTTCGCATTATTATGTTTTTCCTGTTGCCGGCCTGGGGCATCAGCAATGCAGCCACTACCCTTGTAGGGCAAAGCCTTGGTGCCAATGATAGCCTGCGGGCCGAAAAAGCGGTGCTACAAACTGCGGGGTACAATGCAGCGTTTATGGGACTCGTTTCGGGCTTGTTCCTGTTTTTCCCGGGTTGGGTAGTTGGCTTTTTTACAGAGCAGGAAGAGGTGCGCCAGTACGCGGTTTCGGCCCTCCGCATTATCAGCTGCGGCTATATTTTTTATGGCGTAGGCATGGTGATGATCAATGCATTTAATGGTGCCGGTGATACCCGTACACCCACCATCATCAATGTGTTTGGGTTCTGGATGTTTCAGCTTCCGCTGGCCTACCTGCTGGCAAAATACCTTCAATGGGGACCTGCCGGGGTGTTTGTAGCCATTCCTGTGGCTGAAACCGCTATCACCATCGCGGCGTTTATTCTTTTCAAAAAAGGCAGGTGGAAGACCGTGAAGGTGTGAGGGGGCAGTCGTGAGACGTCAGACGTGAAACTGGGGAGAGTTCACATGTTCACGGGTTCACACATTCACAAGTTGAACAGCCAAACGAACTTTTGTGGTGCAACTTAAAACTATAACGACACTTCAGTTTCGTGTCTGACTTTTCCCATTTCACGTCACAAGCTGTTTGCAGAAGTTACGTAATAGGGAGTAAATTCGGCCTGCCTTTTAGCAACGGAACGGGCATTATGAACAATACCACTATTGACAATAATCTACTGAAGCAGGTTTTTTTTATTGCACTTATCCTGTTTTTGGGCATTGTCCTGGCCCGGGAACTGTGGTTTTTCTTTTCTGCTTTTTTGGGCGCCGTCACCTTTTATGTACTTTTTCGCAAACGGATGTTTTACCTGGTTGAGGTAAGAAAATGGCGATCCACTACGGCGGCTGTAGTGCTGATGCTGCTTTCTTTCTTTGTCATTCTCGTGCCGCTGGGCCTGCTGGGAAACATCTTGTATTCAAAAATCAGTTATGTAGTAGCACATTCCAATGAGCTGATTAATTCTTTAAAAGTAGCCATTAACCAGTTGGAAGGTAAAATCGGATACAAGATTCTTGATCCGGATACCATTAATAAGTTGGGTAATTATATTACCGACTTGCTTCCTAAAATATTGGGTATAACGTTTAACAGCATTACACTGGTGGCCGCGATGTATTTCCTGCTTTATTTTCTGCTGGTCAATGGTCGTAAGATGGAGATTGCATTATATGAATATATACCCCTGAAGGATTCCAATGTTGAACTCCTGGGGCGTGAAATGCGGATCATTATTAGCTCCAGTGCGATCGGAATCCCACTGATTGCCATCGTGCAAGGGATTGTCGGTCTCATCGGTTATCTGATCATTGGTGTAAGCGAACCCTGGCTTTGGTTTGTGGCCACTACCATTGCTGCTATGTTGCCGGTAGTAGGGGCATCCATCATTTATGGTCCGTTAACCATTATGTTGTTTGTGCAAGGACATGCCGGAAAAGGTATTGCCATGGCCATCTGGGGTTTTGGTGTGATTGGCATAGTAGACAATGTTTTTCGCTTGCTTGTCAATAAGCGCCTCGGCGATATTCACCCTCTAATTACCATCTTTGGCGTGGTGATCGGCATCCAGTTATTTGGTTTTATTGGCCTTGTTTTCGGACCTGTTTTAATTGCCTTATTCATTCTCTTGCTACGCATCTACTCCTCGGAGTTTTTTGTAAAAAAACGAGAGGTAAAACAGCTCAGGAAGTAAAACAACTAGATAGTTTTAACGTAAATACACGAATCGTTCCGGTAGTATTGCTTAATTTTGTCCTGCGATTGAAAAAACTGAATCCTATAGCTTGTATATCTGAACGTTAGATAATATTTTCACACTCGCATCGTTTATCCAATAACACCGTAAAAAACCACAAAGCCAGTGAAAAAGATTCTCCTTCCGGCATCGCTTGCATGCCTGCTGACTGTTCTGATTGCTGTGCCTACGTTAAAGGCGAAGAGTAGTAAGTCCATCGTGAAGACTTTGGCAGTTACCACGGCGTCAAACGAAGCATCCACAGCAGAAACAACCGTAAATAACACAAATGTTTCCCTTCTTGAGGCAGCTTCAAACCTGTTGTACGACAGTTTGAAACTCAACAAAATGGGACTTTCCAGAGATGTTATGCAGATGGCCTACAAGGGGCATCAGTATCTTCAGGAAAAAGGTTCGTTGCGTAACAGTGATATACTTGCTATTGTTGATTTTAGCCAGTCATCCAAGCAAAAGCGCTTTTACATTGTGGACACCCGTAATTTCAAAGTGCTGATGAACACTTTTGTAGCGCATGGGAAAAACTCCGGGTTAAATCGTGCCGAGCGATTTTCCAACATACCGGAAAGCCTGCAAAGCAGCCTTGGTTTTTACGTAACAAAAAACACATACTTCGGGAAGCATGGCTTGTCACTTCGCCTTGCCGGGATGGAAGACGGCTTCAACGACAACGCAGAAGCAAGAGCCATCGTGATGCATGGTGCTGAGTACATTGGCCCGCACCGTATAAATTCTTCGTTTATGGGTCGTAGTTTCGGATGTCCTGCTGTACCACAGGCACAATCCAAAGAAGCGATCAACATCCTGAAAGAAGGCACTTGTTTGTTTATTTATCACCCAACACAGCAGTATTTGCGCGGATCGAAAATACTTAACAGCTAGTTTTGGACGCAAACAAGGATGGATGAACAAAGCCCGCCGTACCCTATGGTTGGGCTTTTGTTTTTGTAAAATGTTTTTATCAGATACAACAGTGAAACAGCTTTTCGATCCCGAAAAGCTGTTTTCATTTCCAGATACTACTAACAAGTAAGACCTTATTTTGCAAGTGTGAACAATCTGCAATTTCGCACCATTCAAACCGGTACGCCAGCTTACGAAGCGATGATCAACCTCCGCATGGAAGTATTGCTTGATCCCATTGGCATTCCTAAGTCCTACATCGATCCACTCAAAGAAGCCTCCGATAGTTTGCTTTGTGCTTATGATGATGAGCAGCTCGCAGGGTGTTGCATCCTTACACCTGTGAATGAAAAAACCGTTCAATTGCGGCAGATGGCGGTAAGCCAATCGCACCAGAAAAATGGCGTAGGCAGGGCCCTATTGGACTTTGCCGAAACCCTTGCCCGCAACCAGGGCTTTCGGATAGTAAAGCTGCATGCCCGGGAGACGGTGATCGCCTTTTATCAAAAATGCGGCTATACCAGCATTGGCGACCGGTTTTTTGAAGTAAACATTGGGCACCAGGCCATGCAAAAAGAGCTATAACCTGCTCCACCAGACTAAATTTTAGCAACCCCCGAATACAGGATTGAAAAACCTCTATACGATCCTGTGAATTGGCTGTTTGCAAAAGCAAGTGAAATGCATGAGAAATTACAGGTTTTCCCTCCGGGTTGGTATATTTTTCGCATGGGTAAAAACTCTTTTGGTAACATCCAACAGATAGACGTAAATTAGTATGCATAAATCAGTTCTTACGACCTTTTAAATTCTAATTATTATGGCAAAAGCTTCTAAAAAAGCAGCAACAAAAAAAACAGCGGCGAAGAAAGCGCCTGCAAAAAAAACAGCAACAAAAACAGCTGGAAAAGCTGCCGGTAAAACGGCTTCAAAAGCGGCGACGAAAAAAACAGCCGCCAAAAAGTCAACCCGCAAGCCAAATGCGGCCTTTATGGCTCCGCTGCAACCCGATGATACCCTGGCCGCTGTAGTGGGCAACAAGCCCCTGCCGCGTACCGAGATCGTGAAAAAAGTATGGGATCATATTAAAAAGAACAACCTGCAGGACAAGAACAATAAACGTATGATCAATGCCGATGCGAAAACAAGACCGCTCTTCGGCAAGGATCAAATCTCCATGTTTGATCTTGCAAAGATTGTCAACAATCACGTAAAGAAATAACCAATAGATTACCGGGTCCTAAAGCGACCCGGTATTTTTTTCTGCTGCCGGTCTTCTATTTCCCGGCATGATACAGTACGCTCCTTCTCTTTTTCTTACGAACATTCTCCTCTGTTCCATTGCGCCACCTCTTGGCCGGGTTGATGCGCTGATTTCTCTGTTTCATCCGCTTTTCTGTTGTTCTTCGCCGGAAGGGGCGATATATTTATTTCATGCAAAAAATGAATAAACAAAATTTTGGTTTCTTCTTCATTCTCTTTGTTTTAACTGTTCTTCAATTTGCCTGCAGCAGCACACGTCAGGCTGTACCCTCACAAATTGGCCTTTTGCCACTGGATGGGTATGAATTTACCGGCAACAATCCGGCAGCTGATACGGTGTACCGTATGATCCGAAGCGAAGCTGAATTTGATGCTTCGTTCAGAGCCTCTGCATCGGCACGCCGGCCGGCTTTCAGTGGGCAAACTGTTGTAGCGATCGTAATGAAAACGGCACCGGCCACCCCCCTGCATTTCAGCCGTGCTGAAAAAGAAGGACGCATGATTAATGTGTATGCGCAAACCTGCAATGAGTGCAGCAGCAGCCGTGCGGTAATGGCCACAATTCCTACCGTTGGTGATGCCCGTTCGGTTCGGTTTTTTATAAATGGAGAAAACAAAGCTGTTCTGGGTCTGTAGGTTTGAGGAAAAGAAATAGAAAGATGATCGGTGCAAAAGGGTAAACAATGTTATCCCAACCTCAATGTGAAATGTTGATGAAGACTTTCCTTTTCCCGGTCTTTTGTTTACTTTCGCTGGGCATTAACCGGCTGACGTCACGCTATTATACCTAACCTATGCGAAAAATATTCCCTTTTGAAATCTCCGTGGCAACAAAAGACCGGCCCAAGAGTTTCCAGTTTATTACCCTTGCATTATTTCTGTCTAGTATAACGGTTATCCTTATCGGTATATTTCTGCGCATAACCGAACCAACAATGCAAAGGCAAGTAGTTACAAACCCGCAGCCGCATGCGTTTGCCGGTTTGTCTGCAGTACCAGCCGCGTACAGGGTACAAAAATAAAACCCTCCGAAGAGGGTTTTAGCGCAACTAAATTGTCGTTTCGTTGCTTTTAGGGCGATATTGTTTTGCCTTAGGGTAAGAACAAGTGTTTTCGCAGGGTAACTTTATTCTCGAACAATTGTTTTCTTTTCAACGACTCTGTCGGTGCCACCGCGGCCACCCAGCAAGGCGATCAACAATACCAGTAAAACAATACCACCTACTACCCATAGCCAGGGAAATCCGGCACCGGCGCTTTCGGTTGTTTTTGTAATGTTCACATCCAGATCGGCGCCGCCACCTTCTTGTGCCATCGCCATCACGCTAAAAAAAGCGGTCATAATTAGGAAATAAATGCGTTTCATAAAAGGTATTTACCCTTAGTAATTTAAAGAACCGTGCCAGAATAAATTTTACCCATCAAACACCTGTTGGTTGAGCCCGTATAAAATTCATTTTCCGTCATTGTTTAAAATTGCAGGCAAAAAATTTGTACATAATTTCCCATGGATGTAAATAAGGCACTGGAATTAATCCAGCGGAAATTGTATGACTGGATGCGGGATTTTATCCGGATGCTGCCCAACCTGCTTCTGGCTACTTTGGTCATTGTAGTGGGGTTATATCTTTCGAAATTTATTAGCCGCTTTGCCCGGAAGACGTTTAACCGCCTTTCTCATGGTGCTGTTATCACCAACCTTTTTGGCTCTTTTATTTATATTTTTTGTATTGGTATTACACTTTTTATTGCCCTTAGTATCCTGGGTCTAAATAAAGCGTTGACGTCAATGCTAGCTGGTGCTGGTATAGCAGGCTTGGCTTTTGCCTTTGCTTTCCAGGATATAGCGGCCAATTTTATGGCCGGCATCCTAATTACACTTCGGCGACCCATAAGGGTTGGAGATGTGGTAAAGATTAAAGATTATATGGGAAAAGTACAAACAGTCAATCTACGCGACACGGTAGTAATGACATTCCAGGGACAAATGGTCATTATTCCTAACAAAGAGGTATTGCAAAATCCCATTGAAAATTTTTCCTTATTGGGAAAACGACGGATGGATCTTACAGTTGGTGTTTCCTACGGTGAAGACTTGCAAAAAGTAAAAAACCTTGCCTTGGAGGCGGTGTCTTCTATTTCGGGTTTGTCACCGGGTGAACCTATTACTTTTTTTTATGAGGAGTTTGCCGACAGTTCGATCAACTTTTCCATCCGGATCTGGGTGGCCACACCAGAGCAGCCCGAATATTTGCGGGTTCGCAGTGAAGCCATTCAAAAGATCAAACAAGCTTTTGATGAGACGGGTATTACCATTCCATTCCCAATTCGTACGCTTGATTTCGGAATTAAAGGCGGGCGAACTCTTGGCGAAATGCCGCTCCGATTTGCAGATCAAAACGCGAAAGAAGCTACGCATAACAGCTAATGTTAAAGTAAGCAGGTAAACCAATACATGGCTTTATTTTGAATGGTAGAAAAGGATGCATGCCTGCCAATCGACATCTGCAATGATTTCGGCGCGGTTCAGGCAAGTGGCAAAAAAAGAATACAGTATATGAAATGGTTCGCTTTAATGACCGGATTTCTGTTTGTGCTCAGTAGCTGCAGCAAACCACAAAACCCGTCTTACCACGGGTATGAAGATTTCCGCGTGGAAAAAGTAGGGGTAAAAAATACAGTTCTTTCCACACGGGTAAAGCTGTATAACCCCAATGGGTATGCGTTAAAATTAAAATCTGCCAGTGTCGATGTGTATATCAACAACGATTACCTTGGCCATTCTTCTATCGATTCACTCATTACTCTTCCCGGTAAAGACACTACCTATGTACCGCTACAGTTAACAGCATCGGCCAAAGATCTTTTGAGCAATACAGTAAAAGTCTGGTTGAATCCTGATGTCAAAATCCGGATTACCGGTGCCGCCAGGGCAGGTCGCGGCAACCTGTTTGTCAATGTGCCCATCAATTACGAAGGTGTGCAGCGCATCCAGTTGTAAGGCTGGCAGCAGGCACGTTTTCGGAAATGGTGAAGGTTAGAAGCGTCTGCCCAGCATTCTACCCAGCAAACCGCCCATGCCACGCATGCCCCGGCCGCCGCTTAGCATACCGATGATAGAACCCAATCCACCGCCACCTAACATGCCACCAATTCCACCGCCCAGCATGCCACCCATAGCGCCGCCAAGTCCACCCCTGCGGCCAGAAAGCATGCCGCCAATCAGCATCGGTGCGGCAATACTCAGCACACTTTTCAGCAGGCCATTGGTATTGATGCCGGCTTGCTGCATTTTATCTTTTAGGCCGCCACCAAAAAAGTTTTGCTGGCTGTGTTCGGGTTGTTCGGCCGGTGAAGTGGGAATCTCCTGCCGGGAGAACTGGTCCAGGAGATCAAACTGTTTCTGATCCAGCCCAAGATAATCGCTGATTTTGTGAATGCTTTGTTGCTCTGCTTCCGAATAATCATTATCGGCTTTGGCAAAGGCCATCAGGTCCGTCACCAGTGAATATTTCAACTGGCTGTTTTTTAAAACATCGAGGCAGCGGTTCAGGTCTTCACCTGTCATATCGGTGGCAGCCTGTACCACCAGGTCCTGTTGCTGGGGCGAAAGACTAGCGGCCATACAGAGTTCGCGGATATAGGTGATTTCGTCATCCGTTGCTTTGTGATCGGCTGTAGCCAACGAGGCAATAGCACCCAGGTAGGCGCCTTTTTCCATGTCGCTGTATCCTTCTAATATAGTTGCATTTTCTGGCATAGGAGAGAGTTTTTAGACGAGATGCACAGAAAAAATAGGGCCACGGCTGACGTTGAACCTGAATTATCTGCAGGCTTCGTGGCAGGTGGTATGAATGAATAACACCTGTATTTATTATGTTAGTACAGTAATTTCTCAGAAAGGAAGGAATAACGAATGTCTTAAACGTTCTAATGCTTTCATCCCTGCCCATTGTCATTCAAAACCATTTGTTCATAATACCCAGCACAAGAAGAATGGTAATCAAAAATAAGAGGATGGTAAAACGCATTTCCGGGGATAGTTTTCGCTTCTCCATTATCTGTAAAGGTGCAAGATTCATTCCTTTCATTGGTAAAATGAATGCCTGTAATTCTCTTCCTGTAAAATTTTTAGCTGCCGTATCTTGGTGCTATGGTCCGGTATGCCGTTTTTATTTTATTCCTGCTTTTCAGCAAAATGAGTGTAACACAGCCCAAAACAGACAATACGCTTCTTTCCATTCTGGCAACAAATCAAAACAGCCTGTTTCAGCAGGTGCTGAAGGACCCGCAGACCCATCGCCTGCAGATTATTTACACGCAGATCGACCGCGATAAACAAAATAAACCCTCGTTTACCAATTACTTCTTTCATTACGATCCGGAGCTTTATTTCAACCCGGCATCGATGGTGAAAATGCCGCTGGCGTTTTTGGCCCTGGAAAAACTCAACAGAATAAACAGGAAGGATATAACCAAACATACCACCATCCAATTTGACAGCAGCCAGCCCTGGCAAAAAACTTTGTACACCGATACATCGGCCAATAACGGTAAACCTACACTTGCACACCTGATCAAACGGGCTTTTCTGGTCAGTGAGAACGATCCTTACAACCGCCTGTACCAGTTTGTAGGCCAGGGCGAAACCAATCGTAGCCTGCACCAGAAAGGGTATACGGATGTTCGTATCACCCGGCAGTTTATGGGGCTCACGCAGGATCAGAACCGCTACACCAATGCCGTGCGTTTCCTGGATGAAGCAGGAAACGTTTTGTATACACAGCCGGCTTCTTATAATTCGGATTCCTTCGATTTCAGCCGGGTGATCAAACTGGGTAAAGCGCATTGGGATCGAAACGATAACCTGGTGAATGAACCGTTTGATTTTACCCCACACAATTCGCTTTCCCTGCTCAGTATGCAGCAGATGTTGCAGTCGGTTATGTTTCCCCAATCAGTACCCGCTAAGCAGCGCTTTGGCCTTACGGATGATGATTACCGTTTCCTTTGGCAGTACCTTTCGCAATACCCTTCGGAAACCCCCGATCCCAAATATGACACCACAGAATTTTACGACAGCTATGTGAAATTCTTTTTCCGCGACAGCACCCGAAAAATGCCGGAAGGCGTACGGGTGTTTAACAAAGTAGGCTGGGCCTATGGCTTTCTCACCGATGTGTCCTACGTAGCCGATTTTAAAAACGGTGTGGAATACATGTTGTCGGCAACGGTTTATGTTAACAGCGACGAGGTTTTGAACGACGGCAAATATGAATACACCACTGTTGGCTGGCCGTTTCTTTACCAATTGGGACAAACGGTCTACCGGCATGAACTGAATCAGAAAAGGTCATTTAGGCCGGATCTTTCGGCTTTCAGAATCATTTACGAAAAGCGTGATCCTGCCGATACCCGCCCTTCGCTGAAAAACGTAGACAATTAATTAGCCGTTGCAAAAAAATCGCCTCGAGGAAGTATGGGTTTTGGTCCTGATTGGCATTATTCACCATTCATCACTGACCACTCACCAACAGGGCATGGCAATTGATTTACTGCCGGCATGCAGCACTCTTCTCTTTACAGCGGCACCGACGATGGCTTTGTGCATGTACGCGGTGCCCGTGAGCACAACCTCAAGAATGTAAGCTTGGAAATCCCACGGGATGCGCTGGTGGTGTTTACCGGCGTTTCCGGTTCGGGCAAGTCATCCCTGGCTTTTGGCACCTTGTATGCCGAAGCGCAGCGGCGCTACTTGGAGTCAGTTTCGCCGTATGCCCGGCGGTTGTTTCACCAGATGCCCGTTCCGGTAGTGGACAGCATTGATGGCCTGCCGCCGGCGGTGGCCCTACAGCAGCAGCGGGGTGGTACCTCCACCCGGTCGTCGGTGGGATCGGTAACCACGCTTTCCAATCTCCTGCGCATGCTCTATTCCCGTGCCGGTGACTATCCTAAAGGGCAGGGCATAATTTACGCTGAAGCGTTTTCGCCCAACACACCCGAAGGCGCCTGCCCGCAATGCCACGGCATGGGCCGCATTTACGAGGCAACGGAAGCATCGATGGTGCCTGATCCGGCCCTGACGATAAGGGAACGGGCCATTGCTGCCTGGCCCACGGCCTGGGGCGGACAAAACCTTCGCGACATTCTCATTACGTTAGGCTATGACGTGGATGTTCCCTGGAAAAAGCTGCCGAAAAAGGATCGTGACTGGATCCTCTTTACTGACGAACAACCCCAGGTGCCGGTTTATCCCGGCTTTACCCATGAAGAAGTAAAACGGGCCATCCGGCAAAAAATGGAACCCGGTTATATGGGTACCTTCAGCTCGGCAAAACGCAACCTGTTTTATACGTTCAGCAATACGCAGAGTGCCATGATGAAAAAGCGGGTGCAGCAATACATGGTCAGCAGCGAATGTCCTACGTGTAAGGGTAAACGTTTGCGGCCGGAATCGCTGTCAATAACGTTTGCCGGGTTGGATATCGCCGATATGTCGCGGCAACCCCTGAAAAAACTGCATAGCATTTTTATACCGTATGCCGAAGGCACCGCAGCGGGTCTTGCCAAACATACCAAAGAACACCACGAAGAAAAAAGCATCGTAGCGCAACGGATTGCCGAAGACCTGGTAGCGCGGTTGGCTGTGCTGCTGGATCTCGGCCTGGGATATCTTACACTGGAGAGAAGTACGCCCACCCTTTCTCCCGGCGAGTTGCAGCGCCTCCGCCTGGCCACACAGGTGCGGAGTAATTTGTTTGGTGTGGTCTATGTGCTGGATGAGCCTTCGGCCGGCTTGCATCCTGCTGACACAGAAGCTTTGCTGCGGGCACTCGACAGGTTGAAGGCTTCCGGCAATTCGCTGTTTGTAGTCGAACACGAACTGGATGTGATCCGGCATGCCGACTGGGTGGTGGATGTAGGACCTGCCGCCGGCGAAAAAGGCGGCGAGATCTTATACAGCGGCCCACTGGAAGGCTTAGGAAATGCAAAGGGCTCAAAAACCGCTAAACATCTGTTTGGCAGAAACGGCCAACTCCAAGCCCCAAACGCCAAACCCCAAACCCGCCATCCTTCCGGCTGGCTCACCCTTTCCGGTGTTACCCGCAACAACCTGCACAACCTCGATGCTGCTTTCCCGCTGGGGATCATGACATCCGTAACCGGCATTTCCGGTTCCGGTAAGTCAAGCCTGGTAAGCCAGGTATTGGTGGAACTGGTGGCCGACTACCTGGGCCACGACCTGCCCACAGAGGAAGAAGAGGCGCCAGACATATTGCCAGCAGAAACGGTGCAAACACTGGGCGGAAAGATCACCGGCGGCGCCGAAACCATCCGGCGGTTGGTACGGGTCGATCAGAAACCGATTGGTCGCACACCCCGCTCCAACCTGGCTACATACACAGGGTTGTTTGATGCCGTACGCAAACTTTTTGCGTCAACCAAACTGGCACGCAGCCGTAAATACGATGCGGGGCGGTTTTCTTTTAATGTGGGAAAAGGCCGCTGTGAAAACTGCGAAGGCGAAGGTTTTGTGATGGTGGAGCTCCTGTTCTTGCCCAGCGTGTATGCACCCTGCCCGGTATGCGGTGGAACCCGCTACAACGCCAAAACCTTGGAAGTTACCTACAACGAAAAAAACATTGCTGACGTGTTGCGTATGACAGTGGATGAAGCCCTCCAGTTTTTTGAAGAAGATGCGATGGTCAGCCGGTCGCTGCAAATGCTGCACGAAGTGGGATTGGGTTACCTGCGGTTGGGCCAACCGGCAACGGAGCTTTCCGGTGGTGAAGCACAACGGATTAAACTGGCAACAGAACTCCAACGCCTTGGCAAGGGCAATACACTTTACATTCTGGACGAACCGACAACAGGGCTGCATCCTGCCGACGTGGAAAAACTGGTGGTGCAATTAACCCGCCTGGTTGATGCCGGCAACACCGTGATTTTGGTGGAGCATGACATGGAGGTAATTGCGCAAAGCGACTGGGTGATCGATATCGGTCCCGGTGCTGGCGATGAAGGCGGCCGGATTGTGGCGCAGGGTACACCGCAGGATGTGGTGAAGGTGAAGGGGAGTAAAACGGCGTTGTATTTGAAACGGCGACTGGAAGGTGCGTAAGGGTAGGAATTGTTTTTCCTTTCAAGAGATGAAAGACTGTTTGAAATTGGATTGTGTAGTAATAAGGAATTTTAAAAGATCGATACTTTTTTCTTCTATCTGCAAGTGGCGTGCATCACATCATGTTGTTTGTAGTAAAAGGACAGTGGTTCTTTAACGGTTTGGCTACAATATCCAAGACGGAAACAGCCGGGCCCGATTTTTTCTTCCCACCGGGTTGATCAAAAAAACTATATGCAGAACGGCACAATGATTCAATATTTCCACTGGTATATACCGGCGGATGGAAAGTTTTGGAAACAGGTAAAGGAGGAAGCGCCAAGGCTGGCGGCGCTGGGCATCAATGCCGTTTGGCTGCCTCCGGCCTGCAAGGCAGCCGCCGGCAGTCATAGTGTGGGATACGATGTATATGATCTGTACGATTTGGGCGAGTTTGACCAGAAAGGCACCGTGCCTACCAAGTATGGCACAAAGGAAGAATTTATCGCTGCCGTGAGGGCTGTAAAGCAGGCAGGCATGCAGGCGATTGTGGACATTGTGGTCAACCACCTGGGCGGTGGCGATGAAACCGAAACCGTGATGGCAGTGGAAGTGCACCCAGAAGACCGCAATGCTCCCGTATCCGAACCCGTTGAAATTGAGGCCTACACGTTGTTTAAATACAATGGCCGTGGCGGCAAATATTCTGATTTTATATGGACGCACCAATGCTTCAGCGGCGTCGATTACGACCACCGTACCGGCAGCACGGCTATTTACAACATCCTGCAGGAATGGGGCGATGACTGGGAAGAAATGGTGGACGATGAAAAAGGCAATTACGATTACCTCATGTTTAACGATGTGGAGTTTCGCAATCCGGCCGTTCGGGAAGAACTGCTCCGTTGGGGAAAATGGTACCACGATACCGTAGGCTTCGACGGCGTACGACTCGATGCCGTCAAACACATCTCCCCCAAATTTTACAACGAGTGGCTGGTGAAGTTGCGGGAGGTCACGGGCAAAGAATTGTTTGCCGTTGGCGAATACTGGGCGCCGGGACAGTTACACCTGCTATTGCGCTACCTTGAAGCAACAGAAGGACACATGAGCCTTTTTGATTCGGCCCTGCACCACAACCTTCACAATGCTTCGCAGGCCGGCAACACCTTCGACCTGCGCATTATCCTGGACGAGTCACTGGTGAAAGCTGTGCCGGAAAAGGCCGTCACCGTGGTGGAGAACCACGACACGCAACCCCTGCAGGCCCTGGAAGCACCGGTGGAGCAATGGTTTAAACCACACGCCTATGCACTCATCCTGCTGCGTCAGGAAGGATATCCCTGTATATTTTACCCCGACCTTTATGGTACATCGTACACCGACAAAGGAAAAGACGGCAACGATTACGAGATCTTCCTGAACAAGGTTGAAGAGCTGGAACCCTTGTTGCAGGCCAGGCGCAACCATGCTTACGGCCCGCAGCGTGATTATTTTGATGATCCTAACTGCATTGGCTGGACAAGGGAAGGTGATGAAGAGCACAGCGGTTGTGCTGTGATCCTGACTAATGCCGATGCCGACAAAAAACGAATGGAGGTCGGTCAACGTTACAACGGCCAATCCTTTGTTGACCTGTTGGGTAAGTGCACCGATGAAGTGGTGATTGATGAAAATGGCTGGGGCGAATTTTTGGTATCACCGGGCAGCGTAAGTGTTTGGGTGGAAAAAGAACCGCATAAGATGTGAGGAAAGTTTTTATCGCCCTGCTGCAACAGAATTGGAACCATACGCTAATACTACTTAGCGGACACTAAAGGATCAGCCGTCAAAATGTGTATACTTGTAACAAAGAAAAACGATGCAGCAAGATTTTAGCACTACACCACCGCAACGACACGGAACGTTTTTTCGCATAGGCTGTATCGCCTCTCTGGTGTTGCTGCTGGGGCTGGGTTTGTTTGTCTGGTGGCGGTACTATTATACGTACAGCGACGGCAACCGCTTTGGTCTTTTACAGAAATTCTCCCGCCGCGGCAACCTGTTCAAAACCTATGAAGGGGAGATGATCCTGAGCAGCGTAAAAGGAAATCAAAATGTAACCCTGGCTTCGGAGAAGTTTTATTTTTCCGTCACCAATGAATCGGTGGCGCAAAAAATGGCCGGCATGCAGGGTGAAAACGTAACGGTACATTACGAACAGAAGAACAGTTCCGCTTTCTGGCGGGGCGACAGTGAGTATATCGTTGACAGTGTGTGGGTGGAACAATAAATAGTAACCATCTACACACAGTATTACACTGAGGTGCCTGGAAAATGCTGTTGAAAGTGAAAAACCACGAATGGGATTTTTGCCTTATGGATGCTTATCACGTCAAATGCATTTACGATGACACATACGCAAAAAACAAAGTGCCGCAAACTGGCAGTCCTTATTCTCGCCGTAGTGGTTTCAGCGAGTTCATTTTCCCAGTTAAAAGAAGTAGGTCCCGCCCCCGACTGGCAAACCGTTGGCGAGGTGAAATGGCTAAAAACAACAAAGGCCCGGCTGCAATACACGGTGCAGCGGACCGACACCACTTATTGGCTCTACCTGAAAGATGAAAAAGTTCTCCGGAATAACAGGGACATGCCTGTGGTCAACTATTTCAGCATCCGGTTCCGGGATGAAGGGGCTGCGTTGCAGGCGCTGGAGACTTTGCTCTTTTCGTTTTTTGATGGCGAAGGCGCAAACGATAAAGCCTACGAAAAAACCTTTTGGCTGGGCAATACCATGGTGATGGTGCAGCACTCGCCAAAGATCATCGGCAAGGCCGTGATGCTGACCACAAAAGAAGGCTCCGTTATCCTCACTAAAAATGAATTGAAAAAACTGTTTGGACGGAAGGAGTCGTAACGATCCATCTTTTCGCATGCCAGCAAAACGGCTTTTTGTATTGCTGATGCAGCCAATAAAAAGAAACCGGTTCACCTTTCTGCGTTTTGCCATTTGTACAACCGGTAGCGGGCTATGATCCGTCTTCGCTTCAGAAAAATAAACAGCCCGGTTAGAAAGACGATAGCGGCATTGATCCGGAAGGCGCCTTCAACACCCAGGTGTTCTGTAAGATACCCGATCCAGAAATTGCCAATGGGTGCCATGCCCAAAAACATCAGGATATACATGCTCATCACCCGGCCGCGAAACTCCTGCTTAACCATTCCCTGTACCAGCGTATTGCTCATGGAAGATTGGGAAAGCAATCCAAGGCCGATAAAAAACAGGAGCACCAGCGCCAGGATAAAATGGGGGATAAAACTGAACAGCAGGAGGCTGCATGCAAATAGGGTATTGCCGCCAAGAATAAAGATCAGCGGCGATACCTTGCCACCTCTGGAGCCCACCAGGTAGGTAGCCAGCAAAGCACCCAAACCAGTAGCGGAGTAGAGATAGCCCAGTCCTTTGGCATCCAGCCCATAGGATTCCCTGGCAATAACAGGCATAATGGTAGTGTACGACCAGCCGAAAATAGATATGGCGCCAACAAACAGCAGTACTACGCGGATTACCGGATGAGAGAAGGAGTACCTAATTCCTTCGCGAATGGCTGCCAGCGCATGCAAAGCCCTGGCGGCGGGTTGTTCGCTGATTCGTACAAACCATAGCGCCACCAGCACGGCAATGTAGCTGAGTCCATTGGCAATAAAAGCGCCGCCAATGCCTACCCAGGCAATCAGAAGACCGGCCAGTCCCGGGCCAATAACCCGGGCTGCATTAAAAATGCCGGAGTTCAGGGCAATAGCAGAAGGCAAATGCGCTTTTTGCACCAGTTCAGGCACCAGCGATTGCCGGGCCGGCGCATCAACGGCGTTCACGGTTCCCATTAAAAAAGCGATGGTTCCAATGACGGGAACAGTGGCCTCGCCGGCGTTGGTGATTACACCCAGTGTCAGCGCCAGCACCATGCTGGCGCTTTGTGTGAAGTACAGGATTTTCTTTTTGGAAAAACGGTCCACCACCACGCCGCCAAAAAGCGAAAACAGAAGAGAAGGCGCCGTGGCTAATGCGGCTACCAGTCCAATAAGAAAAGGCGAAGAGGTCAATTGCAACACCAGCCAGCCCTGCGCCACTATCTGCAGCCAGGTGCCAATGAGTGAAAAAAACTGGCCGAAAAAATAGATACGGTAATTGCGGTTTTGCAGGGCCGGAAAGGCTTTAAACCGACGGGTCCAGATCGTGTTCTCGCCAACTGCTATCTCGGGACTCTCGTTGATCAGGTATTGTTCTTCAGCCTTGTGGGGAAATGGTTTTTCCATGCAGGCTGGAAACAAGCAAGTTTTGCGCCGCAGCAAATGGCCGGAAGAATTGTAATCGTAATGGTTGCTATTTCATTTTTCCTATCTTTCTTTAAACAATTCATCCATGTTACTCACCACAACCAACATCATCGAAGGAAAGCCCGTGCAGAAATACCTCGGCATTGTTACAGCCGAAGCCATCATTGGCGCCAATATTGTCAAAGACATTTTTGCCGGCATCCGCGATATCGTGGGCGGCCGCAGCGGCACATACGAACGAGTGATTGAAGAGGCCCGAGCCAATGCTATGCGGGAACTGGAACACAAAGCCCAGTACCTCGGCGCCAATGCCGTTATCGGTATCGATCTTGATTTTGAAACCATCGGCGCCAACGGCAGCATGTTGATGGTGGTAGCCACCGGCACGGCGGTAAAAATCTAAGCGTTGCCGGCTCGGTACAAAACCATCCGGAAGTAGCCGGATGCATACCAATCTGCGGTTATCTTTGCGCATGTTTAAAAACACCCTTTTAAAAGCACTGGAAGCGGCCGGAACCCGTATTCGCAGTTTCGATGAATCGGACTTCCAGATCTCCAACAAAGAAGGAATCAACAACCTCGTAACCGAAGTGGATCATGCAGCCGAAGAAGTTATCATTGCCACCATCAAAGAAAGTTTTCCCGGGCACCAGATTCTGAGCGAAGAGTGCGGCGAACTGGTGCAGGATTCATTATACAAATGGATCATCGATCCCATTGACGGCACGGTAAACTTTGCACACCGCATTCCTATTTGTTGTGTATCGATTGGCCTGGAGCATGAAGGCAAGATGATCCTGGGTGGCATTTTTAATCCGTTCATGAATGAACTGTTCATTGCCGAACGCGGCGAAGGCGCCACGCTGAATGGCAAATCCATAACCGTCAGTAAAAAATCATCTGTGGCCAGTGCCTGCCTGGTTACCGGTTTCCCCTATACGTATCTCGATGAACCCAATGGTCCGCTGGAAGTGTTCGACCGTTTTATCCGGCTCGGTATTCCGGTGCGGCGCCTGGGTTCTGCCGCCATTGATTTAGCCTGGGTGGCCTGTGGTCGATTTGACGGATTTTTTGAACACAAGCTGCAGGTCTGGGACAGCGCCGCAGGCTTTTTGCTGGTAGAAGAAGCCGGTGGAAAAGTAACACAGATGAGCGGCGATCCCTACTCGCCGTACAAGCCCGGCATTATTGCCACCAACGGCATCATCCACAACGAACTGATTGAATGGGTGAAAGGAAATATTCCGCAACAATCCTAATTTCAAGTTATGAGCGAGCGAACGGAAGTGTCTTCCCTGGGGGAATTCGGACTGATTGAACATCTTACCAAAAATGTAGAGATTCACAACGCCTCCTCTATCCTTGGCGTTGGTGATGATGCCGCCGTAATTGATCATTTCGGCAAACAAACGGTTGTTACCAACGACCTGCTGATTGAAGGGGTGCATTTTGACCTGATGTACACACCAATCAAACACCTCGGTTATAAAACGGTAGCCGTCAACGTTAGTGACCTTTGCGCCATGAACGCCACACCAACGCAGATCGTGATTGGTATTGGCTTTAGCAACCGCTTTAGTGTGGAAGCGCTGGACGAATTTTACGAAGGTGTTTACGCGGCTTGCAGCCAGTACAAAGTAGACCTGCTGGGCGGCGATACCTCTACCTCGCAAAAAGGATTTATCATTTCCTGTACCGCTATTGGCGAAGTAGCACCGGATCAATACGTCACCCGGAAAGGCGCTGCCAAAGGTGAACTGCTTTGCGTAAGCGGCGACCTGGGTGCTGCGTATTTGGGATTGCTGTTGCTGGAAAGAGAAAAGAAAATCTTCTTGGAAAATCCGCAAATACAACCCGACCTCGAAGGTGAAAAGCATATTGTGGGCCGCCTGCTGAAACCTGAAGCAAGGGTGGATGTCATTGAATATTTCGCCAGCAGCGGTGTAAAGCCTACAGCCATGATTGATGTAAGTGATGGACTGAGTTCCGAGATCCTGCACATCTGCAAACAAAGCAACGTGGGTTGTGTGCTGTACGAAGAAAAGCTGCCCATTGCTGATGAAACAAAACTGGCGGCGTTCAAGTTCAATCTCGATCCTACCGCCTGTGCCCTCAGCGGCGGCGAAGATTACGAACTGCTGTTTACGGTGAAACAGGATGATTACGAGAAAATTTCTTCCAATGCCGACATCAGCGTGGTTGGTTATCTTACCGATAGCGAAGCCGGTGCCCACATCATTACCAAAGGTGGAAGTAAACACCCCATTACGGCGCAGGGTTGGAATGCCTTTAAAGGAGTGTAGATGCAAGTGAAGGAATGTTTGCTGCTGGTTTGTGTTGGACTGCTGTTGGGAAGTTGTTCGGTGAGCCGCTATCAGCCCTCCAAAAAATTCTCGCCCCAGCAACTGCAGGAAGATTATGCGGTGTTTCGCGGAAGCCTGGAAGAGTCGCATCCAAGCCTGTACTGGTACACACCCAAAGACAGCATGGATTTTTATTTTGACGTGGGAAAAAGCAAACTCAAAGATTCGTTAACCGAAGGGCAGTTTCGTGCGGTGCTGTCCTACGTTATTTCGAAAGTTCGTTGCGGGCATACTACCGTCCGTCCGTCACGGGCGGCGGCAGAAGCAACGGGCCAGAATTCTCCCTTTCCGCTATACATCAAAACCTGGCCCGACACAGTGGTTGTTATGGCCAATGTAAACCGGAAAGATTCCACCATTCACCGTGGGGTTATCCTGCAAAAGCTTGACAACCGGCCAATGAAGACGGTGCTCGATTCCTTGTTTTCATTCATCACCACCGACGGCTACAATCAAACGCACAAGTACCAAACGCTCAGCAACGGCAATGCGTTTCGCAACCTGTATGCATCGGCATTTGGACTAAAAGCAAGAACACCGGTAGAATACATCGATACACTGGGCCAGTTGCGTACGGCCAACCTGGGCCTGTACAGTGTACGGGCTGATAGTACCCGCCGTGCCCGCACCGAAGAAAAAAGTGGTCCATCACGCCGTGAACGAAAGCAGCTCGAACGCGAAGCCATGCGCAGCCTGCGGTTTGATTCGGCACACCAACTGGCCATATTGGAAGTAAACACGTTTACCAAAGGATACAACCTGCGGAAGTTTTTCCGGCAGTCGTTCAAAGAGCTTGAGAAAAGGGGCGTTCCCAACCTGGTGGTGGATATGCGGGTCAACGGCGGCGGCAGTGTGGTGCTCTCCAACCTGCTGACAAAATACATCATCGACCAGCCCTTTCGCATTGCTGATACTTTGTACGCAGTGCGTCGCGGAAGCGATTATGGCAAATACCGCAGCGGCCGTTTTTTCAACTGGCTTTTTCTGCAGTTTCTGACCAAAAAAAGAGGGGATGGTAAATACCATTTCTGGCTTTTTGAGAACAAAAAATTCAAGCCGAAAAAGAAGCACAATTACAACGGCACCACCTATATTTTGACCGGCGGTAATACGTTTTCAGCGGCTACACTTTTTACCAAATCACTCCAGGTGCAGGATGATGTGGTGGTGGTAGGCGAAGAAACTGGTGGTGGGGCCTATGGCAATAGCGCCTGGCTTATTCCGGATGTTACGCTGCCAAATACAAAAGTGCGGTACCGCCTGCCGCTCTTCCGCCTGATTATTGACAAAGACGCCGAAAAAGGCCGCGGTGTGGTACCCGATGTCCCCGCCCTTCCCAGCGTGGATGCCCTGCGAAATGGTGAAGATTACAAAATGGAAAAAGTAAAGACGCTGATCCGCGAAAAATCACTTAAGTGAAAATCTGGAAGCTGTCCGCATCCCGCCAGAACTGGAACTTGCTGCGTACCTCATCCAGGTCTTCTTTTTTCAGCGTAATGGTAAAGATGTCTTCGTCGTGGGCCTTGTGATAAAGCACTTCGCCCAGTGGCGAAACCACCACGCTGTCGCCGCTGTGATAAATTTCGTTGCCATCATTACCCACCCGGTTCACCCCAATTACATAGCACTGGTTTTCGATCGCTCTTGCCTGCAGTAATGTTTTCCAGGCCGTGTTGCGCCGCTCGGGCCAGTTGGCCACATAAATCAGCACATCGTATTCAAAGTTCTGTTCTTCGTCAAACTGTTGTCGGGCCCATACGGGAAAGCGCAGATCATAGCAAACCAAGAGGTTTATTTTAAAGCCATTGGCTGACGCAATAAAGCGTTCTGTGCCGGCTGTATAATGTTTGTCTTCGCCGGCAAAGGCAAAACGGTGACGTTTGTCGTAATAGCCATATTGACCGTTTGGAAGCATCCAGATAGAACGATTGTAATAAGCGCCGTCTTCTTCAATGATCAGACTTCCGGTGAGGATCACCTTTTTTTCGGCTGCAACTCGTTTCATCCAGGCAACCGTTTCACCACGCATGGGTTCGGCTAAAACTTCGGGCTTCATACTGAAGCCGGTGCTGAACATTTCAGGTAAAACAATCACCTGCGTTTTTTCGGAAATGCTATTGATCTTTTCTTCCAGCATTTGCAGGTTAGCCTGCTTGTCTTCCCAATGCAGGCTCGTCTGGATCAAGGTAAATGTAAGGGCTGACATAACTTGTGAAAATAAAGCAATGTTGGGACATGAGACACCTGTTTTCTTCTGAATGTTTTCTTTGTAGTGACTGGTTGTTACAGATCCCGGCACTGACTTTGTTTTATCGTATTGTAGAAATTGTGTGTATGAAAAAAGTGCTATTCTTTTCGCTGCTGCTGGCAGGCGTTGCCCTCCATGCGCAGCCCATTGTGCAGCCGTTAGCTACTGGCGATTACTGGCAGATAGATGAATACAAACAGCGGCTTCCGGAACTGGCCAATCAAAATACGTTTCCGCGAACAATCAGTTTTTCCAATGGTTATGCCGGTGTAAGCAATGTAAAAGCTAACCGCATTATTGGTGCCAACGAGTTGCATTGGATGCTGTCGGGTGCCCAGAATGTGAGTGATTTTTATATTGAATTCAGTAGGGACCTGCGCACCTTTGAGCGGGCCGGTATTGTGCAACTCCTGCGGTCAGATTTTGGTAATAAATACGTTTTCCGGCATCAATTCAATGACCAGGGATTGATTTATTACCGCCTGGCCCTGGTACGGGACGGCCAGATACTGGCCTACACGCCGGCGGTGCAGGTACTGGATGAAGAAGCCCGGACGAAAGTATTTCCTACGCATGTGCAAGGCAGTACGTTTTATGTGGAAACCGGCACTCCCTACGAAAAACTGGAAGTGGTGAATTCCTCCAGCCAGTCGGTGTACCAGAAAGGGCTGGGCAACCAGACCGGTACCATCACGGTTGGATTGCCGTCGCTGCCAAAAGGAATCTACTTTGTACGGTTGCTATCCGACAGGGCGCCACAGCATGTGCAACGGATCCTGGTACAATAAGGATGGCCAAACCGGCTTTACGTTCTGTTCTGTTTTTACCAAATGGGGCCGGACGCTTACTTTTGCGGCCACATGCTCAACGGGAAAAAAATAGTGGTGGTGCTGCCGGCGTACAACGCTGCTAAAACCCTGGAAAAAACCTACCGGGAAATTCCATTCGATATTGTGGATGACGTAGTGCTGGTGGATGACCTGAGTAAGGACGATACCGTGCAGAAGGCAAGAGAGATCGGCATCCGGCACGTGATTCAGCACCAGCGCAACCGCGGTTATGGCGGCAACCAGAAAAGCTGTTACACCAAAGCACTGGAGCTGGGCGCCGATATTGTGATTATGCTGCACCCCGATTACCAGTATACGCCGCAGTTGATTCCTTCGATGGCCTACCTTATTGCTAATGATCTTTACCATGTGGTGCTGGGTTCCCGCATTTTGGGCAATGGTGCCCTACGGGGCGGCATGCCCATTTACAAGTACATCGCCAACCGGTTGCTGACATTCACGCAAAACATCTTGGTGAATCAAAAGCTCTCGGAATACCATACGGGTTACCGGGCTTTTTCCAAAGAAGTGTTGCAACGGGTGAATTACGAGATCGACAGCGATGATTTTGTGTTTGACAACGAGATGCTGTCGCAGATCATTTATCTCGGGTATGAAATTGCCGAAGTGACCTGTCCTACCAAATACTTTGAAGAAGCTTCCAGCATCAACTTCAAGCGCAGTGCGATTTATGGTTTGGGTGTGCTGCGGGTTTCGATCGTTCACCGCTTGTGCAAGTGGGGATTGATGAAGCATGAGATGTACAGCCCCCTGTCCCCCGGTGGGGGCACTTAGGTCGAATCTGCCTTTCTCCATTTGCCCATTTCCTACAGCAGTATTTTTTCGCTTCCTTGCTGAATAGAATTCCAGAATGCACAAGTGTGCGACGCAACAGATGCTTATTCGAAGTATCAAAGCTTAGTACATAATAAGAAAAATGCCTGCATTTTAAATGCAGGCATTTTTCTTATTGAAAGAAAGGTATTTCTCAATGAAAGACTGAAAAACAAAAGTCATTTAGACCTAAGTTCCCCCACCGGGGACAGGGGGCCTAATGCCTGAAATGCCGCATGCCGGTCATTACCAGCGCCAGGTTGTTTTCCTTGCAATACTCGATGCTGTCCTTATCACGGATAGAGCCGCCGGGCTGAATAAAGGCGGTGATGCCTACTTCGTGGCCCATTTTCACACAGTCGTTAAATGGGAAGAAGGCATCGCTGGCCATAACGGCGCCGCTCAGGTCAAAATTGAATTGTTTGGCTTTTTCTACCGCGTGGCGCAGGGCATCAATGCGGCTGGTTTGTCCGCAACCCTTTCCTACCAGTTGCTTGTTTTTTACCAGGGCAATGGCGTTGCTCTTTAGGTGCTTGCAAACAATGTTGGAGAACTCTAGGTCAGACCTTTCTTCTTCGGTTGTTTGGCGTCCGCCCACTTCTTCCCATTTTTCATAATTACCCTCGTCCTTTCCCTGCTGCAGGGTACCATTGACAACGTTCTTATAAATATTGGGTGTGGTTGTAGTATTTTTCAACTCAAGCAAAATGCGATTCTTTTTTGCTTTAAGCTTATCCAGCGCATCCGCTGCAAACGAATGAGCGATCAGTACTTCAAAAAAGATCTCGTTGATGGCGTCTGCAGTTGCTGCATCTACTTCGCCGTTGCAAACCAGCACACCGCCAAACGCACTTTCGGGATCACCGGCCAGCGCATCCTTCCAGGCTTCGGCAACAGTGCTCCGGCTGGAGATGCCACAGACGTTGGTATGTTTGATAATGGCAAACGTAGTTTCCTGGAACTCTTTAATCAATTCAATGGCGGCATCAATGTCTACAAGGTTGTTATAAGAGATTTCTTTGCCGTGCAATTGAGTAAAACATTGATCGAGGTCGCCAAAGAAAACGGCTTTCTGGTGCGGGTTTTCGCCATAACGCAACGGTGTTTGTCTTCCGGCACCCAAAACGGTTAAAGGTTCCGAATAATTGAAATAATTGTTAATGGCAATATCGTAATCGGCTACCACGCGGAAGGCTTTTCCCGCAAAGGTTTTGCGCTGTTCCAGGGTAATGCTTCCCTCCTGACTTTGTAGCAGTTCCACCAGTGGTTGATAGTCGGATTTGGAAGCAACCACGGTAACATCAACAAAATTTTTCGCTGCAGCACGGATCATCGAAGGACCGCCGATGTCGATCTTTTCAATGATGGCTTTTTCTTCTGTTGTTTGCGCCAGCGTTTCTTCAAAAGGATACAAATCAACAATCACCAGGTCAATGGTGGGAATGTTGTATTGCTGCATTTCCTGCACGTCGGTTTCGTTGCTTCGTCTTCCCAGGATGCCGCCAAATACTGAAGGGTGCAGGGTTTTTACCCGTCCGCCCAGGATGGAAGGATAGGAGGTGAGGTTTTCAACCGGGATCACTTCAATGCCCAGGTCTTCGATAAATTTTTGCGTACCGCCGGTAGAATAAATAGTAGCGCCTTGTGCCTTTAATTGTTGCACAACCGGCTCGAGGCCATCTTTATAAAAAACGGAAATGAGTGCAGCGGAGATCTTTTTGTCCATGATTGCAGAAGGATTGAGATTAGGCCGCAAAAGTAACGCTACCATCGCATAACAAAAGCACCCTTTTCGCTTACATCATAAACCGGAATCTGCAGCGAGTCGCAGTCCCGTTTCCAAAGCGCCGCTTTCCAGGGCGGAACCGAGCCGTCAATAACAACTTGTTTAAGTTCAAACGAACGAACCATACGGTTGATGTAAATCTTTGGATTTTTCGAGAGAATCAGCACGTCGATTTTTTGTTTTGGAGATGACCCGGCAAAGGGCAGTGCTTCATCGAGCAAAAGGAATTGTTTTCCGGCCAGAAAAAAATCTTTTCGTGTTGTTATTGTTGCAGAAGGGGATACTCTGTGTAGTATCCGTGATGGCTGCAGGTGAAAATTTCGTTCGAAGCCATCGTGCTGCAACAGCGAATCACCCAGGAAAGTATAGGTTCTTCCATTGATGATATCGATGGCCGGGTGCTTTGGCACATTGTACACAATGAGTTTTCGCTGGCTGTACGCATCGTAAAAAGAAAATCCCCGCAGCAACATAAACAGGCCGAATGAAACGGTAGCAAGTCTTACATACAGCCGCTGTTTTTCCATCAGCCAATAACAGATAGCAAGAGCAAAGATGGTCAGAAATACCGTTTGCACCACAGTAATGGAAAGCAGGTTCCAGGTGGCAAATGGGAGCCTGTCCAGGCCTTCGATATAGCTGTTCATAAAGAAGATCATATGGTGCAGGACCTTACCCAATAAACCGGCAAAGAGCGGTAAAAAGAAAAGGGCACAAAGCAAGATCTCACCCATCAGGATCAAGCTGCTCAAGGGAACAGCAATAAAATTGGTGACCAGGAATAATAATGGCATCTGGTGAAAATGGTAAATGGAAATGGGTAGGGTAAGAATTTGTGCGGAAATGGTAACGGCCGTCAGCTTCCACGTAAAGTCAATGAGTTTGTTGGAAAGATGAAACCAGTTGTACACCGGGCGAAAAAACAACACGATACTCAGTACGGCCGCATACGAAAGTTGGAAACCCACATCCCACAACCAAAAGGGATTGATGCAAAGCAAAACGAAAGCGGAAAATGCAAGTGTGTTATAGATGTTGGTCTTTTTGGAAGTGGATTCGCCAAAGGCAATGAGGGAGAACATCAGTGCTGAACGCAAAACGGATGGACCCGCACCGGCCAGAATGCTAAACAGCCACAGCGAGCCCAATATGATCAGGAGCCTTGGCAAAAGTAACCGTTTGGATCGCTTCATTGGTTTGGTGAGTAGCAGCAGAATAGCATAGATTAACCCGAGGTGCAATCCCGAGATGGCAATAATGTGCACCACGCCGGTGTTGGAATAAGCCTGCACCAGGTTTTTATCTAGGTCGTCTTTGTAACCGATCAGCAATGCTTCGGCTAAGCCTTGTTCTTTTTCTCCGGAGATAAATCGTTTCAGCGTATTGACAACCCAGGATCGGCTTCGATAAATAAATTGGTTGATAGCACTTTGTTCTGTTCCGGGACGAATTGCATAGTCTTTTTGCGTTAGGTAAACCTGGTGCGTAATGCCGTGAAAAAGGCTGTAGATCTTGTAATCAAAACTACCGGGATTGCCGGCGTTGCGAATAGCCTGTAGGGGTGCCGCAATCAACAACCGGCTCCCGTATAGCAATGGTGGCGGCACCGAATCTTTCCGGAAATAAAGAATGATAGTACCCGTAGCGGTTTTCGGCTTTTTGTTTTGATACAAAACATCAACACGGGCCAGGGCTTTGTACGAGTTGGCTTTCTCTACCAACGGTTCCTGCATCGTTACGGCCAACACATCGCCTGCCTGGTAAAAATGACCGGTCCAATGCTGCCGGTTGCGAACATCATTTAGCCAAACCGCAAGACTGCCACAGAGAGCTATCAACAGCAGCAACACGAAACCCTGTAAACTGCGCAGGCGGTAGCGGAAATACACATCCGTAAAGTTGTAAGCCATGATCAAAACAACACTGCCGGTCAGTAGAACTAAAATCGTTTGGAGAGAAAGTGGTGCATACCATTGCAGAAGAATGCCGGCAGCCAATGCCGCCAGCAGGCGAATAAACGGTGCTTTTTGCCAAACCTGTGCCGCCATTTACAAAAGATAGACAGCATTTGGCGCAACTGCAAGCCCTGGCACCTGCTTTCTGCCGGTACGCTGGCCGGCAAGGTGAAAATGCTTTCATAGGAAATATAAAGACCAGTAGCCGTGTTTGCGTTTTACCGGCCACGCCAGCAAACAGCGGCACCAGTGAGAGTATGCAAACCGTTCGGTTGACGGTCTTCACGTATGAAAGGCAAGAATGGCCGGACCATATTCTTTTGCCCTTGCGTACTTTCGCTGTTGAAGTTTGCTATATGGCTGATATTTTTATCGAGGGCGCCGGTTACCTGGCTTCGTTGCTGCTAGCCCTTTCCCTGCTTGTCACCAATAACCTGCGTTTTCGCTGGCTCAATACGGGTGGTTGTCTTGCGTTTATTGTTTATGGCGTACTGCTTGGCGCCTTCCCCATTATCCTGACCAATACCCTGCTTTTTATCATCAACGTTTTTGCCCTGATAAAGATCTACCGGAAACAGGAAGATTTTGAGTTGCTGGAGTTTAAGCCCGATGCCACACTGATAGCAAAATTTCTGCGCTATTATGAAGCGGACCTGAAGGCCTATTTTCCCCACTTCCGGCTGGAAGATAATAGCAACGATGTTCGCTTTGTGGTGCTGCGTAATATGGAACTGGCCAACGTATTTGTGGCCACACCTTCAGAAGAGGGCACCGCATTGGTCAAATGTAATTACACGATTCCCAAGTTTCGCGACTATAAAGTTGGCCGGTTTATTTTTGAAAAGGAACGGGATTACCTACCGGCGAAGGGTGTTCGTAAACTCATTTATACAGAAGTGCCCAATGCCGGTCACCGCGAGTTTTTGCAGCGCATGGGTTTTCAAAAAGAAGAAAGCGGTAACGCTATACATTGGGTTAAATATTTAGCCGATTAAAAATCGGTGCAGCAAACCTCGACATGCAGTTGTCTTGCGCCGCGTTCCACGCAACAAACAATGGTTACTAAATGCTTGTTAAAGCGATCTGGCTACATTGTTTTCTTTTTTGTGCAGTTGCATATTCGTTTTCTAAATCAACTGCACATGAAAAAACAATCACTCCTTGCCATTGCTTTTATTTTCTTTTCCTTACTATCACAAGCACAATTCATCGAAAAAGGCAAACGAATTTTAGGAGGAAGCGTAAGCCTGGGTTTCAGCGCTATTAACGATTCCACGCAGGCAGGCGGGAATGAGGTTACGATCCGAAATTTTTCAGTAAACCTTTCTCCTTCTTTCGGTAAAGCCATAAAGCCTGATCTTGTATTTGGCTATTTTGGTAGTGTAGGCTTTACCTCCTCCCAACTCGAACAGAGTCAATACTTCAGTAAAAACAAGTCCAATGGCTATCAGTTTGGCGGTGGGTTGTTTCTTGAAAAGTTTTTTCCAATCAGCAACCGGTTAGCCCTTTCCGGCCATTTATCCGGTGGTGCTAATTATTCAAAATCTACAAGTAAGTTTTTTGCTCAAAACGTGGAAACACAAACAAGCACCACAAAAAACCTTAACATCGGTATATCCCTGGCGCCGAGCCTTAATTTCAAACTTTCCCAGAAGATACTAGTTGGCTTATATGCAAATGACTTTGCTTCGATTGGTTTTGCAAAAGGTACAGTGGAAAGGAGCGGCCCCAATACCAATCCATCAAAGTCTGAACACAGCAATTTTTCGGCAAGCACCGTTTTTAACTATGGTAAACTTCTGCAGGACGTTAGCTTTTCTTTCCGCTTTCTTTTGTAAGGCGAGAATGTGTTTGTTCATCACCCTTATCCAAAGCCGCGGTATAAATGGCTGCGACACCATGCCCGGGCCTGTCGGCAGGCTCGGCGATTTGTCTTGGTGACGCCGCACTGGGTATTTATGTTTGGCGAGGGAATGATGATCGCTGTTACGACTACGATCAAACAGCATCACCTTTTCATGCATAGCGAAAAGTATTTGAATGCACGGAGCAACATGGCAACTTACAAATCTAAAAAATAAACCCTTCGTTTTAACGTTAAGAAGACAAATCACATTAAACGTGCCGCCGGCTTTGCCGTCACAGCCTAACATTCCATAACCCATGCTTTCCAACCAACAGAAAAATCAACACCTCATGTGGAGGGCCGGATTTGGTCCTGCTGCCAGCCAGTTGGGTCAGCTGCAATCGCTTTCGCCGCAACAACTTTTTGCAGCCCTGCAGAAAGCATCAGCCAAACAGCCCACTTTTTTAGACGCTGCCGATGATTACCTGAAAGGCCTAGTAAAAGGCATTCAGGAAGAAGGCATGCGCCAGGTAATGACGGCGGAAGACCGAAGAATGGTGCAGCAGCAAACACGGCAGGCGGTACGGAATTTAAACCTTCTTTGGCTGGACGAAATGGTGCACGCCAACGGACAATTGCGGGAAAAGATGGCCTTCTTCTGGCATGGACATTTTGCTACCCGCAACCTCAATGTATTCTATCAACAGCAGATGCTGGAGGTAATTCGGCAACATGCCTTGGGTTCATTCCGCGACCTTTTGCATGGTGTTTCGAAAAGCGCTGCTATGCTTTTCTTTTTGAATGCACAACAGAACCGCAAAGGACATCCCAACGAAAATTTTGCACGGGAAGTAATGGAGTTGTTTACACTGGGCCGTGGGCATTACAGCGAGAACGATATCAAAGAAGCCGCAAGGGCGTTTACGGGCTGGAGCGCCAACCTCAAAGGTGATTTTGTGTTCCGCAAATTTCAACACGATCCCGGGGTAAAAACGGTACTCAATACATCCGGCAATTTGGAAGGCGAAGATGTGCTGGACCTGTTGCTGGAACAAAAGCAGACTTCGCAATTTATTGCGGAAAAAGTGTACCGTTTTTTTGTTAATGATACCATCGATAAGGCAAAGGTGGATTGGCTGGCCGCAAGATTTTACAAAAGCGATTACAACATCTCCCAACTGCTGGAAGATATTTTTACATCAGACTGGTTTTATGCCGAAAAGAACATTGGCAAAAAGATCAAAAGTCCCATTGAATTGCTGGCCGGCATCCGCCGCATACTGCCGATGGAAATTGAAAACAGCGAAGCACAGCTTTTGCTGCAAAAGCTTTTGGGGCAAACCCTTTTTTATCCGCCCAATGTAGCCGGGTGGCCGGGCGGCAGGTCCTGGATCGATTCTTCAACGATGCTCCTTCGCATGCGGTTGCCGCAACTGATCAGCGATAATGATGAATTCAATCTTCGACCGAAGAGCGATGATGACCAGATGATGGGACGAATGGACGAAAAGCCTGCTATGACTACAAAACAAACAAGCATTCGTATCGGCAGGCCTATCCGCGCCGCTATTGATTGGAACAGCTATACAGGAAATTTTGCGGCGACACCACGGGAGCAATTGGTTGGTTCCATCGCTTCCACGTTGTTGCAGGTAAAACCTTCTTTCAGCCATAGATTGATTACACAGTATACAGATAGTAATAACCGGGAAGCGTTTGTGCGATCCGTTACCTTACAGATCATGAGTACACCCGAATATCAACTTTGTTAATCAGCGGCTGCAGAAAATAAAAACGGTTTCACAGCTAAATTCAATAATATGCTCATCAAACGCAGAGAATTTATTCAAGCTGGATCTTTGGCTACGGCTTCCTTTCTGGTGCCGAAATTTTTAAAAGCTTTTGAAGGCGGCGCCCTTGTGCCACCCGGTAACAAGGTAGTTGTCGTACTGCAACTAAGTGGCGGCAATGATGGATTGAATACAGTGATTCCGTATCGAAACGATATTTATTACCGGTCAAGGCCCCGGTTGGGTATCCAGCAAAACAAAGCATTGTCGCTCACCGGCGAAGTGGGTTTGCATCCGGCACTGACAGCTTTTGCCGATGCGTTTAATGACGGATCGCTGGGCATTTTAAACAGCGTGGGTTATCCCAATCCCGACCGATCGCATTTCCGCAGCATGGATATCTGGCATACCGCCAGCAAGAGCACCGAATACCTGCACACAGGCTGGATCGGTCGCTACCTGGATGCACAATGCAAAGGCTGTGATAAACCAACACAAGCCCTGGAGATGGATGATGTTTTGAGTCTTGCCCTAAAAGGCGAAAGTGAGAACGGACTGGCACTAAAAGATCCGAAACGGTTGTACGGTACCAGCAATGAAAAATTCTTTAAAGACCTTGCTGCCGCCCATCCTGGTCATGACCATGAAGAACCCGTGGACTATCTTTATAAAACCGTAGCCCGTACGCTTTCTTCTGCCGATTATATTTTTAAACAATCGCGGATACGACCTTCTTCGGGATATTATCCGAACACCGAACTGGGAAAAAGTTTGCAGACGATTGCCTCGCTGATCTTTTCCGATATCAATACCAAGGTGTATTATGTTTCGCTCGGAAGTTTTGATACGCATATTGCGCAGGAGGCGCAGCAACAACGACTCTTTAAAGAACTGAATGATGCCGTTGGCGCTTTTGTGAAAGACCTGAAAGCGGGAAACCGTTTCAACGATGTGTTGTTTTTTACTTTCTCGGAGTTTGGTCGCCGGGTGGCGCAAAATGCCAGTGGCGGTACCGATCATGGTACGGCCAACAACATGTTTTTCCTGGGCGGTGGCCTGAAGGAAAAAGGCGTTCTCAATGCCATGCCTGACCTTTCTGACCTGGACGAAGGCGATCTGAAATTTAAAGTTGATTTTAAAAACGTATATTCAACTATTCTTTCAAACTGGTTGGGTGCCGACGATAAAACGATCTTAGCCCATAACTACGAAAAACTGAAATTCATCTGATAGACGTGAAAAATATCAGTAAGTAAAAGGCTACCTCTTCGGTGGCCTTGCTTCATTTTATTGGTTGAATTTATTTATGTATTCAAATCAATCTGTTCACTTTCCTTCACGCGGCTGGTAGCAATTTTATACAGGATAAACGCCAGTAAGGCAAAGAACGCAACCCCCAGCCATTTGTAACCTTCAGGACCCAATCCTTCCACCAGGGCATGTTCAGCATTTACGGTTTGCAAACCTGCGTTGGTGTTTTCGAAAGCCGATAAAAATGCAACGATCACACCGGCCAATGCACCGCCAGCCACCAAGCCGGTGGCAAATAAATTTCCTTTACCCAGGTCTTCTTCTTCCGGTGCCGTGATCTGGCCTTTGCGGCGTTGCCGCCATTCGGCAATACCGCGGATAGCACCGCCAATGAAAATGGGCAGGGTGGTGGAAAGCGGAAGGTAAGTTCCTACAGCAAAGGACAAGGATTTAATGCCGCAAAGCTCCAGGGTAACGGCAATGAACACACCGACAAGCACAAACTGCCAGTCGAGGGTCTGCGACTGAATGCCTTTGATCAGGGTTGCCATCAGCGTGCCTTGCGGGGCCGGGTACATTTCTGTTCCAATGGCATGCTGTATCCCTTGTGCGGCCATCTCCGCTGTAGGTGTATCCAGAATTTTTACAGTAGCGCCAATGGCCAGTGATGAAACGATGGCGCCTACAAACAAGGCCAATTGTTGATATTTTGGCGTGGCGCCAACGATGTAACCTGTTTTCAGGTCCTGCGAGGTGGCGCCGGCATTGGCAGCGGCAATGCAGATCATTCCCCCTACAACAAGTGCCATGGGTTCATAGATTCGTCCTGTCCATCCCACGGCCAGAAAGATCAAACAGGTGCCCATGATGGTGGCGATGGTCATACCGGAAATAGGGTTGTTGCTGGAACCGATCAACCCCACAATGCGGGAGGAAACGGTAACAAAGAAAGCGCCGAAGATGATAATAAGAATTCCCAGCAGGAGTTTCGCTCCAATGCTTTGTCCGGGGATCAATGTTGATGGCATCAGGGCCACGCAAAGAATCAGGACCAAACTTCCGATACCCACTATTTTTATGGAAAGGTCTTTTTCGGTTCTTTTTACGCCTTCTTCATCCACACCTTCCACGCCGCTTTTTTTAATGGAACCAATGCTGCTTTTGAACGATGAAATAATGGTCGGAATAGTTTTCAGCAATGTAATAAAACCGCCGGCTGCAACAGCTCCGGCACCAATGGAGCGGATGTAGGCACGATAGATGGCGGTAGTCCAGTCGCCAAAGTTTTGGTTCACGGGATCCCAGCCACCGGGTCCGCCGGCTGTGGTGATGGTGGCGAGGTAGCCTTGTTTAACCAACTGGGCGGCAATCACGTCGGCAGGGACCAAAGATGCCAGGAGCGGAATCAATACCAGCCAGCTTAATACGCCACCTGCTACCAGCACGCCGGCAATGCGTGGCCCGATGATATATCCTACACCCAGGTATTCCGGTGTGATCTCGCCACTGATCTTGGCCGAAGGAAAAAAGCGCTGAGTTTGTTGTGTCATGAATTCCGGTGCTTCGGCAATCACCCGGAAGACTTTTTGTAACAAGGCATAAGCACCAGCTACGCCGAGTCCGAGAAAGGCCGTTTTTGCAATTGAGCCGCCTTTTTCGCCCGCCTTCAAGACAGAGGCGCAGGCCGTACCTTCTGGATAGGGAAGTTTGCCATGCTCCTGAACGATCAGTGACCGCCGCAAGGGTATCATCATCAGTGTTCCCAGGATGCCGCCGAAGATGGCCAGCACCAGGATGGTGAAATAGTTGAAAAAATCGGCGCTGGCCGCATCGCTTAAGAACAAAAAACCGGGCAGTGTAAACACCACGCCTGCCGCAATGCTTTCACCAGCGGAACCGGTAGTTTGAATGATGTTGTTCTCGAGAATGGTTGTCCGTAAAAATGCCTTGCTGAGTGCAATGGCCAAAACCGCAATCGGGATAGAGGCGCTAACGGTGAGACCTGCTTTCAAGGCAAGGTACACGGTGGCAGCGCCAAAGATGATACCGAAGATGGAACCGGTGATGATGGATTTGAGGGTAAATTCCGCGATCTTTTTTTCTGCAGGGATAAACGGTTTGAACGCTTTTTCTGTTTCGGCCATAAAAAGGTTTTGGTAAAGCTAAATGTAAGAAGGAATCGTGAGTGGCAAATGGAAGGGAATGTGTCGTACGCAGATGTTGTTTGTTAGATCGTAGGAAAAGTATTCATGGAAGTGGATTGCGCAAAGGATTTTAAGCCCGGAGGGCTTTCCTTTTAGTAGCCACCGGTGCAACCGGTGGAAGTGAGAATATAAAAGAACCCTGACCCCGCAGGGGTCATCTTTTTTCCTTGCCATTACAGAAGAACTGTATTAATTTTTCAGAACCAATCTAACATGCAATATGAGTACATTCCGCCAAGTTTATTATCATCTTGTCTTTGGCACAAAATATCGTGAGCCCGTTCTTACACCAGCTTACCAAGAAGAGTTGTATCGGTTTGTATGGGGCGTGGTTAAAAACCGGCATGGACATTTATACCGTATCAACGGCACCGAAGACCACATTCACATTTTCACTGATTTGCATCCCGCCATAGCGTTAGCTGATTTGGTAAAAGAAATCAAAGTTGCCAGCAGCATCTGGATGAAGGAAAGCAGTTTATTTCCCAGCTTCACAAATTGGCAAGAAGGCTATGGAGCTTTTACCTGTTCTGTTCATGAACGAGATGCTGTCATTGCATACATAAAGAACCAAAAAGAACATCATCGAACGGAAAATTTTCTGGATGAATACAAAAGACTATTGAGGGAAAACCAGATTCCATTTGACGAAAAATACCTGCTGTGATATTTGATAAAATAAACAGGTGACCCCTTCAGGGTCAGGGAATGCAAAAAACTGCTTTCCACCGGTTGCACTGGTGGCTATTGACTGGAAAGCCCTCCGGGCTTAAAAGAAAAAACCTCCTGACTATACAGGAGGTTTACTTATAAAATGCATCATTCAATAATCGGCTACTCGCTACCTTCTACTTACTAATCACTCCTCATTTCACTCCCTTCTCCGCCATAATCTTATTCAACCAGCGCAGCATTAAAAAGCACATGGCAGCCGCCGCCATCAGCAGGGCAAAATTCAACCAAAAATAATTGGCTTTGTTGCTGTAATTATCCCACAAGGTTGCCAACACGCCGGATAGTTTATTGCCAATAGATGTGGCCAAAAACCATCCCCCCATCATCAGTGAGGTAATACGTGCCGGGCTTAGTTTCGAAACCAGCGAAAGACCCATGGGACTTAGGAATAATTCTCCAATAGTAATGACACCATATGAAGCAAAGAGCCAGGCCACACTTGCTTTTTCACCACCATTGTTGCTGGCATAAACGGCTGCCACCATCACCAACGCAGACAAGCCAGAAATGAACAAACCCCAGGCGATTTTCGTAGCGGTTGATGGTTCACGATTTCTGCGGCGCAAAAAACTAAAGAAAGCCACTACCAATGGCGTAAGTACAATCACCCAAAACGGGTTGATGGACTGACTCAGGTTCGTAGCCCAAAGCGTCATCGCATTGCCGTCAACCGGTCGGTCATCTTCTTTTACGTTTCTGAAATAATAATGATAAGCCTCTTCCCGCAATACGTTGCCATCTTCTTTTTGAATGCGGAATTGTTCATCATATACGGGCACATCACGCTTGGTATATGATAAAGTATCAGCCAGGCGAAGACCGGTGAAAATCTTTCCGGCAACACCACTCACTTCACGGTCGGTATAGCGGTCGGCCCAGTTGTTCAGCGCCGAACCGTTTTGCTTGAAAACGGCCCAAAACAGCACTACCACGGCAAAGATGGCCAGCAAGGCTGCAATGGGGCGGCGTTCGCTCCTTTCTGCACTGAAATAAAGTGACGCAAAAAAATAGATCACGGGCAGACAGGCAAAGATGAAAGCATCAGTGGATTCGCTGCCTACCAGTGGATGTCCCAGCAAAAGATTGGGCAGGTACCAGCCGGCCACGCCGGCCAGCAACGATGGCACAAGGATCAGCATCACGATCCTTGTCATCGACATGTCGCCTTCTTTCACGCCCTTGATTACATCGTATTCTTTATAGTGCCGTGTGCCGATGATGAAAACAATCACGCCAATGAACATGCCGACACCCGCGGCGATAAAGGCAGCTCCCCAGCCATACGTGATGTACAAGGCCGCACCAAAAAAGTTACAGATAAAGGCGCCCACATTGATACCCATGTAAAAGATGTTGTAACCCACATCTTTTTTCTTTTCATACTGCGGGGTGGAATACACATTTCCCAACAGGGTTGAAATATTGGGTTTAAAAAACCCGTTACCAATAACCACCAGGAACATGGCCACGTAAAGCATGCTCAGGCTATGAATGGACATCAAACAATAGCCAATGCCCATCATGATACCACCGATAATAATGGACTTGCGATAGCCCATGTAGCGATCGGCAAGGAGGCCACCGAGGAAAGGCGTTAAAAAAACAAGAGCAATGAATGTTCCATAGAGGTCAGCCGATTCGGCTTCGGTCATAGCAAAACCTTCTTTGACATCCTTGAGGTAAAGCGTAAAAATGCCGATCATCAGGTAATAACCGAAACGTTCCCACATTTCGGAGAAAAAAAGAAAAGGCAGAGCCTTTGGATGCTGTTTCCACATGGCGATACTTAATTTTTAGTCAGATGTATAAACGTCAAACGACAGTTGAAAGCAAGCAAAATTTACTACGGGTTCACTGCTGCCATTTGCGGTTGCCTCATAAAAAAGGGCGGCTAAATATAGCCACCCTTTTCAAAAACGGTTTGTCAAAATTATTTCCCGGCGCTCATCATTGTTTGCAGCTTGCGGGTGATAAGGAACAAAATAATAGAAGCAGCACCCGCCATAAATACAAACAACATAAAGAAGTCATAGTTGTCTTTCATCTCGTAGCCAACAAACGAGGTTGTTTTTCCTTCCGAAGGATAAAGAGCACTCAGCACGCCGGCCAGTTTGTTGGCGGCAGCATTGGCCAGGAACCAAACCGCCATCAGTAAAGATGCAAACTTGAGCGGTGCCAATTTGTTTACCAGCGACAAGCCAATGGGTGATAAACAAAGTTCACCCCAGGTATGCAACGCGTACATACCAATCAGCCACATCATGCTTACCCGCGTGGTGGCCGAAACATCTTTTACACCAAAGGCAATCCACAAATAGCCCAGCGCCAGCAGGAAAAGACCAATGGCCATTTTGGTGGGAGCGCTGGGTTCCCATTTGCCCAGCTTTAACCAAAGCGAAGCAAACACCGGTGCAAACAGAATAACGAAAAAGGAATTGAGCGATTGAAATGTACTGGCCGGAACTTCGTCCAAAACAAGACTGGCTTGCCCACCTGTCGCCAGGGAATAGATCACCCAGGCTGTACCCAATACAAGAATAAGAATAATGATCTGCACGCCGTTCAGGAGCGACTTGTCGTTTGCTGAAAGATTCTTTACCGCCTTGCGCCAAAGGCTAAGGAAGAAAACAATAACAGCCACCAGGATGGCATAGATCACATACACGGAAATGTTCCAGTTGATGGTACGATCGGTTTGGCGATCGGCAAACAGCGTAAGCGAAGCCCCCGCCTGCTCAAACGCCGACCAGAAAAACACTACGAAAAAAGCCACGATAAAAATGACACCAATTCGCTGCTTTTCGGGGGCGGTTAGCGATTTATCGGAGAACAGGATAAACGCAATGAACAATACAGCACCCAGGAGCAGGTAAGAAAGAAAACTGAACTGCGTGGCATCCACATACAGGAGGCCAATGGCTACCGCCGAAAACAACAGGAGGCCGCCGATGATAAAGGCAGGATTTTGCCATTGTTTAGGTGCATTGACGGCCGGCTCGCCCAGGGGCACACCTTGCGGGTCGCGGATGTATTTATCCTGGTAAACCTTCTGCACCACTACGCTAAGCAACATGCCAATACCCGCTACTAAGAAAGCCCATTTAAAATCGGCCGGGTTGCCCGTATCGCCAACAATGCCGCAGACCAGTGGCCCCAGCATACCACCAACGTTGATACCCATGTAAAAGATGGTATAGGCAGGGTCGATCCGGCGATCACCTTTGGGATAAAGCTGTCCTACCAGCGAAGAAATATTGGGTTTGAAAAAACCGTTACCGGCAATCATAAAACCAAGACCGGAGAAAAAGAAAAACGTAGAGAGAGCGGACGAACTTTCATAAAACGATCCGCAGAAGAAAAGCAGGAATTCGCCAATGGCCATTAGCAAGCCGCCGATGATAATGGAGCGTTTGCTGCCCCAGTAGCGGTCGGCAATGTAGCCACCGATCAGCGGTGTCAGGTACACAAGGCCTGTATAGCTGCCGTAAAGATTTGAGGCAAAGGCATCGTCAAAAAGCAGGGCCTTTGTCATGAAAAGGATAAGGATGGCCCGCATGCCATAGTAGTTGAAGCGTTCCCACATTTCGGTGGCAAACAGCACGTACAGTCCTTTCGGGTGACCTTTCGGGGCGTCCGAAAAGTCCGTTCTGATTTCATCGGAGGCTTTTATTTCCGGCATACATGAAGAATTAATGAATGAATCTTAGCTGTATAAATAAAGTGCCCAAAATACGCGAATTTATATTTCAAAACGGCCTTGCCCATTTGTACCGATATTCGCACCGCATCAGCATAAACCTGTTATGAATATTCTTTTACTCGGTTCCGGCGGGCGGGAACATGCCCTTGCCTGGAAGATTTCGCAGAGCAAGCTTTGTTCTAAACTATTGATTGCCCCAGGCAATGCGGGCACGGCGCAATGTGGATCGAACCTTTCGTTTTCGGCAACGGATTTCAACGCCATTAAGCAATGCTGTATCAATGAAGCGATTGATATGGTGGTGATTGGCCCCGAAGAACCCCTGGTAAAAGGTCTGGTCGATTTTCTGGCCGGTGAATTTGGTTCGAAGCTATTGGTGATAGGACCTTCGAAAGAAGCCGCCCAACTTGAGGGCAGCAAAGCCTATGCAAAAGCGTTTATGCAGCGGCACAGCATTCCCACAGCTGGATACAAAGAATTTACTGCTGCCAACTTTGAAGAAGGGATCACTTACCTGCAACAACATACGCTTCCTATTGTATTGAAAGCCGATGGCCTAGCGGCCGGTAAAGGTGTGATCATTGCGCAAAGCCATGAAGAAGCGCTAGCCGAATTTTCTGCCATGATCCGTGATGCCAAGTTTGGCGATGCCAGCAGCAAAGTGGTGGTGGAAGAGTTTTTAGATGGTATTGAGCTTTCCGTATTTGTGCTGACAGATGGAAAGTCTTATGTGTTGTTGCCCGAAGCAAAAGACTACAAGCGCATTGGCGAAGGCGATACTGGGTTGAACACCGGTGGCATGGGTGCCATAAGCCCCGTACCGTTTGCCGGTGAAGCGCTCATGCAAAAAATTGTTACCAATATTGTAGAGCCCACCATTGCGGGATTTGCCAAAGATGGCCTGAATTATAAAGGCTTTGTATTTTTTGGACTGATCAAAGTAGGCGAGGAGCCGCTGGTGATTGAATACAACTGTCGCATGGGCGACCCGGAAACCGAAGTGGTGATGCCGCGTATTAAAACTGATTTGGTAGAGCTACTGGAAGCAACCGCAAAAGGTGAATTGAATTGTCGTACCCTTGAAAAAGATTCCCGCTTTGCAACAACGGTGGTCGCTGTAAGTGGTGGTTATCCCGGTGACTATGAAAAAGGGTTTGCAATGAGCGGCCTTGCGCAGCAGGGCGACACGCTGCTTTTTCATATGGGCACCAAAGTAGCGGGCGGCGAAGTTGTTACTAGCGGTGGCCGGGTTATTTGTGCAACGACGCTGGATGAAAATTTGCAAGGCGCCCTTGCGAAAAGCAAAAAGGCGATTGAAGACGTACAGTTTGAAGGGAAATATTTTAGAAAGGATATTGGGTTTGAATTCGGCCCCCTGTCCGCCGGTGGGGGAACCTAGGTTGGAATGGCGACAACGTATGCAACCTTTCTTTAAAATATCTTTTATTGATGGATGCAATTGAAATCAAAGTATCTCAGCATCCTTAAGAATATCCTTATTTAAGAAAAAACGGTAACCTGCGATATGGCTGTAAAAGAAAAAAGCAACGCCGGCCTAAGTGCCCCCACCGGGGGACAGGGGGCAGCGGATGTTCACTACCACGATTACCTTCAACTCGATAAAATTTTAGGTGCGCAGTTTCCTGAAAGTGATAAATGCAACGCGTCAGCACATGATGAAATGCTGTTCATCATTATTCACCAGGCCTATGAGCTTTGGTTCAAGCAACTGCATTACGAAGTGGACTCGCTGCATGCCATCATGCGAAAGCCTTCTCTCAACGATAATTCACCCGAACTGCAAACAGTCGTACACCGACTCCATCGCATGGGCGTTATCCTTCGGGTGCTGGTACACCAGATAGATATTCTGGAAACCATGACACCGATGGATTTCCTGGATTTTCGTGATATGCTGCGGCCGGCTTCGGGTTTTCAAAGCTGGCAGTTCAAGCTGCTGGAAGCCAAGCTGGGACTGAAGTTCGAATACCGGCATGGGAAAGAATATTATACCGCACAATTGCGGCAGGAACATGTGGACCTGATTAAAAACGCAGAAAGCGAACATTCGTTTCTGCAACTGGTAAACGACTGGCTGGAGCGAATGCCTACTGCCCCCCAACCCCCCAAGGGGGGAGTGGCCAAAGCACAGGGCCAGTTTGAGCAAGATGATGACAGTTTATTAGAGGAAGATGTTTATGAATACCACACTGCAGATCCTGCGGTTTATGGTTTGTTGAAGCAGTTTGTAAAAGAGAATAGAAGTAAGCCAACTGAGGCTGAAGATGCCTTGTGGCAGCAATTGCGGGGAAAGCAATTGGGAAGCTACAAGTTTAGACGACAGCATATCATAGGCCATTACATTGCAGATTTTGTTTGCCTGCCGGAGAAATTGGTGATTGAAGTTGACGGACTCATTCATCAGTTGCCGGAAAATAAAACAAATGACGAAGAAAGAACTTCATGGTTGGAAAGAAATGGCTTCCAGGTTCTCCGTTTCACAAATGACGAAGTATTGCATCATCCTGATAAAGTGTTGAACAAAATCTTTCAAACCATAAAAAGTCGCAGCGAAAACAAGGAATCAGTAGCAGGCAAGGGTAGTGCGGCTGCCACTCCCCCCTTGGGGGGTTGGGGGGGCTTTGATTTCTGGTCAGCATATAAAGAAGCCTATCAGAATTCTCTGGCAGAAGCCGAAAAAAATAACCTGGCTGCGTTTGACGAAGTATTCTTTCAGCAACGCGAAACGCATTACACCTTTTCAGCCAAAGCCAACCGTGCTGCATTATTCATCATGCTCTATCGTGGTTATCCTTTATTGCAATTGCCTTTTCAATTGTTGAATAATTTATTGGACATCGACGAGCAACTGAGCACCTGGCGGCACCGCCACATGAATATGGTGCACCGCATGATCGGCACCCGCATCGGTACAGGCGGCAGCAGCGGGAAAGATTACCTGAAATCAGCCGCCGACAAGCATTACATCTTTAAAGAAATTGCCCAACTGACTTCTTTTTTAATTGAACGGAGACGTTTGCCCCAACTACCCAAAGAGATTGAACGAAAGCTGGGGTTTGCCGCAGAAGATTGATGTTGGAAAGTCTTGCAAGCCTGCATTTTTTACCCGATCTTTTGCCCGGCATGAACATGCATATTCTGAAGGTTTATTTCAAAGCGGCTGTTTTGGTGCCGTTTTACCTCGCCTGTTTTATTTGTTTTATTAGTATTAGCGGTGTATGGATCCATTCCGGGTACAACTGGCAGGCCATTGCCGAAAACAGTTTCTGTTATAATATGCTGCGGGTTACTTTTCTTTCCGGTATCACTGGCCTGCTAACGCTGACTGCATTTTTCAATCTAAGAGAAAAGGTGGCTACCAGTTTGTTTTATAGTTTGCTGGCTTGGATGTTACTGCCGTATTTATTTATAACCTATTTGCTCTTTTGGGTGGTGGATTGGTCGGTAATGAACCGGCCCGGAAGTGCCGAAATGACGCAGGAGATTTTTCTACTGGTTACCTGTTTTTTTCACACGATCGGTATTATCATTGGTTACACCGACTTCAGGGCCACAGTCATATTGCACAAGAAAGAGCAGGCAATGAACGTAAGCAACACCGTTGATGTGTACGATACGGTGCAGTAGGGCTTAAATAGTCCCTTGCTGCTTCTTAGTCTTTGGTAGAGGCTTTGTAGGTTGGTGTCTTTATATCGTGGTAAAACAAAAACGTCCAGCCTTCCTTGTTGCCCTGTTCCCACCATTGCATGCGCAACTGCATGGCTTTTTCCGGATCATGGTCGTACTTTGTTTTGTACCGCACTTTCATCTGTTGCAGTTGCGGCGCTTCGTCTCCACCAAAAAAGATCGTTTCGTCTCCTTCTTTGATCCAGAACGCCTGGTGATAAGGCGAATGCCCACCGGTGTGCTCGTAGTGTATATTGTCATCAATCACACCTTTATCGTCGTGCATAAAATGCACTTGGTGCGATTGCAGCAAGGGCTCAATTTCATCGGGTAAAAAAGAAGGGGCGCCGGTTTGCCAGGCAAAATCCAGCTCCCGTTTTTGCACATAATAAGCGGCATTGGGAAAGTTCATCACATTGCCTTCGCCAAAGCGGGAAGGCGAAGCATTGGCAATACCGCCTGCGTGGTCTTTGTGTAAATGCGAAAGCAAAACCTTGGTGACATCCTCCGGTTGGTAACCGGCTTTGCGAATGTTCTCGTGGATCTGCAGTTTGCCGTGCGAATCAAAAAAGCCCAGACCTGCATCCAGCAGCAAAACATCTTTCTTTGTAATGACCAGAAAGGGCTGAATTTCCACCAGCAAACTACCGCGACTGCGTTCATTCAGCACATCAGATTCTTCGTTGAAGGGAACAAACAATTTTGTCTTATCTATCGTAAAGCTGCCTTCGGAAAGCGGGATGATCTTCATAATCAAGAATAGCAGCAAAGGTACGCTGCCTTACCGCAATACCATCTGCCTGTCGGCATCAAGCCGTACCAAAATAAACAGCATAATGGAAAACGTGAGCAGCGAAGTGCCGCCATAGCTAATAAAAGGTAACGGAATTCCAATCACTGGTGCCAGCCCGATGGTCATGCAAATGTTGATGACGATATGAAAAAAGAAAACAGCCGCCACACCATAGGCATAGCAACGACTAAATACACTTCGCTGCCGCTCGGCTGCGGCGATGATCCGGAAAAGAAGCAGAACATAGATCAATACAACAATGGTGGTACCCACAAATCCAAAGCCTTCGCCAATGGTACAGAAGATAAAGTCGGTGCGTTGTTCCGGCACAAAATCGTAACGGGTTTGGGTTCCTTTCAGGAGTCCTTTGCCAATAACACCTCCCGAGCCAATAGCAATTTTTGATTGCTTTACGTTGTAATCGGTGTCCTTGGGTTTGCCGGCCGCAATTTGTGCGTACTCTTTTTTGTGCGCCTGAATATATTCCAGCGGCACCTCGCGCCCTACGGTGCTGTAAATACGCTCTACCTGGTAAAGCTTCAGCATGTTTTTAAAGAAGTACGGTACGCCTATACCGGCAAAGGCCATCGTCATCAGCCAGATCAATACCACCGGTACAAGGGAGGAAAACCGCCGCCGGTTGCGCTGGTACACAAAAAAACCAATGATGGCGGCCAACACGGTAAAAACGATCATCAGCACTTCGGTTTCCATCAGCAGCGTACACACAACAATAATCCCAATGGTAGCACCAATAGTGAGGATTGTGGAGGGAAGCCCTTCGCGGTACATCACCAGAAAAAAAGCAAAATAAACCAGGGCCAGGCCCGTCTCGCTTTGCATCAGGGTTAACACCGCAGGAAACAGTGCAATGGCCGCGGCAATCAACTGCGAACGGGTTTTGCTGAAGTCCATGTTGGGCAGCGAAAGGTATTTGGCAAGGGCCAGGCACACGAAAATTTTACACAGTTCCGCCGGCTGAAACTGGAAGGAGCCAAAGCGGATAATGGACTTGGTTCCCTTTACCTCGGAGTGAAAAGGAAAAACCAGCAGGAGCAGCACAATGCCCACAGCATAAAAAAGATTGGCTGTGGCCGGGAAAAATTTACTGTCGGTCAGCAGGATAAAAATACCCAGTACCGCTGCAATAAAAAAGTACAGAAGTTGCTTGCTGTAGTCGCTTTGAAAGGCGAAAAAGGAAGCCACCATTGGGTCGCCGTCTTTGTAGGTTACGCCAAAAATGGCCATAATGCCAATGCCTACCAGCAGCAGGTAAATCCAGATAAAGCTCCAGTCGATGTTCCGGGAGAAACCACTTTCTTTCCTCGCCATTATGCTACGCTCCTTCTTTTTTTACCCGTTCTGTCGTCCCACATTTCATCGCGGTGCCAGTAAATAGTTTGTTCTTTTTCGCGGTCAGCAGGCGGAAGGCCGTTATCTTCTCCTTGCCATGCCACCCTTCTTTCAGGGGCTGTCGTAGCAGGCTTTGTTGAATCCTTTTTAGCCGGTGCTACATTTCCGCGGAGGTATTTTTTAATGTAGTTGCTGTCTTTTGTGATATTGAAATAATACCGGGCCCGCAGGGAGTCCTCGATGTATTGTTTTACTTTCAGGATGCTGGGCATCAGGTCACGTTGAGCAAACGCATCTGCTTTTTTCTGGCTGGCGGTGCTCAGCGTATCATTCAGGTATTTTTCAATCATCAGCGAGGCAATGGGACCGGCCGCCGTAGAACCGTAACCGGCATTTTCCACCACTACGGCAATGGCGATTTTCGGATTTTCCCGCGGCGCAAAGGCTACGAACATGGAATTTTCATTCAGTTCGACTTTTTTGCCGCGTAGCATCGTAAAATTTTGAGCGGTACCCGTTTTCGCGCAAATGTTTATACCAGGAATAGCCGCACTACGGGCCGTACCGTTGGTCACCACATCCTGCATACCGGCCATCACCACGTTAAAAGCTGAATCGGATATATGAGTCAATACATCGTGCTTGATCTTGTAGGGTTGCAGCACTGTATCGGCTTCTTCTTTGTCGATGCTTTTTACAAAATGCGGTGTGTAATAATAGCCCTTGTTGGCAATTATGCACATGGCATTGGCCAGTTGCAGCGGTGTAGAGGTCATCATATCCTGCCCAATGCCCAGCGTAAGGTTGGTGCAGGAATTCCAGGAGTTGCGGTACACCCGGTTGTAAACCGATGTATCGGGAATGTTGCCCTTGTCCTCACTGGGCAGATCAATACCCAGGCGCAGCCCTAAGCCAAAGGCGTTCATATATTCTTTCCATTTATGATAGCCATTCTTTACACCACCATATTTGGGGTTATCGGTTACCATCCGGTATATGTGTACGAAATAGGAGTTGCAGGAGTTGGCAATGGCCCGGCGCAGATCAGCGGCGTGACCGCCACCAGCATGGGTACAGGCAGGCTTGCCATGCCCGCAAGCGTAATACCGTCCGCCGCAGGGATAGCCAAACGATGGTGTGATCAGGCGTTCGTCCAGTGCTACCAGGGCACCCAGGGGCTTGAAGGTAGAACCCGGAGGATACTGTCCCTTAATAGCACGGTTTAGCAACGGGCCGGAAACATCGAGAACAAACTTGCTGTATGTTTTTTTGAACTCAGGGCCGGTCAACTGGTTAGGATTGAAATTCGGGCCCGACACCATACTGAGAATACCGCCGGTTTGGGGCTCAATGGCCACTACGGCACCTACCTTATTTTGCATCAGCTTTTCAGCCAGTTGCTGCAGTTCCAGGTCAACATAGGTATGCAGCGGCCGGCCGGCGATGGGTTGCTCATCCAGTTCGCCATTTTCAAAGCGGCCCACCAGTTTGTTGCGGTTGTCCTTGATCAGGTACTGCACGCCGCGCTGTCCCATCAGCACTTTTTCATAGGTCGATTCCAGCCCGGTGCGGCCTACATAGTCGCCCATCTGGTAAAATCCTTCCGAACGGGCAATGATCGCCGAATCCACTTCGCCGATGTAACCCACAAAGTGTCCGCCCACACCACCCGGGTAAATGCGTACCGGGCGGTCCTGCAGGTAAAAGCCTTTGCCCAGGCGCCAGCTGTTTTCTTCCAGGCGGGCATGTTTTTCCGGTGTCAGCAGGCTTTCAAAGGCCGAAGGACGGGAGCGGCCGTTCTTGATGATGGCGTTCAGCATGCGGGCTTTGAACTCGGTGGTGTCAATATCGAGCAATTGGCAGATATATGTTGTATCCACACCCCGGGCTTCGGATGGGACTACCATCAGGTCGGTCATTTGGGTGTTGGTAACAATGGCTTTTCCCTTGCGGTCGAAGATGATGCCGCGTGCCGGGTAAACGATCTTTTTGAACACGGCATTTTCCTGCGCCAGCCGCTGGTACTTATTGCTCATCACCTGCAGAGTAAACAACCGTATCAGGATAATAAGGAAAACAATGGCGAAGATGATGCGGACAATGTAGCTTCTCGATTGTGTGAAAACAGACATAGGTATTGAAAATGGCTTAGCCGGAATGGGAAGGCAACTGCACCACAAAAATGCTGAATCGTTGCCAGAAGGCAAAAGAAGCGGGAAAAGAATTAGTAAATATTTCGCAAGAACGGAAACGGTTCACAGTTTACAGTTCAACGTTCGCAGTCAAATCCACTCCTGTTCTGGTTTTCAGCTAAAATGGAATAATTGGTCTGCAAGTGATTTCTCCTTTTCTCCGCCTACCCCGTTCGAAAAAGAAAAAGTCCCGCCGGAGGCGGGACTTTCTACTATGGGATTGAAAAACGATTACCAAATACGGATACGCTTGTCCGGGGCTATATACAGCTTGTTTCCGGGTTGCACATTGAAGGCCGTGTACCAGGCATCAATGTTCACCACGGCACCGTTGGTGCGGTACATGCCGGGAGAATGCGAATCGGTCAGCACCTGCTGGGCCTGGGCTTCGGGCAGCATGTTGATGCGCCAGATCTGTGCCCAGCTCAGGAAAAAGCGTTGCGCCGGTGTAAAGCCGTCGATCTTTTTGCCTTCGCGGAACTGCTTTGTTTTGGTGAAGGCATCGTAGGCAATGCTCAAGCCTCCAATGTCGGCGATGTTCTCACCTAGGGTTAGCTTTCCATTTACATGCAGTGTATCCAGTACAGTATAAGCATTGTACTGCGCCACTACCTGGTCAGCCTTTGCCTTAAACTTCGTCTGGTCTTCTTTGCTCCACCAGTTTTCGAGGTTACCGCTGGCAGCGTATTGGGCACCCTGGTCGTCAAAGCCGTGCGTCATTTCATGACCGATTACTGAGCCAATACCGCCGTAAATGACCGCATCATCGGCGCCAAAGTCAAAGAAGGGAAACTGCAGAATACCTGCCGGGAAGGCAATCTCGTTGTTCACTGGGTTGTAATAGGCGTTGATGGTGGGTGGTGTCATGCCCCATTCTGTTTTGTCAACGGGCTTGCCCAGGCGGGCCGTCATGTAATTATAGCTCCAAACCGAGGTGCTGCGCAGGTTGCCCACAAAATCATCCGGCGAGATGGTCACACCCTGGTAGTCTTTCCAAACATCCGGGTAAGCGATCTTTTTGCTAAAGGCGTTCAGTTTTTGCAGGGCTCTTTCCTTAGTTGCTGCACTCATCCAGTCCAGCTTTTTAATGCGGTCGGCAAACGTTTGCTGCAGGTTGTTCACCATTTCCAGCATCCGCGTTTTGGCTTCGCCCTTAAAATAGCGCTGCACATAAAGTTGTCCCAACAGGTCGCCGAGGCGCTGGTCAAGCAGGCTGCTCATGCGCTGCCAGCGGGGTGTTTGTTCCTTCTGGCCGGTAAGCACCTGCGACAGGCGGAAATCTTCCGTTACAAAAGCGCTGCTCAGGTAAGGGGCTGCGTTGCGCAATACATTCCAGCGCAGGTAGGCTTTCCAATCCTGGAGTGGCAGGGCACCCAGCAGAATATCGGTGGTTTTCAGGAAGGAAGGATTGGTTACCAAGATGCTGTCCACGCCTTTTACCTTCATCTGCTCCAGTAGCGCTGCCCAGTTCATGCCACTGGTTTGTGCCGACAGGTCTTTTACTGCAAACTTGTTGTAGGTTTTGTAAGGGTCCCGCATTTCCACACGGCTCATCTGGGCCTTACCAAGGGCCGTTTCTATGCGCAGGATGGCGTCGGCGCTGTAGGCAGCGGTAGCCGGGTTTTCACCCACCAGTGCAAACATGCGTTCCAGGTGATCGCGGTAGGCTTTGCGGATGGTGCTGCTGCGGGCATCGTTCTTCAGGTAGTAATCGCGGTCGGGGAGAGAAGTGCCACCCTGGCCCACCTGTACGATGTATTGGGTTACGTTTTTACGGTCCTGGGATACAAACATGCCAAACAGGGGCGAAGCAATGCCTTGGGTGCGGAGAGAGGCGACTTCGGCGAGTACCTGTTGCTTGTCTGTAAGAGCCAAGAGGCGATCCAATTCGCTTTTAATGGGCTGGTAGCCACGGGCTTCAATGGCGGCAGAGTCCATACCACTACGGTAAAAATCGCCGATCATCTGCGTCAAGCGGTCGCCCTTTTTGCCTTTGGCCGCTTCTTCCAAAAGGTTGCGCAGGCGCTGGGAGCTTTCTTCCCGCAAAACGTGAAAGGAGCCCCAGCTTGTTTTAGAAGCCGGAATGGCATTTTGCTTTAGCCAGCCACCATTGGCATACTGGTAAAAATTATCACCCGGTTTTACTGACAGATCCATGTTGGCCGGGTCAATGTACTTCGGCTTTTTTTCGTTGGGGGCAAACGCAAGCGCAACAGTGGCTACCGCCCCAACCAAAACAGCTTTGGACAAGGTTCTCATGTGTTGTAATATTTTTAGGATCACGAAGTTACAAAGAGCCATTTGCAGTTGGGGCCGTAAAAACCAAAGATTCTGCAAAGGCTTTTGAATAGTTTTGTGAATTTTACCGCTATGCGAATCTTTTCGGCCCTGATCCTCTCCGGAATGCTGTTAAGTGCTTGCGGCGTTTCCCGGCAGCTGCAGCAATCCGTACAAACAACGGTTTTGAGCGACTCCTCCTTGCAGGCAGCCCATGTGGGCATTAGTATTTATGAGCCCGCTACAGGCAAGTGGTGGTATAATTACCAAGGCGACAAATATTTTGTTCCGGCCAGTAATACCAAGATCGTAACCTCTTATGCCGCCATGAAATACTTAGGCGATAGCTTGGTGGCGGGGCGGTTTGCAGTAAATGAACAAGGCCGGTTGCAGGTATTCCCTTCCGGAGATCCCACATTTTTGCACCCCGAGTTTCGGTACCAGCCTTTATTCCAAAAAATGAAAGGATTTAAAAATATCCTTTTAGCAACCGATGGATGGCGGGATCAGCGGTGGGGCAGTGGCTGGTCGTGGAACGATTACGATGCGGCCTACATGGCCGAACGGTCGGTACTGCCGGTTTATGGAAATGTGGCCACGTTTTCCCTGGCCGGAAATGTATTGCGGGCAATCCCTTTTTCGGTGCCGATAAGAGGTGCGCAGGCCATTGGCTACGATCCCTCCACCCGGCAGGTAAAAGACAAAGCTTTTTCAGTGGAAAGAGGACTGGATGATGATACGTTTTTTCTTCAACAAGCAAATACGCCCTTTTCAAGAGCATCTATTCCCTTGCGAACCGATTTGGGACTTGTTTCCGCTTTGCTGGAAGATACCCTGCAGGCCGAGGTGGTGCCGTCCAGCGTTGCTCCCGGCTATACGTATTCACCAAAAACAACCGTCATTTATTCCCAGCCTACGGATTCGCTCCTGAAACCGCTGATGCACCGCTCCGACAATTTCTTCGCCGAACAAGCCCTCCTGATGGTGAGCAATGAAGTGTTGGGCTATATGAATGCAGCGGCCATTATTGATACCATTCTGAAATCGGATTTGCGGGACCTTCCGCAAAAGCCTCGTTGGGCCGATGGTTCGGGCCTGAGCCGCTACAACCTTTTTACTCCGCAAAGCTTTGTTGCAATCTTAAATAAGATGAAGGCTGAATTCGGGATGGACCGCATCCGCGATATTTTCCCCACCGGAAACGAAGGAACGCTGACCAATTATTACAAGCGTGATAGCACTTTTCTTTATGCCAAAACCGGTACGCTTTCCGGTGTGGTGGCCCTAAGTGGTTTTATGACAACGGCCGGGGGCAAGGAACTTATTTTTTCAGTTTTGGTAAACAATCACCAGTCTTCGTCCGTCCGTATCCGGCGGGCCGTAGAGGCGTTTTTGCAAAAGCTTCGACAAAACTTTTAACCTTTCCTGCCACAAATCAGCAAATACCGCTTGCCGGCCGTTTTTCTTGTTTGTTTATCAAATCTTTTCCACCACCTTTGCACACAATTAAAATTTAAATCCAAGAAAAGCAGTATGGGACTTTTTAACTGGTTTACACAGGAGATTGCGATTGACCTGGGTACTGCAAATACGCTCATTATACACAATGATGAGGTGGTGGTGAACGAACCTTCGATTGTAGCCCTTAACCGAAATAATCCTAAGGAAGTACTGGCCGTTGGAAAACGGGCCTTGATGATGCACGAAAAAACCCACGAAAGCATAAAAACAATCCGCCCCTTAAAAGACGGTGTGATTGCCGACTTCAATGCGGCGGAGCTGATGCTGCGGGAAATGATCAAGCTGGTGTATCCGAAAAAACCGCTGTTTCCCCCGAGCTGGCGCATGATGATCTGTATTCCGTCCTCTATTACCGAGGTGGAAAAACGGGCCGTTCGCGATAGTGCGGAACAAGCCGGTGCTAAAGAAGTTTACCTGATTCATGAGCCGATGGCTGCTGCGCTGGGTATCGGTATCGACGTGGAAGAACCGGTTGGTAACATGATTATCGACATTGGTGGAGGTACTACCGGCATCACGGTGATTGCCCTTGCCGGTATTGTTTGCGACCAATCGATCCGCATTGCCGGTGACGAATTCACGGCTGACATTATGGAAGCCCTTCGCCGGTACCATAGCCTGTTGATCGGTGAACGTACAGCGGAGCAGATCAAAATCCAGATTGGTGCTGCTATGAAAGATCTTGATAGCCCACCGGATGATATTCCTGTGAATGGTCGTGACCTGGTGACCGGTATACCAAAGCAGATCATGGTGAGCTACCAGGAGATTGCCGAAGCCCTGGACAAAAGCATCTTTAAAATTGAAGAAGCCATTCTGAAAGCCCTGGAACAAACACCACCCGAACTGGCCGCCGATATCTACCGTCGCGGGTTGTACCTGACCGGCGGTGGTGCCCTGCTGAAAGGCCTGGACAAACGCCTGAGCCAAAAGATCAAACTGCCGGTTCACGTGGCCGACGATCCGCTGAAAAGCGTGGTACGCGGCACCGGGCTGGCGCTAAAAAATTACGATCGTTACCCGTTTGTAATGAGATAAAGGCTTATGGCCACTGGCTACTAGCTCTAAGCCGGTCGTTTTTAAACGGCCATTGCTTTCGGCCAGCAGCCAGTAGCTTGTAGCCAGTAGCTTCCTCCCCCATGCTTAACATCTTTGCTTTTCTTCGCCGGTACTTTACATTTATCACCTTTGTTGTGCTGCAGGCGGTGTCGCTCTGGATGCTGTTTAATTACAACCGCTTCCACCGGGCAGCCTTTCTGGGGGTAGCCTCCGAACTTACCGGCAGCATCAATACACAGGTGGATAAGCTGGATGATTATTTTCACCAGGGCGCAGAGGCCAGACGGGTGCACCGCATGAACGACTCGCTCATGAACCTCCTGCAGGCCAATTTTTCTGTTCCGGATACCGGCGTGCAAACAAGGGTTGACACCCTGCGGTTTGATACGACGAGGGCTATCCGCCGCTATCTCTGGCGGGATGCGAAAGTGGTGTACAACACCATTGCTTCCGAACAGAATTATATCCAGTTGAACCGTGGTAGTAACTATGGCATCCGGGATGAAATGGCGGTGTTGAGCTCTAGCGGCGCCGTTGTGGGTGTAGTGGTAAACGTTAGTCCTAACTTCAGCCAGGTGCTGAGCCTTTTGCATATTCAAAGTTCGGTGAGTGCGGCCCACCAGCCCAGTGGTACCCTGGGCAAAGTGGAATGGGACGCAAAAGACCCACGCTTTGTTTTGTTGAAAGGGATTTCCCGGAGTGTGGATGTGAAGGTGGGCGACTCGGTGGTTACCAGTCGGTATTCGTATAATTTTCCATCCAATTACCTGATAGGAACCGTTAGCGGAATCACCAATGACCCGGCCACCGGCTTTTACCTGCTGAAGGTGAAAACGGCGGTTAACTTCTCTACCCTGCAACAGGTTTTCGTGGTGGAGAACCTGATGCGGGAAGAACAATTAAAACTGGCGGCCGACACGGAAAAGAAACTGGAACAACAAAAAAAAGGACAACGGTGAGTGACTTGGTAAGAAATAGTTTACGGCTGATTGTGTTTTTGCTGGTGCAGGTTTTTGTCCTGAACAAAATTCCTTTTCTGCACCAGTTTGTGGTGCCTTATCTCTACTTTCTGTTTATTCTGTGGTTGCCGTTTTCCATTCCCCGAACCGGGTTGCTGGTGATTGCCTTTTTTACCGGATTGCTGCTTGATTATTTTATGTGGCAGCCTGGTTTACACGCTGCTGCCTGTGTGCTCATCGCCTATATACGACCCTTCATCATTACCCTACTCATTCCAAAAGACACCCAGGAGTTTAACTACCGCGAACCATCACCCAAGGCCATGGGCTGGGCACCTTACAGTGTGTACGCACTGGTGATGACCTTTGTGCATCATCTTTACCTGACTTTGCTGGAGTGGCTGCAGTTTGGTACCTGGCTCAGTTTTCTTATAAAGGTTGGCGCTACCACCGCCATCAGCATGCTGCTGATCTTTACGGTAGAATTGCTGTTTCCCCGCAAGGTGAAGTTCCGGACCAATACGGCGTAAAGTGGCCTGGCCTCCCCCTTCCCCTCCGGTGGAGGGGCTCAGGACAAACACACTGCTTTGTCTGCAACCAGTTTTTATTATCTGTTTCGGATTCGAATAATAAATGATTGCTTCCAACATAATCAGGGTCTTCGATCTGGGCCCTCCCACCGGGAGGGGCGGGGTAGGCCGGCTGTTGGTCATTTTAGTCTAACCTTAGCAAAGCCTTTCCTCTTCATCAAACCGAAAGAGTTTAAGTTTGTCCCCCATGCGTAAGGCAATTTTTTCGTTTTTCATTCTGCTGGCTGGCGCTTTTTTCCTGACGTTTTCGTCCTCCGGCTGCGCCAATATTATTCCACCATCCGGCGGCCCGCGGGACAGTCTGCCTCCGAAATTAGTTTTGGCTACCCCTGGCGACTCCACCCTAAACTTTCAGGCTAACCGTATCAACTTCGTCTTTGATGAATACGTGGATCTGCAGGAAGTGCAGAATAACCTGCTGTTTACGCCAACCTTCGAGATCAATCCCGAAGTATCTGTACGGTTAAAGACAGTTTCCGTTCGCTTTCGCGACTCTCTTCTCCCCAACACAACCTATATACTGAACTTTGGCAATGCCATCCGCGATATCAACGAAAGCAACCCGTTACGCAACTTTACTTATGTCTTTTCTACCGGTAGTGCGCTGGACTCCTTAACGCTGAGCGGCCGGGTGCTGCTGGCTGAAAACGGGCAAACTGATTCCACACTTACCATCCTTTTGCACCGCAATTTGGATGATTCGGCAGTGATCAAACAGCGTCCGGTGTACGTGGCCCGCGTGAGAGCCGACGGAACCTTTCGGTTTACCAATCTTCCCCTCGATACGTTTGCCATTTATGCTTTGGGAGACGCAGGTATAGTTCGGCGCTACCAAAATAAATCCACACAATATTTTGCGTTTAACGATTCACCGGTTGTGGCCGGAAGCCGCGATTCTATTCTTCTCTACGCCTATAAAGAAGCTGCCGCACCTGGACAAACAACGACCGCACCTCCCGGCCGCAGCACACCAACGCCAGGTGGCGCCGAACGGCTTCGTTTTACGCCGCCGGCTGGTTCGGTGGACCTGCAAAGCGATTTTGTTCTGGGTTTTCCGGTGCCCATTCGCAATTACGATTCTACCAAAGTTTCGCTGAGCACCGATTCTACTTTTACACCCGTTCCGTTTACAAGCCGTCTGGATTCGGCCGGAACCGGACTGCGCATCCGTTCTACCTGGCGAGAAGGCACCCGGTACAACCTGATCCTCGATCGTGCCTTTGCAGAAGATACATTGGGGCGCCGGCTGCTGAAAACCGATACCCTGAATTTTACCACCAAAAAGCTCAGCGATTACGGCCGTCTGAACATACGTATCCGGAACATTGATACGGCCCGCAACCCTGTGCTGCAGTTTGTGCAGAATTCGCAGGTAGCGTATTCGGTGCCCATTCGCAGCGGTGTCTACACCTCCCGGCTGTTTTCACCTGGCGAATACGAGCTGCGCATTTTGTATGATGAGAACGGCAATGGCAAATGGGATCCGGGTGATTTTTTTGGTGCAAAACGGCAACCGGAAATTGTACAGCCCATCCGGCAAAATATTACCATCAAAGCCGATTGGGACAACGAATTTGAGCGGTCGTTATAAGCCCTTTTTAACACCGGTTACGGGGGCAAAATTGTACATTTGTACACTATGCAATTCTCTTCTTCTCTCCTGGAAAATGCGGTCAATGAGTTTGCAAAACTGCCCGGTATTGGCAAGAAAACAGCCCTTCGGCTGGTGCTTCATTTGCTGAAGCAGGAAAGCGAAGATGTGCAGCATTTTAGTGAGGTAATGAGCCGCATGCGCAGCGAGATCAAATTCTGCCAGCGCTGTCACAATGTGGCTGATGCAGATATCTGTTCGATCTGTGGCAACAGTATGCGCAAGCAGGAAATGATTTGCGTGGTGGAAAATATCCGGGATGTGATTGCACTGGAAAGTACGCAGCAATACAGCGGAACCTATCATGTACTCGGCGGTGTTATTTCACCCCTGGATGGCGTGGGGCCTAACCAGTTGAACATCGATACACTGATCCATCGTGTACAGAAAGAAGAAACGGCTGAAGTGATCTTCGCACTGAGTCCTACTATTCAGGGAGACACGACCATCTATTACATTCAGAAAAAATTACCGGCAACAACAAAGGTGACCACCATTGCCCGGGGTATTGCTTTTGGCGGTGAACTGGAGTATGCCGATGAAATGACGCTGGCCCGTAGCCTTCAAAATCGCCTCCCGGTAGACAGCTATGTAAGCAGTCGCTAAACCCTTTTACAAAGCTTTATTTTCGCGGTCTTCTTCCACCGATTTTATGCCGCGAACATTGTTCAGTTTTTTTAAATCAGGCGTAGTGCCCGTGATGATGCCGGTGAACGATAAAACCTGGTCGATGCAGGCGCCTTCCTTCTTCATGCGGTCGGCCACCTCATCGATTTTTTCCGTCTGGTCTTCTTCCACAACGGCAATGAATTTTTTAGTTTGTTTCGCTTCTCTTTTCATACAAAGCGCTTGAAGTCGCTACAAGGTAATTAGCAATAGACAATTGGCAATGGACAAACAACCAGTTCTTGTCGAATGCCAATTGTCTATTGATTCAAGGACACTGCGCTAAACCAATGCCTACATCAGTAGCCGGCAGGTTCAGCCGGCGTGCCAGTTGTACGAGTTTCATCCAAATGTCCGCAGGTGTTGCTTTCGGATATTTCTCCCAGAGCAGGGCAGCAATGCCAGCCACAAAAGGCGTAGCCATGGAAGTGCCCGAAATGGTGCGATGCTTTTTGCCCTTCCAGCTACTGTAAATATCTACTCCCGGTGCGGCAATGTCCACCTGCCCGCCATTGAGATTAATGCCACCACAGGAAAATTCGGCCACCCGCAAGTCATTGTCCAGTGCTGCCACCGCCATTACCGAAGGACAATTGGCCGGATGCCCTACCGGCTTTATCAATCCGTACTGTCGTTCACTTTCGTTGCCTGCAGCCGCAATAATGATACAGCCGTTGCGTAATGCCGTACGGGCCACCCGTTCGTATGCTGGTGAAAAGGTCTCGCCTTCTTCCACACCGGCGCCCAGCGACATGGAGATCACTTTGCATTTGTTCTGCAGGGCCCATTCAATGCCCGCCAGAATGCCGGAATCATAGCCCACACCCTGGTTGCTCAGTACTTTCCCTACATACAGGTTGGCATCGATAGCCACCCCGTAGCGCCACCCGGTTTTCTTCTGAATGCCGCCTGCCGAAATCCCGCAGCAATGCGTTCCGTGACCATTCCCATCTTCAACGCCCTGCCGCTTGATGAATGATTTGTGCTGAATGGTCAGGCGCTTAAAATCGGGATGAGTAAGATTCAGGCCTGTGTCCAAAACGGCGATGTTTACACCTTTGCCGGTACATTTTGAAGCCGGTAATTTAATGGCCTGGCAGCCCCAGGAAAATTCATCGCTGTCGGGGATGGCCGCTATTTTTACTTTCTTTTTTTCAGCTGTTGCCGGCAGGGCATACACATAACGTTCGGGTTCGCTGCGCACCTGGTCGCTGGTGCCGGCACTGGCAGCCATCATAAAACTGAGTTGATCTTCGTTGCCTTCGTTTACGACAGCTACTTTAAAACTATCGAAGTAAAGTCCATCGGCCTGTTGAAACGCTTCGTTGAAGCGGGTCATGTCAGATTTGAAGTCGTTGATGCTGGCCATTTTTAGCGAAGCACTGCGGGATAACTTTTGAATAGACGCCGGTTTGGCCTCGCTGTTCATGGTGATGATGCGCTTGCCGGTAAAACGTGGCCGGGTCCCATGCCTGCCAAACAGGTTGTCGGGTTGATTGTTTGTGTTGGCCATGGTGTTTGGTTTTTAGGTGAAGAATTGAGCGATGATGTTGTGTTGTTATAAGGTTTGCACCTCCATCTCCGGTTTTTCGGTAATGGTGCGGGTCGTTGCCAGCTTTTCTTCCTTGCTGCGCACCACCATTTTAAAGTTGAAGTCCACATTGCGGGTGGCATATACCAGTGGCGATACGCCCAGTTTATCGAAATCGCCAAACAAGGTGGTGTAGCTGTTGATCACTGTGCCCAATGGTTTGTCTTCCACCTTGCCCAGGTGTCTTCCAACCACGGAAGCAACGCTTGTCAATACGTCGGTGGCCACGTTAAATTTAGCGGCATCTTTCGCCAGCTTCGACAAGTTGCCGATCAGGTCTTTGTATTCGGCATCTTCTTTCACTTTGCTTAGAATCTCACCAACATCCCGCAGGCTTTGTTTGCTTTTAACCACGGAACAGAAGACGTGAATCTGGTTCGGTGCCTTTTCTTCCTGTTTTTCGGACTGCCAGAGGTATATGCTCTTGTTGATGGGCAGACTTTCTTTGTCGTCGATGCGGGGAAAACCCTGCAGGTCAATAGTGCCCACCAGTTGGTTGGTTACATTGCTGGCAACAAGGGTAAGACAATAAAGTTTGGCATAGCCCGGAAAGGGCCAGACCTTATCGGTGCGATTATCCTTTATATAGGGAGGCAGCATGCGCAGTTCGATACCGGTAACATCGGCCGAGGTATCAATCTCACGAAGACCACTGCGGGTAGAGAGTGTAGAGAGTTTTTTTGCGAGGTCGTTTTTGCGTGTAGCGATGAACGTTGTTTCAGGATCTAAGAATTGAATCGCCATGGTAGAAAGGTTTGAATGCTTACTCTAGGTCCTGTTTTCAGCTTCCCAGGTGCTTACTTTTTTACGGGTGTTCAGCAGGTGCCCTTTAATAATATCAGAAACGTATGGATTGGTTTACGCTGAAAGCGGCGTGGCTTGCCGGCGACTGTCGCCCTGCAGGTATTCGCCGCTAATGCGGTAAAAGGCATCGGAGGTATTTTTGCCGGCTTTTCCATCAACCCGCAATTGCTGCCCTGCGCTATTCAGCAAGACCTGAAGCGTTTCAGCTCCTTTATCGTAAACAGAAGGATTGAACATCACTTCAGCACCCACTTTTTTGATCAGTGTAATCACGTCCACTTCACCGGCAATGGCCAGTTGGCGTTCGCTCAGGCGGCGTAGCAGCACGGCGCCACCAATTTGTTTAGAACCGGCAGCCGGGTCAAACACGCCATCGCTGGTAAATTTGCCGCGGGTGTAATGGTTGGAAAAACTCCAGAGATAAGGGGAATGAATGCCAAACCGTCTATAGCCAAATCCATTGTATTGTTCCATTTTAAACAACATGGCTGCAATGCTCCAATCGGTCCAGGTATGCAGCTTTTTCAAGCGTAGGGCATCTTCGGCGCTTTCTTCCCAGGTAAAGGGTGGCCGGCCGGTTTTTGGGAAGCCACGGGGTACATGCACAGTACGGGCTGTCAGCGGATCGCCATTGTGCAGATGCGTGTTGAATCTGCCGCTGCACTCCATGTTATGCAGAATGGCGATAAAATACCAAGGTACGCCAGTACGCTGAGAGACAAGTTCGTATCGTGGTTTACCCGTTGCCATCCGGTCGACACAGGCATCGATGGAGGGGTAATGCCGTTGGGGAAGAACACAGGTATTAAATAAATTTTGGTACTCATAGCGCAGTGAAAGGTTGAAAGCAACAGCCATATAGCAACATTTTGTTGGAATAAAGTAGGGCGAATCTGGACGTATTCACGGAGGCGGGATGGATGGCGTCGTAAGCATGTTAAACTTACAGCTATAATTTAAAAAATTCAATAAAGGATGGAAATAAATTTTCATATCTGGCGCTGTACGTCAGGCACTTACCGGCACCGGCCCGGGGGCTTGACAGTTGACAGAATTGCCTTACTTTTGCGCCACAGGCGGATTTGTTTATTGTTCGGCCTTTAATAGAACTAATAAACGCAAGAAACTCTCTCTATTGGTTTTTCCTGACGTTTATTGGTGCTGTACGGGCGACGTGAATCGTCAAACGTGAATCCTTAAAGCCGTTCTATTTCAATCTGTCTTTTACAGCTTGTTGTTTTTCAACTAGTGAACAAGTGAACCTGTGAACTCGTGAACATTCCTGTATCACGTTTGAGGTTCGAATTAAAAATTACACAATGGCAACCATTCAAGAGATTTTAAAAGAACGCATCCTAGTGATTGATGGCGCTATGGGCACCATGATCCAGCGCTACAAACTTGCTGAAGAAGATTACCGTGGCGAACGTTTTAAGGACTGGCCTTCTGATCTGAAAGGCAACAACGATCTTTTGTGCCTGACGCAGCCACATATCATCCGCGAAATTCACGGCAAATACCTCGATGCCGGCGCCGATATCATTGAAACCAACACCTTCAATGCACAAAGGGTTTCGCTGGCCGATTACGGCATGGAAAGCCTTGCTTACGAGATCAACCTAGCAGCTGCCCGCATTGCAAAGGAAGCCACCGCATTAGTTGGTTCCGGCGAACAGAAATGGGTGGCCGGGGCATTGGGACCGCTGAATAAAACGCTTTCCCTTTCGCCGGATGTGAACAATCCCGGCTACCGTGCCTTAACCTTTGACGAAGCGGTGGAAGCTTATTATGAGCAGGTAAAAGGTTTGGTGGATGGTGGCGTGGATCTGATCCTGATTGAAACCATATTTGATACGCTGAATGCCAAGGCGGCCATCTTTGCTGTAAAGAAATATTTCCGCGATATGGCGCAGAAAGAACTGCCCATTATGATCAGCGGTACCATCACCGATGCTTCGGGTCGCACACTAAGTGGTCAAACACTGGAAGCGTTTTATACCTCCATTCGTCATGCCCGTCCGCTGAGTGTGGGATTGAATTGTGCCTTGGGTGCACAGGAAATGCGTCCGCACATTGAAGAACTGAGCACACTTGCCGAATGTTTTACATCGGCTTATCCCAACGCGGGTTTGCCCAATGCCATGGGTGAATACGATGAGCAGCCCGAACAAACGGCGCATTTTCTTGAAGACTGGGCCAAAGAAGGTTTCGTGAATATTGTGGGTGGCTGTTGCGGCACCACACCGGATCATATTCGTCATATTGCGGAACAGGTACGGAAGATCCGCCCAAGGCCGCTGCCGGTAGTAGAAAAATCAATCGTAATTGAAAAAGAAGAAAACGTTTCAATAGCCTAAATCAATCCTGATGACCCTCTGTGCCTACGTGCCTTTGTGGTTCAAAATACTATTATGAGCGAAACGACCATCATTAAACCTTATTTGCGTCTCTCCGGTTTAGAGCCGCTGACCATTCGTCCGGAATCCAATTTTGTGAATGTAGGCGAACGCTGTAACGTAACCGGCTCTAAAAAATTTGCACGCCTCGTCCGCGAGAACAAATACGAAGAAGCCCTTTCTGTGGCCCGTCAGCAGGTGGAAAACGGTGCGCAGGTGCTGGACGTGAACATGGACGATGCCCTGCTTGATGGGGTCAAAGCCATGACGACGTTCCTGAATCTTTTGCAGGCTGAACCCGATATTGCCAAGATACCTGTCATGATCGACTCGTCGAAGTTTGAGATCATTGAAGCAGGCCTGAAATGCGTACAGGGAAAATCCATCGTCAACTCCATCTCCATGAAAGAAGGAGAGGAGAAGTTTATTGAGCAGGCTTTTATCTGCCAGGCTTATGGTGCTGCGGTGGTGGTAATGGCATTTGATGAACAAGGCCAGGCCGATACCCTGCAACGGCGGATCGATATCTGCGAAAGAGCCTATAAGATTTTGACGGAAGTTGTCGGTTTCGAACCGCAGGATATCATCTTCGACCCGAACATATTTGCGGTAGCCACCGGAATTGAAGAACACAACAACTATGCGGTTGATTTTATTGAAGCCACCCGCATCATCAAACAAAAAATGCCGCTGGCAAAAGTGAGCGGGGGTGTCAGCAATGTATCGTTCTCTTTCCGCGGCAACGATCCGGTGCGGGAAGCCATCCATGCGGTCTTTCTTTACCACGCCATCAAGGCGGGTATGGATATGGGAATCGTTAACGCAGGGCAGTTGATTGTGTATGATGAAATTGAACCGCAGTTGCGGGAATTGTGTGAAGATGTGGTTCTTAACCGGCGGCCTGATTCTACAGAACGGCTGGTAAATTTTGCCGAAACGGTAAAAGCAAAAGACAAAGCCGAAGTAAAAGATGAAGCCTGGCGATCGGCTTCCGTAGAAGAGCGACTGAAGCATGCACTGGTCAACGGCATTACCGATTACATAGATGCCGATACGGAAGAAGCCCGGCAGAAATATCCCAAACCGCTGGATGTGATCGAAGGGCCGCTGATGGCCGGGATGGATGTTGTGGGTGATCTTTTCGGCAGCGGAAAAATGTTTTTGCCGCAGGTGGTAAAGAGTGCACGGGTAATGAAAAAATCCGTGGCGATTCTCACGCCTTATATTGAAAAAGAAAAAGAGGAAAGAGCAGCCCGAGGTGAAATTTCGCCATCCGGTGCTGCCAAGGTGCTGATGGCCACTGTAAAAGGAGACGTGCATGATATCGGGAAAAATATTGTGGGCGTTGTGCTGGGTTGTAATGGTTATGATGTGATTGACCTGGGTGTGATGGTGCCCGCCGATAAAATCCTGGAAACGGCCCAAAAAGAAGGTGTCGATGTAATTGGCCTCAGTGGCTTAATTACACCGTCGCTGGATGAAATGGTGCACATTGCCCGTGAAATGAAACGCCGCAACATGAGGCAGCCTTTGCTGATCGGTGGCGCCACCACCTCACGGATACATACAGCCGTAAAAATTGCGCAGGAATACGATGGCGGTGTAGTGCATGTGCTGGATGCTTCTCGTAGCGTAACCGTGGTGAGCAACCTGCTGAACAAAGAAGGAAAAGAAGGCTTTTTGCAGCAAACGAAAAAAGAATACATAAGCCTGCGGGAGCAGTTTGCCAACAAGCAAAAGCACAAGGTGCTCATTCCTTACGAAGAAGCCGTTGTCACCAAGGAATACTTCGACTGGAAAAACTACAAACCAACAAAACCCGCAATTGACGGTGTAAAGGTTTTCAAAGAATTTGATCTTGGCACCATTGCCCGCTACATCGACTGGGGACCGTTTTTTATTGGCTGGGAAATGCCGGGCCGCTTTCCGGAAGTACTCACCGATAAGATTTTCGGAGCCGAAGCCACAAGGTTGTACAACGATGCACAGGCGATGGTGAAAAAAATTGTGGACGAAAGATGGTTTACCGCCAGCGGTGTGATAGGCTTTTGGCCGGCGTTGAGCAACAACAAAGACACCATCACGTTGCAGACAAAAGAGGGTGAGGTAAACCTGGAGTCGCTTCGCCAGCAAATGAAAAAAGCGGTGGGGCAACCCTCGTATTCTTTGGCCGATTTTGTGATGCCAGCGGCCCATCCCGACCTTCCCAGTGGGAAGGCCACCAACGCACAGCCCTCGCCTGTTGGAGAGGTTGAACAAAATACAAGCACTCCGCAAAGCGAGGCGGGTGTGTTGGGTCACTCCCCCACCGGGGGAGCGGGAGGGGGCCGCACCGATTACATGGGCGCCTTTGCGGTTACCATTCACGGTGCAAAGCAATGGATTGATAAATTCATTAGCGAACATGACGAATACAACAAAATCCTGGTGCAGATTCTTGCCGATCGATTTGTAGAAGCCTTCGCCGAATGTTTGCACCAGCAGGTACGCAAAGAACATTGGGGCTACGCCAAAAACGAAACGCTTTCCAATGAAGAACTGATTAAAGAGCAGTACAAGGGTATTCGCCCGGCGCCGGGTTATCCCGCCTGTCCCGATCATACCGAAAAACTGAAATTATTCTCGCTGCTCAATGCTACTGAAAACGTAGGCATTGAACTGACGGAAAGCCTTGCCATGAATCCGCCGGCATCGGTTTGCGGCTGGTATTTTGCACACCCGCAAAGCCATTATTTTGGTTTGGGCAAGATTGGAAGGGATCAACTGGAAGATTATGCGCAACGGAAAGGAATGTCCATAGAAGAGGCAGAAAGATGGTTGCGACCCGTATTGGAATGATAGCCTGACAAAAAATAAAAAGCCCGGTTCTGCCGGGCTTTTCTTATAGCATTTCAGGAAAACGGAAACTGCATTTTACCTTGTTTGAATCACTTTTGTTTTGGTCCATACATCGTGCCAGGGGCCACCGCCGCCAAACCAGATGCTTAGCGCTTCGAACGGAACGAGCCGGCAAAGGCTGCGCAACAAAGCATCTTTAAAGGTTAGCTCGTCACCGTCTTCGCGGATGGCTCGTGTACCGGTAACCAGCTTTCCCAGCGTATGTCCTTTGAATGCATTTTCGCAAAGGGTGTAATAAAAAAGCTGATTCAGGATGCCAACGGAATAGGCTGCCAGCAGGGCGGGACCTTCAACAAAAACGGAATAGGCCAGGTCCGGTGAAAGCTGGTTCAGGAGAAGCATCAGCCCGTAGGATGTTGCCCAACTGATACAAAACCGCATGATAAGGACATCAATGAGGTAATTAAAAAACCGTTGCTGTGTCGACGCTTCGGTATATTGTACAAATTCGCCTTCTGAAAATAGGTCTTCCTGCTCCGTTGCCCCTGGGTACGGGTTTATTTGCTGCATGTGCTTTTTTGGAAATGTAAATACAAAGCGGGCAATTACAAAATTCCGCGGCTTTGCAGGTCTCTTTTTAACTGTGCCGGACTTTCAAACCGAATGGAGGGAATGCCAAAATTGACAGCGGCTTCCACGTTGCGCAGGTTGTCGTCAATAAAAATGGCTTCCTCCTTGTTGATGTTGAATTTATCCACCAGCCGTTGGTAAAATTCAGGAAAGGGTTTGCGTGTTTTTTCATCACCGCTCACCAGGCGCCCGTCAAACCAATGCAGAAACTCATATTTCTGCAGGGCGATGGGAAACAGTTCTCCGCTCCAGTTGGTGAGTGCATAAAGTTTGTACCTGCCGCTTTCTTTCAGTTGCCGGAAAATTTCTACCGTTTCATGAATCGGTCCGCCCAGCATTTCTTCCCAGCGGCCATAATAGGCTTCAATGTATTCCTGCCATTCCGGATGTTGGTCCACCAGCATTTGCGTGGCTTCTTTCAGGCTACGACCGCGGTCTTGTTCTTCGTTCCATTCCGAGGTGCAGATCTCGGCAAAGAATTGTTTGCGTTTGGTTTCATCTTCAATTAGCTTGTCAAATACATACGCCGGGTTCCAGTCGACAAGAACACCGCCAAGGTCAAAAATGATTGTGGTTACAGGCATGGGTTTAAATGATATTTCGGGTTTGTAATTCCTTTCGCAGGGCCTCCGGTGTGGTAAACAAAATGCCCTGAAGGCCAAGCCGGTTGGCTGCAGCAATGTTAGCGGCCAAATCGTCAATGAAGATGGCTCTTTCCGGATCGATGGCAAAGCGTTCAAACAGGAGGCGGTAAATATTATCGTCGGGCTTTTTCATTTTGGCTTCGCTGCTGATGATCTTTCCGTCAAACCAATCCAGGAACGGGAAATCATGAACGGTGCGCTGGTACAGTTCTGCATTGTAATTGCTCAGGGCATACACCCGGTAACCTTTTTCTTTTACTTCTTTCAGAATTTCCACAGTGCCTTCAATGGCACCTGCAAACATTTCTTCCCAACGGTCATAAAAAGCAAGGATGGCCTCTTTGTGTTCCTGGTATCTTTCCAGCAGTTCGGTTGTCCCTTCCCGTGGGGATCGGCCAGCATCCTGCAGGGTATGCCATTCCATGGTGCAGATTGTATTGAGGAACTGAGCCCGTTCTTCGTCCGCTGGAAAAATTTTCCGGTACAGGTTGGCGGGGTCCCATTTTACCAGCACATTGCCGATATCAAAAATGATGGTGTCAATCTTCATGGGTTCACAAGCTCGGTTTGGCTGGCTGCAACCTGGTGTTGTTTTCCGTAGCGGAATTTAAAATAGAGCATAATGAGCGAAAACAGCAGCACCATACTGTTGGTAAAGATGATAGGAATGTTCATCAGGATAATACCATACACCAGCCACATGATCACGGAGATGGTGGCGAAGGTGAACATCAGCAGCGAAATATCGGCGGCCGATTTTGATTTCCAGGTTTTAATCACCTGCGGCAAAAACGTAATGGAGGAAATACATCCTGCCGTCATGCCGAGTAAGTCGATGGCTGTCATAATAAAATTTAAGGCTGTGAAAATAGAGAAAGGTGCAGAATATCGAACAGTTGAACAAGGAACCGGAAAGAATGTGGTAGAGATACGTTTTTACCGTTTCTTGTCATCACAGTGGCGCTCCGCTCTTTCTTATGTAGTTGCTGTATCCTGGCAGTTGTCCAATCAAACCATTTCAACCTTACCGCTTCACCACATTTTGCATTCGTTCCAGCAGCCACCACTTGGGCTTGTAGGGCATTACCTTGTAATTGCTGCGGATGTATTTTAAAATATGCTCCATGGCTTCGTCAATGTCGTCGGTAAACAACACCAGGTCCATGTCTTCGGTGGAGATGGTGCCGCGTTTGGCCATGTCGTGCATGGCTTCCCACATTTCATTGTAATATTCTTTGCCAAACAAAACAATCGGAAAAGCCGTGAGGGATTTGGTTTGAATCAGCGTCAGGGTTTCAAAAAACTCATCCATGGTACCAAAACCGCCGGGTAGAATCACAAAGGCATAAGAGTATTTGACCAAAAGGGTTTTGCGAACGAAGAAGTGTTCAAACGTAAATGAGCGGTGCACGTATTTGTTCCCCACCTGCTCAAACGGCAGTTGTATGTTGCAACCCACCGACATGCCGCCGGCTTCGTAAGCGCCGCGGTTAGCCGCTTCCATAATACCGGGGCCACCGCCGGTCAATGTAGTAAAGCCAGTAGCAGCGATACGCCGGCCAAACTCTACCGCCTGCTGATAATAAACATTGTCTTCTTTAAACCGTGCCGATCCAAAAACGGTAATGCAGGGACCGATATAATGCAGGGTGCGGAAGGCTTTAATAAACTGCCAGAAGACCCGCCAGGCAAATCGCAGTTCATAACGCCGGGTACGGGGCCCTTCCAGGTAAATGGGCTCTTTCGGAGGAATAACCGGTTTATTGCCCTTTATAAAATCACCTTTCATTTCACCTGCCGGGGGTACTTTAGTTTCTTTATCCATTCTGTATCTACATTGATCTGATAGTATGTCAACAAATGCCACACCACTTTCAGGTACCGTTTCTATAGGATTGGCACTTCTTTTTTATCGCCACTTTCCACAACGCAAAAAACTGTCGGTATAGCGGCAGGGCTTACTTGTTTTTGTAATGCCGGTCCAAATGTTTACAGGTCCTCTTCTCTTTCCAGCATCAGGATCGCACTCTGCGGAACTATAAAATACTTTTCGCCTTCATACATCACTTCCGTGGCGCCGTTCAAAAGAAAAATAGCAAGGTCGCCTTCCTTTGCCTGCAGCGGAATATATTTTACCTGCTCTTCCTGCGCCTTCCAGGGTTCGTCTTCGGTTGGTGTGGGTATAGCATATCCCGGTCCAGTTTTGATGATATAGCCTTGTTGCACCTTTTCTCTTTCCTGCACGCCAGGCGGCAGGTACAGGCCTGTTTGGGTACGCTCATCGGGCTTGGTCGGACGAACCAGCACCCTGTCGCCAATGATGATCAGCTTTTTCAGCCGGTTGTCCGGCGTTACATGCATTGCCATACAAATTGCTTTACAATTACCTGCAAAAGTAGGGTGGAAGAATTTTTGCATAGGATACAATGGCAACTTATAAGGGGAAAGGCCTTAATTTTATACGCAACTAAAAACCCAATCTCATGGCAGAAAAAGATAAACGAGCTAAGATTTTATTATGCGAGGATGACCCGAATTTAGGCAGTGTTTTGAAAAATTACCTTGAGTTGAACGATTATGATGTAACACTTGAGCGGGATGGCCGCCTGGGACTGGCCGCATTTCAGCGTGAACAATTCGATCTCTGCCTGCTGGATGTCATGATGCCCAACATGGACGGTTTTACCCTGGCCGAAGAGATCCGCGATATTAATCCCGATGTACCCCTGTTTTTCCTGAGTGCTAAAACCATGAAGGAAGATATAATTCAGGGTTATAAACTGGGTGCCGACGATTATATTACCAAGCCCTTCGACAGCGAAGTGTTGCTGCACAAGATCAAAGCCATCTTAAAGCGCAACGAAGAATTGAACCGCGAGCAGGAAAACCGCGAGTACGACTTGGCTTCTTACCACTTCAATCCAAAGCTGCGTGAACTGTCGCATGACGGGAAAACACAAACGCTTTCGCCCAAAGAAAACGAATTGCTGAAGATGCTTTGCGAGCACATGAACGACCTGTTGCCAAGAGAGCAGGCGCTAAAGCGCATCTGGGGCAGCGATACCTATTTCAACGGCCGCAGCATGGACGTGTACATTGCCAAGCTGCGCAAATACCTGAAAGACGATACCAATATCGAGATCGTGAACATTCATGGCAACGGTTTCCGCCTGGTGGTAAAGGAGGTTTAAGCTCTGTCCCTGGTGGGGGAACTTAGGTTTGTGAAGCTTTTCTTTTTCAGTCCTTCATCAAGCAATGTCTTTCTATCAATAAAAAATGCCTGTTTCAACGACAGGCATTTTTCTTTTTATGTACTTAGCTGTAGTGCTACTATTTATCTCCGGTTGCGTCGCACACTTATGCGGTTGGTAATTCTATTCGGCATAAAATACAATCCCGCATTTGCTTTCATCTTTTGTTGATTGCCAATTGTTCATTGCCAATTCAACCTCAGGAAGACGGGTTATCAACTTTGTTGCGCAGCATGTCCCGCATTTCGGTAAGCTCTTCTTTTTTAAACGCCGCTTTCGGCACAAGGAAGAAGGAGGTAGGGTTAAAGTAAAGATGAAAAAAATGCGGCGTTTCCAGGTAGTAACTTACTGTTTTCCAGCTCCATTCACGGCCGCCCCGCTCGTTGCCCAGCGAAAAGCCGGCTTCTTCAAAATTCATGGTAAACCGGTCGCGAAAGGTGGCCGCCCTGCGGTACACAACCCCCGGCAATACAAACCAAAAGGAGAGCATTAGTATGATCCATAAAAATGTGCTGACGAAAAAAGCAAAGGGCAAAATTTTTTTAAAATAAAACAGTCCTGCCGACAGCAAAGCAAATACGTTCACCAGGATGATCATCAGCCGGATTTCCTTCCGGCTTAAAAAATGATAGCGGAGGGCCTGAACTACCTGCTTTTTGTCATATCCAAACTGTACGGTCATGCGCTTTGGGGTTTCTTCGTCTTTTGCCGCCGGTTGTGGCCGGCCATGTTACATGATTCTGTAAGGGTTAGACGCCTTACCGGGAAACTGTCTAAAGATACGGTTGTATAGAATTCACCTGTTTTTTCAAAACAGTTTCATCTGTGTTGGCAAACCCTCCCAATAACGCATGATTTCCCAAAAAGTCTATGGGCTGCAACAGATCTTTATTTAGAACAGAGGCCTATTCTATTATAGGACAAAAAAAAGTCCTGCCGCGGCAGGACTTAACTATAAGAATTTTAAATGATTACTTATTCATCATTTGCTTGGCTTCGATGCTCAACGTGGCATGCGGAACAGCGCGGAGGCGGGCCTTGTCGATCAGCTTTCCGGTAACACGGCAGATACCATAGGTTTTATTTTCAATCCGCATGATTGCTTTTTCCAAGTGGTCGATGAACTGGATTTGACGACTGGCCATCTGGCTCAGTTGTTCCCGTTCCATGCTCATGCTGCCGTCTTCCATGGTCATATAGCGGCCTTCGTCCAGATCGCCGCTTTCGTCCTTGCGGGTGATAAGTCCCTGTAAATAAGCCAACTCTTTTTTCGCAATGTCTAACTTCTTGTTGATCAGCTCTCTGAATTCTGTCAATTCTGCATCACTGTATCGCATAGTCGGTCCGTTTTCTTCTTGTTTTTGTGAATTGTCCAATATGGATCGGGTAAAATCAGGTTCGTACTTGATGACCTTGTCTGTTGATGTTTTTGGGATCACCACCTTAGCTGGCCGGGCGGGCTCTTTTGCTTTGGCCGGTGCTTTTTCCAACGGCTTGGTTGCCTCTTTTGTCGTTTCACGGGAAGGGGCCACTACCTCTGGCTTTTTAACCGGTTCGGTTTTGGCTGGTGCCTTTTCCGCTACCTTTTTTGCCGGAGGCACTGCGGTTACTTTCTTTTGTGAGGCCGGAGCGGGTTTTTTGGCAACGTCTTTTTTAGCTGTGGCAACCTGGGTTTTTGGTGCAGCTTTGACCGGCGCCTTGGTAGCTGTTTTTGCAGCCGGCTTCGATTTGGCAGGTGTAGCCGCCTTTACCGGTTTGGCCGGGGCTTTTTTGGCCGGCGTTTTTGCTTTGGCCGGAGCAGGTTTAACAGCTTTTTTTGGGGCGGCAGCTTTTACTGCGGCTTTTTTTACAGGCTTGGCCGGTGCTTTCTTAGCCGGTTGGGCAGCCTTGCCTGACTTTTTGGATGCTACCTTTTTTGTTGCCATACGGTTGTTACCCTTTTTTTAAGACGATGACTTTCAATGGGTTTTCGTTAACCTCGATATCAATGCCATCAGCAATCGTTGATGTAATCTCCAGCTTGTCTGCCAGAATTTCCGCGCAAATATAATTAATATACTTACTAAGAGATGTGGCAATTCCATTGGAGGCGGCCACTTGCACGTCAATTCTGTCTGTTACATCAAACCCGCTGTCTTTCCGGATTTTTTGAATCCGGTTGATAAACTCTCGGGCATTGCCCTCGTGTTCCAGTTCCGGTGTGATGTTGATATCCAGGGCCACGGTCAGCGGGCCTTTGCTGGCTACCGACCAACCCGGGATGTCCTCACTGGTGATTTCTACATCGCTCAAGGTTAATTCAACGGCCTCATCGTTAAGGCGCAATGAATATCTGCCTTCTTTTTCAAATAAAGAAATGTCGTGCTGGGAAAAGTTTTGCAGGGATGCGGAAACCACTTTCATCTTGGGACCCAATCGTTTACCCAAAGAAACAAAGTTGGGTTTGATCTTCTTTTTAATGAAGCCTTCGGTTTCTGTCAAGTACGAAATTTCCTTCACGTTTACTTCCGCTTTGATAAGGTCTTCTACCTTTTGCAATTGTTGTTCCATAGCCGGGCTCAGCACCGGGATCAACACTTTTTGCAGGGGCTGCCGCACCTTGATATTGGCTTTTTTGCGCAGCGAAAGCACTAGGGACGAGGCATCCTGCGCCAATTGCATGCGTTCTTCCAACGCCGAATCGATCAGTTCCTCTTTCACGTTGGGGAAAAGAATATGGTGAACAGACGCCTCCTTGTGTTTGCCGGTAACAGCATTCAACTGGATAAAAAGCTCGTCGCTGAAGAAAGGCGAAATAGGTGCCATGAGACGAACCACGGTTTCCAGACACTCGTACAGGGTTTGATAAGCGGCAATTTTGTCCTGCTCGTATTCGCCCTTCCAGAACCGGCGGCGGCAAAGGCGTACATACCAGTTGCTAAGGTGTTCATCCACAAAGTCTTCGATCAGGCGTCCGGCCTGTGTAGGCTCGTATTCATTAAAGGCAGCCGCCGCTTTTTTCACCAAGGTTTGAAGGCTGGAAAGAATCCAGCGGTCGATTTCGGGACGCTCAGCGAGTGGAATGTAATCCTCCTTAAAGGTAAAGCCGTCCACGTTTGCGTAAAGCGCAAAGAATTGATACGTATTATATAAGGTGCCAAAGAACTTGCGCTGCACCTCTTTGATGCCTTCAATGTCAAACTTCAGGTTGTCCCAGGGCGAAGCGTTGGTGATAAGGTACCAGCGGGTGGCGTCAGCACCAAAGCTTTCAATGGTTTGGAAAGGATCCACCACGTTGCCGAGGCGCTTACTCATTTTATTGCCGTTCTTGTCCAGTACCAGACCGTTGGAAACCACTGTTTTATAGGCTACGCTGTCAAACAGCATCACACCCAGCGCATGCAGGGTGTAAAACCAGCCGCGGGTTTGGTCAACGCCTTCCGCAATAAAATCGGCGGGAAAGTTTTGGCTGAATTTCTCTTTATTCTCGTAAGGATAGTGCCATTGGGCATAGGGCATGGCGCCGCTGTCGAACCAAACGTCAATCAGGTCCGGTTCGCGGTGCATGGGTTTGCCGCTGTCGGAAACCAAGATCACTTCATCCACATAGGGCTTGTGGAGATCCAGGATGCCGTCGTGGAGGTAATGTGTATTTACATCACCGCCCAACACCTCGCTGGCTTTGCGGATCTCGGCGTTCAGTTCTTCGATCGAGCCAATGCATTTTTCCTCTTTTCCGTCCTCTGTGCGCCAGATGGGAAGGGGCGTACCCCAATAGCGGCTGCGACTCAGGTTCCAGTCCACCATATTTTCCAGCCAGTTGCCAAAGCGGCCGGTGCCCGTGCTTTCTGGCTTCCAGTTGATGGTTTTGTTCAGCTCCACCATGCGGTCTTTAACGGCGGTTGTGCGAATGAACCAGGCATCCAGCGGGTAATAAACCACCGGCTTGTCGGTGCGCCAGCAGTGCGGATAGCTGTGTTCGTATTTTTCTACTTTAAAGGCCCGGCCTTCTTTTTTCAGCTTGACAGAAATGTCAACATTTACGTCAACATACCCTTCTTCGTTCTTATAGTCTTTGATATAGCGGCCCGAAAACTCGCCAAGGCCATCCACAAATTTTCCTTCCTTGTCAACCAGCGTCAAAATGCCGATGTTGTATTTTTTGCCAACACGGAAGTCATCCGCACCAAAAGCAGGAGCAATATGCACCACGCCGGTACCATCTTCAGTGGTTACAAAATCTCCCAACAGCACCCGCCATGGCTGGGCATCAGGTGTGATGGCACGAACAGCTTCCAGCGAATTGGCTTCGGCCGGCAACAATTGCTCATACTCCACCTCTTCCAACTCTTTGCCCTTGAACTCCGCAAGGATGCGGTAGGGAATCACCTTATCGCCTTCTTTATAGGAAGAAAAATCGCCATTTTCTCCTTCCGCTTTGAAATACTTTTGCAGCAAAGCTTTGGCAAGAACTACATTTTGCGGCTGATGTGTGTAGGGGTTGAGTGTATGCACCAATACATAGTCGATGTTGGGACCGGCAGCCAGACCCAAATTGGACGGCAGTGTCCAAGGGGTAGTGGTCCAGGCCATAATGTACAGTTCCGAGTCTGTAGTGCCTAGTTCAGAGCCAACTTTGTTGAAAAGAAAAGTGCTCCTTTCATTTGGCACTACTTTAAACAAAACAGTAGCGCTGGTGTCCTTCACCATTTTATATGTTCCAGGCTGGTTCAGTTCGTGGGAGCTCAAACCTGTGCCGGCACCCGGGGAATACGGTTGGATAGAAACACTTTTGTAAAGCAGCCCTTTGTTGTACAGCTCTTTCAGGCACCACCACAGCGTTTCGATGTATTCGTTGGTAAAGGTGATATAAGGATTTTGCAGGTCGACCCAATAACCCATTTTCGTGGTCAGGTCGTCCCACTTGTCTTTATAACGGAGCACCGCCTCGCGGCACTTCTGGTTGTATTCTTTAATGGAGATCTTTTTGCCGATATCTTCTTTGGTGATACCCAGCTCTTTTTCAACACCCAATTCTACCGGCAAGCCATGCGTGTCCCAGCCGCCCTTGCGCTCTACCTTAAAACCCTGCATCGTTTTGTACCGACAGACCAGGTCTTTGAGTGTACGGGAAATGACGTGGTGAATGCCTGGCATGCCGTTAGCGCTGGGCGGACCTTCGTAAAACACAAAGGGCTGTGCGCCTTCGCGAACGGTTATGCTTTTTTGAAAGGCTTCTTCCCGCTGCCAGCGTTCCAGTACTTCTTTTTCAATGGCGGGGAGGTTGAGATGTTTAAATTCTTTATACCGATTGGCCATATGGGGCTTTTCAACTATTTTAAAAATGGAGGCAAAGGTAAGAAAATACGCTGGGGCAGGATTGTGAAAACTGGTGTAAGCAAAGCGTTTCTTCCAGGATGAAAGACTTTTAATAAACCAGTTTCCGATCTGTTTTATTTTTAGTCTTTAATCTATTTACAAATGCCCGAACCGCTGAAAAACGTTTATGACGCTCTTTTCCTAAAACGATTTGCTTCCATTGCTGCAGTTATCACCGGGTTTGATGCAAAAGGTTTTCAGGCGGCTGTTTTCGACAACACATGGAATAGCCTTGAACTCAAACAGCGGATGCGTCACCTCTCCTCCGTTTTGCACAGCCACTTGCTGGGTGATTATCCCACAAAGGTTTCTTCTATTCTGCGCATAGTTACTCTTTTGGAAGAGCGTGGTGAAAAGGGTGGTTTTGCGTACATGTTCCTTCCCGATTTTATTGAGCAATACGGGCTGCATGATTTGGAAACCTCCCTTCAAGCAATGGAACGGCTGACCCAGTTTGCCAGTTGCGAATTTGCCATACGGTCTTTTTTGCTGGCCCACCCCGAAAAAGTAATGGCGCAAATGCTTGCCTGGAGCCGGCACCCGCACGACCATGTTCGCCGGTTTGCCAGCGAGGGCTGCCGGCCGCGATTGCCCTGGGCCGTGGCCATTCCGGCATTGAAGAGAGATCCTGCACCTATCTTCCCTATCCTGGAAAATTTAAAAAAGGATCCATCGCTTTTTGTTCGGAGAAGCGTGGCTAATAACTTAAATGATATTGCCAAAGATCATCCTGACGCGGTGGCAAACCTTGCTAAAAGCTGGAAAGGAAAAAATGCCCAAACAGACTGGATCATTCGCCATGGCTGCCGGACATTATTGAAAAAGGCGCATCCTGCTGCTTATACTTTATTTGAACTGGAAGATGTGGCTGACTGCCGCTTAACAAACCTTACCCTGTCTCACACGCATTTGAAGATTGGTGACCGCCTCGGCTTTTCTTTTTCACTCATAACCGGTCCTGTTTCGCGTAAGCTTCGCCTGGAGTATGCGGTGGTTTATGCAAAGGCAAATGGTAAACAAAGCCGCAAAATCTTTCAGATCACCGAAAAAATATTTCAACCGACGCAAACTTATGTCTTCAAAAAAGAGCAGCGCTTCCAGGATTTTACCACCCGCAAACATTATCCCGGTGAACACAAACTGGCCATCGTACTAAATGGACAGGAAGTTGCTTCTTCCGACTTTATGTTGCTGCAATAATAAAGCCTTCCGTAGAAGGCTTATCTGCAGACAGGCAATTTTATAGAATGAGAAATGTTCGGGTGGTTGTCCAGCGCTTGTTCGAAATCACCACATGATAAACCCCTTTGCCGGTTGTTGAAGGCAATTGAATGGAATGTTGCCTTGAGCCGGGAGTAAGTTGCAAAACTGCGCTGGTAAGGTACTGACCATTGGTACCATACACTGTACATATTGATCGTAACGGTTCGGTCGTCTGTACCGAAAGTTGAAGGTGATAGTTGATTACCGGGTTGGGTGTGATGGTGACGTAGGTGAAGGCTGGTAACGGATTGTTGATGCTGGTGACGATATTGTTGCGGGTAACAAAAGTTCCCAGGTAAGCATCTTCCTGATAATCGCTGGTAGCAATAGCGGTTCGGTTGGTGTAAACCTGCGGATTACCCTGCGCCGTATAGGCAAGCGTAACAAGAGTGTCCTGAAAAATATCCATATCAGTCAAAGATTCACCATACGGCGAAGCAACCCTGAAACTCTTTCTTGCGATAAGCGCACTGTCCAGAACAAGTCCCAACGCATCTGTAGTACCGCCGGCATAACCAACTTGTATGGTATCTACCTGCATGGCCGATCGGATGACACTGCTCAGAAACAGGTGTTTGCCGCCGGTACGCATATAAATGCCAGTTGTATTGGCCAAGATTTTTTTCTGAGCGATGGTTCCATCCGCATTCAACCTCACCAGGCAAAATGACTGGTTGAGCAAACCATTATGTACCGCCTGGCCATCCCACAGCAAAGGTTGTGTGGAAGGCGAAGTCATAACACCCATAACCGGCTTGTCATTGAGCAGCGCAAGATCCCCCGATTGTTTAATTAAAACATTGCCTGAAAAGTTCTTTACCCAATGCAGGCCATTCCAGGCCATTTTAAGCAAGGCTCCCTGTTGCCGGTTATTGGCAGGCAAAGCCAGGGTATCGATCATGGACGTGCCGTTGTGCAAAAGCAGGTTACCATTTGTTGGCAAAATGGTTGAACCGGAAAGATAGAGTTGATCGTTTTTGTCAATTTGAATAGTGTAAAGGGATAAATTACCCTGGAGAATTAGTTTCCGTCCTTCTATAATAGCGCCGGTACTAGGTTTCAGCCGGAAAATATGCGGCGATGAAGAAGAGGGAAACGATTGGTACGCTATATTGGCGTTATCAGTGCCCACAGCCAGGTCGCCATTATTGAAGTACCCCAGGTTCATAAGAGTGACAGATCGAAGGCGGTCATTTGTGAGATTCAATACAGTGATGGTTCCTGTTGTGTCTACACTGGCCAACAAACTGGCACTTGTTCGCACCATATTGGGATTGATATTGACATTGTAGTTTGTATTCTCCACCCGGATATAATTGCTGTCGTTATGCGGTAGGGTGTAGTTCACTAAAAAATAAGCTTTTCCATTGCGCACTTCAAGATGCCTGGCCTCGGCCCGGGCAAGACTACTGTGAAAACGTTTATACCAAACAACCTGGTTGTTCGGCCGCAGCCTCACCAGAAAAGCATCTGACCGCCCGACATTGGAGGCAAAGCTGCCATTTTGGTCTAGTGCTGTTTTGCCACGAGCATAACCAAGAACCAGCCGGCTGCCATCCGGAAAATAGGTTACCATTTGCGGGCTCTCTGGCAGGTCGGCATTTTTTCGCATGCTGCCGGTAACTATAGCCAGGTTTTCATCTACAAGCCAGGGGTTCCAAACATTGTCTACCGTTTGATGAAACGCCATTCTGTTGGGGCCTGCCAAATGGAAGAAATCCGGCGATACATCAGCAATTTCGTATTCCGTATGATCCCCGTACCAGTTCACCTTCCCATCCGAAAGATCAAAGTTGAATTTTGCCAGAAAGCTTTTGCTGGGGCCATTCAGGTTAATGGTAGATAAAACACCCGGAAGAATGGGCACAGTAACATTTTTTGCAGGGAGAGGATTGGGTAAGGACTCGTTTGTGCCGGTGAACATACCGTTTAAAAAGACCTGTCCCTTCTGAACCAGTATGTGCCGGAAAAAGATTCGGTGCTTGGTTCGGTTCAAGGGGTAATTGCCAACAACCGAATTGCCAAGATTAGCGCTGTACCGAAGGGCCAGCGAAGAATCGAAGACATAAAAATGGTTGTGTTGACTGGCTTGTAATACATTGTCGATGTAATAAGGCACTGCCGGAGTGGATCTGGCTTCGTTGTTAAAGACCATAAAAACAAAGTTGCCTGAAATTGTACTGGGGCAGAATTGGTTGCCCGGTGACATAAGGTGCTGCTGGTCGGTATTAAGCACTTTATACAGGTAATCTTGATAGCTGGTATCTGTTTTTACAATCACATTGTAGTCCCATCGGGAGGCTGGAATTTTTACCTCGTTTTGGTTTAGATAAAACTGGTTATCGCCGCTGGCAAAAAGGTGCAGAAACAGTGAGCCGTCGGTGAAGCTGCTGACTTCGAGCAATCTTACAAATTGATTGGCGGAGTGACCAATGATGCGTTTGGCCCCTAAAAAATTTCCGTTTGTATCTATCATCAGGTGTACCAAACCGGAACGGCCAATAGAGTCCAGCACTATCTGCTCCTGAAAGCGGGTGGCTGGGCTGTTGTTCGAAACCGATCCGAAAATATGATAAACCGCATTTGAATAAAATAACCGGAACGATTGCAGGTTTGTTTTCCGCACCCATTTAGCCGCTCCGGCGGTATCGGTGCAAACAAGAGCCGATGTAACGGCATTTGCGTTGACAGTGGCATAGGGCACTATCGTTTGATTGCCAACCTGGACAGCTTCCTGTGTGCTAAAACCAAACAATAAATCAGAAGTACCCATAACCATGCTGTTGGAGTAAGAACGTTCTGCGTTGGCAGAACCATAAGTCAGTATCCGCCTGACATTTCCATTGCTATCCGTTTTTACCCAAAAAACATCTTCCAATCCATTGCCGTTAACCGGCTCGTGGTTGTTTATGGTCAATATCCCCCGGAAATAGCCACTGTAATATTGGTATCCGAGGCTGTCGGATGCATGGCTGGTAATGACTGTTGGAAATTCCTGATAACCTATCTGTAAGTTGTTGACAATCTGGTTTTGTTGTGCACTAGCGGAAATGACTGTAAGAATTGACAGGTACAGGCAAAATATAGTTCTCATGGCAGCTGTTTGGTATAATTAGGGACGAAAAATAATACTTCCAAACAGTTAAACAGGTCTTGGCCGGAAAAAATACCCCTTTGGGATTATTGGCAGTATTTGAAGAACGGGTTATAGATCTGTCACCATTCTGTCATTTCCACCCATAACTCTTATAAATCATTCCTTCTCTGACACAAATCATCCCACTTAAAATCCGGGAAAGCCACATTGCACCCGATATTTTCCGATTTCGTCATGCAAGGGTACATTTTTCCTGCTTCCGTAAACAGTTTTTCCCGATACGGCACCATTGAGCAGTAAAACATGGTTCTCTTTGCAAAAAATTATTTTGATCGTGAGTAAAGTGATTGTTTTTGGATGTCTTGTTCTTAGTTTGAATGGATTTGCCCAATTTGAAATGGCGGCTGTCAACAACCCTGTTCGTGTGATTGCCGAGACCCCGGCTGGTGCTATTACCGGTACGGTTTTGACCACCGACAACCAGCCCGCTGCCTTTGTTACCGTTTCGATCCAGGAAAACGGCGTAGCTACGCTTACTGATGAAAATGGCTTTTTTGCCATCAAAGGCCTGCAGGAAGGCGTTTATACGCTTGAAATTTCAATGGTTGGCTTAAAGCCCCAACAAAAGCAGATCGAAGTAAAAAAAGATAAATCGGCCACTTTTTCCATTATACTGGCAGAAAATGCCAAACAGCTTACCGAAGTGATCGTGGTGTCGGGCAAGCGCCTGAACAGCAAACCGGTTTCTATTGGTAAAATAGAGTTGCATCCCATGGACCTGCCGCAAAGCCTTGCCATTGTGGGCCAGGGAATGATCCGGGAGCAACAGGCGCAGCGCCTTGGCGATGTGATTAAAAATGTAAACGGTGTGTATGTTACCACTACCCGCGGTGCCGTGCAGGAAAGCTTTGGCGCTCGGGGTTACAGCTTTGGCAGCACCAACCTGTTTAAAAACGGGGCTCGTGTTAACTCCGGTACCATGCCCGAAATGAGTTCGTTGGAAAGAGTGGAAGTGCTGAAGGGCAGTTCTGCCATATTATATGGCCAGGTGGCGCCCGGCGGAATTGTGAACATGGTGACCAAGCAACCTAAATTCAATTTCGGCGGCGAAATTTCGATGAGAACCGGAAGTTTTGATCTTTACAAACCTTCGTTTGATGTGTACGGACCACTTTCTTCTTCTGCTGCCTACCGGGTAAACGGTACCTACGAAAAAGCCGGCAGTTACCGCGACGGCGTGAATTCGGAGCGTTATTATGTAAATCCTTCGCTGCTCTTTAAGCTGAGTGATAAAACAGATATTGTGCTGGAAGGCGATTATCTGAAGCACAATTTTACCCCCGATTTTGGGATTCCGAGCTGGGATAATACCAAAATCCCTGAGCTCCCTCGTTCTACCTTTTTTGGGGAAAGTTGGCAGTACAGCAAGGTTGACCAGGCTACAGCTACAGCCACCGTACGTCACCGCTTTAACGATGCATGGAAGTTGAACACTTCTGCTTCTTACCAGAACTACCAACGCGATTACCTGGCCATTGAGCGATTGCAGGCCAATGCTGCCGGCGATTTGAACCGGCCGCTGGGAAGACAGCAAAATGAAGAAAACTATTACACTGCCCAGGTAAACCTGGTGGGCAAATTTGCCACCGGCACCATGGAGCATAACCTGCTGGCCGGTGTTGACGTCGACCGCACAATAACCGATAATACTGACTTCAGTTTCCCTTCCAGCACCTACGATAAGATCAACATTTTTGATCCGGCCAAATTTGAGCGCCGCACCGAAATGCCGGTAGCAACCGCTATTCGCGACCGCCGTGCACGATCGAACCGCGCTGGTATCTACGTGCAGGACCTGATCAAGCTATCGCCGAAGTTTAATGTGCTGGTGGGCGGAAGATGGTCCTATGTAGAAGCAAGAGGTATTGATTCTACCAGCTTGACCAATGGCGCCAAAACCACCGGTAAATCAAAATACGACAATGCCTTTTCTCCAAGAGTGGGTGTGGTGTACAAGCCAACGGGTTCTACATCTGTATTTGCCAGCTATGCCAATTCCTTTACGGTTAACAGCGGCCAGGATATTAACGGAAACGTGCTGCCGCCGTCTATTATCGATCAATATGAAGTAGGTGTAAAGAACGAGTTGCTGAACGGAAGACTTTCTGCCAACCTGACCTTTTATCGCATTGTCAACAATAACCTGGTGCAAACGCTGCCCTTCCTGCCAGATGGAACCGTGAATACCATTTCAAGCATCAAGGCATTGACCGGACAAACCAAGAGCGATGGGGTAGAAGTGGACCTGGCTGCACATCCGGTAAAAGGTCTGGACATTTCAGCCGGTTATAGCTACAACTATGCACGCTATACCAAAACGCCGGCCAGCACGGGCAGCAACAAAGAAGGCGAACGGCTGGTAAACAATCCGGCCAACACAGCCAATGGATCGGTGTTTTATACCTTCCATAACCAGGCCCTGAAAGGCTTACGGTTAGGTGCATCCGTATTCTATATTGGTGAGCGGTTTGGTGGCTGGAACAATACCACCGGCCAGGCGCAAACCTATTCCAGGCTGATTTCTGTGGATGGATTTACCACGCTTGACCTGTCGGCCGGTTATACGTGGAAGAAGGTTTCGCTGATGGCAAAAGTGGCCAACGTAACCAACACGCTGAACTATTACATGCACGAAAACTACAGCATCAACCCGATTCCTCCCACGCAGTTTGTGGCTACGGTTTCCTATAAATTTTAATTAAACTTTATTCAAAAGAGGCAGAACACCAAATGTTTTGCCTCTTTTTGCATCCGCAAATCAGCACTCTTCATGAAAGTTTTTTTTCGTCGCATACACCTTTATTTAAGCTTCGCTGCCGGGTTGGTCATTCTCATTTGCTGCCTTACCGGGGCTATTCTTGTTTTTGAAAAAGACCTGATGATGGTCTTTAACAAAGACCGTTATTACGTGGAAGCTACAGGCAGCCGGCTTTCGGCCGATAGCCTGGTGAGCAGCGTTAAAAAAGCGTTTCCGGAAGCCAAAGTGAACGGCATCAAGCTCTATGAAGAAGCCGATCGATCCGCTGAGGTAAGTGTGGCGTTTGGTAAAAAGGGCGGAAAGGATGGTGACAAAGTTGCCGGTGCCAAGGGAGCAAATGAAAAGCCTGCAGCCGGCGCAATAGGGGAAGGCGCCAAAGCCGAAGCTTCCAGGGGAAAAGAAGGTGCCAAAGGCGGTGCCCCCCAGCGCCAACCCGGATTTACCATTTTTGTCAACCCTTACACCGGCCAGGTGCTGGATAAATATACCTATAGCGAAACAGGCTGGTACACTGTATTTGCTTTGCACCGCTGGCTGCTGGGTGGCAACAACAGCATCGGTAAACTGATTGTGGGTATCTCCACGCTGCTTTTTCTTTTTATCCTGATCACGGGTATCATTCTTTGGTGGCCGAAAACCGTCAAGATCATGAAGCAGCGCCTGAACATTAAATGGGGCGCCGGCTGGAAGCGGATCAACCACGACATGCACCTGGTGTTTGGGTTTTACAGTGCCATCTTTCTTTTCATTTTTTCATTTACGGGATTAGCCTGGTCATTCGAATGGTTTAATAAAGGTATTTACACCGTTACCAATTCGCCCATGAAGGCACCAGAGCCGCCAAAGTCCACCTATATAGCCGATGCCAAGCGTATCTCCTTTGACAAAGCCCTAGCAGCCGCACAAACGGTTTATCCCTCCGCTGAGTTTTACAATATTTCGGCGCCAAAAGACTCTACAGAACCCATCAGTGTTTCGCGGTTGGGGGCCGATGCGGCACATGAATCAGCTACCGACGCCGTGTACATCGACCAGTATTCCGGCGCTGTATTGGGCAAGATGGCCTTTGGCGAAAGAAGCCTGGGCGCACAGGTACGGTCGGCATTCAAGCCTATCCATACCGGTAGCATCTGGGGTACACCGTCCAAGATTATTGCCTTTATTACCTGTCTGTTAGGAGTAACCTTTCCCATTACCGGTACCATTATGTGGTACAACCGCACTAGGAAAAAAGCAAAAGCCGCAAAGAAAAAAGTTGCAGAGCCGGACTTGGTTGCATAAAACAATTATAAAGCAATCTATCTTATTCAGGGCCGCTTTTATAAGCGGCCTTTTTCGTTTCCTTCTTGTATTTCATGAATCGCGGTTCAGGCTATCTTCGCTGCCATGAAAATCATTAGCTACAATGTAAATGGTTTACGGGCAGCCATTAAAAAAGGCTTTACCGATTGGCTGCAGACCCATCCTGCCGATGTGATCTGCATCCAGGAAAACAAGGCCCAGCAAAGCGATGTAGATATAAAAGCGTTGCACGACCTGGGTTATCATGATCACTGGTTTTGTGCGCAGAAAAAGGGCTATAGCGGCGTTACTGTTTTTACAAAAACCCATCCGGATGAAGTGAAGTGCGGCACCGGCCACCAGGTGAGCGACGATGAAGGGCGAGTGATTCAACTGACGTTTGGAAAGCTACGATTGATAAATGCTTATTTTCCTTCGGGAACGTCTGGCGATGAGCGCCAAACGTATAAGTACCAGTGGCTGGATGAGTTTTATGATTATGTGCAGGACCTTCGGAAAACCAATCCCTATGTTGTTATTTGCGGCGATTACAACATTGCACACAAAGAAATAGACATCCACAATCCAAAAGGCAACAAGACCACATCTGGGTTTTTGCCGGAAGAAAGGGCCTGGATGGACAAGTTCTACAGCAATGGCTGGACGGATGTGTTCCGGCATTTTAAGCAGGATCCGCACCGCTATACCTGGTGGAGCCAACGCTTTCCGAAAGTACGGCTGGAGAACAAAGGCTGGCGCATCGACTATATATCGGCTACGGATACCCTAAAACCCTATTTGATGGATGCGGAAATTTATCCCGATATCAAACACAGTGATCATTGTCCGGTGTATGCCGAAATTGATGTGGAATCGTTAAATGCCTTACCATGATCATTTACAATGTGACGATAAAGGTGGATGCTTCCATCGCTGAATCCTGGCAGGTATGGATGCTGGAAGAACATATTCCGGAGGTGATGCAAACCGGTTGCTTTAGCGGGTATAAGGTGGTGCGTTTGCTGGAAGTTGACGAAAGCGAAGGACCTACCTATGCCATTCAGTACTTGGCCGAATCCAAGGCGGATTACAACCGGTATATTCAGTTGCATGTCAGCGGGCTACGGGATGCATCGTATCAAAAATGGGGGGATCGCTTTATTGCTTTTCGCAGTGTTATGCAGGTCATTCGCGACAGCAGTACTGAATAAAACATGTTTAACAGGTAGAACAGGGCAATTCAATTTACTGCTGTTACAGTCTGGTAATACGTTGGGAATGTGCGTCGAAAAAATATAATATGGTACAAAGGCAGTTACAGTAAATGATTGTCATTGTTCCCAAACCCTTGCCAGCCGCGGGTTACAGCCCACATGCTGTTAAATAAAAAAGCGGAAAATTATTTTGTTACTGTAGAAAAGCGTCTATTTTTGTTGCCATCTAATTTTTTAAAAAAATAACTATGAACAAAGCTGAACTGATCGCGAAGATTGCCGAAGATGCTGGCATCACCAAAACACAGGCTAACACTACACTGGATTCTTTTGTAGAAGCCGTTACCAAAACCCTGAAAGGTGGTGGCAAAGTTACCCTGGTAGGTTTTGGAACGTTTTCTGTTTCCAAGCGTGCTGCCCGTAACGGTCGTAACCCGCAAACCGGCGAAGTGATCAAGATCAAAGCTCGGAAAGTTGCCCGCTTCAAAGCAGGTAAAGAGCTTTCTGCCAAGTTGTAATCAACTGCTAAACCGAATTGAGAGTCTCCTGCTTTGCAGGAGACTTTTCTTTTTCAATCCTTACATTTGCACATTAATTTTTTACTATGGGAAGAGGTGATAAAAAAACCAAAAAAGGAAAAATCTTCAAAGGTTCTTTTGGCAAGGCAAGACCTGCCAGTGCGAAAAAGATAACGGGTACACAGCCGGGAACAGCTGTAAAGAAAAGTACAGAAGGTTAATAAATTGGCAATAGGCAACAGGCAATTTGCAACGTAGAATATACTTGCGGATTGCACATTGCCAATTGCCAATTTTTATTTTTACGGTGCCAGCCGCTCTATTCTCCAAGCCCCATTTTCATCTAGGGTATATTGTATCCGGTCGTGCAGGCGACTAAAGCGGCCCTGCCAGAACTCAACGATCACCGGTTTTACCAAATACCCACCCCAGTGCGGTGGACGGGGCACATTGCCATCCCGAAATTGTTCTTTCTTATTTTCAAAAACCTGCTCCAGCCATTCGCGGTTTTCGATGGGCTGACTTTGAGGAGAAGCCCAGGCACCAATGCGGCTGCCAACGGGGCGGGAGTTAAAATATACGTCGCTTTCCTCTTCCGATACCCGGGCAACAATACCGGAGATGCGTACCTGGCGTTCGAGTTCTTTCCAAAAAAACACCAAGCATGCTTTTGGATTCTCCTCCAGTTGCAGCGCCTTGTAACTTTTGTAATTGGTGTAAAAAACAAAACCTCTTGCGTCAAATCCTTTGAGTAATACAATGCGGGCAGAGGGAAAACCATCAGCCGACGCAGAGGCCAGTGTCATGGCATTGGGTTCTGAAATTTCTGAAGCCAGCACTTGGTCCCACCATTTTTCGAACTGTGCTATGGGGTCGGTGGCAACATCATTTTCCAATAAGGTTTGCGACGAATATTCGTTGCGCAGGTCGGCGATGGATTTGTTCATAGAGCGAAGGTAGGGAGGGTAGGATGGAAACGCGAATAGCGAACAACAAATAATGAACACATAGATTGAACCTAACGATCATTTGGAAACATACTGTATTCTATTTCGAGTTGAAACGTGAAATAAGCCAAAACTTGAAATTATTAACGTGTGATTCAATTAAAAAAAGCGTGTCACACAATATAGTCTGACTGATATGTATAATTAACTCGTCCTCATACCTAATTAATCATGAGTATTGAAAGCCATATTGCCAATATTCCCTTTTCCTTTAACTTGCCCAAGTGAAACTTCTTTCTCCTGCGATATCAAGAGTGGCCCGTATGCGTCTCTGGTCCATCGAACAATGGATCGCTGAACCCATAGAAGTACAATTTGCCGTGTGGCAGGACCTTTTAGCAGCAGGCCAATACACAGAAATTGGCCGCAAATATGGCTTTTCAAAGGTGCAGTCGCTGTCTGATTTTAAAAAAACGGTTCCTGTTCATCGCTATGAGGATCTGAAGCCATTTATCGACCGCATGTTGCAGGGAGAGGAAAATGTGCTTTGGAACACCCCTGTATCCTGGTTCGCCAAAAGCAGCGGCACTACCAGCGATAAAAGCAAGTTTATCCCCATCAGTGAAGAAAGTTTAAAAGAGAATCACTACAAAGCCTCGAAAGATGTATTGGCGCTGTATTATACCTCTCACCCTGAAAGTGACCTGCTGACCGGCAAGGGCCTAGTGATAGGCGGAAGCCATCAGATCAATCAATTCAATGAAGGTGTACAGTGGGGTGATCTGAGTGCCGTGATCCTGCAGAACTCACCTTTCTGGAGCAACTGGATACGAACGCCGGATCTTTCGATTGCCCTAATGGATGAGTGGGAGACAAAAATTGAAAAGCTGGCACAGAGTACGTATACGGAAAACGTAACCTCCATGGCTGGTGTGCCTACCTGGCTGATTGTATTGCTCAAACGCATCCTAGAGATCACCGGAAAACAAACTATAAAAGAAGTATGGCCAAGCCTGGAGCTGTATATGCATGGTGGCGTAAGCTTTGTGCCCTATCGACAACAATTTGAAAAATTGGTTGGTGCTCCCATCAACTATATGGAGATGTACAATGCCTCAGAAGGTTTCTTTGCCGCACAGGATGACCTTTTGCAAGAGGGAATGTTGCTGATGTGTGATCATGGCATTTTTTATGAGTTTATGCCGTCTTCAGAATGGGATAAAGAAAACCCGCAAACTGTCCAATTAAATGAAGTGGAACTGGGTAAAAATTACGCTCCCGTCATCACCACAAATGGTGGTTTGTGGCGGTACCTTCTGGGCGATACGATTCAATTTACCTCGCTACATCCTTTCCGTATAAAGGTTTCCGGACGAATTAAACATTATATCAACGCATTTGGCGAGGAAGTGATTGTTGACAATACCGATAAAGCTATTGCCTTTGCCTGCGAGCGGACAGGTGCTGCCGTTTCGGATTATACAGCTGCTCCTATATATTTCTCCGAAGAAGGCAATGGAGCCCATGAGTGGCTATTGGAGTTTGAACGGGAGCCGCAAAGCCTGCAACAGTTTACGGCTGAAATGGATGCTGCTCTACAGAGTGTAAACAGTGATTACGAAGCCAAACGCTACAAAGATATTGCCCTGCGTATGCCGGAAGTAACGGCTATCCCCAAGGGTAGTTTTACTGCCTGGTTAAGCAGCAAGGGTAAACTGGGGGGACAGCACAAGGTGCCGCGGTTGAGCAACGACAGAACTGTGCTGGAAGAAATCAAATCCTTTGTGAGCGCCTCTCTCTAAAAATCGGATCATTTTCAGCAGGCAATCCTTTACTTTGCCGGCAGATAAAAACATCATTGCATGAAACTCCTGGAAAACAAAGTTGTGATTGTAACCGGCGCTGCCCGGGGCATTGGTGAGGGTATTGCTCTGAAGATGGCCGAACATGGTGCCCATATAGCGTTTACGTATGTCAGCGAAAGCAGTGCAGAAAAGGCCGCTATTTTGGAAGAAAGAATCAAGGGAATGGGAGTTAACGCCAAGGCATATCGCAGCAATGCTGGCGAGTTTACCGATTGCGAATCTTTTGTTGCCGATGTTGTAAAGGAATTTGGAAGTGTTGACATTTGTGTGAATAATGCCGGAATTTCAAAAGATAATCTCCTGTTGCGAATGACACCCGAACAGTGGGATGATGTGATGAACATTAACCTGAAAAGTGTGTTTAATATGACCAAGCAGGTGATCCGGCCGATGATGAAAGCCAAAAGCGGCAGTATCATTAATATGAGCTCTGTGATAGGTTTAATGGGTAACGCGGGTCAGGGTAGTTATGCTGCTTCCAAGGCAGGAATTATTGGCTTTACCAAGTCAGTGGCGAAGGAATTGGGCAGCCGCAATATCCGTTGTAATGCCATTGCACCAGGTTTCGTGGAAACAGACATGACCTCTTACCTTAAAGAAGGAGAGCATGCCGATAAATACAAAGCAGGTATTCCATTGGGTAAGTTTGGAACGACAGAAGATATTGCCAACGTAACTTTATTCCTAGCATCTGACCTCAGCAGCTATGTAACCGGACAGGTATTGAGTGTAGACGGAGGTTTGTATATGTAATTGCTGTCTATGCTAAAAATATTTTCTTGCTGGCTGGAGTATTATGATGAAGGTCCACAAGGATTAATTCTTTCGCAAAGCCACAACCTGTTGCGAAAGCGGTGAACATAAAAAAAGAGAAGGTAGGGAGCACTTTCGTCGACGTTGATTGGCAACATACACGGCAAGAAATGCTTTCCGAACCTGTTTGTATTCAACAATAATATATAGCACTGATGTGCATTTCTCGCTCAAAGCTTTTCAAGAAACTGGATAATTCTTGTCTTTATGTAGAAATATTTCCCTTGTTGGTTGTTGTTTGAATCTTGTAGCAGTGAACAACAAGTGCTACAACGTAAAAATGAAATAAACAAACCATTAGTGTCTTATCCGATGCCGGAGATAGAAACAGGCGCATTTAAAGGTACTTTGAATGCTAATTAGTAAGGATAAGAAAATCATCCTGAAAGGAAAAGAAATTTACCTCTAGAACCGCATGTGATAAATTGGAACATTTATTGATAGAGTGTGCCTGCCTACACAAAAAGTTTAAGTTCAATTCCTTGAAAACTCCCATCAATAAAGAATTCCGCAAGCTGATCTACTTGTGGAATTGAAAATTAACGACTAAATTTGAGCAATCTATGAAATGTAGTTCAATTAGAAAAAAGCCTATTCTGGCTTTGTTTTCTGTAACCCTATTGAGTCTTTTATTAACTTCTTGCGCTGATACCAAAAAAGCTATTTATTTTATAGATCAAGGTAACGCTTCAGTTCGAAGCAACAATGTGGTAGCGCCAGTAATTATACAGCCTAACGACTTACTTAGTATTTCTGTAAACAGCAGGGATAAAGAGGCCACAGAATTATTTAATTCTTTTAATATTTCTGGTGCTTCCTATTCAAGTTCGGCCGGTACCAATACACAAATCAATGGGTACCAAGTTGATGCAGAAGGTAATGTAAAAGTTCCATTCTTGGGAAATGTTAAGGCCGCAGGCTTAACAGAGAATGCATTATCGAGTCTAATAGCCAATCAGCTAGTTGAAAAAAAACTATTGATTGATCCTATTGTCAATGTTCGTCACTTAAACTTCAAAGTCACTGTTCTCGGAGAAGTGGCCCGTCCAACGGTAATTACCGTTCCAAATGGCAAAATATCCATGCTTGAAGCGCTTGGTGTGGCAGGTGACCTTACCATCTATGCCAAACGTGATAATGTATTGTTAATCAGGGAGGAAAAGGGGGAAAAAGTTACCAGACGTATTAATTTAAATTCTACTGAATTATTGACTTCTCCTTATTTTTACCTTCAATCCAATGATGTTGTCTATGTTGAACCAAATAAAGCAAAGGTAAGTTCTGCTGGTCGCGGACAGCAGCTATTACCAGCTATATTGAGTGGATTGTCATTTATGGCAATTCTTGTTGATCGTATCACCCGTTAATAAAAGAAATATGCGAATCACTAACGACAGAGACATAGCGAACGACGATCAAAAAATGATCGGTATTGGACAGCTTTGGTCGAAATATGCCGCTTACTGGCCATTGTTTATTCTCCTGTTTGTAGCCTTTATGGGCGGTGCCTGGCTTTACTTGCGCTACAAGGTTCCAGTTTACGAGGCAAATGCCAGGATCTTAATCAAAGATGAGAAAAAAGGTGCCGAAGATTCCAAAGCATTTGAATCACTTAACCTCCTGACGACCAAGAAAATCATTGAGAATGAACAGGAGGTGATTCAGTCAAGAACAATGTTAACCTCTGTGGTCAAGAATCTAGGCTTGTATGCACCTATCTATACAGAAGGCCGAATCAAAACTGAACCTGCTTATATGACCTCTCCCATAGTCATAGAAGCTAAAACACCTGAAAGGATAAAAGGCCTGAAGAAGACTTATTTTGAGTTTAATAAAAACCTGAAATCCGTAAAAATAAACCAGGCAGTCTACCCATTAAATCAATGGGTTAGTATTGGAAAAGATACAATAAGGTTTATACTCAATAATCGGTTTACCGGCGAAGAGAGAAATAAGTTCTTTTTTACGCTAGCCAATCCGCGTGACGTTGCTGTAGGTCTTCAATCGGGCTTGTCAGTTAGTACAGTTAGCAAGTTATCAACCATCTTAGACTTGAAATTTAAGGATGAAGTTCCAGAACGGGCCGAAGATGTACTGAATGAGTTGCTGAACGTTTACAGCAAAGCGGTCATTGATGATAAAAATACCTTGGCCAGCAATACATTGTCCTTTGTTGAAGACCGGCTCAGCAGTGTAGAGAAAGATTTGAATGCAATTGAAAAGCGGGTGCAACAGTATAAAGCGAACAATGGAGCTATTGATATCAGTATGCAAGGAAAGCTGTTCCTAGAGAATGTAAGTTCAAACGATCAGCGTCTGAGTGAAATCAATATGCAGCTTGCTGTTCTCGACCAAATTGAGGGATATGTGCGTTCAAAGAACAACGGAGGTGGCATTGTGCCTTCAACAATGGGAATTAATGACCCAGTTCTACCCGAACTGCTAAACAGACTCTATTTGGCAGAATTGGAATACGAGAAGTTGAAAGGAACTAAGGCTGAAAACTCGCCTGATTTGGTTGCTGTCACAGACCAAATTGCGAAGATGAAGCCAAGTATTTTGGAAAACGTAAGAAACTTAAAAGCAGGGCTGAATGCCAGCAGGGCCAATCTGGCCAACACAAACAGAATGTATTCGTCTGTTCTGCAGTCAATGCCTCAAAAGGAGAGGGAACTAATCGACATCAATCGTGAACAAAGTATCAAAAATGATATTTACTCCTTTTTGCTGAAAAAGAGGGAAGAGACGGCGTTGACACAGGCATCGACGGTTTCTGATAGTCGTATTGTCGATAAAGCGCAAGCTTCTTATATACCGATAAGCCCTAAAAGGAATATCATTTATCCGTTGGCACTGATTTTTGCCTTATTGGCTGGCGTTGGTATCGTTACGGTAAAAGACGTTTTGAACACAAAAATTTTATACCGACATGAGGTGGAAAAATTGACTGTGCAACCTGTTATCGGTGAAATTGCCTTTGATAAATCGGAGGAAACTGTTGTTATAGCCGCTGGTGTTAAGAGTTTTGTCTCTGAGCAATTCAGGCAGTTGCGCATTGGTTTGAATTACATGAGTCAAAATGGTCAGGCAAAAAAGATACTAATTACTTCCGCTATTTCAGGAGAAGGAAAAAGCTTTGTTGCTATCAACCTTGCACAAAGCCTGGCTTTAACCGGTAAAAAAGTGGTTTTGGTTGAATTGGATTTGCACAGCCCGGCTATCAGCAAGGCCTTGAATATCGTAAACACCAAAGGTGTCAGTGATTACCTGTCGCAGCAAAAAGAACTGGAAGAAGTGATAAAGCGTACAGACTTCAACTCCAACCTGTTTTTCATTCCATCCGGTCCTTTGCCTATCAATCCAACAGAACTGTTGATGAGCGGCCGGGCTAAAGAATTGATCGAATATCTGGAGTCTATATTTGATTACGTTGTCATTGACACCGCACCTGTAAATCCCGTGACGGATGCGTATGTCCTGTCGGAGTATTGTGATACCACATTATTTATAATCCGGCAGAAGTATACACCAAAAATTGTGGTGCAGCGAATTGATGAAAACAACAAGATCAACAGGCTGAAAAATATTGGTATCATCTTCAATGGTGTACACTCAAGAGGATTTGGAAGCAACAATTACGGATTTGGATACGGATATGGATACAGATATATTTATACCGATGGTAAATATACTGAAGCACCCAAAAGCACTTCTGTCATCGGCAACTTGAAAGGAAAATTGATGAAGAAGATCTCTCAGTTCACCAAAGACTAAATTGAACATTAGCAGCCGATCCATGTTCCTATAAATCAGGTTAATATTAATGTCACTCAGCGCAAACATGTTACTGAGTAAGGCGAAGCCTTCTCAAACAGAATTCTTGCACCTCTGACATATAGAGGATAATAGTGTATCCTGATAAGATTCAATTCCCATAATGATCAGCCGGGACCATCTGGCAAAAACTATAGGCTTAGGAATACTTTATAATAGAAAGCGTAAAGTGTGGTACAAGTGAACTGCATAGGCAACAGCTTTACATTTATCAAACGTACAATTCAACCTCAATTTTATAATTGATAACTTAAATAAGACCATACAGAATGAAAACTGCATTGATTACAGGTGTAACGGGCCAAGACGGCGCTTATTTGTCAGAATTATTACTAGAGAAAGGCTATAGGGTACATGGTATCAAACGTCGCTCGTCGCTTATTAATACGGATCGAATAGATCATTTGTATCAAGACCGGCATGAAAAGGATGTGCGTTTTACCCTGCACTATGGTGATATGACTGACAGCACAAACTTGATCCGCATAATTCAGGAGACACAGCCCGATGAGATCTATAACCTGGCAGCAATGTCACATGTAAAGGTGAGTTTTGATACTCCGGAATATACTGCCAATGCAGATGGTATAGGCACATTACGACTTTTGGAGGCCATTCGGATATTGGGCTTGGAGAAAAAAACCAGAATTTACCAGGCGTCTACATCGGAGTTATACGGTTTGGTACAAGAAATCCCACAAAAAGAGACCACACCATTTTATCCGCGTTCTCCTTATGCTGTGGCTAAGCTCTACGCCTATTGGATAACAGTAAATTACCGGGAAGCTTATGGCATGTTTGCCTGCAATGGCATTCTCTTCAACCACGAAAGTCCACTGCGTGGTGAAACCTTTGTGACACGTAAAATCACCAGAGCCGTAGCTGCTATTGCCTTGGGTCATCAGGAATGCATGTATATGGGAAATTTGGATGCAAAGCGAGACTGGGGTCATGCGAAGGACTATGTTGAAGCTATGTGGCGCATCTTGCAACAAGATACACCGGAAGACTTTGTTATAGCTACTGGCATTACTACTAAAGTTAGAGACTTTATTCAGCTAGCCTTTGCCGAACTAGGCATTGCATTAGAATTTATAGGCGAGGGTTTAAGCGAAAAAGGAATTATCACAGCATGCGAAAATGAGGACTATCAACTGGAAATAGGGCGCACAGTTGTTGCTGTCGATCCTGCTTATTTCCGACCAACAGAAGTAGATCTACTCATTGGAGACCCAACAAAGGCAAAAACAAAATTAGCCTGGGAACCAACCTACGATCTGTCTGCTCTTGTAAAGGAGATGGTTGCCAGCGATCTAAAAATATATAGCACATACGGTCCCGAATTGGTCTTCTCAGCATTTGAATCTTAACTATGCTTTTACCTGAATTCTATAAAAGTATGTACGAAAAATTCCGTTAAATGGCTGATAATAGATTCAATGTACCCGTTTTGCTGGTTACGTTTAACCGGCCCGAAAATGCGCAGAAGATTTTCGACGCTATTAAGCAGGTCCGCCCAGCCAAACTTTACTTGTTTTCCGATGCACCACGTAAAGGAAACGAAATGGATGCCATAAATGTAGAGAAGTGCAGAAATTTGGTGAACCAAATTGACTGGCCCTGTGATGTAAAAACAAAATTTGAAACAATTAACCTCGGATGCGGTCCAGGACCAATGTCTGCCATCACTTGGATGTTTCAACATGAGGAGAAAGGAATTATTCTAGAAGATGATTGCTTGCCTGATGATTCGTTTTTTACTTATTGCGAATATATGCTGAATAAGTATGAGCAGGATCCTCGGGTTATGCATATAGCCGGCACTCGGTGGAATGATGAATACAAGGTTGAGAACACCGATCATTTTTTTAGTACTATCGGTCACATATGGGGATGGGCTACATGGAAACGTGCATGGAAACTGTATGACTATGAAATGAAGACTTGGGAGAAAAGGAGCGGCCGAAAAGTAATCAAATCAAGACTTAAAAACCGGTTATTAACTGAGTTTTGGGTTGATAGTTTTGAATATACGTACCGAAATAACCCCAAACTGAAACATGCTTGGGATTATCAGTGGCAATATACGCTGTTCCAGCACAATGGCCTTTCGGTCGTTCCAGATGTAAATCTGGTTTCCAACATTGGCGTACAAGGTGTTCATTCAAGTGTAAATGATGTTGACCAAAGTTCGTTTCATCGGCGAACATCGACATGGTTGAACAAGCACCAGTATAACAAAAGAATCAAACCTCACCACGATTTTGACCTGTATCACATTGAGCATTTTTTTATGCGTGATGTGAATGCTGTACGGAAGATGAAACTTTTAATCAAAAGCCTATTTTAAGGCTTTTTCTATTGATGAAATTCAAAAGATGTTGAAGCTATGATAGCGCCTGCACTTTCTAGTGTTTCTATGCAGAAGAAAGACTCCGTAGTCATGATGCTTACCAAAATTGCATTATTGATGATCATTGGGATTTTGTGTTTATCACGTTTTCCAATTATCGTTAATGTGGCAGCACTTGGTATTATGACTCTTGTCTTTCTGCATTCTTTGATGCAAAAAGACCACTTTTCATTTTTTGTGCAATTATTATTCTGCAACCACTTTATACTAGGGAGCGATAATGGTGGGCTTTATAATGTGGCTGCTTTGCTAGCATTAGGAGCCTATTATATTTTATACGATCGCGCAGCTCTAAATAAACGTTCTTTATTCGGAAAAACAGGTTACATCCTTTTTGCAATACTTCTAGGAAGCCAGCTTATCGCTGTTATGGCTAATTATCGGATTGGTATGTCTGCAAAAGCATTTTCGTTTGGTGTTTTTTTGCTGATGCTTACAATCGTGTACAATTTATCTAAATTAAAAGTGGTGTATGAAGATTACATACGTCTTATCTACGTATTATTCTTCTTTACCGGTTATATGCTTGCAGTGGCTATCAATCAGCGTCTTTACCTGATTGACCTCCCGATTTTTCCAACTGGGGATCCAAACGCTGAATTCGAGCTGAATCTTGTAAGGAGCGGTAGCACTTTTTTGAATTATGAAGCTTATGGCGAGTATTCTTTATCACTCATTGCACTGCTCTTACCCGGCATCCTGACAGGACGAACAAAAAAAATGAGCATTTCTTTGTTCCTGGTCTCTTTGAGTATTATTATCATGTGCTTGTTTGCAATTGTTCTTTCGGGAACCCGCTCTTCATTACTGTTGTTGCCTCTTGTTTTTTTGTTTATTGCTTTTTGTTTGGGCAGGCGAATGAAAGTAAGCTATCTAATATCGTTCTTCGGCCTTGCCATAGGTGCGTTCATTGTTAATTCAAAATATGAATTTGTCGATGTTAGCATTTTTATGGAACGTAGTGCTAATATGGACTTTGCACATATGTCTATCAAGGATCTTTTATCTGGCAGTGAAATGAATCGCGGCGACATATTTGAATATGGGTTTAAAAAGATTAATGACTCGAAAGGCCTGATAGGCGCAGGTTATTATACAAAAGAAGAAAATTACGTAGTTGCTCATTTCGATAGGTTAAACTATTTACCTACCGATTATCATAATCTTTATCTGAGTAGTGTTGTTCTTTGGGGTGCATTTGGTGCAATCGCTCTCCTCTTATTTTTCTTTATTTCGGTTTACCAAGGATTGAAAGTTTACTTCAGAAAAAGACATCTAAATGATTTTTCAATTGATCTTCTGCTGGGTTTCAACACATTCTTTGTGTTCTTTTTATTGAATGAGTACAAAATTCAGTTTATCAGAACATCAAATTATTTTGTACTTATCTTTTTGTTCCTGATTTTATACCGAAGCCTTATCGTAAACATCAAGTCGAATTTTGATGAACCTAAAGTGAACTCTTGAAAACTTCGTAAGCTATTAAAACTAATGTGCTGAACCAATGTACATCCTTAACCTAAGAAGACGAATTTTAAGCCAAGGTTTTTTTAATAAACAAATGTTGCTTGAAAAAGCAAAAACAACCGGTATCTATTTATTAGTGCCGATTATCAACTTTGTTGTCTCAGTTTTTACATCTCCCATTTTTGCCAAGTACCTATCTGCAGAAGAATTTGGGTATTTTGGGTTTTACAATACAACTTCACAATTTGTAAACATATTGTTCGGCTTGTCGCTGCAATCTTTTTACATGTCTGTTTATTACCGGGATACGGATGAACAAAGGAAAAAAACACTTGCAACAATTGCACTGTTTGCACTGCTTTGGAACGTATGTTTCTTTCCACTTTCATACCTTGGGTTTTACTTGTATTTAAACCTTTCTAATTCTCAGATTCCCTTTTTTCCACTGGCTTTGTTGTCATTGGGAGCAGCAGCGCTTAGCAATTACAAAGGATTCATTCAAGTAAATTTTCGTTTAGGGCAAAAAGCGGTTTCTTTTCTGATCTGGGCAGCTGGATATCGTATTTTAACCACTTTCTTATCACTCTATCTGGTAGTGGTACCCAATTTGGGTATTGAAGGCCGAATGCTGGGTATATTAGTTGTTGAGGTTTTATTCTTTCTTTTCTCTCTTTACTTTATTCTGCGGGGCAACAAGATTACTATAGATAAGACTATATTACGTGCTGCCATTAGAACCGTTATACCGTTGCTACCGGCAGCCCTGTTATTTCTTCCTATCTTAAGCTACGACAATATTGCATTGGAAAAAATGAATGAGCCTGCAGAGATGGGCTTGTATAATATTGGTAAGGGTATTTCTATTTATATGTATACTGCCTTGTTTCCTTTTTTTCAAACATTTGAACCTAATATATATAAGTATACTATTCAGGAAAATTTTAAAGCACTCAAGCGAGTCATCTTGTTTTTAATTACAATCATTGGCTTCAGTTTGGTAGCCTTCTGGATTGTGTCACCTTTTGTTATTGATTTCCTAACAGCTGGTAAGTATATAGCCGCTTTAAAATATTCAAATATTACCGCCATCACGTTTTCGTTAATGGTAGTGTTTGCCATTTTCGATGCTATAATAATGGCATGGCAGGCAACAAGGAAAATTTTGCAGATTTATGCTATTTCGATGGTTTTAAGCATTATCTATTATACGATAGCAGGCCACTTTTTTAAGCAAACGGGTATAGCTGTAGCAACGGTAATGAGTTATTTTACCCTGATTTTGATACAAGGTATTTATATCTTTTTCAAACTACGTGTGATCAAAAGAGAAGTAGGCAGTACAAATGATACATCTGAGGGGCAAAAAGCATAACAATGCATATGTAAAATCGATTGATCGGTTTTGAACATTGATGAAATTTAAATCATTCTATGAACGGAGCACCACTAATAGTTCTGAAGGCGTTGCGGAAAATGTACCAAAAGATTCAAAAAAACACAAAGCCTGAGCTGACAGAAGAATTTGCGCAATACAGAGGGCAGGAAGCTTCTGACATCATAAAAAATCTTTTGCTTGCTAATGCGCCAGCTATGATTGCAAGATTTGGTTCAAACGAGCTAAACTGCATAACCAATTACCACCATGTGACGAATGATAAGGGCAAGTACTTATCTTATATCAGAGGCGATGTTGGTGCTTTTTGGTGGGACAAAAGAATGATGCAATATATGAGTACCGGGGCTGGTTTTTTTCCGGCTACTGAGAAAAATATGGAGAGGTTTGCCACAATGATGCTCCAAGACATGCAACAGGTAGATGTGCTAGGATCTTGGCTGCAACAAGAAGCATTGTTCAAACAGCAATTGGCGAAAGCTGTAAAAGTGAGTCTGAAAGACCTGGAACCTTACTATCACAATGATCCATGGAGCACTGCTCTTGCTGGCAAAAAAGTTTTGGTTATTCATCCTTTCACAGACAGTATAAAACAGCAATATGGAAAACGTGAACTGCTTTTCTCAAACAAGGTTTTACCTGAGTTTGAATTGAAGACAATCAAAGCTGTTCAAACCGCTGCTGATAACCGCGAAGGATTTTCAGACTGGTTTGAGGCACTTGAGTATATGCAGGATAAAATAATCAGTCAAGAATTTGATATCGCCATCATTGGTTGTGGAGCCTATGGGTTTCCACTGGCAGCCTTTGTAAAGCGTTTAGGTAAAAAAGCTGTGCACCTGGGTGGTGGTACCCAAATCCTTTTTGGAATAAAAGGCAAAAGATGGGAGGAGCAAAATAAATATATTTCATCATTAATGAATGAGCACTGGATTCGGCCTTCTCCTCAGGAACGGATTCAGCATCTTGCGAAAGTGGAAGATGGTTGTTATTGGTAAAGTCTCTGGCCTTATGAATTCATTTACTTAGTATTGTATTTTTTAGAAAAACTTACTGCAATGCAGGAAATCAAGGCCCAACACCACCATCGAAATGGAAAATCGTTATTTATTATGATTCGGAAAAAGTTATCAGAATTCAAAAGACACTTTCGCAAGAAGCACCGTGAATGTTACTCACAATGCGGAGAAGACCTAATTTTGAACCGCATATTCAGGGACAAAACCGAAGGGTTTTATGTTGACGTCGGTGCAAACAATCCCTTCGAGCAATCAAACACCCAATTCTTTTATAAATTGGGTTGGAGTGGAATCAATATTGATGCAATGCCTGGTAGCATGAATGTATTTCATCGCGTTAGACCCAGGGATATTAATCTGGAAGTGCCAATTTCGGATTCCGAAGAAACATTGCAATACCATATTTTTCAAACATCTTTCTTCAACAGCTTCGCTCCAGAACCGGAAGTTCTTAACAATGAAAAACTGCTGGAAGTAAAGGCATTAAATTCTACATCACTCGCCAAAATCTTTGAAAAGCATGTCGGCAGCAAAGTCATTGACTTTATGGCGGTAGATGTGGAGGGCTGGGACTTAAATGTCTTACGTTCAAACGATTGGAATAAGTTCCGTCCGAAGGTACTAATCGTTGAGATGCTTGATGTGCCTGCTGATAAGGTGGGGGATACAGAAATGGCTCATTATATGGATACAATAGGTTATGCGTTTTTCTGCAGTACGTCAACTAACGCGTTATTCTTTGAAAAGGAATTTTACAACAGTTATTTGAATAGATGTAATCCCAAACTATTAGCATAAACTATTTATCAAAACAGTATAAAATATGAAGATTGGAATCTGTGGCCCTGTTTTCTTACCCATGCTCCGTCCTTATTTACATAAAGACGAAAAAGTTGATGTAAAAGGAATGGGTGGTACCCCTGTAAATCATCAGATAATTGCCCTAATTGAAAAAGGCTATGAAGTACATGTGTATTCTGTTACACCCGAACTTTTGCCCGGTGAATCACGGATTTGGAATGGCAAAAACTTGCGTGTGTATATGGGGCCTTTTCGGAAGAGAGCAAGACACCATGCCCGAGATTTCTTCTTAAAGGAAAGGCGGTTTATGAAGCAAAGCATGCTGGATTCGAAACCTGATATCATTCATGCGCACTGGCAATATGAATGGGGGTGGGCTGCGCTGGACTCCAAAATACCAACGCTACTTACCTGCCACGATGCGCCTTTCCAAGTTTTAAAAGCGCAACGAGACCTGTACCGTGTCATTCGACTGGTAATGGCAGGTATCTGCCTGAGAAAAGCAAAGCATCTTACAGCTGTTTCGCCTTATACTGCCTCTGGTCTCCGATTTTTTACAAAACGTCAAGTTAAGGTGGTTCCAAACTTTGAACCTGATAATGTTTTTACGTTTTATAAAAACACAAGGTCAATTGGTGATTCGATAAATATTACTATGATCAACAATGGGTTTCACCAACGAAAAAATGTGGCAAAGGGAATTGAAGCGTTTGCTGCGTTCAACAAAAAGTATCCCAACGCACAGTTGAATCTTTATGGTGCTTGTAATGGTAAGGGCGAGGATGCAGAGGTATGGTGCAAGGAGCAAAATATTTCTGCCAACATCAATTTCCACGGCGAAATCCCATTTGATGAACTAATGGTAGCACTTTCGAAGGCCGATATCTTTTTGCATACTTCTCTGGAGGAGTCATGTCCAATGGTATTAATTGAAGCAATGGCAATGGGCATACCTTCAGTAGCCGGTGAAAAGGCGGGTGGAATTCCTTGGATGATGGAAGAAGGTGGGGGAAGGCTTGCAGATATTACCAATAAAGAAAGTATACTACAGGCATTGTTCGAGGTGGTGCAGCCACAGAATTACAGGAAAGCTTCTGAACAGGCAAGAAATATAGCTGTTACACGCTTTTCAAAAGACGCTGTATTGAACAAATATTTGGAAGCGTATAAACAAATCCTTGCAAAATGAAAGTCTTACACATATTAAGCGAACTGCAGTTTTCCGGTGCTGAATTAATGTTATCAACTGCCGCCGAAAAGTTCAAAGAAGCTGGACTTGACGTTACAATTCTAAGTACAGGGCCAGAAGAAGGTGTTTATGCAGAATATTTTCGTAAAATCGGATGGCATGTAGCACACATTCCTTTTCGTAAAACAATCGGGTTCTTTATGCAATTATTCAAATTTACCAAGAAGAACCAATTTGATGTAATTCACGTACATACAGAAGGAGCCTTTATCTACAAGGCCTTCACTGTTTACTTTGCCGGTTCTAAGCGTATTGTTAGTACCGTTCATAATAATTTCCTATTTGATACCTATTTGACTAAAAGAAGGAAAATGCACCATTACCTGGCAAGTAAATTTTTGAAAGTAAGGTTTACGTCTATCAGTGAAAGTGTAAAAGAAACAGAGCTTGTGATTTATAATACTGAAACTACACTGATCAACAATTGGATTGATGTAGATCGCTTTAAGCAAAAACGGTTGGATAATGTAAAGCCTTCTGATATAAATGAAAAGATAACAGTACCTCGGTTGGTTAGTGTGGGTAAGTGTATTGATATCAAAAATCACCAGGCAAACTTTGAGCTAGTAAAAGAGTTAGTAAGTCGGGGTATAAATTGTCATTATATTCATATTGGTTGCGGCGAACTGGAGGAAACGGAAAAAGCATGGGTTAAAAAGAATCAACTGGAGCAGTATGTAACATTCATTAGTTATACTGACCGCGTGGCAGATTACCTCGCCTCTTGCGACTTCTACTTGATGCCTTCGCATTGTGAAGGATTAGGCAATGCATGTGTGGAAGCTATGGCCTCCCGTTTATTTTGCATTGTAAACGATGCACCTGGATTAAACACATTGATAGAGGATGATGTTACGGGATTGGTTTTGGATGCAAATAACATCCCGCTTGTTGCTGACCAGATTGTAAAATTCTGCAATGATAAAGAAGAGTATAACCGGATAACACATAATGCACAGGATGCGGTTGCTAAAAAGTACAGTTTGAAAAATGTTGATCAGCTGATTGAAGTATATGCTTGATAATGAAGGCATTTAAAGGTCTATTTTAAAGGTTTACCTTCTTATTAATTTCAAAGTAAAGAAGCAAATATGCGGATTGCAGTTTTATTGACCACATTTAACCGTAAAGAAAAAACGCTAACCTGCTTGGAAAGTCTTTACGCTCAACAACTCCCTGCTGGTTTAACATTCGAAGTCTTTCTAACCGATGATAATTCGAAAGATGGAACAGCAGAGGCAGTACAGGAATCATTTCCAGACGTACATATTTTTCATGGAAATGGATCGCTATTTTGGGCAGGTGGTATGCGCAACTCATGGAGGCATGCTTTACAACACCAATTCGATTATTATTTGTTGTTGAATGACGATACGGTTTTGCATGAAAATGCAATTCATGTACTGCTTGAAAGTAACAGAAAGCAAACATCTGTGTGTGTCGGAACAACTCTGGACAAAAATTCTGGTACCTTGTCGTATGGTGGCCGTAAAGTATATAGTAGTCTTCAGTTAAAAAGTTACAAGGTGCACAGCGACACGGAATATGTTGAATGTGATTTGGGTAACGCCAATATTATGCTTGTGCCAAATGCTGTGGTCGATAAGATTGGTATTTTATCTGATGTATTTACGCATGGTATAGCCGACTACGACTTTACCTTAAAAGCAAAAAAGAACGGCTTTCAGGTACTGGTGGCTCCAGGTATCTTGGGCTACTGTGTAGATGATCATGGTAATAACTGGAAATCGACAAAAGTAAGTTTGAAAGAGCGAATTCAATATTTGAAAAGCCCGAAAGGTTTAGCGTATAAAGAGTATTTACACTACATCAAAAGTCATTTTCCATTGCATTATCCTTCTGCTTTTTGTAAGCTCTGGATGAAAACATTTTTCCCTTTTTTGTGGGATAGTTTTAAAAAATCGAATTCCTGATTTAGTGTTTTGATGGTATGCATACAAAAAAAACAAAAGTTACTTTTCTTACCAATATACCCGCACCGTATAGAGAACCAATGCACGAGATATTGGCGCAGAGCTCAGGAATTGACTACTCTGTAATTTATTGCTCGAAAATTGAACCTAATCGCGAATGGAAGTTTGAGCGTGGTAATTATGAACGCTGGTACTTAAAAGAAAAGGCAACCAGTATGATGCATAACAATCCCAATGTCTTTAAATACCTGCAGCAGATTCGGCCCGATGTTGTGGTAGCCACTGGTTTTTATCCCACTTCTTTGTATGGTTTTTTGTGGTGTTTGGTCAATAGAAAAAAGTTTATTCCTTTAACCGATGGCACACTGCGCTCAGAAAAGGATTTAAGTTTTGTTCATCGTTTGGTTCGAAAGGTTGTCTATAAATTTTCTGATTCCTATGTGGGAGCCAGTACTGGTAGCGTTGATCTCTACAGAAGTTACAATGTACCTGAGACCCAAATTTTCCGCTGTCATTTATGTATTGAAAACTCGCCTTTTCTGTCAGTCAAGCCAGAAACAAAAGAATTTGACCTCATGTTTTCGGGGCAAATGATTGAAAGAAAAATGCCACTGTTCTTTGCCGAGGTTGCAAGATTGGTAAAAGAAAAACTGGGAAAATGCAAAGTTCTGGTATTGGGTAATGGACCGTTAAAAGAGACAATGCTTAAAAAGCTTAAGGAATATAACATTGAATTTGAGTACCCAGGTTTCGTGCAGCCACATAATTTACCTGCTTTCTACAAAAAAGCGAAAGTATTTTTATTTCCAACGTTGCAAGATCCATGGGGAATAGTTGCTAATGAAGCTTGTGCTGCAGGAGTACCGGTCATAACGTGTGAAAATGCAGGCGTGGCTGGTGATCTGATTATTCATAATAAAAATGGTTATGTTCTTCCGCTGGAAGAAGTTACATGGGCAGAAAAGACATGCCATTTATTAACTAACGAAAACGACCGTCAATTATTCTCGGAAAATGCCGTCAATGCTGTCAAAGCATATAATCCGCAAGCTGCTTCAAAGGGAGTCTTAGATGCTGTTTACTTTAGCCTAACCAATTGAACTATAAAAGACTTACATTTTGAATGTACTTATAATACACTGCTCTTATAAATACCGAGGTGGCGAAGACACTGTCGTCTGTGAGGAGATGCGTATTTTGGAAAAGGCGGGTATTCGGGTCGATCTGTTGGAATTTCAAAATGATAAAAGATCTCTTTTGAAGCTGATACAAATGCCTTTTAATTTTTCTTCTTATTGGCAAACTTGCAAAAAAATAGATCGATTCAAGCCTGATATAGTACACATTCATAATCTGCATTTTGCAGGGTCTGCTTCGGTTTTGTATGCTTTAAAACACAAACGAGTACCATTTGTCACAACTCTACACAATTACCGCTTACTGTGTCCCTCTGCTATTTTGTTTAATGACGGACAGCTATATCTTAAATCTGTAAAACAGATTTTTCCTTGGGATGCTATAAGAAAAGGTGTTTACAAAAATTCGAAACTGCTCACGTTTTGGGTAAGTATCACCACTAAACTTCATCAATGCCTGGGTACCTGGCAACTCTGTTCAAAGTACATTGTTTTAACCGAACATGCCCAAAAGGTCTATTTGGAGTCAAAATTAGGATTAGGTGAAAATAAGCTGATAATAAAGCCAAATTTTTGTGCTTTGCCGAGTGTAACACCAACTAGTCGTTCCGAACATTTTCTCTATGTAGGGCGTCTGACTGAAGAAAAGGGAGTGCGGCTGTTGCTGCAAGTTTTTTCCTCCAATTCGTACAGGCTTAAGATTGCAGGTGACGGTCCGCTACGGCAGGAAGTCATGCAGTACAGTGAGAAGTATGACAACATCGAGTTTCTGGACATCGTAAAAAAAGATGATTTGCCGGATTTGCTTGCCAGTTGTACAGCACTTATTTTCCCTTCCATATGGTTTGAAGGAATGCCATTGACTATAATTGAAGCTTTTGCAACCGGCACACCGGTTATTGCTTCCAAGTTGGGTGCCATGGAGAGCATGATCGAAAATGATTTTAATGGCCTTCACTTTGAAGCAGGTTGTCCTCGTGCTCTTGGAGCCAAACTTGCATTGTGGCATAACATGAATTCTTTGAAAAAAGCAACTTTTTATAAAAATGCCCAAGCAACTTATAAGCACCATTACACACCTGAAGAAAATTTAGAAAAGTTACTATCGATATATCAATCTGTAATAGATGAAAAAAACACAGTTGCTTAATTTCCCGTTAAGTTTAGGCTCATATAGCAGTTTTATAGAAGATATTATTGCATCCGCCCGCCTGAAACAGAGCAGGTATACTTGTGTTGCAAATGTTCATATGCTGATTGAAGCTTATAGAAATCCTTCCTTTGCCGAATTAATACAAAAGGCAGACAGGGTTGCGCCTGATGGAATGCCGCTTGTTTGGGGATTACGGTTGGTATATGGTATAAAGCAGGAGCGTGTGGCTGGTATGGATCTATTGCCAGATTTGTTACAAAGGCTAGAAGATGAAGAAATATCTCCATTTATTTACGGAGGTTCTCCGGAAATGTTGCAAAGAACAAAGGATTATTTTATTCAAAAATTTCCTTCCCTGAAGTTAGCGGGTTTGTACAGTCCACCATTCCGCAGTTTGACACCTGAGGAGGAGTGCGCTGTTGTTAATATGATCAACGAATCCGGTGCTGGAGTTGTATTTGTAGTATTAGGTTGTCCGAAGCAAGAAAAATGGATGGCTGCAATGCGTGGTAGGGTAACGGCTACAATGATTGGTATTGGAGGAGCCTTACCTGTATTGATTGGAATACAAAGGCGGGCACCCAAATGGATGCAACGTTTAGGCCTTGAATGGTTTTATCGACTCATGCAAGAGCCGAAGCGCTTGTTTAAGCGTTATGCACTTACCAACTCTGCTTTTATTTACTTACTTATGCGGGAATGTATTTCCGTAAAAATTTTTAGAAGGACTGCTTCATATTCTGAGAGTTGATTTATTTAAAAGCTCTGCATAGTTCAGTCTTTTCTCTTAAAAAAGTAATTTACCTGCAGAGTAAAATTACAAGCAGTCGAAAAGGTAAAAGGTGAGTGATTTTTTGTTATAGTAATTGAATTTGCTTTCGTCTTGTATACATTTTTAGCAGTTTCTTCATTCACAATGGCATATAATGAAAAAAAAACTTCAGTTTGTTAAGCGTTTTCTTTCTAAACCAGAAGGACTGACATTAAAAGACGTTGGACCAGTTTCCAGGAGCTTTGGTTTTGAAAGAGGAACACCTGTTGATCGATACTATATACATCAGTTTTTAGCAACAAATCAGGAGTTTATCAAGGGACGTATTTTGGAGATCGCTGAAAGTAAGTTGAGTCGTCAGTATGCTGCAGAAGGTTCGCACTTTGAAGTATTACATGTAACCAGCGAAAATGTGAATGCAACTATCATTGGTGATTTGACAAAAAAAGAAAGTCTCCCATCCAATGCAATTGATTGCTTTATTTGTACCCAAACCTACAATTTTATATATCAGGTTGAGGAAGCCATAAGAGGAACATATCACTTGTTAAATCAAGGAGGTTGTGTATTAGCCACAGTTGCAGGCATTTCTCAGATTTCACAATATGATGCCAGCAGGTGGGGAGATTATTGGCGCTTTACGCCAATGTCAATAAAGCGGCTTTTTGAGGATGTATTTGGAGCGGGTAATGTAGAAGTAACGTCATATGGAAACTGTCTAACAGCAGTCAGTTTATTACGTGGCATAGCTGTAGAAGAATTAAATAGAAATGATTTGGATGTTTTCGATCCTGACTACCCAGTCATTATCTCCATTAAAGCAATTAAAGCTATTTAGCTGCATTTCTCCAGTTCGAAGATGAAGGATTCACTTTTCATCGATTTGTTTGCTATATTGAAAACTCCTTAACCAAAAACCTTGAAGATAATTACAACAAGTTGGGATGATGGGCATCCACTTGACTTTAAGTTGGCGGCGCTTTTAGATAAGTACAATATAAAAGGGACTTTCTACATTCCTAAGTCAAATCAGGAGCATAAAGTAATGAGCGAAGCTGAAATTAAAATGTTGGCTCAGCATTTTGAAATCGGCGGGCATACATTAACACATGCAAGACTAGGCGGCTTGGGAAAAGAAAGAGTTTATGAGGAAATAGATGGTTGTTACAGATGGTTAACAGCTATATTGGATAAACTGCCCGTTTCCTTTTGTTTTCCAGGCGGCGTTTATGATACTGTTTCTATCAAACAAGCGACTGATTCTGGTTTTAAGGTTTTACGCACAACAGAGCTGTTATCTATTAAGACAACCGTTGCAGAGGCATTAACGCCAACAACTCTTCAGCTATATGAACATAGCAGGTCAACTTACCTTAAACACCTTTTAAAGAGGAGAAAGGTGAATAATTTTCTGCATTGGTTACAAAGTTTAGCGTCGTCAAACCTGTTGAAATTAGTAGACTATTATTTACATAAACTTGACAGAGAAGGAGGATGCTTGCATCTTTGGGGCCACTCATGGGAAATTGAACAATATGGTCTGTGGCAGAAGTTGGAACTTGTTTTAAAACAGTTATGCAACTTGTCTGATTTTGATTATCGATCAAACCAAAACCTGTTAATCAATGAGGTCAGAGCCAGCAATTAAAATTCTTTTCATTCACACTTATTATAAACAAAGAGGGGGCGAAGATCAGGCATTCGAATCCGATGTGGCACTTTTTAGAAAAAAAGGCTATGAAGTAAATGTGCTAACGTTTTCTAACCGGAGAAATTCATTTTTAAAGTTTTTATTTTTTCCTTTTAATGTCGTTTCTTATGTTAAAACACTAGCCGCCATTAAACGCTTTGGACCGACAGTCGTTCACATTCATAATTTATTTTTTGCAGCGTCTCCTTCAATATTATATGCCATAAAGCGAAGCAATGTGCCTGCTGTTTTAACAGTACACAATTTTCGATTCTTTTGCCCGTCAGGTACACTGTTTAATAAAAATGGAATTTATACCAAAAGTATTGGTACAGGCTTTCCTTGGCAAGCAGTAAAGGACAAAGTTTATAATGGATATATCCTGTCAACTTTATTAGTAGCATTTTCATTCTGGCTGCATAAACATTTGAAAAGTTGGAATAAAATTGATACCCTTGTTTTTTTGAACGGTTATGCAAAGGATTTATTTGAAAAAAATAATCCAATACTATTTACTAATCGTACTGTGATCAAGGCCAATGCAATTAAAAGTTTCTGTACCCATAAAGCGAGAAGGGATAATAGTTTTGTTTTTATTGGCAGACTAAGTCCGGAAAAAGGTATCTTGTTCCTTTTGGAAGCATTTTCAAATTCCTCCCTGACGTTGAAAGTTATTGGGGATGGAGGGTTAAAGGGCATGGTGCAAGCTGCAGCTGAACGTTGCTCCAACATTGAATATTTAGGTTACCAGAAGAAAGAGTTTATAGATGAACAACTAAATCAATGTGGAGCTTTGGTTATGGGATCAGGATGTATGGAAATGGCGCCTTTAGCCGTTGTTGAAGCTTTGGCATGCGGTACTCCAGTCATTGCGCCGGACATTCTGACTTTACAGAGTATCGTCATCGATGGGTATAATGGATTGCTTTACAAGTTTAACGATATAGATTCTTTTCGACAGACCATTGAAAATTATATCAGTTTATCCGAGGCCGATAAAAAATGTATTAGTCGAAATGCTCGTCAATATTATGAAGCTAATTTTACGGAAGATGCTTGTTATAAAGCGGGAAAAGCAATATATCAAGATGTAATTAATAGCAGAAATAAAATGACAAAACGTTAGAGCCTGCACTGGTGTAACAAAAAAGAGTGAAAGATATGCTTTGACAGTGTGACAAGACATTATTAAAATGCATTCTTCTCTCCCTTGAAAATATTGTAGACTGTTAAAAACATAATCTTTACATCAAGAATAAGGCTCCAATTCTCCAAGTACCAAATATCATATTCTACTCGGTTACGCATCTGTTCAACCGTCTTTGTTTCCCCTCTATAGCCGTTCACTTGAGCCCATCCGGTGATACCAGGCTTTGCAAAATGCCGTACCATATATTCTTCAAGCAACTGAGAATAATCGTCAGTGTGTTTTAGCATATGTGGCCGCGGTCCTACCAAACTCATTTCCCCCTTTAAAACATTGATGAATTGAGGAAATTCATCAAGGCTTGTTTTGCGAATAAAACGGCCAATTTTTGTCAGACGATCATCGTTCTTAGTCGCCTGCTTGAAATTAGCGTCTTTGTTACGTTTCATGCTTCTAAACTTTAAGCATCGAAATGGCTTGTTATTTAAACCACTCCGTAATTGTGAAAAGAAAATTGGCCCAGGCGATTCCAGCCAAATCAATAACCCCAGAATTGGCACCAACCAAGAAAGAATAAACACAATTACAAAGGCACTTACAGCTACATCCATAAGCCTCTTCTTTGTTCGATTCAGACTATCTTCCAAAGGTTCTCGCCGCATTGTAAGTACGGGTATATCTTTCATGTAATCAACATGGTAAGATCCGCTAATGAAAAAGCTAAGGTCCGGGATAAATCGGAAGCGTATACATGCTTTTTCGGCCTCTTTCATGAGCCGGTAAATGGTAAGATTATGTTCTGGAGCGATTGTCGAGTAAATTTCTTCAACATCGTACTGGTGTGCTACCTGCATGGTGTTTTCCAACCTTGCCAAAATAGGATAGTGAGTAAGCTCGTTTACATTCTCCTCTTTTTCACAATAACCTATAATTTCTGTAAGGTTATCTTCATCTTCAAGATAGGTGGCTAGTTTCTTTGCGGTTTCATTGTAGCCAAGAATAATGACTTTTCGGCAGAGTAACTGCTTCTCACGCATATAGTTTCGCAACATAATAAACGTGAAACGGTTTAACAATAACATAATGCCATGGCTGAGCATAACAACTACAATAAATAACCTCGAAATGGCCATATTATAGGAAAAAAACAGATAAGCCAATACCAAAACAATCCAATAGAAGTAAGCATGAATGGTGCGTCGTGAGAAATCAATGAAAGAAGCCAGTGTTTTCTCATTGTACAAATGACCTACCCAGATAGTCAGTAACCAGGCACTATTTAGCCACAACCATAAATAGTCATACTCGGCACTATTCCAAATGATCTTATCCCTAAACAGATGTTTTGAAATAAAATAAACGGCATTTAACGTTGTAAAGTCAATCGCTACCTCATAAAACTGCAATAATCGTGAGAACCGGTTATTCATACCTCGCAATAAAAAATTAATATTAATTGTTTTGCAATGTCATAGTCCTGTCTCATGAAGCAAAACTTGGAAGTCAATCCTGGAAGGATTAGAATGTTTTAACAAATATCTCGAATTATATCCGGTTTTGCAACATCTAATTGATTGGCTAATAGCGTAATAATTTACTTCTAAAATTTTACGCTCTGCCAGAATTTTATTCACGGACATGAACAGGAGGAATAAAAAAATCGAGCCGGAGCATTCCGACTCGATTTTTTTATTATTAAGTGGGTTCGCAGTCAAACCAATTGGTGAGCATATACTATGGCAACTGGTTCAGGGCAGTTTCATGTTTGGTCAGGTCAGACTGCTCTTATTTGGATATTAAGGCATTTTGCAAATATTGCGTAGCTCTAACTCTGTAAGTGAGTCAAGCATTGCCCGGTCTGATTGCGTGGTGTATCTCTCTTGCCAAACACCTCTTAAAAATTGCAGCAACTTGTCAGAGCTGTCTTGTGACTGTTGAATCAATAAGGCTTTCTTTTGATCCAGTTGGTATTTTATCTTTTCAATAGAGTCTGGCGTTACTTTTCTTTCAACAGTTAGCTGATCAATTTCCGCATAACGTCCTGCTAAAACAAACTTTTCCTCTGTCAATTTCCGTGAAGCACATTTTATTTTGGCAATTTTGCGGGCATCTTCCACCATTTCATTGTTAGTCTCCTGCCCGCAGGACGTAAGCGATAAAAGATATACTACAGCTAGTGCTACATCAAAAACAAACATTACTCGGTGGGAGGCCATTCCAATAATTTATTTACGTTATGACCAATTGCTTTGCCTTGGGTCAATCCATGTTCATTGTCCTGAATGTAATGGATGCCGGCATAAAAACGTGAATTTGCACATTCCTGCGCCATTTCCTCAAAGTTGTTATAAGTACGGGGAGAAAAGCCGTATTGAATCTGTGTTCTGTCTGTAAAGCGATATTTCCCGGTGCCTTTAGCAAACATATCTGTGAAAATAATGCTAGCGGCGCCTATTTCTGCTGAGTGACCGGATATATAAGCCGGAAAAGCGGGCGTACCGATCACCGTGCTAAAATTAGGATCGATATACCTGCGAATATATGTTACTGGTCGTAACAGGTTGAAGTCATACTTGCACTTCCAGCATGCAATAAAAGCATCCAGTTCTGCAATACCCATTTTACAGTAGGCTACAGCTGTTTTAGCAAGCGAAGCGTTCGTTTCTTCCAGAAGTTGGGTTAGAATATTGAAGGTATGGCCTGTGGGTGTACAAGTATTGAAAGGATCATCGGCCCAAAACTTAGCAATCAAAACCTGTTCCTGTGTATTATTCTTTACTTGCTGATAAACCTTGTAGGCATCCTGATAAAGCTTAGAAGAAGGGTCGGAGCTAAACGGATAACAAGGCGGCGGTTTGGTTCCGGTAATGTTGAGCGAAAGCATAGGACGGTTGTTGCCCCACAGTGGAGAAACAGGGGAAAGAGCTGGTCCCGTGGGTACCCATTTATCGGGTCCTTGTGGCAGGACGTAAGGCTTTTGAAACGGATCAAAGTAAGAGTGGTGACCGCCATCCGTTTTTGAAAATTCATACAAGGCATCAGCAATGGCCTTTCCAAATGATTCAGAACGAGCGACGATGTCGGTAGAAACTTGCTTTGACAGGAATGACTTGTTGCTTTCTTCTAATTTTCTAATTTCCTGGAAATTCTGGTCAGAGATATTCCCTTCAAACATATACTGCATCATCCTGGCAAGTGCAGCATTTGCGGAAATTCCCCAGCTATATTTCAGGTTCTTATCAGCAGTGGGTAAACTGCCCGAAGAAAGGCCATTCAGTTGCCCGGCCAGCGTATACCCTTTTTTTATGCCAGGGGCTGTAGCTTCATATAGCGCTAATGAAATATAACCATAGGCACGGGAAGCTTGTGGCGGGAAAAAACCGGCCGTATTCTTTACAATCTTACAAGTAAGGTCGTAAAAAGAACGCACGAAAGCCGCATCAAATGCATCCGCAGAAGAACCATTGGTTGATCGCTGTACAGAAGCTTTGCTTACATCGGGAGTTGCCGGGTTAGGGTTTAAATCTTCTTTGCTGCATCCCCAAAAAAGCAGCAAGGAAACCATGGCGGCAACATAATAGCCGGGAAGGGTGATTTTACGCATAAAGTTTTGATTTTATTCGAATAGTGTCTACAAAAGGATACGAATCTTTTGTTGGTTAATTAAAACCACAGGATTGGACAAAACGACTTATAGTGTAACAATGAATACAACCATTATAAAGTAGGTCTATTGGAATTGCTTGTCAAGTTTTGGTTCTATTGGAAAGTCGCGATGATAAAAGTAATATAAACATGCGAATTTGCAAACTATCAATATAGCAATTGTCCGAAAGCGTCTAATCACATTTTTAGGGTCACGCAAGCAGTTTTTTAGAATTTGAGAAAGCTAAAGGAAGCACAACTTGGATTTCATAATAAAAAGCCTCGTCACTGGCAATTTTTGTCATTTCATTCGTATGAAAGATTGAATACATAATATTAGCGTTGAAATAAAAAATTGATTATCAATTATTTGTCAGCAATTCTTAGCTGATAATGATTTCAATTTTGACGATGTGGTATTTTTTAGCCTTCAAGCTTTCCTTCAAGCAACGTATCAGGATTACTCACTCTTAATTTTTTTGGCTGTACCGGAATTCCGCAGAAATTTTACTGCTTAATTTCACTTAGCGGTATTGGGCATGTCACTAAACATTTTTGCAAAGCAAGTCAATAAGAAATTGACTTATAAATCAGGAACACAGACTGAGGAGTTTCATTTTCCCAGATTGTTTAGAAGTGGTTTCATAAATGGAAATAGGATTTTAGGAAGATCATTGTACATGCTAATAGTACAACGGCTTTGATGTTTTGTTCTTTGTTTTCATGGCGGACGATGCAGCGTCTGTAGTCGAACAGCCAGGCAAAGAACCGCTCTACTTTCCATCTTCGTTTATAGCGCCGGAGCTTTCGCCATCTTGTGTCTTTGGTTTGCTTCGATTGGTTCTGTGCGGTGCAATCATTTCGACACCCATTTCTGCCAGCCGCTCATCCAAAGGGTCGCTGTTGTAGGCTCTGTCGCCAATAAGTTTTTCGGGTAATCCTTCAACAAATCTGTCCGCCAGGGTCTTTTCTACTAAGGCAACTTCATGAGGGCTTGCAGATTCGATCCCGACAGATAAAACACCACCACCAGCGTCCGTGACCCACATGATCTTACAGCCTTTACCGCGCTTAGTCTTTCCCACAAGTAGCCCCCTTTTTTCGCCAGCGAAAACGTGCCATCGATGAAACATTCACTCATGTCAATGCCGCCTCTTTCCTGCAGGTCATGAGCTGGCGCTTCGATCACCTTGTCAAAGGTGCCATCCTCCACCCACTGCTGAAAACGTCTATGGCAGGTCTGATACGGGGGATACTCCTTTGGCAAATCCCGCCAGCGGGCACCTGTCTTCACGATCTAAAGAATGCCCTCCAGCACTTCTCGTTTGTCCCTCCAGGGCCGGCCCTTACCATCGCTTTTAACAGGACCATCGGGAACAAGATCCTTGACCTTTTCCCGTTGCTTGTCTGTCAATCGCATCCCACAAAGCTACACCACCCATTTATGAGACCACTTCTAGTTTAATGCATTGCGGTATAATTTAATAAGACCAATTGTTCTCGGTAACCAATGTCGGTCCTTGAATTAGTAATTTATCTCGCCGTAAAATAGTAGGATTCACAACAGTGAATTGAAAAATTACGTCATGAAAAAGGATGAATCGAGCAAGTTTACTCAATTCTAAAAATTTCTCTTTTGATTATTAGAAAGCAACAAATGTTGTGTCTACATTTATGCTCCTATAATAAATTCAAGCACCAATACCTATCCTATGAATAAAAGCAGCAATCTTAATGTTTGTATTTCTTCCCACACAATGAAGTTTCAAATTTTTACGCCAAGTTCTATATGAACTAATTTGAACTATCTGCTATTGTTTATGTAATTGTACTTGAATCCACCTCAATAGCATTTATCCTACTCCCTTACCAATACGGAATAAGCCAATCTTATTTAGAAACCGCAATCCGTGAACCGCTATGAAAACCCTATTCGTATTCCTATGTGCTATTTTTAGCTTTAAAGCTTTTTCAAAAAGCTACTATTTCTCAACCACTGGCGATGATTCCCGTTCTTCAGTGGAAGCGCAAAGTCAACTTACCCCCTGGAAATCTATTCAGAAATTGAATAGTATATTCTCACTACTGAAACCAGGTGATTCTATTCTTTTTAAAAGAGGTGATGTATTTTATGGATCAATTAATGTAGGATTATCAGGAACCACTGATGCGCCGATTGTTTTTAGCAGTTACGGTACAGGAGAACGTCCAATAATCACTGGTTTTAGTACACTCTCTGGTTGGAAATCCGCTGGTGGAAATAGTGCCATTTGGGAAGCTGTATTGCCAGCTCCAGTTTCGGCAGTTAACCTAGTTGCCATCGATGGTGTCTCAAAAGCCATGGGTCGTTATCCCAACTATTCTGATCCAAATAAGGGGTATCTCTCAATCAAGTCACATATTGGTTCAACGCAAATAAATGACGCAGCCTTATCATCTGTACCTAACTTTACAAACGGTGAGCTAGTTATACGAAAAAATAGGTGGGAAATTGAACGGGGCGTTATTTCGCAGCATAGTGGTCCAGCCATAACCTACAACACGCCAACTAACTTTGAGCCAGCGAACGATTTCGGATTTTTTATCCAGAATCATCTTGGTACGCTTGATCAAAAAGGAGAATGGTATTTTGAAGGAAGCACTAACAAATTATTTTTATTCTTTGGGGCCACAAATCCTTCTATTTCTGTTGTAAAGGCAACCACTATCGATAATGTGGTCGTGCTCCAAGGAAGGAATAATATTACATTTGAAAATCTCTCCTTTCAGGGCGCAAATTCCCGAATGTTTTTAATTCAGCATGCCAGCAATATATCAATCAAAGATTGCTCTGTTCTTTTTTCAGGTTTTGATGCGTTTTATACTGAGAATGCAAGTGGTTTTGCCATCCAAAATACGACGATAGAAAATGCTAACAACGGTGCTATTATTTGTTATAGCTGTCGTGATACATACATCGTTAAGAATGATGTAAGGAATGTGGGTGTACATCCAGGAATGGCCAAGCCACAAGGACTTTATACTGCCATTAGCGTTATTGGATCAAATCATACAGTGGCTTATAATAATATAGATAGTGTTGGTTATGTGGCAATTGATTTTATGGGTGACTCTGTGCTGATAAAAAACAATTTTATTAATCAATTTGGTTTCGTAAAAGATGACGGGGGAGGTATTTATACGTGGAATGGTTTTAGCCCCCTGCGTAAGTATACAAACCGCAAAGTTGTTGGGAATATTATTTTAAATGGAATTGGGGCCGGTGCCGGTACTAACTCTCCTGGATATGCTCCGATGCATGGGATTTACTTAGATGATAAAACAGGCGACGTTGAGGTTGGCGACAATACTGTTGCTAACTGCGGGCTTAGTGGTATTTATATTCACAACTCATACAATCTTTCTGTTCAAAACAATACGCTTTATAATAACGAAAAACAACTGATTCTTACAAGCGACGAATATTCTGGAGGTGTATTGATCAGAAACATAGTAGCAAAAAACAATATTCTTTTCTCCAAATCTTCAAATCAGCATGTTGCATACTCAGTAAGCGATAATAATGATTTGGCTGAAATGGGTGTATTTGATAGGAATTATTATTGCCGCCCCGCAGATGAGAATTTTATATTCTATACTTCCTATCAACAGAACAATACGCGAATTAGCAGCGAAAAAAGCTTGCCGCAATGGCAAAACTTATTAAATCAGGACTTAAATTCAAAACGAACTCCCTTTGTTAATCCTTCCTATATCATCAATTCTCTAAGTCATGAGAAATTCAAAAATGAGTATTTTGAAGGCAATGTTGATGGCATGAGCGTATGGTCGCAAGACAACAATTTTACAGCCTCATTCGTAAATAATAAAATCAGTGACGGTACACTGCAACTCACTTTTTCAAGATTAACAAATACTACAAGTGCTGCCTATGCGATTTTTTATATTGGATCAATCGAAGCCGGAAAGAGTTACCGACTGAAATTTGATTTGTTAAGCGGTGTGGCGGGTAAGTATGGAAAGGCATTCCTTAGAAGGGTAGGTGAGCCTTACAATACCATAAGTAATGTAGAATATATAAATCTTACAGATACTATTAGTCGGAAACAATATATTTTCACTGCAAATGCCACAGAAGGAAATGCTTGCATCGTATTGGAGTTTACTGAACAAAGCCAGCCAATATGGATAGATAATTTCCAATTGAATGAGGCCAATATAAGTCCTGTTACGCCTGACAAATACGTACAATTCGTTTACAATCCAACCAACTCTCCTGTTACCTATTCTCTGGATGCTCTGTATTCTGACATGAAAGGTAATTGGTATAATGGGTTTATTCATCTTCAACCATACACTTCTGCCGTTTTGATGAAGCCATACGGTATTACATTACCCTTTTATTTCGCTGAATTTAAATCAATGTTTCAGCAAAATAAAAGTGCTCTCAAATGGACTGTTGTAAATGAAGATCAAATCCAAGAGTATGAAATTTTAGGAAGTGTTGATGGATTAAACTTTACTGTAATACGTAGATTGAGTGCGAGTCGAATGGGCTCTTATAATTTTGATTCTGAGCTGGATAATTCACTTTATTATCGCATTAAAGCGATTGATAAAACAGGCGAAAAGTATATTAGTAAAACGATAAAAGTCACCCGCACAAAACGTTTGGACTTTTCAATTATCAATCCAGCAACTAATGTTTTAGATATTATAGGGTCCGAAGTTTTGAAAGAAAATGGACAGCTTTCCATTTATACTTTATCAGGAAATCTTGTAAAATCACTCCCATTTCACTCATTTGATAAAAAAATTTCAGTAGATATATCAAAATTACCGGCAGGGACATATTTAGCTAATATCCAATGCGATAACCTTAATGGTAGTCAATTTTTTCTAAAAAATTAACGACAAAAGCTAGGATTTCAAAGAAAAAATGTGGAAAAAAGATTGAAAAGGGGGGCATTCCCTTACTTTTGGTGTGAGTAATTGCGTAAGCCTAGTGGAAAAACTTGCCGTCGATGTGGAAAACTATGTTTTTGGCATATTTTTTGCAAATCTTGCGCATTCTTTTCACACCTTTTAAAATCTAGTAAACCCCACACTTTCTTATGAAGAAGCTATGCGCTGTATTAGCGTTGATAATGTTAATCAATCTGGCTAATGCAACCGACTATTATTTTTCCTCCACTATTGGCGATGATTCAAGATCAAGTGCTGAAGCGCAAAATCCCAATACGCCTTGGAAAACAATTCAAAAACTTAACGCATTTTTTCCAAACTTAAAGCCTGGTGACAACGTTTATTTTAAACGTGGTGATGTTTTCAATGGAACAATTAGGGTCAACCGCTCAGGAAGTTCTGGTGCCCCCATAACTTTTTCAGCTTATGGCAGCGGAGCAAAGCCTGTCATTAATGGACTCACAGCTATTTCAAATTGGGTAAACATTGGTAATGGCATTTGGGAAGGTATAAGTTCCAATACAACCGGTTCGGCTGTTTCATCCTCTTCAGCGGTTTTAAACACGACATCTGTTGCCACCCTTGAAAATTCATTCAACACTAGTAGTGCTGCTACACTTGGCGGTTTGAATTTCAAGTACTATGAAGGCAGTTGGAGCTCGCTTCCGGATTTCGGCAGCCTGACGCCAGTGGCAACCGGGACATCAGCCAATGTAAACCTGGATCAGCGCAAGCGCAACGACAACTTTGCTTTCCTGTGGGAGGGCAAGATCACGGTGCCTGCTGCCGGTACGTACTATTTCGAAACTGTTTCTGACGACGGTTCTAAGTTATACATTGGTAAATACGGTCACTATACCACACCAGTCGTGGATAACAATGGCCTACACGCAGAGCAGTACAAGGGAGGCTATTACACCTTCCCTTCGGCGGGTACTTACGACATTGCCATTACTTTCTTTGAGCGTGACGGTGGTGAAACCATGCGGGTATTCTGGGGTAATCCAGCTGCCGGCATTCCGCTGCGTACACCCATCCCGGACGCTGCCTTCAGCGGCGGCGGTACAACGGCCGATATCAACCCTGCGCCTTCTGTTGGTGGCGGCAGTGGTTTGAATTTCAAGTACTATGAAGGCAGTTGGAGCTCGCTTCCGGATTTCGGCAGCCTGACGCCAGTGGCAACCGGGACATCAGCCAATGTAAACCTGGATCAGCGCAAGCGCAACGACAACTTTG
>JACJGO010000019.1 GCA_014163555.1 Flavisolibacter longurius
CCTATAACCTCTCAGCCATTTCGTTTTCCCCCGAGGAAATCGCCACAGAGATCAAAGGGCATATCCCGGAGTTTACCATTGATTACAAGCCCGACTACCGGCAGGCCATTGCCGATTCCTGGCCCGGCAGCATCGATGACTCCGTGGCAAGAAAGGACTGGGGATGGAACCCCGAATTCACCCTCACAAAAATGACTACAGATATGCTCCACCATTTACGGGTAGCGAAAAGCGTTAGGACGAATGAGCCGGAGCTGATACATTAACAAAACCAGTATAAAAAACCAACTAAATCTTATTTGAAATGAAGAATATTCTTTCGCTGGCAGCACTGGCCTGCTGGGCGGGTATGGCTATGGCGCAAACCAATGCCGTTTATCCTTCCCGCACAGAAGTCATTACACCGCTGCGCAAAACAAGTTTCAACACCAATAACAACAATACCTGTCCCGAACGGAAGCAGGGCGGCAATGCCAGATGGGTCAACGGTTACCTTGCTTTTGATGGATCAATGGATGGCAACCGCCAGGTAGATCCGCAGATTGCTGTGGGCGGCGGATATGTGCTGCATGGAACCAACAGCGGCCTTGTGATCTACAATAAAAAGGGTGAGTTTGTGCAGGGCGTTTCGCAGAAATGTTTCAACGACGGCATCGATCCTAAAATGTATTATGATCTGCACAACAAGATGTTTGTTTTTAACCTGTGGTGGTATTATGACAAGGAAAAAACAAAGCCGGTGAATGTTTCTGTTTCCGAAACCAGTGATCCAACCGGCGCCTGGAACACGTATCCGGTACCGGCACCAAACGGTGTGGATGGAGGAGGGATTGGCTATAGCCGCAAATGGATCGGGTATTCGTTTCCGGGTGGAGAGGAGAGAACGTTTGTTCTCTGCGCTGCCGATGCAAAAGCGGGAAAGCCAACCACAGTTTATCATTTTAAAGGAAGCCTGGGCCACCCTGTTTTCGGGCAGGACAAAACAGACGATCTATATTTTTTTGAAATTGAGCGGGGCGATTTTGTTATCCGTAAAATAACGGAAGATGCATCGGGGAAGCCATACAGTGTACTGGTGTCACGCAAACAGCACAATCTTCTATACAGTAATTTTCCGCCGCAATCAAAACAAAAAGGCACGGAGCAAAAAGTTTCCAGTGGCGACCGCAATCCGAAAAATTTGGTGTTACAGGGCGGCAGCATCTGGTTTTCGCAGGCTGTGAATTGTGATGGTCGTTCGGCCGTACAATGGCACCAGATCAATGCAAAAAACGGCGCTATTCAGCAAACAGGGCTGATAAAAAGCGATACATCCAACTACATTCAAACCACCATTGCCGTGAACAAAAAAAACGATGTAGTGATTGGTTTCCAGGAAGCCGGTGAAAATATGTTTATCTCGCCGCGGTTTGCTTACCGCAAAGCCAAGGACAAGCCGGGAACTGTTCGGGAAATCATTCGGCTTGGCGAAGGCCGGGGTGCTGCGGATGGCGTGGCCTGGGGCGATTACAGCGGCAGCATGATAGACGGCGATAACCGCAAAGACCTTTGGACCATTCAAAGCATCGCCAATGAAAAAGGCCGCGGCGAAACGGTGATTGCAAAAGTACCCGAGCCGAAGTAGAACCGGGTGCAAGTTTGCATAGTAGGATATTGTGATAGTAAGAGAGTAGTTCAGGACAATCCGTTTGCAAACAAAATTTTTAAGCAGGCGGTTTGCGTTGGAGTGATCAACGCAAACCGCTTTTTTATTTGACAATATTTTCCATGCAAGAAAGGCAAACGTTTGCGCAGGGCTATGTTGTTTGTTATGCCTAAGTTTAGTCCATAATTTAATCACACCAATTGAAGTGCAGGAGGTATTGCTGCATGAAAAAAACCGCCGCTTTTTTCTTCATTGCTGTTCTTTTTTGTTTGGTGCTGCAAGCGCAAACAAAAAAAGAACGTCTTCCCAACATCATTATTATCCTGGCCGATGATCTGGGGTATGGTGATAGCGGTCCTTACGGACAGCAAAAGATTAAAACCCCCAACCTTGATCGATTGGCAAAAGAAGGCATGCGGTTTACCGATTTTTATGCAGGCAGTACGGTTTGTGCGCCTTCCCGCGCATCACTGATGACGGGACAACACACAGGCCACACTTATATCCGTGGCAATGGGGAGTTACCCCTGCGGTCGCAGGATTCCATCCTGCCGCAAGTGCTCAAGCAAAAAGGATACATAAACGGCATGGTTGGCAAATGGGGACTCGGCCTGCAAAACACGGCCGGTGCGCCGGAGAAAAAAGGTTGGGATTTTTTTGTAGGCCACCTGCACCATGTAGAAGGTCATTACCAGCAAAGTGATTCTGTGTGGAAGATCATAGGGGGTAAAAGCAAAAAAGTTCGGGTGCCGGAGGGAACCTACCTGAACGAACTGTTTACCACATCGGCTATTGAGTTTATAAAACAAAACCAGAGCCGTCCTTTCTTTTTATATGTGTCGTACACATTGCCGCATGCTGAACTGGTGGTACCGGAAAAATACCTGAAGCAATACCAGGACGCTGATGGCAACAGCCTGTTTGTTCCCGAAAAGGCCCATCCTGCCGGGCAGCATTACGGACCGCAACCGCAACCCAGAGCTGCCTACGCCGCCATGGTCACCAGCATGGATGATTATATTGGAAGATTGCTGCAACATTTGAAAAAAAATGGTCTGGATAAAAACACCATCGTTGTTTTTGCCAGCGATAACGGAACGCATGTTGAAGGTGGACGGCGTATGCAGGATGCGACAGAATTCTTCAGGAGCAGCGGTCCGCTGAAAGGCATTAAAAGAGATTTGTACGAAGGGGGCATTCGCATTCCTTTTTTGGTAAAATGGCCCGGCCAAGTGCCGGTCAACAGCACATCCCAATTCACCGGTGCATTCTGGGATCTGTTGCCAACCGTTGCAGCCATTGCCGGTGCAAAGGTTTCCCATACCGACGGCATTTCTTTTCTTCCTGCATTAAAAGGCAAATCCCAGCAAGACCAGCATGAATTTCTGTATTGGGAGTTTTATGAGCAGGGGTTCAAGCAGGCCATTCGCAAAGGAGAATGGAAGGCGATTCGTTTTTACAAAGATGCCAAACCCTTTCGCACAGAATTGTACAACCTTGCGAATGATATTGGAGAAGCTACAGATCTGTCGCAGGCCCATCCCGAAAAAGTAAACGAACTGGAAGCGTTGATGGAGGCTGCGCACAAGCCATCAGAAAGCATACTGTTTCAAATAAAATAAAACGCAAAACATCACCAGCAGCATTCAGGACAACATTAATCTTGAATGAAATAAATGTAACGAACCATTGATGAAAAAAATAAGTTCTCTCCTGGCAGGTCTTTCATTTGCCTTAGCCGTAGTCGCACAGGGCCTGCCCTCCGAATTGTTGACGCCTGAAATTGTTTCTCTCAACCGAATGCCCATGCGGGCCACTGGATTTGCGTATGAAAATGCAGATCTGGCCAGGCAAAGGCAAAAAGAGGCCTCTGCCTATTTTCTTTCGCTCAACGGCAACTGGAAATTTCATTGGGTGCAGGATCCGCGGCAACGTCCGCAGGAATTTTACAAAACAGGTTTCAACGATGCTGCGTGGAAGGATTTTACAGTACCTGCAAACTGGGAACTGAATGGCTATGGATTGCCCATTTATGTAAACCAGCCCTACGAATTTGCCGGTCACGCCAAAAGAGGGGCCCAACTGAATCCGCCCTATGATATCCCGGTTGACAACAACCCGGTTGGATCGTACCGTAAGAAATTTATGGTGCCCAAAGCTTGGGACGGCCGCCAGGTTTTTATACACCTGGGTGCTGTGAAATCGGCTTTTTTTATTTGGGTGAACGGTGAAAAAGTTGGCTACAGTGAAGACAGTAAACTGGCTGCCGAATTTGACATAACAACGTACATTAAGTCGGGTGAAAACCTGGTGGCGTTGCAGGTGTACCGCTGGAGCGATGCCAGTTATCTGGAATGCCAGGATATGTGGCGCATTTCAGGAATTGAGCGGGATGTGTATTTGTATGCAACCCCGAAATTGGATATACGGGATTTTAAGATTACCAGCGATCTTACCGACAATTATACAAATGGCCTGCTGACCGTTCAGGCAGAGATCAACAATTATAAAATTGACCAGCGAACCTTGCACAGCCGGCCCGATACTTTTTCGGTAGAAATGGATTTGGTGGATGCAACCGGTAAAACAGTAGTGAAGAAAAAGAGTGAAGGGGTACAAAAAGTGTTGGGCAACCACCGGACATTGTACCAGTTTTCGGAGAAGGTTCCGGGTGTAAAATCCTGGTCGGCAGAACTGCCTTACCTCTATACGTTGTACATAACCTTGAAGGATAAAAAAGGAGAGGTGCTGGAAGTGATTCCTGCACGGGTGGGATTTCGCTCCGTGGAAATAAAAGACAATAATTTTCTGGTCAATGGCAAACGGGTTTTGTTGAAAGGGGTGAACCGTCACGAACACAATGCCAAACAAGGCCATACCCTCACTAGGGAAGACATGCGCAAGGACCTGGAAATGATGAAAAAACTGAACGTCAATGCTGTTCGTCATTCACATTATCCGCCCGATCCCTACTGGATGGAGCTTTGCGATGAGTACGGACTTTATGTGGTGGATGAAGCCAACATCGAATCACATGGTTTAGGTTATAACCTGGATGTAACGTTGGGGAACAAACGTGAATGGCGGGCAGCCCATCTTGAGCGGATCACCCGTATGTATGAACGCGATAAGAACCATCCTTCGGTGGTGACCTGGTCGCTGGGCAACGAAGCCGGCAATGGCGTAAACTTTTACGAAGCGTATGAATGGTTAAAGAAGGCTGATAGCAGGCCGGTGCAATACGAGCGTGCCGAATGGGATTACAACACCGACATGATCGTTCCGCAATACCCGAGCCCGGGATGGCTAAAGCGGTATGCTTCCGGAAAGCCGGACCGCCTGTTGGTGATGAGTGAATATGCACACATCATGGGCAACAGTCTCGGTAATTTTAAAGACTATTGGGATGTGATTGAAAACAGCCCGAACCTGCAGGGCGGTTTTATCTGGGAATGGATTGACCAGGCCATTGATACCGTAAAGAACGGCATGCGTATCATGGCGTATGGTGGTGATTTTCCGCTGGAAGGTCCCGTGCCGCACAACATCAGTGATAATAATTTTTGTGTAAAAGGCGTGGTAACCGCTTACCGCGAACTGACGCCGATGGCTATTGAGATCAAAAAAGTTTACCAGCACATCAAGTCACAGTTCACTCAGGGGAATAACCTTGCCGTTACCAACGGTTATGCATTCCGCAACCTGGATAATGTGCAGGCAGCATGGGAAGTGGTGGAAGATGGGAAAGTGGTTGAAAGGGGCAGCATCAAAAACATTGTCGCTGAACCAGGACAAACCGCCAGTTTTCCCCTGCATATCAAAACAAAACAAAAAGAGGGCAGGGAATATTTCCTCAATGTTCGGTACACGCTGAAAGAGGCGGAGCCGTTCCTGGATAAAGAGTACGAGGTTGCTTACGAACAGTTCCCGATATCTACCCCTACACAGAATTTATGGACAGGGAAAAACGCGAAGCTGCAATTGACGCAAACGGGCAATCAGTACACCATCAGCGGCAAAGGGTTTGCAGTTTCGTTTGATGCCGGCAAGGGCACCATGTCACGTTATACGGTAAATGGACAAACTTTATTGCTGCAAGGCCCGCAGCCTTCTTTCTGGCGGGCTCCAACCGACAATGATATTGGTGCAGGCCTCAACAAGTCGTTGCGCATGTGGCGCAATGCATACGAAGGCGGAAAAATTTTGAAGGCAGATGTCAAACAAAACAGGGAAGGTTCGTATGAGGTGGTGTTCAAAAAAAGCCTGGTCAACGGTGATGCCGAAGCGGAACAGGTTTTCACGGTGTTTGGTGAAGGATCGGTGAAAGTGACCAACCGCTTTACTGCCGTAAAAGGAAAATACCCGATGCTCATGCGTATTGGCAACGACCTGCAGGTAGCAAACGGATTGGACCAGGTACAGTGGTACGGTCGCGGGCCCTGGGAAAGTTATTGGGACCGGAAGTCAGCCTCGCTGGTGGGCCTGTACAAACAAACAGTGAGTGAACAATATTTTCCTTATGCCCGTCCGCAGGAAAGTGGCAACAAAAGCGATGTGCGCTGGGCTACCCTAACCAACAAAAAGGGCAAAGGGCTGAAGATTGTTTTTGCTGATAGTTTGTTGAATGTTTCTGCACTTCCTTACAGCCTTGACGACCTTGATCCGGAAGCGGATAAAAAACAATATCATTCCGGCGAGCTGGTAAAAAAAGACACCATCTTCATGCATGTGGACCTGCAGCAACTGGGTTTGCAGGGCATAGATAGCTGGGGTTCACGTCCGCTGGAAGAATACCGCATTCCTTTCAAAAACCAGCAGTACAGTTACTGGCTGGTGCCCATAAAATAATGGTGAGCGAAATGCAAGCGGCAAAGGGTTGAGCTCCGTTTGCATTTCGCTTTTTACTTGATTGTTTAAATAATTCAGAAATGAAACAACGCCTGTATTTGTTTGTCTCATCATTGCTGCTATGCTTTTTATTCATAAAGGCAACACCAACTGATACTAATGAACCCGACGAAGAGAAAATATTGCAACTGCCCATTGCCGGCAATACCTACGCCCAACAGGTAACCGGTCGTTCCCGAATGATTACAAACAACGGCATTGAAAACTGGACGGACAAGCAGGTACAGTTTGATACCTACCTGCGCATTAGCCAACCGGGCTCGATAAAGATTGCGGTAAAGGCGAAAACGGATGGTGAGAGCAGCCTGCAGCTTTCTATCAACGGAAAGGAGAAAACCATTGCTGTAAAAGGAAATACCTACGCGTCCTACAATGCCGGTGAATGGAAGATGAAGGATACGGGCTATGTGAAGATCACACTCCGTGGCCTAACCAAAACCGGCAGCCAGTTTGCTTATGTCAGCGGCTATGAGATCAGCGGCACGGCCATCAACGCCAATACGGCTTATGTCAAAAACAACGAAGGGAATTTTTTTTACTGGGGACGCAGAGGTCCATCGGTGCACCTGAATTACCCGTTTGCGGACAGCATAAAAGCAGCGTGGTTTTACAATGAGATTACGGTTCCGCAAGGACAGGATGTGGTGGGCTCATACTATATGGCCAATGGATTTGGCGAAGGGTATTTTGGTATCCAGGTCAATTCGCCAACGGAAAGAAGGGTCCTGTTTTCAGTATGGAGTCCTTATTCCACCGATGATCCTAAAAGCATTCCCGAAGACCAGCGCATCACGATGTTGAAAAAAGGTGAAGGGGTTTATACCGGCGAATTTGGCAATGAAGGTTCGGGCGGACAAAGCTTTTTACGCTACAACTGGAAGGCCGGAGTTACGTACAAGTTCCTGCTGAAAGGAAAACCGGATGGTGCCGGCAACACAATCTACACGGCTTATTTCTTTGCTCCGGAAAAAGGGGAGTGGATGCTGATTGCATCGTTCAAACGGCCAAAAACAAACACCTATCTGCGGCGCTTTCATTCCTTCCTGGAAAACTTTATTCCCGAACAGGGCGATAAGGAACGGCAGGTTTTATTCAACAATCAATGGATTGCCGATTCTGCCGGTAACTGGATAGAACTATCCAAAGCCGTTTTTACCTACGACAATACGGCAGCTAAAGGTTATCGCATGGATTATGCAGGCGGTGTAAAGGACAATGCATTCTTTTTAAAAAACTGTGGTTTCTTTTCCGGGTATACGCCTTATCGTTCCACCTTTACCCGAATGCCGCAGCAGCGCAAACCGGATGTTGATTTGGGGCGTCTGCCGTAAGCTTTTTGGATTTGGTAAGAAACGCAACGGAATTTTTACCGGAATTGTTTGAAGCACGTAAGCAGAAATATACAATTCAAAAAAGTATTGGTATACCTGCAACGATTTTATTTCGAGCAAAAGCTGTGAATAAAAAATGCGGCACAAAAAGCTAAGATGATAGGATGAATGTCAAAATAATTTTGACAGGATAATCTTCATCTTGCAGCGGAAAAAGCATGTGCAAACGATTGTTCAATTTACAGAATGGCGATGAAGTACTTTCTGTTCCGGTTACCTTTGAAGAGTCACTGAAAAGTTTGTAGGGATAAACGTTGTCCGAACAGTTTTTCCGGTAGGTAGGCTCCTGATCGTTACGGTTGTTTGTTTTCGCAGAAGAGGTTTCAGTGTCCCTGATTACGGCCTTACATGAACCATACATTATCTTATCATCACAAATATTTCAACCACTAGTTTTTATGAGTACCGATCGCAGAAAATTTTTACGTGGCTTGGCTTTGGGATCAGGAGCCTTTATGGCGGGAGTTCCTACCTGGGCGATGAGTGAGGGTGAAAAAGACGAGGCCCTGGAACGCAGTTACAGTTGGGCTACAGGCAAACAGCGCTTTAACATGAGTGGCTACGCCGCCCCAAAGATTGACAAAGTCCGCATTGGCTTTATTGGCCTGGGTATGCGGGGCCCGGGTGCCGTGGAGCGGATGTCATATATCGAAGGAGTGGAGATCAAAGCCCTTTGTGATAAATTTCCCGAGCGGGCTACCAAGGCCAATGCGATCCTTACCAAACAAGGACGCCCCAAAGCAAAAGAATACAGTGGCGCCGATGGCTGGAAAGCCATGATTCAAAACGAAGAGTTGGATCTTGTGTATATCTGCACACCCTGGCAGTTACACACGCCCATGTCGCTGTATGCCATGAACCATGGCAAGCATGTGGCCTGTGAAGTGCCTATTGCCGTAAACATGGACGAATGCTGGCAACTGGTGGAAACCTCTGAAAAGACACGCAAGCATTGCATGATGCTTGAAAACTGCTGCTACGATTTTTTTGAAATGCTTACGCTGAATATGGCCCGTAACGGCATGTTTGGTGAACTGGTGCATGCCGAAGGTGCTTACATTCATGACCTTCGGGATCTGAACTTCAGCAAGAACGGTTATGCCGATATGTGGCGGCTGAAGGAAAACATGACACGCAACGGCAACCTGTATCCAACCCATGGTCTCGGACCCATAGCGCAATGCATGGACATTAACCGCGGCGACAAATTCAGCCACCTGGTTTCCATGTCCACCGTTGATTTTCAAATGGGAGAGATGGCCAGGGAAAAAGCCGAAAAAGATTCTTTCTTCCAGCCATTTGTTGGAAAGGAGTACCGTGGCAATATGAACACCACCATGATCCGCACCGATAAAGGTAAAACCATCATGGTGCAACACGATGTGACCACGCCGCGGCCTTATTCCCGCATTCACCTGATCAGCGGTACCAAAGGAGTGGCCAATAAATATCCCTCACCGGAACGCATTGCTTTTGGCCACAGTTGGCTAAAGAGCGAAGAACTGAAAGATCTTTATGCGAAGTACACGCCGCCTATCATCAAACATGTAGGAGAGATTGCCAAAAAGATCGGTGGTCATGGCGGAATGGACTTTATCATGGACTGGCGATTGATCGACTGCCTGCGCAACGGGCTCCCGCTGGACCAGGATGTGTATGATGGTGCCCTCTGGAGTGCTGTGTTTCCGTTGAGTGAACGATCGGTGGCGAAGAAATCCCGCACGGTTGATGTGCCGGACTTTACCCGCGGTGCCTGGAAAACCAATAAGCCCGTCAGCCTTACCCTGGAAGGTGGCGCTACGACGACTGTAAAGGAAAAGAAATAAAATAATCGCAAAGGCTTGTGACTTGCAGCGTCTATGCATTTCACAAGCCTTTTTATTACAGCCATCCGAACATCGCTAGAAAACTCTAAAAGCATTCTGCTTCTTTTATTTTTCTCCTTTCTACTTTTCTCCGGATTATTTCTGCATTGTAAAAGGTTGATTTATCAATATTGACAAGGGGTGAGAATAACTTTCACTGTAATGAAGCTTTGGATTCGTAATTTGTTTGCAAAGCCGCATGTGCAAACGTTTGCATGTTCCTTCTTCTCAGGATCTTCGTAAGTTGGCAGGAATCTGACTTCCTGGCTTCGGTGAAGAATTGCTTAGGTTTTCAGGCAAAGGAAGCATTCATCCATCATCAATAACCGGGTAAAAGAAATGCAAAACCGTCTTCTGTTTTTTCTCGCCTTCTTTTTTTACGTCTGCACCCTGGTAGCACAGTCGGATGTACAACTGAAGTTTGATGCCCCGGCTACGCATTTTACCCAGTCACTTCCACTTGGGAACGGACGCCTGGGGGCAATGGTGTTTGGCGGCACAAATACCGAACGCATTGTTCTCAACGAGATTTCGATGTGGTCGGGAGGCGTGGAAGATCCCAACCGGCACGATGCGCATCAGTACCTGCCAACGATCCAGAAATTGTTGCAGGAAGAAAAAAACAAAGAAGCGAAGGACCTTCTCCAAAAACATTTTGTGTCGGCCGGCAAAGGCTCGGGTTTTGGCAATGGAAGTAATGTAAAATTTGGTTGTTACCAAACATTGGGAGACTTGTTTATCCGCTGGCACGATACAGCATCTGCCGTAACACATTACAACCGCATATTGTCAATTGACAAAGCACTGGCTACAACAACCTGGAAGCGAAATGGCGTAGGGTACACAGAAGAAGTTTTTGTCAGTGCACCCCAACAGACGATTGTTGTTCGGTTGCGTGCCTATAGAAAAGGAGCTTTAAATTTTTTCCTGCAACTGCACCGGAAAGAAAAAGCCCTAGTGAGTTCTTTCGGCAAAACCATCACCATGACAGGTCAGTTGAACAGTGGTGAAGAAGACGGCATAAAATACAGTGCTTTTCTGCAGGCCATTGGCGATGGTAAAATTTCAACCAGGGAAAATGGTTTGCAGGTTGAAGGGGCGACGGAGTGTACGCTGCTACTCAGTGCCGCTACCGATCTTTCGTGGCCGGATGTGGAAAGGCGAGGCCTTGATCCGTTGCCGGTTGCGAAAAAGCATGTGCAGGCTGCAGTAGCATTGCCCTGGCCACAACTCTACAAAAATCATGTGACCGATTTTCAATCTTATTTCAACCGTTGCCTTCTTTCGTTTGCCGCACCGCATACGGCCAACCTGTTGACGACTCCGCAGCGTTTGCAGCAGTATGCGAAGGGAGAGGAGGATGCCCACCTGCCGGCGCTATATTTCAACTTCGGTCGCTACCTGCTTATTTCCAGTTCACGGCCCGGCGGTTTGCCCGCCAACCTGCAGGGATTATGGGCTGAAGAGTACCAGACACCGTGGAATGGTGACTATCATCTCAACATCAATGTGCAGATGAACTACTGGCCGGCAGAGATCACCAACCTGGCTGACTGTCACAAACCGTTACTCCACTTTACGAAACAACTGGTAGAACCCGGACAAAAGACAGCAAAGGCGTATTACCATACAGAAGGCTGGACAGCACACATGATGAGCAATCCCTGGAAGTTTACTGCGCCCGGCGAAAGTGCGGAGTGGGGATCTTCTCTCACGGGTGGCGCCTGGCTTTGCCAGCATCTCTGGCAGCATTACCAGTACAATCCTGATGAAAAATACCTGCAGGAAATTTACCCGGTGCTAAAAGGAGCCTCACAATTTTTCACCGGTATTTTGATCAGGGATCCTAAAACCGGTTTTCTGGTTACAGCCCCTTCCAACTCTCCGGAGAATACCTACATCACACCGGGTGGTTTTAAGGGACAAACCACGATGGGACCCACCATGGATATGCAGATCGGGCGGGAGCTGTTAAGCAATACCATTGCAGCTGCGCAGATCCTAGCCGTTGATAAAAGCTTTCTCGATTCGCTTCAAAAAATAAAACTGCAACTGGCACCCAACTTGGTCAGTCCATCTTCCGGCGGTATTCAGGAATGGATCCGTGATTATGGCGAAGCCGAACCCCAGCACCGCCATGTTTCGCACTTGTATGGCTTGCATCCGTACGATGAAATCAATGGCATGGAAACGCCTGCCCTGGCAGCAGCAGCAAAAAAAACATTGTTGCACCGCGGCGATGGCGGAACGGGTTGGTCAAGGGCCTGGAAGATTGCATTTTGGGCAAGGCTGGGAGATGGCGATCACGCCTTGAAGGTGTTTAAAGGTCTGTTGCAGCCTGCTTTTACTACGGAAGGCGGGTATAAAATGCGGGGTGCTGGAACCTATCCGAATTTATTCTGTGCACATCCTCCCTTCCAGATCGATGGCAATTTGGGGGCAACGGCTGCGCTAGCCGAAATGTTTTTACAAAGTACCGGAACGAAAAAAGTCATTCGTCTTTTGCCAGCCTTGCCTGCGGCCAAAACGTGGAGTGGCGGTCGTATCAAAGGCCTGTGTGCACCCAACGGTTTTGAAGTGGATATGGAGTGGACGAATGGTATACTGAAAAACGCTCTTCTTTATTCCAAAGCAGGACTGGCATGTGCTTTACAACTTCCCAAAGGAGTAGAGGTGTACGATGCTAAAGGAAGAAAAATAAACGTAAAGAAAGAGGAAGACGGGGTTGTGGTTTTTCCCACAACAAAAAATGCAAAATATCTTTTGCAATAAATATTGTATCGATCGAAGACGGGCCAGGTATGTTTTTACCATCATCGTTACCTGCATTGAAAACTGTATAAGCTGAAACATGAAAAATCACCTATTGCTCTCTGCTATATTACTTCCGATGCTTGTATTTGCTCAGGGGAAACAATCAGCCAAGGCGCCATCGTTAGCAACCCCTGTCCAGGTAGGTTTTGTTAGCAGCAATCTGCGTTTCAGCCAGGAGAACAATTCTGAAGTTCTTCTACAAAAAAGCATGGTATTAACTGCCTGGAAAGGAGAGAAGGTACATGCGCAACTGGCCGTACAGAGTACAACAAAGCTTTCTTCCGTAAGCATTTCCGTTTCAGACCTGAAAGCAAAAGGCAAAGGCATTATTCCAAAACAGGCTATCAGCACGGGCTTTGTCGGTTATGTCATGACCGATGAATTTAAAAACGGTTGCGGTCACCGAAAGCCGCAGGATTTTGATTCATCGCTGGTGGCTGATCCTATCAACACAACAATTTCCTCTATCGCCTTACTAGAAAATAGTATCCAACCGGTCTGGATCAGTGTGCAGGTTCCGGCCAAGATACAGGCAGGAGTGTACGCTGGCACTTTTACTGTAAAGGCGGACAAAACATACAAGTTCTCAATATCTGTGAAAGTGTTGGACAGAACCCTTCCACCTCCGGCACAATGGTCGTTTACCCTTGATCTCTGGCAGCACCCGGCCGCCATTGCAAGGGTGCATGGAGTAGCACTCTGGAGCGATGCTCATTTTTCCCACATGAAGTCTTATTACAACATGCTGGCCAAAGCAGGACAAAAGAACATTACTGCCAGCATTGTCGATGAACCCTGGAATCACCAGACCTATGATGATTTTCCAGGCCTCATTAAATGGACCAAAAGGAAAGATGGCTCCTGGCAATACGATTACAGCCTGTTTGACAAATACATTTCGTTTGTGATGGACTGTGGCATCACCCAGCGCATCAATTGTTACAGCATGGTGCCCTGGAAAATTGCCTTTCCGTATTTCGATGAAGCGTTGGGTATAGATACCGTATTTACCGGCAAGATCGGTTCACCGGAATACAACGCTTTCTGGAAACCTATGCTCACCGATTTTACAAGGCATCTGAAGGCAAAAGGCTGGTTTCACAAAACCGCCATTGCCATGGATGAACGGCCCATGCCGGCCATGCAGGCAGTGATTGCGCTATTAAAAGAAGTGGACAAAGATTGGAAGATCGCCCTGGCCGGTGATTATCACCCCGAGATCGAAGCTGACATTTATGACTACTGCATTGCCTCCCGCTGGCAATTTCCTGCCGCTACCTTACAACAACGCCAGCAGCAAGGAAAGCTAAGCACCTGGTACACCTGTTGCACCGAAAACTATCCCAATGGGTTTACGTTTTCGCCCCCGGCGGAACATGTTTGGATAGGTTGGTACACGGCTGCAAAAGGAATGGATGGTTACCTGCGATGGGCATATAACAGTTGGCCGAAAAATCCCTTGCAGGATAGCCGGTTTACCGCCTGGCCTGCAGGAGATACCTACCAGATTTATCCTGGTCCGCTCAAGTCCATTCGATTTGAGAAACTGATTGAAGGCATCCAGGATTTTGAAAAAATCAGCATCCTGAAAGCGGAGTACAATAGGCTGGGCAACAAAAAACGATTACAGGAATTGGAGGATGCTTTGTCCCGGTTTGAAATCGAAAAGCTGGCCGTACAATCGGCGGAGAAAATGGTGCTAGGGGCAAAGAGGTTTTTAAATGAGTGATTGCCTGTAGGCAGGCATTTTTATAGTAGGGAAAGCCTTGGACTTTCGTCCAGATGCTTTGATCATTATGAACTACAAACGATAAAGTGCATAATTGGTTCCTGTTTTCGTGTTTTCATATCAGTCAATTCATTGAAGGTTCATTATCAAATCAGGCAGATCGCCGAAAACTGCAAAACAAGAAGTTCTGCGATGTGCCAAAAGGCGTGGTGTGGTCTTCGGTAAGGCATCGGATTTTGGTAAAGCCGGATTGAAGTTCCTGTGTTAATTGAGCCTCGTTGTATTGCCTGATGGGAAGGCCACTACACTTCCCGGGCCCATGGGTTGAAAAAGTTCCGATGGTCATGTACCCTTTTACAGCATTCTTAGCGATACGCAAATAGGCTTGCAAATGCGCTGGTTGTGTAAGAAAATGAAAGGTAGCCCGGTCGTGCCAGACGTCGTAATGATTATTGGGTTTAAAATCCGTTACATCACTCTCTATCCAGGTAACCTGTGCCGCTTGTTTGCCCAATCGATCCTTTGCCCGTTGCAGGGCATGTGCTGAAATGTCAAGTACAGTGATATTCTTAAACCCTTCCGCCAACAGGTAGTCAACAAGTTTAGCATCTCCGCCACCCACATCAATAATGCGGGCCGTTTTGGGCAGGTTAAAACTGCGTATAAACGCCAGGGACGTATTGGGAATCGCCTGGGTCCAGCTTACCTCATCGGGTTGTTTGGTTTCGTAGACTTGTTCCCAGTGTTGTTTTATTTTTGGGTTCATGGTACAAAAGTGCTAAATCACTGCAGTATGATGCGTGACTTTTATCACGACGAAAGGGGGAAGCAAATGCTATTTAGGTCCGAACTTGGTTTAAACAAACCTGCAGTATACTTTTACCGAAACATCATCCCATGAAAACAATCTTTACACTGCTTGCCTTTTCTTTTTTGTTTGCCGTTACCTCCTGTAAAAAAGACACAGGCGACGATCACCAGGTATCGTTTGCTGAACCTGCAGGAAAGGCAAACGCCAACGGCGAATACACCATCGAAGGACAGATCATTTCCCCGGTTCGTTTAGACAAGATTTTGCTTACCAAAGAGGGGCAGCCGGCACCTTTTCTGGAAGATGCTACCACTGCCAAAAACAAAACCGAACACACCTTTGCTTACCAGGTCACCGGTATCAAGCAGGACACCTATGTAATTATCGACTTCTATAACCTTGATGGCGGAAAGAGCACATCGAAGTATCTGATCCGTAGATAAAGGTTTACATTCGAAAAAAGAAAGCAGCCCTAGGTATTCCGGGGGTTTTTCGGTGTGTGAATTAACGCAAGGAAACATCTTGAAAGTTGGCTGGTACCCTGGAGAAAAGAAAACAGTTGTGCTCTGCTTAAAACACCGGCGTTTACGGCAACCATCGAAAAGGCGACTGTACACATTGAGCGTAAAAGGAGCACAAAGAACAACAGTTTACCGGTTGCAGGATCACTGTGGAAAAAACGCAGTTGTTACATTATAATCCTGTACTGTAGCGCTTTTGCTTCGTGTGAATAGCAGGATTTGTGCAGTAGCCATTACCTACCTAATCTCATCTTTATTAGTTTCAGGGAACAAGAATCAACCACCGTCCTTCATGATTAAATGTACATTACTGTTTCCCTCTCTGGAAACCCTGGCTCGTTTTGCCAAAGAATACAGCAGCACGTATCTTATCAACACTTGTAACCTGACGCTTACCGGTCCGCTGTCCGACGAAATGGTAACGGTTGCCAAAACCGTCTTTAATGCCAGCGTTGTAGCCACCACCGAAAAGGTATTTTCGTATGATCCCATAGCGGTACGATCCCCGCAACATATGCGACCTGTTTAGAAAAGACCTCGACTATTTTTGGGTGGCCAGGGGCTATCCAAAAATTATTGTGGCAGGCTTATTTTCCATCATTAATGCCTGCTTCGCTATTTAAAAAGCAGCGTACGGTCCCCTGGATACAGGTAGCCTGAGTATGTTTTTCAGAACCCATTTTAACGCTCCGAAAATCATTCTGTTACCAGATCTTACTGGGACAAGTGTCTTTGTAGTCATTGCCAAGCAGGAAACCGACCACAAATTCATGGGTACCGCGGCTTACCGTATTCAGTTGGGTCTTTGTAAAATCGTAGGAATACCCCACGTTAAAACTATTGGCCACATTTACGCCCAGCATGCCGGCATACCCATCTTCTACCCGGTAGCTACCGCCAACCCAAAACATATCCCTGAACTGAACTTTCAGGTTTAGGTCAACCTGCGGGGCAACAGAAGATCGCCATACCTGTTTCACCATAACTGATGGAATTGCATTCACATCTTCATTCAGTAAGAACCGGTAACCTGCGGTTGAAAAAATATGGGGTACCAATTGTATCCCTTCTGAATTACCGGTGAGGGATACCTGTTGCGACAGGATCTGCTGCGCTGCAACTCCAAAAAAATAATCGGATGAATACAACCAGATGCCGGCATTGAGATCGGGTACTAGCTTGTAAATATCTGCGCCGTTTCCCAATGTTGGGTCATTAAGATCAACCGGGGTTGCTTTTGCCCGGTTATAACTTAGTTTGCTGAAGCCTCCGGAGAAACCGGCAGAGATGTTTGTTTTCGCGGATAAACCAATGTGATAAGCATACGACACATTTGCACTGAACCGGCTGTACAAGCCTGTCTGATCGTTCACCATAAAGAAACCCACACCATGGTGTGCTTCAGAAGCCGTGTAGTTTTCCCAGTACGAACTGCCTCTTGGGTTTTCACCCGGAATGCTGAAGGAGGTGGCTGTGACCTTATCATCCTTTTTTCCAATCGGACTGTGTATGGAAAAATAGGCTGTCTTTGGCGCCCCCTGCAAACCAACCCATTGATCCCGTGCACTGATTTTTACATCCGTATAATTTTCAATTCCACTCAGGGCAGGGTTGAGCAGGTAATTGTTCAGAATATACTGCGTGTAATGAGGCTTTTGTTGCGTAAAACCAATGGAGGTAACCAGCAAAAGCAGGGAAAGTTGTAAAGCTCTTTTCATATTATCTTACGATGTCTACAAACCCTGAAAGTGGTTTGAGGCCATTTTTTGGATGAATAATATAGTAGTACGTTGCAGCAGGAAGCGGTTGCCCTTTTGAGGTTCCATCCCAGGCAGCAGAATAGCCTACGCCCTGATAAACCACCTGGCCGTAACGGTTATAGATTTCCACTGTACAATCGGGATAGTTGATTAGGTGCTTGATTTGCCACCTGTCGTTAATGCCGTCCCCATTCGGTGTAAAGACGTTTGGAACCTCAGGACGCCTGATAATTTTCGCCATAATATCTGCAGATGCTGTACAGCCAAATTCATCAACAGCAACCAGCTTGTAGGAAACATCCGACTTTGGTGTACACAAAGGATTGACGATTGTATCGGCATTCAGGTAAAGTGCAGGAGTCCATGTGCATTTGAGGTTACGTCCCGATACGGATGGATTCAATAAGGTGCTGTTGTCCTCAACGATATACTTTACTCTTTCAGCCGTGATCACCGGTGGTGCCTTGATGGATACCATCATGGCATCTGTAGTGGCAGCGCAGGGTCCGTTGCCAACAGTGGTCAGGCTTAGCATAACAGCGCCGTTTGCTTTGTCACTGCTGCTGGGAATATACGTGGCATCCAGGCTGGAAGCTGAAGGAGAGAACTGGCCATTTCCTGAACTGCTCCAAATTGCCTTGTCCGCTACCGTTAGTTTCCCCTGCAATCGAACAGTTGCGTTGTTGGCGCAGACTAGCTGGTCTTTTCCGGCAACGACAGTTGGCGGACTGGCCATCGTGATCGTCATCGCGGATGTATAAACAGGACAAGCGCCATTGTTTGTCGATGCCAGGCTCAGGGTAACGCTTCCCGCAGCTTTATCTGCAACAGATGGATGGTACCGGGCATTCAGACTTACATTATCGGGCAGGAATGTACCGCTTCCGTTAGTAGTCCATACACCCGTACTGGTGCCCCCGGTAATACTTCCCGAAAGGCCTGTAAACTGGCTTGAAGTGCAAAACGACTGGTTCGTTCCGGCATTGACAATCGCAGGATTATGTACAGCAACAGTTGTTGATGCCGCTGTGCTGGTACACCCTTTTACAGTAGCAGTTACAACGTAGGTCCCTGCATTCGCATTGGTTACATTGGCAAGCGTTGCTGTTTGCGTCGAGGCTGTATAACCATTCGGTCCGTTCCAGCTGTAGGAAGCACCTGTGATATCAGTGGCTGCTAACGTCAGGCTGGTGTTTTCACATACCGGGCCATTATGGGTAGGTACTGGCGCATCAGGAGTCTGGTTCACCAGAATCGTAACCGAAGACGTTTCTGTACTGGAACAATTATTAACGGATACCGAAAGACTGTATTGGCCTATTGCTGCCAACGATGCGTTCTCAATAACCGGGTTTTGTAAGGAAGATGTAAATCCTTTTGGCCCCGACCAGGTATAGGTTGCACCGGCGACAGCAGCGGCATTCAGCAGAATCGGTTTTCCTGAACAAACCGGTGAATTCGAAGAAACAACAGGAGCCACAGGAAGTGATTTGATGACCACATTGCTGGTGGCAAGCGGACTGGTACAACCGTTTACCGTTGCAGCAACAGCGTAAGTACCGGAATGCGTTAGGCGAGTGCTTGCAATTGTTGGATTTTGCGCTGTGGACACAAATCCATCGGGTCCACTCCAAGCGTATGTAGCACCAGTGATGGCTGATGCCTGCAACTGGAGAGCACTTCCTTCACACAAAGAATAGTCACTTGTAACTACCGGTGGTGCAGGAATCGTGTTTACGGTTACTGTCAAATTACCCGGCGCACTGGTGCATCCGTTTACTGTTGCTGTCACAGCATACGAACCGGAACTTGTAACATGCGCATTGTTGATAGCGGGATTTTGCGCTGTGGAAGTAAAGCCATTGGGGCCTGTCCACGAATACGTTGCTCCAATTACTGTTGATGCAAACAAGGACAGGTTTGTTCCTTCGCATACAGGACCGTTATACGAAACTACCGGTGCAGAGGGAATGGCATTTACTGTAACCCGTATGGAAGCTGAAGGGCCCCAACAGCCATTCACAGCAGCTTTCACCGTATAAACACCCGAGGTAGCAATACCGGCATTGGTGAGAACTGGGTTTTGAATAGATGATGTAAAACCATCGGGCCCTGTCCACGCATAAGACGCATCAGGGATCGTATTGGCAATAAGGGACAATGTATTACCACTACAAATGGGGCTGTTGGTTCCAATCACAGGCGCCGCAGGAAGCGCATGAACAACAGCCGTTGTGGAAGTAGCGGCACTGGTACAACCGTTAGCTGTCACGGTAAGGCTATAGGCACCCGCACTTTGCAGTGAAGCAGTACCGATTGAAGGACTTTGGGTAGAAGACTGAAAGCCATTGGGTCCTGTCCAAGAATATACGCCTCCGGGTAAAGCTGATGCTGTCAAGGTAAGCGTTGTACCTTCACAAATAGGCCCATTGTTGGAAACAACCGGCGCCTCCGGTGTTTGATGGACGATAACGTTTGTTGCGGTGGAGCTTGCGCTGGCACAGCCATTTACACTTACACTTAACTGGTAGTTCCCGGCGTTTTTCAGGGTTGCACCTGAAAGCTGTGGATTTTGCAGCGTAGATGTAAAACCATCGGGTCCAGTCCAATTATAAATGGCTCCTGCAAGTGGCGAAGCGGTTAACGAGATTGTATTTCCAGAACAAACAGGCGAATTTGAAGTAACTGCCGGCGGCAGCGGCAGCGGCGTAATCGTTATGTTGCTGATAGCAGCCTGGCTGGTACATCCGTCAACAGTAGCACGTACTGAATAGATACCAGAATGCAAAGGCGTCGTGTTTAAAATCGTGAGTGTCTGCAAAGAGGATGTAAAGCCGTTAGGTCCACTCCATGCATACGTTGCACCTGTGATCGTGGATGCATTTAAGGAAATAGTTGAGCCTTCACAAACCGTGTTGTCACCTGATAAAACAGGTGATGCAGGAACAGGTTTTATGGTTACCTGTACACTGCCCGCCGGGCTTGTACAACCATTGACAGTTGCAGTTGAAGAATAGGCTCCCGAAGCAGCAGTACCAGGGTTAGAGACAGAGGGATTCTGCACTGTGGCAGAAAATCCATCGGGCCCACTCCAGGCGTAGGTAGCACCCGTGATAGTTGATGCCGTTAAAAGCAAGGTTGCTCCTTCACATAACGGTCCATTGGATGAAAGGACAGGTGCTGCAGGAATAGGATTCACAATAACGGATGTTGAAGCAGCCGGCCCTGTACATCCCGCCACTGTCGTCCTTACATTGTAGGTGCCTGATGCGTTTGTGGCAACATTGGAAATGATTGGATTCTGCAAAGGAGAAGTAAATCCGTTTGGTCCTGTCCACGAATAGGTAGCCTCACTGATGGTACCTGCTGTTAGCAGAATATCCTTCCCACTGCACAAGGGACTGTTGCTGCCTATAACCGGTGCTGGGGGAAGAGGATTGACAACAGTTGTTACGGAAGCGGGTTCACTGGTGCAGCCGTTTACCTGTACAGTAACAGCGTATGTTCCCGCACTGGTTAAAACGGCGCTGCTGATAACAGGATTTTGCAAAGAGGAGATAAAGCCGTTGGGCCCTGTCCATGAATATACGCCTCCGGGTAAAGCTGATGCTGTCAAGGTAAGCGTTGTACCTTCACAAACGGGATTAGTAGAAGCGGCAACAGGTGATGCCGGCTTTGGCTTTACTGTTACAGATGTACTGACGGGTAAACTGGAACACTGGCCGACAGTAACCACTACCGTATATGTTCCGGCATGCGTTGCATCGGCATTGTTGATAACAGGATTTTGCAAAGAAGATGTGAATCCATTCGGTCCTGTCCAGTTATAGGTAGCACCGGCAATAGTTGATGCAAATAAGTTGATTTGACTGCTTTCGCATACCGGAGAGTTGGTATTTACAGAAGGAGCAGGCGGTAATGGGGTGGTGGCAACAATCGTTGACTGAACAGCGGGCAAACAATTCAATGCGTCGGTGACGGAAACCGTATAGGTTCCACCCGCATTGACGGTAATGGATTCTCCGGTCTGTCCATTGCTCCATACAAATTGATAAGGTTCTACACCTCCCGATGCTGTTGCAGTTAGGGTGACATTTGATTTACCTCCAGCGCATACGGCAGGATTGTCCGCTGAAATGGCCACAGCAATTTGGGGCGTCGTATACACCCGTATGGTATCACTGACAACAGGGCCACAGAGTCGGTTGCCGCTGACCTGGTAATCAATATACGCCGGTGCTCCAGGCAAAGGCGTAACATTGGTCGTGATACTCCCTGATGTGCTGCTTAAAAAAGAATTATAAGCACCCTGAGGACCTGGATAAACGGATGTCCATTTGATGGATTCTGTAAGCAAGCCCCCAACGTTCAAGGATCCGGTACATCCTTGCCTTACGGTTATATCATCCGAGCCTTTGATGGCGCCTGCAGCAACGATGGTGTAAATAGGATTATCGTTTCCGGGTTTGCAAAATGTAATGGTGATCTCCGTTTTTCCTACAATGCAGAGCGGTGTGCCCAAAGAGGTCTGCGGTCCGCAATCAACCTGGTAAAAGGCTGCGTTACCGGGTGGAGCCGGATTGGCAACTGTGAAGTTCACGTAACTGCAGGCAGGATTCAGCTTCAGCTTGAAAACAATACAATTGCTCCCGTTACAGCATGATCCACTTCGCGTAGATTGAATGGAAACCGTCGTGTCAATTGAAGCAGAAAGATCGAATTCAAAGCCGGTAGCGGTGCAGACTTCCTGTGCATTCAGCTTTGAAAACAGCAATAGGATAGTGACGAAAAAAAGTAAATTTTTTTTCATACAGGGTCGTGATTAAAATGGTTACCAGCATTTGCCGGTAAAGTTTTCATGCGTTTTTCGTAGCTATTGGCGCAAAAAAGAAATAGGGCAGGTCTTTCGGGGATATTATGTTGGATGTGGTTTTCCCTATTGAAAAAAGTTCTTTATAGGAAAACATGCCACGAAACTACTATGTGTTTTAGAGGAATGCAATAGTAAATTTACGATGTGTACAAATACGCTTTCGACTTCCAATGAAGAAACACCGGTGTGAAAAGAATCAGCTTTCGTAACAAAATTCATTGAGAAAATTTTTGAAATAGATGCCACTTTTACGGATATGGTTCCGAATATTTCAATGCATTATCTTGCTTTTAATGAAGCTGAAGATGTTTGGGAAATTATTTAAATACGGACTTCTTTATTTCATTAATATGGAGTTCTTTTCAAGTTTGGATTTCTGCTAATAAACCTGCCTGGCGATTAAACAAAAAAAGCCCCGGACTTTTGTCCAGAGCCTTTAAAGCGTACCGAGAAAAGGACAAATAGCTAACGTAATTCAAGATTTTTTGAGCTTTTGTGCGATTGATTTTTAAGAGTTTTCCACTATTTATCGGTGCAATTACTCACTCACTTGCCACTTTATTCGCAAGGAAAAATGTAACTTTAAAAGTAAAGGCGGAGCTATGATATATAAACAATGCATGTGCCCCAGTCCCGCTTTACAAGCATATGTCAGGAACTATACGCTGCTTCATCTTAAGCTAGATCCTTGCCAATCTATCCCTGTTAAACATCGCCCACCCAAACCGGAACAGGGAATTGTTTTTTACATTAAAGGGAATGTGACTTTGCAGACCCCAGTAACCGGTTACCTACAGGTGCCTTCTGCAGTGTCTTTGTTCAGTCATCAGATTGATAAGAAAAGCTTTCAAATAAGCAATGAATTTTTAATGTTCACGGTATTTCTACGGCCTGGTATTTTACACCGATTAACAGGTGTGCCAGCTATTGAAATGAAGCAAGATTATCATGATGCAGCACTTTTCTTGGGTACGCAAGTAAACATCTTAGCGGAGCAACTTGCTACTGCAAATACTTATTCTTTGATAGTAGATATCATTGAACGTTTTCTGCTTGCAAGTTTTACTCGGATGAAAATGACTGCAACAGTTGATGATGTGGCTGACTATTTATTGGCTAACCCTACGCAGTTTTCTTTAGATGAGATAGCAAGACAAACCTACTTAAGTACCAAACAGTTTTACAGGAAGTTTGTGGAAAGAATTGGAATTAGCCCCAAGTTATTCAGCAGAATGGCACGATTTAATAAGGCTTACCAATTCAAGATTATACAACCTTATGCGAGTTGGTCTTCTATTGCCCAAGAGTTTGGTTATACTGACTATCATCACCTAGAAAAGGAATTCAAGGAGTTCACAAGCTTGACACCAAATGAGTGGCTGAAACAAAATCAGGAAGCTCCTGAAAGAATACTACGGTAAAAATGTCTTTTTTCTACCCAAAAGCTAGAAAAATTAAATGAATTTTTGTTCTGAATAAAAATCAGAAAAATGAAAAAGTTTACTCTTACTGTAACCACTCTATTTCCTTTCCTACTTTTATTTAGTCAGAATAACCAGCAAAAGGAAATCGAAGTCAGAGCCATGGAGATCGCTGAAGCGACAGCACTTCTACAAAAGGATATTACTACCTTGAGTAAGATATAGTCGCCTGGCTTTATGGTCAACTCACCTCTTAATGCCATTGTTATTGGAGGCCAAGTAGAACTTGTAAAAGCTGGCATCATTAGCTATTCGTCTTTTACAAGAACTGTGGAGGAGGTAACGGTACTGAAGGATGTTGTAATTACTATGGGAGCTGAAACTGTAGTACCTACTGCGCCTGATCCGATGGCCGGTCAGACCGTTGTTAGAAGATTCACCAATATCTGGATCAAGGAAAAAGGAGAATGGATATTAGTTGCCAGACATGCCAACAATATTTGTTCCCCAATGCCAACCTCTCCAACACAAGCACAACATACAGATGAAACAGGTATAGGCATTCACGCAATTAAGGTTAGGTGGAACCCCAGCCACCATGTTTTCTTCTTGGAGCTACCCGTTCAATTTACAGGTAAAAGCTGGGTACAAATAACTGATGCAAATGGAAGGATAGTAGAAAAGCTGGAGGTGGAAGCGGATACAAAAACGATTTCGATTGGAAGGAATTATCGTACAGGGATATATTTTGCTCAAGTTATCAACGGTCACCGAAAATCAACGGTAAAATTGGTTAAATTGTAAGTTCATAATATAACCGTGCAAGGGATTTACTGATTTTGAAACCTACTCTTTTAAACCCGCTGGGCTCGAACTTATTAAAGTAAGATTATTTTTATCAGTTAATAACCTATGCAAATTTTCGACACGTAACGAAGCGGTGAGCAATCACGATTTGCATCCTTATGGCCCGTTTTGAGAACTTCTTTAAAGGTAACAACACTACTTAAACGAATAACCTTCGGTAAGCCGAAGATGCCATCGCTCGATTTCGCCCATACTGTTTAATGGTGGGGTTGAAGAATCGAAAGTTGGTATTCACCAACCTGCCCGGCTAAGTGTAGAGTACCGGGTTTCCAACGGATGTCAATCTTGAGCTAATCGATAAGGCTGACCTACGATACACCGAAGGTTGATCTTCTCGATTTTGCTTGGCAAATTGCTGTGGTAACTATAGAAAGATTGCTATTGGTGCTGCAAACGAACCAATTTTTTTCGCAAACTGTCCCTTTATAGCCACCAACTGCTAAATCTGATTGGTGAATAGATATGTGACGGTATAATTTGGACGTGAAATGCTGCTGAATTTACTTACCTTATTGGACCAAAACAGCATTTTACCAATCTATGAAGAGGTTATTTCTTTTTGGCTGCTTATCAGTATTTTGCTTTACACTTTACTCGCAAAAGGGTTCGATATCCGATCAGGTAAACATCCTGCAGAAAACCCTTCCTTCTTCGAATGGGCAACGTCGGGTTGATGTGTTGAATCGTCTGGCGGAATTTGCCTCGCAATCGCCGCATGCCAACGGCTGGAAGGCGAGGGGAGACTCTCAATCGTATTATGCAAAAATAGCGCTGAAGGAAGCCAGCCAGCTAAATTATCAAAAAGGCATTGCCACAGCGTTGGTACACCAGGGAAGTGCCCAATGGCTGTATGCAATTCCACTGATTCAGGGAAAAAAGCAAGCGAAAGAAATAAAAGAGCTATTAAAAAAGGGAGAGGAGTTCCTTCTAAAAGGAATTGCAGTAGCTGAGCAACTAAAAGACAATAATCTTTTAGGTCTTGCCTATGAAGCCTTGTCACTTCAATATGAGTTATATGATCGAGACATGCGCTATAAGCTTACGAATTTTGAAAAGGCGGTCCATTATTTTAACAAGGCAAACAATAAGGCAAAAGAAGGTGAGGTCTCTACATGGCTGTGTGAGAACTATGGAACGATGGGAAGGTTTGAACAAGGATTTCCGTATTGCAAAAAAAGCATGGAATTATCAGAATCCGCATTAAAAACCGCAAAGACAAAGGAAGAAAAAGAGTATCGGGTGTTTCTGGCACAACAGGCAATTGTTAATTTGGGTCTTCTGCATCAGACGGTTGGTGATTATCAATCAGCGAAAGATTATTTTTTAAAAAGCAGGCAGGTTGGTTTTACGAATGGCAGTAAATGGTCAATGGACGCAGAACTGGCAGAAGTATATACCCATATGGGAACATTTGATTCTGCTTTGTATCACCAGGCTAGGGTTGTACCCTCGCAACCAAGCAACCAGGTTTATGTGACTATCGGACATGCATACATACTGGTAGAAATGAAAGACTATGACAAAGCGATTGTACTACTACAAGAATATTTGGATAATTACCGAAAAGGCAAGTCTACCTGGAGAGTGTTACTTCCTCTAGCCAAGGCTTATGTAGGCAAACGAAACTATGCTGAGGCCCTTACGTTGGCACAGGAAAGCATGAATAAATTGGGACAGAACCAGGGGCTGCAGATGATGAGACATTACAAGGTTCTGGCCGATGCGTACCAAGGCGTCAACCGGTTTGACAGTGCCTACTATTTTCAAACCCGGTATTATGAGCTAAGGGATTCCATCATGAACCGTCCTTTTCTCTGGCAATTGAACAACTATAAAAAAGCAGCCATTGATGCCAGGAAAGCAGAAGCGTATGCGCTCTTGCAACGGGACTACCTTTTCAAGGAGCAACAACTTCGCGAACACACCATACGAAAGGAACAAGCCGAAGCCTTACTTGTCCTTTTATACAAAGACAATAAGATCAAAGACCAGCAACTCCTCATAGCAGATCAACAAATGAAACTTAAAGAGCAGTTGCTCAACGAACAACTGCTCACCCAAAAACAAAAGCAATCCGAACTAATGCTACTTGACCGGGAAGCAAAGCTCAACGAGCAGCGGCTTCGCCAGGAAACATTGGTCCAAAAAGTCCTCCTTGGAGGACTTTTGTTGCTTTTGGTAGTGAGTGCCCTGATTGTTCGTGCTTTGTCTCTCAAACAGAAGAATGACAGACTGCAAAGTGAAAAGCGACAAGCTAGGCTCCAGCAACAATCTTCCGAACTGGAGATGCAGGCCCTTCGCGCACAGATGAATCCGCACTTCATTTTTAATTGCTTAAGCTCTATCAATAAATTTATTCTCAAGCATGAAAGCAAGGCCGCTTCTGATTACCTAACCCGCTTTTCACGCCTTATCCGACGTGTTCTCACCAACTCGCAGTTGAGCATGATTCCACTGAGTGATGAAATTGAAATGCTAAAGCTCTATTTGGATATGGAGCGACTGCGTTTTGACGGTGCTTTCGATTACGACATCGTCTATGCCAATAGCATTGAACCCGACATGATCTATCTTCCCCCGATGCTGCTGCAACCTTTTTGCGAAAACGCCATTTGGCATGGCCTTATGCACAAAGAAGCACCGGGCCACTTAGCCATTGTGATGCGCATTGAAAATGAAGCGTTGCATTGTGTTATTACGGACAATGGTGTGGGTAGGGCAAGAGCTAGGGAGATCAAAAAAAACAAAGGCGAGCAGCATACCTCCTTTGGTTTAAAAATCACGCAGGACCGTTTGGCTCTTTTTAATGGCAGTAAATTGACCAAGAATTATTATCACATGGAAGATATATTGGATGAAGAGGGTAGGGTGGCAGGGACAAAGGTAAGCCTGGTAGTCAACTACAAAGAGTCTGTTCACCTAATGGAAAATGCTTAGCATATGATTCAAGCGCTTATAATTGATGATGAAAAACATAGCTGTGAGGCCTTACAGTTACTTTTACAAGACAATTGTCCACAGGTTGAGGTAGTGGGTATTGCATATGCTGGTGAAGAAGCCTTGGTGCAGATTCAGCGTTTGAAACCACAACTCATTTTTCTGGACATTGAAATGCCGCACATGACCGGCTTTCAGCTTCTGGAAAGGCTGCCTGTGATTGACTTTGAGGTGATTTTTACAACCTCTTATGACCAGTATGCGATTAGGGCCTTTAAGTTCAGTGCCCTGGACTATCTGCTCAAACCTGTGGACCGCGAGGAGTTGGAAAGCGCCGTGCAAAAGGTTGTACAGAAAGTGTCAGCCAAAATTCCAGAGCAACTCAATATTCTGTTGCAAAAGCTGCAGCAGCCTGCCGCTGTGCAACGTATAGCCCTGCCCACCATGCAGGGTTTAGAGCTAGTGCCTATCCAAGAAATTATTCACTGTTCTTCCCAAAGCAACTACACCGCTTTTCAGTTAAAGGAGAACAGGTGCCTGCTAGTATCCCGCACGCTGAAGGAAGTGGAAGAAATGCTGAGTGATCACGCCTTTTTACGTGTACACCATTCGCATTTAGTCAATCTAAATGAAGTAATCCGCTATGTCAAAGGAGAAGGCGGTTATCTCGTAATGACCGATGGCTCCACTATTGATGTTTCCCGTGGCCGTAAGGAAGTCCTGCTACACCGATTGGGGATTGTAAAATCATAATGGACAATAGCCTTTATTATTGGGACTAGTTACTAAGTACCTGTTTTTAGGTTTCCTCGAGTTAAATGTAGAATAGTGGACGTCAACCTTCGGTGTAACGAAGGTAGCAGTACTCTACTTTCCCATAAATGCGACTGGATAGGAGGATTCATTATTTAATTGCAGATACTTACCAACTTGCCCGGCTAGTAGCGAAGTATTGAATTACCAAACCCAGTTATAAATCCGTACATTATTATGCGAATCGATAATGTGATCCTTCGGTCTACCAAAAGTTCACATTATCAATTGTGCTATTGGTAAAAAGATAAAACGAAATAAAGGGGCAATTATGGTACATTTTTACTACCTGGGTCAAAAATGGTCAAACTTACCAGTTAAGAATGTTCGAGTTTTATACCTCCGGTTGCCTGGCTCTTAGTTCAGCATCCTATATTCATTCGGTGACTGCCCAACCTTTTGTTTGAACAATCGGGTAAAATGCTGCGGATATTTAAAGCCAAGTGCATAGGCTATTTCGCTAACTGATTTGCTCCTTTCAAATACCATTTCTTTCGCAACGTCAATCACCCTTGCTTGTATGTACTCCTGCGCTGTTTTGCCGGTTTCCTTTTTTATCAGGTCACCAAAATAACTTGCAGACAAATTCAGGCTACTTGCACAGTAGGCAACAGAAGGCAAACCCATAGTTTGTGGTTTGTCTGACTGATAATACTCGGTTAACAACTGTTCGAATCTTTCCAATGTTCCTTTATGCACATTCTCACGGGTAATGAACTGGCGGTCGTAAAAACGAATGCAATAATTCAATAGCATTTCGATATTGGAAACGATCAATCGCCTGCTGTGCTTATCTAAGGCATGTTCCAGTTCATATTCTATTTTAGAAAAACAATCCAATACAATCTTTTTTTCCCGCTCTGACAAGTGCAAAGCTTCATTGGATTGATAAGAAAAGAAGGTATAATCATGCATATGCCTGCCAAGAGAAGTGCCATGTATCAAATCGGGATGAAAAACCAGTGCATGCCCTTTCGGTTGGTACGTTTCGCCACTGCTGTCAACAGTAACGACCTGTCCCGGCGCAATAAACACCAGGGTCCCTTCCTGGTAATCATATGTTGCTCTGCCATACCGCAGGTCACCACATTTCACTTCCTTTAAAAAAACAGTGTAAAACCCAAAGTACATATTGGAGGCTTGCCTTGGAGCCGCCTTAGACATGTCAATCACACTTACCAGAGGATGCAACGTTTCCTTTTGGTTGAAGCTATTGTAATCGTTGATGGTCTCAAACCGTCTTATGTTTTCCATGGCACTCCATTTTCGTAAATCAAAACTACTATTTTCCTAAGCCCTCCATTGATGCGCATTCTCTAATCAGCAATAATGGTAGGTAAAACCGTAATCTGTATACAAGAGGGCCGGATAATTGAGGTGACCTTTGTGCAATTAGAATCAAGCTATTCAAAATGGACAATACAAACAAAAAAACAGGGACAGGTTTGGCACGCCGTGACCTTTTCAAAACAGGCTTAGTACTGGCAGGTGGCGCATTGCTGCCTACCGCTTGCTCGTTGCCAGCGGGCTCGCAAGCTGGTCCGCATGCCAAGCACCCAGCAAAACTTTCTGATAAACGTAAGCTGGGGAAGCTGGAAGTTTCCAGCATTGGAATAGGCGTGCAGAATATGCATCGCCAATACAATACGCTGGTGCCGAATCGGCCCCAAATGATCAAGATCTTACAGGCTGCGTACGACCAGGGTATCACGTTTTTTGACTGTGCCGAAGCCTACGGACCACATGAAAACGAGCGGATATTAGGTGAGGCAATCCAATCATTTCGGGATAAAGTGGTTATTACCTCCAAATTTGGTTGGAACATCGACCCTTTGACCGGAGAGAGGCGTCCAGGGCTCAATAGCAAACCTGCTCATATTAAGCCTGCCGTCGAGGGAATGCTGAAGCGGCTCCGTACCGACCATATCGATTTGCTTTACCAGCACCGGGTAGATCCGGAAGTTCCCATTGAGGACGTTGCCGGTGCGGTAAAAGACTTAATGGATCAGGGTAAGGTGCTGCATTGGGGATTATCGGAACCGGGTCTTCAAACAATCCGCCGGGCTCATGCCACCTTACCGCTAACTGCCATACAGAACGAATACTCGATGGTATATCCGGGGCCGGAAAAGGAAGTGATACCGCTTTGCGAGGAGTTAGGAAATGGATTTGTTCCCTGGTGGCCACTCGGTTGCCAATTGCTGACAGGATGGATTGACGCGAATACGAGATTTCCTCTTGGTGACATTCGGGCGGTCACATCGAGGTATGCGCCCGAAAATTTGCCTCAAAACTTAAAGCTGGTTGAGTTAATAAAGACTTGGGCGGTTCGAAAAGGGGCTGCCCCGGCGCAGATCGCCATTGCATGGTTAATGGCACAAAAGCCCTGGATTGTACCCATACCGGGAACAACCAATATGGCGCATATGCAGGAGAATAGCAGTGCTCACAATGTGAAATTCACAGCCTCTGAGCTCGCAGAGTTGAATGCAGCCGTCCAATCAATTGAAATTAAGGGGCAACGCTTACCCGATGCAGTATTGGTTTTCTCCGGTGTAGAAGCGCCGCCAAAAAGGTAATTGAAAACATATCTAATTAAATACCGACAAAAATTACATACATGAAAGCATTAATCTTCGGACTATTTCTATTGCTTGCCGGTGTGCAACTGTCCTTTGCACAATCGGTACAGGATAGTATTTCAAAAAAGAAGCACACCAAGGCGGAACAGGAAATTATCAACCTGTCAAAAGCCAAGTGGGATTGGATGGCAGATAAGAAGGTAGATACATTGTCAACACTGTTCCATGAAAAATCCATGTTCGTCCATATGGGAGGAAGCTGGGGGAAAGGCCAGGAAATTGATGTTATTAAAAGCGGTAGGATTTGGTATAAGAAAGCAGAAGTCTATTCCGCTTCTGTAAATATCATTGGAAATACGGCAATTCTGCTAAATGACATCGACCTGGTGGCAGTAGTGGGTGGAAATGAAGTTGCCAATCCCTTTATGGTAACCGAAGTATATATCAAAGAAAAAGGCGCCTGGAAAATGGGCTCACTCACCTTTTCACGGCTGGTACGTCCGCTTAAAATAGACAAAAAACTGGGGTTGGAAAAGCTATGGGAATCCGATTCGACTACACTGAAGGGCCCGGAATCGGTTCTCTACGATTCCGCATCAAACTCACTGTATGTATCGAGCATGAATGCAGGTACAATTGTACGGATGGACACCAGTGGAAAAGTAATTCAGAAGGACTGGGTAACAGGACTTACTTCCAATAAAGGCTCGGCTTTGTACAACGGTTTACTCTATACAGCCGAAACAGCAGCGGTAGCCGTAATCGATGTTAAAAAGGGTTTGGTTGTAAAGCGCATCCCGGTTGAAGGTGCGGTCATGCTGAATGATGTAGCTGTAGATTCGAAAGGCATCCTGTATGTTACGGATACCCGTGCCGGAAAAGTTTACAGAATAGAAGGAGACCAACCAGCTGTATATCTGGAAAACCAGCCTGGTGCCAATGGTTTATTAACTGTAAATTCCGATTTATATGTGGCTACTTCAACCAAATTTTTGAAAGTAGATGACAAAGGTTCAGTTACCACTATCGCAGATGGTTTTGAAAGTGGACTGGACGGTATTGTGATGCTTTCAGAAAACGAGTTTATCATTAGTAATTATAAAGGCATCCTTTACCACGTTAAAGGGGATGGAACAAAACAGCTTTTGTTAGATACCCGTACCAATGGATTAATGGCCAACGATATTAGCTATAACAGCAAAACCAAAACCCTTTATGTGCCTTCCTTCAGCACCAATCGTGTCATTGCGTATAAAATAAAATAGAGTCCATAGCAGTAAACCATTTTCAGCCTTTTCTGATAGGTAAGCACCATTAGCGAAGTAAAGGACTAACAAGCATGAAGAACGCAATATTTATTCTGATGATTATTGGGTTGTGTGTAGTATCCTGGATGGAAGAGATGAATATGATAAATTCAGGTACTCAACAACTTGCCAGGCTACGACATTGGAGTCGAAAGCAACTTCTTATACAACGTACAGGGTACCGGATTTTCAACGAATGACATCCCTGTGCAAATCCAGAAGGCTGAACTACGATACAGTGAAGGTTGGCCTTCTCGATTTTGCCATGGGTGTAATAGAATAGGAGAGCAGTAACTTGCAGGGAAGAAAATCAAGTAGCCCTTCTTTAATTGTGATATCAGTTAATAAGTCGATGAAACGAAATCAGCTGTCAGAAGATTAATTGTAAGCGGAGCTGTTCAAATAAATAATCAAAAAGTGATTGATCCAGCCCAGTTAATTGAACTAAAACCGGCTACTAAAATAAAGATGGGTAAAAGAAAATACATTGAGCTAACCTAAATGTCTTGGACTGTGTGGCTTTATTGCAAAGGATACAGCACGAAGATTTAGATCTGCCGCTAACATCGTTTTGCTACAATGCGGGCTGAAGTAAATGAGCTAAACTTCACCATTCTATTTAGCTTTTGTACTTTAGTGAGGCTGAAGTGCAACAAATGCCCGTAGAGGCAGCAAAACGCTCAACATTATGCACAATCAAAACCTTCTTTATGGCAAGCAGTAAAACAATTTTACCCGATGCTTCAGAAGATTTGTACTTAACAGATGGTGGGCTCGAAACAACATTGGTTTTCCTTGAGGGTTACGAACTTCCTTGTTTTGCTGCTTTCGATTTATTAAAAGATGAAAAGGGCTATCAGGCTATCAAAGACTATTACAAGCAGTATTTGAACATAGCTAAGCATTTTAAGACAAATTTCATTTTAGAAAGCCCTACCTGGCGGGCTAACCCAGATTGGCTCGAAAAGACAGGCTATACGGCACCAGCACTATCGGAAGTAAATGAAAAAGCAATTGACCTTCTCGTTGAACTTAAAAAAGAATATAAAAGCGATATACCTCATATTATTCTCAGCGGTTGCGTGGGGCCTCGGGGTGACGGATATAAGCCAGAAAACACAATGACTGCTGAAGAAGCTCAGCACTACCATTCAGCACAGATAAACGTATTCAGCCAAACACCTGTCGATATGGTTTCAGCTATTACGATGAACTATGCAGAAGAAGCGATTGGCGTTGCCCGTGCTGCAGCTGTGGCGGGTCTTCCCGCAGTGATCTCTTTTACAGTGGAAACGAATGGCAAACTTCCCACCGGAATGAGCTTACAGGAAGCCATTGAGCTGGTTGACAATAATGGGTCGCAGCCTCCCATTTACTACATGGTTAACTGTGCACACCCAACTCATTTTTCACCTCAATTGTACGCAGGTAAGAATCAGCAGTGGACAGGTCGAATAAAGGGATTAAGGGCCAATGCTTCCTGTAAAAGTCATGCGGAACTGGATGAAGCTACCGAATTGGACAGAGGAAATCCACAGGAATTGGGTGTTGAGCATAAAATGTTGAAAGCGGCTTTCAATGGTTTAAATGTGTTTGGTGGCTGTTGCGGTACCGATGAGGAACATGTACTTGCCATCGCAAGTCAGATTACCAATGCTCAATAAACCTAACTATGCATAATATGGTGTTTATAAAATAGCGCAGCCAAGTATCCAATACCGACGTTTTTGACTTTACCGCTGTAACGTCTTCAACGGCTAGTAGCGAAGTATCGACTTACTATAACCTATATATAAATCTGTACATACTTATGCGAATCGAGAACATGAACCTTCGGTAGACCGAAGGTTCATGTTCTCGATTGTGCTATTGGTAAAAAGATAAAACGATAATAAAAAGGGCAATTATGGTACATTTTTACTACCTGCGATACAACGTAGATGTGCTTCCACGATTCTGCCTGACTTGTTTGGGCCGCTTTGCGAACTGTTGCAAAGAGTTTCGGCTTTCAGCATGTCAAGACTTTTTAAAACAAGGGCGGATTGAAACTTCACCACCTACGAGGTTCCTTAGGTAAAAGAACGCAATTCCTTCCTGGTGCTGAAAAGGATGGAGAGGTGAATAGAATAATATATTCAATCTCTTGCAAAGTTGGTTGCTAAATTCGGATTATTGGCAGATGATAGTACTCTCCAGTTGACTGGAACAGATAGTTTGCTTAGCTTTATTTCAGTAAAAAACCATTACTTCCACTTCCTGCATAACAGTCGGTAATTAGACCTACTTGGCAACCCTTTCGAAGACCATGTTCATTCACTTTAAAACGATTTGACATGGAAAAAAATATCTACGCACTAAACTTGTTATTACTGCTTGTTTATTTGAGTGCGTGCAATTGCAATAACCCTGGGACAACAGCAGAAAATAAAACCCAAACCATGCCTGCGTTAAAAAGTGTTTTTATCAATGGCGACAGCCTGCATTATATCGACATCGGTAAAGGTGAGCCTGTCGTATTTGTTCATGGTGCTTTGGGTGATTACCGTACCTGGGGAGCCCAAGTGGATACATTTGCTAAAAGCTACCGGGTGATTGTTTATAGTCGACGTTATGCCTGGCCTAACCAGAAAACGCTCATTGATTCATCGAAACACACCTTTGCGTCTCATGCCAGAGACCTTGCGGAATTTCTAAATAAGCTCAGCCTTGAACCCGTTCATCTGGTAGGGCATTCTTCCGGCGCCTACATTGCTTTGCTAACTGCAATGGATCACCCTGAAGGGGTGCGCAGTCTAACACTGGGCGAACCACCGGTTATGGCGTTGCTGCCACCGCCACTGGCAAACGCTGCAAATCCATTTGCAAAAACGGTGGAAGCATTTGCCAAGAATGAAGAGGAAAAAGCAGTTAGCTCCTTCCTCGAAGTTGCGACGGGTGACAGTTCGTATTTTTCCAGGTTGCCCCAGTCGGATCGCGAAATTATGATGATGAATACACAGGAGGCCAGGGCAAACAGTACACTTCAGAACATAATGCCGCTCACTACGTGTGAGGATTTAAAAAAAATAGCCTGTCCGGTCTTGTTACTGGGAGGCGATCAATCGCCTTCATTTCTACCCCTTATTTTCAATCAAATGGAGCCTTGTTTGCGGACGAAAGAAAGAGCAACACTGCCGAATACTTCGCATGGACTGGCGTATGAGAATCCAGCTGCCTTCAATAAAGTAGTCCTCCATTTTATAGATAAATATTGAGACGCAGATTTGTAAACGAAAAGGAGTGCCAACGATAGGTAGTTTGCGTCCGTTGGACATTTAGATACCGGGACTAAGTGTAGAGTACCGGGTTTCCAATGGATGTCCCCCCTGCGCAAATTCGAGAAGGCCGACTTACGTTTCATCGAAGGTGCAGGCGCTCGACTTTGCCAAAGGTATTAGTGGATAAGAAGGATGAATATGCCAGGTTCAGATACTCAATTATTTGCCAGGCAGGAAATGAAAAAAGCAAATAAAAAGAAAGTTGACCACTTTGGGCATCCCGTCCTATTGTAAGGAACTAAATTCAGAATAGCAAAACCCATACAAAAGCAATGAGCAGCTTTAGTAATTGTTTACATTTTCCAAACAAAACATCTTTTCACGGGTAGAGGATACACTACCCATTGCTCTATTGATTTATGATTTTCCTGTTTTTATCCGGCAGAAAGATTTCCGCAATCATGCAACGTACACTTCCCCCGCCAATTGTTTCAATGGTTTGTACCTGCAGTGGCAATAGCTTCACATATTTTTCAAGGCGGTCTTTCTGCGCTGCGTACAGGCTGTTGTACGCATTAGCCGACATGGCTAATACATTTTTATCATGGCTGGTCCGCAGTTCCAACATATTCCCAGCAAAATTTTTCATTTGCTCGTAAGAGATGTCCACAATTTCGTGACCACTGTTAGTAAGTGAATCAATCACCATGGTTCTCTCCACATCATTGGTGATGCTTTCCAAGCAGATCACACAAAACCGATCGGCCACGCACATCATCACATTCGTGTGGTATATCTCTTTTCCTTCCGGGTCAAGTGCATAAAAGTAAATAGGATGGTATTGCAACAGGAGGCAAACATGAAGAAACAATTCTTTATCGGTACGGGGTGAAAGGCAGGCGTAAGCCGTTTTGTTCTGATGATCAAAGACGATGCTTCCGGTTCCTTCCAAAAAGCATCCCTCTTTTTCGTACCCCGAAAGGTCAATCACCTCACTTATACAGAATTTTTCACCAATGGCTTCCAGTATCTCATTTCTTCGTTCGGTTCTCCGGTTTTTGGCGCACATGGGGTATAAAACCACCTTCCCGTTTTCATGCAGCGATACCCAATTGTTGGGAAAAACTGCATCGGGCTTGACAGGATGCGCCGTGTCTTCAAAAACTAAAACCAACACGTCGGAGGCTTGCAATGTCTGCACAAATCCGTTGAACTCACTATTCACTTTTTCCTGAATTATTGACAACTCTTCGGTCAAGGCATTTTGAAATGTATTTGACAAGGCGGTTTCTTTGTTGTATACAAAATTGGCGGGTCTGACCAAAAAAATGCTTTGGGTCGCTTGCATGTATGGAGTTTTTTCAAATGTACAAAATAGCAATGCACTATTAGTTGACGCATTGTCTAATTCAAAAAGAGGCAGCCGCTAACAAGCAGCTTTGCGTAATCTGAGGGCGACGGATAATTCATTAGAAGCAGGAACGACAATCATTTTTAGTTTCAGCTGACAGAATTCAGATGGGCAGTTGAAAGTTCTGGCTGCAAGAATTTTGGTGGTTGGTTTTATCATCCTGTACCCATCTTCGTACATCAGTTTGCGTATGTAGGTGCTGCCCAGCGTTTCTGGTACCTGTCATTTCACAGCTTTGTATATTATCTGCTGTACCAACAACTTTATCGTAAGTAAATGGGTTGCGGGCATTACAAAACAAATCATTCAATGTGTTGCTGGACACAAAAATGCTAAATACGTATCGCCTTTTCGCAAAGAAGGGCCGCATGCGAAGTTTTATAATTTCATTTTACCTGCCGTGTTTTGTGTTAAAACACTTTGTAAAATGACAGGCGCACATTGGTAGAACTGGCGAATTCCTATCCAATCAGTATTTGCTTTTATTTACCGGAATTCTAAAATATTTCGCAAAAAAAGTTTTATCTCGATACGCTAGTAACAACAATATCAGTAATATCAGAAATGTACCTAAAAATGCTACATATTCATTGATTGAACCAATAACTACAGTTAAGGTTTTTGTTTGATTAGCTTTAGCGATTATGCTGGTGAAAAACGAATTTACAAAGAATAGAATACTTACCAGCAGCCATGGCCATCCTGACCTCAATTGAAGAAAGAATAAAAGCAATCCAAAAGTAACGCATATTATTAAAGCTGTTATAGCAGCATCCTTAAACCGGTAGAATGTTTCCGGACCTTCGATTTTATATTGTGGTACAAAACTGATTAATGAGAAAAACAAAGCTATCCCTAAGAATAATAGGGTAGTACTTAAAAGGAAATGTCCATGCAACTTCCTGTTTTTTCGAAATCTGAAACCCAATAAAATAAGAATGGCAACTTCCAGAGCGGGAAAAATATTCTGAACCACTAATGCATCAGCCTCTCCTTTTGCAGTTGCCTTGGAAGCCGAATGAACGGATAACAAAATTAAGGTGGCAATCAGTAAAGGGCCCATTATAAAAATAGATATACCTAATTTTCTATGAATTGAATGATTTTGCTTTAAAATGTAAATCAACTGGATCATCAAGAGGGTCAACCAGGCAAAAGTTATTATAACATGGAGATGATGGTATGCAGTTGGATTAGCTTTCGGGCCAAAATAAATGTTCCAAAAACCTGTGATACTTACCAGGATTACAATTGATAGAAAGAATAGATGAATCTTATTATTTCTGGCCGGTTTCATCGTTAGTTCTTAGTTTATCCTCTTAAGATAATTATATTGTTATATTAACGGTATTAAATATTCCTTTTAAATGCAAATTCCAGCCTATGGAGCTAGCAACTTTCTTTTCGTTGAGTGAAACTTCGTGCTTTATTGTACAAATGTTCATCAGTTGTTCTGCTCGGCAATTTGCAGGGTACAGGCATAGCCGATTTCTTACCCGCATACGGCTGAATCGAGCGATAGCGCCTTTGATACACCGAAGTTTTGTATCCATTAACTGCAACGATCATTCAACGGTTTGATATCCGACCGGACGATTATTGAAAACTAAACCGGAGAGTGTGCAAAAAGCAGTGTTGACAAAATCAAAGCTTTAGTCTGCAAAACCTCATCAGTTCTTTCAGTAAGGTGTTCGATAGCTGTTCGCTCACCTCCACCACAGTTACCTTTAAAGGTAATCTGTACTTCGTTCTTTAAAAGGTAACGTTTGTTACCCAGTGAAGTGTTTCACTTGAAGATTACTGTGCATTCATTTTCAAATCAGGCCATTCAGAACACAACAAATTGCCAGAAGCCAAAAACAGCTACAGCTTTTCTTATCTCGTAACAGGGAACAATTCCAATACTATATCCTGGTTGATGCCTTTAACCAGAACGGTGGTAAAGCCAGTGCCAGATTCCTCATCCGCAAGTTAGTTCATTGAAACAAAACCATTCAGAAGTAACATCCGGGTGGCTTTGTTATTTCATCTCACTGGTGCGCACACCCTCTTGTGCCAAACCGATTTTACTGTCTCTAACCAATTTGCCAATCACGCCTGCAACATATCTTTAATCCATGGCACTTATAGAACAAAATGTTTGTGACGGTGTGCAGTGGATTGACGTTGTGGACCCCACCCAACAAGAGGTGGAAGAACTGGCCGCAACGTACGGCCTCAACTCGTTTACGGTGCGGGATTGTATGCAGCCTGAGCACCTTCCCAAGTACGAGTTTGTCGATGATGTGCATTTTCTGATTCTTCGCTTTTATGCGCATGCTACCAATGGGCAAAGCTCAACGATTCGGGAACTAACAAACAAAATTGCCATCTTCTACACCGAAGGTTTTATTATCACTATCCACAAAGCAGAGGCCCACTTTCTGGAGGTTATTCGTAAGCGGTATGTTTCAAATGCAAGATGTGAGACCACAACTTCACTGCTGGCGAAGGTTCTTTGGTGGGCACTGGAGTCCTATGATGATCCTGCAAACCGCCTGTCGGAACAGGTGGACTTTTATGAGAACCAGGTAATGCTGAAAAGAACAAGTGAAGACTATATGGAACGGCTCTTTTACATCAAGCGGGAAGCCTCCCTGACGCATAAGGTGCTGATGTTGATGCTCGAACCGATCAATAACATCTTTGTCCGCAATGGCGAAGAAGTGGAACTGCAAAACGTACGGGATCAACACCTCAAAATGCAAACCCTTTACAGCCAGGTTCTGGACGACGTCAACAACCTAATGAACATGTACATGTCCTACCAGGCGCAGCGCACCAATGAGGTAGTGAAAGTACTCACTGTGTTTTCGGTGTTTTTCATGCCACTTACCTTTATTGCGGGTATCTACGGGATGAACTTTGATTTTATGCCCGAACTCCGTCAAAGGTGGGGCTACCCGGGAGTGCTAGTGCTGATGGGCCTTGTCGCTTTAGGTATCTACCTTTATTTTCGACGAAAGGGCTGGCTCCGGTAGTGCAGCATCTTTCTGGACCATACAAGCCCTATGCGCCGGTTTCGGCTTGTGTTTGTAGTGCTTCTGCTAATCCTCAACTTCGAAAGTGATGACCCGTTTCTACCCGGCTAGGTGTAGAGTACCCGTTTTCAACAATTGGCATCCTTGCGCAAATCGAGAAGGCTGATCTACGAAACACCGAAGGTTGGCTTTCTCGATTCCACTAACGGTTTAAATGGATAGGTAAAAAGTATATAATAAATCCAGGTACCCCGCAAGGTTTGGTCCTTTACACAAAAAGAAGGTTCTTGGACGGAACGTCTAATCAGACAAGGGTGGCCCCAACTACTTTTCAGCGGTCTTGAATATGGAGGCAGTGGGCTTCGGGTAAAATCTAGAAAGGCCTTGCATTGTCAATCGGAAATCTACAATGACTACGGTTTTGCTCTAAAAAAGAAGGCCGCATAAAGATGCAGCCTTGTATTAAAATCTAGTATTTTATGAATAGCCAACTATTCTAATACAAACACCAAACCAATCTTTTTTAGCGTGAATATCCTAATCCTTTACGTATTGCAGCACTGAAATTGGGCATGATTGTCTGCAACGGGTTTTGAACGGTTGCACACTTTTGATTTTGTCTATTTCTCCACGGCATTTGGTTAAACGTATCATTTTCAATTTTACCTACGACGTCCCGATATAAAAAGCAAACCCCTTGCCTTTGCAAGGGGTTGATTTTAAAGAAAGCTGTTATTTCAATTTGATAACCGGAAGCAGTTTATACCCACCATTTTCTTCTTTAACGGAGAGGGCCGCATCGAAATCAAGGGTAAAGGTATTAAGGGTTTCCTGCAAGTCTTTGTCAATCTTTACCTTCAAACCTGCATCTTCGGCACTGGGTGCAGTAAGCGGATAGGTTACACCATTTACCACGACCGTATTGTTTGTGCCTAAGATAAAACGCACTTCCTTTAAGATTGCATCAGGCAATTCTCCGTTGGCCAGTTCCGTAGTGACGCCATTGCGTAAGGTAAGCAGGTCGTAAACACCTTCGTTGACATCCAAATCGATCCAGCGGCTCTCCTCCTGGCTGGTCTTGACCCGAATGCCAATGATATGAACATTGACTTTATCGTAGGCTGCCGGCTGATCGGTTAGTAAGATTTTAACGGGAACACCATTGTCTTTTTTGCAGGAAACATAAAATAAGCTGGCAACGATCAGAAAGGAGGCGATGACAATTTTTGTTTTCATGGGGGGATATTTTGAAACGAAGATAGTCTTGTCCAACAAATAATAAAATAAGGTCCGCAAAAAGCCAACGGTAACGTCAATAATTGTAAAATAAAAAGTTCAGCAGTAAGCAAATGGCTACAGCGCATACATGACACGCTGACACCAGGAAATGCTGCCTGCGACTAGAAAAGCTTTGTAGGCAAAACAGGCTTTTCTCTCCGTATCGAAAATACAATACCATTCCGTATGCCATGAAGTTCCGTCTGGCATCTTCACTTCTTGGTTATCATTTCCGCTGCCGTAGGGAGATGCTGCAGCGTTTTGAAATCAATGGTGTAGTACACGACTTTTCCCGGCGCTCTGCTTTTACCAGAGCAAGATAGCGTGTACTGACATTCTCTACTTACTTCTTCCAAATTCTAAAAGCTGCTTTCATCATTGGCAGAATCAAGTGCTCGGACCTACGATGTGCCGAAGGTTTGTTCCTAATTGATTACATAAAAATTAAGCGATCGGATAGCTGACCGGATCATTATCGAACACAAACCAGAAAAATGGATGGAAAACTAAATTATACATTATCAATGCTTTAGCTAGCAAAACAGAATCAATTCTTCCAATTAGGTGTTCGGTCACTGTTCGGTGATCTCCACCTGACCGCGCAAGTCGTGTTGCCAGTAACGAGGCTAGGTGGAGAGTACTGGCTTTTCAACAGGAACCTGCATCCCTGTGCAAATCGAGAAGGCTGACCTACGTTACACCGAAGGTTGGCCTTCTCGTTTTTACTAACAGTCTAAATGGATAGGAGATAAGCATATGATAAATTCAGGTATTCAATAACTTGCTGGGCTATTAACAGCGTGCCACTATACTTGTTTAAAACACCACTGTCGGCGGCGTTTTGTGCCAGCACCTACGATCGATCGTAGGTGCACTTTCTCGATGCTGCCGGTGATGTGGCTGTAGGGGAGGGAGAAGGGTTGACTCAGATACCCTATAACTTGCCGGGCAAGGTGTGAAGCTGTAGATTACTAACTTCTGCTTCTTCGCTAACCTCTTAGTCGTTAAGCGCAAGCAATAGGCCTCTAACATCCTAAAATAGATTGGCGCGAAATCGTGTAATTTCAATTAGTCAACTTATTGCAACTGAGACTTATTCGGCGGATTTACAAACATTTTACATATCCGGTACATCTTTTTACAATTGAAAAGCGATAAGCTAATGGACAACACATAGCTTCAATGTATTGTTTCACCCCATCATTTATTGCCATGAAAATCTATATTCTTGCTTTTTTGCTCCTGTTCACGGTTTTCTCATCTTTTCTTCTCCCGGGTAGCCATCCAGACCCAAAAACAGAGACGTCTGGAACAGCAAAGATTGTTTTTAAATCGACTGATGGCGGACAAACCTGGCAGGACATCAGCCAAGGGTTGCCCGAAAATTTGCAGGTTGATAGCCTCGGGGGAAACAGCTTTTTTGCAAATGATAAAGGACTGTTTTTGAGGGTTGGAAACGGACTCTATCACAGTACACCTACTGCCACAGCCCCCTTTTGGACCAAAAAGATGTTCCCTGCCGTACAGAGCCGCATTGCCCCCGGCAAGTCCGAAAAATTTCACTGGGGTGTAAACTTGAAAACAACAAACGGAACGAGTGTATGGTCGCCGATATTCGAGAATTTTCACGAGCCACGAATTCGCAGCGTTTTTGAGACGGCCGGCGGTGCAATTTTCATCGGCACCGACAGAGGCCTTTTTAAAACCGGCAACAATGGAAAAACCTGGAAACATGTCTATGCCGGAGGCTTGGTTGGACATTTGGCAGAGTCGGATCGCGTACTGTTGGTGACCAGTATGAGAAGGATCATAAGATCGACCGATGGTGGCGAAACCTGGGCGCCGACGGTCAGTGAAGACAATGTGGCTTTCGATGTAAAACCGATCATAGGTGGATTCGCTGCTATCACATCTACTTCAGAGTCGGATACCAGGAGGCTAAGTACATCCTACGACGGCGGAAAAACCTGGCAGTCCATTCATTCCGGCCTTCGGGACAAAGTTGTTATTGATTCTATATGGCGTACCTGGGACGATCGCCCCAGTATGCAAGCCTTCATGACTTCAATTACCCAGGTTGGTGAGGCCTTCTTTTGTACGCATCCTGACGGCATTTTCAAATCATCTGACAAGGGAAAAACATGGAACTTATTACTTCCTTCTGTAGACGATAAAAGCTTCGGTTTATTTGTTTCAGGCAACGTAATTTATGCCATTCGCAGCAGGGGGGGATGTTGAAAAACTCAGGGTAACAACCTTCATCCAGTGGGTGAGGGTTTCCCCGAGCGGCGGATACGGTCTTGCATGACGATAGTTTGTTGGTTTATGAACCCGGTTTAGAACGAACAGGAAAAAAGTAAGTAAAAACAAAAGACTAAAATAATACTGACTTAAACCAGAATGCTTTCAAATGGACAACAGATCTAACTCTTGCAATTGTAGTACATGAATTTGATTTTTAAGGAGAGAATATGCATACTCATCAAAGTCGATAATAAATAAAGTTAGCGCTACTTCGAAAAAGAAGGAGTTCATACTGGCCAAGCAGAATCGAGCGCTTCTACCTACTATAGAACGTAGGTTTGTTCCTGTATTTGATAGTTGTTGAAAACGAGGCTGATATGTGACCGGACAGTTATCGAACACAAATATGAAATGAAGTTCAGGAGATAGGTTGCACAATATCAATGTTTTATTTAGCCAAGCATGATCAATTCCACTAATAAGGTGTTCGATAACTGTTCGGCCACCTCCACCTGACTTGGCTAAGTGTAAAGTACCGGGTTTTCTACGAATGTCATCCTTGAGCAAATTGAGAAGGCTGACCTACGTTACACCGAAGGTGCAGGCGCTCGATTCTGCCAAAGGTGTTAGTGGATAGGAGGGATGAATTTGCTATGTTTAGATTCTTAATTATTTGCCGGGCTAGTTACAGAGTACCATCTTTTAGATTTCCTCGAGTTAAACATAGAATAGAGGACGTCAACCTTCGGTGTAACGAAGGTTGACGTCCTCTACTTTCCCATAAATGCGACTGGATAGGAGGATTCATTTTTCCATTGCAGATACTTGCCACCTTGCCAGATCCCGGAATGAATATCATTGCAGCTTGTTATTGATACGCCTGAATAGCGGAGAATTTGCCAAAGCCCGGGTTAGCGAAAAATCAACCCATTCAAAAGAAATCCTTTACTTGTATAGCAAAAAAGCCCCGAGGAACCGGTGCTTCAAGCTTATGAAAAAAAGAGATTACCATCTGTTTTTGTTGTAGCCGCTGCTGTTGTTAAAATTACGGGCAGGTTTGTCCTCTTTTGGTTTAGCTTCCATTACTTTCACCGTTCTTCCTTCTACAGAAGCCTGATCCAGTTCGGCAATGGCTTTTTTCGCTGCAGTATCATCGCTCATTTCAACAAAGCCAAAGCCTCTTGAACGGCCGGTTTCTCTGTCATTAATAATTTTCGCAGACAATACTTCCCCAAAGGGTGTAAAAAACTCTCTTAAATCTTCATCCTGTACGTTGAAGCTTAAATTGGAAACATAAATGTTCATAAACTAATAAATAAAAAAATAAAGAATGCTTGAGATGGCAAGAAGTAAGAGACTAACTACGATGCAGGGAAAGCAGAATAATTAATGATACTGATGCGAGGCTCAAATTGATAACACGAAGATAGACCTTTTGTTTACAACAGTAGCCAAAGCTATCATAAAGTAGTGTTGAACTGTTTTCTTTCTTAGGGTTAAAGGTTAGTTTTGCAAGGCTCCAGCGTGCATTCAGCAACAGTACTATCATTCGGTTTTATTTCTGCTGTTTTTTCTTCCATCACAAATAAATCATTATGACTATAGAAGACATTCAAAAATTCCTTGACACTAAAACCTCTGCTGGCAATGCTTATGTAAAGATAACCTTTAAAAAAAGAGATGCTGTCTGTGGATTGTTTGTAAAAGAGCACAAAGATTACGGTGATCTAAAGGCAAAGAATTTCTGGCGTATTGTGCCAAAAAGCCAGTTTGATGCTTATCGTCAAACAAAAAATATAGGCCTTGCAAAGATTTTCAGCGGATCTGACTTTACCCGGCTTGTTGTTAGCAAGGATCCTGTCGCCTAAAGGCGCTTTAACAATGAATGGACGTATTTAATTTTTATACTCAATAGATACATGTACACACAAACGTGGAAAAAGTATTTACCTGTAATCCGGATTCTATTAAAAAAAGCAATTATTGAGGATCAAAAACTTCAATTAAATATGTCGGACTTTCAAAAAGCAGCGATTCTGCGGAAATCCGGCCATACGTTTACCATTGGGATCAGGGAAGGCAAGAGCGAAACCATCGGACTACTTGGTATTGCAAAAGATCTGTCCGCAGTTCTTTTGTCTTATACAGCAGCCAAGGAACTTTTCATGCAGAATGACTATACCATCCGTTTTGACGCGAAATGTCAACTCTCCTTTAAAAAAGTTGCATCCCCATCTCCGTAGCCAGTCGTTACCAGTCTTGAAGTAATTGTAGAATAACAATTCAGAAAACCGAAGACTTGCTATTCTTATAAAATGCAGACTTCCTATTAGCAGAGTTTTGCCAGGTGAACAGGCGAGTGGCGAGTTATTCAGGGTTTTCCGGAGGGAAACTGAATAGTGGTGTAAGGAACAATGACAGCCTGCTTATCAATCCAATCCTGGAATCATAAGTCGTCATAAAAAGAGAGAAAATACTTGCCTACACGGAATTAGCAGGTAAAAGAGTGCGACTTAGCAAAGAAGATAAAGTTATTCTTCCTCTTTATTTATTCGGACTTAACGAGCAATGGAGGGAAGCAATCCGGCGGTCAAACCAAAAATTCACTTTGGTGCTTACACCAATGCTTTTATCGTAATGGTTTTCAGCATCTGCTATGCTGAAAACCATTATGCTAGGCAGGAAGTTATTGCCAGTCCGTTAATCCTGCTTCTTACATCTTCCCAATATATACAGTGCATTGTTTTGCAAATGAAATACCCTAAAAACAGAAGTAGGCATGTTTCTTTTTTGGAGGCCGCCGCTTATGAGAATGAAACCAGCTAAGAGAAAACGTTCTTATATTTAATGCAGAGCGTTACCCTTGAAAAAAATTATAACTAAATAAAGGTTGTCAGTAAACTGTACTTTTAATTTATATCAATGAATAAAACCGGACCCATCATAATTATCGAAGATGACTTGGATGACCAAGATATTTTAACTGAAATCTTTAAGGAACTGGATTACGGTAACGAGGTAATTTTCTTTGGCGACAGCCTGCAGGCTTTAGACTTTCTTACAAACACCGAGATAGAGCCTTTCATCGTTCTTTCCGATATAAACATGCCCAAATTAAACGGAATGGAACTACGGGAAAAGGTGCACAACAATGAAGATTTGCGAATGAAATCCATTCCCTATCTTTTCTTTTCCACCAGTGCCCAGCAGAAACATGTGATTGACGCTTACTCGCGGTCTATTCAGGGCTTTTTTGTCAAGCCCACCCGTTATAAGGAACTAAAAAGCCTTATTCAAAAAATAGTTGAATACTGGCTGGAGTGTGAATCGCCTCATTATATCAAAAATGCGCAACAATAATGTTTTATGAACCGGTGAAGGTGTAGCCGGCAGAAGGGCAGCTGCGCAACATGGATGGCCAAAAAGCAGGTCTTGCGATAAACATACGACGTTTAACCGACATTACACATCGCCGACATGACGTAAAAGGCGGAGATGAAATTAATTGAGCATTTTCAGCACCCATTGTTACTTTGTGTGTATCCCACCCCTTAACGTGCCATTTACCACGACAGCTGTTTCCACCTCGAAGTCCAACTCTTTTCCATAAAGTGTGAAATAGATATTTTGTAGCTGGTGCAGTGATGCAATCTTTTTCACCACAGGCCTGCGCATGTAGTCGATAAGGTTGTAATCAGGCTCGATGTCCATTTCGGCGCAGACACCTTCCCTGGTGATTAACTGCCAGAACTTAAAGTAGGAGTGAAACTTAAAATTACACTGCTCCAAAACGGCCTCACTCATCGGCACCGGTTGAATGTCCTGCACAGGGTAAGCCTCATTTTCCTTGTAACCAATGCCTTCCACACCCACCAGCGATTGGTCGGTAAGTGTTTCGCTGTTACGAATCATGTTTACTCTTTTGAGGCGGTTGTTAACCAAGATAATATTCCCGGTTCTTAGTTCGTAGCAGGGGATCATGTTGTTTGTTTACAATGTGAGAGATTATCACCGATTGTTCTTAGCAGATTAATGGCTTATTCATGCATCTGCCGGATGGTGGTGCGCATTTCTACCAGTTCCAGAAGCGACTTTTGCTTTTTTTGCAATTGCGTTGTCAGTTTATCAATCCTCTTTTCCTGTTTTCTTGTGTCGTCTTTGGCATCACTGGCGTCTTCTGCATCGTTGAGTGCTTTCTTGGCTTTCTTTTTTGCAGATTTTGCATCATCCAAATCACCATTAGTGGCTTTGTAAGCCTGGTCGCTGCTTTGTTGTGCCGTTCCTTCGGCGTCCGTTTTTGCTTTTGCTGCTTTGGACACGTATCCCGGCAAATTGTTTTGTGCAATGGTTAATTCGGCCGTCAATTCGGCTACTTCGTTACTGACTTTTACCAGTTCTTTGTTCAATTTCACCGTGTCGGAAGCCGATTTGTATTTCTGGGAGGCTGCCGGTAAGGCGGTCATCACGCACATGACGGCCATGAGAAACAGTACATTTCTTTTCATATTTATTTTTATTAAGCGAGTGATTAAAAAAAGCGCCGGGACTTTTAACGTGTAACCTTGTGAAGGTGTAAAGATGGGAAGGTTATGCTGCTATATAAGGACAATTATCATGCCCCGAATTATAAACAGGGCCTGAACAGAATATGCTTGTGTTAATAAAAGACACCGCTGAGGGTAGAAGCAAGTTGGTTCATTAAAAATGAGCAAACCACCTTTGTTTACCGGACCCATAAAGGGGCGCTGCTCATTAATGTTTTTACAATAGAGAAATCCTATTCTGCCCGGAATTCCTGTGCCGCTACCCTGGCGGGATGGCATAAAGACAGTTTGCATTCGTCTTTTCACGAAGTCTTGCGGGAAGGGGATGGATTCCTCTCCCTTATCATGGTGGAGATAACAGCGGTTACAAAGCAGGTGCCGGCTAGCTGAAGAATTGAAGAAGTAGTGGCAGAAAACAAAAGAGTCACTGCAACGCTCCAGTAAAACCCTGAAGTATTTGCTGATGCTGCTTCTCATGGACTGCAAAACCAATGCGGAAAATCCACCTTTTTCAGATTGGCTACATATTCATTGAAGAAGGAGATATCCGCCTGAGTGTAATCACTTATATTTTTATTTGTCTTTTACATAATTTTACCTACAGAAGATTTGAGGTTAACCCTGACCATTTTCTAAAATAATATTGATTGGCTTTGACGAGTCCCTATCCAGGCATTTACCCGTATACATATTTGCCTCACCTGGCAAACTTCATTCTGGATGAGCACCTTCATGCTTTTGCAGTGGAGCAGCTGCAGTTGGCAAGGCAGTATAATATTCCATTACTTACGTTTTTAAACCACCTTTCTGATGAACAGCTCATCGAAATTTCCAAAACTTCTCTTCAGGAAATCCTGGGGTATTTAGCCAATAATAACGCAAGTGAGCAAATAGCTACTTCCACGCAAAGGTGGTTGACCAATCAACTGGAAGTAATCGGCAAGTACGATGTCACCGCAGAAGACATTACCCTGATTAATCATGTAAGAGGGAAATCGTTGAAAAACTTTGCGATGAAACGCTACAGTGATCCTCGGCAGTTACACGGGTTGATGAATGAAATAGATGATTTCTTGTTGGCTGCTACGACTGCTTCTGCCAATACCTATATTACTATTTTAAAAGACCAACTGCACGAAGAAGAAGAGTTTCGGTCAAAGCTTTCAAAAGCGCTTCCTGGGTTTATCTATGTTTATGATGTACAAAATAAAACAGAAACATTTTCCAATGAGAAGCTGGCCGAGTTATTACGTTATTCCAGCGAGCAAATAAAGCAAAAGAGTCATCAGTTTTATAGAGCGATCACCCATGCAGATGATTGGGAAAATGGGGAAAAATGCAGAAGAAATTTTTTGGATGGTGTTGGTTCCATATGTTCTTTTGAGTGCCGTGTGAAGGCTGCCACAGGCAATTATAAGTGGCTGCGATATTATGAGACCGTACTTCGAAAAGGCCTTACCGGAGAAATAAAAGAAGTCATTGGTGTCGCCTTTGACATCACGGGCGAAAAAGAAATTAGCGAGGCTCTTGCTATGCGGGAAGAGCAGTTACTAGAAGCACAAAGCATCGCTCATATCGGAAGTTTTGAATGGTATATTTCAGGTAACAAATCTACCACCAACACGCCGGAGATTTATCGAATTTTTGAGATGCCGCAAATGGAGAGGTTTGAACAGTTCATGCAGCATGTTCACCAAGACGATTTGCAAAAGGTAGAAGAGGCTTTGAAGCGATCTTTTCAAACGGGAGATTATGAATGTGTTTATAGGTATTTACGCAACGGAAAGGAAAAGATTATTTGGTCAAAAGGAGTTGTAGCAATGGAAAACGGCATGCCAATCAAGATGGTGGGCACCGTACAAGATATTACGACCATCAAGCGTATTGAAGAGGAGTTGAAACAGAAGACCATTGAACTTGAAAAATCAAACGAAAGTCTGCAGCAGTTTGCTGCCATCGCCAGTCATGACTTAAAAGAGCCACTCAGGAAAATATCTACCTACGCCTCCAAAGTCTTACATGCAGAAAAGGATAAACTTGCCGAAGTTTCGTTTGCAGCACTAAACAAAATATCTGACAGTACCGGAAGGCTGCAGAGGATGGTGGACGACATTTTGCAGTTTTCTTTTATTGACACAGAGCAGCAAAAAACGCATGTAGTCTTAGAAGAAATCCTCGCAGAAGTAAAAGACATGTTATCCGAGCAGATCCAAACCAAGAAAGCAGAAATTAGCTCCGATGGATTGCCACATGCTTATGTCATCGCGCCGCAAATAAGGCAGCTCTTCCAAAACCTCCTTGCCAATGCTCTGAAATTTTCCAAAGAAAGTGTGATACCCAGGATCACGATTACTCACACTTACTTGATCGATAAACCAGCAGCAACTGCTATCAATCGAAAGTTAGAAATCTGTATTGCCGACAATGGAATTGGCTTTGATGAGCGTAAAAGAGAGGACATCTTTGGTCTTTTCTATCGTTTGCATTCGAAAACTCAGTTTGAAGGAACAGGGTTGGGGCTATCAATATGCAAAAAATTAGTGGACAATCATGGCGGGACCATTACTGCAACAGCAAAGGTAGGCGAAGGCGCAACCTTTATTATTCAATTGCCTCAATAACATTGGGAATATAAATTGATATACTTTATAAGGCTTTAAGGCTTTTGGTTTTTTTTCGCCAGGCATAGCCTGCTTTTTCAATTACCACCTTTTTTCCGACGTGTGAGCATCCAAAAAAGCATCTCTAAACTCTTTGGAAGAACTGAACTGAATCTGTTGAATCACTCTGTAATCATAATGCACTGAAAAACCTGCCACTTCAAAAAGCCAGAGGTCGACAGATAAAGCATCGCTATTTAATTGCACCAGGTGATACATCTTTTTATCAGGTCCGGTGCTGATCTCAATACGTCTTTCTTCCGGCTGAAGTTCACTTTTGCAGATTAACAGCGATAAAGCATCACACCACTCCAAAAGGTCGTAAATACGCAAGGCTTCTTTTTTTGTAATGTCTAATTCTTTCAGCCACTTGTTTTGCAAACGGCTTTGTTCCCCAAGTATGGCTTTTTTTCCGGATTTCATTTTTCCTCTATGCCGTATAAAATTCCGTGTGCATAGAGGTGAATAAAGCAATATAGCGGCTTTGGTAATGGTTAAAGATGATAGCTTTTGGCCGGCTAGTATCAATGTGTCGAATTACCAAACCTAGTTATTAATCCGTATAGTCTTATGCGAATCGAGAAGGCCAACCTACGTTACACCGAAGGTTGGCCTGCTCGATTTGCCATGGGTGTAATAGAATAGGAGAGGAGTAATTGGTAATTTCAGGTACTCAATAATTTGCAAGGATGGGAAGATCAGGCTGCATACAGTAGCCGCACACATTTTGCGGAAGTAGTTGAACGTGCTATTGGCTACGAGGCAGAGCGCACCTTTTTCAAACAAACGAAAACGTCAACATATGAAAAGAATAGTATTCATGACCGTGGCTTACCTGCTAATGATTACCACAACGCTTCATGCCCAGAAGGTTGAATTGAGCGAGGAACATTTACAGGCCGTGGGTGTATCCATGTCACTGGAAAGAGTGAAGGGAAGAAAGGCGGCACGGGTGGTGAAAGACACGATGGTCAAAGAGTTCGACGAACCCACCTTTGTGAAAATCAAGGGCATAGATTTTACCAGCGGCACCATTGAGGTAAAGGTGCTGAGCCGTTTGTTGAAAACTGCGCCTGACTACGCACGGGGCTTTATCGGTGTGGCCTTCCGCATCAATGATAGCAACTCACGTTTTGAAAGCATTTATCTACGCCCCACCAATGCCAGAGCGGAGGACCAGGTGCGGCGCAATCACTCCATCCAGTACTTTGCTTATCCAGATTTTAAGTTTCAGCGGCTGCGAAAAGAAGCACCAGAGCGGTATGAATCGTATGCAGATATGACACTGGACGAATGGATCACCATGCGGATTGTGGTGAAGGGCCAGCAAGCGAAACTTTATCTAAACAAAAACCGCCAGCCATCCCTGGTGGTGAATGATCTGAAACTCGGAAGTAGTGCTGCTGGAGCCATCGGCCTGTGGGTAGATGTTGGTACCGAGGGTTACTTCGCGGATTTGAAAATCCAACAAGAATAATTCGCACTTGATTAACCATTAAGATTGACGAAGAGATTCCACACCTTGATCAAAACCTCCTGCAAGTGTACTTGACAAAGGCAGCCTTCCGAAGAAGTGCGCCAACAGATGCGCCAAGAACAACCAAAAACAACCATCTTTAGAGAGTAAAAACAAAATTTGATAACCAGCGCAGAACTGGGTGCAGTAACCGATCAATATGGCTGAAACGCAGTCTGGGAGCGGCTTTAAATAAAGAAGCCCCCGTTTCCGGGGACCCTTTAAAGCGTACCGAGGAGCAGACTTGAACTGCCGACCTTCGGGTTATGAATCCGATGCTCTAACCAGCTGAGCTACCTCGGCGAGGGGTGCAAAAATAAGGCTTCAGCCGATTCCATAAAAGGAAAATTTTTCTTAAAGAAGAAAAAAAGCGGCAGTACACTGCCGCTTTTTTTATGATGGTAATTTTTATTATCCGTTTTTCACAGCGCCGCCACCTTCTGAATCGCCAAGATTGATTCCGCTATTGCCGCTGCCTTCCACTACGCTTTGTCTTTCCGTACGCAAAATATTCGGGTCATTGCGTTCGCTGCTGCCGCTGCTGTGCGTATGGTAGTTGGACGAAGAAGCATGCTTCGTTTCAATATACTCCTTAAAGTTCATTATATCCTGGCGTACCATTTTTTCCAGCACGGGGTTTACCCGTTTGGCAATGCCGGCGCCAATTTCACCGGCCGGTGCTCGATAGGTAATAACAACATCCAGTTCGGTGCCTTCGCCACCCAGGGCATCGCGGAAGGTTACTTTACCGGCATTGTTCACCATGGAATCGGGTACCGACTGCCAGCCAATAAATTCATTTTCCTGCTCTTTTACTATTTCGGCATTCCACTTTACTTTACCGATACCACCCGGAATCTCTGCCTCCCAATGCGAATGCTTGGTGTCTATCTCGGTAACATTGGCCAGATGCTTCATGAACAGGGGAAGATTTTCCAGCTTGCGCCAGAAAGCATACACTTCCTGCCGCGGTTTATTTACAATCAATCCTGTACGGATGTTGATCGATGACGTATGACTGGCACCTTTTGTTTTGCCCAGGGCTTCATACATCGGGCAATGGCCGGATACACCGCGGTACAGTAACACACCACCTAGAACGGTTCGAATCAAACCTTTGATGGGGTGACTGGTTAGATTGTGCAGGCCGGAAGAAAGCAGAAATGCGCCAATGCCCACACTCGCCATGCGTTCGGTTTGACCAACATTCAGCAGCCCTCCGCTCAGTTGGGGCTGAAATTCGTTTTCAGATTGCCAGTTGTTGTTTTCATTATTCGCCATAAACTAATTTTTGTGATGGAATGAAAAATCTTCTTCAAATCAATTTTTGCAATTATTATGCCTTTGACTTTGGTGCATACAAAAAGCCCCGGTTCAAGAACCAGGGCTATTCGTTGTTTTAGAGTTAAGAAAGTTTTCGATCTCTCATCCTGAAAGTTTGATCAGGCACTGATCACTTTCTCTGCTACCGGAACAGTGACGCGGCCGGGATACACTTCTAGGGCTTTTTCCAGGCAATCCATGGCTTCATCCAGGTCAGCCCTATTTAAGACATAGGCAAGGCGTACTTCGTTTTTACCAAGACCCGGCGTTCCGTAGAATCCAGTAGCCGGTGCCAGCATAACGGTTTTATTGTTATGCGAAAACGATTCCAGCAACCACTGGCAAAAAATATCGCAATCGTCAATGGGCAGGCGGGCTATGGCGTAAAAAGCCCCACCGGGATTGGGGCAAAAAACGCCGGACATTTTGTTCAGCCGGTTTACCACCAAGTCGCGGCGGGATAAGTATTCTGCCTTGGGCTCATCGAAATACGAAGAGGGAAGGTCAACAGCAGCTTCCCCTAAAATTTGGGCAAGCCCGGGAGGACTCAATCTTGCCTGGGCAAACTTCATGGCCGTATCGTACACGGCTTTGTTTTTGGTGACAAAAGCACCCAATCGGGCACCGCAGGCGCTGTAACGTTTACTCACCGTATCCATCACCACCACATGTTCATCCAGCCCTTCCAGGTGAAGCGCACTAGTGTACTCGCCGGAATAACTGAACTCGCGGTAGGCTTCATCTGAAAACAGGTAAAGATTGTATTGCAGACAAATGGATTTCAGGTCTTCCATTTCCTGGCGGCTGTACAGGTAGCCGGTAGGGTTGTTCGGGCTACACACCACAATCGCTCTTGTTTTTGGCGTGATCACTTTTTCAAAATCTTTGATGGGCGGCAGCGCAAAGCCGTTTTCAATACGAGAAGTGATGGGAACAACTATAACACCAGCCTGCACGGCAAAGCCATTGTAATTGGCATAATACGGTTCCGGAATGATCACTTCATCGCCGGGATTCAGGCAGGAGAAAAAACCAAACATAATCGCTTCCGAACCACCGGTAGTAATCAGTATCTGGTCGTACGCCACATCAATGCCAACCGATTGGTAGTAACCGACAAGCTTGCGGCGGTAGCTTTCATTACCGGCACTGTGACTATATTCCAGCACCGTAATATCGGCCTGACGCACCGCATCCAATATGGCCGGTGGCGTTTCAATGTCAGGCTGGCCAATATTCAGGTGATAGACATGAATGCCCTTTTTCTTTGCCGCTTCGGCATACGGCACCAATTTTCTGATAGGAGAAGGTGGCATGTGCTGCCCACGGTTACTGATCTGTAGCATGCGTCAAAATTAGGGAGGAAATCCCGCAAACAAATCTCTATTCTAACACCATCGCTTCTTGTTCAAAAAACATAAGGCGCTACCAAAGTTTACTACAAAAGCAAACCTTGTATGCGGTAAACAATTTCGCGGCCGGTAATAAAAAGGTCTCTTTTCTGGCTGCCGCCAAAACAATGGTTGGCCGGTATGGTTGGAAGGGTAATCAGTGCCTGTCGTTTGCCTTCGCTGTCAAGGATAAGAAGGCCTTCTTTTGTGCTCAGGTAAACATTCCCCGCGGGGTCGCATTTAATGCCGTCGCTGTTTTCTTCGGCCAGGATGGAAAGAAACTTCAGGCTTTCGGGATGATACATGGAAATGAATTTTTCAAATGGTTTGCTGGAGCAGATATACAATTTTGTTTTATCAGGAGTCAGGCAAACGCCGTTCGGGTATTGGTATTTATCACAAATAAGTTTGATCTCACCATCCCGGTAACAGTAAACACCGCCCAGGGGCTGAAAGCCTTCCGGCGCCAGTTTTCCGTCTTTCAGGCCATAGGGCGGATCGGAAAAAAACACCCGCCCCTTTTCATCGGCGATAATATCATTCGGACTGTTGAAAGGTTTGTCTTGAAATGTTGTCAGGAAAGGAATCAGTTCGCGACCATCCCATTTGGCTACCATATGGCTTCCATGCCGGCAAACCAACAGGTTGTTTCCGGAATAGGCTAATCCATTTGATCCAACCTGGTCGGGTTTCAGGGCAGCATCCCCTGGATTGTCCGTGCCGCTGTTAGAAATAAAAACTTCTTTGGCTTTTCCGGGTACAAGCTTGTAAACTGTATTAGCCGTAATGTCACTGAAAAGATAAAATCCTCCTTCATTCCAAACCGGGCCTTCAGTAAACTGGCAGTCGTTTACTAAGGTTTCAATTTCAAAATCCGTACGGATGTATTGCCTGATCTTTTCATCAAAGATTTGGAGCGAAGGATGTATGGTCATTGAATGTATTTGTTGATCCGTAAAGCTAAGACATCAGTTATGTAAATGAGAAGGTTGCGAAAGTTGAAAATGTCAACCTGGAAAATTTTTTACAATAAGGATTGCAGTTTTTTTAGCACTTTTTCCAGGTTGATACCTTTTTTCAAAACCGGTGCAAACAGGTCGCCTTCCGCATTTACTCTTTCCAGAATATTGGTAGCATTCCATGTGTTTGGTGTAAGGCCTTTTTTTACTTCGCTCCAGTCGAGCGGGGTGGAAACTGGCATGCCCGGTTTTGGCCGGAGCGAATACGGCGCTGCTGCTGTTTGCGTTTCTTTGTTCTGCAAAAAATCAAGATAAATTTTCCCCTTTCGTTTGGCCGGCGTTCGTTCCATACTGGTGAGATCCGGTAGCTCTCTGTTGACAAGGCTCACTATACCTTCCGCCAGGTTTTTCGATTCTTCAAAGCCATATTTTGCCCCAAGCGGAATGTAAATATGAATGCCGGTTGAGCCGGATGTTTTGACACAGGAAGAGGCGCCAATACTTTCCAGAATCGTGTGCACGGTGTTGGCTACAACCACCACTTCATCAAACGAATTGGTTTTATCAGGATCGAGGTCAATCAGGCACCAGTCAGGTTTCAGGTAATCCTTTGTGCGGGCATGCCAGGGATTGATTTCAATGCATCCCAGGTTGGCCATGTAGAGAAGAGTAGCTTCGTTTTTACACACCAGGTATTCCACATTTTCCCCTGTGGATTCACTGAATTCCTGGAAGGTTTCGATCCATTCCGGAACTTTTCCTGCCATGTCTTTTTGAAAGAAATTCGGCGCCGAAATGCCGTTGGGATGCCGGTTCAGCGAATGCGGCCGGTCCAGGAGATACGGCAGCATGTAGGGTGCAATCTGGTGATAATAATTGACCATGTCGCCTTTGCGGAAACCTTCTTTTGGCCAGTACAACTTTTGCGGATTGGTGATCGTCAATTCCTGTTTGCCGATGACAATAACCTGGTCTTCCCTTGCATCAACATCAATCAATTCTTTTTCGATGTTACCAGGTTTGCTGCTTTTTTTCGTTGACGCGGCAGCTTTTGTTGACGCAGTTTTCTTAGATGGTCCTGCGGCTTTTTTTAGTGTAGCCATGGTTATTGTTTTTTCAAAATGCACATCGGTTGCTTTTTTATCTTCCCGCAATCCCATAAAGATGGCATGTCTTGCTATCCGGTCCGAGGTCCATTCTGTAAACTTGATCTCACAAACGATCTGAGGCTTCACCCAGGTGGCAGGCATATTGGTTCTTGGCGTTTTAGCAAAGGGCGAATGGGCAATAACCAGCGGCTGCAGCTTTTTATGGATTTGTTCCAGCGTTTTGGTAGTAAAGCCACTCCCGGTATGACCAATGTAAACCAGCTTTTCGCCTTCATAAACGCCCAGCAGAAGAGAGCCAAAGAATTTGCGGGTTTTGCGGGGTGCGGTGTAGCCGGCAATCACCACTTCCTGCCGCATGGCTACTTTTATTTTGGCCCAATCAGGGGTGCGGGTTCCTACCTGGTAAATGCTGTCGGCACGTTTGGCCATTATACCTTCAAGCCCTTGTTTAACCGCAGCTTTGAAAAAGGATTTGCCTTTCCCTTCCACATGATCGCTGTAGCGAAGGTGCTCAAGCCCGGGCGGAATGAGCTTCTCTAAAATTTGTTTGCGTTGAATGAGCGGTAGGTTGCTCAGGTCTTTCCCATTCCACCACACCACATCAAAAACAAAATATTGTAATTGCACCGGCGTGTTTTGCCAGTTTTGCAACGCCTGGAAATTGGCAAGACCGTTTTCATCCACGGCTACAATTTCGCCATCAAAAACGGCGGACACATTCAGGTCTTTTAAGGCCTGCGCTACAGGAGCATATTTTTGCGTAAAGGGTTTCAGGTTCCGCGAAATCAATTCTACCGAATCGCCCTGGCAATACGCCACGGCACGGTAGCCGTCCCATTTAATTTCAAACAGCCAGTCCTTGTTATCGAAAGGCTCATCAATCAGCGTAGCCAGCATGGGTATGAATTTACCGGGCATCTCTGTCTGCTCCGTACCTGTTGTAGAATCACCGGATTTTATTTTTGCCGGCAGCGATTTTTTGGATGGAGTCTTTTTCTGCTGCCCTTCTTTTTTCGTGGCTACAACCTTTTTAGCTGATGCCGTTTTTTTTGTTGGGTGACGAAGCGAAGTGCCATGATCAAGCGCCACTTCCATCAATGTTTTGCCGCTCCTGACAGAACTTTCTTCTTCGGTAATATCCTGGTCGTTACAGAACGCATCATTTTTCTTCAGCAGCATCCAGGTGTTTTCGCCGCGGCCTTTCATGCGTACCAGTGTGAACTCGCCTTTTAGTTTTTGTCCGTGCAAAACAAAACCAACTTTTCCACTTTCCAGTTGTCGCAACAAGGCTTCTTCCTGCTCTTTTCTTTTATTGCCGGGAAGATTAGCAGGTTCATAGGTTCCCTCGTCCCAGACGATCACCGTACCGGCACCGTATTCCCCTTCCGGGATCACACCTTCAAAATTGCGGTAGCTGTACGGATGATCTTCCACCATCATGGCCAGCCGTTTATCGGCCGGACGAAGAGAAGGGCCTTTCGGTACAGCCCAGCTTTTTAAAACGCCATCCATCTCCAGCCTAAAATCGTAATGAAGACTGGACGCATCATGCTTTTGCACCACAAAGCGTAAGCTTCCTTTCGAATGACCTTCTTCACCTTTAGGCTCAGCCGTTTTTTTAAAGTCTCGTTTCTGATTGTACTTTGTCAGGCTCATACAACAGGAGCTTAAAATCTAATGCCATTTTGCCTTTGTATGGCATGGAATTACTGCACTTTTTATAAACAATTGTATGCAGAACAAAAGAACAGAAACGGACCGGCAGAACGAGCAGCCCGGAGCTATGGAGTCTTACAACAACCGCGAAGAAAACCGGCCTGGTAGGGTGGAGGATACACAGGAAAAAGATGATGCGATAAATAAGGATCAGAACAGGCGACTAAGAGACAAAGTCACAAAAGAAAAGAATGAAAAGAATACGTGAATGACAAGCAGATTTTCTTTTAGATATTGATATAGAAAAGAAACAGGATCCAGCTTATGCCCGTTTCTTTTTGCCATTTAAACTTTCTTTCAGGATCTCCATCAGGTCTCTTACTTCAGCGGGAAGTTTGCGAGGTTCGGCAATGCGAACATCTTTTCCGGCCGCTTTTGCTTTGATCACTTTGCGAAGCTCAGAAATGTAAATATCCTTGAAAGCAGCGGGATCAAAGGTTTCAGTGAGTTGATTGATCAGTTTAGTCGCCAGTTGGATTTCCTTGGGTGTAATGCGTTCGGCTTTTGTTTTTACTTCCGGCAGTTCTCTAACTTCTTCGTGGTAACGCAACTGGTTCAGGAGCAAAACACCGTCATGATTTTTTAAAATACAGATGTGAGCACGGTTGCGAAGCATGAACTCGGCAAGACCTACAGTCTTTGTTTCGTCCAGTGCTTTCAGCAATAATTTGTATGATTTTTCAGCGCCTTTATCCGGAACAATGTAGTAGGGCTTTTCATAATAGATCGGGTCAATTTCCTCTTCTTTTGCAAACTGAATTATGTCGATGGATTTGTTGATGTGGGGACGGGCTTTTTCAAAATCCTCATCCGTCACCACCACATACTTTCCCTTTGCATATTGAAATCCTTTGACGATGTCTTTGTAAGCAACTTCTTCTCCGGTTTTCGAATCGATTCGGGCATAACGGATTGGCGCCAGGTCATCTTTTGATAACATGTCAAAGTCGATATTATCATCCTGTACTGCACTCTGCAGCTTTACCGGGATGTTGACAAGGCCAAACGATATGGCACCTGACCACATAGATCTGTTGCCTTTCATGTATTGGGTTTAAGAAGCAGGATAATAGGTGTTGCCATGGCGGAAGGTATTGTGACGAAACCAGGCAGTAAGGGTATGCCAGGCACTCTGCCACCAGGAGGCATTCTCCATGGTTCGGGTCTGATAATAATCGGCTTTCTGGATCTTAACTTTTACCAGTGTCATTTTATCATTCACCGACTGTTTCAGGTCTTCCGAAAGATCAAAAAGATTGTTCATTTCTTCCGGATCGGTTACCATAAATCCTTGTCCGGTCACCTGCAAAAAACAGCCGGAACCTTTGCGGTAATAATCCAGTTTTACGGGAAATTCTTTTTCAAATTCACTTAGGTTTTGCTTTGGTTTTTGAATCATAAACCAGACAAAACCAAATTCGTCCACTTTTAGGGTCGTGACAATAGATGTAGGTAGTTTCAGTACGGATTCACTTAAGTTGTAAAAAATCGCACTTCCTATCTCCTCAATCCGGTGCTGCAAAAAACTGAGTTGATGATTTGCGTCCATAATGGTTTAATTTAAGTCAGTAATCAAAGAGAACGTACAGGAGTAATCCAAATAGAATACCATAAAAATTTGCTTCCGAACCTTTTATTGCAGCGCCTGCCTTTGTGTAGAAAACTCTACAAACGATTTTGATTTTATCCGGCGAAACCTGTTTTTAGTGGCATACAATTTTATACACTCTAACGAATTCATTTCTTAATCACAAACCAATCATTTATGCCAAGGAATACAGCAACAAAAACTGCTTCCAAGCGTACCGGGTCGGCTACCAAGTCAGCCAGCAAATCAGCCGGTGTGTCTGCACAAAAACGTGCAGGTGCCAGTGCCCAAAAAAGTGACGAAACCATGTTAAAGGAATTGTTCCTGGACGAACTGAAAGACATTTATTGGGCAGAAAAGCACCTGACCAAAGCTTTACCAAAAATGCGTAAAGCCTGCACATCCAATGAACTGGCCAATGCATTTGAAACCCACCTGGGTGAAACAGAAGGACAGATCCAACGCATAGAGCAGGTGTTTGAAATGCTGGACATGTCGCCAAAGGCAAAAAAATGTGAAGCCATGGAAGGCTTGGTAAAAGAAGCCCAGGGCCTCATGGACGAGTTGCCAAAAGGCACGATGGTGCGGGACGCAGGTTTAATCATCGCTGCGCAAAAAGTAGAGCACTACGAGATTGCTGCTTACGGCAGCCTGGTGCAACTGGCAAAAACAATGGGACAAACTGAAATTGCTGATGTGCTGGCGCAAACGCTTCAAGAAGAAAAGAAGACCGATGAGCTGCTGACCCAATTAGCAGAAAGTGGCATTAACATCAGTGCCGAGCAGGAAGAAGCCTAAGGAAAGGTGTTTCTACCTTTCACTTTTGAAACATAGAAAACGAGCCAGGCCATTTTGGTCTGGCTTTTTCTTTACTATATAAATGCCGGTAAGAAAAGCCTTTGGTCATAAATCATTTGTTGCGAAATCAACCGGTAAAAACAAAGCCTGCGGTTCAGAAGTGAAGCATGGCGAATAAATAAGTGAACAATGGAAAAGCTGGCAGCGCTATCGCACAAAGAGATTTTGAAACTGGACAAAGACTACAGCAAGGCCGCAAAGATGGCCGATCTTGTTTACGTCAGTGATAAAGATTCCGGGTTTTCCCGGCAAAAAAAAGGTTCTGGCTTTGCCTATTATCAGGGAGAAGAACGGATCACCGATGAGGATACGCTGGAGCGGATTAAAAAGCTGGCTATTCCGCCGGCATGGACGTCTGTCTGGATCTGCAAACGGTCCAATGGCCATATCCAGGCAACAGGTTTTGACCAAAAGGGGCGCAAACAATACCGCTATCACACGCAATGGGGCACCTTGCGCAATGAAACCAAATTTCATCGCCTGTACGAATTTGGCAAAGTACTTCCCTCCATCCGCCTGAAGGTGGAAGAAGACTTGGCCAAAAAAGAATTGACGGAAGAAAGAGTGCTGGCCACAGTGGTCAGCATTATGGAACGCACATTTATCCGGGTGGGAAACGATGACTACGAAAAACTTTACGGTTCATACGGCCTCACCACGTTAAAAGACAAACATGTAAATGTGAATGGTAGCACGGTGCGGTTTTCCTTCAAAGGCAAGAAAGGTATCTACCACGAGATTACGCTCCGCAACCGCAAGCTGGCAAAACTGGTGCAAATGTGCCGCGATATTCCCGGCAAGGAGCTGTTTCAGTATTTTGATGAACAGGGCGAACGCCACTCCATTGATTCGGGTATGGTAAACCGGTATATAAAAGATGCCAGCGGTGGCGATTTTACCGCAAAAGATTTTCGCACCTGGGCAGGCACGCTTCACATTCTGCAAACCTTCTGTTCTATGGATGCACCGGAAGCGCAGACTGACTGTAAAAAAAATATCCTCGCTGCCTTGGATGAAGTAAGCCACAAACTGGGAAATACCCGCATGGTTTGCAAGAAATATTATGTGCATCCCGGCATTATTCGTTTGTACGAAGAAAGAGCCCTGGATAAATACCTGAAAGAACTGGATGCGATTGAAAAGGACGATCAGCTCAGCGGACTTACTTCCGAAGAAAGAGTGCTGATGAAGATATTAAAAGAGCTGCTGTAAAACAGCAGCTCGCAAGCATTCATTGTTTAGCAACGGCCTACTTTTTCGAAGCACTTTTCTTACTCGCTGATTTTTTTGTTGTGGAGCGTTTGGTGCCGGCTTTTTTTGCGCTGGCTCGTTTTGTTGTGCTTTTCTTTGTGGCTGTACGTTTGGTACTGGCTTTTTTAGTTGTTGATTTTTTGGTGCTGCCTTTTTTGGCGGCAGAACGTTTGGTAGCTGATTTTTTACCGGCTGCTTTTTTGGAAGCCGATTTTTTAGAAGGAACTTTTGCACCTTTTTCTCTCGCCTCCGAAAGACCGATAGCAATAGCTTGTTTGCGTGAGGTCACTTTCTTGCCACTGCGACCACTCTTCAATGTGCCTTCCTTGCGTTCGTGCATGGCTTTTTTTACTTTGTCACCTGCAGCTTTTGAATACTTTGCCATAGTAGATTTTTTGGGTGAGTAATGCAATAACGCTGAAACTTTTGTACCAAACTCTAACAAAAGCAACTTCATAACTTACTATTTTCTATTATGCATCCATTATCCTATATCCCAATATCACACTATCTACCGCCGGGTATGATTTTTTACCTCTTTTCAAAAAAAGGAATATGGAAAAAGTAACCGGCATTCTGAATGACCTTATCCGCATCAATCATGACAGGGTAGTTGGCTATGAAAAAGCGATCGATGAATTGAAGCCCGAAGATGCAGACCTGAAAGCCCTGTTTCAGCGCTATGTAACGGAGAGCCGTCAATATGCGCAGGAGTTGACGCAGGAAGTTTCCCGCCTGGGTGGCGACCCGGCCGATGGCACCACCAACTCTGGTAAAATTTACCGAGTATGGATGGACCTGAAGTCTGCCATCAGCGGCAAAGACCGCAAAACAATTCTCGACAATTGTGAGTTTGGTGAAGATGCTGCGCAAAAAGCGTATGACCTGGCCCTGAATTCAGATGTAGAACTGGAACCATCAATGCGTGACCTGATCGTACGGCAAAAAGCCGTGTTGAAAACAGGGCACGATGAGGTGAAGCGTCTGCGGGACATGCAGGCCGCCAACAAATAAAACAATTTCAAAGTCCGCCAGCAATGGACTTGTTGGGGAAATCTGTACGCAGCCGATAGTGTATAGAAAGCAATCTCCTGTTTAAAAAAACTTGGCAGGTTATTTTCTGTATAAGAGCGTTTTAGGGGAAATGCTCCCTGAAAAGCATTTTCATCCACTACAGATTTTTTATACACCACAAAAAGACTCGATGCTTATTATTAAAAGCCCCCATACGAACGCCTGCTTTAATGCCTGGATCAAGTGCGAAAACCTGTTGATGGACCTGCAGGATGTGCAGAAGTTCATTTCCAAAAAGGTGATCAATGTGCTGGATGAATGTGCACACATTTGCCTGGGTACATTTCATGCGCTGAAAACCGGGTCAGTAAACAGTGCGAACATGGCGTTGCTCTGTGTTGGAATTTGTGAAGAATGCGCTGAAATCTGCGACGACCACCATGGAACGGCTTTTAAAGAGTGTGCTCGCATCTGCCGGGAATGTGCCAACCGCCTGAGTGATTTTTCACTGGCCTAGGCGCCGGATAGGTTTACCCATCTGTAAGTTTTTGTTGAGAGGCGTCCTGTTCAAACAGGACGTTTTTCATTTTATAACAGTTTATACAAAACAAGTTCTCTCCCTATATGTTTGATGAATTGGTTTTGTGGAAAACTGCCTTACTTTAGGATACACTTTCAAGAACTACACAAATTCGGATTGATGAAGGTTGTTAAAAAAGCATGGAAGATTCTGTATCAGGCCGGGGATAATTTTGTAGATGATGGATGCATGAAGTTCGCCGCTTCCCTAAGCTATTATACCATCTTTGCTGTAGCGCCTTTGCTCATCATTTTAATTTCTCTGGTAGGCTCCATATTTGGCCGCGGGGCCATTGAAGGCCGGGTTTTTGAAGAAATGCGGATGTTGGTGGGTGACCAGGCAGCCTTGCAAATTCAATCCATTATTGCTAACCTTCAGCAAACGCAGAATACTACCATCGGTACCATCATCGGGGCGATAGTTTTGTTTATTGCCGCGACAGGGATTTTTACTGAAATCCAGGGCTCCATCAATTTTATCTGGTCTGTACGAGCCAAACCGAAAAAAAGCTGGCTGAAGTATATTATCAACCGTTTGCTGTCATTTGTACTGGTACTGGTATTGGGTTTCTTACTACTGCTATCGCAAATTGCAAGTGCGCTTCTTTCAGTACTGGGACATAAACTGGTGGAGCACTTTCCCAACTATACTGTTTACCTGATCAATACCATCAACCTGATCGTTATGCTGGTTTCCATCACCGGTTTGTTTATGGTAATCTATAAAGTGCTGCCCGATGCCATTATTTCCTGGCGGGATGCTTTGGTGGGATCCGTGTTTACAACCATTCTATTTATGGGTGGCCGTTACCTCATTGGGTTTTATATGGGCCGGTCGAATCTGGACGTTACCTACGGAACTGCCGCCTCAATCATTATTCTACTCACCTGGGTGTATTACTCTTCCCTGATCCTGTATTTTGGTGCGGAGTTTACAAAAGCATTTGCGCTGGAAAGCGGCCATGGCATCCGTACAAAATCCACGGCTGTGTTTATTGTCAAGCGGGAAGAAAAAGAAATTCCGCCATCACGGATCACGTTGTAGGGTTGCCGGCATCTGCATAAAAAGCCGTTGCCACTTTATAAAATGGCATAAAATTTTAGCCATTTTCTTTATCAGAAAGGAAAAACTGGTAGACGAAAAACCGCTTTTATGGCTAACATACGACACCCAAACTTTATCCTCGGCGCATTTGCGGTTCTTCTCGGCGCCATTGCACTGGGCTTGCGCACTATATATGGACATGAAACCGCCTCCGTATTGATGATCATTGCCTTTGGTCTGGGCATTGTTCATTGGATTTGGAGCATTATTGACGTGGCCAACACCGATACATTGCTGGGCAGCCAAAAGAAATTCTGGCTGATAGGCGTCATTGCCATTCCCATCGGCGGCATGTTTTACTATATCATGCACAGCAAACGAAATACAATCGTTGACTAGTCGGTAGCTGTTACAGCCGGGAAACTGATGGTAAACGTAGTGCCTTGTTGCATGACGGAGCTAACATCAATATTGGCCCGGTGCGACTGCAGAATATTTAGTGTTGCGGCCAGTCCCAACCCCATTCCATTTCGCTTGGAGGTGAAATAAGGTTCAAATAACCGGGAAATGTTTTCCTCCGGTATCCCGCAGCCATTGTCACGTATCGTTACCACATGCATGTCCTTGGAGGAATCAATAGTGATGCTAAGAATTCCTTTGTCGGGTTCCATGGCCTCCACTGCATTGATGATAATATTCAGGAAGGCTATGCGCAGTTTTTCCTTGTTGGCCATAATGGTACAGGGAACATTGGCATACCGGATCTGCATATTAATGCGTTGCAGGGTAATGCGGTCAAGGGCTTCTGCAATGGCCTCATCCATGACAGATTGCAGGGGATGATTTTCAAATGTCAATTCGGTTGGACGGGCGGTGTCCAGCAACTCGGTTATAATGTCGCCGATCCGTTTGCTGTTTCGCTGGATAATATCAAGGAAAAGACTGTTTTCATCGGTATCATTGCTTTCACCATGGGTTAATTGCTCCACCGACATGTTGATGTTGTTCAGCGGGTTTCTCACCTCGTGAGCCAACGTACGAACCAGGCGGCCCGTTGCCCCCAGCTTTTCCACCATCAGGTTTGCTTTTTCGGCCCGCCGAAGATTGGTAATGTCGTGTATTAAACCCTGGAACTGGTTTTCCTGGTCAACCGTTGCGGTAACAGAGAGAACGCAGGACCGCTTATCATTGTCTTTTGTTTGAATCTCCACTTCCATATCGGCTACCTGGCCTTCAGTCTCCATTTGCGACCGCAGTACAGTGGCGTCATTTTCATCACTGATCAGGTCATACATGGAGAGTTTGGTCAATTCATCCTTTGTGTATCCCAATAGGGTAGAAGTGGCCGGGTTGCAGTCAAGCACCTGAAGCGACCTGTCGGCAATAAAAACGGCATCTTTAGAAAGCTCAAAAATGCTGCGGTACTTAAGTTCATTGGCCCGCAAGGCTTTCAGGTACGATGTGCGTTCCAGAGAGTACCGGATACAACGCTCCAGTTTTTCCGTGGTCAGTTCGGTCTTGATCAGGTAATCGGTGGCCCCCATTTGCATGGCCTCCACATCAACAGTTTTGTTGCCTTTACCTGTCAGCAGTACAATAGGTTCTTCTGCACCAATTCGCACAGCTTCCCGCAGGAAATCAAGCCCCGTTTTGGCACCCAGGCGGTAGTCAACAAAATAAATATCGTAGGATTTGTTTTGCAGCAACTGCACCGCTTCTGCAAACTTGTAGGACCAATCGATCTTGAGCTTGTATTCCTCGATGCCTTTCATGTAATCGGAGGTGATAAAGAAATCATCTTCATCATCATCAATGATCAATACTTTAATCACTTCATCATTCGATGCCATAGGCTATACTACTTTACCGGGTAAGGAAACAGAAAAAATACAACCGCTGGATTTGAAAGCATTGATCGAGAGATAACCTTTGTTCTCTTCTACGATGGCTTCCAGTTTTTCCAGAAGGTCTTTATTGGTTTCTGCCCAATTGGTACACGGAATTATGTTTGAATTGAATTGAATGGTAAAATAATGGTGTCCGAACACCTTCTCCTGCAAGGATGAATCTATCGCACAACTGATGTGCAGGTAAAGCGTTGTAACCTCGCCCTTTTTCTGCAGGATCATTTGTAAAAGCGACCGAAACAGGTTTTCAAAATCTTTCTCCCTGCCAGATAACAACGGAAGGTCATCGCAGCGAAGCACAATTTTGCTGCGCTCCTCTGCATCAAGGCTGTTCAGAATCTTTTGTAAAACAATATTGGCATTGATCCAGCCGGCCAAAGGTGTTGCGATGCTTATTCGTTCAGTGGATGGTACTGATGGTAAGTCGGACATAGCAAACAAGAACAGCTTACTGATTATTAAATTCCTGGTATTGCTTCATTTTGTTATAAAGCGTTTTCCGGTCGATGTTCAGCAGCTTGGCCGCTTTGCTTTTGTTGAAATTTACCTTTTTCAGGGCTTTCAGGATCATCTCGTATTCCGCATCAATGCTGGCACCTTTTAAAGAGGTCTCTGATAAGCCGCGCTGGGGCTCGTCATCCTCCGAGGCTGCAGCAGGCATCATCGGTGCCGGTGAAAACGAATTGGTAACCGGTTCTGGTTGCACCTGTTTATCAAACTGCAGCTTATTGAAGTTTGAAATTTCAAATGGCAATGCACTAGGCTCAATTTCTTCACCGTCGGAGAGAAGCGTGGCTCTTTTAATCACGTTGCGCAGCTCACGAAGGTTACCATACCAAACATACGTGCGGAAGATCTGTTCTACTTCGGCGCTCAGGCGTTTGATATTTTTACCCAACTCGCGGTTGGTTTGGTGCAGGAAGTGATTGGCAAAAAGGAGCACATCGTCCGGACGCTGACGCAGTGGTGGAATATCGATACTAAACTCATTAAAGCGGTGATAAAGATCTTCTCGGAACTTACCCCGGCGAACGGCATCCCACAGCCTTTCGTTGGAGGCAATGATAATACGAACATCCAGTTCAATATCTTTTAAGCCACCTACACGACGCATTTTACGCTCCTGCACAACACGCAGCAGCGATACCTGAATGTCATAAGAAAGGTTGGCGATTTCATCCAGGAAGATGGTACCGCCATTGGCCATTTCAAAACTGCCCACCTTTTGGTTAAGGGCGCCGGTAAAAGAACCTTTTTCATGACCAAACAGTTCGCTGCCGGCAAGTTCTTTTGAAAGCGCACCGCAATCGATAGCGACAAACGGTTTTGATTTGCGTTTGCTGCGCTTGTGTATTTCCTGGGCGATGGCTTCCTTACCGGAGCCGCTTTCGCCGTGAATGATAACGGTATAATTGGTAGGAGCCACCAGGTCTATCTGCTGCAACAACTGGCGGAAGACCGGCGTATCGCCAAAAATATAATCGCCGGAAATGGTAATAGCGGGGCCTTTGTCTTTGCTTTCCTGCGTGGCTGGAGCAGAACTGCTGGCCGCTTTTGCCGGTTCGGCCTGCGTGTTTCTTTCCTGGCGAACAGGTTCTCTTTCCTCGGCCGGTGTTTCCAGTGCCTTTTTGATGGTTACCAAAATTTCGTCAGGGAATAAAGGCTTGGTGATATAATCAAATGCACCCATCTTCATTACTTCCACCGCAATCTTAATATCACTGTAACCGGTCATGATAATCACTGGCACATGCAGGTAGCGCTCCTTGATTTTGCCAAGCAGCGTGTTGCCTTCCATGTCTTCCAGGCGGAAGTCACACATGACCAGGTCAGGTTGTGTTTCATCTAATAATTCCAGTGCTTTTTTTCCGCTGTAGGCTTCCAGAACCTCGTAGCCATGGCGGGTTAAAAAGCGTTTTAAGAGCATACATATATCCCGGTCGTCGTCAACAATTAAGATGGTTTGCATGTGAATTTGGTGTATTGTTTAAAATGTGAAAATAGCTAATTCTAAAGTTTTTCCATTGGCTGTAGAGTCTGCTTCATTTGTGCATTCTTTCGTGCCGGTTTTTCATTGTTCTTATGCCCACAAACCGCGAACATGTGAAACGGGAATCTGCAGTTGTTCCCTGTATTTGGCAACGGTACGCCGGGCCACGGAAAAGCCTTTTTGCGACAGGATTTTAACCAGTTGCTGATCGGTGTATGGGTTGTGTTTGTCCTCGCTTTGGATCACTTCTTCAATAGCCGATTGGATTACCCGGTTGCTGATCACCTGTCCTTTTTCATTGGCAATGCCTTCGGTGAACAGGTCCTTCAGAAGTATCAGGCCGAATGGTGTTTCCGCATATTTATTACACGTAATCCGCGAAACGGTTGAAATATCAACACCCACCATTTCTGCCACATTTTTCAGGATCATAGGCTTAAGCAGGTTGATGTCGCCCGTCAGGAAATAATCGTGCTGCAGATGAACAATCGACCGCATGATCTTGAGCATAGTGGATTCCCGCTGCTGCACGGCATGGATAAACCATTGCGCCGACTGCAATTTGTTTTTAATGTACTGAACAGCCGATTTGTCGGTTGTTACCTTGGCGTTGTTCTCTGCCATTTCCTTCCAGCTGGAATTGATGTTCAGGCTTTCGGAACGTTGGCGGTACAACTGTACTTCAATGGAGTCACCGTTGCGGGAAACGATAAAGTCCGGAAGAATGTTCTGATTGGTATTGACACCTTCCTGCAATTCGCAAACGGGCCGCATTTTCAGGGTTGAAATTAAGGTCAGCACAATCTTCAGCTCTTCCTCATCGATCTTTAGCTGGGCCTTGATCTTGTCCATATTGCGATGGTGCAGATCGGCAAAATGTTCATCCAGGAGGCGGATGGCTGTTTTTACATCCGGACGCTTGGTGTTCAGCCGGTAAAGCTGAATCAGCAAGCATTCCTTGATGCTGCGGGCACCAATGCCCACCGGCTCCAGCTTCTGGATCTTTTCCAGGATAACCAACAGGTCATCGGCTTCTATCCATTTGTTCTTTTTAAAAGAGATGTCCTCGGCCAGCGATTCCAGCGATTGTTCCATCAGGCCGCATTCGTTTAAGGAATCGATGATAAACTCTGCCATCTCAATTTCGGCTTCATCTGCTGATACCAACTGAAACTGTTCTTTCAGCGAACTGCGGTAATCGAAGCTGCTGACGATAGGACGTTCCGGAAGTTTGTCGTTGTGCAGGTACGACCCGTACTCTGCTTTGTAATCCGGAATGTCATCATAAATAAACTCCTCCCAGTCCTGATAATCCTGTACCGAATCTTTGTTGTACTTATCGGCCTCCGTCTCAAAATCATTTTTCTGATCTTCCAACAAAGGATTGTCTTCCATTTCCTGCTGAATGCGTTGCTCCAGTTCCAGCGTGTTCAGATGAAAAAAATTGAGCAGTTGAATCTGTTGCGGCAAAATTTTCAGCCGCTGTTTCTGTGCTAAGTGCTGATTGATCATGGTGATGATTTTGGCGCACACCTCGTAAGACAACTGTGGCTCCAAACTGTGGAAGTTTTGTAAAAATCTTTTTTTGTTATGATAACCAATTAGTTATCCATGCATCTTTTCTTGGTTGTATAAAAGCAGCCGTTTTTGGAAAAGCAAACCCATCCTTGGGTGTAGAAGCATTTCTACGAAATTACCCACCACACGGAGTTTGCCAAAAATAAAAGCGCCCCTGTTTAGGGACGCTTCGTATTACCATAAAATCGTTTTCTTACAGCGAATCATACTCTTTGGGTTTGAACCTGTACTCAAAAAAAGAGGGTACAGGGTACGATCGACCCTTCGGATTGTTAGCCGAAGGATCCAACACCCGTTTTTCGGAACGGGGCTGTTTTGCATTCATTGGAACTGTAGGCTTGCTCGCAAGCAAAAAAGCCATGTTGGTTTTTTCATCTTTGGAAAATGACGACAATTTTGACATAGATTAGAGTTAAGCGCTTGGGTAACATCGAAAAAAACATACCAAAAAAACCTATGTTTAGGTTTCTGTTTTCCGGTGGAAACAAATAGGTTTTAGTAGAAGAATTTCCTCAGGGATTGGTCAAAAAGTAGACGTATACAATATTAAGTAGCTGTTATTATTAACCTTTAATAAAAGAAAAAACCTCCTGGAATTCAATCATCACATCCGCCGCATTCTACTACTACCAGGAGGTTAACTTTCTTGCTGCCTTTCTCTGTACCATTTGTCTTCTGTTGTGCAAGTCCTTTCTAAAGTTCATCCACCCGGTTTTCGCCGCTCAGATGCGGGTCGCTTTGTGATGGGGTGTTTACAATTTTGTTTTCGCTTTGCGTGTTTACAACTACTTTTTCATCCATCCGGCTATCGGAAGGGTTGGTTTCCGCCAGCGCATCATCACCGCCTTCCCTGCGGGGAGTTTGGTCCGGCCTTGTTTCAAAGGTCGATGCGGTGTTGTCTTTTTTATTTTTGGGGTCTCGTGGATCGGTATTCATACTATCGGTAATTAACGGTGTACTGTAATACAGACTAAAAACGTACCCAATTTTTCCCTCTTAGGATGACTGTTTTGAAGTGACTATTTTCCTCAATTGACCCGGGAAAGGGAAATCCCTTCCACAGCAAAAAACTTTAGAACTGTAAGTGATATTGATTTGATCCCTACAATTTTGTATTAGAAATTATTCTCCCTGAACGTTGGCGAAGGCGTAGCGATAGTGCCCTCTGTGGCCTTGGCAGCCGCTGCTTTTTCTACCATTTCCTCTTTGTTCTGCTTCGATTTTTGCATCATCTTTTCCAACTTCGTAGCTGTGTCGTTCCAGAATTTGGCAATGGCTGCCCGCTGCTCCTCGGTGATGAGGTGCGAAACATAATTCTTGGTGACAAAAGGAATGACTGTTTTTGTCCAAACGCTGGTGCGGTTGGGGATGAATAGGCGAAGGATATAGTCCAGCACAAAGTTGATGGCAAAGTTGAGGGTCGGGCTGTTCTTGTCGGCTCTGGTAAAGAAGGCCCTGGCTTTTTCCTTTACTTTTTTAATCGGATTCAGTTTGTCCTTAATGCCTTCCTTCACACCGCTCATATCTTCTTTCAGCGTCAGTTTCAGAGCAGCCAGGTGAACGGCCAGTCTTTTTTCTTCCGCTTCCAGATCTTCGTATGTTTTAATTGCTTTGCTGTTGTTGTTCATAAACCTTACTGATAATAGCGTTACGAATAGCAGGAACAATCACTTTTTTGCGCAGGGCGAAAATGACGGCAATAAGCACCAGGAAAAAACCGGCTACGCATAAAAAACCCAGGGCAGCACTGTCAAGCACATCGGCCAGCCACCAGGCAATTCCATGAAAAAGAAAGATCAGAAAAAAGATGGCGAGTAGAAAGGCTGTGATGCCGATGGTTACGCCTGCAGCCGCGTTGGAAGCCCCTTTCGTGGCCTTTACTTTGGCCAGGTGTACCGACGATTGAACATAGTCGTTCAGGTGGTCTTTCAACTGACCGGTTTTGGTTTTCATTTCATCCATACTGTTCTAAATTAAAGAAAAAAAGAAGCAGGCCAGATGACCTGCTATGCATTAACTGTAGCTTTCCCCGATCTCGCTGTAGCGATCCGACGTGCGGGAAGCCAGGTTTGCACCTTTGCGGCTTAGGTTTCCAACACTTTCTTTCGCACTGGTAAACAGGTCGCCAAGGGAATTGCCCCAGCCACCAGCGGTAGTGGCAATACGTTTACGGGTATCCTGGCCGGTTTCAGGAGCCAGCAGCATGCCAATGGCTACTCCAACAGCGGCAGCGCCAACCAAACCTACTATCAACTTTGTTCTGTTACTCATATCGATTGGTTTTAAATGATGAATAGTTGTACAACCAATTTAAATAATCGTACCAACAAAGCGGGGAGCCCTGAAAAATGGTTGAGTTTTGAAAACGGTTTCCACTTATTTTTACCAAGCCATGCTCTTTGGATGTGATTGGTATGATAATTACAGAAATAAGGCATTGCTGACGAGCCATGACCACAAGAAAAAAGGTATTGATTATTGATGACGAAGTAGACCTGTGTCTGCTGATGCGAACATATTTTCTTCGAAAGAATTACGAAGTCTATATTGCCCATACACTGGCCGATGGTATGTCGCGGCTGAACGCCAACACGCCTGATTTTTTATTTATCGATTATAACCTGCCGGATGGCCTGGGGTGGGACAAGCTACCCGAAATGTACAAGCAACATCCCGAAGTGCAGTATCACCTGATCAGCGCATTCCGTCCCACCATGCCCGAAGAACTGGATGGCGCCAAACTCACTATCTGGGAAAAACCCATTAGCCTGAAATCGCTGGATAACTTTTTTTAATAGCGAGTAGTGAGAGGTGAGTAGCAAGTAGCACCTTAGAGGGAAAGTCTTCCCTATATTTCAATGATTTGTAATTGAAGATTGCTTGCCAACGATAATGTCCCGAAAAATTAACGTCTACTCGCTACTCGCTACTTACAACTCGCTATTCCACCTATCTTTGCCCACAAATTTTTCTACACATATGAACTTGCACGAGTACCAGGCAAAGGAACTGCTGAAGAAATATGGTGTTCCGGTTCAGGAAGGAATCGCCGCCAGCACGCCGCACGAAGCAGAAGAAGCTTACCGACAAATTAAAACCGATTATGGAAGCCCGTTTGCGGTAATCAAAGCGCAGATTCATGCCGGTGGCCGCGGGAAAGGAAAAGTAAGAGAAACCGGTATCAATGGTGTGAAGGTGGTGAAAAACATGGATGAAGTGCTTGATGTTGCTTCCAAAATCATTGGTGGTACCCTTGTTACCATACAAACCGGTGAGGCCGGGAAAGTGGTGAACAAGATTCTGATTGCACAGGACATGTATTACGATGGGCCCAGCGAACGCAAAGAGTTTTATCTCTCCATTCTGCTCGACCGTTCCAAAGGGCAAAATGTGATTATGTACAGCACCGAAGGCGGAATGGACATTGAAGAAGTTGCCCACAACACGCCGGAAAAAATATACAAAGAATGGGTATGGCCCGGTAGCGGTCTGCAGGGATACCAGGCTAGAAAAATTGCCTTTAACCTGGGATTAAAAGGCGACGCCTTTAAAAATATGGTGAAGTTTGTCACCAACCTGTACAACGCTTATGTGGGATTGGACTGCGCCATGCTGGAGATCAACCCGCTGTTTAAAGCAGCCGATGATAAAATTGTAGCGGTTGATTGTAAAATGAATTTGGACGACAATGCCCTGATGCGCCATCCGGACCTGGCAAACTTGCGTGATGTAAGCGAAGAAGATCCAACCGAAGTGGAAGCCGGCAAGCATAACCTGAATTTTGTAAAGCTGGATGGAAACGTAGGTTGTATGGTGAATGGCGCCGGATTGGCCATGGCCACTATGGACATGATCAAATTAAGCGGTGGCGAACCGGCCAACTTCCTGGATGTGGGTGGTACCGCCAATGCGCAAACCGTAGAAGCCGGTTTCCGGATTATCATGAAGGACCCAAAGGTAAAGGCCATCCTGATCAACATCTTTGGCGGTATTGTTCGCTGCGACCGTGTTGCCCAGGGTGTGATCGATGCTTACAAGAATATGGGCAATATCGATATTCCCATTATTGTTCGCCTGCAGGGCACCAACGCCGAAGAAGCCAAAAAGCTGATCGACGAAAGCGGCCTGAAAGTACAATCGGCCATCCAGCTTAGCGAAGCGGCTGATTTGGTGAATAAGGCGGTTGCGTAAATAGTTTGTAGTTTAATGTTTGTGGTTCATAGTTTCTTACGGACGATTAAATTACATTCAGTTACTATTTTAAAAGGTGCGGTTAACGCACCTTTTTTTATTGCGTGATCAGAAAAAAATGATTCAACAAATTTTCAGGACGACTACAGACTACAAACCACAAACGACAAACTCCTACCAGTAAACCGTAAACTTTAAACTGTAAACTATATTTGTCCCCTATGAACATTGACTTTGCCAAATATGCGGATGGACTGGCGCCGGCGGTAGTACAGGATTACAATACACAGAAAGTGCTGATGCTTGGCTTTATGAACGAAGAAGCCCTGAAAAAAACAGAAGAAACGGGTCTGGTGACTTTTTTCAGCCGTAGCAAAGGCCGGCTTTGGACCAAAGGCGAGGAGAGCGGAAACCACCTGCAACTGCGCCAGATGCTGCTGGATTGTGATAAAGATACGTTGTTGATCAAGGCGGAGCCGACAGGACCGGTTTGCCATACGGGAGCCGATACCTGCTGGAGCGAACGCAATCACAAGGAAGACTTTTTATTTTATCTTGAAGACATCATCAAGCTCCGGAGGGTTAGCACCGATGAAACCTCTTATGTAAAGAGTCTTTTTGACAAAGGAATCAACAAAATAGCCCAGAAAGTAGGGGAGGAAGCGGTGGAGCTGGTGATCGAAGCCAAAGACGTTAATCAGGCGTTATTTTTGGGCGAAGCGGCTGATCTTTTGTTTCATTACATTGTATTATTGCAAGCGAAAAACTGTTCGCTTGCCGATGTTATTCAGGTCTTAAAAGACCGTCATCAACCCAAATAAACATGAAAAAACTTTTTATCCTGTTGCTGTTCCCAGCCGCCCTCTGCGCACAGCCAAAATCCAATAAACCTTCAACGGCTGCCGCCACCGTGCAAAAAGCTGCCAACGAATTCTTACTTAGCGGAAACGTTCAGGGGCTGGTGGATGGTGAAGTAAAGATCACAACCACGCAGGGTGATCAGGTGATTGCAAGAGGCGATGCCAAAAACGGCGTTTTTGTGCTGAAAGGCCAACTGCAGGAACCGGGACTTTACTGGTTGACCCTGGGAGCCGAACAGCCACAATATATTTTCCTTGAAAATTCGGCTATAACCGTAAAGGGCAAAAAATCCGAAATCAAAAGCCTGCAAATCGAAGGCTCGCAATCGCACAAAGATTTCCAGCAATTTCGCCAGTCGTTTGATCCATTATTTGCCAACCTGAATGCGCTAACCCTGGACCTGCAGAAGGCAACAGAAAGCCAACGGCCGGCATTGGTTAAAAAGTACGAAACTGCCATCGCAGGCGTGCAAAAAACAGTCAGCGATTTTATTTCTGCCCGCCCCACTTCTTATGTAACTGTGTTTTTGCTTACCATCACCCGGCAATTAAGTGAAGACGTCAGTCTGCTGGAAAGCCGCTTTCAAGCCTTGAATCCAACCCTCCGCTCTTCGGCTATGGGTAAGGAACTGGAAAGCTATATTTCCTTTGCCAAAGTGGGTGCCGTGGGAACTGATGCAATTGAATTTACCCAGAATGATGTGAACGATAAACCGGTTTCGCTTTCGCAGTTCAAAGGCAAATATGTGTTGGTTGATTTCTGGGCTAGCTGGTGCAAACCCTGCCGCCAGGAAAACCCCAACGTGGTAAAAAGCTATAACAAGTTCAAGAATAAAAACTTTACGGTGCTGGGTGTATCGCTTGACCAGCAAAAGCAGGCCTGGATCAATGCCATTGAAAAAGACAACCTGACCTGGACGAATGTAAGTGACCTGCAATTCTGGAACAATGCCGTTGCGCAGCTCTATCATGTACAGTCTATTCCGCAGAATTTCCTGATTGACCCAAGCGGAAAGATAATTGCCAAAGACCTTCGTGGCGAAGACCTGGATAAAAAGCTTTGTGAGTTACTAGGATGTAAGTAAGCTGCGAGCTTAAAGCCACTAATGGCGGGCTTTTTTCACTGATGCTACCCAAATAATCGAAAGAACATTTTATACAAGAAAACCCCGCCATTAGCGGGGTTTCTTTTTGAATATTATTGAATCATGTCGATCTGTGAGTGACGAATAATCACCGCTTTTTGCTCAAAGCTCTCGGCTCACAGCTTTTCCACCAATACCGGCTTTACCTGCTTAACGCTTTCACTCAAAAAATTCGGCAGCACATGCGCATAGGTCCACATGATTTTATCAGGATCGTTTAACTGTTCGATCATGGAGTGCCATTTCTCCTCGCCGTGGTTTTCAATCACCGTTTGTTTTTTGTCTTCCCGCTGCAGGTACATGCTCATCCCAATGGCATCTGCCTCGGGGTGAAACTGGGTGCCAACCATGTAGTCATTAAATCGGATTCCCATCAGGGCCTGTTCAAACGGTACATGCGGACGGTATTTTTCTATACAAAGAATATTGCCGCCCATCATGTTGATCTTTTCAAAATCCACTGACGTTACCTGGTAATCGCGACTGTCCACCACATAAAAGGGATCGGGAAGGCCATGAAATACACGGTCGTGCTGGCCCTCCAGCGTTACATGCACCGGGTAAACACCAAACGAAGTTTTATTGCGTTTGCTGATGTTGCCGATTCGGTAATGGCGGCAAACCAATTGAAAGGAATGACAAATAAAGAAAACATGCTTCTTATTCTCGTTAGCGGGATCCGCGTTCCAGTTCTCCACACTTTCTAACCAGCTGAAATAAGCCTTTTCCCATTCCGAACCTTCGCTTTCCAGCGGCGACCCGGGGCCACCGGAAGAAATATAAAGATCGTACGTAAGATCGGGTACCTGGTTTTCAAGGCGTACTTCAAATTCATCCCACGCCATTTCAATTCCATGAAATTCGCTCCAGTCCTGAAGAATCTGGCGAATACAACGCATGCCCTGGTTGGCCTGCCCTTCGTATAAATCTAAGATTGCAATTCTAACCATATCGAAGCCTCAAACTTAGGATATATCCTGCAAGCTATTTGCCATAACCTTTGAGCAGCCCGTATTCGTCGATTAAAACGGCAATTTCTAACACGGCTTTTACAAGCGTTCAGGACAATTGTTGATTTCGGATAAAGTGTTGGTATTGATGGAAATGAACGAAAATGCATTTGTCGTTCTATCTAGGCGTTGATAGTAACAATTGGGATAAGCGAATGGGAATTGTGTAGAAAAACTGTGGCGTTTTATAAACTGCTGAAAGATTGTGTTAAGTCTTTTTTATATGAATGTATGAATTGATTTGACAGATGAGCAATAGATTGAAAAGAATCAACGTGGAATGATGATTACAATAAGTATTGTGTAATCCGCACTGAAAACATTGTAATCCACGTTTTTTTCACCCTTAAATATTGCTATATGTTCAAAGCGTTAAATGTAACGATGCGCCTGCTACTGTTCACATCGATTCCTGTCCTTTTTACACAGTGTACTAAAGAAGCCAGACAGCAAGAAGAAGTCCCCGTGCAATCGGCTTCCGCGAAAATGAAAATGGATGAGATGACTAAAATGTACAAAGCGTATCTGAGTCCTTTAAACAATTCCGGAGTAAGCGGAATGGCTACACTGAAACTGGAAGGAAATATGCTAACTGTGACAATTGAAGCGTCCGGATTAACTCCTAATCAGGTACACCCACAGCACATCCATGGTTTTACCGAAAGAAACAAAAATGCAAAGTGTCCGCCAATGACTGCTGATACGGATGGTGATGGATTGGTGGAACTGGCTGAAGGTGCTCCTTTCTATGGGCCTGTTTTGCTTTCACTTACACCTTTCCCAACGGCCACAGCGGAAGGAAACATCATGTACAGCAACACATTCACGGTTGATCCGGCCTTACTGCCTTTGCAAAACAATGCAATTGTATTACATGGTATGATGGTGGATGGAACCTATTGGCCCACATTGCCGGTTGCCTGTGCGCAAATTATGCCTGCAAACGGAATGCAATAAATTACTGAAATAATAGAAAGGCGCAGCATCAGCTGCGCCTTTCTATTATTTCAGTTGTCTGTTGTTACATCATCTTTTTTGGAAAACGTGCTTGCCACCAACGTAGGTTGCTTGCACCGAAGTTTTCAATACATTATCGACAGTCACTTCCATCAGGTCCTGATCAAGGATAATAAAATCAGCCCACTTGCCTTTTTCCAGCGAACCCTTTTCCCCTTCTTCAAAATTGCTCTTTGCCGCCCAGATGGTCATGCCGCGAAGGGCATCCTGCCGGCTCAGGGCATTTTCCATTTGATAGCCACCTTGTGGATAGCCACTGGCATCTACCCGGAAAACAGCCGCCAGGAAGGTTTTAAAAGGAGAGATGTCTTCCACCGGAAAGTCCGTTCCCAACGGTATCCACCCGTTCTGTTTCATCAGGTCTTTAAACGCATAAGCGCCTTTCACCCGGTCAGCACCCAGGCGCTGTTCGGCCCAATACATATCGGAGGTGGCATGCGTGGGCTGAACAGAGGGCACAACGCTGTACTTGGCAAAAAGAGAAAAGTCGGATTTGTTCACCACCTGTGAGTGCTCAATACGCCAGCGACGATCGTTTTTGCCCTTTAGGTATTTCCCGTAAATGTTCAAAATGGCCCGGTTGCCTGAGTCGCCAATGGCATGGGTGTTCATCTGCCAGCCGAGACCGTGCAGCACATTGGCTACCGAATCAAAATGTGTCAGGGGACTAAGCAAAAATCCTTGCCAGTTGGGCCGGTCGGTGTACGGGTGCAGCAGGCAGGCACCTCTTGATCCCAGGGCACCGTCGGCATAAACCTTAAACGAAGAAACATTCAAATGGGGCGTTTTGATTTTTCCGTTTTGCTTCGCAAACTGGTAATTCGGACCGGCGTCGCTCAACATGGCATAAATGCGCATTTTCAATTCACCACTTTTGTGCATTTCATCAAAAAGCTGCGCATCCTGGTAGCTCACGCCACAATCATCGATTGTGGTCAATCCCATAGCAAAACAGTTTTGTTGTGCTTCCAGCAAAGCGGCTTTAGTCTGCGTTTTGTTGGGCGAAGGGATTTTAACTGATACCAGGTCAACCGCATTATCAATCAGGACTCCCGTAAGCTGGCCATTTTTCACCTCTATATCACCACCCGTGATTTTGGTGGAGATGGTGACGCCGGCCGCTTCCAGCGCCTTTTGATTGGCGACCGCCGCATGGCCATCAACTCGGGTTAACAAAACAGGATTGTTAGGGAATAAGGCATCCAATTTTTCCCGCGTTGGAAAATCTTTTTCCGGCCAGTCGTTCTGGTCCCATCCACGGCCAACGATCCACTGGCCCGGTTGGATGTTTTTTGTTTTGGCAAAGCTTTGCAGCCGTTCCAGTATTTCGTTCCAGCTTTTTGTTTCTACCAGGTCGGCCGATTGCAGCCCCAGGCCATAACCCAGGAAGTGGGCATGGGCATCAATAAATCCCGGGTAAACGGCCTTGCCGCCGGCATCGATTTTTTCAGCGTCATCATAGGCATCCAGCAGGGTTTTGCTGTCGCCTACTTCAAGAATTTTTCCGTCTTTGATGGCCATGGCCGACGCTACCGAAAAGGAGGCGTCCACCGTATAAACTTTCCCGTTATGAAGCAAAAGGTCAGCTTTCTTTTTTTGGGCGCAGGCCGTAAGGAAAAATATGGTGGCTGCAATCGGTAAACTGTATTGTTTCATGTGTAGTAGTCTATATGAACCGCGTTGTTTAGTTTTTGAATTTCTCCGGGTGTTTGTTATCGTGATCTGTTACTGCCTGATAGGCTTTGGCCGCTTCCAGGACCGAGGCTTCGTCGTAAAGGTTGCCGATGAAAGTAATGCTCTGCGGAAGCCCTCGCTGGTTAAATCCCATAGGTAAACAAACAACCGGGTTACCGGTAAGGTTGGTAATGGCCAATTGACGGCCGGCAAAGGAAGGCGCAATCACAACATCGTAATCTTTCATAAATGCCTGCACCTGTTCCGACAATCGCGAACGGTAGCGATTGGCGTTGATATATTCCACGGCAGGTATATACCGTCCGGCACGAAACGTTGTCGGCCAGGCAAACCGGTCTTGGCGCACCAATAAGGAATCTCTTCCTGAGCGGGTAAGTTCATCAAAAGCCGCTGCTGCTTCGGCGCCCAATATTGTGCTGATATAATTGGCCGGATAGACGGCTGAATCGGGAAAATTGACAGCCTTCACCTGTGCACCCATTTTTTTAAACGCATCAATAACGCTCCATTCCTGGGCATCTTTAGGCAAGCGGCTGAAATAATTTTCCGCATATGCAATGCGCAACTTTTTAATATCGCGTTTTGCATTGTAGTTAAAAGCATGGTCTACCGAGCCGGGGTCTTTCTCATCAGTTCCTTTGAGGTAATAATAAATGATGGCATTGTCTTCGGCACTGCGGCTCATCGGCCCGGCTTTATCCAGGCTCCAGCAAAGCACCATCGCACCACTGCGGCTGATGGTGCCAAACGTAGGCCGTAAACCCGTGACGCCGTTCCGAGTGGATGGCGATACAATAGAACCCAAGGTTTCGGTACCAATGGCAAATGGCAACAAACCTGCTGCTACTGCCGATCCGCTGCCGGCTGATGAACCGCTGGAGCCTTGTTGCAGGTTCCAGGGGCTGCGGGTAAAGCCGCCATACCAGCGTTCGCCCATTGCCAGTGCACCAAGCGTAAGTTTGGCGCACAAAACAGCACCGGCTGCTTTTAATTTCGTATATACATAAGCGTTAACATCAAGCTCCTGGTCTTTGTAGGGCATAGCACCCCAGGTGGTTTTATAGCCTTTAACGGCAAACAAATCTTTCAGTCCATAGGGAATGCCATGCAGGGGCCCACGGTAAAGCCCTTTTTTTAATTCTGCATCCGCAGCTCTGGCTTCCTCCATGGCCCGTTCTTCCGTTAGGGTCACCACACACTCAAGGGTATCGGACCATTTTTTTAACCGATCCAGAAAGAATCGGGTGAGTTCTACAGATGTGATTTTCTTGTTTTTGATCAGTGATGCCAATTGTGCCACAGTGTAAAAGGCCAATTCATTCCGGTCTTTCGGGAGGGTTACATTGGCCGGCAGATCCCAGGCTATCTTTTGCTGTTTGACCGGAACCTTCGTTCCATAAGGAGCCGGGTTAAACGCAAACGGAAAGGCGAGGTCGTTCTTTGGCAGCTCTTTGTGTAGCTGAACATAAATACTCCGGGCATTGATAATATTGCCCTGCAGCGAATCAATTTCTGCTTCGGTAAAATCAAGGTCATACAAGGTGGCTACCTGTTGCAAAAACCGGATTGAATCCTGGTGCGTTTGGGAAAAGGAAAAAAAGCTTAGGCTCAACGCAAAAGCAGTGAACAATTTTCTCATGTATTCCTATGTTTCAATTGAGGAGGCCCAATTTACGGGAAAACTTGTCTATCTGAATCATTGAATTGAACAAAGCTGTTAAGGGATTTTTCGAGAGCAAAATATTTTAGCTCTCACTTGAAATCTTCCCTGTAATAACGTAAGGCGAGCTTGGATAGTAGTCGGTAAGAAAGTCTGCAATGCCGAAATAAACAAACGCAAATAAAATGAAGAAGACAAATCGGTTCTCGAAAAGAAGGAATCAATAATCAACCGTTTGCAGGTGCGTTGTTACGGCATTGATAATAGCATTCATAAGTTCTTTGGAATGCGCAGGACCGGCATCTGGAAACAAGAACTGTTTTACCGAAAGTGATATAATCTTATTGCCGGGAAGCTGTTCAAAAATATAACTATCCAGGTTACCCAAGGTGTATTCCCGGTAAAAGGGAGTGGTTCGAACAGAAACCATTGTAGTATAGGTTAACCCCTGATAGGTAAAATTGATGGAAAAGATGCGTGCCATTGGTTTGATTTACTGTGTTTAAAAACCAGGAAAGCCGCTTTGCGATTGGTTTGTTTCATCTATTGGTAACTGCCTTTAAACAAGATAAGGAATGGAGAGTGAGTTTGCAAATTAATTTTTGGGAATGCCTTCCAGGAATTGTGAGTGAATATATTCCGCTACGGTGCACAGGTCGTTGGTTTGTTCGTAAACGGCCAGTTGCCGGTCGGCGCCAGTTCCACCCTCCAGTATTTTATGAATGTGCTTGATCCGGTCTCTCGATCCAAGATGATCCACGACATCGTCAACAAAATCGAGCAGTTCATAAATAAGCACCCTTGTGTTTACTTCTTCTTCCTTGCCAAAATCAATCAGGTAGCCGTCGATACCATACCGGCTGGCCCGCCACTTGTTTTCGTTGATCAGGTGACGGGTGTATTGCATGAAATTCAGGTTTTGCAAACGCAGTTTATGTATCTTGGCACAGATGGCCTGGAACAAAGCCGCAAGGGAAATGGTTTCATCCACGGTAAGCGGAACATCACAGATTCTGAATTCAACCGTGTTGAAAAACGGATGCACCCTTAGGTCCCACCAGATCTTTTTTGCGTTGTCAATGCAATTGGTTTTCATCAGCAGTTTTACATAGTTGTCGTACGACTCTATGCTTTCAAATACTTCCGGGATGCCCGTGCGGGGAAACTTGTCAAACACTTTTGTCCGGAAAGATTTATAGCCGGTTTTGCGTCCTTCCCAAAACGGTGAGTTAGTGCTGAGTGCATAAATATGCGGCAGAAAATAACGGGTTGAATTGGCAATATGCATGGCCATTTCGCGGGTTTCCATACCAACGTGTACGTGCAGCCCGAAAATCAGGTTGCTGCGGGCCGCTTCCTGCAGTTCATTCACAATCTCATTGTACCGTACATGGTCGGTAATCAACTGGCTTTCCCAGTGACTAAACGGATGCGTACCGGCAGCACCAATGGCAAATCCCAATCCGCCGGCAATATCAGAGATGGTTCGGCGCAACACCGACACATCTTTATGCGCTTCTTCAATATCGGCGCAGATGTCGGTGCCAACTTCCACTACGGCCTGGTGCATTTCAGCCTTTACCTTGTCCTTGATCATTTTCTGACCCTCGTGCACTATTTTCTGCTCATGGCTTTTCAGCTCTTTCGTAGCCGGGTCCATAACCATGTATTCTTCTTCCACGCCCAGTGTGAAGGATTTATAATTGATGTTTGCCATGCATTTATTTTTGGCGGCTTCCTGCTTTTCTTAAACAGAATTTTGCAATGATGTTGCCGGCCGGTGTCTTTTAAAAAGAAATGTATAATGAGCGGTAATCAGCATTAAGTTAATCGCTAGGATTTGTTTTTTGATGGCTTGCTTGTAGATAACGGACGACTCACACTGTCCTTAACGTAATCACCCCAGGTGAGGTTGTCCTGCCCGTCCACTTGCGCAAGTGCTCTTTCAATGGCATAGTTGGCGGCTGTTTCCACCACCCATTCAAAGTTCTTTTCGCCCACACTGGTGCGTTCGGCATCCGGCGCCGGGTTGCCAAAGTCAATGGCATAAGGCACCCCATCCCGAATGGCCAGTTCTACCGTATTGAAATCATAACCCAAGGCGCGGTTGATCTGCAATACAATTTCCCCCATCTGCTCCAGCCTTTCCTGCGAAGGAGTAAAACTGGCTTGGTAGCGCAGGTGATGCGGGTTGCGGGGTTCGTAAGGCATTATGCGAACATGCTTTCCACCGATGCAATAACAGCGGTAATATTCCGAGAAGACAATCTCTTCCTGTAGCAGCATCACCAGTTGACCGGTTTCTGCATGCTTCTCATAAAATTCTTCCCTGTTTTCCAATTTATATACATTCTTCCAGCCGCCGCCGGCATAAGGCTTCATGTAAGCGGGGAAACCGACATATTGAAAAATGTGCTCCCAGTCGAGCGGGTAGGAGAGGTTGGAAAAAGATTCGCCTTTTGTATCGGTTGGCATTTCGTAAGAAGGCAGGATAACGGTTTTGGGTACCGGTACACCCACTTTTACCATGAGGCAATTATTGAAAAATTTATCATCGGCACTCCACCAAAAAGGGTTGTTGATAACCGCCGTGCCGGTCATGGCGGCATTTTTTAAATAAGTGCGGTAAAACGGAACATCCTGCGAAATACGGTCGACAATAACAGCATAACCGGTTGGATCACCCTGGATAACTTTTTCTATTCTGACGGGTTCAGCTACAATGCCTTCAATTCCTTTGCTGTTCACTCTTTCAATAAAAGCCATGGGAAAGCTGCGTTCCTGTCCAAAGAGAATTCCAATTTTTTTCATGTAAGCGGGTTTAATGTCCTGTTCAGGGTTAAAAAATACAATTTAATATGAAAGCAAAAAAAATATCTTGCCACCGAAATCTTTTTCTTCTTTTTCTGCCCGCACCTATATTTACAGCTATGCTTATCGACGAATTATCCAATATCCTTGTTGAACAAAAAGCCATTGCTTCACACCATCTTAAACGGTATATCATAATTGATGTGTACCGCCCAAAAACATTCCTCCCTGCAGAACCATTAACCTTATTGCTCCTGAACGACGGCCAAAATGCAGAGGAAATGGCGCTGCCGAAAATGCTGAACGGTTTACTGAAGTCAGGACAAGTGCAACCCCTGCTTTGCGTGGGAATTCATTGCAACAAAGACCGCATAGATGAATATGGAACAGCAGGTGTGGAAGATTATGCCGGCCGGGGCAAAAAAGCCGGCGCTTACCAGCAGTTTATTGTTGACGAATTGATTCCTTTCCTGCATACAGAATATGCGGTGGTGGGGTTTCATCAAAAAGCGATTGCCGGCTTTTCGATGGGTGGCCTATCGGCAATCAATACACTATTTAATTACACCGATGTATTTGCTGCTGCCGGTGTTTTTTCGGGATCGCTGTGGTGGCGTTCCAAAGACCTGGCAGATGGCTACGACGATGATCAGCACCGTATTCTGCACCAGTTGGTGCGAAAGCAAAAACACCTGCCCGGCAAACGGTTTTATTTTACCACAGGCTCCTTGGATGAAACGGCTGACCGCAACAACAATGGCATTATCGACTCTATCGATGACACCCTGGACCTGATCAAAGAACTGGAAGGCATTGGATACATAAACGGAAACGATATTTTTTACCAGAACGATGAAGAAGGCCGGCACGATGTGGCTACCTGGGCCAAATCGTTGCCACAGTTTTTACTATGGCTGGCGCCGCCGGTAACTTCAGGCGTATCATTTTCTACACGATAAATCTTTTCTGAATCCCAGGTTTCCTGTATCACGTTTCGATGTGAAATGAATACAATTTGTAAGGCCGAAAAGGATTGTTAATCCGGAAGTTGTCGGTTTGTTTTGCCTTGTTTGAGAAGCGAAGGCCTGCATTTTCCACCTGCACTTGCACTTACCTTTGTGCAAAGTTTTTCTATGCTGGATAGTATCGAGAGTGCCATTGAGGACATCAAGGCCGGGAAAATGGTGATTGTGGTGGATGATGAAGATCGTGAGAACGAAGGCGATTTCATCACCGCAGCCCATAATGTAACACCGGAGGTCATCAACTTTATGAGCAAACATGGCCGCGGCTTGATTTGTGTGCCCATGCTGGAAGAGCGTTGTAAAGAGCTTGGTCTTACCCTGATGGTAAACAACAATACCGCCCTGCATGAAACGGCTTTTACGGTTTCCGTTGACTTGCTGGGCCATGGCTGTACAACCGGCATCTCGGCCCATGACCGGGCCAAAACCATCCAGGCCCTGATCGATCCTGCTACCGATCCTGCCGACATGGGAAAGCCGGGGCATATTTTTCCGCTCATCGCCAAAAAAGGCGGTGTTCTGCGCCGTGCCGGCCATACCGAAGCGGCTGTGGACCTTGCCCGTTTGGCCGGTTTTGAACCGGCCGGGGTGCTGGTGGAAATTATGAACGACGACGGTTCGATGGCCCGCTTACCGGAGTTGCGGGAGATTGCCGAAAAATTTGATTTCAAGATCATTTCCATCAAAGACCTGATCGAGTACCGCATCAAACGTGATTCGCTGATTGATGAAATTGTAAGGGTGGACATGCCCACCAAGTGGGGGCATTTTAAACTCGTAGCCTTCCAGGAAAAAAATTCACCCAACGAACACCTCGCCCTGATCAAAGGAACTTGGGAGCCCGGCGAGCCGGTGCTGGTAAGGGTTCACTCTTCCTGTTTTACCGGCGATATTCTGGGGTCAATGCGCTGCGATTGCGGCGAACAGCTTCACCAGGCCATGGAGATGGTGGAAGAAGAAGGCAAAGGCGTAATTCTTTACATGAACCAGGAAGGCCGCGGCATTGGGCTGCTGAATAAACTGAAGGCCTACCGCCTGCAGGAAGAAGGTTTGGATACAGTGGAAGCCAACCTGCACCTAGGATTTCAAACCGATCAGCGGGACTATGGCGTAGGGGCGCAGATCCTGCGCCACCTGGGCATTTGCAAGCTTCGTCTTATTTCCAATAATCCAAAAAAGCGGGTTGGATTGATTGGGTATGGTTTGGAGATAGTGGAAAATGTGCCGATCAAAGTAAATCCGAATCCGCACAATGAACGGTACCTGCAAACAAAGCGGGATAAGATGGGACATGAACTGAACCCCTTGTCACCATAAGTCCCCCTGTCCCTGCCTGAGTCGGGGAGACTTAGATCAATCAGCGTTTACACATTTCGCCATTTCTGAAAGCAGAAAGATGTTGTTGGACTGCCGAATAGAATTACTGAATGTACAAGAGTGCGACGCAACGGAAGTTAAATAGATGTAACTAAGCTTAGTACATAAAAAAGAAAATGCCTGTTTTAAGAACAGGCATTTTATTAAGATAAACTTTATTTAGAAGAAAGATTGAGAGTCAAAAAGTCTGTCAGACCTAAGTCTCCTCTTCAGGGGGACAGGGGAATTAATCCTCCTGCGGATCCAGTTCGGGTTTCACTTCAATGACATCGCTGATAATAAAAACACCTTTTGGGAAAATTTTATTCATCAGGGCTTGATAACGTTTGGCGTCATCTCTCGTTTTAAAGTTGCCGGCCTTCAGGCGAAAAAACGGTGACTGGTACGTGAGGTAAGCTTTCTGGTCAGGGAAATGCGTGTACACTTTTGTTTTCGCTGCAATGGCTTCTTCGCGGTTGTTGGTGTTCATTACCATCAGGCGGTAACCCCGCATGGTGCGGCCAGAAATCCGTTTGGAACGTTCGTTGATGGCGGCCTGTTTTTTTACAAGGGCATCAATGCGATCGTCTTTGTGCACGACCAGGGTTGGTGCTGTGGTTGTGCTTTCCTGCGCAAATGATGTTTTTAGTACAAATAAACTAACGAGAAGCAACAATTTTTTCATACGAACGATTGTTGGTGGACAATAACAAAAATACAGCCAGTGTTGTTTTCTAACTGTTAATTGGTGTGTTGCGATAGAAGTGGTTTCACTCACAATTTACTAAAGGTATTTTAGCAACGGCTACTAATAATTGCCTGTGCCGCTTTCACCGTTTACAATGGCTACCGAAGCACTGCAGCCAAGCCTTGTCGCTCCGGCTTCAACCAGTTCACGGGCAAAGGCTGCCGTTTTAATGCCGCCACTGGCTTTGATCGCTATGGTTTCGGTCAGGTGTTGCCGCATGAGCCGAACCGCTTCCACTGATGCGCCTTTGTCGGCGTACCCGGTTGAAGTTTTTAAAAACTGTACAGGGTAATGCTGGTAGAGTTCACAACACTTGATAATTTCTTCGTTAGTGAGTACACCGCTTTCAATAATGATCTTCAGGGTTTTTCCAGCTTCATTGGTAAGGTTGGAAATAACACCCACTTCCGTTTCAACATAGGCAAGATCGTTGCTTTTAAAAGCAGCCAGGTTCATCACCATGTCCAGTTCATCGGCGCCTTCCTCTATGGCAATCTTTGCTTCCTGCAGTTTTGTGTTGTAATGATGGTAGCCAAACGGAAATCCAATGACCGTGGCCACTTTTGCCGGTGAATCCAGCAATAGTTTTTTGGCATCCTGCACAAAGTAAGGCGGCACGCAAACCGCCGCAAAACAATGCTCCTGTGCTTCCTTGCAAATGCGGTCGATATCGGCCGTAGTTGTAACGTTTTTTAACACGGTATGATCGATAAAAGGGGCCAGCTGCATGTGAAAAAGTTGTTATTTTTAGCGCTATTAAAATCTCTCTATTTACAAAGTAATCTAAAAGCCATTAAACATGAGGAGAAACAGACATTTTCTTTTGGTCTGTAGTGTCTTGTTGTTTTCGGCAATGGGGTATGCACAAACGACGTTTCCGCTCAACGATGTAGCGGATCCAAAGTATTCGCATTATGCGTTTACCAATGCCACCATTGTCAAAGATGCAAACACCACGATCACGAACGGAACCCTGGTCATCAAAGAAGGAAAAATCGCGGCCATCGGGCAGGGGGTAAAAGTGCCTGCCGGCGCTATCGAGATCAATGCGCAGGGCAAGTACATCTACCCGTCGTTTGTTGACATCTACAGCGACTACGGCACACCGGCGGCGCAGCCACGCCAGGGTGGGTTTGATTTTTTTGCCCGTGCCCAGCTCACCACCAATACCAAGGGTGCGTATGGCTGGAACCAGGCCATTCGACCCGAAGTGGAAACCTTCAAAGTATTCGCTGCTGATGAAACAAAAGCAAAGGTGATCCGCGACCTGGGTTTCGGCACTGTATTGACGCATGTAAAAGATGGCATTGCACGGGGCACCGGAACAGTGGTCACCCTGGCCGATGAAAAAGAAAACATGATCATACTGAAAGACCGTGCTTCGGCCCATTATTCTTTCAGCAAAGGAACGTCTACACAAAGCTATCCCGGCTCGATGATGGGAAGCATTGCACTGCTACGTCAAACCTATATGGATGCGCAGTGGTATAAGACCAAACCGGCTGCTGAAGGTGTAAACATCAGTCTTCAGGCCTGGAATGAGATTCAAAACCTGCCGCAAATTTTTGAAGCAAACGACAAATGGAATGTGCTGCGGGCCGATCGTATCGGTGACGAAGCCGGTGTGCAATACGTCATCAAAGCCGGTGGTAACGAGTACCAGCGCATCGAGGACATGAAATCTACCAAAGCAACCTTTATCCTTTCGCTGAACTTTCCCCAGGCACAGGATGTGGAAGATCCGGCCGATGCTCGCTTTGTTTCGCTTTCCGATATGAAGCACTGGGAACTGGCACCGACCAATGCCGCAGCTTTTGAAAAAGCCGGGATTCCGTTTTGCTTAACAACGGCTGACCTGCGTGATGCAAAATCATTTATGACAAGTTTGCGTACAGCAATCAACTACGGACTGTCCGAAAAGGCAGCCTTGAATGCACTCACAAAAACGCCGGCGGACGTGCTGGGAATCGGCAATATGGTAGGAACATTGGAAACCGGAAAACTGGCCAACTTCCTTGTTAGCAGCGGGCCAATCTTCAACGAAAGAACCACCATCTACCAGAATTGGATCCAGGGTAAAAAACACAATGTAAAAGACGAAGTGTTTAACGAGATGCGGGGTAAATACAACGTGGTGGTAAACACGCCATCAGGCCCTGTCAATTATACTCTGGACTTTAAATCGCCTTCCTCTGCTGTTGCCCTCCGTGGAAAGGATACGGTAACCTCACGCTTTTATTATGATGGGCGCAATGTACGCCTGAATGTTGCACCCGAAAGAAGGGGAGAGGCCAATATCCGGCTGACCGGTACCGTTAGTGGCAACGAATGGCGTGGTTATGGAGAAGACAGTGCCGGAAATCGTTTTACCTGGACGGCTGCTTTTGCCTCGGCAGATACGGCCAAAGGTCGTTCCGACAGTGCCCGCAAGCGTCCCCTTGTTTTAGGAAAAGTAACTTATCCGTTTCTGCCGCATGGCTGGGAGGATGGACAGGCACCCAAACAGGAAACCATTCTTCTTAAAAATGCAACTGTCTGGACCAGCGAAAAAGAAGGCATCCTGCAAAACACTGATGTGTTGCTGAAAGCCGGAAAGATTGCTGCCATTGGTAAAAACCTTTCTGAAAATGGCGCACGGGTGATTGATGCAACCGGCAAACATGTTACGCCAGGTATCATTGACGAACACTCGCATATTGCTGCGGCTTCGATCAACGAAGGTGGTCAGAGCGTTACTTCCGAAGTGCGCATTGCCGATAACCTGAACCCGGATGATATCAACATTTACCGTCAGCTGAGCGGTGGTGTGACAACGTCACACATTCTGCACGGCTCTGCTAATACCATCGGGGGGCAAACGCAACTGATTAAACTGCGCTGGGGTGCTAACGATGAAGGGCTGAAATTTAAAGGCTGGACCGGTCAGATCAAATTTGCATTGGGGGAAAACGTAAAACGTTCTCCGGCACAACCGGCACAACAAAACCGTTATCCTGATACCCGCATGGGTGTGGAGCAGGTGCTGGAAGATGCCTTTACCCGTGCCAAGCAATACGAAAAAGAGTGGAAAGCGTACGAATCCGGTAACCGTAAAGGTTTAGCACCACGGAGAGACCTGGAACTGGAAGCGCTGGTCGAGATCCTGAACAACAAGCGCCACATTACCTGCCACTCCTATGTACAAAGCGAGATCAATATGGCCATGCACATGGCGGAGAAAATGGGCTACAAATACAATACGTTCACACACATTCTGGAAGGCTATAAGGTGGCTGATAAAATGAAGCTGCATGGTGCCAATGCGTCTACCTTCTCAGATTGGTGGAACTATAAAATGGAAGTAATTGACGCCATTCCTTACAACGCTTACCTGATGCAAATGGCCGGACTGAATGTTGCCATCAATTCCGATGATGCAGAGATGGCCCGTCGCCTGAATCAGGAAGCGGCAAAAAGTGTGAAGTATGGTGGCATGAGTGAAGTGGATGCGCTGAAAATGGTTACCCTCAACCCTGCGAAAATGTTACATGTAGATGATAAAGTGGGTAGCCTGAAAGTGGGTAAGGATGCCGACGTAGTGGTATGGAGCGAGAACCCACTGAGCATTTATGCCAAATCGCTTTACACCATCGTGGACGGAACCATCTACTTTGACCGTGAGAAAGAAGACCAGAAAGAAAGAGCCATCGCTGCCGAAAGAATGCGTATCGTGAAAAAGATGAACAGCGAGAAAAGCAGCGGCCGTCCTGTAGCACCGGTGACACCAAGCTATCAGGTGATGCAGTCTTGCGGAGAGCACTTCCATAATCATGGTTTACTGGTGATCGACGCCGAACAATCTCAAAACAACTAATCAGTCATTCATGAAAAAAATAATTTTAAGTTTTGCGACAATTTGTTTTTTGGTGACTGCCAAGGCCCAGGAAACGATTGTGCCCGCGCCAAAACAGGCACAACCCATTGTAATTTCCAACGCCACGGTGCATACCGGTAGCGGACAAGTGATGAACAATGCGACTGTTGTTGTGACCAACGGAAAGATCACAGCTGTCGGCACCAATGTGCAGGCACCGGCCGGCGCCAGAACCATCAATGCACAAGGAAAGCACGTTTATCCCGGCCTGATTCTTTCCAGTTCCAATCTGGGGTTGGTAGAAGTGAACAGCGTTCGAGCCACCAGCGATGCACGGGAGATTGGCGAAATGAACCCTAATGTTCGTTCCATCATTGCGTACAACACCGACTCAAAAGTCATCAACACTCTTCGCCCGAATGGTGTCCTATTTGCGAACATTGTTCCGGAAGGCGGACTGCTGAGTGGTCAGTCATCAATGGTGCAGTTGGATGCCTGGAACTGGGAAGACGCTGCTTATAAAACCGACCATGGCATTCATTTCCGTGTGCCGTTGCTGATGCCCCGTCCGAGAGGTTTTGGTGGCGGGTTGGGGCAACAAGGGCCGCCCCGTGACCCGGTACAGGAAGGCTTGGACAAGATTGATGAATTTAAAAGCTTCCTGCGCCAGGCAAAAGCGTACAGTGCCCTTAGTAAACCCGATGAAGTAAACCTGAAGTACGATGCGGTGAAGGGTTTGTTCAATAAGTCCAAAAAACTGTATATCCATGCCAGTACGGTAAAACAAATCCTGGTTGGGTTGGATGTGGCTCGGGAATTTGAACTGGATGCCGTAATTGTAGGTGGTGAAGACAGTTGGCAGGTGGCCGACCTGTTGAAGCAGGCCAATATTCCTGTGATCCTGAGCCAGCCGCACAGTCTTCCCATTTTGCCCGACGATGATGTGGACCAGCCTTACAAAACAGCAGCGCTGCTGCAAAAGGCCGGCGTGCTGTTTGCCATCAATGATGAAGACGGGCAAACCCGTGGCCGTAACCTGCCCTTCAATGCCGGCACAGCCGCTGCGTATGGGTTAACGAAGGAGCAGGCGCTTGCAGCCATTACACTGAATGCCGCCAAGATTCTCGGCGTTTCCGACAAAACCGGCAGCATCGAGGTGGGCAAAGATGCCAACATCATCATCAGCGAAGGCGATATCCTTGATATGAAAACCAACCTTGTGACCAATGCGTTTATCCAGGGACGGGAAGTCAACCTGGATAACAAGCAAACGCAGTTGTACGACAAGTACAAAAAGAAGTATTCGAATCCTGCGTTCTAAGAATAGAATTCAAAACACAAAAAGGGGATGAGGTTTCATCCCCTTTTTTTATGAACTTGTGAGCCTGATAATTCAAAATCCGAATGATTACTTCCCCTTTGTTTATGCAGTACCTCTTATCAATGCGATTCTTGATCCTGTTATTACTTGCAGGCAGCTTTACCCAACTTGCGGCTCAAAAGCTCTATTATCCCGACTCCTCCTGGCAAACGAAAAAGCCGCAGGAACTTAAGCTGGATGCATCTCTGATCGACAGTGCCGTTCGTTTTGCCCTTCAAAATGAAGTGGCCATGGAAACAGACCTGCGCCTGGCCAATATCAAGGCCTTTGGCGTTAATGCCCGCGAGCCGAACTACCGAATCTTGGGCCCGATGAAAGACCGCGGCAAGCCGGCAGGGCTTATCATAAAGAATGGCTACATCGTTGCGCAATGGGGTGATGTGGATAGAGTGGACATGACATTCAGCGTGGCCAAAAGCTACCTGTCCACAGTAGCCGGCCTTGCGGTGGATGCAAGACTGATCAAGCATGTTGATGAAAAAGTAGACCGCTATGTTTGGGACGGTAAGTTTGGCGGTGTGCATAATAGCAAGATCACCTGGCGTCACCTGCTTACACAGTCGTCCGACTGGTCGGGTTGTCTGTTTGATATCTGCGACTGGGCCGACCGACCGCCCCGTACAGGCGGAATTGATGACTGGCGGGCCCGGAAACTGAATGAGCCCGGAACCGTTTACAAATACAATGATGTTCGGGTGAATCTTTTGGCCTATTCACTTTTGCAGGTTTGGCGCAAGCCTTTGCCCATTTTGTTTAAAGAAAAGATCATGGATCCGATCGGTGCCTCCACTACTTGGCGCTGGTTTGGTTACGAAAACTCGTTTGTGAATGTAGATGGTTTGATGATGCAGTCGGTGAGTGGCGGTGGCCACTTTGGTGGTGGCCTTTTCATCAATACGTATGACCATGCCCGTTTCGGGTTGCTCTTTGCCCGAAAGGGTAAATGGAAGGGTGCGCAGTTGCTTTCCGAACAATGGATCAACACTGCTTTACAACCATCCACAGCCAACAAAGAATACGGCTTTCTGTGGTGGCTAAATAGCAATGGACGCCTGGGAAAAAAATCCAAAACAGCCTATGCGGCGGAAGGATTTGGTGGCAATTTTATCGTGGTGGACGAAGCTGCCGACCTTGTGATCGTCACCCGCTGGCTGGAACCGCGTAAGATAGGCGAGCTGGTGGACCTGGTGATGGAAGCAGTGAGACAATAGACAATGGACAATAGTCAATTGGCAAGAATTAACCGAAATAATTATTGTTGAAACAGTTGAATAAACGTGTTGATGAATAAATTTGAAGGTAGTAGAAAATCATCTTATTTGAAATTGAGATGAAATGCATAAAGCAAAAAAGGGATCGTTCAACGATCCCTTTTTTTATATTGTCAATTGCGTTTTAAACTTACTGTCCCAGGTTCAGCGGGTAGGTATACGCTTCACCATAACCCGGATAAACGCCGGTGATACGCACGGTACCAACTCTTCCAGAAAGGGCTTCTGTCAGGTCATCCACGCTTCTCACCTCTTTTTCTCCCTCTGAAGTAATAACGCCTGTGATCACAAAGCCGGCTTCTACACGGGCACGGCTCAGCACACCGCCTGTGTTTACACGGTTAACCACAACACCGCCATTGACACCATATCGTGTTGCTTTGGCTTTGTCCAGTGTTGCCAGGTCAGCACCCAGCCTTGAGCCAATATTGCTGCTCACGACATCGGTTCGCTTTTTCAGTTCAACCTGGGTGGTAAACTCTTTTCCGTTGCGGATGTAAGTAACCGGTACTTTATCTCCCGGACGGAAACCGGCAATCTGTGCACTCATTTGCAGACCAGAGTTGACAGGGTTATTATTCACTTTTGTAATCACATCGCCTTTTTTAATTCCGGCTGCTATGGCACCACCATCAGCGGTTACATCGGAAACATACACACCGTTTGTATTGGTAGGGATGCCCAGGCTTTTGATCTGCTCTTCGTTCAAGCCATCGGTAGGAATGTAGCTAACGCCGAGGTAACCTCTCTGCACATCACCATATTGAATAATATCGCCAACAATCTTCTTCACGATGTTTACGGGAATGGCAAATGAATAACCGGCATAGGTTCCGGTCGGGGCAAGAATGGCTGAGTTAATACCAATCAGGTGTCCATCGGTGTTCACCAGCGCACCACCGCTGTTCCCCTGGTTCACGGCCGCATCGGTTTGAATAAACGACTCAACCGGTGTATCGCCACGGCGGGTCTGGCGGCTGTTGATGTTAATGGTACGGCCGGTAGCCGAAACAATACCAGCGGTTACGGTTGCATCCAGTGTCAGGGGATAACCAATGGCCAGTACCCATTGGCCCAGTTTAATGCCTTCGGAATTGCCGTAAACAAGGTAAGGAAGCTTGGAACCATCGATTTTCAGAACGGCCAGGTCACTGCTCGGGTCGCGGCCAATTACTTTTGCTTTAAAGGTCTGACGGTTGGCCAGGGTTACATTGATCTCTTCGGCAATGCTGCCGGAAGATTCGTTGGTGATTACGTGGTTGTTGGTTACAATGTATCCGTCTTCGCTGATGATGACGCCACTGCCCGAAGCCCGCTGCTCAGGAATGATGTTCGGACCCATATCGCCAAAGACATCGCCAAAGAAATCATCCAGCATGCTGCGACGGCGGGGGAGATCGTTTGTGATCTTTCTGGCAGGAACTTTTGTTTTGATATGCACTACGGCCGGAGCGGCGGCACTGGCAGCTTTCGTCAGGTCAACCGGATCGGCAGGTGCGAAGTTTTTTCCGTCAAAATATCCTGCATAGTTGGCAGGAAATCCATTTTGAGCGGAACCGACTGCCTCAGCTTTGGGGTGTGCAAACTGATTGTACACCGCCACGCTTCCCACAGCAGATCCAGCGCTGATGGCTACAATGAGCAAAACTTGTTTCAATTTCATAGATCGTCAATTATAGAAGTTAATGATACGTTTCAAATAATGTGCCCTTAGCAAACAAACTTACACTTTGCCATTTCGGCTGCCATACCTTCCGTCCAGTTTAACATTAATTTACTAAGACCTTCGTACTTCCTGCTTGTCGTTCAAATTTACTAAAAACTGCATCGTATCCACACCGTCTGCAAAATCGCAAATTCCCGGGCACTGGGCTTTCCCAAAATCTATGGCCTCCCTGCTTACTACACATTGAATGTTGTCGTTGCCGGCAAGGGATGATTTTACCGCAGACAGGTCCTTGTAAAACTGGTAGTGTAACTGGCCGATCGGTGAAAAAGGAGAGGCGTCTTCCACCAGCAGCAGGCTTTCATTGCTCATGAAATAACGCTTGTTCAGAAGGTGAATGGCCAGGTTGTAATCGTAATTGTTTTTGAATTTTGGGTGGTCCGCTAAGTAGTTGTATTTGCCAAATGCTTTCAGGAGTGGTTCAAAATTATAGCCTTCCGGCACATATACCTGGGTTACATTGCGGCAACCCAAACCGAAAAACTGGAAAACATCATCTGCCAGGTTTTCCAACTCTTCATCTGTTTCTTCGCCAGTTAAAATCGCCACCGATGTCCGGTTCCGACGTATGATGTGCGGGTATTTGCTGAAATAATAAGTGAAATATTGCGACGAATTGTTGCTGCCCGTAGCGATATAAGCATCGCATCCTTTGAGCATTTCAGCAAAAACAAAATAGGGTTCTGCCGCCGGGTTCCATTCTACCAGTTTTTTTACAAAAAATTTGATCAAGACTGTGTCTTTTGAAGACAGTTTGATGTAGGCGTGGTGTCCTGACAGGAATGTACAAAGAAAGTCGTGAAAACCTACGGCCGGAATGTTTCCTGCCATCACAAGGCCTACTTTTTTGGGAGCGGGATTATTGTTGGGAACTTTATAGGTTTGAATAAGGGCTTGCAGGCTTTCTTCAGAAAGGTACTGCTTTGCAATATTGGTGAGTGATAGTGTGATAAATTCAGGCGTAAACCAGGCATTTTCCGAAGCTGCTCTTCGCTTCGTATCCTGCAGATCTTCCTCCGTTGACAAAAGGTAGTTACCCAACCGCACTAAGATTTCCTTTCTTTCTTGTAAATTCATGTGGGGAGATTATTTTTGTTGCAAAACTAATTCACTAACAAGCAAAGAAAAGTTATGGCTATAAAGATCACAGAAGAATGTATCAATTGCGGAGCCTGCGAACCGGAATGCCCAAACAATGCGATTTACGAGGGCGGAGTGGAATGGGCCATTGCCGATGGCACCGAAGTAAAAGGCAGTTTTACCCTGATTGATGGCACGGTGGTAGACGCTGGCCAGCGTAATGCCCCGATCGCTGTGGATACCTATTACATTGTACCTACCAAATGCACCGAGTGCCAAGGATTTCATGAAGAGCCCCAATGTGCGGCCGTTTGCCCGGTTGACTGCTGTGTTCCGGACGAAATGTACCGTGAAACAGTAGAAGAATTGCTGGCAAAAAAAGAGCGGATGCATAGTTAATTTCTATACCTTTACTCCACAATCATTAAAGCAGTTTCGGCTGCTTATAGTAAACAGGTGATATTTCCTGTTGTAAAAAGGTGAAGCTCCAAACGGACTTCACCTTTCTTATTTTTTGAGGTTGGTAGATAGAAGCTTTACTGCAGTGAATAGAATGGAATTGAATTGAAAAATATCTCGGATGGATCTTTCTTTATTTCTACCAGGCAGTCTCATTTCAACATTGCAGGTATAGCGAAACAATTCCTTCGACATTCCATATTCCTTGTCCGGTGTTCGATAGTACTTTTTCCTTTTCTCATCCGTGAAGAATGTGTTAACCCACAAAATCATCCTGTGCGGTTTCGTGTACTCTTGTTTACTTTTACGCTATGTTCGCCGCACAGCATATTCCTTACAAGGAAACCAACAGCTTTTCGAAACTGATTCTTGATTATCTCGAAGGTGCCGCTTCCCTGCAGCCTTTCTATCGCAATCCTCCCAACCTGGAAGGCATCCGTGCCGCCATAGAGGTGCGGAAGGGTTTTCAAACCAACCGGCAAACACTGGTGAATGTGCTCAAAGAACAATATGCACAGCATGAAGTGCATGCTGCAGTAGCCGCGAACCTTGATGCTTTGCTCCAGAACAATACGTTCACCGTTTGTACAGCACACCAACCCAACCTATTTACCGGTCCGCTTTATTTTGTTTACAAGGTGTTGCACACCATCCGCCTGGCTGCCTGGCTGCAAGAGCAATTACCCGCTTACAAATTTGTGCCGGTCTATTACATGGGTTCAGAAGATGCGGACTTTGCCGAACTGAATCATACTTATGTGGATGGAAAAAAACTGGAGTGGAAAAAAGAACAAACCGGAGCGGTGGGCCGCATGGTGGTTGATAAAACGCTGCTGCAGTTGATTGATGAACTGGAAGGGCAATTGGTGTACGAACCGTTTGGCCAGGAAGTCGTGTCCATGCTACGCAATTCCTATACAAATGGCCGCACCATCCAGGAAGCTACTTTTGAACTGGTCAATGCATTGTATGGCCAATGGGGGCTTGTGGTGCTGATCCCTGATCACCCGCTGCTGAAAGCGCAAATGAAAAGGGTGTTTGAAGAAGATATTTTTCAAAACACATCTTCCCAGATTGTAGAGCAGACAAACGAAAGGCTGGGAGAGGAATACAATGTGCAGGCCAATCCCAGGGAGATCAACCTGTTTTACCTCCGCGACAGCATTCGTGAACGCATTGAAAAGCGGAACGTTGAATTTTTTGTATTGAATACGGACATCCGTTTTTCGGAAGATGAACTCCGTGATGAGTTGAACAACCACCCCGAACGTTTTAGTCCGAATGTGATCCTGCGAGGTTTGTACCAGGAAGTTATTCTGCCCAACCTTGCTTTCATTGGCGGTGGTGGCGAAACGGCATACTGGCTTCAGCTCTGCGAGTTGTTCAGTCATTACGGTGTACCCTACCCGGTTTTGGTGCTGCGCAATTCCTTTCTGATTGTCGAACAAAAATGGCAGGAGAAACTGGCAAAAATTGCCTTCACACCAGCTGATCTATTTTCATCTGATGATGATTTAATGAAACAGGTTGTAGACCGCAATTCGGTACATGCTTTTTCTCTGAATGGCAATTTTGAAAAAGCTGAAGATTTGTATGAAACCATCCGGGAACAGGCGGAAACCATTGATCCTACATTATCGCAATACGTGGCAGCCATTAAAGCACGTTCGCTAAAAGAGCTGCAGGAATTGGAAAAGAAAATGCTGCGGGCTGAAAAGCGGAAATATAGCGATCAGCAACGACAGATCACCGTTTTAAAGGAGGCCCTGTTTCCGCGAAATGGCTTGCAGGAAAGAGTAGAGAACTTCAGTGGTTTTTACGCCAAATGGGGCGTTGGTTTCGTTGCCGCATTGTTACAACATTCCCTTTCTTTGGAACAGGAGTTTACGATCCTTACAGTTGCAGATCAACCGTAAAAACTTTACTGCTGCCATTGTCGTTATCGGAAACAAGGTGTAATCGGTACCGGTTTCCATTTACACTTTCAGCGCAAACACTTTCTATTTTTTGGCCGTTGAACACCGGGGAAAACTGTGTTAATTTTAGCATGCCGCTCGTTTGAATAACTGCATTCTCCATCGCTTTGGAAAAGTTTTGAATCCAACCGAGATAACTTTCTCCAATCTCCCCATCGTCTACAGCGTTGTAGGTTGCTTCTTCAGAGGCTGTAAAAAGCAAAAGGTCTGTTTCTTCCACGTAATACAATCCTGATAGCCCGGCGATGCTACCGGTATCAGGCAACCGAATTTCTTTGACGGAAAAGCTTGTTTCATTTTCCCGGAAAATAAGATGGTTGGTACGGGTGGTGAGGTTAGACCGGTTGCAGAACAGGAGTGTTTCTCCAACCGCCGTACTGCCTTCGATATTGATTTCTTCTATACCGGATAATTTCACTGAATCAGGAAATAGTTTTGTTTGTCGTACCGAATCGCTGCTGCCAATGCTCCATTCATACGCCATCCAGCGGTGAGGCCCCGAAAGAGATCCTACGCCAAATAATATTGCTTTGCCTTCTTTTTTGGTGAGAAAAGCAGATTCGATATCCGGTTTACTGTCTTTTGCAATAACGGTTGCCGTATCGGGCCAATAGGTAATTTTACTCAATACTTGGTACGATGGAGATAGCACCAAAAGGTAAGGTGCATTGTCGCCAAAGAGGTAAAGTTTGCCATCAAACCATTCTATTCCCGAAGCGGAAGGAAAATCCAGGGTTTGCGAAGAAATTAGCTTCAGAGAAGCCGCCTCACGGCAACCGCTATACGTCAAAACTGTTAGGCCAACCAGCAGATTGAAGATGATGAATTTTATCTTCCACTTCATGCACCATTTTTTCTTTGTATGCTGCAACTTTCTTTCCAACCTCTTCCTCAAATGCGCCAACCATCTGTGCTGCCAGTATGCCGGCATTTTTTGCCGCATTCAGGGCAACTGTAGCCACAGGAACACCGTTTGGCATCTGCAAAATGGAAAGAACCGAATCCCAGCCATCAATGGAGTTGCTGCTTTTTACCGGTACTCCAATTACCGGAAGCGACGTAAGGGATGCCACCATGCCTGGCAAATGCGCCGCACCGCCGGCACCGGCGATGATGACTTTCAATCCCCGTTCTTTAGCCGATTGTGCATAGCGGAACATACGCTGGGGCGTACGATGCGCCGAAACAACCGTGAGCTCAAAAGGCACTTCGAAAAACTTCAGGATATCAGCAGCGGCCTGCATGATGTTCAAGTCACTGTCGCTGCCCATGATAATGCCGACGAGAGGTGTCGATGTTAGGAGTTTGGGGTTTGGAGTTTGGGGTTGTGCCATCCGTTGTGCCAGTCTTTTAATTGAATTAAATAAAATGACTGCATTTTCTGCAAATCATTTTGCTTAAACTCCGCCAAAGATATTCAAGGCTGTAGTAAACCACTGCTAAATCTCAGAAAGAATTTAGCGCAGAAGACTTAACCCCAAACCACAGACTACTTACGTCAAACCTTATCTGACCAATTCGCCCCGCAAACGTCTGAGTTCCGTTTCGGACACTTTCAGGTTGTAGCGGGCATTGATCAGGTTTGTAAGAATGGTAGAAACGTTTTCTTCGGCCTGGCGCAATTCGATATAGGTTGTGCGGCCAAGGCGGTAGCGTTCCTGTTCGATGAAAAGATTTTCCCTGGCCAGCGCAACGCTGGTGTCCAGCGTTTGAACGACTTGTCGCTGCGCATCATAGTTGCGGAAGGCATTCAGCAGGTTAGTATTCAGCAAGGCTTCCTGGCTGCGAAATTGCAATTCCTGGAAGTTAACCGCCAGTTCTGCCTGCCGGATCTGCTGCCGTACGGTAAAATTGTTCAGGATCGGAATGGATGCTGTAATACCATAGTTAAACCCTTTGTTCAGGTTAAAAAGAGGAGAGAAGGGGTTAATAACCTGGTTGTTGCTGGTGCGGTTAAAGTTGTAAGCCGAAACAATTTGCACTGTTGGATAGCGGGATGCTTTTGCGAGACGCACATTTAATTCTGCAGCCTGGATATTGGTACGGGCCAATTGCAGTTCCGGGCTTGAAAGGGCCAGGTTATTCAGCAGGTTGCCCAGGACCAACTCTGTTTCCACCGGGATGGTGTCACTGACTTTATATGCTGCATCCTGTGCAACGTTCATCAACTGGTTCAGCAATTGCCGGCGCTGGTCGATCAGTGCAAGTTGGTTGATGCGGGCTGCGGTGCTGTTGTTGAAATCAATCTTTGCCTGCAATACTTCAGGCTTGATGCCGGCGCCAATATCAAATTTGTATTGTGCCAGCCGCAAACGATCCGAAGCCAGTTGCAACTGCTCGTCAACATTTCGCAGTTGTTGCTTCTGCCGCACAATATCGTAGTACGTATTGATAACGGAAGCAACCGTATTGATCACGGCGGCCTTCACCACCAGGTCGCCCTGCTCTACGGCAATATCCAATTGGTCGCGGAGGAGAAACATGCGAAAGCCGTCAAATACCGTCCAGTTCAGGTTAATGGCACTGGACAGTGCGTTCTGTCGAATCCCATTCCGTACCCGGTCCGAACCATCGGCCAAGGTTTGTTTTTGATTATTGTTCGATAATAAATACGTACCGGTTGCATTGATGCGGGGGAGGAAGGCAGCATTGCGGTATTCGTAATTGATGGCAGCAACGGCTGAATCCTGCCGGGCCAGTAAGATGTCGTAGTTGTTCCGGAGTGCATAACCTACCGCTTCTTCTACGGTTAATGAATCCTGCGCCCAAAGCGTAGCAGTAGACGTCAACAATGTAACAACGAAAAGGGTTCCTTTCTTTATTCTGTTAATAACGTGCATGTTCCAGTTGCGCATGTTGTTTTTCTTCCTGCATCACTTCTAACTCGTTCTTCTTCTTTTTGGAAGAAAGGTAAGCGTACATGGCAGGGATCACGAATAAGGTTAAAATCAGCGAAAACATAATACCGCCCACGATAACAACACCCAATGGAATCCGGCTGGTAGCGGCCGCACCCAAGGAAAGGGCAATGGGCATGGCACCCAAGGCCATTGCCAGTGAGGTCATCAGAATGGGACGCAAGCGTTGCGTAGCCGAATAAATGGCTGCATCCATTTTGCTCATGCCTTTCAGGCGGTTCTGGTTAGCAAATTCCACAATCAGGATACCGTTCTTTGTTACCAGACCAATCAGCATGATCATCCCGATCTGTGAAAAAATGTTCAGTGTATGGCCAAAGATCCAGAGTGACAGTACCGCACCGGCAATGGCAAGCGGTACCGTGATCATGATAATCAGCGGATCGATAAAACTTTCAAATTGTGCAGCCAGGATCAGGAAGATCAAACCCAACGCCAGGAAAAAGGCAAAACCAATATTGCTGGAGCTTTCCGCATAGTCGCGGGATGAGCCAGTCAGTGACGTACTATAGGTTTCGTCCAACAGTTTTTCAGCGATGTTGTTCATAGCCGTAATGCCTTCACCCACCGTTTTTCCCGGGGCCAGGCTGGCTGAAATGGTGGCCGACTTAAAGCGGTTGAAGTGATAGATGGTTGACGGCGTGGTGGCCTCTTCAAAACTTACAAGGTTATCGAGGCTGATCATCTGGCCAGCATTGTTACGGACAAAAATGCCTTTCAGATCAGTGGGATCGTCACGGTTTTCCCGTTCTACCTGACCTATTACCTGGTACTGTTTTCCTTCTTTTGTAAAATAACCCAGGCGGCGATTACTCAGAGCAAGGTTCAGTGTTTCAGAAATATCCTGTACCGAAACGCCTAGTTGTGCAGCCTTCAAACGGTCAACGGAAATACGAAGTTCCGGCTTATTGAATTTGAGGTCGGCATCGGCTCCAACCAATACACCGCTACGATTGGCTTCCTCAACAAATTTTGGTAGTACTGTAGCCAGTTTATTGAAGTTGTTGTTTTGAATAACAAACTGTACCGGCTGACCACCACGTCGGTTTTGCTGGATGGTTTGTTCTTCTACTACAAACACCCGGCCTTCTGAATATTTTGGGAGATTGCGCTGTATCATCTCCACAATCTCTTTCTGCGAACGGTCGCGTTCTTTTGGTGCCACCAGCACAGTTCGTACAAAACCGGTATTGGCAGCCCCACTGGCAAAGCCGGGAGCCGTAATGGACATCACAGTCTGCTTTTCTGGTACCGAGTCCAGAACGAGGTTGGTGAGACGTTCAATAAATGCATCTGTGTATTCGTAGGAGGCACCTTCCGGCGCTGTTACCTGTAAGCGGAATTGGCTGCGGTCCTCCATCGGGGCAAGTTCCGATTGCAGTGAACCACCAATGAAATAGATAATACCACCACAGATAATGACAATGACGATCGCAATCCAGCGAACTTTCATAAAGCCGGTGAGCGCCGACTGGTAACTATTTTCCATCCAACGGAAAAAGGGTTCTGTTTTGGTATAAAACCAGGAATGCTTGTGAACACTTTTTGTCAGCTTTACGTTAAGTACCGGTGTAAGGGTGAGTGATACAAAGGCCGAGATCAACACCGCACCGGCCACTACAATACCGAATTCACGAAAAAGCCGGCCCACAAAACCTTCCAAAAAGATGATGGGTAAGAATACAACAGCGAGTGTTATAGACGTGGCAATAACCGCGAAATAAATTTCTTTAGAGCCTTCCAGCGCCGCCTGCCATTTGTTCATGCCCTGCTCCATTTTTTTGTAGATGTTCTCTGTCACAACGATACCATCATCTACCACCAAACCTGTTGCCAGAACGATAGCAAGCAGCGTTAATACGTTGATGGTAAAGCCGCAGAGGTACATGATAAAAAACGCACCAATCAGGGATACCGGGATATCGATCAGGGGACGAAGGGCGATGGCCCAGTCGCGGAAGAACAAGTAGATGATCAGCACCACCAGGATAAAGGCAATGATGAGGGTTTCTTCAACTTCCGAAATGGAGTTCTTAATGTGTTTGGTCTGATCCAGAGCAATATTGAGAGTAAAGTCGTCCGGCAATTCATTTTTTAACTGGTCCAAACGCTTGTAGAATTCATTGGAAATCTCTACATAGTTGGAGCCCGGTTGCGGAATAATTGCCAGGGCGATCATCGGGATGCCGCTTTCTTTCAGTGAGCTTTCTTCGTTCTCGGGTCCCAACACGGCTTCGCCAATGTCCTTTATGCGGATGTCGCTGCCTTCGCCACTTTTTACAATGATGTTGTTGAACTCCTCTTCTGTATTCAGCTGGCCAAAGGTGCGTACTATCAGTTCGGTATTGCTGCCTGAAATTTTTCCGCTCGGCAGCTCAATGTTTTCCCGCAACAGGGCAGCTTGCACATCGGAAGGCGTAAGGCTGTACGCACTAAGTTTTTGCGGATCAAACCAGATGCGCATGGCGTAGCGCTTTTCACCCCAGATCTGTATTCCGCTCACACCGGCAATGGTCTGCAGTCGCTCTACCAAAAAGTTGTTGGCATATTCGGTTACCTCCAACTGGTTGCGGGTATTGCTCTGCACCGTCATGGAGATGATCGGGTCTGTGGAGGCATCCGCTTTTGATACAACAGGTGGGGCTTCCAGGTCAGATGGCAGGGATCGGGTGGCCTGTGATACTTTATCGCGAACGTCATTGGCGGCTGTTTCCAGGTCGATTCCCAGGTCAAACTCCACGTTAATATTGCTGCGGCCCTGGTTACTGGAGGAGGTTATATTTTTTACACCCGCAATTCCGTTGATGGCTTTTTCCAGCGGCTCGGTGATCTGTGTTTCAATGATCTCAGGATTGGCACCACCATACGAGGTTGATACGTTGATATTTGGAGGATCGATAGCAGGGTAATCCCGTACACCCAAAAATTTAAATCCAATCACACCAAACACCACGATGATGATGTTCATAACGATGGCCAATACAGGCCGCTTCAAACTCAGTTCAGAAATATTCATACACCTTGCCTGGTTGTGCTCTTTTCAGAGCTTATGGATTAACAGGTTTCGTTGAGTCGGCAGTGGTGCGCTGTCCCGCTACCGCTTTGCCATTGACTTTGGTAACAATTACTTTGGCATCCGGACGAAGGCTCAGTAACCCGGTCACCAACACAGTATCACCAACATTCAATCCACTGGTGATTTGAACGGTGGAGGAATCGCGAATGCCGGTAGTAACGTCAACAAATTTTGCGGTGCCATTGTTATACACATACACTTTTTTGCCTCTTGCCTGTGGAATGACAGCCTGGGTTGGTAAAACAATTGCATCAGGATCGGGTTCAAAGCTGAGGGCCACTTTCGCAAAGGCACCGGGTGTCAGACCGGCATTGTCGCCTTGTACAATACCTCTTACTTGCAGCGACCGTGTGTTTTGTGCTATGTTTGATTCCGTAGCGGAAATACGTGCCGCAAACTTCCGGTCAACACCTTCAATCGTGAAGGTTACAAACTGTCCGTTCTTAATCTGCGAAATATATTTTTCAGGAACTGTGAAATCAATCTTCATTTGACCTACCTGGCTGATGGTTGTCATAATAGAGGCGGGGCTTACATAAGCGCCAACACTGACCATCCGCAATCCAACCTTACCTGAGAAAGGTGCCCGCACTACAGTCTTGGCAATTTGTGCCTGCGTAATAGCTATATCAGCAGCCGTGTTGCTCACCTGGAGTTGTGTCGTTTCATAGTCCTGGCGGCTGATGCCGCCAATTTTCAACAGTTCTTCGGAGCGGGTTTCGTTTTGTTTTGCAATGCGGGATTGTACCTGCAGTTTGCGCAGTTGCGCTTGTAAGTCAGCATCATTCAATTTAAAAAGCGTTGCGCCTTTGCCAACAACGGATCCTTCTTTAAAATAAATTCCGGTAATGATACCGGCTACTTCAGGATGTATTTCAGTGGATTCATTGGCAGCAATGGTGCCGGGTACTTCAATCTGATCAAGGACGGTTGTATTGGTAACTGTGATGGCTTCGGCCCGTACCGGTGGTCTTCCACCGCCGCCACCACGCTGCTGTTGTTGCGCTGCTTCTTTTCGTTCGGTACTGCCACAGGAAGTAAAAAGAACAAAAGCCGACAGGATGCCTAAGCTTGCAAAACGGAAATTCATTAATTGTTTCGATGATTTAGGTAACAAAAATAAAGGGTATTCCTGTGCTGGGTCTCCTTAATGTTCCAACAGCAGTTAACCGTTAACCTTATTTAACGTCTTTTAGAAATAGAGGGGGCGTTCAGGTTAAAATTTTAACAGAACAAAAGTGTTGTCAAAAGGTTCAGACGACGATACGTTATTCATTACAATTATTTTTCACGGCTTACCACTCTCAGCGTCTGTTTGATTTTATTGGCCTTGTGCATCAGGTCCTGCTTCTCGTTGCTCAATACCGTGATGTGCCCCATTTTGCGTCCGGGTTTGGTTTGCAGTTTTCCGTAAATGTGTACGAACGCATTGTCGATGCGTAACACTTCTTCCAGGCCCTCATAATGTACCGGCCCGTTGTGGCCATCACTGCCTACAACATTGACCATTACGGAAGAAAGTATAGGCTTTGTATTGCCAAGCGGGTATCCTAGTATCACACGCCAAAGCATATCAAACTGCGAGCTGTAATGCGCTTCGATGGTATGATGGCCACTGTTATGTACCCTTGGCGCTGTTTCATTCACCAGCACATCGTCGGACTCATCTACAAAAAGTTCAACGGCAAAAATGCCGGGTGAACCAAAATTGCGAACAACGGAAAGAGCAATTGCTTCCACTTTCCACAAAACGCTTTGCTTTATGTCAGCCGGGCAAAGCTGCAGGTCCAGCATGTTCAGATCCGAGTTAAACATCATCTCCACCGGAGGATATAGAACAGTTTTGCCATTTTGATCGACAGCTACTATCTGTGCAATCTCTTTTTTAATGCGCACCTTTTTCTCCAGCACACTGGGTTCGTTAAAACCCTTGCCGGCATCTGCGATGGTGTCGATCACCTGCACACCACGACCATCATATCCACCTTCTGCCAGTTTTTGTACGGCGGGTAATAGATGCGAGTGTTTACTGATCTCTGCTGCCGATTCCAGAATGCTGTAAGCTGCTGTCGGAATCTGGTGGGACGTATAATATAGTTTTTGCGCAGCTTTATTTTTAATGATACGCAATACAGAAGGACGGGGATAGATTTTTACGCCTTCGCTTTCCAGTTTTTCCAGCGCATCAATGTTTACGTTTTCAATCTCGATGGTCACGGCATCGAGGGCCTTACCAAAATTGTAAACCGTATCAAAATCGCGGATGCTGCCCTTGACAAAAAAGCGGCAAAGATGAGCCGCCGGGCAGGCATCATCATCTTCAAGCACATGCGTTTCTACAGGGTAATTAGCGGCTGCTTGTAATAACATTCTTCCTAATTGTCCGCCACCAAGGATGCCTACTTTTTGCATGGCGCAAATGTACTACCAATCAATGCACCAAAATGGAAAATACTCACAGCGCTGGAAAAGCGCCAATAATCTGGGGATCTTCACTTTTTCAAAAGCAATCGTGTACCGTGTTTGGCGTAAGAGTTGCGGCGGGTAAAGAAACAGGATGACCTATGCACCGTTTAAACTCGGCAGCAGACCTCGATGCGTTGTTGGCTGATATTGGCGACCGGCCGGTGGTCATGCTGGGCGAAGCTTCGCACGGCACCCATGAATATTATACCTGGCGAACGGCGATTACCAAACGATTGATCCAGGAAAAAGGCTTCCAATTTATTGCCGTAGAAGGCGACTGGCCAGATTGCTATAGAATCAACCGCTATGTGAAAGGGTATAAAGACGCCGGTAACACGATCTGCGAGGTGTTACACAACTTCGACCGCTGGCCTACCTGGATGTGGGCCAACTGGGAAGTAGCGGCCCTGACCGAATGGCTGCGGGACTACAACAGCAACAGGCCCATGCCGCAACGGGTAGGTTTTTATGGCCTGGATGTGTACAGTCTTTGGGACAGCATGTATGCCATGATGGATTACCTGCAGGAAGAAGACCCGCAGGCCGCGCAGTCGGTAAAGCAGGCAATCCTATGCTTTGAACCCTTTGAAGAAAATGAGCAGGCCTATGCCCGCTATTCGTTGACAGAGCATTCCTGCCGCGAAAAAGTGTTGGCCATGCTGAAAGAAATCCGCAGCAAAGCACACCACCTTGATGGCGACCGAGAAGCCGGTTTAAATACCGAACAAAACGCACTGATTGCCGTAAACGCCGAAAAATATTACCGGGCCATGATGAGCTTCGACAATGAAAGCTGGAATGTAAGGGATACGCACATGATGGAAACGCTCGACCGGTTGATGACCTTTCATGGGAAAGGATCGAAGGGAATTGTATGGGAACACAATACCCATATTGGTGATGCCAGGGCCACCGATATGAAGCGTGCCGGCATGGTGAACATCGGGCAACTGGCAAGAGAACAGTACGGCATCAACCAGGTTTACCTGGTTGGATTTGGCTCGTACCAGGGAACTGTGATTGCAGGCGAGGAGTGGGGTGCCCCCATGAAAGTGATGGATGTGCCCGAAGCAAGAGAAGGTAGCGTGGAGTACTTGTTGCACCAGGAAAGTAAACAAAACCGATACCTGCTATTTAATACGGAAGATATAAGGCAGCAATACGATGAAGCCATCCGGCACCGTGCCATCGGCGTGGTGTACAATCCTTACCGTGAAAAATTTGGCAACTATGTACCATCGGTGATGGCTAACCGTTATGATGCCTTTGTATATCTTGATCAGACAACAGCCCTGCATCCTTTGCACCTGAAACCGCACAGCGAAAAAACACCGGATACATATCCGTTCAATTTTTAGGATTTGAATAAAGTGTTGGTGTAGTACGCAGGAAGGAGGAAATACGTTGCCTCCATTTATCTTTACCCCATGTTTGACCAATACCCGTTTACCGCTGCCGAACGCTTTCAGCGATATGTGCAGATTGATACGCAAAGCGATCCGCTTTCATCCTCGTTTCCCTCTTCTGAAAAGCAGAAAAATCTTTCGCGTTTGCTGGTGTATGAACTAAAAGCCATGGGCATTGCGGATGCAGAGATGGACGAGTGGGGTTATGTATATGCAACAGTTCCTTCCAACACGGCGAAAAACGTTCCGGTGGTTTGTTTTTGTGCGCATGTGGATACAGCGCCGGATGCCAGCGGGACCGGGGTTAAACCCATTCTGCATAAAAATTATAATGGCCAGGACATTGTATTACCCGACGATACGACACAGGTTTTGCGCAAGGCAGATTTCCCTTATTTGAATAAACTGGTCGGGCATGATATAATAACGGCCAGCGGGACTACTTTGTTGGGAAGCGATGACAAAGCCGGTGTGGCCGAGATCATGGATGCTGCGCACTTTTTGATGACGCATGCTGAGGTCAAGCATGGTGCCATACGCTTGTTGTTTACACCCGATGAAGAAGTGGGACGTGGCACCGCAAAAGTTGACATGGAAAAATTAGGTGCACACTTTGGCTATACCCTTGATGGTGGTGAAGCCGGTTCGCTGGAAGATGAAACCTTCAGCGCCGACGGTGTACAGTTGGTGATTCATGGTGTGATCACGCATCCCGGTTATGCAAAAGGAAAAATGGTCAATGCGCTGAAGATTGCAGGCGATGTGCTGGCTTCGTTGCCCCGTGCCGAACTTTCCCCCGAAACCACCGAAGGCAAGCAGGGTTTTATTCATCCGGTACGGGTAGATGGCATTGCCGAAAAAGCAACCATTGATTTTATCATCCGCGATTTTGTAACCGATGGCCTGAAGAAAAAAGAAGATTTCCTTTTAGGTATTGTTGAGATGGTGATGGACAATTATCCAAATGCAACGTTCGAATTCAACGTAACCGAGCAATACCGGAACATGAAAGAAGTGCTTGACCAACACCCGCAGGTGGTACAGTATGCCAGGGAGGCCATTGAACGCAGTGGATTATCGCTGAAAATGGAAAGCATTCGTGGCGGTACCGATGGCAGCCGTCTTTCGTTTATGGGACTGCCTTGCCCAAATCTTTTTGCCGGCGAGCAGGCCATTCATTCCAAGCTGGAATTTATTTCGGTGCAGGATATGAACAAGGCCGTTGAGACCATCGTTCATCTTTGCTCCATTTGGGAAGAGAAGTCCACCTGACAATAAGAAGAGACAAATTCCCGTTTCTTTTTTACCAGTTTGTATACGCAGACCATTTCATTCCTGCTATATATTTAGATTGTGAGACGGATTTTTTTGATTTTGTTTGGATGCCTCCCCCTGTTATTGCCGGCCCAGAATCTCCTGATGAACGGCGGTTTTGAAGACGAGAACATTTGCTCGGAGTACAGCAAGAACTGTGCGCCGGAAGGATGGATCTCCACTTCGCTTTATGCCGATTATTATTTTGATGACGAACCCAATGCTTTTGAAGGGCGGCATTTTGTGGGAATGGTGCTGGCCCGTATGGACCGGCAGGTAGGCAAACATTTTTTACGTAGCCGGCTTCTGTGCGGCTTGCGCAAAGGGGCAAAATACAGAATCGATTTTCGTGTTCGTTCCAAACATCCGGTATTTGATTCGATTGGTGTTTATTTTTCAGAAAATGATTTTTTATACCAGAAAGAAAAATTACGCAATACAGTTCCGCAAGTCTTTTTAAAAGACGTTGCAACACTGCAGCCTTCCCGCGACTGGCAACAGGTTTCGCTCCTGTATACAGCCAATGGTGAAGAGAACTTTATTTCCATTGGCGATTTCAAACAAAAGGAACATGATTTTGCCGGACTGCCCGACCTTGGCAGGGACTATTATTTCTTTATCGACAGCATTCGTCTTGCACCCATCAACCCACAGGAACACATTTGTTCGGAAGCGGAAGCCGTAAGAGAAGAGGACTATGGTTTTGATGTCCGGCACAACCTGCTCGATCGGTTGGTATACGTTTATACAAAGAAGCCGCCACCGGTAGCACCGCTTTCCAAAACCATTTTGCAACGGGTGGATACATTGGTGATTCCGGATGTGTTGTTTGCTACCAACAGTTATACACTGAGAGAGGAGGCGAAAGAACTGCTGTCGAAACTAACGCAAAAAACCGGTGCATCCCGGGTAGATTCTGTTGTGGTGGAAGGGCATACCGACAGCCAGGGAAGCCTGCTTTCCAACCAAACCTTGTCCGAAAACAGGGCAAAGAGTGTTTCCGGTTTTATGCAGAATTCACTGCAGACAACCTTCTTTACAAGAGGGTGGGCCAGCACCAAACCGGCTGCCGAAAATACCACGCCGGAGGGGCGACAAAAGAACCGGCGGGTTGAAATTTACATTTATCTGCGTGAATAAAAGTCCTGAAAGATGTAGGGGTTTTAACTTATCAACTACCGGGAAAAGGATAGTTCCTGAAAACGTTAAATGTCTTATTGCTGTTGGCATTTTTTGGGAATGCGCTATATCATTGCAAAATATAAAAGAAAGAACAGCGTTATTTTTATCCAAAAACACGAACCAGCATGTTTCAAAAGTTTTTTCTCCTGCAGGTTGATTCCACCGGACTTGCAATGCAGAGTGATGTTCCACAGAAAGGCGTTAGTTTGATTGAACTGTTGCAATTGGGCGGGTGGATTATGATACCACTTGCCGGCCTTTTTATCCTTACCATTTATGTATTTTTTGAACGCTTTCTTTCCATCCGGAAAGCGTCTGCCATTGAAGGCAATTTCATGAACATCATTCGTGATCACATTGTAAATGGCAATGTCACTGCTGCCCGGAGCTTTGCCAAAAACACCAACAACCCGGTGGCCCGAATTATTGATAAAGGCATTCAGCGCATTGGCAAGCCCATTGAAAATATAGAACGCAGCATGGAGAATGTAGGCAAACTGGAACTTTACAACCTGGAGAAAAATCTTTCTATTTTGTCGCTTTCCGCAGGAATTGCGCCGTTGCTGGGGTTTTTGGGAACCATCATTGGGATGTTCCAGTTGTTTTACAGCCTGGCAACCGGGGGTGATTTCACCATTCAAACAATGGCCGATGGTATTTATACCAAAGTGATTACTTCTGCGGCAGGTTTGATCATTGGTTTGATGGCCTACATTGCACATAATTTTTTGACGACCCAGGTAGATAAGACAGCCTATAAAATGGAAACTGCCAGCGCTGAATTCCTGGATATTTTGCAGGAACCGACGCGGTAACAAGAGCAATTGGCAACGGCCAAAAGCGTCATATGGAATATTCGTGTCATTCGTGAAAAATTCGTGTTTAAATGAACATCAGAAGAAAATTAAGAGCACATACGGAAGTTCACACAGGACCGCTGAATGATATTTTGTTCATTCTCCTGCTGTTCTTTCTGATCACATCTACACTGGCCAATCCCAACCTGGTAAAAGTGAACAATCCAAAAGGCTCGAAAGATTCACGGGCCAAGCAGGATATTATTGTCTCCATTGATAAAGAGAATAAGTTCTACATCGGCGGGTCATCAGTGCAAAATAATTTGGTTGACTCTTTTGTAAAGGAACACATCATCCGGGCAAAAGAAAAAGTGGATACGCCTTCCGTTGTGATCAATGCTGATACCAGTGCCTATTATGGCGAGGTGTTCCGCATTATGCGTGTTGCCAAACAAAACGGAGCAAAAGTGGCCGCATTGGTAAAGTAGTGAATGGTGAGTGGTCAATGGTGAGTAGGTTCTTCTGGTTAACGAAACCCTTCATAAAAAAACCTCCTGAGCATTCAGGAGGTTTTTTTATTTTATACTGGTCAACAGGTTCACCATTTACCACCACTCACCACCTTCACCATCCTGTCTTTTCCTTGCATATCTTTTTTGAGCTCGATCTGACTGTAACCTTCACTGCGGAAAAGTGCCACTACATCGGCACCCAGCGCTTCATGAATCTCCAGGTAGATGGTCCCGTTAGCGTATAGCCGTTTTTTTGCAAAAAGGGCAATGGCTTTGTAGAATAGGAGGGCATCGTCATTGAGGACAAACAACGCTGTATGCGGCTCAAAGTTCAGGACATTCGGCTGCATGGTTTCTTTATCGCTAATTGGAATATAAGGCGGATTGCTGACGATGATATCCACTGTCGGCAGAGAAATTTGCTGCGCCTCATCTAAAAAATTGATCCCCTGGAAATCGACGCGGATATCCAGCGTTGAGCCATTTCTCCGGGCAATGTTGAGTGCTTCTTCGCTCACATCGCAACCCCATACTTCTGCCCGGGGCATAGCTTTTTTTAAGGCCAAGGCAATGCAACCGCTGCCTGTTCCAACATCTAATATCTTCAGTTGTGTGGTCGCATCAGCCTGCACGGGTCCGCGGTTAAATACATCAAGGCCGGACGTTCTTACATCGCTTGCAATCCAATCAACCAATTCTTCCGTTTCCGGTCGAGGTATCAAGACTGAATTGTCAACATACAACTCCATGCCATAAAACCAGGCTTTGTTCTGTACATAGTGAATGGGTTCATGTGTTAACAAACGTTGTAGCTGTTCCTGCAGTTTTTTCTCCTGGGCTGGTGACAGTGCTTCATCTTTTTGCAACAGCAACCCGCTTCTGGAGTGCCCGGTGCAATCTTCCAGCACCAACTGTGCAATGTTGCTGCTTTCGCTTTCGTCGTAGATAGTTTGCAATGCCTGCCGGAGATACAAATGCGCCTCACCAATTTTCATGCATCAAACTTAATCCTTTCTTTATTTTTGGTTTTATCCCGTTTGCTTTGAATCAGCACGAATTGTATATGCATCGTTGTTTGCAACTGGCTGCGTTAGCCGGTGGAGACGTAGCGCCTAACCCGGTTGTGGGTTCTGTGTTGGTACACAACAACCGGATCATTGGTGAAGGATATCACATGCAGTATGGAAAAGCCCACGCTGAAGTGAACTGTATGGCTTCGGTGAAAGAAGCTGATTTGTCGCTTATACCTCAATCGACACTTTATGTTTCGCTGGAACCCTGTGCCCATTTCGGAAAAACACCACCCTGTGCTGATTTGATTATTGAGAATGGCATCCGGAAAGTGGTAGTGGGTTGCCGCGATCCGTTTATCGAAGTCAATGGCAAAGGCATCGAAAAACTGAAAGCTGCTGGGATTGAAGTGGAATTGGGCGTTTTGGAAAAAGAATGCAAGGAACTCAATAAACGATTCTTTTTGTTTCATACTGAGCACCGTCCGTATGTGACGCTAAAATGGGCACAAACCGCTGACGGAAAAATTGCCGCGGAAGACTATGGCCGTGTACTGATCAGTAATGCCTATACCAACCGGCTGGTTCACAAATGGCGCAGTGAAGAGGCGGCCATTGCTGTGGGTACCAATACGGCTTTGTTTGATGATCCGGAACTTTCCACCCGCAATTGGCCGGGAAAAAATCCGGTTCGGGTAGTGGTGGATATGCACTTGCGGCTGCCCTCGTCTCTTAAACTTTTTAATGGTGACATTCCCACTGTTGTTTTCAATTTGCACAAGCACACCTTACCGTTTGAAAATTTTAATGCGCAAGATCTGCAGGTGAAAGGCGTTGGCTACTACCAGGTGACAGAAGACGTAAGCTTCGTTGACCAAATGCTCAATGGTTTATATCGAATAGGCATTCAAAGCTTACTGGTGGAAGGCGGCACCTTATTGCTGCAGTCGTTTATCGATGCGGGTGTTTGGGATGAAACAAAAATCATTTGCAACGAAGGCTTGGAGATCGGTAGCGGATTGCCGGCGCCTGTATTGAAGAGGGCTTCCTTGCAAAAAAAAGAAACCGTATTTGGTGATAACATCCGTTACTACAAACCGCTTCCGGACTGATTTTCAAATTGCGCCCTACCTTCGCGGCCGCTGATGACACATTATTACACCATCGAAAAGCCTTCACAGGCGGAATACAAAGATCGGGGCAGCCGTTTTCTGGCCTATGCGTTTCCCATTCAAACGGCAGACGATTACAAAAAAGGCCTGAAAGCTTTGAAGGAAGAACATCCCAAAGCGGCGCATCATTGTTCTGCCTTCCGTTTGGGTACCGATGGAAACAACTTCAGGGCAAGCGACGACGGTGAGCCCTCCGGTTCTGCCGGCAAACCTATTCTTGGACAAATCGACAGCAAGTCACTGACAAATACAGCCGTGGTAGTGGTACGTTATTTTGGCGGGACGCTGCTGGGTGTGCCGGGGTTAATTAATGCGTACAAAACTGCTACCTCGCTAGCCTTGCAACTCACACCTATTGTGGAAAAGCCTGTTCTTGTAACCTTCGAATTGCAGTTTGCCTACGATTTAATGAATGAAGTAATGATTTTTGTGAAGCGGTACAACTGCCTTGTGATGGAAAATGAAATGCAGCTTTTCTGTAGAATGGTGGTTGGCGTACCCAAGGCCGAAGAAGCCGTGTTTGAAGATAGGATTGGAGATATTCATGGGGTGGAAGTGCGAAAGATGTAGCCCTGTTGAGTAATATTCCAGAATTTACAAGTGCGACGCAAACAAAGCCAGATAACAGTCCCGCAGTAAGACTCATATAAATTGTTCCTAACCTTTACATCCTCTTAACAAAATAGCAGCAATCCGCACCAAAGAAACCCCAAACGCCAAATTCCAGACTCCAAACAGTTTCTTATCTTTGCCGGCCCGAATCAAAAAACCTCTCGGGAATTTTATGGAAGAAAATCAAATTGTAAACCCAAACGCTGAAGGACAGGAGAATGCACCTGCTGCTCAGACTGAGACAGCCGAGGCTTCTACAGCGACAACAAATGTACCTGTTCAACCGCCTGTTGAAGAAACCGTAGCAACAGCGCATGACGACTTTGACTGGAGCGTAGACAAACGCAATGTTGCCTCCTACAGCAACGAAGAAAAAGAAAAGTACGACAAAGTGTATGAAAACACCTTCGTACAATTGAACGACGGCGAAATGATCAGGGGCCTGGTGGTAGGTATCACAAAAACAGATGTGGTACTGAACATTGGCTTTAAGTCTGATGGCCTTGTTGCCCTGAACGAATTCCGCGACAATCCCGGTCTGAAAGTAGGGGATGAAGTGGAAGTGATGGTCGTAGAAAAAGAAGACCGCGACGGCAACCTGCACCTGAGCCGCAAGCAAGCCCGCATTACCCGTGCCTGGGAGCGCATTGTGGAAGTACACAAAACCGGCGAAGTGGTTACTGGTACCGTTACCAGCAAAACTAAAGGCGGCCTGATCGTAGATGTATTCGGTATGGAAACCTTCCTGCCGGGTTCTCAGATCGACGTGAAGCCTGTTACTGACTACGATCAGTTCGTAGGCAAAACAATGGAGTTCAAAGTGGTAAAGATCAACGAAGCCATCAAGAACGCCGTTGTATCACACAAAGCACTTATCGAAAGCGATATCGAAGCCCAACGTGCACAGATCATTGGACAACTGGAAAAAGGTCAGGTACTGGAAGGTACTGTCAAGAACATTACCGACTTCGGTGCGTTCATGGACCTCGGCGGCCTGGACGGTCTGTTGTACATTACCGATATTTCATGGGGCCGCATCAACCACCCTTCAGAGGTGTTGAAGCTGGACCAGAAAGTAAACGTGGTGGTTCTGGACTTCGACGACGAGAAAAAACGTATTTCTCTGGGTCTGAAGCAACTGACACCGCATCCTTGGGATGTGCTGCCTGAAACCATCAAAGAAGGCGAAGTAGTTACCGGTAAAGTTGTAAACATTGAAGATTATGGTGCGTTCCTGGAAATTCTGCCGGGTGTAGAAGGTCTGGTTCACGTATCGGAAATCACATGGGCCAACACTCCGATCAATGCCAAAGAGTTCTTTAAACTGGGTGACGAGCACACTGCCAAAGTGGTAACACTTGATAAAGATGCACGCAAGATGAGCCTTTCCATCAAGCAACTCTCTGAAGATCCCTGGTCTGATATTGAAACGAAATTCCCTGAAGGCAGCCGTCACACTGGCGTGGTGAAAAACATCACTCCGTACGGCGTGTTTGTGGAGCTGACTGCCGGAATCGGTGGTATGATTCACATTTCTGACCTGAGCTGGCTGAAGCGTTTTAACCACCCAAGCGAATTCACAAAAGTTGGTGAGAACATTGACGTTGTGATCCTGGGTATCGACAAGGACAACCGCAAGCTGCAACTGGGTCATAAGCAACTGGAAGAAGATCCCTGGAACACCCTGCAGGATACATTCGCTGTAGGTTCTATCCACGAGGGTACTGTTACCCGTCGCGATGACAAAGGTGCGATTGTACAATTGCCTTACGGCCTGGAAGGTTTTGCGCCAAACCGTCACCTTGGAAAAGAAGATGGTAAGAGCGTAGGTGCTGATGAAACAGCCGAATTCATGGTGATCGAATTCGATCGCAATGAAAAGCGCATTGTTGTTTCGCATGCCCGCATTTGGGAACAAGCAGCCCGCGATGAGCAGGATGCCGTTCGCAAAGAAGCCCGTGCCCAGAGTGAGCAAACCAAGAAGGCGGTTAAAAACCTGCAGAGCAAGGTTGAAAAGCCAACCCTTGGTGATCTTGGCGCCCTGGCCCAGATTAAAGAAAGATTGCAACAGGAAGAAAAAGGCAAAGCGGCCGGTGGTGACGCCACTCCCGAAGCTGGTGCTTAATTTTGAAACTTTCTTATATGCAAAATCCCGCCAAAAGGCGGGATTTTTTTGTCTGAACCGGGATGGGTGGGATGCACAGGATACTATGCCGATACCAAGTTGGACATACTGGAAATTCTTTTTAGGATACGCCGTGGCATGTCTCTACATATACCGTCTATCTTATTTCAAATTGGATTAATAATCAAAAAGAAAAGAGCCGCTCATACGTGAGTGGCTCTTTTCTTTAATCCCATCAATCCCGGTTCAGACTTTACTTCAATTCAAACACCACACTCACATCATAGCGCAACTTCATCTTTTTGAAATCGGCTTGCGGCTGATCGGCGGCACCGCTGGCATCTTGCGCCATTTCTGCTTTCATCATGCGGTTGGAGGCTACATTGCCATAATATGGCTGGTAGTATTCGCCGGGTTCGTTGATGGTGATGGCAACACCGATATTTTCATCCACAGCGCCGGCCAGGTATTGTGCTTTTTCTTTCGCCGCTTTTACAGCTTGGATCTTAAGGTTCTTACGGAACTCTTCCAATTTGCTGTGGGCCGTACGGGAAATATAAAAATTCTGTGTGGCATTGTCGTCCAGTTTATCAACCAACTGGTCAACCTGCGCAGCACTGCGCAATTTTACCTGGTAGGTTATAGACGCATAAAGTTCTTCTTTCTTATTTTTTTTGCGCCACCAGGGGTTGAAGTTATTGGCGTCGTAACCGGATACACTAACGGCTGTATCGGGTAACCCAAGCGAACGTACGGCTGTTAAAAAGTCCTGGCGAATCTTATCGATTGATACTTTACCACTTCCTTTTTTCTCGTATTCTTTCAGATAGACCTGAACATAAATTTCATCGGGAACAATTTCCATTTCGGCACTACCATTAACGGTGATGGTACGGGGATAAGGATTCCTTTCCTGGGCAAACGACATCGCGGTGATCATCACGCCGGCTAGTAAAAATAAAACTCGTTTCATGGCATTAATTTTTTAGGTAGATGAGACAAAGAAAAGGATTACACAACGAAAGATTACCGGAATGGCAGCCTTAACAATTTGTAAACACGTAACTTTAAACCATTAATTCGCTTGCACATGAACTTTTGGAAAAAGCTGGCCGAATACAAACTGGTACGCAAGGTAGTGTACATGTTTGTCGGCATCTTTTCGTATCCTGGAATTGCCCTTGTTAACAAACTGAAAATAACCGGCACAGAACACATTGAAAACCTGCCGAAGAAAAACGTTTTGTTTGTCAGCAATCACCAAACTTATTTTGCCGACGTCATAACCTTTCTGCACATCTTTTGCGCTGTTAAATGGCGTAAGCGCAACAAACTGGGCATTCCTTATTACCTGCTGAATCCGTTTACAAGAGTATATTATGTAGCCGCTGAAGAAACGATGAAGAGCAGTTTTATCAGCCGCTTATTTACACTGGCCGGTGCGCTAACGGTGAAACGCACCTGGAAAAAAGATGGTGAGGAAACCCGCCGTGGCCTTGACCCCAGCGATACGCGTAAAATTGAGAGAGCATTGGGCCGGGCCTGGGTGATTACCTTTCCCCAGGGAACAACCAAACCATTTGCACCCGGGCGCAAAGGCACAGCCTATATTATTAAGCATTGCAAGCCGGTAGTGATACCCGTTGTGATCAGTGGTTTCTGGCGGGCCTTCAATAAAAAAGGATTGAAGTTTAAAAAGAAGGGCACTTTGCTGACGGTGAACTTTAAACCTCCCATGCAAATTAATTACGAGGCACCGGCTGAAGAGATCCTGGCTCAGATTATGGACGCCATTGAACAAAGCAAAAAATACATGCTGATGGGTGCCCATCATTGGAAAACGCCTGAGGAAAAAGCAGCGTAAAACGTAAGAGGGAGGGGACGTTATTTGTCAGGAATTAGTAAGAACTCAAACAATACGAATTATGGCACAAAATCAAATTGGTCTCGAAACTACCGATACGAAAGGATTGGCTGAAAAAATGAATACGCTTTTGGCCAATTACCAGGTTTTTTACATGAACGTTCGCGGTTTTCACTGGAACATTACCGGCGAAAAGTTTTTTGAACTGCATGCCAAGTTTGAAGAGTTGTACAATAACCTTGTTGAAAAAGTGGATGAAGTGGCCGAACGTATTCTAACGCTCGGGCATAAGCCGTTGCATACTTTCAGCGATTATACAGCCATTTCTACGGTTAAAGAGGCAAAGAATATTTCCGATGGAAAAGAAGCCATGCAAGCCATCCTGGATGCCTTCCGCACCATGATATCCATGCAGCGGGATATTGCTGATGCTGCAAATGAAGCAGGCGACGAAGGCACCAATGCCCTGATGAGCGATTATATCCGCGAACAGGAAAAAATGGTCTGGATGTATTCGGCTTACCTGAAGTAATGTCTGACCCACGATTTTTAGAATTGATAAGATTTATAGGATTCAAAAAAGCCATTCATTTTGAATGGTTTTTTTTTATTGCAAAACAGTCATAATCCTGTTC
>JACJGO010000020.1 GCA_014163555.1 Flavisolibacter longurius
GTAAAACAACCGGGTGTAGTCCTTCTTCAGGTGGTCAACTTCGAGCGAAATGGGGTGGTCAGTTTGGAGCGAAACGCTATGGTCAGCTTCCAACGAAATCAAGTGGTCAGTTTAAGCGGATTTTCCAGTTTGCAAGAGATCTTCTGAAATCTGGTGTATTAGCTTTTTCGGTTTTACTCCTACATCGATGCCTTTAAGAATTGGAACGGTTTTATTTTTCCAGGTATCAAAAACCTTGTTTACTTTTTTACTGTAGGCTGTAAACTCGGGATAGGAGAAGATTGTCTTTTTTACTTCGTCTTTATGAATTTTCAAAGCACTATAGCCCTTCCGTTGGTGGGGCTGAAACAATACATCTTTCAACGTTGGATAAACATCCCAATAAGATTGCAGTGCTTCAATGTCAACATTTGGAATACCACCTAAAAGATGCGCTGAAATATCCTGAATATCTTCAGGCTCCTGGCTGTCTATGTATCGAGGAATATTGAGATTATAATCTTTAGCTTCAATTTCCTGCAGAGGAACAATCCGGCTGTACTTTGGTATTTCAAGCTGCTTATTGAAAACGTCTACTATCTTATGAATGTCCTGATCCCGCAAACGGTTTTTATTGCCATCCTTTACAAAACCTTTGCTTGCATCAATCATAAAGACAGCTTTGCGATTGGTTGCATTTTCCTTATCCAGTACAATAAGACAAGCTGGAATACCGGTTCCGTAAAACAGGTTAGCAGGCAAACTGATAATGCCCTTTATATAACCTCTAATTAAAAGGCTTTTTCTTATTTCTGCCTCGGCATTGCCTCTGAATAATACTCCATGCGGCAAAATGATGGCACCTTTTCCATTACGTTTTAAACAGCGAAGGATGTGGAGTAAAAAAGCATAATCGCCGTTCTTGGTCGGCGGGATGCCATAGTCCTGGAAACGGCGGTAAGTATCCTCAACCGCATCTACACCATTACTCCAGTTTTTGGAGGAGAATGGCGGATTGGCAACGACAAAATCGAATGTCTTAAATCCTTCCTTATCATCTTCATAAGGATCGGAAAGAGTACTATTGCCATTGCTTTTGATTTTAGCAGTAGGGCAATTGTGCAATACCATATTCATTCTTGCCAATGCAGCAGTCGCCACATCCTTTTCCTGACCATAAATAGAAACTGGCTTCTCGGCTTCGTCTGCTACTTTTAACAACAAAGAACCCGAACCGCAGGTAGGATCATAAATAGTAGTATTTGCAGTTGTATTGGAACTGTTGATGCCGATAATTTTTGCAATAACCCGGCTTACTTCAGAAGGTGTATAAAACTGACCTTTGCTTTTACCACTTTCAGTTGCAAAGTGACGCATCAGGTATTCATAGGCATCGCCTAAAATATCATCACCTTCAGCTTTATTCTTACTGAAATTCAACTCAGGGTTTTCAAAGATGGCAATCAGGTTAGTTAGCCTTTTTACCATTTCCGGTCCGCTACCTAACTTCTCTGAGTTGTTGAAATCAACATCAATGTTGCCTAAGGACTTGTTAGCTTCTGCAATTTTTGCAATAATCTTTTTATTAATATCATCCCCGATAGTTGTCTTGCCTTTTAGTGCAACCATATCCTGGAAACTTGCTCCTTGCGGTACAGTTATAGGAGCATAAGGAACACCGGCATATTTATCACTAATGTACTTTATAAATAACATTACCAATACGTAGTCCTTGTACTGGCTTGCATCCATACCGCCACGCAGTTCATCGCAGCTTGCCCATAGAGAGGAATAGAGTTCTGATTTTTTGATAGCCATTTTAATTTTTAGAGTTTGGTTTTAGTAGAAAGCCAGATATATGGTTAAGCAGGCTCTGGATAAAAGTTTGAAAATAACAAATGAATCACAAAATTGAAAGTATGTAAATAGTATGCAAATAAAAAAAGGCTACAAGCTTTGAGGCTTATAACCCTTTGATTCTGAAGTGGATCCTGAGGGACTTGAACCCCCGGCCCTCTGATTATGAGTCAGACGCTCTAACCAACTGAGCTAAGGATCCGGTGCAAAAAATTTTGCGGAGGGCAAAAATAAGGAAAACCCCCATCAATCTTTCACTTCTTCAAAATCGATATAGTCACCATGTGGTTGCTGCTTTTTGGAAGAGGACTGCTGCTGTTGTTGCTGATAGGCGGCCGACTGTTGTTGGTGCTGTTCCTGCATCCGCTCCTGCATATCCCGGAAGTTCTTCTTTACCTGTTTGGTTGTTTTGTATACCGGGATGATGAAATTCACCAGCAGTTTGTACAGTACATAAACGAGAAACGCATAAAAAAGAAAACTTAAAATCATAGGTTTCAAAGGTACAATCATCGTTCCAGCCAATTTGAATTTGGAATGTATTTAACGTTTAGCTTACCTTTGCCCTGGCAAAAGAAAATCAGAAGGGAACGACAGACGTTCCCTTCTTCTTTTAGGTTATGCAAACAGAAACAATTATTGAGGCACTTGAGCAAAAAATGGCTGGCCTCCTGGAGGAGCATCCTTCTCATTTTTTAGTGGAAATTCGCATTAAGCCCACAAACAACATCAAGGTTTTCATTGATGCAGACGAAGGCATTATGCTTTCTACGCTGATCGATTACAACCGGAAACTGTACAAGCAGATCGAGGAGAGCGGTATGTTCCCCGGTGATGACTTCTCCCTGGAGGTTTCCTCACCCGGGCTGGACGAACCCCTGAAAAAGCAGCGGCAGTACAAGAAAAATGTTGGCCGTTACGTGCAAATTACCAAACAGGATGGCGCCGTATTGGAAGGAAAATTGCTGGAAGCAACCGAAGATGGCGTGCTGGTGGAAACCGAAACCGGCAAAGGCAGAAAAAAAGAAATTAAACAGGAAACGGTGATCTTCACCGATATAAAAACAACAAAAATTCAAGTAAAGTTTTGAGAACAGCTACGAGTTGTCAGCTTTGAGCGGCGAGCCTTTACCGGTTTCTTTTCGCTCACAGCGTATAGCTCAACGCTCACAGCTAAAAAAACAAAGCTATGGCCAGTATCAACCTGATAGAGGCATTCCAGGAGTTTAAGGATGCCGAAAACATTGACCGTCCCACACTGATGCGTGTGGTGGAAGACGTATTTAAAACGCTTATCCGTAAAAAGTACGGCAGTGATGAAACCTTTGACGTCATTGTAAACGCCGAAAAAGGTGACCTGGAAATCTTCCGTCGCCGCAATATTGTAGACGACGACGATGTGTACAATACGCTGGAAGAAATAGAAGTGAGCGAAGCCCGGAAAATTTCGCCGGACTATGAGGTAGGCGAGGAACTCTACGAAGAAGTAAACCTGGAGGATTTTGGCCGCCGGGCTATCCTGGCTGCCAAGCAAACCCTGGCCAGCCGTATCTCTGATCTGAAGAAAAACGTTCTGGCTAAAAAATATGGCGACCGGATCGGCGAGATCATCTCGGCCGAGGTTTACCAGGTATGGAAAAAAGAGATTCTGCTGCTGGACGAAGAAGGAAATGAGCTGATCCTTCCCAAAAGCGAACAGATCCCGCAGGACTATTTCAAAAAGGGTGAGAATACCCGCGCTGTGGTGAAGAAGGTAGATATGAAAAATAATACGCCGGTAATCATACTTTCCCGTACTTCGCCTGATTTTCTGGCAAAGCTTTTGGAAATAGAAGTGCCGGAGATTTTTGACGGCCTTATTGTTATCAAGAAGATTGTTCGTGAACCGGGTGAAAGAGCAAAAGTAGCTGTAGAATCGTACGACGACCGCATTGACCCGGTAGGCGCCTGTGTGGGTATGAAAGGTAGCCGTATTCACGGAATTGTTCGTGAGCTGAAGAACGAGAACATTGACGTTATTAATTATACCAACAATATCCAGCTCCTGATCCAGCGTTCATTGACACCAGCTAAGATTACCACGATGGAACTCGATACGGAAGCCCGGCACGCCAGCGTGTACCTGCGTCCCGACCAGGTTTCCCTGGCCATTGGTCGCCGTGGCGTAAACATCAAGCTGGCTTGCGAATTGACAGGCTATAACATTGATGTATACCGCGACAACGAAGGTGAAGTGGAAGAATTTGATATCGACCTGGAAGAATTCAGCGACGAAATAGAAGGCTGGGTGATTGACGAGCTGAAGCGCATTGGTTGCGACACGGCCCGTAGTGTGCTGGACCTGACGCCGGAAGAACTGGAGCGCCGTACCGACCTTGAAAAAGAAACTATCGCTGAAGTACGCAAAGTGCTGAAGGCGGAATTTGAAAAAGAATAAAGTACGTGAGACGTTAAACGTCAAGCGTGAAACTGGGGTCTACGACAGCACGAAGTAACCCAAGTTTCACGTTTCACGCTTGACGTTTGACTATGGATAAACGACGTTATTTAAAAACACTTAATGGCAGAAACGACAACAACACCAAGGTTAATGGCAGCCGCCAAGGAATTCAACATCGGGAAGGACACCCTAGTTGATTTTTTGGTGGGCAAAGGGTTTAATAAAGACGACCTGAAGCCGACCGCAAAGCTAACCGAAGACATGTACAGGGCTTTGCAGAACGAGTTTCAGAGCGACAAAGTGGCCAAATTAAAGGCCGTTCAGATTGACCTGCCCAAAGGCGCCGTTGGTGAAGCAAAAAAGAAGCGGGACGAAGAAGAAGTGCTGCGCTTTCGCAAGGAAGAGAAAAAAACGGCACCGAAAGAAACCCCTGCTCCTCCACAGGAGGAAGAGCCGCAACCTGCTCCTGTTCAGGAGGAAGTAGCGCCTATCCCGGCACCTGAGCCCGAACCGGAACCTGCTGCGCCGGAAGAAAAGCCTGCAGATGTGTCACCGCCGGCCGAGCCTGAAGTGGTGAAACCCGATACGCCGGAAATTGAAGGCCCCAAGGTGATTGGTAAAGTGGACCTGTCGGCGATCGACTCCTCTACCCGCCCGAAAAAAGGCATTAAAAAAGCCAAGGAAGCAGAGGAGCCACAGCCTGCGCCTGCTGCTGAAACCGAACAACCTGTTGAGGAACCTGTACTGCCTATAGAGGAACTGCCGGCTTCCGTTGTGGAGGCTGTTGCAGAAACCAATGTTATTGACCTACCGGAAACCAAAGAAGACGAACCTGTCATCGAAAACATCAAAGCGGAAAAATTGGAAGGCCCGAAGATTTTAGGTAAGATAGAGTTGCCGGTAGATAGTGATACCCGACCCAAACAACTGGATGAAAAGCGCAAGCGCAAGCGCATTCCCATCGAGAAAAAAGGCCCGACGGCTTTCCGCGAAGGTGGACAGCAAGCTGGCGCCCAGCAGGGAAGCACCGGACAGGGTGGTGGTGGCCGTTTTACACCGCAGAAAAACGTGGGAGGACAGCAAGGGGGCGCCAACCGCGGACAAGGCGGTGGCGGACGATTCTCTCCACAACGCCGGGGCGATAACCGCGGTCCCCGCGAAGACCGCCAGATCGACGAAAAAGAAATTCAACGGAAAATACAGGAAACGCAAGCCAAGCTTTCGGGTGGTGGCGGCAGAGGCAACAAACGTACTGCCAAGCGCCGCGACCGCAGAGCTGAAATGGCCGAAGGCGCAGAAGGAATTGACAACAAGCTGCAGGTAACCGAATTTATTTCGGTGAGTGAGCTGGCCAACCTCATGGACGTTTCGTTTGCCGAAGTAATCAGCAAGTGTATGAGCCTGGGCATCATGGTGTCCATCAACCAGCGCCTTGATGCGGAAGTAATTGAACTGGTAGCCTCCGAGTTTGGTTTCGATGTGGAGTTCATCGACATGGAAAAGCAACTGGAGATGGAAGAGGAAGAGGTAGAGGATGATGCCGACAGCCTGCAACCGCGTTCGCCCATCGTTACTATCATGGGTCACGTTGACCACGGTAAAACCTCTTTGCTTGATTACATCCGGAAAGCCAACGTGGTAGCCGGTGAAGCAGGTGGTATCACCCAGCATATTGGCGCCTACCAGGTGAACCTGCCCAACGGCAAAGACATTACCTTCTTGGATACGCCGGGTCACGAAGCGTTTACCGCCATGCGTGCCCGTGGTGCCAAGATCACCGATATTGCCGTGATTGTGATAGCCGCCGATGATGCCATCATGCCGCAAACCCGTGAGGCTATCAGCCACGCACAGGCTGCCAACGTTCCGATGATCTTTGCCATCAACAAGATTGATAAAGACGGTGCCAATCCGCAAAAGATATACGAGCAACTGGCCGGTATGAACATCCTGGTGGAAGCCTGGGGTGGTAAGTTCCAAAGCCAAGAGCTTTCGGCCAAACAGGGACTCAACGTTGACCTGTTGCTGGAAAAAATTCTGCTGGAAGCCGAACTGCTGGAGCTGAAAGCCAACCCGGACAGGGAAGCCACCGGTTCTATTATTGAGGCTACACTGGACAAAGGCCGTGGTTATGTGGCTACCATCCTTGTACAGAACGGTAGCTTACACGCTGGTGACCTGGTAGTATCGGGTCAGCATTATGGCCGCGTAAAAGCCATGATGAACGAACGGAACAAGCGTGTTGACCAGGCAGGTCCTTCTACACCTGTGTTGATTCTTGGTTTGAACGGTGCGCCGCAAGCGGGTGAAACCTTCCGTGTGTATGCCGATGAAGGCGAAGCCAAAGACATTGCCAACCGCCGTGCACAGATTCTGCGTGAGCAGGGTATGCGTGCCAAGAAACACATTACGCTGGATGAAATTGGTCGTCGTTTGGCCCTGGGTAACTTTAAGGAGCTGAAGGTGATCATCAAAGGTGACGTGGATGGTTCGGTAGAAGCCCTGAGTGACTCCTTGCAAAAACTTTCCACACAGGAAATCCTCGTTAGCGTCATTCATAAAGGTGTAGGTCAGATCAATGAAAGTGACGTGGTGCTGGCCGAAGCTTCGGATGCGATCGTGATTGGCTTTAACGTGCGTCCTTCACTGCAGGCGAACCGCCTGGCCGAAAACGCCGGCATCCAGATCAAAACCTACTCCATCATTTACACCGCGATCGATGAGATCCGCAGTGCGATGGAAGGGATGCTGGAACCGAAAGTGCAGGAGAAGATCATTGGTAACGTGGAGATCAAAGAGGTGTTCAAGTTTGACAAGGCTACCGTTGCCGGTTGCCAGGTGATTGAAGGGCGCATCAAGCGTGACAGCAAGATCCGCCTGATCCGCGACGGTATCGTCGTGTATCCGACCGGTGAAGGGCAAAGCGCCGAACTGGGCTCACTGAAGCGTTACAAGGACGATGCGAAGGAAGTGCTCATGGGTATGGAGTGTGGTTTGACTGTGAAGAACTACACCGACATCAAAGTGGGCGACATCATCGAAGCGTACGAAGAAGAAGAAGTAAAACGGACGTTGTAAGCCCCCACCTAACCTCCCCCAACAGGGGAGGAACAGCCAAGGCACAGACCCTGCTTTTGCATGATATAACAAAGCCTCAGGCAATCGATTTGTCTGAGGCTTTTTCTTTTTTGTAACCACCGGGAGATTAACGATTGAACTTCTGTTGCGTCGCACACGTCGGCGTTCAGAACAGGTTTGTACAAAAAGGTTTCTCGCAGAGGCGCGGTGTATGCGGAGTAAAAAAACCTCAGCGCTCCCTGCGCTTCAGCATGAAATCATGGATAAAGAAAGTCTCGGTTCAAGCAGGCTTTTGTGCAGGGCCAATTCCGCCTTGAGGAGTAGGAGTGCCAAAATACTTTCCAACATAGGGCAGCCGTTGCAATTCTTTCCGCTCTACCAAACCAATAAACCAGGCGAAAATGAAAAAAAGTACAGCGCCAAAGGCCCCATTGAACCAGGCATTCAGCCCGATTAGTTCAAACAAAGAATGGATCCCATAAAGCATCACACAAATAACAATATAGGCCACCAGTTTTTTCCAGGCATACGGCACCCGGTAATTTTTCTGTCCCCACACAAATGAAATGACCATCATGCTTCCATAGCAAAAGAAGGTAGCCCAGGCGCAGGCATAATAACCAAAATAAGGAATCAGCAGTGCATTGATGCCAAGCGTAATGGCAGCACCGATCAGGGTGATGTAAGCACCTGCTATGGTTTTATTGGAAAGTTTGTACCAGATAGAGAGGTTGTAATAAATACCGAGGAACATGTTGGCCAGCAGCAAAATTGGAACTATGCCCAGGCCCTGCCAGTAAACCGGGTTAGAGATAAAATACTTCCAGACATCGAGGAAAAGCACCACGGCAAGGAACATGAAGCAAACCGTAATGACAAAAAACTTCATTACCCGTGCATAGATGCGTTGCGGTTGCTGCCCTTGTGCTGCCGAAAAAAAGAAGGGCTCTGCTGCCATGCGAAAGGCCTGCACGGAAAGGGTAATCAACATCGAGAGTTTGTAACAGGCACTGTAGATGGCCACTTCAACCTTGGCTTCGTTTCCATTGGCCACCGGTGCCAGTTTGTTAAGCATAATCCGGTCGAAGGTTTCATTGATCATGCCTGCAAAGCCGGCAAGAATCAGCGGCGCCGAATAAACAATGATCTCTTTCCAAAGCTTTGCATTGAACTGCAGGCGAAAGGAGAAAAACTCTTTGGAGAGAAAGAGCAGCGTAAAAAAAGCTTGCAGCAGGTTGGCCAAAAGAATATAGCCAACGCCAAAGCTTTTGTCGTACCAAACACCAATAAAACCGTCAGGATCTTTTTCCTGGATGACCGGGCAAACCGATAGAAAAAAGATCGTTAGCCCGATATTGATCACAATGCCGGCAATGCGAATAGCGGCAAACTTGCGGGGCTTGCCCTCGTACCGCAACTTGGCGAAGGCCAGCGCTGCCAGGGCGTCCAGGGCAATGATAAAAGCTGCCATGGTGAGGTATTCCGGGCGGTTAGCGATGCCCAGCAGGTCGGCCAGCGGCTGCCTGAACAAAAGCAGGATAGCTGTAAACAAAACCGTGCTGCCCAGGAGCGAAAGCGTAGCGGTGCTGTACACTTCTTTTTCGTCTTCTGCCGTTTTTGAAAAACGGAAATAGGCTGTTTCCAGTCCATAAGTAAACAGGATGTTCAGGAAAGGGATGGCCGCATAGATAAGGCTCATCTCACCATAAAACGTTTCCCGCAACACACTGGCGTTAGTAAGATAGGGAGTAAGAAGATAGTTTAAAAAGCGGGCAGCAATCGATGAAACGCCATACCACAATGTCTGACCTGCTAATTTCTTTATGCCGCTCAACGAGAATGATTTTTTATAAAGTGAACAAATTTATGGAATAGCAAGTAGTGAGTAGTAAATAGCGAGCTGGGTTTTAGCACTGGAAACAAATCTTTTCACTTTCTTCCTGAAATTGCAAGAAGAGAACTCTCAGGAAATCGGAACTGAATGGCTACTCTTCACTCGCTATCCACTACTCGCTATTCTCTCCATTTCGGGTTGTTTAAAAACGCTGTATCGGAAAGTGTGCGAATAAAAGCCACGATCTGGTCTTCTTCCGCATTGGTCAGTTGAATACCATTGGTAAGAAGTGGGTCCAGTGTAGTACTGCCGTTCACGCCAAAACGATAGTGTTGCAGCATCATGCGAAAAAAGCTCAGTCGCCCATCGTGGGTGTAGTACGACGTGAACTCAGCATTACGCAGGGATGGCACCCGGAACTTCAGTGAATCGGCACGATTACCGGTAACCAGCATGCGGCCGTAATCTTTTAAAAACGGATCTACTTCAATGCCAACATTACGGTAGCTGAAATCAGTAAAAAGCGGTTCGGTATGACAAGTGCCACATTTAGTTTGGAACACCGCATATCCGGCGGCTTCCTGTGCTGTAAACTGTGCTTCGCCCCGTTGTACCTTATCGTATTTCGAATCGGCTGATACAAGGCTGAGCACATACTGGTCCAGTGCTTTGTAAATCCGTTCTTCCGTGACTTTTCCATCGCCAAAGGCATCACGAAACAGGATGCGGTATTCTTCATGACGAAGTTTCTCAATCACCTTCGTCATACGTTCTCCCATCTCGGTTGGACTCCTAAAATGCTGCCGGTACACCTCGTGCAGACTATTGGCGCTGCCGTCCTGGTTGAACTCGCGGTACCAGGCCATGTTGAAAATACCCGGTGCATTACGCAGTGTATGGGTGTTGTTCACACCGTGACTACGGTCATGCTCAAACGTGGTGAATGCCGCCAGCGGCTGGTGACAGGAGCCGCAGGAAACATGTCCGTCAACAGAAAGGTGATGATCGAAAAAGAGCCTTTTGCCCAGACGAAAGCCTTCTTCTGTCAACGGGTTATTTGCAAAATTGTAAACGGGTTGGGGAAAGCCATCGGGAATAGTAAAAGTGCGAGGGGTGGAGTCAGCGATGTCCCGTTTGCGGCAACCATCCAACAGCAAGGACCCCACGGTCACAAACAACACAAAGAGTAATATTACAAAACGGGATTTCAACAGGATTGTTTGCTCTAATGTAAGCACAGAACCGAAAGACTTGCCTGTTAAAAATCACCTGGCTTGAACTTTTTTCTTCCCTGCTTGACTTCTGCATTGCGTTTTTTGGACTCTACCCGTTTTTCTCTTACGGCTTTGGGTACCCGAGTAGCAATCCGGGCTTTTTTCCGGTGCAGGGCCTGTTGCACCAGTTCATGAATCTTTCTGATGGCTTCTTCTTTGTTGGCCAATTGTGTGCGATGGATTTGTGCTTTCACTACCAGGCTGCCTTCGCTGTTGATGCGGTTGGAAAGTTTTTCACGGACGGTTGCCTTTTGATCTTCCGTTAAGATTTGCGATTCGTCAATGTTGAAGTAGGCGATCACCGCCGTTTCCACCTTGTTTACGTTTTGTCCACCCTTGCCGCCGCTGCGGGTGGTTTGTAATTTTATTTCAGAAGAAAAATCCATGAATAATTGAAAGTGAAAATTCAAAAGTAAAAAATTATGCCCTGGTGTTTTTGAGTTTTTACTTTTGAAAAATATGAGAGCCGTTATTCAACGTGTCAGTAAAGCCAGTGTTACCGTAGAGGAAAAAATCAGAGGCGAAATTGGAGCCGGGATGCTGGTATTACTCGGTATTGAAGATGCCGATGGCGAAGAAGACATTCGCTGGCTGAGCGGAAAGATTGTGAACCTGCGCATCTTCAACGATGAAAATGGCGTCATGAATCGTTCCATACTGGAATTGGATGGTGATATCTTACTCGTCAGCCAATTTACCCTGCATGCCTCCACTAAAAAAGGCAATCGTCCCAGTTATATTCGTGCCAGCAAACCAGAAATAGCCAATCCGTTGTATGAAAAGATGATTGGGCAACTGGAAGCGGATCTTGGTAAAAAAATAGCCACCGGCATTTTTGGTGCCGATATGAAAGTGGAATTGTTGAACGATGGCCCGGTTACGATTATGATGGATACCAAAAACAAAGAGTAATGGATAAAGCCTTACGCTTTGTTTCGGATTTGTTTGGCGATATAAGCTATCTGTCCCAGGTGATAAATATCGTGCTGGATAACACCGTTAATGAGCTTGCGGTTATTGTAGTCGCGTTCCCGAACGTTTTGCTCCAACGCAGCATCATCGAGCTGCTGCAAAACGCCAAGCAATGCCGTTTGCGCTTCTTCCAGCTTTTGCAACCCTTCCTGCCAAAGAGCCTTGTTGCTATGGTCCAGTTCCCGCCAGTCCTGCGATTCAAAGTAGTCCAGGTTTTCGGGTGCATTGGCTTGTAGCCGGTTTACGGCAAACGCCTTCCAAGTGTACATGTGCCACACCAGTTGCAGGATGCTATGTTGCCCATTCAGTTTGATGAAAGCCATCTTCTCATCTACTTCACCCAGCAGTAATCTGCCAGCCCGGCCAAACCAGGGATCGCCTTCCCAAGTTTCTTTTAGCTGGTTTTTGTATTGCTCTATTTCTTGTTTCATACACTAAAAATAAAAAAGTCAGAATTCAAAATGTAAGCTGTATTGCGTTATCATTTTGAATTCTGACTTGTCGTTTATAAAGAAACGATTATTCCTGTTTTAATGGTTTTTATCACTTTGCCAATTGCCAGTTGCTAATTGACCATTGGGCTTATTTACTTAGGTACATACTCCGGTCTTTGTACAACTGCCGGAAGTAAGGATCACGCAGGTCTTTGATAAAGCGGATCGCTTCACCCGTGCTTTTCATTTCAGGCCCAAGCTCTTTGTTCACATTCGGGAATTTGTTGAACGAAAACACCGGTTCTTTGATGGCAAAACCCTGGAGCTTTTTCTCAAACGTAAAGTCGGTCAGCTTGTTCACGCCCATCATTACCCGGGTGGCAATATTCAGGTAAGGAATGTTGTAAGCTTTGGCAATAAACGGTGTTGTCCGCGATGCCCTTGGGTTAGCCTCGATCACGTAAACCTTTCCATCTTTAATGGCAAACTGAATGTTGATCAGGCCTTTGATGTTGAGTGCTCTTGCAATCTTCTCCGCATAGTATTCCATGGTAGTAACGGTAAGCGGTGGCAGGTTGAAGGCAGGCAGCACCGCATTGCTGTCGCCGCTGTGAATACCGGCCGGCTCAATGTGCTCCATCACACCCATCACATGAAAATTCTCACCGTCGTAGATCGCATCGATCTCGGCTTCTTGGCAGCGGTCAAGGAAATGGTCGATGAGGATCTTGTTTCCGGGAATATGTTTCAGCAGGGAAATCACTGCTTTTTCTACTTCTTCATCGTTGATCACAATGCGCATGCGCTGACCCCCGAGTACATAACTGGGGCGAACCAAAACTGGGTAACCCACACGGTTAGCCACTTCAATGGCTTCATCAACAGTGAAGGCCGTGCCGTAATTCGGATAGGGAATCTGCAGCTCTTTCAGCATGTCGCTGAAGCGGCCGCGGTCTTCGGCAATGTCCATATTGTCGTACGACGTGCCAATGATCCTGATGCCTTTTTCGTGAAGTCGTTCTGCAAGCTTTAAAGCGGTTTGTCCGCCCAGCTGCACAATCACACCTTCCGGTTTTTCATGTTCAATGATCTCCCACAGGTGCTCCCAGAAAACGGGCTCGAAATAAAGCTTATCGGCAATGTCAAAATCCGTAGAAACCGTTTCGGGGTTACAGTTTACCATGATGGCTTCATAACCGCATTCTTTAATAGCTAACAAGCCGTGTACGCAGCAGTAGTCGAACTCAATGCCCTGGCCAATACGGTTTGGCCCTGAGCCCAGCACAATGATTTTCTTTTTGTCAGTTACCTTGCTTTCGTTTGTATGGCCTTCTTCAAACGTGGAGTAGAAATAAGGGGTTTTGGCTTCAAATTCGGCGCTGCAGGTATCTACCATTTTAAATACCCGTGTAATGCCTTCTGCTTTGCGCTTTTCATACACTTCTTCGTCGGTGGTATCGCCCAGGATCCGGGAGATCTGCTCATCACTGAAGCCATGCGCTTTGGCCTGCTTCAACAGGTCTAGCGGCAGGTCGGCGATGCCGTATTTTTCCAGTTCTTTTTCGATGTTAACGATCTTCTGGATCTCATAAAGGAACCAGCGGTCGATCCCGGTTGACTTGGCAATGGTGTTCACACTCACACCCAACATCAGGGCATCTTTCAACCGGAAGATGCGGTCCCATTTTGGGGTTTTGATGTAATCCTGCAGTTCTTCGGCCTTCATGGCGCTTTTGCCATAATATCCCAGGCCAATGGCATTGTTCTCCAGGCTCTGACAGGCTTTCTGCACCGCTTCGGTAAAGCTGCGGCCAATGCCCATCACTTCACCCACACTTTTCATTTGCAGGCCCAGTGTATCATTGGCGCCTTTGAATTTATCGAAATTCCAGCGGGGGATTTTTACAATCACATAGTCCAGCGCCGGCTCAAAATAAGCCGACGTGGTTTGCACGATCGGGTTCTTCAGTTCATCCAGTGTATAGCCGATGGCCAGTTTCGCGGCAATCTTGGCAATAGGGTAGCCTGTTGCTTTGGAGGCCAGTGCCGAGGAACGGCTTACCCGGGGGTTGATCTCGATGGCAATAATTTCTTCCGTTTCGGGATTGAGCGAAAACTGCACGTTACAACCGCCGGCAAAATTGCCAAGGTCACGCATCATCATAATAGCGGTGTCCCGCATCAACTGGAATGCCGTATCGCTCAGGGTCATGGCCGGTGCTACCGTAATGGAATCGCCGGTATGCACACCCATCGGGTCGAAGTTCTCCACGGTACAAATGATCACGACGTTGTCGTTGGCATCCCGCAGCAGTTCCAGCTCAAATTCTTTCCAGCCCAGTACCGCTTTTTCTACCAACACTTCATGGATGGGAGAGGCCTGCAAACCACGCTGCAGGGCTTCATCCAGGTCGTCGGCATCATGCACAAAACCACCACCGGTACCACCCAGGGTAAACGAAGGACGGATCACCAGAGGAAAGCCAATCTGTTGCGCAAACTCTTTTCCTTCCAGGAAGGAGTTGGCCGTGCGTGCCGGCGCCACCGGTACACCCAGTTGGATCATCCACTGCCGGAATTTTTCACGGTCTTCGGCTTTGTCAATGGCTTTAATGTCTACACCAATCAACCTGACACCATATTGTTCCCAGATACCCAGGTCTTCAGCTTCTTTTGCCAGATTGAGGGCTGTTTGTCCGCCCATAGTTGGCAGCACGGCATCGATCTCGTTTTCTTTTAAGATCTGCTCAATGCTTTCTACATTCAATGGCAGCAGGTACACACGGTCGGCCATCATCGGGTCGGTCATGATGGTGGCGGGGTTGCTGTTGATCAGCACCACTTTAATGCCTTCCTCGCGTAGACTGCGGGCTGCCTGCGAACCGGAATAGTCAAATTCGGCCGCCTGGCCAATAATGATGGGACCTGAACCAATAATGAGGATTGTTTTGATGGAGTTGTCTTTCGGCATTTGCTTTATATAAGTTTACACGTTCACAAGTTTACGCGTTCACGAGTTTGTTTGACTGCCACGACAACTCGTGAACAAGTGAACTTGTAAACTCGTGAACTGCTTTGTTGTGGGCACAAAAAAACCGGGTTTATGCCCGGGGTGCAAAAGTAAGTGAATTGAAGATTGCTGAACGGTTAATTTTTAGCAAGGGCAGGCATAAAAAAAGAGCTGCCGGTGCAGCCCTTTACTTTCTTTTCCTAGGTTAGTTACCCGCCATAGGTCACATCATTGGCAACGGTGCTGATGTGGGCATCCGGCGACGAACCATTACGGCCCCATTTGTTTTTCAGGCTGTCAAGATTATCTGTCACGGTGCGTTTGCCTTTATCCACAAGGTTTTTTCTTTCCTCCGGGCTCATTTTGGACAGTTTATACAATCCATAAGCAGCCGCACCTGCCAGCAGCAGGGAGCCTATACTTGTTTTTCTTGCCATAACAATACTTGTTTATAGTGATAAAATAACGTTACAGGTTTGTGTTATACGTAGCCGGGTTGTCGCCAGTACCTGTGCTACCAGTTGTGCCTGCACCTGCTGTCGCAGAAGCCGGTGTACCGGTGCTTTCCGCATGCGATTTGCCACCGCTGAAAAGGTTATTGAAAAACTCTTCTACCTTGGGCATGTGCTCTTTAAATGTATCCGTGCCCTTGGTTTTGAGTTCATTAAAATAATCCATGGCCTTGTCTTCTGCCGACACTGCCTGATCTTTCAGTTTGTTGGCTTTATCTTTTAGGGACGCAGCCAGCTTTTCCTTTTCTTCATCGGACATGTTCATGTATTTGTAGGCGCCAAAAGCGGCAGCGGCTCCCAGCAGGAACGTTGCCCATTGCTTATTATTAACATTCATAAAAAAAGTTTTTTTTGTTCAGTTGGTTTATCCTCTACCAATTTTGTGCCCACTCCTAAAAAGGTTGGAATGGAGATTGAACACCTAGCGGTTTTGTAAATGTTGACAGGATGATTAAATTTTTTCTCTCATTTGTATTCTCGGTTTCTCTCTTTTTGTCAGTAACTGCGCAAAACTATCCACAGGGATATTTTCGTCATCCTCTCGCTATCAAGATGGAATTGGTGGCCAATTTTGGTGAAATACGTACCAATCACTGGCACATGGGGTTGGATATTCGCACCCAGCAGCGGGAAAACCTGCCGGTGTATGCTGCTGCGGAAGGCTATGTTTCCCGTGTGCTGGTGGAGCCAGGTGGTTTTGGGCAGGCCATTTACATCACCCACCCCAATGGCTATACGACTTTGTATGCGCATATGAACGGATTTTTCCCGGCCTTGCAGGAATATGTGCTGACGCAACAATATGCGCAGGAAACCTGGCATATCAACCTGACGCTTTCTCCTGGCCAGTTTCCGCTGGCAAAAGGCGACTATATTGGCCTAAGTGGAAATACGGGTGGATCGGCCGGCCCGCATGTGCATTTTGAAATCCGTGATACCAAAACCGAAAACGTACTAAATCCGCTCCTGTTTAAATTCCCGATACCGGATGCGGTGCCACCGTCCGTTACCCGGCTGGCCATGTACGACCGCAATAGGAGCACTTACATGCAATCGCCACAACTGTTAAATCTGGCCACTGTCAGGAATAGGGGAATCAAAGTAGGCGCTAACAAAATCAGTTTTGCCATCGGCGCTACCGATCGTTTCAGTGGCTCTAATAACCCGAACGGTGTGTATGCTGCAAAAATTTCGGTGGATGGAAAGCCCGTTTCTTCGTTTACACATGATAATATCAGCTATCCTGATTCCCGTTATATCAATGCGCAAATCGACTATCCGTATGATGCCCGGGGCGGCGCTTCGCTGCAACACCTGACGCCGTTGCCGGGCGCCACCAACGTAGCGTACAACACGTATGGTGGCGATGGCATTATTCACCTGCAGGATAACGAGCCGCATCCGGTAGTAATTGAAGTGCAGGACGCAGCGCTGAACACCACCCGCATTTCCTTTACCATTCAGTACGATGGCTCCCTGACGCCGGCTGCAACTAATAATGCTACGGAAATGTTTTTGCCGAACCAGATCAATGTTTTTGAGCGGGATGATTTTCAACTGGTGACAACCGAACGCACGATGTACGATGCGATCAATGTCAGCTTTAATGCGTCAAATAACGGAGCAGCCGGTTCGGTATCGCCTGTTTACAGCATTTTAAGCAGTGCCATCCCGGCGCACGATTCGGTCACGGTTCGCATCAGACCATCGGCTGCCATTGCGGAAGAGGACAGGGATAGAATCGTGATCAAAAATGTGGTGGGTACCCGAACCTATTTGCAGAAAGCCACCTGGCAGCGGGGCTATCTCACGGCAAAGTTTCGCCAGTTTGGAACCTACCAGGCGTTCATTGACAGGGAGCCGCCCACCATCAACGCAGTGCCAGCCAGCCTCGCGGGTGTCAGGCGGATCGTGTTCACACCCAAGGATAATTTTAATGTGATCAAACGATTTCGTGCTGAGGTGAATGGACAATGGTTGCGCTTCACCAATGATAAAGGCAAAACCTGGATCTACACCGTTGATGATAAATTCCCCAAAGGCGAAAGCCAGTTAAAGGTGCGGATGGAAGATGAAGCGGGGAATGTGACAGAAAAGATTTGGAATGTGCGGAGATGATAGGCTTATATGCAGATATGCGGATGTGAAAGAATAGGAGAGGTAAGGAATTACTAACTACAAACTACAAACGACAAACTATAAAATGGCTACGCATTTACAGGAAGGACAAAAGGCGCCGGCATTTAGTGGCAAAGACCAGAATGGTAACACCATTTCACTGGCAGATTTGAAAGGACAAAAGGTGGTACTTTATTTTTACCCCGAAGACGATACGCCTACCTGCACAGTGCAGGCCTGCAATCTGCGGGATAATTATGCGCTGTTAAAACAAAACGGATTTACCGTGATTGGCGTCAGCCCGGATGATGAAGCCAAGCACCAGAAGTTTCGGGAGAAATTCAGCCTGCCCTTTACACTGGTAGCCGATCCGAAACACAAGATCATTGAAAAATACGGCGTATGGGGTGAGAAAAACATGTACGGCCGAAAGTACATGGGACTGAACCGCACTACGTTTGTGATTGACGAAAAAGGCGTAATAAAAAAGATTTTCCTCCGGCCTAAAAACAAGGCACATGCGGAGGAGATAGTGAAAGCAGGATAATAAATATTGGATAGTAGATAGTAGAATATTAAGATCGGACACATCACAAATGATTGTTTGAGCCTGCTATCAAAATATCCAATATCTAAATTTCTACTATCATTCTCTCAAACCCACTCCAGTTCACCCACACCAAACCGTTCTTCGGTGGCGTGCTGCACTACGATTTCGCCCAGCGAGGAAACATCTTTAATGACCGCATCAAAAACACGGCTGCCATGTTTCAGGCGAACCTGCTGGTTAAGTTTATAGAGGTGCTGGCGATAAAGTTCTTTTACTTCCAGCGGCAATTTGTGCATCAGTTCATAGGACTGACTTAAGTGATTGCAGAGCTCTTTTGCCAGGTCAACCGGAGAATAATCTTTTCCTGTGATCTGTTTCAATGAAACGGCTTTGTGATCAAGCGAGGGAAACTTTGTTTGATTGATGTTGAGGCCAATGCCGATAATTGCTGCCTTCCATTCGCTCCCCTGTACAACGTTTTCAATTAGAATGCCTCCTGCCTTTCTGTCACGCCAATACAGGTCGTTAGGCCATTTAACTTTTGTTTCGGAACCGACATAGCTGCTAAAGAACCGGTGCACACCAATCGCTGTTGCCATGCTTAGCAAAAACGCCTGCGATAGTGCCAGTCCCGGCGGTTGCAGAATCACACTCAGGGCAATGTTCTGGCCGGGTTCTCCCTGCCACTTCCGATGCCGCTGCCCCTTGCCTTTTGTTTGGTGATGAGCAAACACGGCTGTACCGCTTTGTGCCATACCCGCATGTGCCAACCCGGTGGCATAGTTGTTGGTACTTTCAACCTGCGGCAGTTCGATAAAAGGTGTTCCGACGGGAAAAAAAGAAGGGACCAAAGGCGCTAATTTTGAGCAAAGAAAAGAGGTCTTTTCTTACCTTGGCAACTGCACGAATTTTTTGACAAAAAAAAATAAGTATTTGGAACCATTAGATGTATTGGCGAAACGGAAGAAATCACCAGCCCGGTTAACAAAAGCATCCAAAATTTACAAAACCATCATTAGGGCTATCCAGGATAAAAAAGGCGAGAACATTGTATCGCTGGACCTGCGCAAAATTCCCGAAGCAGTGGCCGACTTTTTTATTATTTGCGAAGCCAGCAACCAGCCCCAGATCAGGGCCATATCTGATTCCGTAGAGGAAGACGTAAAGAAAGCCGTGGGCGAAATTCCGTACCGGCACGAAGGAAAACAGAATCTTCAGTGGGTGCTGATCGATTATGTGAACATCGTAGTGCACATTATGTCTTCGGAATCCCGTAAGTTTTACAAACTGGAGGAAATGTGGAGCGATGCCCCGCTGGAAGAACACAAGTCATAGCGGGCTGTTTTGTTAAAACGAAATGTTACAACGGCCAATTCCGCCAAAAATTCATTACTTGCACAGTTTACAATAAAAGAAGAAATGTCACAAGAGCCATATAAGAACGACAAAAAAAGAGCCCTGCCGAAGTTCAACCGTCCTTCGGGAGACAGCGACAACAACTCGCCACGCAAAGGTCCGCGCTTCAGTTTCTACTGGGTGTACGCCATCATCTTTGCGGTGCTGATCGGTTTTCAGCTGTTTGGTTCTTTTAATCCCAACGCTACGCAGATTTCGCAAAACCAGTTTGAAGACATGATCCGTCGCGGCGAGGTGAGTGAATACACGATCATCTCTAACCGCAACATGGTAAAAGTTAACCTCGACAGGAACAGGCTGAGTGATACCACCCGAAATGTGATTGGCAAAGGCGCCACCACGGGCACAGAGCCGTTGGTTGCCACCTTTAAAGTTGCTTCCGTAGAATCGTTCAAAGACGACATGCGGGAGTTTTACCGCGATAATCCGCAACTGGAACGGGTAACGGAAAGAGCCGAAGCGGAAAGCAACTGGTTTACACCGATCCTACAAACGATCCTTCCTTTCCTGCTGCTGATTGGTATCTGGATACTGCTGATGCGTAAAATGAGCGGCGGAGCAACCGGTGGCGGTGGTCCCGGTGGTATTTTCAACATTGGAAAATCAAAGGCTACCCTGTTTGATAAAGGCACAAGAGTGAACATCACCTTTGCCGATGTGGCCGGTTTGGATGAAGCGAAAGTGGAAGTGATGGAGATTGTTGATTTCCTTCGCAACCCGAAAAAATATACTTCCCTCGGTGGTAAGATTCCCAAAGGAGCGCTGCTGGTTGGCCCTCCCGGTACGGGTAAAACCCTCCTGGCGAAAGCCATGGCCGGTGAAGCCCAGGTGCCTTTCTTCAGCCTGAGCGGCTCTGATTTTGTGGAGATGTTTGTGGGTGTAGGTGCCAGCCGTGTTCGCGACCTGTTTAAGCAGGCCCGTGAAAAAGCGCCTTGCGTCATTTTTATCGATGAAATTGATGCCATTGGCCGGGCCCGTGGAAAGAACATGATGATGAGCAACGACGAGCGGGAAAGCACCCTGAACCAGTTGCTGGTGGAAATGGATGGTTTCGGTACCGATACCGGCATTATCGTTCTGGCAGCCACCAACCGTCCGGATGTGTTGGACTCAGCGCTCTTGCGTCCCGGTCGTTTCGACCGCCAGATCTCTATCGACAAACCAGATGTGAAAGGTCGTGAAGCGATCTTTAAAGTACACCTGAAACCCATTAAGGTTTCAGAGCAAGTGGATATCCATCGTCTTGCCGAACAAACGCCTGGTTTTGCTGGTGCTGACATTGCCAATGTGTGTAACGAAGCGGCCCTGATTGCAGCCCGCAAAGGTAAAAACGCGGTAGATATGAGCGATTTCCAGGATGCGGTAGACCGTGTAATTGGTGGCCTGGAGAAAAAGAACAAGATCATTTCTCCGGAAGAAAAAAAGATCATTGCCTACCACGAGGCCGGTCACGCTATTTGTGGATGGTTCCTGGAGCATGCTTACCCGCTACTGAAGGTAACGATCGTGCCCCGTGGTACGGCTGCACTGGGCTATGCCCAATACACGCCGAAAGAACAATATCTCTATAATACCGACCAGTTGCAGGACCAGATTTGTATGACGCTGGGTGGACGGGCATCTGAAGAAATCTTCTTTGGAAAGATTTCCACCGGTGCACAAAATGACCTGCAGCAGATCACCCGCATTGCAACCGCTATGGTAACGGTGTACGGTATGAGCACCAAGGTGGGGAATATCAGTTATTACGATCCGCAGGCCGAAAACCAATTCAGCAAACCGTATTCGGAAGAGACGGCGAAGATGATAGACGAAGAGGTGCGCCGCATGATCGACGAATCCTATACAAGAACGCTTAACCTGCTACGGGAAAAGAAAACCGAAGTGGAAAAGCTGGCGGAAGAGTTGCTGGAAAAAGAAGTTCTTTTCCAGAGTGATGTAGAAGCCCTGATCGGGCCACGGCCGTACGAAGAAAGAAAACATCTGGAAAATGGTATCGACAGTCATTCCGAAGGTGGCATTAGCGAAGGTGTTCCGCCGTTTGACCCGAATGTTACCAATCAACACCCAAGCTGATTGTAGATGAGTAAAGGAAAGCAGAGCATTTTGCAAAAAATACGCATGGCGTTGGCAACACCAACGCCATTGCCTTTTCCGCAGGCTGAGGGCACCGAAAATCCCGTTCAGCCGCCGGCCCAGGATCTTGTGGTAGAATTTGCCGAGCAGTTCTCGGCTTTGCAGGGCAAGTTTATTTTTTGTCTGGATAAAGCGGAATTACAGCAAGGACTGGAAAAGCTTTTTTACCAGCACCAGTGGACAAAAATTTATTGTACAGAGCCAGGCCTGCAGGGCTTTTTGCCGGCTAATAGTCTGTACGATGACATTGCCACCTGTGAGGCCTCCGTTACCACCTGCGAAGCCCTTGTGGCCCGGACAGGGAGTCTTCTCCTGAGTTCTGCGCAACAGGGCCGTATTCCCAGCGTATATGCACCGGTGCATGTTTGCGTAGCCTTCACGTCGCAACTGGTGTATGATATCAAAGACGGTCTGCAGCGCCTGAAAGAAAAATATGGCGATGCCATTCCATCAATGATCACCCTGGCAACAGGTCCCAGCCGAACGGCGGATATTGAAAAAACACTGGTGGTAGGTGTGCATGGTCCGAAGGAAGTGTATTGTTTTGTGGTCGACGATCAGTCGCAATAGAAAACCATCCATGCAATTGCCACCTGACAAAAAAATCTACTTTCTTTCTGACTTTCACCTGGGTATACCCAATGCTGAAGAAAGTCTTAAGCGGGAAAAGCTTATTGTAAAATTTTTGGATGAAATCAAAAACGATGCTTTCGCCATTTTCCTGGTTGGTGATATGTTTGATTTTTGGTTTGAATACCGAAAAGTAGTGCCGAGAGGCTATGTACGGCTGCTTGGCAAGTTGGCCGAATTAAGCGATGCCGGTATACAACTCCATTTTTTCGTAGGCAACCATGACATGTGGATGAAGGATTATTTCCACCAGGAATTGGGTATGCCGGTATATTTTAATCCGAAAGAATTCACCTTTAATCATTGCAGCTTTTACATTGGGCATGGTGATGGCCTGGGCCCCGGCGACAAAGGCTACAAAGCCATGAAAAAGGTTTTTCGCAACCCGGTTTGCCAGTGGTTGTTTGGATTGTTACCACCTGCCATTGGCATTGGTACAGCCAATTATTTCAGCCAGAAAAGCAAGGATGCACAAAAGATTAAAGAAGAAACATTTTTGGGAGAAGAAAAAGAATGGCTGCTGATCTACAGCCGTGAATTGCTGCAAAAAGAAAAATATAACTTTTTTGTCTTTGGCCATAGACACCTGCCTATTGATTATCGTCTATCTTCTGAAAGCCGTTACATTAATCTCGGTGAATGGATCAATTTTCAAACTTATGCCGTGTTTGATGGTAAGGATCTTGTACTGAAATCTTATACCGGTAAGGACGCAAAAATTTATCGCAAGGCGTGAAGCAAGTTTTCTCCATATTGTCGCTGTTTTTAGCAACGCTTTGTTTTGCGCAAAACGATCTGTCTTTTCAACTGCTGCGAACCTATCAGGGAGATATTGCCAATGTAGCCCTCGACAACCTGGATAATCTTTATGTGGTTTCTTCTTCCGGACAGGTAAAAAAGTTTAGTAACCGGGGCGATTCGATGGGAGTCTTCAACGGCGTGCGGGCATACGGAAAACTGCATGCGCTTGATGTGACCAACCCGCTGAAGCCTTTGCTTTTTTACAAGGATTTTTCCACTGTGGTTATTCTCGATCGTCTTCTTTCCAATCGCAGCAGTCTTGACCTGCGCCGCTACAATGTGCTGCAGCCAACTGCGATTGCACTTTCATACGACAATAAAATCTGGGTGTTTGACCAGTTTGACAACAAATTGAAAAAGCTGGACGAAGGAGGTAACCTGCTGTTGCAGACTAGTGATTTTCGCCAGTTATTCAATCAAACTATTTCCCCGCAAAAAATCATTGATGACAATGGTTTGCTGTACCTGGCCGACAGTACGCAGGGCATTTTTGTTTTTGACAATTACGGCACCTTTAAGCGTAAGATTCCGTTGCAGCATTGGCAAAGCTTTGATTTATGGGAAGGCAGGTTAATTGGCTTGCGCCCAAACGGCATTGTATTGTATAATGCCACTACGCTGGCAGAAAAAGTGCACCCGTTTTCGGCTTCCTTTCAACCCTACCTGAACAGCTTTACCTATCGTAACCGCTTTCTTACCTTTTCCAGCGATACGCTGCGCATTTACCAGATAGGCAATTAAAGCGATTCCCTAATTTTATCGCAAATAGAGCTGTGAATGAACCAAATTATTTGGGGTAATACGGTAGAAAATTACCTGTGGACTTTTGGCGTTATCTTGTTTGTACTCTTGCTGAACCGGTTTATTTCGAAACATTTTGCGCGGCTGATTTTTAAGTTTTTTCCAAAGCGGTTGAAATCTTATGATCCGCAAAAATTCACCGACCTGATTGTTTACCCGCTGGGCACTTTTCTGGTTATTACGGTATCCATTGTGGCGTTTTACCGCCTAAATTATCCGTCGGCACTGACCTTTACCTTGTATAAATACACCTTGCACGATGTGCTGCTGTCCCTTGCCATTGCCGTGCAGGTGCTGGCCTTTACCTGGCTGCTGCTGCGCATCATTGATTTTATTGCCAGCATACTGGAACGAAAAGCAGATGAAACCCCGTCGCCTGGCGATAACCAGTTGATTGTTTTTTTCCGCGATTTTATCAAGGTGATTATTGCTGCCATCGGTATTCTTCTGATGCTAAACCAGGCGTTTGGTTATGATATTTCATCCCTGCTTACGGGCCTTAGCATCGTCGGTGCGGCACTGGCACTGGCTTTCCGCGAAAGCCTGGAAAACCTGATTGCATCATTTGTTATCTTTTTCGATCGGCCCTTTCAGGCTGGTGATTTTGTAAAGGTGCAGAGTGTGGCTGGTGTGGTAGAGAGGGTAGGCCTGCGCAGTACAAGGGTTCGTACAGCCGATAAATCTTATGTAACCGTTCCGAATAAACAAATGGTGGACAGTATCCTGGACAACGTTTCCAAACGTTCACAGATTCGCGGCGCCATTGACCTTCATCTGCACCTGCAGACGCCAACAGCTAAGATCAACGAGCTGCTCACCGAGGTTCGGTCGTTTCTTTCCACGATTCCTGAAATACAAACACAAACCGTTTTGTTCAACGACATTCGCCTGCAGGCTTATGTAGTTTTTATTGAATTTTTTACGCCGCCCATTCCCTGGCCGCAATTCACGGCCATCAAGGAGCGCATCAATTTTCACATCCTTCAAACCATGGATAGACTGGAAATTAAAGTTGCCGCCGAAGGAAAAGACCTGGCATTTCCCCTAGGCAACACGCAGTCCTGAGGCCAATTGGCAATGGACAATATGCAATAGGCAAAACCGAATTTTGAATTAGCCTTATTTACCAGCAGAGATAATGTTGGCCACTTCTCTTTCGGGCATACCCATACGACCATATTCTACCACACGGCCAATTTCTTTGCCATTCTTCAGCACAATAATGGTGGGCACAAGGGTCACGTTAAAAGTTTCGGTAAGATTGAACAGGGACTTTTTATCGCGGTCTACACCAATCATTGTAATGTGGTTGGCCGGTATGCCGGCTGCATCAGCTGTGAGCAGGAAGTTGGGCATCAGGTGTTTTGTGTCGTCGCACCAGGTACCGCCGAACACCAGAAAGCTGAGACTGTCTTTAGCTGCCGCATATTTTTTAACGGCATCGGCATTAGGTGTAAAGCTTTTTTTAGCCTGGCTGTACCAGCTAAATGCTGTATCGCCGGCCAGTTCGTTCAGGGTGAAAATGCCTTTCAGCACCTTGCTGTTGTTTTCCTTGTCGCGGCTGATCTCCAACGAAGAAGGCTGCGCCATTACGGCAAAAGAAGCTACCAGGGCTATTAAAAGTGAAAAAAGTTTTTTCATAGATGCTGTTATCCTTCAAATATAAATGGGAAAAAAAACTCTGGTGTTAAAAAGAGATTAAACACGCAGGCTTAAACACGGATTTTTACGCAGATTACACGAATTGGAGTTCTTTCGTACGGTCATTCTTTCTGCTGGTGCAGGCGTGTGTATAGTTGTAGCGATACCGCCAACATTCTGCATTTCGTTTCAGCCCCTTGTCAAAACCTTGAAGGGAAAGTCAAATTATAGTAAACAAAATCCGTGTAATCTGCGTAAAAATTCGTGTTTAAAGGTTGGCTTTCAGCTCCAGCAAAAACCCTCGGATTTTTTGCAGCGACTGGATCATATCGTGCTTGTCTTTTACCTTTTTGTTTTGCTTCAGGTAATCTTTGGCGCCTTCGATGGTAAACTTGCGCCGGCGCAATAGGTCGTGTATCAACACGAGGTTCTGAATGTCGGTGGGTTTAAAAAAGCGGTCGCCTTTGCGGTTTTTGCGGGGCTGCAAAATGTCGAATTCTTTTTCCCAACTACGGATCAGCGAAACGTTTACTTTAAACATCGTGGCCACTTCACCAATGGAGTAATAGGCTTTCTGAAACAGGATCTCATCTTCGGGAATTTCGATCGGATCTTCCGGTTCCGTGTCTTTCAGCTTTTTTCGTCCCCGGGTAGATTTGGGCTTTTGCGGCGGCTGTACAGGCTGGCCCGAAAGAAATTCCTTCGGCTCCTTGTCTTCCGGGAAAAAATCAAACAGTATTTGCGGTAATTCCTTTGCCATAGCCCCTCACAAAGGTAAGGACGTGAACGGTCAAACGTGAAAAGTGAAACGAAAGGGTTTACAAGTTCACGGGTTCACTTGTTCACAAGTTAAACAGCCCATATAAGCTATCGCAAGAAAAATGGAAAATAAAATGATACTACATTTTCACTTCTCACGTCTCACGCTTGACGTGCCTCATTGCTTGCTTGCCCACACTTCTGCGGTAAGTCCCAGTTCGCCATTTTGTTCGGTTGGAAACACAATGGCCGGTTTATTATTGTTAAGAATCACTTTTGTGTAGGCACCTTTTAAAGGGCCAGAAGTAAAGAAGATACGCTGTGCCGCCACGCTGAACTTGTATTCGCCAACATCGCTTCCATTGCTCATTTTGTAGCGATTGTCGTCCAGGATAATCACATCGCCACGTTCCCATTTTTTGGCGGCGTTCTTAAATTTTGTTTCGTATTTGCCAGATGCGATTGCAGAGACCTGCTGTGATTTTGCAGCCACAGCAAAACAAACGAGGAACACTATGAGTAGATAAGGCTTCATAGGCAACATTTTAAAGTACGGTACTGTAAAATACAGAATTAATTGTAAACAACAAGAGTGCCATGCTTTCTATTCGTATTTGCGGTAAAGCGTGTACAGTACTTTCCGGTCGCCTTCCGTCATTACAGCATTTTTGTCCTGCTGCAAATATTTGCGTTTAAAGGCCTGTATGGCTGCGCTTGAATCCTTGATATCATAGCCAATGATCCGCAGGGCCTGCAGATGATTAAAGTTTTGCGGTACTGTCACATTCGTTGTATCGCTCCACCAGAGTCCGTACCCGGCATCGGCCAGTTTTTTCCAGGGAAAATGTACGTTGGGGTCCACCTTTCGTGTAGGTGCAATGTCGTAATGCCCGATAAAATTGGCAGCTGGAATGCCGTAGGCCCGCTTCAGATTGCCAAGTAATTGCAGCAGGCTGTTGATCTGTTGATCACTAAAAGGGTCGAAGCCGTTGTTGTCGATCTCTATGCCAATAGAAGATGAGTTGAGGTCGGTATTACTGCCCCACCTTCCTACGCCGCCGTGCCAGGCACGCAGGTAATCGTTCAGCATATGATGCAGGGCCCCATCCTTGCAAATCACATAATGGGCACTTACCTGCGTTCGGGTGAGGGTAAAGGTTTTGAGGGTTTGCTCGCAACTGTTTTGTGCCGTGTGATGAATCACCACAAAATTGGGTTTGCGCATGTTAAAGTTGGTAGTTCCAACCCAGGAAGTAATTACCTGCGGCATTGAATCGGGCGGTGGCGTCTGGCGGAGAATTTTAGCGTATTCCTTTACCTGTTTTTTGTGTTGTTTATTGGTGGCGGTATAGGGGCCTCGGTTGCAATTGTAGAAAACAACCATCAAAAAAAGAGCAATAAAACAAAGGGAGAAAAATCGCATAGCCGGGTTGTTGAAGGGACAAAATACCAAAGATAGCTTTTGCATCCACAGAAAAAAGAAAGCGGGTCACTGGTTTGGTTTTTGTGCTCCCAGCAGGATTGTTTAACAACAGTAAAAATGAAATACTATGGCTAGAGATGTGAAAGGAAAAAAAGTGGCAATTCTCACGGAGAATGGATTTGAAGAAGTAGAACTGACCAGCCCGATGAATGCACTGGAAGCGGCCGGCGTGGATGTGCATGTAATTTCTCCGCAGAAGGACAAAGTAAAGGCTTGGAACAGCGAGAACTGGGGCATTGAAGTACCGGTGGATAAACTGTTGGATGAGGCCAACCCGGAGGACTATGATATGTTGCTCCTTCCCGGTGGCGTAATGAACCCTGATACCTTGCGTACAAACAAAAAAGCAGTGGCTTTTGCCCAGCATTTTTTGGAGCAGGGCAAGCCACTGGCAGCCATCTGTCATGGCCCGCAAACTCTAATTGAGACCGGTATGCTGGATGGCAGAACCATGACCTCTTACCCTTCCCTGCAAACAGACCTGAAGAATGCAGGCGTGAATTGGGTGGATAAGGAAGTGGTGGTGGACAATGGTCTTGTGACTTCCCGCAAGCCCGATGACCTGGACGCTTTCAACAAGAAAATGATTGAAGAATTGGGCGAAGGACAACATGCTACGACAGGGCAGTTCACGCATCACGATAAAAAGTTCTAAACAAAAAGGCCATCCGCCTCAGGCGGATGGCTCTTTGTCAACAACGAACAACGTGAAAATACTGACTAACCCAGCGTATTTTCTTTCGGCAAAATACTAAATAATTTAGTATCCGGCAAACAATTCTCAACCTCTCACTATGTCAGAAGGTCCCTCGCTAATCTTATTTCGGGAAGAACTGCTTTGCCTGGTAGGACAGAAGATCAAAGCCGTCAGCGGCAGTTCCAAAATCGATCAACAGCGGCTCCTTGGAAAAAAGATCAACACCATCAAAACCTGGGGCAAGCATATGCTCTGGTACTTTGATGACTTTACCATTCGTATTCATTTCCTGATGTTTGGTACCTATTACATCAATTCGGAAAAAGACAGGGTACCGCGGCTAACTCTTGAATTTGAAAAAGTTTACCTGAATCTTTACGCCTGTGCGGTAAAAATGCTGGATGATGATCCCGAGGCAACCTACGACTGGCCGGCTGATGTTTTATCGCCGCTTTGGGATGAAAAGAAAGCGAGACAGAAATTAAAGCAGTTGCCGGAAATGATGGTAACGGATGCCTTGCTCAATCGGGATATTTTTTCGGGTGTAGGAAATATCATTAAAAACGAAGTGCTGCACATAATTGAAGTACATCCTGAAACTAAAATTGGTGATCTTCCTCCGCGAAAACTAACCCAATTGGTTCGGGAAGCATCGGCTTACAGCTACCAGTTTTTACAATGGAAACGCGAAGGTGTGCTGCGAAAAAACTGGGCGGTGCACAAGAAAAAAACATGTCCCCGCGACGGAACGCTCATCGCAAAAGAACACCTGGGAACGACAAACCGTCGCACATTCTACTGTCCTTCCTGTCAAAAAAAGTATGGGTAAACGCACAGCTTTCTATTTTTCTGCTTTCATTCTGAACAAGGAGAAACCTGAGTTTTATCAGTTGCCTGGACGGCGCCAGGAAGTAGTTTTGGCGAAAAATGTTTTATGTGCTCTTATAAACGCAAAACATGGCAGGAGAAAATGACCGATGGTCGCCAGCCGCATGTTGAAATTGCCAACAAGGGTTTCGCCGGTATTGCACCCGGGCAGAAAATGCTGATCCCAACACCAAAGCTAATTGATGCTTATATCCGCCAGATTCCTGAAGGGAAGGAGGTGAATAGCCAAACACTGCGAAAAGACCTGGCTCTTGAAAACGGTGCCGAAGTAACCTGCCCGCTTACGACCGGCATTTTTCTGCGGATTGTAGCTGAAGCCGCCCAGGAGGCGTATGAGAAAGGAACACCAGCCGAAAAAATAACCCCGTTCTGGCGGGTGATTGATGAAAAATCGCCCATTGCAAAGAAGCTCACGTTTGGAACGCAATTCTTAAAAGCACAACGCAAAAAAGAAGCAATTGGTGAGTGGTCAGTGGTGAATGGTGAGTTGTGAGTGATTTCCTTTATTCACCATTCACCACCTGATTTTAGACCGCTCCTTTGAACTGTCGTAAAAACCGGATATCATTTTCACTGAAGAGGCGAATATCATTGACATCATACATCAGGAGGGCTGGTCTTTCGATGCCCATCCCAAAGGCAAAGCCCGTGTATTTGGTAGAATCGATGCCGCAGTTTTCCAGTACGGCCGGATGCACCATGCCACAGCCCAGTATCTCCACCCAGCCGGTTTGCTTGCAAATACGGCAGCCTTTTCCACCACAGATAAAGCAACTGATATCCATTTCGGCGCTGGGTTCAGTAAATGGAAAATAGGAGGGGCGGAAACGCACTTTCACATCCTTGCCAAACATCTCCTTCACAAAAAAGTAAAGCGTTTGTTTCAGGTCGGCAAACGAAACATTTTCATCAATGTACAGCCCTTCCACCTGGTGGAAAAAGCAGTGCGAACGGGCAGAGACGGTTTCGTTGCGGTACACCCGTCCCGGGCAAATAATGCGGATGGGCAGTGCCCCTTTTTTCATTTCCCGGATCTGGATGTTGCTGGTATGCGTACGCAGTAGCCAGTCGGGGTTTTGGTGAATGTAAAAGGTGTCCTGCATATCTCTCGCCGGGTGGTTATCAGGAAGATTGAGTGCAGTAAAGTTGTGCCAGTCGTCTTCAATTTCAGGCCCATCGGCAACGGAAAAACCAAGACGCTGGAAGATGGAAATAATACGGTTGCGCATGAGCGTTATCGGGTGCCGCGAACCCAATTCCACGGGGTCGCCGGGAAGGCTCAAATCCATCGATTGCGTAGCAGACTGCTGACCATTTTCCGTTGATGCTTTTGCATTTTCATACTTGGCTTCGGCAAACTGCTTGAACTCATTCATCAACTGGCCCGCTTCTTTTTTGCGGTCGGCCGGCACATTTTTCATTTCACCAAACAGCGATTTCAAAATGCCCTTTGTTCCCAGAAATTTAATCCGGTATTCTTCCAGTTGCTGTGGGTTGGCAATCTCGTACCCTTCAATTTCCTTGCGGTACGCATCTAGTTGCTGCATCAATCCTTCCATGCGGGCAAAGATAGGAGGAGTCGGAATTCAGGGGCCAGAATTCAGGAGAGTAAGCAGTATTGCAGTTAGCTGTATGCAGTGGGTGGGAATCCGCATCTTATCATGCTTATTCCTCATTGCTGCCCTCCTGACTCCTGAATTCTGGCTCCTGTCTCCTTCTTTGTATGCACATAATGCCTGTTAGTATCGGTTATTCCACCAATGGTGGAATAACCATGCAACCAAAATCGCTGTTCGGCATTCTTTACGGATATTGCAGCACCAAAAAATAAATGCATGAAAAAGTGGATACTCCTCTTTTCGGCCGGTGTGCTCCTGAGCACCGCATCCAATGCGCAAGACCGGAAGATAGCCTTTGAGAAATACACCCTGCCAAACGGCCTGAAAGTGATCCTGCACCAGGATAATTCGGCCCCGGTTGTAGCCGTAACAACCCTGTACCATGTGGGTTCGAAAAACGAAGACACCGCCCGTACCGGTTTTGCCCACTTCTTTGAGCACCTGCTCTTCGAAGGTTCGGAGAACATCAAGCGGGGCGAGTTTATGAAATATGTAAACGACGCCGGGGGAAACCTGAACGCCAACACATCGCAGGACCGGACTTTTTACTATGAATTGCTTCCGTCGAATCAACTGAAGCTGGGTCTTTGGCTGGAAAGCGAACGCATGATGCACGCCAAGATCGACCAGGTGGGAGTGAACACCCAACGGGAAGTGGTAAAAGAAGAAAAGCGCCAGCGGATGGACAACCAGCCCTATGGCAGCATCCTGACCGAAACCCTGAAGCGTGCCTACAAAGTGCATCCTTACCGCTGGGCGCCTATCGGCAGCATGGATCACCTGAACGCCGCCAAGTTGGACGAGTTCATTGATTTTTACAAGACCTTTTATGTTCCCAATAATGCGGTGCTTTCTATTGCCGGTGATTTCAATATTGCGGAGACAAAGAAACTGATCGAGCAATATTTTGGCCCGATCCCAAAAGGCACCAAACCCATTCCCCGTCCGAACGTAACTGAGCCAGCGCTGGGTGGTGAGGTTCGTGCCACCGTGGAAGACAACATTCAACTCCCGGCCGTTATCCAGGCCTACCGGGCACCCAAGCAGGGCAGCGATGAATACTATGCCTTCAACATGCTGTCGTCTATTTTGTCGGGTGGTCCTTCCAGCCGCATGAACAAGGTGCTTGTGGATCAAAAACAATTGGCCGTAGCGGCACAATCGCTGCCGTTCTTTAACGAAGATGCCGGTCTGTTTATCAACTTTGCCGTTGCCAACATGGGTATAAAGCCTGATGTGCTGGAAGCAAGCATCGACAGCGTGGTAAACGACCTGAAAGTAAAGATGGTTTCAGAAGAAGAATTCCAGAAAGTAAAGAACCAGATTGAAACCCAGTTTGTATCCAGCAATGCCACCATGGCCGGTATTGCCGAAAGCCTGGCCAACTACGAAGTGTATTTTGGCGATGCCAACCTGATCAACACAGAGCTGGCCCGTTACCAGAAAGTAACCCGCCAGGACCTGCTGAACGTAGCCAAAAAATATCTGAACAAAGACAACCGCGTGGTTTTGCACTATGTGCAGAAAGGAAAAGCCGGCGGTGCGTTTTAAGTTAACCTGAATCCCAAAAATTAGCAATGAAAAAAGTTTTTATAGCCTTTTTAGCCCTGATGCCAACCGTACTGATGGCACAGATCGACAGGAGCAAAGCCCCGCAGCCGGGCCCTGCTCCGGAAATTAAGATTGGCCAGCCGGCAACATACACTTTGCCCAACGGCCTGAAAGTTTTTGTTGTGCAGAATACCAAGCTGCCCCGGGTTTCGGCCACGTTGACTTTTAACATGGATGGCATTGTGGAAGGCGATAAAGCCGGCCTTACTTCCATGGGTGGCGAACTGCTGCGCCGCGGTACAGCCAAAATGAACAAAGCGCAATTGGACCAAGCTGTTGACATGCTTGGTGGCAACCTCAATACATCGGCCACCAGTGCTTCGGCCTCTTCGCTGAAGCGGAATTTCCCGAAACTGTTTGCGCTGATGAGTGATGTGGTGCTCCGTCCTTCTTTCCCGGCAGCAGAATTGGAAAAAATCCGCAAGCAAAGTTTGTCGGGTCTGCAGGCGGCAAAAGACAATCCCAACGCCATTGCGCAAAACGTTGTTAACCGTCTGACCTACGGCAAAGACCATCCTTATGGCGATATCGAAACAGAAGAAACCATCAGCAATGTAAAGCTGGAGGATATCAAGAACTATTTCTCCACGTATTGGAAGCCGAACAATGCATTCCTGGTTTTTGTGGGTGACATTGCCCCGGCCGAGGCGCAAAAATTAGCCACGCAATATTTGGGTGCCTGGAAGAGCGGCGAAGTGCCCAAGCCAACGTATCAGATGCCGCAGCCTCCGGCAAAAACATACATCGCCCTGGTTGATCGTCCTTCCAGTGTACAAAGCGTTATCACCTTTGCCGCACCGGTGCCCCTGAAGCCTGGAACACCGGATGTGATTCCTGCTTCCGTAATGAACAACATCCTGGGCGCCGGTTCTACCAGCCGCCTGTTTATGAACCTGCGGGAGAAATATGGCTTTACCTACGGCGCATATTCCAACCTGAGCTCCGACCGTTTGGTAGGATCGTTCACTGCCAGCGCTTCCGTTCGTAATGAAAAAACAGACAGCGCTGTTGGACAGTTTCTGCACGAGTTCAACCGCATCCGCACCGAAGAACTCTCGGCACAGGAAGTGGCCAATATGAAAAACTATCTCAGCGGTTCTTTTGCCCGTTCGCTGGAAAGCCCGGGAACCATTGCCAACTTCGCCCTGAACATTGCCCGGTACAACCTGCCGGCCGATTATTATCAGAACTACCTGAAGAACCTGGCTGCCACCACGCCGCAATTGGTGCAGGGTGTTGCTAAAAAATATGTGCTGCCGGAAAATATGCACGTGGTGATCGTTGGCAATGCTAAAGAGATTGCAAATGGTCTGAAGCAGTACGGCGACGTAAAATACTTTAATGTATACGGACAGGAAGTGGCTGCGCCAACAGTAAAAGCAGTTGATGCCTCTGTAACACCTGAAAGCGTTTTGCAAAAGGCAGCCAACGCGTATGGTGATGCCGCCGCCATTGCAGCCGTGAAAGATGTCATGATATCCGGCACGGCCAACATACAGGGTATGACGATTAACGTGGTTACCAAGCAGGTGTTTCCTTCGGCATATTCAGAAGAAGTGAGTATGCAGGGCCAGGTGCTGGAAAAAAAGCTGGTGAAAGACGGCAAGTTTATGGTTCAGGCGCAAGGCCAGCAGAAAGAAGCCAATGAAAAGCAAAAAGAGGAAATGATGGAAACGCTTGCCTTTATTGCGGAGAAGTATATGCTGAATACAAAGGGCTATACGTTTGCTTTAAAAGGCATTGAGACGGTAGAAGGTAAAGATGCCTACGCTATTGCCATCAAAACCCCGGCGAAACGAGAGTACACGAACTATTATGATGTAACCAGTGGCTTACTGGTAAAGAAAGTGGCTCAGCAGGAAACACCGCAGGGCAACATCACCATAACCACACTGATAAGCGGCTACAAACCCGTGAACGGTATTCAGTTTCCCACGAAAGTGGTGAATGACCTGGGTATGATGAAGCTCGAGGTTACATTCAACGATGTGAAAATAAACAGCGGCTTAAAAGCCGAAGACATAAAGTAAGGCTTGCCGTTACCTTTAAAAAATTGCCATTGTTGAAAGACAGTGGCAATTTTTTTTAGAACAAGTCTCCATTCTAAAAAAGAAACCCCTGACTGTTTATGCGGTCAGGGGTTTTGTATAAATGAGAATAATCGCCGGTTACATTACGCTGCTACTTCCTTTTTTTTTTCGATGCAGGCACTTAGCTTTTGAAAGATGTCATCCACAGAACCTTCTCCGGGAATGCTTTCAAATTTGTCCTGTTCGGCGTAGTAGTCAGCCACGGGTTCCGTTTCGGCCTTGTACACCGAAAAACGCTTGCGGATCACGGCTTCATCCGTATCATCGCTGCGACCGGATGTTTTGCCCCGCTCCAGCAGGCGGCGTACCAGTTCATCTTCGGTAACCTCCAAGGCTACTACTTTGTGAATCGCTGTTTTTTTCAGTGCCAGTAATTTATCGAGGGCTTCGGCCTGTGCAATGGTGCGGGGAAAGCCGTCGAAGAGAAAACCTTTGGCATCCGGATGTTTTTCCAGGCAGGAATCGATCATGCCAATCACTACTTCGTCGGGAACCAGTTGGCCCTTGTCCATAAAGTTTTTGGCTTCCAGACCCAGCGGCGTTTTCTCGCTGATCTCCTGGCGAAGCAAATTGCCGGTAGATAAGTGAATCAGACCAAAACGTTCAACAATTTTTTCAGATTGCGTGCCTTTGCCGCTGCCCGGAGGGCCAAATAAGATCAAATTAAACATGTTGCGTACAAACCTTAGGCAACAAATATAGGGGAAAAGGGCTGAATAGCCGGCAGTTCGCCGTCCATAGTTCTTCGCTAATATTACCCTATTTACTGTTTGGATTTCCGCATAAAAAGTGGCGGCTTTGAACTTTGAACTATCGACTATAGACTTTCTTTTCACGTTTCCTTGTCAAACCAAAGCTCCCGATTCATCGTAACTTTAAGTATGAAACGATTTGCGCTTTTGTTGCCGTTGGCTTTTTTCTTGCAGTTCTGCACCTATTCACAATCAACTACTAAAACAAATGATATGGATTCGTTGAAGAAAAATAATCCGGTGTACTCCAACACCGATACCAGTAAAGTAAACCTGAGCGAGGAGGAGTGGAAAAATCTGTTGCCGGCCGATGTATACCACATTGCCCGGCAGAAAGGCACGGAGCGGCCCTGGACCTCGCCTTTCGAAACCCTGAAAGACAAGGGGACTTATTATTGTGCGGCCTGTGGCAATGCACTTTTTGTAAGCGACACCAAGTTTGAGAGCGGCTGTGGCTGGCCTTCATTTTACCAACCCATTAGCAAAGGCTCTGTCATTTACGAACCTGATAACACCCATGGCATGCAGCGTACCGAAGTGATGTGCGGCCGTTGCAAATCGCACCTGGGCCATGTGTTTGAAGACGGACCACCGCCTACAGGATTACGCTATTGCATCAACGGTGTTGTGCTGGATTTTAAAAAGGCGCAGGAAGCCGAAAAGAATTACAAGAAGTCAGAACCGTGATTTATTGGATTGTTAGGATAAAGAAGATCATAAAAAAAGAGTCGTTCATAAGTGAACGACTCTTTTTTTATAAGGAAGTTGTCAAGTGCTCCAGGTTCATCTTTACGGGTATTTACTGGTCCCCTTAATCTTTGTTCAGCTTACAAAAGCCCGGGCCCGCCATCATGGCGTCCATGTCAACCGTGCGGGGAATGAATTCAAACCCGCTGTACTGCCGTTCAATCTCATCCAAAACAGGATCGATTTCTTCGATACCCGGAAGCGTTACCAGTTTTGCCCTGTATTCGCGGATGTTGGGAAGTCCGCGCAAATAGTTGCTGTAGTGGCGGCGCATTTCATAAATGCCGGCTTTGGGCCCTTTCCACTCAACCGAACGATAAAGGTGCTGGCGAATAACGGCCACACGCTGCTGCACGGTAGGTGGTGGCAGGTGTTCGCCGGTTTTGATATAATGCTTGATCTCGTTAAAGATCCAAGGATAGCCAATCGCGGCACGGCCGATCATAATACCATCCACACCATACCTGCTTTTGTATTCCACCGCTTTTTCCGGCGAATCAATATCGCCGTTGCCAAAGATGGGAATCTGGATACGGGAATTGTTCTTTACCCGGGCGATGGGCTCCCAGTTGGCCACGCCTTTGTACAACTGGCAACGGGTACGGCCGTGAATCGACAGCGCTTTGATGCCTACATCCTGGAGGCGTTCCGCCACTTCTTCAATGTTGATAGTGGCATCATCCCACCCCAGCCTTGTTTTGACGGTTACCGGAAGCGAGGTAGAATTCACAACGGCTTTGGTTAACCGCACCATCAGGTCAATGTCTTTCAGCACAGCAGCGCCTGCACCTTTGGTCACTACTTTTTTTACGGGGCAGCCAAAGTTTATATCCAGCAGATCAGGATTTACCGTATCCACAATCTTTGCGCTGAGTGCCATCGCTTCTTCATCCCCACCAAAGATTTGAATGCCTACGGGCCGTTCGCTGTCGAAGATTTCCAGCTTCTGCCGGCTTTTGATGGCATCACGAATCAGGCCTTCACTGCTGATGAATTCTGTATACAGCAGGTCGGCACCGGCCGCTTTGCAAACGGCACGAAAAGGGGGATCACTCACATCTTCCATCGGTGCCAGCAGCAACGGAAAATTGGGAAGTTGTATGTTGTCTATTTTTACCAATGGAATGATGATTACAGGCTTATCTTGCGGCCAAACGTTAAAACCGCAAAATTAGCCCACAGAAAGGAAGTCACTATGCAAACATATCTTAAAACCAGACCGGCATGGATTCAACTGCTTTTGTTTCTGGGATTAGCCTTTGGTCTTTTTACGATCGCTGTCATGATTGGCGCACCTATTCTTTCCAACATGACGGGTATAAATATGTTTGCCATACAGGACAGCAAAAACTTTGAACAAACCAATCCCGGGCTGCTAACCTACATGCGAGGCATGATCCTGCTGCAGTTCCTGTTTTTGTTCACCATTCCTACCTTGCTGTTTGCTTATTTCTCCGATCCCAAACCTGGCGAATACCTTGGCTTGAAATCACCGCATCCATCCCTTTACTGGATATTGGGACTCTTATTGATCATTGTTGCTTATCCGTTTGTCGAATTCATTGGTTTCCTGAATCAAAAGATCCCGGTGGGGGAGTCAACGGAGCGGTGGATGAAGAGCATGGAAGAAGAAGCGGGCCGGCAGATCCGGTTTATGTTGCGGGAACGTTCGGTGGGTGAACTATTCAAAAACCTGGTCTTTATTTCGCTGTTTGCCGGCATCGGCGAGGAGTTGTTTTTTCGCGGCATCCTGCAACGGATTTTTATCCGCATGACGCAAAATCCCTGGATGGGCATTGTGCTGACAGCGGCGATTTTCTCCGGTATTCACTTTCAGTTCTATGGCTTTTTCCCTCGTTTTCTCCTGGGCATTTTGCTGGGTGCTATTTACTGGTACAGCGGCAGCTTGTGGACCGCAATCCTGGCGCACTTTCTTTATGATGCCGTCATTATCCTGGTTGTATACTTTAACCCGCAGTTGCTGGCTAATCCCGAAGCTACTATTATTCAGGGGCAAACGGTACAGTTGCTGATTGGGGCGGTGGTAAGCTTAGGATTGACACTGCTGTTGCTGCGGTACATGAAAAGGCGTTCAAAAACCAGCTACCAGGAAGTGTACAAAGATGATTTCAGCAAACCGGATCAATTCAGTTTTTAGCTATGGCACTGAACGTACAAACATTTAAAACAAGAGCCCTTACCGCCGTCATTTTTGTAGCGGTGATGATGGTGGGGCTGTTGTGGAATGAAACTTCTTTTTTTGTACTGTTTTCCCTTGTGCATTTTGGTGCCTGGGCTGAATACCAGAAACTGGTGGAAAGCTTTAACCCCGACTACAAAAAGATCATCCCGGTTCACCGCTATGGAATAATCCTGGCCGGCTGGTGCCTTATGCTGGTATTTACCAACAACCGTATCTGGTACAATCTTTCTGAAATTGGCTTTTGGGCAGGATTGGGCCTGCTGATCATTATTCCCCTGGCTATCCTTTTTGAAGCAAAGGGCATGCTGGTCAAAAACATGGCCTATTCGGCTTTTGGCGCCATTTATATCTCGCTGGCGCTGTCCCTGCTGATTGGCATTCGGATGCTGTACGGTGTAGAATCGGAAGGTCGTGGCGACTTTGGAAAATACATTGCGCTGACACTTGTTTTTTCGATCTGGATCAATGATACCATGGCCTATATTGTGGGCTCGTTTATCGGCAAAACGCCGTTTTCTAAAATATCACCCAAAAAAACCTGGGAAGGAACAGTCGGCGGCGCTATCCTTTGTGTGGTGGTGATGGCGTTTGTAGGAAAAGCCATTGGCTTAAGTTATGTGGATGCGGCCTGTATCGCGGCCCTGGCTGCCATTGCAGGAACCCTTGGCGACCTTTTTGAAAGCAAGTTGAAACGCATGGCCGGTGTGAAGGACAGCGGCAGCTTTATGCCGGGGCATGGCGGCTTTTTGGATCGCTTTGATTCGCTTTTGTTTGCCGCTGTTGTCGTATGGTTTTATATGGTGATTTTTATGCGTTAGCTTGCCTGAACCCACAGGCATATGATTTTCTCCCCACTCAAAAGTTATCCGTGTCGTAGTACTACGCATATGTGTGCGGTTAGTACGCAATTTTTCGCAGAAGGTTTGAAATCAGCCAATCGAAAGTTTATTTTGTCCTGTATCCTAAATTTATCCATCCTATGATACCGAATAGTTTATTTGGAATCACCACTATCGCCTGCTTTACACTACCCATTTTTATCATCCTGTATTTCCGGCTGTATAAACATGTAAGCCTGATTGCCCTGATGGTGTATTATGCCCTGATCATCCTGCATTGTCTGAGCAGCAATACGGTTCCGCCGGCGCCGGACCTGCAAAACACCTTGGAGGTGCTGTTCAATTACATTGAGATTCCGCTGATGCTTTCGGCCCTGCTCTTTTTCTGCCCGGCCAAGCAAAAGCGACAAAAAATTCATTTTATCATCGGTTTTTTCCTGGCTTACGAAGTGCTGATTGCTACTTTTCATGGCCTTTCGGCTGCGGCCAGTTTCTACGTGATGGTTCCGGGCCTGCTGGTAGTTGTTTCGTATTCGCTTTTCCTTTTTCTGCGGCAGGTGCGCTTTACGGTTGCACACGGAAAAAACTGGGGACGGGTGCTGATGCTGGGATCCCTGTTATTCTCGTACAGTTGTTACCTGTTTATGTTCTATGCGTATTTCTTCCAGCAGCAAAGCAATGTGGCTGGTATCTATTCCGTGCATTTTTATTCTTCCGCCATCGCCGCCGTATTAATGAGCGCCGGTCTTTACCTGATGCGGAACCGCATCCGTGATCTGCAGGAGTTGAAAGTAACAAGAAGAGAATTGCAGATGGTATTTGGAGGATAATCGGATGGTGGGTGGCAGATGATGGATGACAGTAAAACGATACGCAACGTTTCTTCTTTTTCCAATAAAAAAGCTGGTTTCTTGTCAAACCAGCTTTTTTATTGTATTCCTTTTCAGGATGAGAGACAGCTGACAAAAACAGAAGTTTACCCCTTCCAATCATCCAAAAAACGGAAGGCTCCTGTCATCCGCCATCTACAAAGCATATCTGTCTTCATTGATCAGGTGGGCCGCAATGCGCCGGCGGGCTTCTTTGGAATTGAACGGCTGCGCTTTGGTAAAGCGGCGCAATCCCATCAGGATCATGCGTTGCTCATCGCCTTCGGCAAAGGCATTTATGGCGTCTTTCCCGTTCTTTAAAATACGGTCGGCTGCATCGTACAGGAAGCAATTCAACATGTCTTTGTAAACACCAGTGTCGCCTTTTTCGGAAAGCTTCATGACCCGTAGCAACAGGCTTTCGGCCACAAAGGTGTCAATGCTCATGTCGGCAATGTTGAGCAAAATTTCCTGCTCGTTCTGCAACTGCATCATCAGCTTTTGTGCGGCTGCACCGGCGGTTAGCAACACGGCTTTTTTAAAGCCTTCCACCAGCTTACGCTCCTGTGCAAACGGTGTTTCATCTTCTTCACCAAAATCCGGAATGCTCATCAACTCACCCTGCACTTTCATGGCAGCACCCATCATATTCAGCCGTCCCTGCATGGCCCGTTTCAGGGTCATGTCCACTGTCAGCAACCGGTTGATTTCGTTGGTGCCTTCATAAATCCGGTTGATGCGGCTATCGCGGTAGGCACGGGAAATATTGTATTCGGCGCTGTAGCCGTTTCCACCATGAATCTGTACTCCTTCATCCACTACATAATCCAGGATCTCGCTTCCGTACACTTTTAAGATCGCACATTCAATGGCATATTCTTCTGCGGCACCCAGCAAGGCTTCGTTAAAGGGTTTGCCTTCCTGCATCAGTTCATGTTCGCGGTCAGCGATCCATTTGGCCGTGCGGTACAGTGCTGTTTCGGCAGCAAAGGTGCGAATGGCCATTTCGGCCAGCTTGTACTGGATGGCGCCAAAGTTGGCAATGGGTGTTTTGAACTGCTCTCTTGTCTTTGCATATTGAAGCGAAGTCGTTGTGGCATATTTGGCACCACCTACGGTAGCAGCGCACAACTTCAGGCGACCGATGTTCAAAATATTGAAGGCGATCTTATGTCCTTTGCCAATCTCGCCCAATACGTTTTCAACCGGTACCTTACAATCCTGGAAATAAAGTTGAACTGTCGAAGATCCTTTGATCCCCATCTTATCTTCTTCGGGACCGTTGCTGAATCCTTCAAATCCTCTTTCCACAATAAAGGCGGTGAACTTGTCGCCATCGACTTTGGCAAACACAGTGTACACATCGGCAAAACCGCCGTTGGTGATCCATACTTTCTGCCCGTTCAGGAGATAATATTTTCCATCCTCGCTCAGTTTGGCCGTGGTCTTTGCACCCAGTGCATCGGAGCCGCTGTTGGGTTCCGTCAGGCCATAGGCGCCAGCCCATTCGCCGCTGATCAATTTTGGAATGTATTTCTGCTTTTGTTCTTCGGTGCCAAAGTATAAAATGGGCAGCGTACCAATACCGGTGTGCGCCGAAATGGCTACCGAAAACGAGTGACCGGCGCCCAGGTATTCGCTGACAATGGTAGAGGTCACAAAATCTTTTCCCAGCCCGCCGTATTCTTCCGGGAAAGCTACGGCCAGCATACCTTGCTCACCGGATTGCTGCAGCAACGACCGCATATAACCGGGTTCCATTTTATCCATCCGCTCTACGTTCGGCAACACTTCGGTGCGCAGAAACTGGTCGCACATGTCACGGATCATAGTTTGCTCTTCACTGAATTCTTCGGGAATAAACGTTTCCTCGGGGCTGCTGCTTTTAACCAGCCATTCGCCGCCCTTGAGGGTTGTGTTGATGGTAGCTTCCATGGTAAAAGTTTTAAGAAAAGCGAGTGGTAAGTAGTTTATAGCAAGCCGCCACTACGCTTTTGGGTTATTACTGTTTAAAAATTTTCTATCGATTGGCATGCAAAAGGATGACCTGAGTTTAAGTAGTGCAAACTGCATTTAGGAGCTACTCGCAACTAACTACTCACTATTTACTCAAATTATCATACACTTTCTGCAGCACTTCCTTGCACATTTCCACTTGTTCCTGCGGTACACCGGCCAGGGCTTCGTTCAAGGTTTCTTCGGCCAGTTGCATCGTTAAGCTTTCCAGCGATTCGGCGCCTTTAGTCAGGAACACCTTGTTGATCCGGCGGTCTTTTCCATCGGGCACCCGCTTCACCAGCGAAAGCTTTTCGAGGTTGTCCACCAGCCGCGTAATGCTCGGTTTGTCGCGAAATGTGGCGCTGCACAATTCCTGCTGGCTCATGCCGTCGGCCTTCCACAGATGATACAACACACTCCATTGTTCGATGGTGAGGTGTACCCCGGCGTTGTTAAACTTTTTCTGCAGGCGTCGGGCAATGGCTGTTGAGGCTTTGCCCGTAATAAAACTGTATAGCTCTCCTTTTTTAAAGTGAGTCAGTATCATATGGTTGTTTATGCAACTACTTAAAAATACAATTCCTTTTGAATTCGCAAAATATTTTTTCAAAAAAATCCTGCCGTTGTAAAAAGAGTAGTTTTGAGCCGCATGACACTAGTTGCCGTTTCCGTTGTGATTTTAGGATTGTATGCTCTCCTGATCCGTTTTTATTACCGGCAATGGAAGCGGCTGAAACCTTTTCAATCTTCCTCACTGCCGACAGTACGTGTGTCCGTCATAGTGGCCGCCCGCAATGAAGAAAAAGCCTTGCCCTCCTTGTTACAGGACCTGCAGCGTCAGGACTACCCTACAGCGCTGTTAGAAGTCATTATTGTAGACGATTTTTCCACGGATAACACGGCAGCGCTTGGTAGGAATATGGGGAAGAATTACCGGATGATACAACCTGAATGCTTACCCGAAAATTCATCCAAGAAAACGGCTATTGCCACTGGGGTAGCCGCCGCCCAAAATGAATTGATCCTGGTGACGGATGCCGATTGCCGTGTGGGCAAAAGTTGGGTATCCACCCATGCTGCCTTTTACAACCAAACCAGGGCTTCTTTCATTGCCGCACCGGTGCGCTACACCTATCAATCCTCGCTTCTGCAGGTATTGCAAACGCTGGATTTTATCACACTTCAGGGCATTACTGCCGCCAGCGTATCGGCCAATTTTGGTATGATGTGCAACGGGGCTAATCTGGCCTATACCAAAAAAGCATTTGAGGATGTCAGGGGGTTTGAAAACATTGACAACATTCCTACTGGCGACGACATGCTGCTGATGCAAAAGATCTGGAAAAGGGAACCGGGAATGATAGCCTATCTCAAAAGCAAAGGCGCCATTGTTTCGACGGCGGCTGTGCAAACCTGGCGGGAGTTTATTATGCAGCGCCGGCGCTGGGCTAGCAAAACCTTAGTGTACGAAGACAAGCGACTTATAGCGGTATTGGGATTTGTGTTGCTGCTCAACCTGGCCCCGTTTGTGTTGCTGGTGGCCGGTTTTTTTGAGCCAACCGCTTTTCTTTTCCTGTTTCTTTATTTGCTGTTGAAAGGAGTGATCGAGTGGCCGTTTGTGGCATCGGTGGCCCGTTTTTACGGCGAACAAAAACTGATGCGTTATTTCCTGCTGCTGCAGCCCCTGCATGTTGTTTACACCGTGTTTGTGGGCATCAGCAGCCAGTTTGGAACGTATACGTGGAAGGGGAGAAAAGCTTCTCCAAACCCTTCCGGAGAAAAAGCCCCGCTGGAGATGGGAGCAGGTTAGAACTTTGTTAACCCTTTTTGGCTTGCCCTATTGGTTAGGACAGAAAGGCTATTTTTGAGGACATTCGAATTATGAAAAAAGTACTTTTTCTTTTTGCTGCTGTTACTACCGCTGCAACGGTGTTTGCCCAACCCAAAAAAATGGTGGCTGATAAAATCATTGCCGTGGTAGGCGACAGGATCATCCTGCAATCCGATATTACCAACTCCATTGCCGATGCCAAACGTAACGGCAACCCGGTTCCTGAAAACGCCGAATGTGCTATTCTTGACCAAGCCTTGGTTTCCAAAGTGCTGATGATGCAGGCCATCAAGGATTCGCTCCCGGTAACTGACGACGAAGTGGAAGCTGACCTGGATCTGCGGGTACGGGAATTTATCCGTGTTTACGGCAGCAAGGAAGCCCTTGAAACCATGGCGGGCAAAACCATCTACCAGATTAAGGACGATGCCCGTGAGTCGGTAAAGGAAAGCAAGCTGGCGCAAGCCATGCAACGCAAGATCGTTGACAATGTGAAAGTGACACCAGCCGAAGTAAAAGCGTATTTCGACAGGGTTCCGCAGGATTCGCTTCCCTTCTTTGAAGCTGAATACCAGATCGGGCAGATCATTCTTTTTCCAAAGGCTACCCGTGACATGGAAACTTATGTGGTGGGTGAGCTTTCCAACTATAAGCGCCAGGTAGAAAATGGTACGACTACGTTTGAGTCGCTGGCAAAACGCTATTCCGAAGACCCGGGTTCAAAAGATCGGGGGGGACAATACCAGATCAGCCGAGCCGACAAAAGCTGGGACCCTGCGTTTGTAGCCGCCGCTTTCCGACTGAAAGAAGGCCAGGTTTCTAATCCCTTTAAATCAAAATTTGGTTACCACATTGTGCAACTGGTAGAGCGGAATGGTGATGAAGCGCTGGTGCGTCATATTCTTCGTGTACCGCCTGTTAATGATGAAGAGATTGTAGAATCAACGCAGAAAATGGATTCGATTCGCAATATGCTGGTCAAAGGCACCATGGATTTTAATACGGCTGCCGGTAAGTTCAGCGATGATGAGCAAGCCAAGTTTGCCGGTCCTTACCTGCTCAACCGCTCCGGCGAAACAAGGGTGACAATTGATGAAATGGATAAAAGCATTGTTGCCATACTGGACCAATTGAAAGTGGGCGATTATTCCCAACCCATTCCGTTTACGGATGAACGCACCCAGAAAAAAGGTGTTCGCCTGATTTACCTGAAAGAAAAATCAGAGCCACACCGCCTCAATCTTCGCGATGATTACAACCGGATTGCCACAGCAGCTTTGGAAGAAAAAAAGTTCAAGGCTCTTGACAAATGGCTGACCGAGAATATGAATGCGCAATACATTATGCTGGATACGGACGCAACCTGTCCGCAACTGAATAAGTGGGCAGAAGCTGCCAAAGCTTACGCAGCCAATTAAGCCGGCAAAAAATCATATATCGGAAGGATTTCCTGCTGATGATCAATATCATAGCGGAAATCCTTTCTTTTTTGGTGCCAAACAACTACTTTAGTCATTCTTTTATCCTCTATTATGCCTAATCTCCATGAAAACCAGCACGGCTGAAACTTCTTTTACCCGCTATGATGAGCTGTTATTTCAGAACGTTTCTGAGATCATTGTCATTACAGATCTGCAATTTCTTGTTCAGGCATGGAACAAGGCCGCTGAAAATGCCTATGGCATTTCGGCCTGTGAAGCGATAGGCAAACGGATGCAGGACCTGTTGCAGTTTCAGTTTTTTGATACCACACAGCAAGAAGCCATGGACGAATTACGTCGGCATCGGGTGTGGAAGGGTAAAATTTCTTATACCAACAAGAGTGGAGAAACCTATTATTTACTGCAAACGGTTAAATATATTTATGACCACAATAACCAAGCGGTTGGCATTCTGGCGCTGGGGCACGACATCACTGCCCGGCAGCGGGCAGAGGACCGATTGGTAAAAAGCGAACAGTTTTACCGCACACTTATTGCCGACTCGCTTGACCTGACAATGCTTTTAAACGCCTCCGGTGAAATTATTTTTTCTACGCCGGCCATCAAGCGTATTCTGGGTTACAATGTAGAGGATGTCTTGCAGACCAATGCCTTTCAATACATACATCCCGAAGACCTGGGATGGGCGCTGCAGTCCTTTGAACGGGAGGTAGAGGAGAATCCGGAGATTAAATTCATTGTGGTGCGCATCCAGAAGAAAACAGGAGAATGGCTCTGGTGCATGGTTCGTGGCAACAATATGCTTGATAATCCGGCCATTAATGCCGTAGTTCTGTACATCCATGACGATACGCCGCGAAAACTGGCTACGGAGGCCTTACAGGAAAGCGAGAAGCGGTTTCGCCACCTGATCCGGGATCTGCAGATTGGTGTTTTGCTGCAAAATGCAGATGGCAGCATTGAAATGACCAACAATGCCATGTGCCGTTTATTTGATGTCAGTGAAAGTTCTTTGCTGGGCGGAAAAATATGGGAGATTTATACAGATGTTACCCACGAAGACGGCCGGCGGTTTTCGCAGAAGGAAAGACCTTCTTTTAAAGCCATTCAAACAAAGTCTTTAGTTAAAGATGTGGTGATGGGGGTATGGCAACCGAAAAAACAGGAACGCATCTGGATTCTTATCAGTGCCGACCCGATTTTGGATGAGGCCAGCAACGTTAAACGGGTTGTCTGCTCTTTTATTGATATAACCGAACGCAAAAAGCTGGAGCGGAAAAGCTTTGCCGAAAAGATGGCACACCAGCGCCAACTGGCACAGGCTACTATCGATGGACAAGAGCAGGAACGCCTTGAGATTGGGAAGGAACTGCACGACAACATTGGGCAGCAATTAACTACCACTAAACTTTTCCTGGACCTGGCCAAGACCACAGCCGACGAAACCACGCAGGTTATGCTTGACAGGGCACTGCGCAATGTAGCGGATTTGATCAACGAAGTTAGGTCGATGTCGCGGTCGCTGGTGCCGCCAACTCTAAAGGATCTTGGGTTTATTGATTCGGTGAACGATTTAATTGAATCGGTGCGCTGTGCCCAAGCTATTGCGGTAGAACTGGATTATTTTGACTTTGACGAGGATAAAATTCCGGAGAACCAAAAGCTGGCGCTTTACCGCATTGTACAGGAACAGTTGAACAACATTATCAAACATGCCCGTGCCCGGCACGTCTCCATCATTCTGCGCCTGACAGAGCACAATGTGTTGCTTCAGATCAAAGACGACGGAATTGGTTTTGAACTGGAAAAGGTAAAGCGGGGCTTGGGACTGAGCAATATTCATAACCGCGCCGAACTCTTTGGTGGCAAAGCTCTTTTTACATCTTCGCCCGACAATGGCTGCGAAGTGAACGTTTGCCTGCCACATGCTGCCGGCGTAACGGTAATCGGATAAAATTAATTTTTGCAGGGAAGATGGTGAGCCGGAATACCTAAAAGAAATTTTTTCAGGGTTAGATTGTTGTTCAGGAAGAAAAGCGATGCAAATCGATAACCTTTGGCCAATATCCCAATATCTTACTATCGCATTATTTCCCGCCTTTCCTCCTTTCCTGCTACCAACCAATCACCTTCTAACATTTCGCTAAAGCAGATTACCCTAATTTTGCCCACTTCATGAGCGACGCTATCAAACACGAATGTGGCCTTGCCTTTTTACGGCTCCGCAAATCATTTGCACACTACCAACAAAAATATGGATCGGTACTCTGGGGGTTGAACAAGATGTACCTGCTGATGGAAAAGCAGCACAACCGCGGCCAGGATGGTGCGGGTGTGGCCTCTGTCAAACTGGCTGTGGAACCCGGTTATCCCTTTCTTTCCCGTATCCGCAGCAATGAATCGCAGCCTATTGCCGATATCTTTAAAAAAATTGGCGAGGAGTTCAACGAGCTGCAAAAGTTCAATGTGGACATTGCCCAGTATCCCGGATTAATGAAAGGACATCTTTCGTTTTTGGGCGAGCTTTTACTGGGGCACCTGCGGTATGGAACGCAGGGCCGCAACAGTGTCGATTTTTGCCATCCTTTTATCAAGCGTCACACCATACCGGCACGCAACCTGGCGCTGGCCGGAAACTTTAACCTGGTAAACACCGATGAACTTTTTGAAAGCATCGGCATGCAGCCCGGTAATTTTCAAAAACAAAGCGATCTGGCTGCTATGATGGAAGTGCTTCACCATTTCCTGGTGAAAGAAGATGAAGCGGCTCCGCAGCAACTGGACATTGTTTCGGTACTAAAGAAAACAGTGCCACTGTTTGATGGCGGTTTTCATGTGGGTGGCCTTACCGGCAACGGTATTGGTTTTGTTTTTCGCGATGCACACGGCATTCGTCCCTCTTACTATTTTATCGATGAAGATGTGGTGGTAGCTGCATCGGAACGGGCAGCCATTCGCACTACATTCAACGTAGGTGAAAACGAAGTGCAGGAACTAATGCCCGGGCAGGCACTGATTGTGTACGAGAACGGCGAGGTGCAGATAGAGCAGATCGTGGAACCAAAGGAGCGAAGAGCTTGTTCGTTTGAACGGATTTATTTTTCCCGTGGCTCGGATGAAAAAATTTACCGCGAACGGTCGCAACTCGGTTATAACCTGAGCAAGCAGGTACTGGAAGCTATCAATTTTGACCTGAAGAATACCATCTTTTCATTTATTCCCAACACAGCCGAAGTAGCCTTTTACGGCCTTACCAAAGGCTGCGAAGATTACCTGAACAAGATCAAGCTTGAACGCATTCTTTCCTGGGGGAATCAAGTGGACCCGGTGAAACTGGAGGAAATGATCCAGCGCCGTGTACGCATGGAAAAAATTGCCATCAAGGATGTAAAGATGCGCACCTTTATTACGCAGGATGTAAGCCGAAATGAGATGGTGCAGCACGTGTACGACATTACGTATGGGACGGTGCGCAAAGGAGAGGATACGCTGGTGGTGATTGATGATTCCATTGTTCGTGGCACCACGCTGCGGGAAAGTATCATTCGCATGCTGGCCCGCCTGGAACCCAAACGCATCATCATTGTTTCTTCCGCACCGCAAATTCGTTACCCCGATTGTTATGGCATTGACATGAGCAAGATGGGTGATTTTATTGCCTTCAACGCTGCTGTGGAATTGCTGAAAGAAAGAGGAAAAGAAGATCTTTTGAAATCATTGTACGATCAGTGTAAAGTGCTGCATGAAAACAATGAGCTGCATACGGTGAATGTGGTGAAGCAGTTGTATAAATCCTTTACCAACGACGAGATCACAGCGAAGATTGCAGCGCTCATTACACCTAAGGATCTGCCCATACCCGTTGACGTGATTTACCAGACCATTGAATCCTTGCATGCAGCCTGTCCCAGTAATTTGGGCGATTGGTACTTCACCGGAAATTATCCCACACCAGGCGGCAACCGCGTGGTGAACAAAGCCTTTATGAATTATATGGAAGGCCGCAACGAAAGGGGCTATTGAGTGTTTAGGAAAAGAAAGTTGTATAAACGTTGGCCCTTATGCCAGCGTTTTTCTTTTGGCCTGTTCATCATTCAGAATACAACTGAAAAACTCTGAATGCGGTTTCTAATGCTTTTCTAATTTCTGTAAGCCTCGTGTTAAAAACAGGCGGGAAAAGGGCTGGCTTTCCAGTTCTTTCTGTTCTACTTTGTGCCATTGGTCTTCTGTTCTGCAGGTCTCGTCTTCTTTCACATGCTTTTAATGACTAGTTTCGGCCGATTGTTTTAATTTGTAGTAGATATTCCGCCACTAAAAAGATTGCTTTATTTATTGACATGAAGAAGTTTGTATTTGTTGTTACCTGTCTCTTGCTTTATGGTTCTTTTGTTCAGTATAGCCGTCGTTCGCCTGCCGATGAATGGGTAGATGATGTATTCAAATCGCTTTCGAAAGAAGAGAAGATCGCCCAGCTGATGGTGATTCGTGCCCATAGCAACCTGGGGCCAGACCATGTGCAGAAAGTCAGCGAACTGATTCAGAAATACAATGTAGGCTCTCTTTGTTTTTTCCAGGGCGGACCGGTGAGGCAGGCCAATCTTACCAACTATTATCAATCCATTGCCAAAACGCCCTTGCTGGTGACCATTGATGGAGAATGGGGTCTGGGCATGCGTCTCGATAGTGTCACCAAATATCCCTACCAATTAACACTGGGTGCTCTTTCCAATGAAAAATTGGTATACGATATGGGTATCGCTGTTGGCGAACAGATGAAACGGATAGGCGTACACGTAAATTATGCGCCGGTAGTAGACATCAACAACAATCCTGCAAACCCGGTGATTGGTTATCGCTCCTTTGGCGAAGACAAGGGAAAAGTGGCTAACCTGGGTGTGGCCTATGCCAAAGGCATGCAGGATGCGGGCATTATGGCCTGCGCCAAACATTTTCCCGGCCATGGCGATGTGGCGGTGGACTCCCATTACGACCTGCCGGTGATCAACAAAAGCAAGGAAAGCCTGGATACCCTGGAGCTTTATCCCTTTAAAAAATTATTTGAAGCCGGCGTGGGCAGCGCCATGATTGCTCACCTTGCCATTCCGGCCATTGATAACCGCACCAACCGGCCTACTTCGCTTTCTGTTTATAATGTAACAAATCTCCTGCGTGAGGAAATGGGTTACGATGGCCTGACCTTTACCGATGCGCTGGAGATGAAAGGTGTTGCCAAATTTTTTGGCGGTGGTGAAGCGGCTGTGGAAGCACTGATCGCCGGTAACGACATGCTTTGCCTGCCCGAAAGTGTGCCGGCCACCATCGATGCAGTAAAAAAAGCCATCAAGGAAAAGCGCTTAAGCTGGGATGATATCGATAAAAAAGTACGCCGTGTGCTGCACGCCAAGTATAGTCTTGGATTGAACAAACCGCAGGTTATCGATACTACTAACCTGCTGGATGACCTGAACAAAAACACCGAAAGCATTCGCCAGAAAGTAGCCGCCAATGTGATTACGGTGATGCGTAACACAGCGGGCCTGCTGCCGTTTGTGGCTGGCGAACGCACTGCCTATGTTGGCCTGGGTACAACAATGCTCAACACCTTTGGCAATCGCCTGGCAACCGATTTCAAGGCTGATACATTTTTGCTGGATTATAAGGCAAACGCCGATCAAGCCAATATCATTGTGAATGCGATTAAGGGCAATTATGACAGGGTGGTGATTGGCCTTCATAATTATGCTCCCCGTCCTGCCAACAACTACGGCATTTCAAAGGCAGCCATAGATCTTATCAATAACCTGCAGGATCAAAATGCACTGACCTTTGTGTTTGGGAATGTTTATGCTGCGCAAAACTTCTGCAATGCCACAACACTGGTAGCGATGTATGAAGATGATGCTGCTTTTCATAACGCTGCTGCCGACTTTTTACAAGGTGGATTGGCTGCAAAAGGTACGCTGCCGGTAACGGTTTGCGATGTACGGTATGGCACCGGCATTGCGCTGAATACATTTATGCCGGTGGGTGATTCACCTGAGTGGAAACCGGTTGATGCTATTGTAGAAGAAGGCCTCGTAAAAAAGGCATATCCCGGTGCCGTGGTGCTGGCTGTGCAGAATGGTGTGATCAAATACCACAAAGCCTTTGGCCGGTATGAATTCGATTCTACCTCGAAACCCGTTTCCCTGGAAAGCATTTATGACCTGGCTTCGGTAACTAAAATTTCAGCGACTACAGTTGCTTTGATGAAGTTGTATGAAGAAGGAAAGCTTGACCTCCACAAAACGCTGGGCGATTACCTTCCCATCACAGTTGGTACCGATAAAGCACAGCTGCTGATCAAGGATGTGTTGTTGCACCGTGCGGGTCTCAATCCGTATATTTCTTTTTATCGCGAAACAATTGACCAGGCAACCGGTGCACCTTCCAATGCCATTTACCGGTCCGCTGCCGATACACTGTATTCTATTCCGGTTGCCAACAATGTTTGGTTGCGCCGCGACTGGAACGACACCATGATGAAACGCATTGTAGACAGCAAACTGGGGCCACACGGCAAGTATGTTTACAGCGACAACGATTTTATTCTCCTTGGAAAGGTGATTGAAGCTATCTCAGGGCTGACGTTGGACCAATACCTCCAGAAAACATTTTACCGTCCGATGGGCATGGCCACCACTTCCTTCCAACCCTGGAAGCGGTTTGTACAGGCAGGTATTGTTCCTACCGAAAATGAAAAATATTTCCGCCGGCAAATGCTGCAGGGATATGTGCACGATGAAGGTGCAGCCATGTTTGGCGGTATCTCAGGGCACGCAGGCTTGTTCTCCAATGCCTACGATCTTTCGATGCTGTACCAGATGCTCCTGAACGGCGGCACGTTTAACGGTGATCGGTACCTGCAACCGGAAACCATCAAATTATTTACAGCCTATGGCGCTAACGACAGTCGCAGGGGGCTGGGTTTTGATAAGCCCGAAAAAGATAACGCCTCCCGTAAAGAGCCGTATCCTTCTGCCCTGGCTTCATCGGAAACCTTTGGGCATACCGGTTTTACCGGTACCTGTGTTTGGGTAGATCCCAAAGCTGATCTGGTGTATATATTCCTTTCGAACCGGGTGTACAACACACGGGCAAACAACTTGCTGGGACAGTTGAATATTCGCGGCCGCATACAGGACGCCATCTACAAAGCGCTGGAAGAAGAGCAGAAAATAAAAATGACGGCGAAGTTTTAAGCGTTTTCTGGATATAAGAATAGTGACGAAAAAAGTGGCCCGAGAGCCACTTTTTTCGTTTATCAACCGTTCAAATTAATTTACTCCGCCGGCTTTTGATTGTCTTTGTTACCACCATGCTGCGGACGCTGTTGCTGCTGGCCACCTTCCGGCCGCTGTTGGGGTCTTCCGCCTTGTGGACGCTGCCCGCCGCCTTGCGGCTTTTGCTGGTTCTGGCCACTGTTGCTGCGTTGCTGCACATTACCGGGCTTTGGTTGTTGTCCGCCTGGTTGTTGCCGCTGCTGCTGCCCACCGCCCTGCTGTTGCCGTTGTGGGGGTTGCGTTTGGCCCGGTCCTTTTTTCTGAACGGGAAGATTGTTTGGTTTTCCTCCCTGCGTATTGCCGGGTGCCGGTAGCTTGTTCCCTCTCGACTGCTGGCCCTGGCGCTGTTCACGGCCTTTGTCGCGGCGTTTTTTGTCGGCTTTCTCCAGGCTCCGTAAGCTGATATGGCCCACCACATCCACAAATTCCGGTTCCACTTCTTTCACCTTGCTGGATACCACTTCCACCGCTTCCAGTTCATCCGGAACAGTTCCCTGCATATTCAGGGATTTAATTTTACGTACCCGTTCGATGGTAAGCGGGTATTGCTTGTTGCTTTGCGGCAGCACATACCACATCAGGTTTTTAAAGATGTCCTTTTTGATAAGCGTAGCCGTACCCCTGGTTACCTGCAGCATATCAGCATTCTCCGGAAAGCCCTGTAAGGCATCGAGATAGGTATCCAGTTCGTAGTTCAAACAGCATTTCAGCCGGCCGCACTGTCCACTTAGTTTGGTTTGATTGATGGACAAATTCTGATAACGGGCTGCTGCCGTATTAACCGATTTAAAATCGGTCAGCCAGGTGGCGCAGCAAAGCTCACGGCCGCAGGAACCAATTCCACCCACTTTACCGCTTTCCTGGCGGGCACCAATTTGCCGCATTTCCACCTTTACGCGGAACTCAGAGGCGAAAATCTTGATCATTTCGCGGAAGTCCACCCGGTCGTCAGCAATGTAATAAAACGTTGCTTTTTTGCCGTCGGCCTGGAATTCCACCTCACTCATCTTCATGTTCAGATTCAGCTGCCGGGCAATGGCGCGGCTGCGAATGAGGGCTTCGGCTTCACGGGCTTTGTTGGTGCGCCAAAGGTCCAGGTCACGGTCGGTGGCCCGGCGCAAAATCTTTTTCATTTCCGGCGCCATTTCGTTGACGCCGCGTTTTTTTAGCTGTAAGCGTACCAGTTCACCGGTCAGTGAAACTTCGCCCACATCAAAACCGCTGACACCTTCTACGGAGATCAGGTCTCCTTTTTCCAGTTGGTGCAGCATTGAATTGCGATAAAACTCTTTCCGGCTGCCTTGGCTAAAGCTGACCTCCACTACGCGGCAGGTATCAGCATCGTTAATTGGTAAATTGCGCAGCCAATCGTATGTATTCATCCGGTTACAACCGCCGGTACTGCATCCGCCATTGCTTTTGCATCCATTGGGTTTACCCGTGCCACAAGAACCACATCCCATGCTATCTCTAAAATTTATTCAGTTAATAATAGAGGTAATGGGCAGAAAGGAGAAGGGAAAGTCAGGGTAAGTCAAAAGTCAAAAGGTACCGTTCAAAACCTTTGGAACATACGCTTTTCATATAGGTTTACAGGCGAAACAAACAACACCCGTTTCAGTAAAATGCCATTGCACCAGGGTGCTGCTTTTTACGTTTTACTTTTGAGTTTTACTTATTTATACTGAGTATAGAATAACTTTCAATTCCTTCTTCACAATGCCGATAACCTCGGATATATATTGATCCTCTTTCGAGGGAATAAGCAAATATAATTTTTTTAGGTTAGCGACATCAAATTGGTTTCTTAGACCGAAACCACCACCCCGTTTTTAACAATGTGGAAGAGCTTGATGGTCAGTGCATGAAAGAGGATTTTGGCGTTGGCATTGCGTTCAATGTAGTAGGAGGCTTTGTCCAGTTCTTCGGCAATGGCTTCTTTTTGCTCTACCGAAATCTGCTTGTTTAGTTTTAAAGCAAAATCCCGTTCGCCGGTGGACATGGCTTCCAGAAGGCTTTCCTGCAGCGTGCCGGAACTGATCTGAAGACGCAGCGCCTGTTCCAGCAGGTGAATAAAATAGCGCAGAAACTGTTTTTGCGCCTCGCGGCCCAGGCGGGCAAGTTCTTCAATCACTTTTACCTGTGCGGCCGGACCGGTACGTAAGATGGCATTGAGCCATTCCCGCAGCAGGTTAAAATAATCTTCACCGGCATGCTGTAACAGTTGCAGCGCTTCGCGGTAGTTGCCCTCACAGGCATTGGCAATCAGCTTGGCCTGGTCGGGGCCAATGCCGGCTTTTGCGGCAAGCGTTGTTTGCACGTCTTCTGGCTGCAGGGCGGGAATCTTTACCAATTGGCAGCGGGAAAGAATGGTGTTGAGAATAGCGCCTTCATTTTCGGCCACCAAAATGAACAAGGTGTCTGCCGGCGGTTCTTCAATCAGCTTCAGCAGCTTGTTGCCTTCTTTTCCCAGGTACTCCGGCATCCAGAGTACCAGGATCTTGTACCCGCTTTCAAAGCTTTTAAGATTGAGTTTTCGGAGAATGTCATTGCATTCCTGTGCCGTAATATTTCCCTGCTTGTTTTCGGCACCAATAAACTGCAGCCAGTCGTACACATTGCCATAAGGCAGTTGCTGGATAAATTCCCGCCATTCTGTGATGTAATCGGTGCTCAAAGGAGGAGACCCTGCCTTTTTTGTTATCACTGGGTAGGAATAATGAATATCCGGGTGCACCATGCCGGCAGCCTTTTGAAAGGAGGCTTGTTTTTGCATCCAGGCATCCGCTTCTGCCGGAGTAGCTGGCAGCTTTACTTCTACCGGTTCGCCAAAAAGGGATGCTTCCGCAGAGGCACCGGAGGCAGTGGGCAGCAGGGAAACATAATTGGCAAAAGCAAATGCCAGCGGCAAAGCCCCGCTACCTTCTTTGCCTAAAAAAAGAAGGGCATGGCTGATGCGGTTGTGCCGGACCATTTCTACCAGGTGTTGCTTTACTTCCTGCTGACCAATAACATCGTTGAATAACATCGTCTGAACCGGGATTTATAGGATTTGTAGGATGCTTGAAATTAAAGAAGGCCGTCCGCCAACTGGCGGACGGCCTCAAATATCCTGATAAATCCATTACATCCCACCTATCGGGGTTTAGACAATTTAATTCAGGTGAACCGTGATTTCTTCGCTCAGCGGGCTCACTTTGCTTGGAAATACTTTTACCAGTTTACCTTTTTCATCCACCAGGAACTTAGTGAAATTCCATTTTACCACCGGGTCGGGAGTGCCCATTTTTTTGGCTTCCGCCGTCAGGTATTTGAAAAGTTCATGGGCATCGTCGCCTGTCACCGAAACTTTTTCCGCCATCGGGAAGGTAACGCCGTAATTTTTTTTGCAGAAAGCACCGATTTCTTCATTGCTACCGGGCTCCTGATCATTAAAATTATTGGCCGGGAAACCAACGATCACCAGTTTGTTCTGGTACTTTTCATAAAGCTTTTGCAGGTCGGCATATTGTGGCGTGTATCCGCATTTGGATGCTGTATTTACCACCAGCACTTTTTTGCCTTTAAACTTTGCGAAATCGATTTCCTTCCCGTCAAGACCAGTCACTTTAAAATCATAAAAGGAAGCACCTGATAGCATAATCGAAAGAATTGAAGCGAGAATAAGGGTTTTCATGAAATAAATTTTTATTCGTTAGCTGTATAACAGTATAAAGATAAGTTGGTTGAATGGTGGACGAATTCAAATCTTTTTTAAAATTAAGGCCGCCATTCGTATGCACCCAGGTCCGGGGCCGATCCGGCAGGCCGGGGTTTCCCGTCAAGATCCCATTGCACACCGGCAGCGGTGCCGGCATTGATGGCGGGTGATCCTTCTTTGGGCCGGAAATTATAAAAACGTTCTGCCGTGTTGATGCTGTCAAAAAGCGGTTCGCCGGTGACGGCGCCATTGATGGTGGCACCTGCCGGAGCCGTTTGCATCCGCCATAAGACGTTATCAAAAAGTACGGAATAGCTGGTGTTTCCCTGCTTTAGCGTCACCACTTCATCCTTGACAAACCCATTTTCTTCACCCCAGAAAATACAGTTGCGGAAGGTAGCGGAAAGATCGTTTACGGTAATGCTATTGCTTTGGGTGATGAAATTTGTAAGCAGCAGCACCGGGTCTTTATGTTGCACAAAACTGTTGGAAAAAGAAGCAAAGGTGCAGTGCGTAAACTGGTAGTTGCCACCAAGTGCCAGAACGGTATTCTTGCTGCAATTGGAGATAAGCAGGTTACGGGCCGTAATGCTGGTATTGATGCCCAGCAGGCCGGCATCGTACGCATTGTCAATGATGGTTTCGTTCAGCGTAAGCTTTGTGCCTGATGTTGCGGGGTTGGTAACGACAATGCCCTGGTAAGCGTTTTTGATAATGGCATAGTTCAGCACATTGGATTTGCTGCTGCCGGTAAAAAACAGTCCGGGGTAAGAAGCTGGAAAATCGCGGTAAGGTAGATCCAGCCTGTCGCCGGTAAACACCACTCTTGTGCTGTCGTAATGTTCACCATTCACCTGCAACGAGCCGTGAACAACAAAGGGGGCATCGGCATGCATGTACACCTTACAGCCTTTGTTGATGATTAGGGATGCTGTGGTATCTACGGTAAGGCCGCCGAGGATCACATATGGCAGATCGTTGTTCCAGGTTTGCTGCCCGGTGATGGTATGGTTTCGTAAGAAGTGTGCATTCTTTCCAAAGGCTTCTAACTGTACCCAGTTGCTGTTGCCATTGTAAGAAATTTCAATACTGTCTCTTACTACAAAGGGCAGGTTTTGCGCTGTAGGATTGATGCTGACCGTAACAAAAACATAGATGCTGTCGTTGCCCGGCACTTCAACGTTGGCAATCTGCGGGCCCGGTACGCCGTCGGCATTGATGCGGAAAGGAGAGGAGCCGCCACCACCCAGCCGAACCGAAGAAAGGCGAACGCCGTCTTTGTTGTTGTTGATGATTTTTACTACCTGCGAAACCGAACCTGCCGTGGTAAACAACGTATCAAAATGAAGGGTATCTACGCTGGGCTGAAGCAGGGCACTGCTGTCAGACGTAAAGGATTCTTTCCGGCATGAAAAGAAAAAAAGGAGCAGTGCAGCCAGGCAGAGAAGGTTTTTCAACAGGTTCATACGGGGATAAAAATACATCAGTGACTCGAAAAACAAAGTGTGGCCACGCTCAGTTTTACATTGTCGGCTTGCAACAGCACCGCGCCGCAGGCTTCCAGCGTAGCGCCGGTTGTGATAACATCGTCCACCAACAGAAGGTGCTTTTGTTCAATGGCAGACGGATTTTTTAGCTCAAACCGTCCTTCCATATTCAGCCAGCGTTCTACACGGTTTTTCTTTGTCTGGCTCTCGGTATGTGTGGTTCTGATGACGGCATCCTGCAAAACCGGTTTTTGCAAAACAGAAGCTATGCCTTCGCATAAAACGGTTGCCTGGTTATACCCCCGCTTGCGTTCTTTGGCCGGAAACAAGGGAAGCGGGATTAAGGCATCCACATACCGAAACCGGTTGGAGGCAGTCAGTGCATGTCCCATCAGTCTTCCCAGGTAAAGTCCTACCTCTTTGTTGCCCCTGTATTTCAACTGGTGCATCAGGTGCTGCATCATTGATCCTTTGGTAAAATAGTATTGTGCGGTAGCTGATGTAAGTGGCAACCGGCCCCAATAGATTTTTTCCACCGGATTGTTGGGATAAAGATGAAACTCGGTTTTGGGCAATGCGGCCAGGCAACGAAGGCAAAGATGATGATCGGCTTCCAGCACATCGGTTCCGCAGGTTTCACATACATGCGGAAACAGGAAGTGCAGCATTGATTCCTTTATGGCGTTAAGCAGCAGCATGGTTAATATGCGGATATGCAGATGTGCGAATCTGCGAATAATAGCTTCACTAATTTAATTGAATTTCTTCATCCGCACATCCCCAAATTCGCATATCCTCTTATCGCATCTCAAAACAAGTGGCGATAGACTTCTTCTACCTTGCTTAGCATTACCACCTCTATATTGAACTTATGTTTACTTAACCCTTTTTGGTTGTACTTGGAAACAATGATCTTACTGAAGCCCAGTTTCTCCGCTTCGGCAATGCGTTGCTCAATGCGGTTCACGGCTCGTATCTCACCACTCAAACCTACTTCACCTGCAAAACAAATGTCATGCGGCACCGGCACATCTTCGTAGGAAGACAACAGGGCTACCAGCACGGCCAGGTCAATGGATGGATCTTCAACTTTCAGTCCGCCGGCCAAGTTGAGAAAAACATCTTTTACTCCGAAATGAAAGCCGCCACGTTTTTCCAGCACGGCCAATAACAACTGAAGGCGCCTGGTATCAAAGCCGCTCACCGTTCGTTGTGGTGTACCGTAAACTGATTGTGTGACCAGGGCCTGCACTTCAATCAATAAGGGCCGCTGGCCTTCGATGGTGGCGGCAATGGCCACACCGCCCAGCGATTCTTCTTTTTGTGTCAGCAAAATCTCGCTTGGGTTCAGCACGGGGTTCATGCCGTTGTCGTTCATCTGGTAGATGCCCAATTCAGCCGTACTGCCAAAGCGGTTTTTCAGTGTACGCAAAATGCGATAGGCATAGTGGCGATCACCTTCAAACTGCAACACGGTATCCACCATATGCTCTAAAAGTTTGGGACCTGCAATGGCGCCTTCTTTGGTGATGTGACCAATTAAAAATACCGGTGTATTGGTTTCTTTAGCGAACTGCTGAAACTCCGCGGCGCATTCCCGGATTTGGGATACGCTTCCTGGTGAGGATTCCACAAAGGATGATTCGAGGGTTTGAATGGAATCAACGATGATCAGTTGCGGCTTTAGTTTTTTTATTTCCTGGAAGATGATGTTGGTGGATGTTTCCGTGAGCAGGTAGAAATTTTCGTTCTGCATGTTCAGCCGGTCGGCACGCATCTTAATCTGCTGCTCACTTTCTTCACCGCTTACATATAAAGTAGTAATGCCTTTTAGTTGCAGTCCCATTTGCAGAAACAAGGTTGACTTTCCGATACCTGGCTCGCCGGCTACCAGCACAATGCTACCAGGTACAATGCCACCACCCAATACACGATTCAGTTCTGCATCGGATGATAACAAGCGTGGTGATTCTTTTGTTTCAACTTCGTTTAAGTGACGGGTTCTTTTGGTAGTGTCTTTATCAATATAAGAAGTCCAGTCGTTGTTGCTCCCTTTCTTGGTGTCTTTTTGAATGAGTTCTTCTACGAATGTATTCCACTGTTGACATCCCGGGCATTTGCCTAACCATTTTGCACTTTCATAGCCACAGTTCTGACAGAAGTAAGCTGTTTTTACTTTCGACATAGCACGAATTTAACCTTGTTAGAGATGAAAATTGTTTTCGGATATGCAGTTGGGAGAGGAGAATTCGGAAAGGAAAAATTGTAGTAAAAAGGGCTGATCTTTCGACCAACCCTTTTACTTACTAACCCATTAAATTCTGACACTAAATTACAATTCTGCGTCACTTTACAAAATATTTTTTTGGCGATGTGAATAACTTTTTGTGAATTTTATATAAAGCCAATGCCCAATTATGCCTTTATAAAATGCTATAAACTAATTACTTACAAAATTTTAAAAAAACACATTAAAAAAATACATACTGATAAACTGTCAGATAAATTATGTTTTTCCAGACCAAAACTGACAAAAGGTTAAACCTGCCTGACGGGAACGCTTTTTTCAGATTTTGGACATAGTTTTGAGGTAATAAAACAAAAAAAGGAGAGACGATGACGCCATCCATAATGATAGTTTCTTTAATTTTTATCGGTATCAGTATGCTTGTTTCGATGATACTGAAGAGCCGGTTTGCTGCCTACAGCAAAATTCCACTTTCGGCCCGGCTGACCGGTAAAGAAGTGGCGGAGAGAATGTTACAGGAGAACGGAATTTATGATGTAAAGGTAGTTTCTGTGGAAGGTTTCCTCTCTGATCACTATAATCCAGCCAATAAAACCATCAACCTGAGCCCTGAGGTTTACAATAATTACAGTGTATCGGCCGCTGCTGTGGCTGCTCACGAAACCGGTCACGCCATTCAGCATGCCACGGCCTATGCCTGGCTCAGCCTCCGCAGTAAGCTGGTTCCCGCTGTGCAAGTAAGCTCTACCGTAGTCAACTGGGTGCTCCTGATTGGTGTGTTTATGGCCGCTTCCGGCAATTCAACCCTGCTTTTGGTGGGTATTGTACTGTTTGCGCTTTCGGTAATTTTTTCGCTGATAACGCTGCCGGTAGAATTTGACGCCAGCCGCCGTGCATTGGCTTGGCTTAACCGGACCAATGTTACCAACTCGCAGGAGTATCCAAAGGCAAAAGACGCCCTGAAGTGGGCCGCTATGACCTATGTGGTGGCAGCGCTGGCAGCCGTGGTTACCCTGTTGCAATATGTAATGATTTACATGGGCGGCAGAGACCGGGAGTAAGCTTCCAACGAATTGTAAGAAAAAGGCATCCGTAATTGTTGGATGCTTTTTTTATGTTTTTATAGGAAGCAATGAAACAAAGCACTTCCCTTTATCTTGACTTTCAATTGCGAAAGATGTGGGTAAGATAAAGCTTAGGGAACACGAGTACTGCGGCAGCTACTTCATCCTCGGTGAGAACATTTATAAAGAAGCCCGTTCACACTTCTGTGAACGGGCTTCTTTATAAATTTGGATTAACGAAACCTGCGGTTAATAACCGGGATTCTGTACCAAGTTAGGATTGACTTTAATTTCATTGAACGGAATCGGGAAGATCCATCCCCTAGAATCCGCATCGATGGTACACCTTTCTGCACGGGAGCTGCCATTGACGCCGCACTCCGTACGGACAATGGTTTTGGTAGTCCGGCGCAGGTCAAACCAGCGGTGACCTTCACCCAGCAATTCTACCCGGCGTTGTAGCGAGACAGCATCTAACAGGGCAGTCCCGGATTCGGAACCGGCGGCCACATTCCGTGCTGTGCGCAGGGCATTCAGGTCGGCCAGGGCTGTAGCATCACTGCTTTTTGCTTTGGCTTCGGCACGCATCAGCATCATTTCGCCGGCACGGAAAACTTTAAAGCTTCTGATGCCGGGATATTTCCAAAGCAAGGTGCGGTTAACATTGCCGACACCGGCCCTGTTGAACCGAACAACTCCCTGATCGACATAGGCACCGCCCTGGGTTTGTAATATTTCGGTCATCGCCGCAGTGATGCGGTAACCGGCATTGCTGCCACCGATGGCACCACCAGGGGTTAACGTGTTGTCAGACGGAATCTGCCATATTACTTCTTTGGAAGGCGCCGCTTCACTGGCTGCCGCAAACGAACTAACAAAATCACTGGCTGTGCCCAGCGGATTTTTCTGCAGGACAACCGAGGCATCCTTGATCACATCATTCCACTGCGAAGCATAATAATTTACCCGGGCCCGTATGGCATACACCACAACGCTGTCAATAAAATAGCGGGAGGTATTGCCGGTGGTATTACCGCCTTCCCGGAAGGAAACCAGGGCATCATTCAGGTCTTTCAGGATGGCATCATAGTTTTCCTTTACCGTATTGCGGGCCGGAAGGTTGGCAAACGGCTTTTGCGGATCAAAGGTTTTAACATACGGTACACCCAGTTCCGCTGAGTTGCGGTCAAAGTTCACAGCAAAATAGCGCATCAGGTCAAAGTGAGCCTGGGCTCTGATCGCCAGGGCCTGTGCCCGAATGCGTTTGGCTTCTGCTGCGGTGGCACCCGATTCGTAGTTGCCGACAAACGCTAACAGGTTGTTGACACGGGAAATGATTTCGTAAGGCTGGATAAACGCTGCCTGAACGTTGTTATAGTCCGATGCATAGATCATTTCTGACATTGTGCTCCAATTTCCCAGGCTTTCCAGCGACTCCACAAAATCATCGCCCATTAGTTCGGGCAGGGCACTCCAGGCACTGGCATTGCCGGAAGCAGCCGGGTTGTGGTAATAGCGGTTGCTTTGAAAACCATCATAAGCACCACGCAAGGCATTTTGTACATCGTCTATTGTTTTTAATGCGGTTAATGATGTATCGGGAGTGGTCTCGAGACTTTTCGTACAAGCCAGCAGCCCTGTAGCAAAAAAGGCGAGAAGAAAAGAGGTTGTTTTTACAAACGATTTCATAGTGAATGTTTATGCTTAAGATCAGAAACTAAGATTGATACCAAATGTGATGTTCCGTAAAACAGGGTACTGTGCACCGGTAACGGCAGCGTTGGCGCCATTGCCATCAATGTCGGAAACAGAAGAGACTTCTGGATCCCAACCCTGGAAATTGTGCCAGGTGTATAGGTTTTGTCCTTGTGCAAAGACCCGAAGGCCCTGAAGTTTCAGGCGGTTGAGCACTTGCTTTGGCAGTCTGTATGAAAGCATCACATTGCGCAGGCGCACATAATCACCTTTTTCCAGGAAGCGTGTGGTTTGCCCTTGTGTGGCTTCATCGATACGTGGAAAATCAGTGATTTGTCCCGGAGTTTTCCAGGCCTGTAAAGCATTTCTGGAATAACCGGAGGTGGTGAATTGGTTAAACTCTACGTTGTAACGGCCCCCGTTATAAATATAATTGCCATGGTTAAAAACAAAAAAGGCCGACAGTTCCAATCCTTTCCAGGCAAACGTGTTGGTTAAGCCGGCGTTGTGGGGCGCATCGCTAGGACCCAATACTACCAAATCGTTGGCATCATATACTTCTGTAATGGTTTTTCCGTCCGCTTTCAGGTATTGCGAGTTTCCGTTTTCCGGGTTCACACCGGCAAATTGCACCAGGTAAAAGCTGTTCAACGGGTTTCCTACCTGCAAGGCCTGGAAACTTCTATACAGTTGAAAATCCTGGTTGTCCGGCAGCGATTTAACGGTGTTTTTGTTATAGGCATAATTGGCGTCAACCGTCCACCGGAAGTCCTTCAGGTTCAAAACACGGAAAGAAAAGTTCAGCTCAATGCCTTTGTTTTCCATGCTTCCGATATTGGCCAGGATGGTACCGTTACCACCGCTGGTCGCCGGAATGGTTGGCTGGAAATAAAGTCCTTTCGTTAAGCTGTTGTAGAGCTCCACCGTACCGCGGATGCGGTTTTTGAACAACGCAAATTCAACACCTGCATTTACGGTTCTGCGGCGCTCCCAGGTAAGATCGACATTGCCAAGGCGATTGATCAGAAGTGTGCCTTGTCCGCCATAGGTGCCACGGGTATATTGCTGAACATACGGAAACTCGCCAATGCCCTGCTGATTACCCACTGAACCATAACTGGCTTTCAGCTTCAGATAATTGATCGCTTTTACATTGAAAAAGCCTTCTTCAGAAACAATCCAGCTGGCACCGGCAGAACCATACTGCGTCCAACGGTTGTTTGGACTCAGGCGGGAAGAGCCATCCGTACGGCCGTTCAGCGAAAGAAAATAGCGGTTCTTAAAACTGTAATCAACTGTTCCCAAGTAAGACAGCAACGAACTGTTTTCGGGGAAGCCGCCGCCAACACCCGGGATGTAGCCATTTTCAGAAGTACCCATAACCAGGCCGGCCTCATTATCAAACGGCAGCAAAAGGCCAAAGCCCGTGTAGTTGAAACTGCGGCCGCTGGCCCTTACATATTCGGTAAAAAGGCTGGTTGTGAGGTTGTGTTGATTATCTGCACCCAGATTTGTTTTATACGTCAGGCTGTTGGTGATGGTGTAACGAAAGCGACGATCCAGGCTTCTTCCCAGTTCGCCTTCACCGCGGTAGTCTTGTCCGAACGCTCCATTTAGCATGGCTGCCTGCGTACCCCGTTTGGTAATCGCAAATGTTTCAAACTGTGAAAAGTCGCCACCTGTGTTGATACGATAGGTCAGGTTTTGCACCCAAGGAAATTTTACCTCGGCAAAAATGTTTCCGATAGATTTCAACTGCCATCTTTTGTCGCCGTTTTCTTTCAATTCTTCTACCGGGTTTAACCAATAAGGAAACTGAACCGAGTTGGTATAGGCGCCATTGGCATCATAAACCGTTTCATATGGCAGGGCCCAAAGCACAGTGTTGAGGGGAGCATCAATGTAGGCATTGCCTTCAGAGGTACCGATGAATTCGGACCAGCCGCCGGAAAGGTTCACCCCAAACCGCACATTGCGTTCGTTGTGCGCAAGATTCAGGCGACCGGTATAGCGCTTCAAACCGGTGTTTATGGTTACACCTTGTTCATCGTACATACCAAGCGAAGTATAAAACGTTGTGGTCTCATTTCCACCGCTGGCTGAAATCTGGTGCGATTGCAGACGGCTCTGGCGAAACACATAGTCGCTCCAGTTTGTATTGATCTTTTGTAGTTCTGCTACGTCGTCACTGCTCCAGCCCCAAGGGTTTCCGGCAATGTTCATTTCAAAATCCAGCTTTTCCCGGGTATTCATCATCTTCAGTTTGTTTTCCGGCAACCGCGAAAATCCAGCCTGGCCGTCGTATGCAAAACGCACCTTTCCGCTTCTTCCTTTCCGGGTAGTGACCACAATTACACCGTTTGCTCCGCGAGACCCGTAAATAGCAGTGGCAGCAGCGTCTTTTAACACGGTCACACTTTCAAAATCACCCTGGTTCAACGTGCTAAAGTCGCCGGCTCTTGCTTCCACGCCATCAACAATATAAAGAGGCGTTACAGAGCCGTTTACTGAAGAACGGCCGCGGATAATAACATCGGCATTACGACCTGGCTGCCCCGAACCGGTTTTCACGTTCAATCCCGGGGCCTGTCCTTGTAAGATCTGGTCAAAGGAGGCTACAGGCTGGGTTCTTACATCGTCTATCACAATGGTCGTGGCAGAACCAACATTCGACCGTCTGGAACGGGTGGTATACCCTGTTACAACCACTTCTGTCATCGGGTTGGCCCGCAAGCTAACGGTAACGATCATAGGCGATCCTTCAACAGGAACTTCTTTGGGTTCGATAGCAGTGCTTGTGATGATGGCAACATCACCGGTTTTGGCTTTGATGGAAAAATTGCCCTGCACATCGGCGGTGGCAAAGGTTTGCGTGCCCTTTACCTGGATGGTGGCAAAAGGCTGCGGTTCTCCATTTGGAGAAAGGATTCTTCCGGTGACAGTTTGCGCCTGGGCAAACACCACCAGAAACATCCCAAACATCAACATAAGAACTGTTCTGGTAATTTGATTCTTCATGATCTGCATTTGGTTTTAAAATTTATATTGGATGGCAACGAGTGTAAACTCGTCGGTACAGCAAAAAAACTTAGCAGTGAAAGCAAAGCTGCCTTTAGGGTAAGTTGGTTATTGGAAAAGCGTTAAGTGTTTGGATAAATAAATAGGGAATAACATGTGAGTGGCGAGAGCGAAGCTCATGGTGGTTTTTTCATTCGGTAATTGGAAAATTTTTACGGCGGCAAAAGTAACGGTGAGTAATGAGAGTGGACTAAACTTTCGGCCTATGCAAGGCCTTTATCGTTGAACCTCTAACCACTTTTCCGTAAACAAAAGCAACTAAGTGGATTCCCTTTTTTTTACTACGGATAATTACCGATTATTGTTAATGTGCAATATTATCTTCGTCACCTTACGTTCAAATGAAAAAGGCTGTCTAGTTAAGACAGCCTTTTTCTGATTGCGGTTTCCTTCTTACAGTTTTATCTCGTCTCCGTTTTCGTCGAAGAATTTGAACTCAGTGAGGTGGTAGCCTGTATCGGATACGGCTGTAATCTTTTTGCCAAATTTGCGCTTCCATTTGGCCACTTTGGTAGCCCAGAAAAAGCCTTTGGTAAGATAGGCATACAAGATCGGATGCGTAACGATGGTCAGTTCTTTGTGGTTGTGGGTAAAGAGGTAGCTGAGGTTTTTTTCAATCTCGTCTTCCAGAAGGAGGGTGGATGAAATTTTTCCGGTGCCATTACAAGTCGGACAAACTTCCTGCGTGTTGATGTTCATTTCCGGCTTCATGCGCTGCCGGGTAATCTGCATCAGGCCAAACTTTGAAATGGGAAGCACGGCATGCTTGGCCCGGTCGGGCTGCATGAACTTTTCCATGGCTTCCATCAGCTTCTTTTTGTTATCCGGAAGCTTCATATCGATAAAGTCCACCACGATGATTCCGCCGATATCACGCAGGCGCAACTGGCGGGCAATTTCTTCGGCCGCTTCCAGGTTGGTTTCCAGGGCATTTTGCTCCTGGTTATTGCTGACGCTTTTGTAACCGCTGTTTACGTCAATCACATGCAGGGCCTCTGTGTGCTCGATGATAATATACGCACCGCTGTTCAGGTTTACCGTTTTGCCAAACGACGATTTGATTTGTTTGGTGACGCCAAACTGGTCAAATATATGCGTACCGTTTTGGTGCAGCGTAACAATATCGGCCTTCTCCGGCGCTACTTTCTGAATGTAAGTTTTGGAGTCGGTGTAAATGTTTTTGTCGTTGGTGATAATGCGGTTGAAATCTTCGTTGAGCAGGTCGCGGAGGATAGAAGCCGTCTTGGTTTGCTCACTCAGGATTTTTGTGGGGGGCACAGCTCCCTTCAGGTTGTCCTGGATGGACTTCCACATAGCGGTGAGTTCCGAGAGGTCTTCGTGCAGTTCGGCTGTGTTTTTTCCTTCGGCGGCGGTGCGAACAATCACACCAAAATTTTTCTGCTTGATGGATTCCACGATCCGCTGCAGCCGCTTGCGCTCTTCCGACGAATGAATTTTGCGGGAAACTGCTACGATGTCGTTAAACGGTGTGAGCACCACAAAACGTCCGGGAAGGGAGATCTCGCAACTCAGGCGCGGGCCTTTGTTGGCGATGGGTTCTTTTAAGATCTGAACCAAAATGTTAGGCTTGCCATTGAGAACTTCGTTGATCTTACCCGTTTTAATGATTTCCGGTTCCACTTGAAAGGTTCCGAAATCCATGCCACCCGGTGTTTTGTCGTTGATGGCCTGCTGGGTAAATTTCAGGAGCGACCGTGCATAGGGACTAAGGTCGGTATAGTGTAAAAAGGCATCTTTATCAAAGCCTACATCCACGAAGGCCGCATTCAGGCCGGGGATCAGTTTTTTTACCTTTCCCAGGTACAAGTCGCCTACAGCAAAACGTGCATCGGTTTTTTCGCTGTGCAACTCCACCAGTTTTTTTTCTTCTAATAACGCAATTTCCACACCCGACGAAGTGGAGTTAATGATCAATTCCTTATTCACATTACAATGTCTTTAATAATACAGGTGTACGTAAAAATACAGGCTAAGCGCTTGTTACCGTTTGCTGAAGTTGATGGACTGAAGGAATTGGGAGAGGCAAATTGATGGGAACTGCAATCGGTAAGAGAAAGGCATCGCCAAAAAGGATAACCGGAAGCTTCCGTTGGAGGCTTCCGGTTTATCTTGAGAACCTATTTACGTTTTTTATGACGGTTCTTGCGTAATCTTTTTTTGCGTTTATGCGTCGCTATCTTATGACGTTTTCTTTTTTTACCACAAGGCATAGTCTGAAAGAATTTATTTATTGTTTTTTAAATCAGATACACGTTTTTCAATTTCCTTTTTTATTTCTGGATTGACCACATGCGGAAGCGCCTGCCGGTAAGCTTTGGCGGCGTCTTCTTTGTGTCCCATCCGTTCGTAGGTATCGGCCAGTAACAGGATGGCCTGCAGGCTGGCGGGCTGAAGGCGAATCACGGTTTTCAACCGCTCGATCGCTTTGTCCAGTTGTCCCGACATCAGGCTCGCTTCTGCCAGCGTAAGCTGGGCATAAGCGTTGGTTGAATCCTTCTCCACCACTTCTCTTATCAGGGAGATTCCTTTCATCGGTTCGTGACCGCTGTAAAGGATGGTGGCGCCAAGGCCTACTTTCGCTGAATCATTTTTCGGATTCAGTTTCAAAGAACGTTCAAACAAATCGGTTGCCTGATCAGATTCCCAATGCTTCATGCGATGGTCCTGTTCACGGCCCAATGCTTCCAAAAATAAACGGGCAGCAAAGGAAAGGGATTTTTCGGAATTTTCCAACCGGGCAGCTTCGGCAGTATAATATGCATACGGGTACCAAGCCATGGGTGTAAAGGCCCTGGCGCTGTCGGCCCAAAAGCGGGCCAGTTGGTGCATGAGGTGTAATTTCTGATCGGATACAGCACCGCGGGTAATGCTGTTTTCGAGTTGGGCCAGCCGGCTAACCTGTGTCTGTGGCAACGACTTTTTGGCATAAAAAAGCACACTATCAGTGGAGAGGCCTTCATCGCTATGTCCTGCCTCGGCTGGAGCAGGAGCCGAAGATTTTGCTTTTCTTTCACCAAAAAGCTGTCCCTGCGTTGCTGCAAATAGGCCTATAACAATTAAAACGGCTACTGAAAGTGTGATCCACTGGGGCTTGTTCATACATTTACCACTCTCCGGCTAGATGGAAAGAGCGGCAAAGTTACTCTACGACAGTGGTTTTTTTCACGTCGGCGACAAACTCTTTGGCCGGCTTAAAGGCAGGGATGTGGTGTTCGGGAATGTGAACGGCCACATTCTTTTTGATGTTACGACCAATTTTGGCAGCCCGCTTTTTGGTAATGAACGAACCAAAACCACGGATGTAGATGTTTTCACCCGCAGAAAGGCTTTCTTTGATTTCGCGGAAAGCGGTTTCCAGCGTCATTAATACATCCACCTTGGGAATGCCTGTCTTTTCTGAGATTTTGTTGACTAAGTCTGCTTTTCTCATAGCGATTTCTTTTGCGTATTGAGCAACAATATAACGTAAAAAAAGTTGTGTGTCAATAGAATAGACAAATTCTTGCCCTAAATTAGGGTTTTTGCCCAAATGAAAAAACAAAGGATTGAAAAAGAAGAGATTAGAAATGAGCAAAGAGGAATTGACTTTGCCCGGGAACTGCTGCACTGGAACCGCTACGAGAACAACCGCACCATGCCCTGGAAAGGAGAAAAAGACCCTTATAAAATATGGTTAAGCGAAGTGATATTGCAACAAACCAGGGTAGAGCAAGGGCTTAAATATTATCAAAACTTTATACACACCTTTCCAGATATACATGCTCTTGCTGCGGCACCGGAAGAAAGTATTTTCAAGCTTTGGGAAGGCCTTGGCTATTATTCACGTTGTCGTAACCTCATCCATACAGCCAAGTATATCTCCCAAAATCTAAATGGTCAATTCCCGCAGCGCTACGAAGATATCCTGGAGCTGAAAGGCATTGGTGCCTACACGGCTGCCGCCATTGCCTCCTTTGCGTATAATACGCCGTATGCGGTACTGGATGGCAATGTTTTCCGTGTACTTTCCCGCATTTTCGATAAAGAAGTGCCTGTAGACTCCACAGGGGGAAAAAAAGAATTTACAATGTTGGCCCAGGCTGTTCTTCCGCCAAAAAAAGCAGGGGAGTATAACCAGGCCATTATGGATTTTGGCGCCACCGTCTGCAAACCTTTTCCGCTTTGCAATGCATGTTTTTTTAACCATGCCTGTCTTGCTTACCTTACCGGCAAGCAGCAACTGTTGCCGGTAAAGGAAAAAAAAGCTACCCTGAAAAAACGATGGTTGAATTATTTTTTTGTGCAGTGTGGCAGCGACGTACTGATTCAGCAACGGTTGGGGAAAGATATCTGGCAGGGCTTACACCAGGCCTTTTTAATTGAAACCGAAAAAAGTTTTTCCACCCAAGCGCTGCAGCAACTATTTGTGCAGCAATCCGGCATAAAAAACTATACAATACTTTCCGACTGGAAAAAGAAGCAGGCTCTTTCGCATCAGAGCATTTGTTTCCACTTACTGCATGTGAGGGTTACACGTAAAAAGAACGTGGAAGGATATCGGTGGATTCCTGTTACAAAAGTTGGGCAACTGGCCTTTCCCAGAACCCTGCAGGAAGCTGTGGAACGACTGTTTTCAGCAGAATAATTCGTGTAACAACAGATATAGCTTGCTGATTGCCAGCGGCTCAAGAAAGAGAGATAAAAACAGTGTGGGGTATGCTGGCAGAAAATTTGATTATATTTTTTTAAATTTACAGGTAGGCATAGTTAGACAGATTCAATTATCAGCAAAATTGTAATTGTATGAGAGGCGTAAACAGAGTGATGCTCATTGGCAATTTAGGTAAGGACCCGGACATGCAGTACCTTGAAGGAAACATCGGGGTTGCAAAATTTCCACTGGCAACAACCGAAACATTTAAGGATCGTTCAGGCAAATTGGTTTCGCAAACAGAATGGCATACCGTGGTGCTGTGGCGTGGCCTAGCCGAACTGGCGCAAAAGTACCTGCACAAAGGAAGCCTGGTGTACATTGAAGGCCGCCTGCGTACCCGCAGTTGGGAAGACAAAGAAGGAAACCGCAAGTTTGCTACCGAAGTGGTGGGTGACAACCTGATCATGCTGGACAAACGCACCGATGGCAATATACATGCTACGCCTGGTGCAACCACCCAAAGTGATACCAATATGGAAAGTTTTCCGGGCTCTGATTTACCTCTGGGCGACGAAGGCGATGTGCCGATTGACAAATGGTAAACCTTATTTTTATACCATAAAGGAAGTTTTGAGGGGCAGGCCATTGACCTGCCTTTCGCCTTATTTTTGAACCAAAATAAATGCTTTGGACGATCATTCGGTTAGCCCTCTGCTCCATATTATCCTACAAACCCCCGCAGCCTCGCAGGCTACGCTTTTACTGGTTGTTTTACTGTTAGTACTCCTTTTTTTGAGCTTTCTGGTGTCCGGTGCTGAAGTTGCTTTGTTTTCCCTGAATGCCAAAGATGTAAACATGCTGAAAACAAAACAGCATGAGGCGGCACGGCGTATCACTTCGCTTCTGGATAACCGAAAAGAAGTTTATACATCGCTGCTGATAGCTGGCGGCATCTTCAATATTTCCATTATTTTTCTTACCTACCTGTTGCTGGAACCCCTGCGAATCGCCCCGGTTCATTTTGTTGTTCCCATCAACTTGGAACTGATGGTTAAGATTGTGATCATTGCATTCATCCTTGTTTTCTTTTGCAACATCCTGCCCAAACTGTGGGCCACCCAGAACACCCTGCGCTTTGCCTATACATCTTCTGCACTGGTGGAAGGTCTGCATTTTATTCTGGGTTCGATCAGCAGCCGGATGGTGGGCATTGCTGACAGCATCAATAAAACCAGTGGCGCTGCCGAATCGGAAACGGCCAGCATGCGGGAACTGGATGATGCCATTGATATTTCGCATGTGGAAACAACACTGGAAGAAAAAAATATTCTGAAAGGCGTTATCAAATTCGGAAACATTACCGTGCGGCAAATCATGCGTTCGCGGTTAGATGTTAATGGCATTGCTTACGATACGCCGTTTGGCGACGTAGTGAAAAAAGTAGAAGAGCTGCACTATTCACGTTTTCCGGTGTATAAAAACAGCCTCGATGATATTGTTGGTGTGATCAACACCAAAGACCTTTTGCCACACCTGCAGGAATCATCCTTCAACTGGCAGGGTGTAATCCGGCCACCCATGTTCGTGCCCGAAACAAAACTGATCAGTGACCTGTTGAAAGTATTTAAGAGCAAACGGGTGCATTTTGCCATTGTGGTAGATGAATTTGGCGGTACCAGCGGCATTGTAACCATGGAAGATATTCTGGAAGAAATCATTGGTGACATACACGATGAATTTGATGAAGAAGAAAACATCGTTAAAAAAGTAGATGCTAATACCTACTTGGCTGATGCCAAGGTGATGCTGCCTGATCTTTGCCGGGCCATGCGATTGCCGATCGATACCTTCGACGCCGTAAAAGGGGAAAGCGAATCGCTGGGTGGTTTGATCCTGGAACTTGCAGGCGAGTTTCCGCAGGTAAACGAAAAAGTATCCAGCGGCGACTTCGACTTCACGGTGCTGGAAGCAGAAAAGAACCGCATCAAATCGGTAAAGATTTATATCAATCATGTCATCAATGAAGAGTAATGTACATGAAAGGGCAAACGCCAAGCGGGAAAGTGGACAGCAATTGTTAATTGCTGGTTGCATATTGCTCATTGCCTATTGGCTAACCGCCTGCAATACGGATTTTGTGCAAAAGGAAAGGGGATATTTTAAGATTGACTTTCCGGAGAAAAAATACCAGGTTTTCGATCGTCCCGGTTTTCCCTACACCTTTGAATACCCTGTGTATGGCAACATCATTCAGGATTCACTTTTTTTTGATGAAGAAGCCGAAAACCCTTACTGGATCAACGTCGATTTTCCGCAGTTTGACGGCCGTCTCCACCTGAGTTATAAAGAAGTGCGTAAGTATAAGTTTGATTCGCTGGTAAACGATGCATTTACAATGTCGTACAAGCAACATACGTCGCGGGCTTCTGCAATCCAGTCCGAACCCTTTTCCACACCGAATGGTGTAAGCGGGGTTTATTTCAATCTCAAAGGAAATGCTGCCACTGCCAACCAGTTCTTCGCAACCGATTCTGTAGAGCATTTCCTTCGTGGCGCCCTTTATTTCAACGCCACACCCAACGAAGATTCACTCCGTCCTGTCAACAATTTTTTGAAGCAGGATATGGATCATCTCATTCAAACCTTACGGTGGAAGGATTGAATGGTGAGTAAATGCTTTTTTGCACTATTCATTTCTGTTTGATATAGCGTAAGGAATTGGCGTAGATGGCCATTCAGTACCATGTTTTAACGACTCACCATTGACCACTCACCACTCACGATGTTATCTTTGCCAAAATTGATTCTGTGATTGCAATCGACAATGTTTTAGTAAGTGATGATGTGGTGGAAGCCAAATTCGTGTGCGACCTGCACAAATGCAAAGGCGGCTGCTGCGAAGATGGAGATGCCGGTGCGCCACTTGCCAAAGAAGAAAAAAAGATTCTTGATGAGGCGTTTGATGCTGTTAAGCCTTACCTCACGCCGGAGGGGCTAGCAGAAATTGAGCGCCAGGGAAAATATGTTTACGATAAAGAATTTGGTTGGGTCACACCAACCGTTAACGGCGCTATCTGCGCTTACGGTGTTCGGGACAGCAAAAGCATTATTAAATGCGCTATCGAACAAGCCTATTATGATGGCAAAGTAGAATGGAAAAAACCCATTAGCTGTCACCTCTATCCCATTCGGCTGGTAGAAGCCAAACACGCTACCTACGTGAACTACGAACCTCGCGAAGTGTTGTGCAATCCTGCCTGCTCGCTGGGGAAAAAATTAAAAATGCCGGTGTACCAGTTTTTGAAAGAGCCCATCATTCGTAAGTTTGGAGAGGAGTTTTATGATGTTCTGCAGCAAATTGCCATTGAACATTACGACGAAAAGAAAAAATAACCTGCATGTCTGAGCAATCAACCTCGTTTGTAGCCAAAAGCACCGTAAAAGCCGCCGATAAAGAACACCGCCGTAAAATCAATTTCAACATCTCCCGTTACAATGCGGTAGTGCCCACCGGGAAAAAACAATTCACCGATGTGCACCTGGCCAGGGAAAAAGCCAAAAACCTGAAATGGCAGGCCATCGGCACACTGGATAAGCAACTGGAAAGCTTTGAAGCCAAGATCACCAGTCGCGGCGCCAAAGTGTTGTGGGCAGAAACGGCCGCCGATGCGTTGCAGGAAATCCTGAAAATATGCAAAGAGAAATCCTGCAAAACCATCGTCAAGAGCAAAAGCATGGTGACGGAGGAATTGCACCTCAATAAATTTTTGGAGAAGAATGGCATTGAAAGCGTGGAAACGGATCTGGGCGAATACATCCAGCAATTGGATGGCGAACCGCCTTATCATATTGTAACACCCGCCATGCACAAAAGCAAGGAAGATGTGGCGCGGCTGTTCACCAACAAACTCGGAACGGATCCCAATCTCAACCCCAGCCAGTTAACCCTGGTGGCCCGCGAAAAACTGCGGGAAAAATATACCCGTGCCGAAGTGGGAGTTACCGGCGCTAATTTCATCATTGCCGATTCCGGTGGCATAGCGCTTACCGAAAACGAAGGCAATGGTCGCCTGAGCTGCTCCTGGCCCAAAACCCATATCGTGATTGTGGGCATTGAGAAAGTCATTCCTTCGTTAACTGATCTAGCGCTTTTCTGGCCTTTACTGGCGACGTATGGAACAGGGCAACGCGTTACATCCTACAATTCCATCATCAGTGGTCCAAGACAAGGTGGAGAAACAGATGGTCCGGATGAAATGTATGTGATCCTTCTCGACAACGGCCGTACGAATATTCTGGCCAATCCCAAAACCCGCGAGTCCCTGTACTGCATTCGTTGTGGTGCCTGTTTGAACGCCTGTCCCGTGTATAAAAACATTGGTGGTCATGCCTACGAAACCACCTACAGCGGACCCATTGGTTCCGTCATTACTCCGCATTTAAAAAAAATGGATGAGTGGAAGCATCTGAGTTATGCTTCTTCGCTTTGCGGCAATTGTACAGAAGTGTGTGCTGTAAAGATCAACCTGCACGAACTGTTGTTGGAAAACCGCCACGAAGCTGTGGAAGAAGGCAACGCTGCACTCACCGAACGGATGGCATGGAAGTTTTGGAAAATGGCTATGATGAGCCGGCGGTTAATGAACACGGGCTCGGGTAAAATGAAAGGTTGGGCTGTCAACAATTTTGTAAAAGACTGGAGTCGTCACCGCTCTAACCTTCAGTTCCCGGCCAAATCATTTAATCAGATGTGGAAAGAAAGGAATAACAAAAGGCCTTAATTTACAGTGTGATCATTTATAGCCATACCTTAAGTCCACGGTTGCAATACGTGGTTGATTTCCTATCGCAATATTACAATACACCCATCAAGCTGCTTTGTGATGAGGAGAAATACCTTGTTCACCCCGACCCACACCGGATCAATTACAGTTACCACCGCCTGCACGAAGGCGAAGTATGGATCCATTCGCATGTGTTGCTGTTTGAATCCACCATCCGGCCGGTGAAGATTGAGTGCTTTGAGCACAACGGGCACAAAGCTTTTTTTAAAGCAGAAGGTGATACCGGCTTTGATCTTTTTGCCGGCATTTTCTTTCTGCTCACCCGTTACGAAGAATACCTGCCGCATCCCAAAGACCTGTACGGCCGGTATTCGCACCAGGCTTCGCTGGCCTACCGCGAAAACTTTTTGCACCTGCCGCTGGTCAATCTTTGGCTGGAAGATTTTCGGCAACTGCTGAAAGAACGCTTTCCCGATCTGCGACTTTCATCACCGCAATTCAGCTTTAAGGCTACCTACGATATCGACATTGCTTGGAGTTTTAAAAACAAAGGTTTCAATCGAAATGCCGGTGCCATTGCCAAATTGTTTTTTGCCGGTAAATGGGGCTCGATGCTGCACCGCATCCGGGTAATTCGCGGTCGCCGGCAGGATCCGTTTGATGCCTACGAATGGATGGATGATTTGCACCAACGGGCAGGACTGCGGCCTGTTTATTTTTTTCTGGTGGCCCAGCAGCGCAGCCGGTACGACAGGAATATTGATATACAAAACCCGGCCTTCCAGGATCTGGTACGAAAGATTTCTTCAACGTATGCAACCGGCCTGCATCCTTCCTGGATCAGTGGCGATCAGCAGCCGCTGTTGACAAAAGAAAAAGCCTGGCTTGAGAACATTACAGGCCAACCGATAACCCTGTCGCGTCAGCATTACCTGCGCTTTGATCTGCCCAATACCTACCGCCGCCTGATGGCTGCGGGCATCACCGATGAATACTCCATGGGGTATGGTACCATCAATGGATTCAGGGCATCGGTGTCCACGCCTTATTACTGGTACGATTTGAAGGGCGAAACCAAAACAGCACTGCGCATTCACCCATTTTGCTTTATGGATGCCAATGCGTATCACGAAGAGAAAAAATCGCCAGCCGAGGCCTTGCAGGAAATGATGCAGTTTTTTGAGATCATTCGTTCCGTAAATGGATCGATGATCATGGTCTGGCACAACAGTTTCCTGGGCATCGATCCGGCCTGCGAAGGATGGCGGGACGTCTATGAGCAGTTTATTCTGCGCATCAGCGGAGAGAAGTGAATTCATAACCGTGAAACGTCAACTGTCAGACGGGAGACGTGAGACGTGAGCAGTTCACAAGTTGAACAGTCCCACAAACTATCGTAATGAAGACAGAAAGTTTAGTGACATTACAGTCTCACGTCTGCCGTCTCACCTCTCACGTTTTGCCTGCCTGTTTACCATATACACACCCAACAATGTTATCAGTACACCGGTCGCAATGGCACCTGTAATTTTTTCATCAAATAGAATCGCACCGGCCAGAAATGCTACCATTGGGTTAATGTAGGCATAGAGGGAAGCCTGCTCCGTGGGAAGGTTTTGCAGCGCATACAGGTAAGCAATAAAAGAGATTACGGATCCGAATACAACCAAGTAGAGAATAGCTGTCCACGATTGCCAGGGAATGGCCGAAAAGGCTACACTGTTGTTGGTAATGCTCGCAATCAGGCAAAGCAACGGACCGGAAATCAGCATCTGCAATCCAAGGGCAAAATAGGGGTTAAAACGGAGTGCATGTTCTTTGGTGTATAAAGTACCAAAGGCCCACGACCAGGTAGAAAGCAGGGAGAGAAAAATACCGAAACGAAATTCTGCGTTGAGGAAATCGTGCAGGTGTTCGTAAAAGATGACACAAATGCCGCTAAAGCCCAGCACCAGCCCAACTACCATTCCCCGCTTCATGCTTGACCTGGCACCCCAAAATCCAATCAGTACCAGCCATAAGGGGAAAATAGCACCAATGATAGAACCCAGTCCGGCTGAAATGTATTTTACTCCCCAGGTAGAAAGCCCATTGCTGAGCATGAAATTCAAAATGCTCAAAACAAAGATGGGTCCCCACTCTTTGCCTTTTGGAAAACCGGTGCCACGAATCAGAAAATAAAGTACATAAATCAGTCCCCCAAGAGTTTGCCGGATGCCTGCCAACTGCAGCGCAGGCATATAGCGGACACCTTCTTTGGAGGCAATCCAGGTGGTGCCCCAGAAAAGGCACACCACACCCAGGGCAAACAAGGCTTTGGGCCTTGTACCTTTCTGCAGAAAGTTTAATGGATTGAGCAAGGTTGCCTGGCGGGTAAATGCCACGGCACCGTTCAATGCATCGCTGACTTTTGGAATAGAAAAAATGAATTTCCTGCGCATGATCCTCTCTTCGTTTTCGCCCCGCAAAGAAAGGAAGAATCGCTGATGCGGTTTGCAAAAGGAAGGACGAATGGTTTGTTGGGCTTCTCAAATCTCATCCAAACTGCTGTGATGTTCGAGCACCTGAGCACAACAGCCGACTGCATTTTTCACCGGTTATACCTACGCCAACTTAGTAATCAATCTTTGTCTGCGACGAATTGCCGCCACCGCCGCCCAGGTTATCAACAAAGGCGGCCGTGCCCAGTGCAATCACCACAATGATCAATCCTACCATAAAAACCGTGTACGCAATGCGCAAGTAACGGTACTTGCGTGCCAGCACCACACCGAGGTAATAGATATCCATCATCATGGTGTTGTACAGGTATTCTTTGTCGCGGATCATCTGGTTCATGCCCCACTGGTAGTCTTCCAACTGCATGCGGTGAAAATTGCCAAAGAAAAGAAGATTGGTTTTTTTGTTGCGAATGTCTTCTTCCGTAAACCGTCCGCTGTTGATAGAAGGTCGTGTGGCCAATATGGCAAAGGTTACACAAACCAAACAGGTAAGTACCAGCATCACCACCGGAATAATGTACTCTTCGTTTCCTGCTGCAATAATGCGGGGCAAACCGTATGAAACCGCTACGGAAAGAATAATGGAATTAACTGTAATAAGAATATGCGCTTTGCTGTCGGCCATGCCACTCAGCTCAATATGGTTGTTGGATGTGGTGCGAAACATGGTTTGAATGCCCCGCTCTGCATTTTTCTGGTCCTGTGCACTGATGGCTTCTACTTCGGTTACATACGGAAATACCTTTTCCGGTTCTACTGCTACCGGTTCATTTTTTTTATCGGTTTTCTTCTTGGTAAACAGGGCAAGATTGGTTTGTTTTTTCGGCTCCAGAAACTCGTGGCCGTAATCCGTAAAATAGCGGTGGCTTGTCAAAAACTGGATGTTGTTTTTCCGCCATTCTTTTTTGTTGATCTTGTGTCCAAGCATGCTTTCCCGTTCCTGCTTCAGCAATTGGTTGCGGGCCCTGAAGTCTTCCGTGGAAAGATGAAAAAGGTCGGCATCACAAAGAATTTTTTCAATCAGGCTTACCGGCGACTGTGGCATCTTGGTAGCTTGTATGCAGGAAGCCACTCGCTGAATAGTGGTATCATCTACCTGGTGACCTGTCAGGAACTGGGTAGCAATTTGTACACTCACCTCTTCATGTCCTTCGGCACGGCCGGCAGAATAACCGGTATCATGAAACCAGGCAGCCAGCATCAGCACCAACCGGTCCTCTTCGTTCAACTGATAATGATTGGCCATATGGCTGCAGGCCTCTACTACGTCTTCCGTATGTTCCAGACTATGAAAAACAAATTCCGGATTTACTTTGTGTTGAAATACATCGGTAACGTAGGCCCGGGCTGCGCCCAACAATTGGCTGTTCGTTTCATTCATGGTACTTGGTGCATTGTTTGATAAGTAAAAGTAACAAATGCGTAAAATGTTATTTCAAAAGAAATGCCTGCCTGTTTTGTTCTTGTTTTTCGTATGTACGCTGCTGTTTGTTGCAGGATGTAAACAAAAAGGGTCATCACCGCCCGATTATGATTTGGGAAGTCCCGAAACTACGTTGCTGGGAAGTACACTGAATGAAATTTCCGGTATTAGTTATATCAGTGCCGAAGACAGCACCCTGCTGGGAATTGTTGACGGTCAGCGCAAAGTTTTCATGCTGAACATGCGCACCGCCAAACTTTCAGATTACACAGTGGATGTTGTGCCCGCGAACAGCGACCCGGAAGATATTGTCAAAAAGGACAGCTCTGTTTTTGTGTTGCTGAGCAAAGGCATTATTTACGAAGTGCCGGATGCGGCAAAAGATACGGTTGGTATTAAAATTTACGACCTGGGGCTGAAAGGGAAAAATGATTTTGAGACGATGTATTACGATTCGTCTGAAAATGCACTGGTCATTATGTGTAAGACCTGTGCACATGAGGAAAGTGAAGGTTTGCGTACAGCGTACCGTTTTGATCTGGCTACCCGTACGTTTGATTCCACGGAGTTTTTTACCGTCGACAAAGGCGAGGTAAGAAAACTGGTGAATGATGCGGATGCCAAGTTTGACCCGTCGGGTGCAGCCATTCATCCGGTTAACAAACGGCTGTACATTCTTTCTTCGGCCGGCAACCTGCTGGTCATCACCACGGTGAAGGGGGAGGTGCTGGAAGCCTACAACCTCAATCCCGATGTGTTTCCACAATCCGAGGGCATTGCTTTTGCACCAAATGGGGATATGTTCATTTCAAATGAGAAAAAACATGGCGAACCAACCTTACTCCGTTTCCCCTATAAGCCGCAAAAAAGCAAAAAATAATGTGATGAAAAGCCTCTTGTTTAGTGTGTTGTGCTTAGTAGCAACCACCTGCCTGGCGCAAACCGACACCCTTACCCAACGCATTTTCCTGATCGGCGATGCCGGTGAAATATTTGCGGATGGACGTCACCCCGTTGTGGACTGGCTGCAGAAAAATGTGGACTGGAATGATGAGCGTAACAGCGCTGTGTACCTAGGCGATAACATTTACCCGCTTGGCCTGCCCATGAAAGGCGAACAGGATTATGAAGGGGCCAAACAGATTATCGATTACCTGATGAAGCCATTCATAGGTAAAAAAGGAAAAGCGTTTTTTGTACCGGGCAACCACGATTGGGAAAATGGTAAACTGGGTGGCTGGCAGCGCATCCGCAACCAACATAATTACATCAACGGAAAAGGGCAGAATAATATTCAGTCCCTGCCAACCGAAGGTTGTCCCGGGCCGATTGCGGTTGATTTTAACGATCAGGTTGCTGTAGTTTTCATTGACAGCCAATGGTTCCTGTACATTCATGAAAAACCCGGATTGAGTTCCACCTGCAACAGCCGCACCGTGCAGGAATTTGCCACTGAATTGCAGGAAATTGTTGCCCAACACCAAAACCAGTTGCTGCTGATTGTAAATCACCATCCAATTTATTCTTTCGGGCCGCATGGCGGCGATTATACCTGGAAGGAACACCTTTTCCCACTAACCGCAATTAATAAAAACCTCTGGATTCCGTTGCCGGTTCTGGGTTCCATTTACCCCATTGCCCGTGGTGTGTTTGGCAACCTACAGGATATTAAGCATCCCTTATACCAAACAATGGCAGAAGTGCTGGAAGAAGCCATTCGTAAACACCCGAATGCGATTATTGCTTCGGGCCATGACCACAGCCTGCAATTTATTCAGCGGGTGATTCAGCAGGACACCGTTTACCAGATTGTGAGCGGCTCGGGTGCTAAAATCAGCCGCATTCGGGAGAATAAGGAAGGAACCTTGGTTTTCCAGGACCAGATGTATGGTTTTGTAACGCTGGAGGTGTACAAAAGCGGCCGGGCCGTTACCAAGTTTTATAATCTGAACAGCAAAGATCTTTCAGATAATACCTGGAGCCGGGACCTGGAATCGATCAAAGCACCGCCCACGGCCATTTCAAAAGACAGCATTCCATCCCTGCCCGATTCCATGAGCATTGCTGCCAATCCTACACTGGCATCCACTGGAATACGCAATCTTTTTTTGGGAAAAAACTATCGTCCCGAATGGACAACACCGGTAACAGCCCCTGTATTGGATTTGGGAAAAGAATACGGTGGCCTGACGCCAACCAAACAAGGTGGGGGAAAGCAAACCCGTTCGTTAAGGGTGGCCGATTCCAAAGGAAAGGAATGGTCGCTTCGTACGGTTGAAAAGTTTCCGGAAGCGGCCATCCCGGCCGACCTGCGGCAAACCTTTGTGCAGGACCTGGTGAACCAGGGCATCTCCGCTTCGTATCCTTTTGGCGCCCTTTCGGTAGAACCCCTGGCCAGGGCTGCAGGGATTCCTTATCACCGCAAAAAACTCATTTACATCCCTGACGACCCGCGGCTGGGCCGCTTTCGGCCAACGTTTAAAAATACCCTGGCAATTATGGAGGAGCGGGAGCCGGAAGGAATTACCAAGACCGACAACACTGATGAAGTGGTGTTGAAGCTGGAAAAGGACAATGACGATCACATTGACCAGGTAGCCGTATTGAAAGCCCGTTTGCTGGATAATTTTTATATGGATTTCGACCGGCACGAAGGACAGTGGGACTGGGCAACACGGGATACCGGTAAGGGTAAGATTTATTTTCCCATTCCTAAAGACCAGGACCAGATATTCTTTGTAAACCAGGGCCTCATTCCATACTTTGTAAAACGTCCCTGGCTGGTACCGGAGCTGCAGGGATTTGAAAAAAAGGCCGGCAACATCAACACCTTCAACCGGCCTGCCCGCAACTTCGACCGTTTCTTCCTGAATGAGCTTGACCGGGGAGTCTGGAGTCAACAAATAGACACCTTCCTGAGCCGGATGACAGATGCGGTGATTGATGAAGCACTGCTACGACAGCCGCGGGAAGTGCGGGGATTTCACAGTGAAAAAATTACCAATACCCTGAAGGAGCGCCGGCAGCATTTCAAGGCCGACATGATGAAGTATTATGATTTTCTGACGGAGGAAGTGAATATTGTCGGCACCAACCAGCGGGAACTTTTTGTTATTGATAAACTGGAAGGCGGTAAAGTACACATCAAGGTAAACAAGATCGATACAAATGGTGCCATTGCTACCCGTGTATATGAACGAACCTTTGATGAAAACGCCACCCGCCAGTTGATGATTTATGGCCTGGAAGGACGGGACAGTTTTGTGGTGCGGGGCGTTGCCAGCAGCATCAAAATGCGCATCATTGGTGGACCGGGCGATGACCATTTCCGCAACGAAAGCAATGAAGGGAAAAGGATCCGTGTGTACGATGTTAGCTTTGAAGAAAACAAGTTTGAAGGCAACCTTTCGGGCTTTCTTCAACACGTAAGTGGAAATCCTCGTAACAACGAATACAGCCGTATCTTTTATCGTTATGGATATGTAAAACCAGGACTTACGGCAGCGTTCAACATCGATGATGGTGTGTTCCTGGGTGGCCGCCTTGAAGTGCTCACGCATGGTTTTCGCAAAGAGCCTTTCAGCCAGCGGCACATTTTTAATGTGGGGCATGCCCTTCGTACCTCCTCCTACTTTTTTAACTATGCAGGTGATTTTACAAGGGCCATAGGGATCAATGACCTGCTGATCCGGGGTGACTTACGGGCACCCGTAAACGTAACCAACTTCTTCGGCATCGGGAATAACACCACCTATGACCGCGATCGAGGCGGACAACGGCTGCAGTATTACCGGGCACGCTATAACATCGGCAACCTTTCGGTTATGCTCCGGCGCCACCTGCAGTCGTGGATGCGGATTAGTTACGGGCCTACCTATCAATATTTCCATATACACCGCGATGAAAATGCCGAGAAGTTTTTAGGCAAGGAACCGTTGCAGTTTGTGGATGAAAACACGCTGTATGAGCACAAGTCTTTCCTGGGCGGTGAGTTCCGATTGGACATCAACTCCAAGAACAGCGAAAACCTGCCAACCCGTGGATTTAAGATGGATGCAGGGGCCAAACAATTGTTCGGACTAAATGCTTCGAGCAACCGGCTGACACAATTGTATTTTGACATGAGCATATTTGCTTCCTTTACACCGCGATCCATTGCGGTATATGCGGCAAGGCTGGGATGGGCCAAAAACCTGGGGGCTTACGATATTCCGCAGGCACAATACCTGAGCGGTACCGAAAACCTGCGGGGCTATCGTCGCAACCGATTTGCCGGCCGCGAGATTTTGTACAATAACCTGGAGCTGCGCATCCGGCTGGCTGAATTCAGCACCTATCTATTTCCAGGCTCTTTGGGTGTGTTGTTCTTTAATGATGTGGGCCGTGTATGGGTAGATGAGGAACAGTCACGCCGCTGGCATCATGGTTATGGCGCCGGTATCTGGATTGCTCCCATCAAACGCTGGGTGGTAACGGCTTCTGTTGCCCGGTCAAGGGAAGAAAGCCTGCTGCCTTATGTGAGTGTTGGTTTCCGCTTCTAAACAGCCTGATAAATGCAAAAAAAGGAGAGCCATGGCTCTCCTTTTTTTGTACTTAAACAAAAGATAAAATTGACCGATTAGAGCTTTCATTTTAGTAGCTGGCACAATTTACGAGAGTAATAAGGCGACAGTGATTTCTTACCCATAAAAACAAACCTATGCGCCAGCTATTTACCATTTCCGCATTTGCCTTATCGCTTTTATTTGTCTTCAGCAGTTGTTAAAAATCAGATGTTATCCGCGATGAACGAAGCCTGGATGGAGTCTGGCGGGTCACCGATATTCGTTCGGACCGGGCCTATGATTTTGACGGTGATGGCCGTACCGAAACAGATATTTATGGCAGCTACACATCCTGCCAACAGGATATTGTTATTGACTTTATCAGCAATGGTTATGGCCGCATGCGGCAGGGCTGTAATGCCTACTGGGAAAACATTACCTGGAGTCTTTCCAACGGCAACCGGCAGTTGGATATTCAGTTACCAGACGACCAATTGAATCTTTCCATCTCCCAGTTTGACGAATATACCATCCGCGGCATCGACCAGGTAATGCTTGACGGAAGAAGTTTTCAAATTACGTATACACTTCAACGGTAGTAACCCTATTCAAACGATTTGAGCCGATAGACTTGAAATGTGTAACTGGCTGTGCGGATGACGCCTTTGTCCAAACGATGCCAATACCCGAGTTGCGGTTCTTCCAAATTGCGCAACACATAAATGGATTGCGCCGGTGTATAGCCTTCTACCAGTTTATACAAGGTCTCGCCGTTAGGTGTAGTGGCCATATCGGTAATGATCATGCAGTGCCCGGGACTGCCGGGTGTAAGCACCACTGTACCTATGGTAAAATCTTCTGTATTTTTTAGCTCTCTGGCCAGCGAGATGGTACTGGCATACGCAAACACAAGATCGAGATACTGGCGGAAATGGTTGCAAGTGAAAGAGGCCGGCTGCGTGTTTATAAACCGGACACGGTTGCCATCCTGTATGGGTCTGCTTCCTCGAACATAGGCATCAAATGAATAGGGCGTCCCGTCTGTAAACTGGAAGTGAATCTCCTGATAACGCTGCTGGCTAAATAGGTATTCGGCACGCAGCCGGATCAGGGCATCAGCACACTGCTGGAGATCACGCTTGCCCACATCATAAGAAAGAAGTGAAAACTTTTTTTCCTGGTCCGGAACGACCTGGCCTTTATAATCGATGATTGTGCCCTCTTGTACCGGCAGATGTTGCAGGAAATACGCCCAACTGCGGGTATCCGTAAGCGTTGCCCTTTGTATCAGAAAGGGTGGCGGCTCTGCCGGCGTGTCGGCTGGCAGCACCATCTCATTTTGACAAGCGAAAAAGAAAGCAGAAAATAGGAGCAACAACAGCTTTCGCATACAGCGGTTTTTGCTGGGATGCGAAACGGCTTGCTTTCCATAAACCGCATTTATTTAAGTAGAAGATTTCAGCGTTTTTGCAACTGCTCTTTTCCCAATTTCGTATAAGGTTCTTTTTGCGGCGTTTCGGTTTCAAACAAAACATCCACCCTTACGGCTTTCAGACCGCTGATGCCCTGGGTGTCTTCCAGGTCAAAATGCTCCAGGTTATCACCCAGCAGGCCTTCTGCTTGCAAAAATTCAATGTACTCGAGGTACTCCATAAGCTCTTTCTGCTGCGAGTACACCACCGCTATTTTGCCCGGTTGGGTTAACCGCTCTTCCGAATCGCGGATATGCACTTTGTCGATACGCTTTTTTATGATCTCGTACCGGATATTGTATGCCCCGTCCACGTCAAATTTGCGTTCTTTGCGGCGGAAAGAAATGGAAAGTGGAATGGAGTGTGCCAGAATCAGTTGTGTGGTTTGCAATGTAAGCGGCAACCGCTTTTCCATGCTATGTGTCAGGCGTGCTGCCTTGGTTAAAAACGAAAGTTGCCAGAGTTTTAAGTTGCGCACATAGATATCGCTGAAGGTGATATGCGGTGTCAGCGACTGACCAATATAGATGTTGAATTCAACACCATCGGTAATATAGCGTTCAAAGTAATGCGGGTAAATTTCCTGCACAGCTTTTTGCTCCTGGTCGATAAAGCGGTCCAGCGCATCGTTGATGCGGGTAATGCTGTCCTCGTACTGCTTGCGGTGCTGGTAGATGATCTTGCGGCTTGAATCGAGAGCCTCAAAATAATCGTTGATCACTTTTTTCAGCTCCGGTTTCAGTTGCAGCAAATTCTGAAACACAGCATCGAGGTGGATCTGCAAAAAATCATAGATCTGCATTTCATCATCCGACAACAGCGTATCCGATGCGGCATTGATGTATTTGTCAATCCGGAACTGCGTTTCTTTCAGGATAGGAAAGTCCACAACCTTGCAGGCTTTTTTCAGCACATCACCGGCCAGCGTTAGCTGCTCCAGCAGGTCCAGTTGAATGGCATTGCTTCTCTCTACGGAAGAATTGCGGACATCGATGGAACCGTACAGCGGGTAAACATCTTTAAAGGAAATGGCCGGCATTTTGGCCATATCCGAAGTTTGCCGGTGCTGCAGGTAATGAAAAGCCACCTCGGTAAACTTCCATTCCACGGCCGGCTGAATGGCGGTAAAATGTTCCTTGATGGTTTTATCGATCTGCATCTGCAGGCTTTCGTTTGTTTTTTTCAGTGCTAGTGTAAACAGTTCAATTGCCGGGGTAATCCGGGATACATGCTGGTACTGCAGTTTGCCTGCCTGTTCGCTTATGATTTCCAGCAAGCCAATCAGGCTCCCGTCTTCGCATTTGAGCGGACAAAGCAGCAAACTGTTGGCACCGAGGTTCAGGTAGATCTTCAGCAGCTCGTTGTGCCTTGTATTGTTTGCATTCAGGGTCTGGTGCAGGATGGGCTGGGTCGTATGTTGAAAAACTTCCTGGCACAGGTCACTGATCTCGTCCTTGCGGTGAAGAACATCATTGTTCTTAAACAACAAGCTGTTGCGGTAATGGGTTTCTGTATAGAGATAAAGATTGTTCTTTTTGAAAAACGGTGTGATGCCAATCTTCACGTTGCGCAGCCGGATCAGGCTTTGCACATGATGCTCCAGTTCGTCGTACACCTCTACGTTCGAAAAAGCATTGATATTCAGAAGGGCATTTTTGATTTCGTTGGTGATCTGCACCTGCGTTACATCAGCTACGTCAATTACTACCAGGCCCTGAAACTGGAAATTCTCCAGAGGCAACAATTCCCGCAGTTCATCAATTTCCAAAGTGCGGTAAGGCGAAAAACCAGCCGGTAGTTCAAAATCTTTGTTGATAGCCTGCACATCAACAAACTCCGCGTTCAGATTCAGCTCGTAGTAGGTTGTGAGATTGTTGTCCTCATCCGCAAACGCATGCACCGAGGTTGCTGTTAACGGCATAGACGCTCCGTACAGTTTGCGCAGAATAACGTTATAGGCCAGCGATAAACTGGCTTTTGTAATGTCAACCGTTGTTCGCCTGTCGGGAACATTGATAGTAGTTCCGCCTTTTAAAAAATAGCGTTTAAATCCCGGTGAGGAGTAAATCGTTTCGGAACTAAACGGAAACGTAATGGCGTACATGCCCTGATTTGACGATATGGAGGGCGGAAAAATAGTAGCCAACAGGGCTTCTACCAAAGCTTCGTGCCGGTGCAGCAGCTCCGTATTTATGCTGGGCTGCAACAATTCGGGTTGCGTTTCTATTTCGGTTAAAAGGTCCTGGTAAAGCTTTTTGGCACCGGGTTTATCTTCATCAACCATTCGCCTGATCACAGTTACAAGGGGCAGAATGGACAAAACAGAATTAAAACCGGTGTATGTGTTTTCAACTGAAGTCATTTATCGGTACTGAAATTATACACCTATGTATTCAACCACTACGCCAAACTTGTTTTCTGCACGCAGAAGATGCCTAAAATAAGAAAGTTTTGACGCTAAAGGCCGGTTCAGGCAGTTTTAGCAGCTTTTGCAACGATGGTTTGGTAGTATTTACACACGGGACGCAGGCCACATTCCCCACATTTCGGGTTACGGGCTACACAAATGTAGCGGCCATGCAGGATGAGCCAGTGATGAAAGATATAAACCAGGTCTTTCGGGATGAACTTGATGAGCTGCAGTTCGGTTTGAAGGGGATTTTTTGCACCAACCGTAAGACCAATGCGGGCCGATACGCGGAAGACATGCGTATCTACAGCCATGTTCGGCTGTTTATCTACGACAGAAGTAATCACGTTTGCCGTTTTGCGACCCACCCCTGGCAACTGCACCAGTTCTTCTACTGTCATTGGGATTTCGCCGCCAAAACGCTCCGTCACCATCTGCGCCATACCAATCAGGTGGCGGCTTTTGTTGCCGGGAAACGAAATGCTGCGAATCAACTGGAACACGTCGTCGTATTCGGCCTTTGCCAGGGCAGGAATATCGGAGTATTGCTGGAAAAGGGCGGGAGTAACCATGTTCACCCGTTTGTCGGTGCATTGCGCCGAAAGAATAACAGCCACCAAAAGTTCATAGGTGGTGCTGTAATGGAGCTCTGTTTCAGCATCGGGCATTACTTGCTGAAAATAAGCCACACAGGCCTCAAATCGTTCTTTACGGGTCATGTGACGCTAAGGTAAGCAGGGGAAGGGTTCAACGGACAACGGGCAATGCGCCACGAATGTCTACTGCAGATCACAGCGATGGAAATTGTTCTGGAACTGTTTCTCAGGAGGTCTTTACCGTTTGCTGGGCGGCTGCGTATTTTAAAACGGCCAGCACGGTTTCGGTGCGGGGAGAAACCTTAAGGTTGTTGAGGCGTTCCTGCGCAGCCTTCATAACAGCCAGCTTTTCCCGTAATGTCCAATCTTTTTGCAAGGCTTCTTCAATGGCGGCAGTTTGCTGCGTGGAGGTTTCTTTGTACAGATACAAGAGCAGATCCTCCGGCGTAAAATTGTGCATAGGCTTTCCTTATAATCTAAGTGGTGAGCAGGTTTTGCTTATATGCTTCTTTAAACGCGGAAAGAAAATGCTTATTGTGCAGGGCCGCCGAAATTACTTTTCTTCAGCCGGAACAATAATGTACAGGTCTTCGTTTTCCCGCTTCATGTGATACTTTTCCCGGGCAAACTTTTCTATCGCTGCAGCATCAGACTGAATATCTCTCGAGAACTTTTTACTTTCTTCAATCTTTTGGGAAAAATAGGCCTTGTTGTCTTCAATTTCAGCCAGTTCGCTACGTCGCTCCATCTGTGTGAACACGTCGTTTTTATCAAAAAAAAGCATCCACACGGCAAACACCGTTAGCGATAAAAAGTACTTGTTTCGCAGAAAGGAAGGAATGAAAGAAAGAAAGTTCATATGAGATTAGATGACAGATGGTAGAAGTCTGATGACGGAGGTAAAACTATAAAAAAAGTTGACAGATAAAAAATAACGGATGACAGTAAATCATTCTAAACTGTCATCCGTCATCTGTCAACTATTTCTTTTATTTACCAAACTTCAGCTTGTTGCCGGGGTAGTAGGCCGAAGCACCCAGCAGTTCCTCGATGCGGATCAACTGGTTGTACTTTGCCATCCTGTCGGAGCGGCTGGCCGATCCGGTTTTGATCTGCCCGCAATTCAGGGCTACAGCCAGGTCGGCAATGGTGCTATCTTCCGTTTCGCCGGAGCGGTGGCTCATGATGGTGTTATAACCGGCGTGCTGCGCCATCGTCACGGCATTGATGGTTTCTGTCAGCGTACCAATCTGGTTTACTTTTACCAGGAGGCCGTTGGCAATGCTTTTTTCAATGCCCTGGCTGAGACGGGTGACATTGGTTACAAACAGGTCGTCGCCAACCAGTTGTACCCGGTTGCCAAGGACTTGTGTCAGGGCAGCCCAGCCTTCCCAATCATCTTCGGCCATACCATCTTCAATGGAGGCAATGGGGTATTGGTTAGCCCAGTTCTCCCAGAATTTCACCAGTTCATCGGAGCTCAGGGATTTGCCATCGCTTTTGTGGAAGATGTATTTACCGTCTTTGTACAACTCGCTGTTGGCTGCATCCATGGCAATAAAGATCTGTGAACCGGCTTGGTAACCGGCAGCATTGATGGCTTCCATTACCGTATCTATGGCTTCTTCATTGGAACCAATGTTGGGTGCAAACCCACCTTCATCGCCAACGTTGGTGCTGTAGCCTTTTTTCTTCAGTACGGTTTTCAGCGCATGGAAGATTTCCACGCCCCAGCGCAATCCCTCGCTGAACGAAGAAGCACCTACCGGCATTACCATAAATTCCTGGAAGTCGATCTTGTTATCGGCATGCGCACCACCGTTCAGGATGTTCATCATGGGAACCGGCAGTGTTTTGGCGTTGGTGCCACCGACATAACGAAACAGGGGAAGGCCTGCTTCTTCGGCCGCGGCTTTAGCTATAGCCATGCTCACCGCGAGAATGGCGTTGGCGCCCAGCTTACTTTTATTTTCGGTGCCATCTAACTGGATCATCAATTGGTCAATACCGGTTTGGTCGGCTACATCATAGCCCACCAGTTCAGGAGCAATAATATCGTTTACATTTTTTACGGCATTCAAAACACCTTTTCCTACATAGACGCTTTTGTCGGCATCGCGCAGTTCTACGGCTTCATGCACACCGGTGCTGGCCCCACTGGGAACAGCGGCCCGGCCCATAGCGCCATCGTCTGTAATAACATCTACTTCTACGGTTGGATTTCCACGGCTGTCGAGGATCTGCCGGGCAAAAATTTCGGCTATGTAACTCATTTCTTTGTTGGTTTTAGGATTACTTATTCGTTGTTGTTGTTTCACTGGCTGGTGCCGTGTGGCCGGCTGTTAGTGTGCGGAACACTTCTTCCAGCGACTGGCTTTCGGTCTGCAAAGAAACAATATCAAGGTTATTTTCTCTTTCTAATTTTTTGAGCTCTGTACGAACAGTATCCGGCTCAGTGGTTTCAAGCGACCAGGTTTGGGAATCCAGTTTGTTCAGAGCTTTTACACCCTTCAGGCGACGCATCCATTCAGCTTCCAGGGCTTCCCGGAACTGAACACGGACAACCGTGCTGCTGGAGCGTTGTTGCAAATTCGAGAGTTTGTCATCGGCCACCAATTTACCGCGGTTGATGATGATCACCCGGTCGCAGATGGCTTCCACCTCCTGCAGGATGTGTGAAGAAAACAGCACCAGTTTATCGTTGCCCTGCTCTTTGATCACATTCCGGATTTCGACAATCTGGTTGGGATCAAGACCGCTGGTAGGTTCATCTAGAATCAATACTTCGGGATTGTGCAGCAGTGCGGCGGCAAGCCCAACCCGCTGCTTATACCCTTTGGAAAGCTGCCCGATCTTTTTGGCTTTTTCCCGTGTAAGGCCCACCTGTTCAACCACCTGGCTGATGGCTTGCTGCCTGTTGGGCACACCGTGAACATCGGCAATAAATTCAAGGTACTCTTTAATATACATGTCGTAATAAAGGGCGTTGGATTCAGGGAGGTAGCCAATCTTTTCCTTGGCGGCCTGCGGGTCTTTGATCACATCCACGCCGCTGACTGAAATAGCGCCACTATCGGGTGCCAGGTAGCCAGTGATCATTTTCATGGTGGTGCTTTTGCCGGCACCGTTCGGCCCAAGGAAACCCACGATCTCACCCTTGTTTACAGTAAACGAAATGGCGTCAACTGCTGTTTGTTCGCCGTAGGTCTTCGTCAGGTTTTTTACAGTAATGGACATAGCTCAAAGGTAATGTGGGGAGAAGAAGATATGCGGATGTGCGAATATGCAGATGTGCGAATATTGATTTTCTTCATCCGCAAAGCCACATATCTACTCATCTGCATATCGGTCGTATTCACCCTTCCAGGCATACCAGCCAAATACGGTAAGGCCAATGGCAATAGGCGTGAAGATGGCGATGATGATAATCCAGGGAAGAGGTTTGTTGATGTCATCGGTGCCGGCCGGATTGATGTTGTTGATCGCACCCCAGATCAATACAGCAATGGCGATGGGGCCAAGCACCATCCAGATTGCTCCCAAATATCGTTTCAGTTGATTCATGCTAAACGCTTTTATCGTAATACGGTTTGTGTCAATTCATTTTTTTTGCACTCAATCCGTTACATCATTGTCAATCTTGTTAGAGAGATAAAGGGATCCAATGATAAAACTAAGTGCTGCAATGCCAATCGGATACCAAAGTCCGGAGAGATGGTTGGTTCCTTTTATGGTGGTGATCAGTGTGGCAATAAACGGCACCAGTCCACCGAATACACCATTACCGATATGATATGGCAGCGACATGGATGTATAACGAATTTTGGTGGGAAACAGCTCTACCAAAAAAGCGGCAATGGGCCCGTACACCATTGTTACAAATAAAACCATGGCGAAAATCAGTGCAATCATCTGCCATTTATCGGCTTCGCTCAACGTGATTTCGTTTTTGATTTTGGGTGCTCCGGCAGTTTGTGTGGCCGTTGTTTTTAACCGGCTGCCATCTTCAAAGTCTTTGATCACCGTGGTAACGGCTGCCTGTACCATAGCGTTGTTGGCAGTGGTGGACGTAGTAGCGGCAATGTTTTTCTGTGTAACATCGGAGAGAGTATACAGGCGGTCGAAAATGGGCCGGTAGAAGAGTACACCGAGCAGCATGCCGATCATCATGATATTTTTTCGGCCCCATTTATCCGACAGGCTGCCAAATAACACAAAGAATGGCGTGGCAATGGCCAGTGCAATCAGGATAATAGTGTTGGCTTGTTCATACTCCAGGTTGCATTTGCTGAGAAGAAAGGTCTGGGCATAAAACTGGCCGGTATACCAGATCACACCTTGCCCCATGGTAACTCCAAACAGCGCCAGCAGCACCATTTTGAAATTGGACTTGTGCCCAAAGCTTTCTTTCAGCGGGTTTTTCGACGTTTTGCCTTCACCTTTCAGTTTGGCAAAAAGGGGTGATTCCTGCATGCGCAGGCGGATAAAAATAGAAACGCCTACAAGCACAATGGAAAGAAGAAAAGGATACCGCCAGCCATCACCATTAGTAAATTCATCCACTCCCACAAGGCGTCGAATGGAAAGAATCACACCCAGCGAGAGGAATAATCCCAGTGTAGCGGTGGTTTGTATAAAGCTGGTATAAAAGCCGCGTTTGTTTACCGGCGAATGTTCGGCCACATAGGTAGCAGCGCCACCGTATTCGCCACCAAGAGCTAGTCCTTGCAGCAGGCGGAGGATCAAAACAAGAATTGGCGCCCAGGCACCGATCGTAGCATAGGAGGGAATGCAACCGATCAGAAACGTAGATAAGCCCATAAGCACCAACGTTAGCAAAAAGGTGTACTTCCGTCCGATAAGATCGCCCAAGCGACCAAACACCAGGGCACCAAAAGGCCGTACAATAAAACCGGCGGCAAAGGTGGCCAGTGTGGACAGCAATGCAGCGGTTGGGTTTTCAGCCGGAAAAAATTTTGCAGCGATAATCGTGGATAAACTTCCGAAAATGTAAAAGTCGTACCATTCAATGAGTGTGCCGACGGAAGATGCTGTGATGACCTTCCAGATTCCTTTGGGTGATGCCATGCAGAGGGTTGGGTTCTTTACAAAAGCAGAAAGATAACACCTTCAGGTCATAAAAAATTATCCCCGCATGTAGCGGGGATAATATATTAATCAAAATCGAAGAAATCACCGAGAAACCCTTTCTTCTTTTTATTCCGATAATAAGGGTCATTGTAATGTTTGTCGCCATAGTGACGATCCTTTTTATAGTAATCATCATCGTAGGGCCGTTGCTGCAATGGCTGGCCAGGCGGCGGCACCTGCTGATTTGGCTGGCTCTGTTCCTGCCCGCCAAAATACGCATTGGAGCGTTCGATAATTTTATCCAACTCACCCCGGTCGAGCCATACGCCACGGCATTTTGGACAATAATCGATCTCTACGCCATTGCGGTCAGTCATAACCAAAGTTTCATTACAATTCGGACAATTCATTTAGTAAGATTTAAAAGTTACCAAGCTAAGGCTGTTTACTTTTCACAAGCCCATCAAACTCATAGATAGAATCAATATGCGTGCCCGCTTTCATTTCATATACAGGCTTGATCACACCGTCCTTGAGTCCATACACCCAACCATGCAGATCGGGTCGCTGCTCCTTCTGCCAGTAGCGCTGAATGATGCTGGTTTTCGCCAGGTTATTTACCTGCTCCTGCACATTCAATTCTACCAGTCGGTTGATGCGTTCTTCTTCATCCTTGATGGCTTCAATTTCGGAACGGTGCGTACGGATAACGTCTTTAATGTTACGCAGCCACATATTCAGCACCGGCTTAAAGTCCTGGTTTGTGGAAGCGGCTTTTACACCACCGCAACCATAGTGTCCACACACGATAATATGTTTTACTTTCAGGTGTGCAACGGCATAATCCAGTACGGCTAAAAGATTCACGTCCGTATTCACTACGAGGTTGGCCACATTGCGGTGAACAAAGATCTCACCCGGTTGTGTACCCGTAATTTCATTGGCCGGTACGCGGCTGTCGCTGCAACCGATCCATAAAAACTCCGGCTTTTGTACATCTGCCAGTCGTTCAAAATACGCCGGATCATCTGCTCTTTTTTCCTGCGCCCAGGCCTTGTTCTCCAATAATAACTTTTCGTACGAATGCATAGTCTGTTTTTCAGTTTAAAATTACTTCTTTAGGCACCGGCAGGAACCAATTTTTTATCGTGTGTCCGAACCACGTCGGCTTCATTTCTGCTACTCTCTATTACCAATTTGCTGAAGCCATGATTGCGGAAGGAACTTGTTTTGATTTCCACGTGAATATTTTTCAGCGGTGCGTGGATCATGAAATCCTCGATCACTTCAATAATGTCCTTGTCAATAAAATCAGCACGGCTGGTATCAATCAGTACCGAAGAATTTTCAGGGATTTCTTCCAGCTTGTTTTTGATGATGGGTTTGTTCAGGAAGGAAACATCTTTCCGCAGGCGGAAAAGAAACTTGTTGTCATCGTGTACAACAAATACCGATGAACGGAAATTGCTGCGCATAACAAAAAAGATTCCCACACCAATACCAATCACCACACCAATCAGCAGGTCGGTTAAGAGGATGGCCACAATGGTAATAACGAAGGGGAAAAACTGGTCCCAGCCTTTTTTATAATGCGAAATAAAAAGTGCCGGCTTGGCCAGTTTATACCCTGTGAAGATCAACACGGCAGCAAGAGCGGCTTTGGGAATAAGGTTCAGGATACCCGGAATCAGGGCCACACAACTCAGTAGCAAAGTACCGTGCAGGATGGTTGACATTTTTGTTTTGGCACCCGAGTTTACGTTGGCCGAAGACCGTACGATCACTGATGTTACCGGCAAACCGCCAATCAAACCGGAAACCATATTGCCCACACCTTGTGCCCGCAGTTCACGGTCTTTGTTGGTTACACGCTGGTAGGGATCCAGGTCATCTACCGCCTCAATGCTCAAAAGGGTTTCCAAACTGGCTACCAATGCCAGGGTAACACCGGTGATCCAAACATCTTTATTGGTAAATACGCTAAAGTCGGGGTGAGTAAAAAAGGAGAAAAATTCGCTTGTGGAAGAAGCTTGCGGTATCACCACCAAGTGCTCTCCGGAAAGAGCATTGCCGGCATTCATATTCTGTGCAATTAGGTTAATACCCACGCCTATTAACACCACCAGGAGCGGAGCTGGTACAAGGCGGATAAACCCTTTTTTGTTTGCTGTGAGTTTTTCCCAGATAAAATGAAACGCAAGACAAACACCGCCAATTAAAAAGGCAACCGGCGTAATGTGTGCAAAGCCATTGATAAAATTGGAGAAGATATTGCCTTGTGCCGGTACCGGAACATTTTCATCGGTTTCGAAACGTGAATCATCTCCAAGAAGATGCGGAAACTGGTTTAAGATCAAAATCAAACCGATTGCGGCCAGCATGCCCTTAATAACGGCATTGGGTACATAATCGCCAATCACACCGGCTTTTACAAGACCGAGCACAAATTGAAGCGCACCACAAATAACCACAGAAAACAAAAACGCTTCGAAAGAGGGCATTTTTAAAATGGCTGCTGCAACGATGGCTGTTAAACCCGCCGCCGGACCACTGACACTTAACTGCGAGCCGCTCAGGGAACCCACAACAATACCACCCACAAAGCCGGCAATTAACCCGCTAAACAGCGGCGCCTGCGAGGCCAACGCTACACCCAAACACAGTGGCAGGGCCACCAGAAACACTACTATAGACGACGGGATATCTGATCCCAGATTTTTGAAAAAGCTTTCACGCTTCATTGCAAAATGATTTAAGGATAATAAGAAACAACTGATGAAAGGGTTCAACAGCAAGGCAATCGCAGTAAAATAAAACGGGAGTATTATCCTTTTTGTTCGGGAGGTGGTATCAGCAATTCGGGGTGATAAGCATGATAGAGATCAGCAGGATGACACTTGTAATACGACGTCAGCGTAATAAAATTATGCTCGATCGTATACAAGTTGTGCAGGTATTCGGAAAGCAGGGAGTTGCCTCCTTCGGCTCTTTCTTCATTGGTGTTGGCCAGCGGGTTAGTGGTATCCGGTTCCGGATCTTCTGCACCCAGGTTCTCAATCTGGTTATGCAACTGCTGGCTTTCATTTACGTACGGAAGGCAGACCGTCAGCCATACCAGGGCCAGCAGCATAAAGATGCTGGAGAGGATATGCCTGCGTGAATAAATCTGCTTCGTACGATTCATGTGGTGGCAAAAGTAAACGATACGGATTAGAAATTTCAATTCGATTTTGGAATAAACCTTTAATTGGATCGATTGTTAGGTCTTTAACTTTTTTAATGATTGATTTTTTTGTTGCTGTCAATTTTTCACCAAATTTTGCATGGCATATTTTCTGATAGTGCTCTAAATATTTTGTAACACATGTCAAAATTCCTGCTGGCCATACTGCTTTGCTTTGCTACAGTAGCTGTAGTGGCGCATGGGGTTTTGATCTATCAGGTAAATGCAACGGTTACGTTGATTGCTGAAGAAGAAACCCACGATCACCACTCTTCCGGCAAAGAAATAAAGGACCTCAGCAAAGAAAGAATTTCGTTTCCTCCCGACTTTTATAAGTACGCGTTTATCAAGAAACTTCACATCTCCGCACTCGACAATTGGTTTATGTGCTCCAAAGGTTTCTACGATAAACCGTACAATCCTCCCGAAGCAATCTGATCATTTTATTCTTTTTGGTTTACGCACCTGTCTGCGTTGACTTGTTTATTCTTTCATTTTAAAACATAGGTTTTTTATGAACAGATCCTTGTTTGGTCATCTGAAATCAGATCTATCATCAAGCATTGTTGTGTTTTTAGTGGCAGTACCGCTTTGTTTGGGTATTGCCCTTGCGTCCGGCGCACCGTTCTTCTCCGGTTTAATTGCCGGCATTGTTGGCGGTATTGTCATTGGCTCGTTGAGTAATTCACAGCTAAGTGTCAGCGGACCGGCGGCCGGCCTTACTGCCATTGTGTTAACCGCCATCACCAAGCTGGGTGCATTCGAAATTTTTCTGTGCGCCGTAGTGGTAGCCGGCATGCTGCAGCTTACGTTGGGCTTTATCCGCGCCGGCAGCATTGCCAATTATTTTCCGGGCAGTGTTATCAAAGGCATGCTCACCGGGATTGGAATTATCATTATTCTCAAACAAATTCCCCATGCTTTTGGTTATGATAAAGAAGCCGAAGGAAGCCAGGCTTTCTTTGGCACTGACGGAAATACAATGTTCACCGCTTTACTGGAACCGCTGACAAAAATTCATTACGGTGTCACCATTATTACATTGGTGTCGCTGGCCCTGCTGATCCTGTGGGAAAAGCCGTTTATGAAAAAGTTCGGTGCTGTACCGGGTGCCCTTGTTGCGGTGGCAGTCAGCATTCTTCTCAACTTTGTTTTTACGGCTGTTGCTCCTGCCTTGCGGGTTGGAGGCGAACACCTGGTGCAGATACCGGTGCCGGGAAATATCAGTGAGTTTGTGGGGCTGTTTCAGTTTCCTGATTTTTCGCGGATGTTCACAGGCGATGTTCTGCTGACGGCTGTTACACTGGCAACGGTAGCATCGGTGGAAACACTGCTTTGTATCGAAGCCGTTGATAAAATGGATCCACAGCGACGGATCACCAATCCTAACCGCGAACTGAAAGCACAAGGAATTGGAAACATCGTTTCGGGTTTATTAGGTGGTCTTCCGGTAACCAGCGTGATTGTGCGCAGCACGGCCAACCTGAATGCCGGTGCCAAAACCAAACTATCCGCCATCCTGCACGGTTTGCTGATTTTGGTGTGTGTGTTGCTGATACCCGGTATCCTGAACATGATTCCGTTGGGTGCGCTGGCAGCCATCCTGCTGATGACCGGATATAAGCTGGCAAAGATTTCTATCTTTAAACAAATGTTTGCCAATGGCAAATACCAGTGGATCCCCTTCCTGGTTACAGTGATAGCCGTGGTTCGGTTTGACCTGCTGACCGGTGTGGGACTTGGCCTGGTGGCCAGTATTGTCGCTATCCTTTATGGCAACCTGAAAAATTCGTATTACTTCCATAAGAAAGAGCACCACGACGGTGAGTTGATCCACATCCGTCTTTCTGAAGAAGTTTCATTTCTGAACAAGGCAAGCATCAAGCTGACGCTTGACCACCTGCCGGAGAATTCCACTGTGCTCATTGATGCAACTGCTACGCATTATATCGATTTCGATGTGCTGGAACTGATCAAAGAGTTTAAGGAGGTAAAGGCACCGCTAAAGAACATCCGCTGTGTACTGGAGGGTTTCAAGGAAGCCTACAATATCACCAATTCGCATAATGTGCAATCCGAACCCATGCATACCAATCAGACCACCTATTCAGAAGAAAAAATTGAAAAGCTTCTGGCTACCCAATCATAATCAAAAAACAATCAGAAACAATGAGAACGTTAAACAGAGAGTTACAACAGTCAATCACGCCGATGCAAGCCCTGGAAATTTTAAGAGATGGGAACAAGCGCTTTGTAAATAACCTGAAAGTAAACCGCAACCTGCTGGAGCAGGTAAACGATACCCGCGATGGACAATGGCCGTTTGCAGTCGTATTGAGCTGTATCGACAGCCGCACCTCGGCTGAACTGATTTTTGATCAGGGCCTGGGTGATGTTTTTAGTGTGCGCATTGCCGGTAATATTGTGAATGAAGACATTTTGGGAAGCATGGAGTTTGGCTGTAAGGTGGCCGGATCAAAATGCATCGTGGTGCTGGGGCATTCCAAGTGCGGTGCGATAAAAGGTGCCTGCGACAGCGTGGAAATGGGTAACCTGACAACACTTTTATCGAAAATTGAACCCGCCGTGAGTGCTGAAACAAAAACCCGTGAAAACCGCAATGCGGCCAATAGCGAGTTTGTGGAAAATGTCGCGGAAATCAATGTACGCCGAAACGTGGAACTGATCCTGGCTCAAAGCCCGATTCTGGAAGAAATGGTCAGCAAGGGCGAAATCGCTATCGTCGGTGCCATGTATGATGTGACAACAGGCGAGGTGAAGTTTTATGATGATACCCTGCAGTTTGCAAAAGAGCAAAAGCAGACTGCAGTAGTGGCTATCTAATCTTTCTCTTTTAATAGAAAAATGCCCTGCGAATCTGCAGGGCATTTTTTGTCTTTACCGTAAAGCACCCGCAGCCCAAAGCACACCCACTCTTGCTTTTTGCTCCTTGCTTTGGAGCTCTACCAGTTTTTGCCGGGCTTCAATTGTTTTTTGTTCACGGCTGTTGATCAGGAACAGGGAGCTTTCACCGTTCTGAAAACGGATCTCTTCACCCCTTTGCAACTGTGCATACGAAGCAATAGCCTGTTGCTGCAGTAAAATTTGTCGCTCCACCTGCCGCCACTCGTTGTAATACTGCCTGAGTTTTGTTTGCAGTTGCATGCGCTTGCCCAGTTGCTGCAACGCTGTCTGCTCTATTTTCAATTTTGCCTTGCGGTACTCCCCCCGTCCTTCGGAAAGGCGTAGGGGCAAAGAAACGGCTATCCCATACCGGTAGTTATTCTGAAACCAGGCCGAATTGAATGATTTTGTCAGGTCGTGCGATTTGCTCAGTTGATTGTACTTCAGGTAAACCGATGGCAACAGCGATTGAAATTTCAATCGCTTTTCCACCTGCAACGCATCCAGCTTAAAGCGGTACTGCGCCAGTTCGGGATGCAGTTGTACCTGTTGCAGCAGTCTTTCCAGTTGCAGCGACTCCAAAGAAACCGGCATCGATGATTGGGGAGAAACGTTTGGGGGGAGTGCATACGCTTCTCCATTTTGTTGCCACAGAAAGACGTTTACCTCTAGCTCTGAGTTGGCAACACCCAGCACAACATCCTGTTCTGCGATCTGGAACGATTGCAACTGTGCCAGGGCTTCCACCGTATCAATGGCCGGCCGTTCGCCAATTCCGTAGCCTGTTTTCACAAGGCGAAAACGTTCGCTTGCGTTTTGAATGGCCTGCCGGAAAAGCAATTGTACCTGGTGCTGCTGCCACCAGTTCCAGTAAGCCTTTGCCGCATCAAACAGCAGGTTGTTTAAAACTGTTTGTTGCTCCTGCACAGAAAGATTCTGGAAGATCTTTGCCTGTTGCAGATCGGCTCTTCTCCTATCCATCAGCAGGCCTTTTCCAACGGGAACGCTCAGGCCAAAATAATTGCTGTTGCCTTTGGTATCGGGAGTGGAGGTGCGCTGGCCCGAAAGACTTTCAACACCTGCTACAATATCAACGCCGTACCAGGTAGGAATTTTCAGTTCACTGATCTGGTGATCGTAATAGAGGAGTCCATCGAACTCTTTCCGGTTGATGGCGTTTTGCAATTGCGGATCAAATCCACTCCGGGCCGACGTGACATTTGCTTTTGCGATTTCTACATCCAGCGCCGCCTGGCGGGCAATGGGATGAAAGGCTTTCACGGCGCTTAAATATTCTTCCAGTGAAAGGGTCTGTTGTGCTCTGGTAAACAGGCCACTCACCAACAAAGCCAACATTATGATGACGCGGTTCATTTTTTTGGATTTTCATTGTTAGGACGATTGTAATAATCCGGCGGAAAGGAGTTGATGTTCCGCCATAGCTCGTACCATACCGGCACATCGTTCAGCAAGGCCAGCCCGTTGGCGCCCGTGCCCATCTTTAATTCCTTTGGCCAGGGTTTTTCGGCAGGGTCCTCTGCTACCAGCACCCGGAACTGTCCGTTGGAACTTACATTTTTTTCAACGGCTACTACTTTACCGCGAAAGGTTCCCGACGAGGCCTGCGGCCATCCGCTGAATACAATAGCCGGAAAACCATCAAACAAAAACATAACGCGTTGCCCGCTTTGCAACAGGGGCAGGTCTACCGGGCGAACAAACATTTCCACGGCATATTGAATGTTATCCGGAACAATGTTGACCAGCATTTCGCCTTCTTTTACGGTCTCACCAATGCCGGCTTTTTTTGCCTGCACTACCTGGCCCGACTGCGGCGCCAAAATGTAATACAGGTTGTTGCGGATATTATAGGTGCTGTATTGATTTTGCAGCTTGGCAACTTCTCCTTCGCCTGTTGCCACTTCCGACATGGACTGAAACCGTTCTCCTTCGGCCTTTGCCATTTTCTCGGTATAGTCCTGTTGGGTAGCACTAATCTCCAGCCGCACAATGGCTAGTTCCTGCTTTGTATTTAGGTATTTGTTGTCCGCACTCAGTTGCTTGGCCATGGCATTCTGATACGACTGGTTGCGTTGTTCCAACTGGGTGAGGGATACAAGGCCACTGTCGAACATCTGCCGCTGGCGATTGTATTGTTGCGTAGCAATCCGGAAGTCGTTAGCGGCAGCAGCCGCTTCAATGCTGTCGCTTTGCAGCTTAACCTGCAACTGGCGGATCTTGTTTTCCAGTTGCGCAAGCTTTAGCTGCAATCCTGAGGAAAGCGCACCAATCTGTGTTTCGGTGGCGCCGGCTTTGTTCCGGTAATTAGCAATGCCGCGTTGCTTGGCCGTGATTTGTTCACGGGTTCTTTCCAGCAACTGCGGGTCGAGGTAAGCCTCTTTCACTTCCGAAATTTGTACCAGCGTGTCGCCGGCTTTGACAAAGTCGCCTTCTTTTACATGCCATTTTACAATGCGCCCTGCAATGACGGTATTAATTTGTTGCGGACGTTGCTCTTGTCGCAGCGCCATCACAGCGCCTTTGGCCCGGATGGTTTGTGTCCAGGGCATAAAAAGAAAAATGAGCAGGGCTATCAGGATTGCTGTAATCCAGAAGCGAACCCGGCTTCGTTTGCCTTGGAGGTAAATATGTTGATAGGCAGATATCGTGTGTTTCATAACAGCCTTTTTACGCGTTAAAAATTTCTATTAGAGTGTGACTGTTTGGTTCGACTGGCGGATGAACTGCGGATCGTTGGTAGTCACAATCACGGTTGCATCCACCTCTGTCAACAGAAACTGTTGTATCTGTTTCGTAGCCTGATCGCCAACGCCCTGCCAGGGTTCTTCCAGCAGCAGCAGCCTGGGTTTGTGTGCCAGGGCCCGTACCAGCATAATCTTCTGTACAACGTTCTTCGGCAGGCGATTCCCGGTCGCATCCAACACGGTGTCGAAGCCTTTGGGCAGGCTGGTGATAAATTCAGAAAGTCCTGTGATTTCAGTGAGACGGGAAATATAAGCACTGTCGGCAGTCTCATTTCCCAGGGCAATATTTTCCCAAAGCGAGCCGGTAAACACATCCTGTTGGTTCAGTACAATGCCGGTTTGCGACCGCAGGTATTCGAGGCTGTAATTGCCAATGGGAATTCCATTGATAAGAACAGAGCCCGCAAACGACGGATAAGCGCCTGTCAGCAGTTTCAGGATGGTGCTTTTGCCACTGCCGTCCTTTCCGGTAATGCTCACTTTTGCGCCGGGTGTTATATGAAAGGATAGATGGTTTAGGATGAAATGTCCTTCCCTGTACGCAAAGGAAACATCGTTGAAGGCAACACCGAAAGCTTCTCTATGCATTGGCGCAAATGTGCCCTCGCTTTCCACCGGTTTATCAAGCAGCTTGTTTATCTTTTCTACCGATGTCAATGCACTGTAAACACTATCCATGTTGACGATCAGTTTCTCTACAGAAGTAGTGATGATCAGGATCACAATCTCTGCCGCCACAAACTGACCGATGTTGATCTGCTGATTGAGCAAAAGAATACAGCCTACGATCAGCATGGCGGCAGTGATCAGGACTTTAAACGCAATGAGTACCCTGTACTGAAGGAGCAGAATAGAAAAATGCTTTTTCCGGGCTTCCACATAATTGATCACTTTGGCATCGGCCTTTTTTTCGTGCAGGGAATGATGGGCCGAAAACTTGAACTGCTTGATCACTCGTGCCATCTCTTCCAGCCAGCCTGCTACTTCGTATTTGTAATGACTCTTTTCAAGACTGGTTTGAAAACCTTTGTTGCCCGTGACATAAAAGATCAGGTAAAGAACAAGCAGCAAGAAGACGCCGAAAAAAATAAAGGATGAATGATAAAAACTTAACAGGATCAAGCCCAGTAAAATCTGCGTAATGGCCAGCGGAAACTCAAGCAGAATCTTCGCCATGCTTTTTTGCAAAACAGGAATGTCGAAAAACCGGTTTACCAGTTCCGGCAGGTAAACGTTATCGACTTTTTGCAGGTCCAGTCGCGGAATATGACTGGTAAAAGCAAACGAATAGCGAACGAAGATTTTCTGGTTAATGCGTTCGATGATCTTCATTTGGTTCATCTGCAAAATGCCATTGCAAAGCACCCCAATCACAACAAGAGCGATCAGAATAGCCAGCGAGGTAGACATAGCACCTCCCAGTACAAAACCAATAATGGCCTGAATGCCCAGGGGCAGCGAAAGCTGGATCAATCCGCCCAGGACGGCAAAAAAATAAATGGAGCTGATCTCGGATTTTTCTTCACGCAACAGGCGTGCAATCCGGGTAAGCGGGTTTGTTGGCACCATAACAGTTGGATGCTGATTTAAAACGTTGAAACAATAAAAATTACGGCTGGTTGTAGTCAGCAGGCATCCGGTGGCGGTGCTACAAATTCAAGGAGGGGAGAGGGGTGTGATTTTTCTACAAAGCCGGCGTAGAAGGACCTGTTTTCTTCTTCGCGAAAGGCTTGAAGAGCCAGATTGTATTCTTTGGCGATGTCTCCTTTTTCTTTACCGGCATTTAGTTTTTGCTCCGGTTTTTCTTCATCGATATAAGTATAGAAGACCGCCTTTTGCGAAGAAAAAAAATGCAGCACAGGAATCGCCTGCAACAGCATCAGGGAAAGAAACAATATGGAGACGAGCCTTCTCAAAATGGAGTGTAAGATAATTTTCCCGGTTAACAACTCAGGTTAGAGATTGTTTAAATTTTTTGAAACATTTTTTTATGCTTTAAATTCATCCGCTCAAATTCGTTCACCGCAAAACCATCAAACATGGCTTATCCTTACCAGATACGATCATTAGAAGAATACAAGGAGCAATATCAGGAAAGCGTAGACAGACCGGAAGAATTTTGGGGCCGTGTGGCAGAAAATTTTCAGTGGCGGAAAAAATGGGACAAAGTGCTGGAATGGAATTTTACCGAGCCTTCGGTAAAATGGTTTCTCAACGGAAAGCTCAACATCACCGAAAACTGCATCGACCGTCACCTAGCAGAGATGGGAGAGAAGCCGGCCATTATCTGGGAGCCCAACAACCCCGATGACCGGGTACGGATAGTCACCTACAACCGCCTGCACAAGCGGGTTTGCCAGGTGGCGCAAATGCTGAAGAACAATGGTGTAAAACGAGGCGACCGTGTGTGCATTTACATGGGTATGGTACCCGAACTGGCTTACGCCGTTTTGGGTTGTGCCCGCATTGGTGCTATTCACAGCGTGGTGTTTGGCGGCTTTTCGGCGCAAAGCATTGCCGACCGCCTGGAAGATGCCGGCGCTGAATACATTATTACGGCGGATGGTGCCTTCCGCGGCGAAAAAGTGATCCCGCTGAAAGACACGATCGATGATGCCCTGATTGGCAATAAAACCGTAAAAAGAGTGATTGTTTTCACCCGTACCCGCACGCCGGTGTCCATGATCAAAGGCCGCGATGTGTGGTGGGAAGATGAAATGGAACATTCGCTGGGACAGGTGGAGAAAAACAATGTGGTGCACTTTCCTGCTGAGGACATGGATGCCGAAGACCCGCTGTTTATTTTATATACATCCGGAAGCACCGGCAAGCCCAAAGGGGTGGTGCATTCCTGTGCCGGCTATATGGTGTGGACGGCGTACACCTTTGTTAACACGTTTCAGTATAAACCCGGCGACATTCATTTCTGCACCGCTGATATCGGGTGGATCACCGGGCACAGTTATATCGTTTACGGACCGCTGGCAGCCGGCGGTACCTCGGTGATGTTTGAAGGCATTCCCACCTGGCCCGATGCCGGCCGTTTTTGGGATGTGGTGGACAAACACAAGGTGAACATTTTATACACGGCACCAACGGCCATCCGTTCGCTGATGGGATTTGGACTGAAGCCGCTGGAAGGCAAAGACCTTTCTACTTTAAAAATATTGGGTACGGTGGGTGAACCCATCAACGAAGAAGCCTGGCATTGGTACCATGAGCATATTGGCAAAGGCAAATGCCCGATCGTGGATACCTGGTGGCAAACCGAAACCGGCGGTGTGCTCATCTCCAACCTGGCCGGTGTAACGCCTGCCAAACCCAGTTGGGCCACTTTGCCCCTGCCCGGCGTGCAGCCGATCTTAGTCGATGAAAATGGGAAGGAAGTGGAGGGCAACCCGGCTTCCGGTAACCTTTGCATCAAAGCGCCGTGGCCGTCTATTCTGCGCACGACTTATGGCGACCACGAACGCTGTCGCCAGACCTATTTTTCTACGTACGAAAATTTATACTTTACCGGTGACGGTGCCCTGCGGGACGAAGAGGGCAATTACCGCATTACTGGCCGGGTGGATGATGTGCTGAATGTGAGCGGACACCGGATTGGTACTGCCGAAGTGGAAAATGCCATCAACATGCACAGCGATGTGGTGGAAAGTGCCGTGGTGGGGTATCCGCATGATATCAAAGGGCAGGGCATTTATGCCTATGTCATTTGCAGCCATATGCACGGCAGTGATGATGAGATGCGACGGAATATTCTGCAGACGGTTTCCCGCATTATTGGACCGATTGCTAAACCGGACAAGATTCAGTTTGTACCGGGGCTTCCCAAAACCCGGAGCGGAAAGATCATGCGCCGCATTCTGCGTAAAATTGCTGAAGGAGAGACATCGAATTTTGGTGATACTACCACACTGCTTGACCCGGGAGTGGTGGAAGAGATTGCAAAGGGAAAGCTGTGAGATGGTGAGTGGTCAGTAATGAGTCAGCGACAAAGTTCTAAATGATTTAAAACGAAAGAGCCTCCTGCATAGTCAGGAGGCTCTTTCGTAAAATAGTTGATGTGTTGTCAGAAACTCACCATTCACCACTGACCACTCACCACATCACTTCCGGATGGTGATGGTGGTACCCACAGGCAGATAACTGTACAGGTCTTCCACATCGCGGCGCTTCAAGGAGATGCAACCCAGTGTCCAGTTTTTATATTTATCCACTACAAAGTCTTCGTTGGGCCAGGTGCCGTGAATACCGATTTCGCCACCGGGTGAAGCCCAGGCCGGAACTTCGCCCCGCTCTTTGCGGCGTTTGAACTTGGCCATGCTTTCTTCATTGGGATAGTCGATGCTGATGAACCGGTCCCACTTGGCATGCGGCCGTTTGCCGTTGATGCGGAAAGTGCCTTCCGGCGTATTGCGGTCGCCTTCCATTTTTTTATCGTCCAGGGTATTGTTGCCAAATACTACGGGGTAGGTGGCAAACCAACCCTTGGAATCATAAACACTCAGTTCGTATTTACGCTTGTCAACAATAATGTACATAGGCGCTACCGGCATTGATGCGGCAAGGCGCTTGGTAGCCGTCGTTGCCTTGTAGGTTCGGGCAGCCGATGTTTTGTTGGTCATCCGGCTTTCGGAGCTGGTGCTGTTTACCATAAGGCCACCGGCTGAAAGAAGAAGCGTAGTCAGTAAAATGGTGGTTTTCATGTTACAGTAAGGGATTTGAGGTTAGCTGCTTTTTTAACGGAAGTCGTTTGAAATTTATTTTCTTCTGTCAAAAATTTTTACAGTTATTGTGAAATCTTTATCCGGTTAGGGTTTCAGTTACTGAATACTTTTAATGTATGGTCCGTAAAACTAAAGCCAGCCTCTTTACCGAAATCCATTCAATCGGTAAATGCCGGTAAAACGAAGATAAAAACCTGCACCAGAAATAGGAGCGTACCTATACGCGGAGTTTCACGCATTTTTTATCGAAAGTTTTCCACAGGTGTTCCCATAAAAAAACCTGTCCGTTGGGACAGGTTTTCTTGAAAATTCATTTCTTGATTAGAAGTGGCTGAAGCGGATGCCTACGTTGTATGGCGTTTGATCCAATCCTTTTTCCCACATGTTGCGGGTGGCCAGCGAGCCGTAAAGACGTACCGGGCCAAGGGTCAGCTCACCAATGTAAGACACCTTCCATTTTTCCAGGTTGAAATTATCGTGCAGTTTTGTTTTATCGCCATCCTGCTTGATTTTTTGACGGGCTGAATACAGGTAGCCTACACTAACACCGGCGCTGAAGCCAAAACCGTTTCGTTTACCCGGCGTAAAGTTGAAGTTCAGCATCATGGGGATGGTAGCATAGTCGGCAGCCAGCTTGTTTTTACCAGCGCTAGCCAGTTCCTGATCCAGGCGAATGGTTGTTGGGTTTTTGGTGAAGCGTACCTTTTCGTCGTCAAAACGGTAGTTGTTCAATTCCACGCCCAGTCCGTATTTCAGGTTCACTACGTGTTTTACCAGGTTGAGTTTTTGTTGGAATATCCAGATGTTGACGTTTACCGATTTGCCGGTGCGCAGTTCAAGGTTATCCTTGCTGGCAATGTCGGCGCTCACAAAACCCGATTGCTGGGCGGCTGCATAATTGGTTTCGTCTTTATAGTTGGCGAAGCCCAGGTCAACAATCCACCAGTTGGTAGAGATGTTGGAATTGCTGCGGCGACGGTTGCTGATAATCACCTCGCGGTTTTCGCGGTTATCCCGTCCGGGTTTTTTAATAATGATCATACCGCCGATGCGGATTGTGTCGGCGCTCTTTTCAGTAGAGTCAGTTTGGGCAAAAGAGGACAAAGCGAGTCCGATTGCCAGTGTTGCAAGTACAGCTTTTTTCATAAAATGCGTTTTGTCGATTAGTTCAATTTGAGGGCTACTGCACCTACCAAGATTTCGTTGTCTGCGTTGACAGTTCCAATGCCGGTGCGGCGTTCAAGGAAGCGTGACACTTTGCGCAGGAAACCTTTGGCTGATGATTTTTTTGGTTTGAAATCCTCCTCCGTTACTGCAGGTTCTTCGGGGCTTTCTAAAGGGTTATACGCAGTAGCCTGGGTAGATGTTACAACCGGATTTGCTACAATTTTGTTAAGGACCATTGTTTGTTTCTGGGTAAGAACGGATGGCTTGCTGTTGACCGGTTCCACCTTTGCCAGGGCGCCTGTTTCAATAGTGTTCTCTTGCATAACAGGTAACTGCTGCGGAAGTGGCGCCTCTACCTGTGGTGCTATGTTCTTCGCAACCTGTGTTTGCTTTTCAACCGGCTTCTTTGTTTCGTTTTGAGCCGTAGCAGAACCAACATCGGTTGTGATTACATCGTGAATGGTATTGGTTGGTGGAAGTGATTTTCTTTCCGCCGGTTTTGGCTCTTCTTTCTTCACCAAACCATTTGCAGGAGCCAATGGTTGGTTGTTATCATTATTCAGGAAGAAAAGACTGGCAAACAATAGGATCAGTACCGCTACGGCAATGCGCATCCAAACCGGGAACAGGGCCACCACTTTTTCGGAGCGGCGATAGAGTTCCGATTTATCAGGATAGGGAATGATCTCGGAAGCATCCAGTTTTGTTTTTTGCAGATGCTGGTGCTGTAAATGAAAATCAGAATTGACAGCGATCTTTTCCTCTACCCGTTTCCGCTCAGTAGCCGAAAGTTCGTTATCGATATACAGCAAAAGCGATTCGTCAACGGTATTCAGCTTCATGGCATCGGCCTTCAGGCTGGCCTTGTCAAAAAATACGGTATCGTCTGCAGGCAGTTTGGTGCTCAGTAAAAGTTCCAGTTCTTCCTGCAGGTGCGGGTGCAAAAGCAAAAAGTTGTCAACCATCTCCTTTTGAGAAGCCGTCAACTCATTATCCATATAAAGGACAAACCACTCTTCGTAGTTGTGTAAGCTGATGCTATGGTTTTCGTTAAATGACATTTTCTACTTTTACAATGTAATCTTTTAATTGGAGACGTGCCCGGTGCAGGTACACTTTTACCTGGCTTTCGCTGAGGTTCATGATCCTGCCAATTTCTTCGTAACTGTATCCTTCATAATCTTTCAGCAGCACAAGTGACCGTTGTGTTTCGCTTAACTTGGCCAGGGCTCTTTCCAGGATCTCTTTGGCATTGTTGTGCTGGCGGTCCGAAACTCTGGTTTCTTCCCTGAATTCATCTTTCAGGTACACCCGTTTTACTTTGCGCAGGTGATCGATCATACCGTTGTAGGCAACCGTAAAGAGGAACGATTTGCATTTGCTGTTGTCCACCTCGGCACGGGCTCGCCATAGTTTTTCAAACGCCGACTGTACCACGTCACGGGCATCTTCCTCGTGGCGAAGGTTTTTTACAATAAACCGGTACACGCCATCGGCATACAGGTTTACACAGTCGTTATACTCTTTTTCGGTCATAATCAGTCAGCGAAACAGGCTGGGCCTCCTGTTATACGCCAGAGGGAGTAAAAAGTTACAGCAAAGGAAAATTTTTTTTAGGAAGCGCAGGCATTAAATCGATAGAAGCGTCAGGAACTGCCGGGAGACCACTTCCCAGATCATTTCGCCGTTGGAAGGATTTTGCAAAGGGCGCAGGCAGTTACCGGCCCGGTTGCAGATTTCTTCCGCTTCGGAAAAGGCCGCAAAAGAAGCTGCCGCAATTAAAATAAACATGAGGGAGAACAGGATATAGGCAGTAGGAGTAGAAGACCGTTGCATGGTTGTGGTTTATTGGTTTGACGAAGGTAGACGCCGGAATGTTACAGGTATTTTAAAAAAATGTTACCGGCCGGCGAAGTCAAACAGACGTGAAAAGAAAAATAGTACGGGATGGATCTACGATCAACCAGCCAGTTGATGGTTAGGCCATCTGGTGTTACAACACTGTTCACAATCTCTACTTACCTTCTGCACATACACTTCATGTACCTGGATGCATAACCGCAATTCCTTACATGGCATCTACCCAAGGCTGCTCCTATTCTATAGCTAAAAAGATTTGTCTTGTTAACCCCAGTCTTCAGGCTGGGAATAGAAACCTAATGCAGGGTGATGCACACAGGCTTCAGCCTATCTAATTGTGAGCAAGAGATAGGCTGAAGCCTGTGCATACTCTCACTTTACATGTTTGTCCCCAGCCTGAAGGATAGGGTTAACCAAGAATAAGCTTCGCTTTATGCCTCGTAGCAGCAGTTCCGCACTAGACAGGAGAACTTTCCCCTACCTGATAACCAAATAACAAAATAACCCAATATCTCAATATCATAATATCCCAATATCAAATATCCAATATCCTATCCCTCATCCTGGTAATAAATCTTGTAATATTTCCTCCCGTCCATGTCCACACCTTTTTCAATCAGGTCGGTTCGGCCGTGCACATAAATATGGAAGTTGCGGTCAAGCTTGATCACACTCTTGAAAATGCGACTTTGCTTTTTTACGGCTTCGGGAGAAATGTCAAATTGAGCGGCCAGGTCAAAATCGTTGCTTTCAATATAGCGGCTACCGAAGTTGCGGAAGGCTTCAATGCGGTCGTCCTGCGCAAACACTTCGGATTGAAATTCGTCAATGTCAAAGCTCTCGTGGCTTTTAAAATAGTCGATGGATTTGTGCAGGAGTTCCACCTGTTCGTTTCGCGGCACTTTTAGGTCTTGTTCCAACGGGCCGGTGATGAATTGCTTGGTAAGATTTAAAAAATGCTGCGTGTTGTGAAACTCGTTTTTCTGCGGTGCCACCGCTAAAAACTTTTCTTTCCAGTACTGCGCTTCTTCACCGCGGTTCTGGTTGTCGAAAAGCAGCACATCATAACCTTCCTCTTCTTTGTGACCAATGATCAAACAGCCTTTATCTACCTTGCTCACTTCCACACCTTCTTTCATCGCCAGGTCAATGCTGCCTTCTTCCTGCTGCGCATCCAGGAAAAATGCTTTGTTCTCTGTTTTAAAAAGACCAATGGCTTTGCAAACTTTGCTGTCTAACGGCAGGCCGTTGAAGTAAGCCACGTAAAACTCACCACCCTTTACTTTGGGGTGGGTCGACTGGTTGTATAAATGCTTTGCAATGTTGCCCGACACTTCGTCAAACGTAGTATCATCATCAAACAACTGCTTGCAGTATTGGTACAACTCATGGTATTGCAACGAAGCATCGTGACTGAAGGAATGGTGCTCGTGGTTGTTTTTAAATCGCCCCAAAAAACTATCCTGGATGATATATAAATTCTCTTCGGAAAGCTCCGGCGCCTGGCCCGAGAGCAGCAGCGGATCCGCATTGTTCTTATTGCCTACGTAGTGGATGATCAGTTTTTCCAGGATGGTGTTTGGCAGGTTCATGGTAAAAATTGGCGGCAAATATAGGGAAGGGCGGCCCACCCCTTCCCTCCCGGTGGGAGGGCTCAGATCGAAGGCCCTGATTTTGTTGGCAACATTCATTTATTATTGGAACCCGCAACGGATAACTAATGCTTCCTGCAGAAAAAAGCAGTTTGTTACACCTGAGCCCCTCCACCGGAGGGGACGGGGGAGGCCTTATATTTGCCTTCCCTAATTCCAACATTATGAACGAAAAGTTTATCGAAAGGCTCAGGACAGAGATTGAAGAAATCAAAACGTCAGGCTTATATAAAAATGAACGGATCATTACCTCGCCGCAGGGTGCCGAGATCACTGTTAATGGAAAACAGGTTTTGAATTTTTGCGCCAACAATTACCTCGGGCTCTCCTCGCATCCTAAAACCATTGCAGCGGCACACCAATATATCGACAGCCATGGCTACGGCATGAGCTCTGTGCGTTTTATCTGCGGCACGCAGGATATTCACAAAGAGCTGGAACAAAAACTGGCGCAGTTTCTTGGTACAGAAGACACGATCTTATACGTAGCGGCCTTTGATGCTAACGGTGGCGTGTTTGAACCCTTGTTCAACGACCAGGATGCCATCATCTCCGATGCACTCAATCATGCCTCTATCATTGACGGTGTTCGCCTGTGTAAGGCACAGCGCTACCGCTATGAGCACAACAACATGGAAGACCTGGAAGCCAAGCTGAAGGAAAGTGCCCACCTGCGTAGCCGCATTATTGTTACCGATGGTGTGTTCAGCATGGACGGCACCATTGCGCAACTCGATAAGATCTGCGACCTCGCCGATCAGTACGACGCTATTGTGATGGTGGACGAAAGTCACGCTTCGGGTTTTGTGGGCAAAACGGGTCGTGGTACGCATCAGCACCGGGGCGTAATGGGCCGCATCGACATCATTACCGGCACACTGGGCAAGGCCTTGGGCGGTGCCAGCGGTGGCTTTACCAGCGGTCGTAAAGAGATCATTGACATTCTGCGCCAGCGCAGCCGTCCTTACCTGTTCTCCAATACGCTGGCTCCGTCTATTGCCGGTGCTTCTATTGCCGTGCTGGACCTGCTGACCGAATCGACTGAGCTTCGCGATAAACTGGAGAACAACACAAAATATTTCCGCACGAAAATGACCGAAGCCAGTTTCGACATTAAGCCCGGAGAGCACCCGATTGTTCCCATTATGTTGTACGATTCGGTGCTAGCGGCCAAATTTGCCGATGCCCTGCTGCAGGAAGGTATTTATGTGATCGGGTTCTTTTATCCCGTGGTGCCTAAAGGGCAGGCCCGCATCCGTGTACAGATCAGCGCTGCGCATGACCAGGCACACTTGGATAAAGCCATTGGTGCCTTCAGTCGGATTGGCAAAGAGCTGGGCGTGCTGAAATAATATCCTGTGGGGCCTTGCTCCTGACATGTCCTTTCTGATATCAGAATAGTTTGCAATCCGGCAGAATCGGCAGGCAAACAATAAAAGGCGGGATGCGGCGTTTAAGGTGAAACGTCGCTCCATGACAAAATGGTTTTTCGCAGCGTGTTTGGTAACCGTTGCTCTTTTTAGCCTGACCTCCTGCGCCACTAACCGCGATTGCCACGGGGTTAAGCATACCACGCTTTCCAATGGCGTCAGGATCTAAATAGATTATTTCCACCTTAGATTAGCAGCATGAAGAGTTTTATTCTCTCGTGCTGCTTTTTTTTGTCCGTACTCCCGGTTTGGGGGCAGATGGATTTTTCCGCAACGTTCTCCGGGTATTGGAGCGGAACCTTGCATTGGTACCAGTTGGGGAAAGAGCCGCAACAGGTAAGGATGCAACTGGTTGTAAAGCCAACTGATTCGGCCCATATTTATACCTGGCAGATTCGTTATGGAGAAGGAGAAGCGGATAACCGTCCTTACCTGATGAAGGCTGTCGATACAGCAAAAGGTTACTGGCAACTGGACGAGCAAAACGGCATCCGTATCGATCAAAACTGGCTGGGAAACCGGCTGACGTCTTCTTTCCGTGTACTGGGTGCCACTATTGTGTACAGTTATTGGCGGGAAGGGGAAACCTTGGTGGCGGAATCCTATCATATCCGGACAAAAGAACCGGTAATCTCAGGCAGCGGTACGGATGAAAGCCCGCAAGTAGAAAGCTTCAAGGCTACCAGTTTTCAGCGGGCCGTGTTGAAACGGGTAAAATAGGATGATAGGATGATACGTTGGTTTGTTGACTTGTTAGCTGCTTATGCCTGGTTTAAATGCTGTTGTTAATCCAATCTACTTTTCAACCCATCAACCGATTACCCCCTCTGCCGTTACCTTTGCGCAAAATTGATCCACCGATATGCGCTTTTTGTTTTTCGGCCTGATGGCTTTGTGGCTGGCCAGTTGTTCGCCCAATAATGTGACCACCGATGATTCCCTGAAAAAGTTCTTCGATGAGCAAAAGTCAGAGGGAACCTTTGGCCTTTTCAACAACGGCAACGGCCAGTTTACCATTTATAATTTACCCCGCTACCGCGACAGTGCTTTTTTACCGGCATCTACCTTCAAGATTTTAAATTCCCTGATCGGGCTGCAAACCGGCGTGATTTCCAGCGATACCATGACCATTCCATGGGATGGGGTGCAACGCGACATGCCGGAGTGGAACAAAGACCTGACGATGTACGAAGCGTTCCGGGCATCTTCCGTTCCTTATTACCAGGAAGTGGCCCGCCGTATTGGAAGGGATACCATGCAGTTCTGGCTCGATTCGCTGGCCTATGGAACAAAACAGATCAGGGAACCGGTGGATTCGTTTTGGCTGAATAATTCGTTGCAGGTTACTCCGGACGAGCAACTCGGTTTGGTGAAGCGTCTGTATTTCAACCAACTTCCGTTCTTTACCCCTTACCAGGAGATGGTGAAAAAAGCCATGCTGTTTGAAGACAAGCCTACGCACCAATTAAGCTATAAAACAGGGTTGGGAAGAAAAGAAGACGGCACCCGGGTGGCATGGGTACTGGGATGGATTGAAGAAAACCGTCACCCCTACTTTTTTGTCCTGAACATGGAAACCAAAGATCCATCCGTTGACCTGGTGGAAGGCAGAATGAAAGTGCTGCGCGGCATTCTTACGCAGATGCAGTTTTTCCAGGGGAAACGATGATACAGTTCACAAGTTCACATGTTTACAAGTTTACGTGTTAAACTAACTTGTGAACGAGTGAACTCGTAAACTTGTGAACTCTTTAATCGCGTTTAGCATGTTCTTTGCCTGTTGACGCTAAATTGTAAAAACCCTTGAGCTTTCAGTATCAATATCCCGAAGCGTTTTGGCTCCTGGCCTTGGTGCCGGTGCTGGCGCTTTTTTATTTTCTGTACCTGCAATGGCGTAAAAAGGCTGCCCGCCAATTGGGCGATGCTGCCTTGGTAGCGGAACTTACCCGCAGCCATTCCTCCAAAAAAGCCTTGCTTAAGTTTGGACTTTTTGTTCTTGCATTTGCCATCGGTTGTTTTACGCTGGCCAATCCTCGGTTGCCCGATGATGCCTCGGCAGAAGTGCGCAAGGGCATCGACGTTGTAATTGCGCTGGATGTCAGCAACAGCATGCTCGCCACCGATGTACAGCCTACCCGCCTGAAAAAGGCCCAGGATATGCTGGTATCCGCCATCAACAAAATGCCCAACGACCGGATTGGCCTGGTGGTGTTTGCCGGCAGTGCCTATACACAGATGCCGCTTAGCACCGACCACGAAGCCGCTAAACTTTTTGTCACCACCGCTAACCCGGGCATGGTACCCGAACAAGGCACTGCTGTTGCCGATGCCCTGCTGCAAAGCAATGCCGCCTTTGAGGAAGGCAGTGGGCGGTTTAAGACCATTATCCTGGTAACCGATGGCGAAACCCATGACGAAGAAGCCTTGCCGACGGTGCAGGGATTGGCAAAAAAAGGCGTGATGGTGAATACCATCGGGATTGGTTCGCCGGAAGGATCGGTGATCGTGGACAGTGAAACTGGCCAGCCGAAAACAGACGAAAACGGGCAGCCGGTTGTATCGCGATTGAACGAAGAGCTTTTACAGACCCTTGCCCAAACCACCAACGGTGCCTATATCCGGCTGAACGACGCGGCATCCACCGTATCCATCCTGCAAGATCAATACAAAGACGTAGAGAAAAAAGCAATGGTCGATACATCGGCGCTGAATTATGAATCGTTTTACTGGTGGTTTTTGCTGCCGGTGTTTTTGCTCCTGGTAACCGAATTGTTTTTGCCCGACCGGAAAAAAGTTGTGGAATGAAATATGTTGCAGTCATAGGAATTTTGCTTGCGCTGAATGCCAATGCCCAATCCAGCAAGGCCTACACCAGCCGGGGTAACGAGTATTACCTGCAGCTAAAATTTGATCTTGCCGAAGACCAATACCGACAGGCCCTGAACCTGGAGCCGGGCAGCAACGAGGCGAAGTACAACCTTGCCAATGCCCTGATGCAGCAGAAAAAGTTCAGGGAAGCCATTGAGGTGTACACGGAAGTAACCACCGGCAACAACAAAAACCTGCGGGCCGCCGCACACTACAACATAGGTGTCAGCTACACAAAACAAAAAGATCTCCCTGCCAGCATTGAAGCCTACAAATCGGCCCTGCGCATCAACCCCGAGGATAAAGAAGCAAGGGAAAACCTGCAAAAGGCGTTGCAGGAGCAGAAAAAACAACAGCAGGATCAAAAGAAAAACAGCGGCGGCGGTGGTGGTGGTATGAGCCAGAAAGAAGCCGAAAACAAACTAAAGCAATTGCAGGATAAAGAACGTGACCTGCAACAGCGCATGCAAAACGCCGGCAGGGGCAAAGGAACCGGGGGAAACAGGGATTGGTAAGTGTGAGGCTGGCAACTTGAAAGGTTAAGAAGTTGAAAGGCGGGGCGATTTGTTAATTGGTGCGGCTGCAGGTGGTTTCGGGCTTATTTTTACGGCCTAAGTTTACCGCATGACAGATTCGCTGAAACAAGGTGCCGGGCTGATAGAATACGCCGCTTCGCTGACATCTTACCAACGTTTGCTCACCAAAGAAGTAAAGATCGGTGACCTCCTCTTGGGCAATGGGCATCCCATCCGGGTGCAGACCATGACCACCACTGATACGATGGATACTATCGGTACGGTAGAACAAACCATCCGCTGTATTGAAGCCGGTGCTGAATTGGTTCGCATTACAGCGCCTTCTAAAAAAGAAGCAGAGAATCTCATGAACATAAAAAACGAATTGGCCCGGCGTGGTTACCATACACCGCTGGTGGCCGATATTCATTTTACGCCCAATGCTGCAGAAATTGCGGCTCGCATTATCGAAAAGGTAAGGGTGAACCCAGGCAATTACGTTGACAAGAAAAAGTTTGAAACGCTTGAATACACCGATGCTGAATACGCGGAAGAAATCGACCGGATTCGCGAACGGTTTACACCCCTGATCCGTATTTGTAAAGAGTACGGAACGGCCATGCGCATCGGTACCAACCACGGTTCGCTGAGCGACCGGATCATGAGCCGCTACGGCGATACGCCCATGGGCATGGTAGAAAGTGCGATGGAGTTTTTACGTATAGCCCGGGCCGAGAGTTATCACAACATTGTGCTGAGCATGAAAAGTTCCAACCCGCAGGTGATGGTGCAGGCCTACCGCCTGCTGATCAAAACTATGCACGAGGAGTTTGGCGAAATTTACCCGTTACACCTTGGGGTAACAGAGGCCGGCGACGGCGAGGACGGTCGCATCAAAAGCGCAGTGGGCATTGGTACATTATTGGAAGATGGCATAGGCGATACCATCCGCGTTTCCCTAACCGAAGACCCCGAGCTGGAAATTCCGGTGTGCAGGGATTTGGTGAAGCGGTATAGTAATCGGCAATTGGCAATAAACAATAAGCAAGAGGTGATTCCTGCTGTTGAAAAACCTTTATATTCTCCATTTGAATACAAACGAAGGGAAACATTTGCCATAAGCAATATTGGCGGTTCGCAGGTGCCGGTGGTGATTGCTGATCTGAGCAAGCTGTTGGCCATTACGACGAAGGATTTGGAAAGCATCGGTTACCAGTATGACGAAGCTTCCGATAAATGGAACATCAGCGACACGGCAGCCGATTATGTATTTACCGGTCACCACATCTTGAACTTTGCCTTGCCGGGAACTTTGAAAGTGATTGTGTATCCTGCTGCCTGGCTACAGGCTGACGAGAAAGAAAAATATTTTCCCATCTATGATCAGCGTGCCTATGCCGAAGCGGAAACAAAAAGCGGCTCACTGAATTTCGTAATGGTAGATTGTTTTCCCGCCGATATTCCTTATCTCTTCGAAATGGAATACCTCGATGCCATTGGCAACGATCCTACGGTGGTGCTTTGCCTGAGCAGCACCAATAAAAATGCAGCACAATCTGTGCGGCGCATGTTTGTTGAACTGATGGGCCGCGGCATTAAAAACCCGGTTGTTCTCATTACCGACAGCCATTGGCAAACCGCCGATGAACACCTGATTCATTACGCCACCGAAGCCGGAGCCTTGCTGTTGGATGGCATGGGCGATGGGGTTTGTTTCGGTATGACGGGGGAAAGCTACAAGCTACAGGCGGCCAGCTACCAGCAGGTCAGTGGACGAAACTACCAGGCTTCGCAAACAGTGGAACAATTTATCAACAACACTGCTTTCATCATTCTGCAGGCTACCCGTACCCGCATCTCCAAAACAGAATACATCAGTTGCCCTTCCTGCGGACGAACCCTTTTTGACCTGCAGGAAACCACGGCAAAGATCCGGGCAGTAACCAATCACCTGAAAGGCGTGAAGATTGCCATCATGGGTTGCATTGTAAATGGCCCCGGTGAAATGGCCGACGCCGATTTTGGTTATGTTGGCAGCGGCCCGGGAAAAATTACATTGTACAAAGGCAAAGAAGTGGTAAAGCGCAATGTGCCGAGTGAAATTGCTGTGGAAGAACTGATCAACCTGCTAAAGGAGGCTGAGGTGTGGGTGGAGCGGCCGGTGATGGTGTCGTAGATTTTGGCTAATAAGTTGTTCTGCTCGTATTGCTAAAAGCAGCATTAGTCAAACGACTTTTGCCTTTTGCTCTTTGGCTTCTTTGTAGTCCAGTTGAATATCAATTAAGGTTTCCATATTCAGAATGGAAAAAAGTACCAATATTCCTAATGAAGGTACTTGAATAGGCGGTGTTGAATGCTCACCGATGTTTAACCAGGTTGTAGTGATGGCTGGTGTAATCGCCAAGGCATTGAAAGTTGCTAAGAGCAGAAAAACAACCAGTCCAATTACTGATTTCTTGAAATCTATGAAGAAGAGAAAAATAATACCAACGAACAGCAATAGTCCAACATAGTGTCTCCACGTAGCAATAATGTCACCAGCGAGAATTTTCGTCCAGCAAAAAAGCAAAAATCCAGCAACCAGTAAAAAGGGGATTAGAAATAAAACCTTCTTCTTGCTCATAGTTTCAGGTCTGTTGCCAATGCGGCTAACGCTCATCGGCTTTCTGCTGTGCTGATATTCTGTGTTCGGTCAGCCTGGAACAGTTGCCGATTGAAAAACTAATGTACAAGTTTTATTCATTTGTTCACCAGCGTTTCGTCTGCCGAACATGTAGCTGAAAAGCGATTTGCTGATGATGTTTATTCCGTCTGCCAGCATAGCAGAAAGCCGATCCTATGTTTACAATTGAGTAAATTCAAGGAAGAGGTTAAGCCAATATTTCGAAAGAACAAAGGGCGGAGTAAGATGTTAAAACCGCATAAGCTTTGAAGCTTCTCTAACATGATTATCACCG
>JACJGO010000021.1 GCA_014163555.1 Flavisolibacter longurius
ATGACCGGCTTTGTTTGCGATACAGTCCCTGCAAGACCTCCACCTCCTCACCAATCTCTTTGCTGTAGTTTAAACACTTCATGACCTAACCCGCACATATACCGTACCTAATAATTCAAAACGGTATTATTCGTTCGCTAGTGGAAGACCTACACAGCCCAATGTAAGTCAAATTGAAAATAAAATGACACAACGGTTTCACATCTGATGTTTCTCATTTCACGATGACATTCCGAGGAGGTACTGCAAGTGTTTTGCATTATGGATGGCGGCGCCGGAGGCGGTGTTGTTGAAGTAGATATAGGCTTCGGTGACGGCGTTGCTAGCCATCTGTTGGGCTATACGTTGCAGAAAGGTTTCGTCGTAGGAAGAGTGATACAATTTGGGTACACCGTGAAAGCGGTAATAACTCAATGGAAGGTCAGTTATGGGATCATTGATCAGTCCCGGGTAGCTGACACCACAAAACACAACCTGTGCTTTCTGCAGGGCAGTAAACACTTCTTTTCGCCACCAACTGATGTGACGAAACTCGATTACATTTTTGAAGCGAACATCCAATTGCCCGATGATGCTTTGCAAAAGCCCATCATCGTATTTCATCGATGGCGGCAGTTGAAAAAGGATGGGCCCAAGTTTTTCTTTCAGTCCCAGGAGAGCAATCGAATAAAAATCCTGCAGCAGTTTTTCGGTATCGCGAAACTTTTGGTTGTGTGTGATGACCTGTGGCACTTTTACCGAAAAACTAAAATCGGGCAGGGCTTTGTCGTACCAATTATCAAACAGCTTTTGTTCGGGGAATTTGTAAAATGTGTTATTGATCTCGATGGTATTGAAATGCTGGGCATAATATTCAAACCATTTTTTGGTGGAGAGCTTTTCCGGATAAAACGCACCCTTCCATTCACGGTAATAAAAGCCCGAACACCCGATATGCCACTTGATGTGCTGCATAGAAGACGAGAGCTAAAAATTAGTGCCAGCTAAGGACTGTTATTGGGTTACTACGATATTGGGATATTGGTTGCGGAAACGTACAATAGAATAACCCAATATCTCAATATACTACTATCATATTTATTGCAACCACAGCTTACTGATCGACGTTGTCATTTCGATCAATTTGTTGAATGTATCGGGTTTGGTGATAAAGCAGTTGGCACCTAAGTCGTACACCATCTGTTTGTCACGCATAGAAGAAGAGGTGGTAAAAACAATTGTTGGAATGTGATGAAACCGCCGGTCGCTTTTGATCTCACGCAGGGTTTCCCGGCCGTCTTTGCCCGGCATGTTCAGGTCCAGCATAATCAGCGACGGAATGGATTCTTCCAGGTTTTTTTCAAGGTATTCAAGCAGTTTGTCGCCGTTCTCAATAAAAATATAGTCTTGTTCGTCCAGGGTGTTAATAAAGGCATCCCTGATGATCTCCCTATCATCGGCGTCATCATCTACAATCAGGATCCTGTGTTTTTGTTTCATGCTGGCAGTATTATAGTAAAAACGGCACCCACGCCGGGTTCGCCGTGCGCAAAAATAACGCCTCCGTGGTGCTCAACAATTTTTTTACAAATCGAAAGGCCAATTCCTGAACCTTCGTATTCGCTGCGGCCGTGGAGCCGCTGGAAAATGGCAAAAATCTTCTGCGCATACTCGTTTTCAAAACCAATACCGTTATCGGCGATCGTCAGTTTCAGGTATCTTTCGGCCTTTGCCAGTTGGTAAGGCGCCACTTCATACGCATCAGCTTCCGAACTGGAAATGGTGATAACGGGTGTTACGCCTTCGCGGACAAACTTGAGTGAATTGGCCAAAAGGTTTTGAAACAACTGCCGGAACTGGGAAGGAACAATGCTGGCTTCCGGCAGGGCATCGTATCGTACCACCGCCTGCTGGTTCTCTATTTTAAACTCCAGTGTCTGCACAGTTTCTTCCAGAATTTTTTGCAAGCTAATAACCTCGAAGGAGCGGTTGCCACTGATCATGGAAATCGAGAGAAGATCGGAGATCATATTCTGCATGCGCTGGGATGCATCCACGATCTTGCGGAGATAAATCTTTCCGTCATCGCTCATCCTGTCGATTTGCGACGCGACCAACCGGTCGCCAAAGGTTGAAATTTTCCGCAGCGGTTCTTTCAGGTCATGACTGGCCACATAGGCAAATTCTTCCAGGCTGGCATTGGACTGCTCCAGTTGCAAAGTGTTTTGCAGAATCGTCCGTTCCATCTCTTTGCGCCGGTTGATGTCCAGCGCTGCGCCGATGATCTGTTGAATCTTACCCGCTTCATCGGTTTTAAAAACAATTTCCCGTACCAGCAGCCAGCGGTAATCGCCGTCTTTGTGCTGCATCCGGCATTCGTACTGGATCATGCTGTCTACCTGCTGAAAGGTTTTGCTGCTTTGTTTGCGACAGGGCAGGAGGGGGATGTCTTCGGGGTGATAGAGATAATCCGTTATGTTGGCGCCTTCCTCCACGATCTCGTCGGGAAGATAGCCTAGCACAAAAAACGCTTCGCGGTTGATGTATGCCATGCTTTGCGTAGGCACATCAAACAGGTAAAGAATCGTTGGCGATGCATCTGCAATCTGCTGGATAAAATGTTCCTGCTCCTTGATCTTTTCAGTCGCTTCTTTTTGTTCGGTAACATCCAGCGAAATGTTCAGCACATGTTCCACCTTGCCTTCCGCATTAAAGTCGAAGATGGTGCCATAGGTATGCAACCACCGGTACTTGCCATCGGAATTTTTTACACGATAGGTAAACTCGACAACCATGCTGGATTTGGCGCCTTCCTCGTTGGCTTTTTCCAGTGCTTTCTTGTTTTGCTCCAAGAGGGGTTGCAGGTCATCGGGATGAATTAGTCCCAGAAAGAAGGCTGTTCCTTTTTCTAATACATCGGACTTTGAATATCCCAATAGCTTTTCCACGCCTTCACTGACAAAGGTGTAGGTGCCGGAGTTCACATTGTACGTAGCAATGATGGATGGCGTTGCATCCGTGATCTTACGAATGAAGGTCTGGCTGTCTTTTAATTCGGATTGGATCTGGGCTTGTTCGGTAATGTCCTGCGTTGTGCCAACCAGTTTAACCGGTTTGCCATTCCTGTCAAAAACAACTTCGCCGCGCCGGTGCAACACTTTAATTTTTCCGCCAGGCAGCCGTACCGGGTGTGTTATGTCCAGCGGTTTATGGGTTTTTATGGCGATGTCCAGTTCATTTTCCATCTTCTCCTGGTCCTTCGGGTCCAGCCATGTAAACCATTCCTGCTGTGTTACCGTATCGCCTATTTCGCGTTCGTAAATGGAGAACATTTCGTCCGACCAGATAATCTCTTTTGTTTCCAGGTCGTAGGTCCAGTTGCCAAGATGGGCCAGGGACTGTGCCTGCTTGTACAACTTTTCGCTTTCCTGCATCCGGATGATGAGTTCCTCTTTTTCGGTAACATCCTGTGCCGTGCCCACCACGCAGGCGATATTGCCCTGTGGGTCAGTTTGCACATCCGTATGCAGGTTTATGTATTTAATGCCACCGTCTTTCTTCCGGATTGCATAGCTGATGCTTGCACCCTCTTTTTTTTCAAGTATGGTTTGAATGACCTTCATTACCCGGTCCTTGTCTTCCGGGATAATGGGTTCGAACGCATCCTCAAATTTTACTGTTTCAGTTTTTGAGCGTTCGTAAATCTGGTAGGTCTCATCGGACCAATAAACATTACCCGATGCTACATCCCAGGAAAAATTTCCCAATTTGGAAAGATCCTGCGCTTGCTTGTACAGCCGCTGGCTTTCTTCCAGTTTGTTAATTAGTTTTTGCTTCTCCGTTACATCCTGCTCTATACCGATGATGGTACTCAAAACGCCGTCCTTGTCGTGTATAACTTGTGCCAGGGAACGAAGCCATTTCACAGTACCATCGGGAGTAACAATCCGGAACGTATAATCAAGGTGCGTTTCTCTTGTGAGTTCGTCCACGCCGGATTTTACAAAATCATAATCATCGGGATGGATGAAGGAAAGAAAACGTTTGATGGTAATTTCTTCCGATTGTGGCTCCAGTCCGTAGATGCGGTAAAGTTGGTCTGTCCACTCCAGTTTTCCTTTCTTTATATACCAAACCCAATTGCCCATGTTGGCAATTTCCTCCGCCTTTTTATAGAGGGCTTCCGAACGGCTAAGACGTTTGATAAGCTGTTGCTTTTCGGCTATCGCTTTCTGTTCGTTATCAATGTCGAGCGTAATGCCAATAGTTTGCCAGACCGAGCCGTCTTCGTTTCGTTTGAAAACCGCTTCATAAGCTGCCAGCCATTTGTAGTTGTTATTTTTTTCACGCACCCTGTATTTCGAAACTATGGTTTCGCCATCACGAGCGGACATAATGGTCTTCATCTGTTGCCGCAGCACTTCCTGGTCGTCGGGATGAATCAACTGGCCAATTGCATTTATCCCGATTGTATTAAGTTCCGCCTGGGAGTAGCCAATAATAGTGGGCAGTTTGTTGTTGGAATAAACGCCTTTGTTTTCGTTGCGATCGTACACATAAATGGCACCGGGAATGGTTTCATTTACTTTCTGGATCATGTGCGAATTTTCTTCCAGTCTTTCTTTCAGGATCTCTATATAGGTTTTGTTGGAAAGACCCGTGTATACAGATTGAAAAAACTCAATCTCATTTACAAGTTCAATGATGGCTTCTGCCGTTTGTGTATAGCCTGGAATAAAATGCAGCAACACTTTTTTGCGCAGATAGGCCACGAGAATAATGTCCTCCGATTGCACCTCGTTCCGGTCAACTACATTCAACTGATTTTTTTTCCACCGCTCGATGGACGTTTCTATAAAATACGATGCTTTTTTCTGGGAAAGACAGGATAAAAATTCGTGTGCGCCATTGCGGACAATCTGATTTCGCTCCTCTTCGGGTAGTGCCTGAATGAATTTCACCAAGGGTATCTCCATTTCGTAGCTGAGCCTGAGTTGCAGCGCACAGTATTCATCCAGTTTGTTTGAAAGCAAATAAGCCGCAAACTGCGGCAGAAAATTCAGGTCATCGACAGAAGAAAAGGATGGGTCTATTGATTTCACAGATACCAGGGTGTTGGTTTCAAGAATAAAAAACTACCGGTTTTCACCGGTATGTCTCTTGTAAAGTTAAGCGGAAAGCGGTTACATCATCCTGGCGATATTTAGTGCTTTTACGGATGACAGGTCCAGCAATGCTTTCATCGGAAAATGCTGTTCACCCCGCTTCGATGAACACAATTTTATTGAACATACTTCCGATATAAAATCAAGATTATAGAATGATAGAAATGCAGGAATGATAAAAGAAACTTGCCGGCATGTGCCAAAAATCTGTGCACAAAACCGGCAAGACTTTCTAACTATGTATTCGCAATTTGATCCTTTGCTTACGGATTGGTAGAACCTTTTTCGGCCGCTTCGTCAATGTCGGTACCCGGTGTGCCTTCTCCCAGGTTTTCATTGGAAACATTCTGCGGCAAACCAATTTCTTCGTTTTCACCATCAAGACCGGCATACAGGTTTTCTCCTTCCGCATGGTCGCCGGTTTCGGCCGAATTGTTTCTGTTGGAGCTTTCCACAAATCGCTGGTTTACGCCGGATTTATTCGGGCCTGTTCCCATTTGTTCCACATCGGCGTCTACCCGGTGCGAACCGGTGCTTTTATGCATGATATCTTCTTTGGCAGGATAGTGCGGATAGCCGGGGAAATCCTGGTCGGTTTTTTCATCCGGTGATTTGGCCACGTCCTTTTTGCTGTCCATGGCTTTGGAAGAACTGTTTTCAGGTATGGGGTTGTTTTTATTGTCTTCGTTGCGGTTCATATGGCTGTTTTGAAAAGAGGTTAAAAATCTTATGCCAGCGGTTCTGAATAACAACAAAAACAAAAGAAAAAGACTTCATTTTTGAAGTCCATTACAATTCGCCTTTATTTAATTGGAGAATGATTTTTTCTGCATGAGAAATATAGACCTGAAAATCTATTTGTCTTTTTGTTCCTCAGAAGGTGGCGGCACAAGGGTAGGAGCATCTCTTCCGGTGAGTTCTGCCATGTTGCGGTCGTTGGAAATTTTACCGGTTTCTTCCAGCATACGCATGTCTTTGGCATCACGCAAAAACTCTGATGCAAAAATAAATTCGTTCAGCTTTTTGCTTTTGCTGAAGATGATTTCCTTGTTGTTGCCTTCCCATTCTTTTTCGCCCTGGTAGAGGTAGATGATATGATCACCGATCTCCATCACGCTGTTCATATCGTGGGTTACCACAATCGTGGTGATGTTGTATTCAACGGTAATTTCTTTGATCAACTGATCGATCAGACCGGAGGTTTGCGGATCAAGCCCGGAGTTGGGTTCATCCACAAAAAGGTATTTTGGATTCAGCACAATGGCACGGGCAATGCCCACCCGTTTCATCATACCACCACTCAGTTCAGCCGGATATTTTTTATTGGCGCCTTTCAGGTTCACACGGTCCAGCACTTCGTTCACACGGTCCATTTTCTTTTTGGTGCTCCATTTTGTAAACATATCCAGTGGAAAGATGATGTTCTCTTCCACGGTCATGCTGCTAAAAAGGGCCGAGCCCTGGAAAAGCATTCCAATCTCCTTTCGCACCTCTTTTTTTTCTTCCGCCGGCATTTTCACCAGGTCCTTCCCGTTGTACAGAATCTCACCTTCGTCGGGCTGAAACAGTCCTACCAGGCATTTGGTAAAAACGCTCTTGCCGCTGCCGCTGGAACCGATGATAAGGTTGCAGATCCCGGGCTGCAGATCTACATCCACACCATTGATGATGGTTTTATCGCCAAAGCTTTTCTTGACTCCTTTTACTTCAATCATATCACAACAATAAGGCGGCCAGAATATAATCGGCAAACAGGATTGCCACACAACTTACCACTACCGAACGGGTGCTGGAACGGCCGATTTCCAGCGCTCCGCCTTTCACATGATAACCGTAATACGAGGGAACACTTGAAATGATAAAGGCAAACGTATAAGCCTTAACCATACAGAAAAACGCATTGTAGGGGTCAAAGCCGGCAAGGAGCCCTTTGTCAAATTCGTCGCCGGAAAGAATGCCGGTAAGCGTACCCGCCAGTCTTCCTCCCATAATGCCCAGCGCTGCTGCCAGCACAACCAGCATAGGAATAACAATCAACGCCGCAAGGATTTTGGGAGCAACGAGATATGCTTTTGTATTGATGCCCATGATCTCCAGGGCATCAATTTGTTCCGAAACCCGCATGTTGCCCAGTTCGCTGGCAATTTTACTGCCGACAACGCCGGCCAATACAATGCAAACTAGTGTAGGGGCAAATTCCAGAATTACAGTATCACGTACCACTTGTGCAATGGTATAACGCGGAATCAGTGCACTGGTAAGCTGATAGGCGGTTTGTACTGTCGAAACAGCCCCCATGAACAATGAAATGATAACAACAATTCCCAGGGCACCAATTCCGATCTCTGCACACTGATGCATGAATTCCCGCCAATACATTTTCCAGTTTTCAGGACGGGAAAACATGTTCTTGATCATCAATAAATACTTGCCCAGTTCAGCAAAGAATTTCATATGTTTCTGTTCGTTACATTCAGTTAATTCCCGTTCCTGTCGCCGCTACGCCGGCGTTTCCACCAGGGCGAACGCTCTACAGCCGTTCCAGAAGCCATCTGGCTTTTCATTTGGGCATCCACCACTGCTATCACTGCCATGTTTGCAATATTGCGAACCGAGCTGCCAAGCTGAAGCACATGCACAGGCTTCTTTAAGCCTAATAAAATCGGGCCAATGGCATCGGCCGCTCCCAGTTCCTTCAACAGGTTGTAGGCAATGTTTCCGGAAGATAAGTTCGGGAAGATAAGCGTGTTGACATCTTTGTCCACCAATTCGCTGAAAGGATAATTTTCCTTAATGAGTTCTTTGTTGAAGGCAACGCTGGCCTGCATTTCACCATCAACAATCAGGTTTGGCATTTGTTGCTTCACCAGGTCTCTTGCCCGGGCCACCATCCTTGCCTCCGGAGAAGCCGAAGCGCCAAAGTTAGAATAACTCAACATGGCAATACGCGGAATGATGTTGAAGTTGCGCACCTCTTTTGCCACTAGCATGGTAATCTCCGCCAGTTCTTCAGAGGTCGGATTGAAATTCACCGTGGTATCGGCTAAAAAGATGGGACCTTTTTTGGTAAGCATCAAGTACATGCCGGCAATCTTGTTCACCCCTTCTTCCACACCAATGCAATGCAGCGCCGGCCGGATGGTGTCAGGATAATTTTTCGTTAGTCCCGAAATCATCGCATCGGCATCTCCGCATTCCACCATCATGCAACCAAAATAGTTGCGGTCCTTCATCACCTTTTTGGCTTCGTAAGCATTAAAGCCTTTGCGCTGCCGTTTTTTGAAAAAGATCTCGGCGTATTGATTGCGTTTTTCTTCCATCGCATCGCTGCGCGGATCAAAGATGGGTATTCCTTCCAGATCAATGCTGTTGGCCTTGGCAATGCTGCGGATTTTTCCTTCATCACCTAAAAGGATCGGGTAACCAATGCCTTCGTCAAAAGAGATTTGCGCCGCTTTCAGAATCTTTACATTGTCGGCTTCCGAGAACACAATCCGGCGTGGGTCGCGGCGGGCTTTTGAACCAAGCACCCGCATGACCTGGTTGTCCAATCCTAAACGTTTGTTCAGGTCCGTTATATAGGCTTCCCAATCGATGATGGGTTTTTGTGCCACCCCGCTTTCAATGGCTGCCCGGGCCACGGCCGGTGCCACAGTTGCCAGCAGGCGGGGGTCCAGCGGTTTTGGAATAATATAGTCAGGACCAAACGAGATGGTTTTGGCATTGTACGCCAGGTTCACAATATCCGGCACCGGCGTTTGCGCCAGTTCAGCCAGTGATTTAACAGCGGCCAGCTTCATGGCTTCGTTGATCTGCGTGGCCCGAACATCCAGCGCTCCACGGAAAATATAGGGAAAGCCCAGAACGTTGTTCACCTGGTTGGGATAATCGCTACGGCCGGTCGCCATGATCACATCGCGGCGGGCACCGGTGGCATCTTCCCAACTGATCTCGGGATCAGGATTGGCCATGGGAAAAACAATAGGGTTTTTGGCCATGCTTTTTACCATATCAGGAGTAACCACATTGCCAATACTCAGACCCACAAATACATCGGCGTCTTTTATCGCCGATGCCAGTGTGGCATCCGGACGGGCATTGGCGAATTTCAGTTTGAATTCTTCCAGGTCAGTACGTTCACGGGTCAACGGACCTTTAATATCAAACACCTGGAAATTCTCCGGTCTTGCCCCCAGCGATACATAAAGCTGGATGCAGGCCATAGCCGCCGCGCCGGCACCATTGATCACAAACCGAACCTTGTCGATCTTTTTCTTTTGCAGTTGCAGGGCATTCAGCAAAGCCGCCGAAGAGATGATAGCCGTTCCGTGCTGATCATCGTGCATGATAGGAATAGACAACTGCTCACGAAGTGCTTTTTCAATTACAAAACATTCCGGCGCTTTAATGTCTTCGAGGTTGATACCGCCAAACGTAGGCTCCAGTGCTTTTACAATCTGGATGAATTTCTCGGGATCTGTTTCTGCAATCTCAATATCAAATACATCAATGTCGGCAAAAATCTTGAACAGTACCCCTTTCCCTTCCATTACCGGCTTGCTGGCTTCAGGGCCAATATCGCCCAATCCCAGCACGGCTGTTCCGTTGCTGATAACAGCCACCAGGTTTCCCTTGGCCGTATATTGATAAACACTTTCTTTATTGGCAGCGATTTCTTTACAGGGTTCGGCTACGCCGGGAGAGTAGGCCAGCGAAAGGTCCCGCTGGGTTTTTGCTTCTTTGGTAGGAACCACCTCAATCTTCCCAGGTCTTCCTTTTGCGTGATATTCTAAAGCTTGTTGTTTACGTAAGTCTTTTTGCATGCAATTTTTTTTCGGACTATGAGAAAAAAAGATTGAGGATTAGGATTAGGTTAAGGTTGGTGGGAAATTCAAAAGTCGTCAGTACCTTCTTTTCCTCATTCTTTACAATTCAACCGCAATCTCAACCTGAATCTATTTTCTCGTAGCCCGCAAAGTAAAGATATAAGTGGCTATTCTGAAAAGTTAACAAAAGCCCCAAAGCATGCCATCATTCCGATGCCAATTTCAATAGCACTTTCATCAATATTAAAGGTTGGCGTGTGCACTCCGGATGTGATGCCTTTGGCTTTGTTGGCAGTACCCAACCGGTAAAAGCAACCTGGAATTTTTTGGGAGTAAAAACCAAAATCTTCAGCACCCATCCGCACTTCCGTTTCCTCCACCTTCTCCTTTCCCATGTAGGTTTCTGCCAGTTCAACGGCAGCAGTATGCAGGCCTTCATGGTTGTAAACCGTAGGATAGCCCACATCAATGTGTAAATCAACTTCTGCGCCCATTGCCTCCACCAATCCGGTGGTATGTTTCCGGATCAGATCATGGGCCTTAAAACGCCATTCCTCATCCATAGCCCGGAAAGTGCCCATCAGTTTTACTTCCGATGGAATAACGTTGGTGGTATAACCTCCCTGGAAAGAACAAATGGAAAGCACAGAAGGTGAGAGGGGATTGCAATTGCGGCTGATCAACTGCTGCAGGCTTACTATTAAATTGGATGCAATTAAAATCGTGTCGGCGGTGAGATGAGGGGCCGCTGCATGGCCACCCTTACTGCGGATGGTGATATAAATTTCATCCGCGCTGGCCATAACTTTTCCACTCCGAAAGCTAAGTTTACCTACCTCGAGTTGAGGATTAACATGCAGACCGAAGATGGCTTGCGGCCTGGGGTTTTCTAGCACTCCTTCTTTGATGAGCAGACTGGCGCCACCGGGGTTTCGTTCTTCACCAGGTTGGAAAATAAGCTTCACGGTGCCTTCCCATTCCTCTTTTGTTTCCGAAAGAATCCTGGCTGCACCTAATAAACAGGTTGTATGCACATCATGGCCACAGGCATGCATAACGCCGGGAAAGAGTGATTTGTAAGGAACATCGTTTTCTTCGGTAATGGGCAGGGCATCCAAATCGGCCCGCAGGGCAATGGTTCGTGCTTCGGGGTTTTTTCCGCGGATGATCCCGATCACGCCGGTTGTGGCTTTTATTTCAAAGGGAATGTTGTAGTCGGTAAGTTTTTGCTGAACATATTTCGATGTTTCAAATTCTTTATAACTCAATTCGGGATGGGCATGGAGGTGTTGACGAACGGCAATAAACTCCGGTGCATATTGTTGTGCTAGGCTTTTTATTTTTTGCTGAAGCATGCGCAAAGATAGTTGGGGTATCACTTCTATGACCTTAGCAACTGTTTACAGAAGGTAGCAATAAGACTGCATTTGTCGATGCCGGTTCTGAACGATGAACGGAGCGTCGCAAGGGAAGGTCATTCGTGATTCTGTTGATGGTTACAAAAACTTTCATTTTTATTTATAGTTGTTACCGATTTCAGTTGATATAAACAGGGAACCCCTTCAGGGTTCTGGTTTCATCTTGTGCATCCTTTCGCCGGGTTTACACCCGGCGCTATTCACAGGAAAGCCCTTCGGGCTTTTGATGGCAGGTATCTGATAAGGGCTGTAGACAGTTCTAACCGCTTGTAACAGAAATTCTCCCTTTTTTGTAATTGTGAGTGCCAAATCCATTCAGAAGAGATGCCATCAATCAACACTGAACCCCCGGCCCCGGAGGGGCCAAACCTGAGTAGCCACCGGTGAAACCAGTGGTATAGGGCGCAGAGAAACAAACCCGACCCCGGAGGGGTCGAACAACTGCCTACAGGCAATCAATTGATTTCAAAACCTTTTTCTTATTTCAACAATTCCAATAAATGCCTTTTGATGCGCAGCCAATCTTAAGGTCATCTGCCGGCGGTGAGGACACCGCCAGTGGCAGTTTTTAGAGTATAGTAGGCATATTCTCAGCAGAAGATTCTTTTTGTTACTTCCCAAAACAAAAAGCCTCCATCAAATAAATGATAGAGGCTTAAAATCGTATCGTACAAAAGCAAGGGTCTGTGCGGTGGCTGTTCCTTCCGCCTTAGGCAGAGAGATTAGGTGAGGGCTTATCCACCGGAGGGGTTTGGGGAGGCCTTAATTCACATCCTGCCCCTTCTTCAATTTTTCAATCATGCCTGCAATTGATGTTTTATTTAAATCATCCGGGGCTTTGGGCAAAGCCTGCTCGGCATATTTTAGCGCATTTTTGTAATCTCCGTTGGCTGAATACCCTCTTGCCAATCCAACTAGGGTTGTAAACTGTGCCGGGTTTTTCTTGTGATTCGCCTGGAAAATTTCCATCGCCTCCTTTGCTTTTTTCTGCGCCAGTAAGCTACGGGCATAACCATGCAGTTCGCTCATGCTGGCCGTAGGCATCGCTTCTCTTAGAACAGCCATCGCTTCGTCGGACCGTCCCATCTTTTCCAGGATTTGCGCCTTTACCGCCTTGGTGGCAAACTGCGTATTGCCGCCAAAGGAAGGACCAGCTGCAGAATCGGCCCATTGCAAGGCCTGTTCAAGGTTTACATTGCGCTGCAGGCACCATTGAGCAGCCTGCATCCAGGGCATCCAGTGAAAACCGCGATTTGTACGCAATTCATTTTGAAACGATGCTATCTGGTGCGCCACATAATCCGTTTCCACTTTAAAAGGAATCATCTGCTTTTCCCAAACCAATGCAACCGTGGCGGCATTTTCGGTCTGGTTCATAAATTCATAGCGAAGCCATTCAACACTGTTGTTGTTTGCAACAGGCTTCACTTTGACACGCAGGGCATCTTCTTTTTCGTTGTAATAGTAGCTGCCCCAGTCCGTAGCATTGTTGGAAAAGATTAGCGTGGTCTCCTCAGGACCATAAGCAATAAAAAATCCGTATTTGCCCTTTTTCAAGGGTTGCCCTTCAATCTTCACATCATTTGAAAATTCAATGGTGGTGGCTTCGTTGGCACCGGCACGCCAGGGAGCGGCCTTGCTGGAACCAAAGCCCTGATCGACAAAACCAACCGGTACCAGACTTCCCCAGATTTTGCCTTCGCGGCCTTTTACGGCAGGGCGATCATAACGGATGGTCACATCCGTAAGGCCAATACGTTCTCCAACAAACGCTTTTTTATTGCCTCCGCTGGGAAGCTGTGTGAGGGTGATCTGTGAAAAGGTTGTGGAAGAAAGGCCCAGCAGCAGGAGCCCGAAAAGAAATCGTTTCATGATGGTTGTTTTAGGATAAAAATCTTTAATTCATTTGTTGAAATCCGCCTGTTTGTATTGATGCGCCAAAATCAAAAAGGACGGCAAAAGCCGGGGATAAATGGCAGGAGAGGAGACTGAATTTTACAAGCTCCTTCAATCTAAACTTTCCAAGGATTGCCTGCAAAGCAATCCCTTGATTCAACCAAACTTTCTTTAATATTACAGCCTATATTCATCTTTATAAATTGCGACTATTGGATTCTTTGTCACAGCCAACAGCAGAACAGGTTACCATGATACAACCGGCAGAAAGCTGGCTGCACCATTTTCTGGAAACCCAACTGGGACTGGTGATGATCTACCAGCCGGTAACGGAAAAGGTGAACGGCAATGAACCTGTCATTGGTTTCGAAACCATCTATTGCAAAGCAGGCGCTGAAAAGATTGCCCCCTTTTACCATGACCTGGTATTACAGGAAAACGCTTCCTGGGCTTCGGCAGCCCAAGAAGGCAAACAAACATTTTTTGACATGCTGCTGTGGATTTGGCAAAAGGGCGGCAAACTACAGAACCGTTTTTTGCATCCCACCTCGGGTTGTCATTACCGTGTGGTGTGCAACCGCATTCCGCAAGGTGTTTTAGCGGTGGCCTATGACATTACAGAAGAAGTGCAGGACCGTGCAGAAGTGGAGCGCCTTGCCAAACAACTGCAAACCGTCATCGGCACTTCGCAAAGCGGGGTGCATATTTTTAAGCCCCACTTTGATGAAAAGGGTGAACTGACTGACTTCCGGATGATGATGGTGAACAAGATCATTGGCGATTACATCGGCCAAACGGTAGAAACCCTCACCGGCGCACTGGCCAGCACCTATTTCCCGGCGTACAAAACCAATGGCCTTTTTGAAATATACAAAGACTGTTACCTGAACGGCACCCGCCATCATTTTGATTTTCATTACGAGGATGGGTACGATGTTTTCTTTAACCTGCTGGTGGTGAAACTGGAAGATGAAGTGCTGGTAACCCTGACCGACCACACAGCGCTGAAACGATTGCAGCGGGAACTGGAAGCAACCATTGCCGATCTCAAACGTTCCAATGCCAGTCTTGAGCAATTTGCCCATGCTTCCTCTCATGACCTGCAGGAACCCCTGCGCAAGATTATTTTTTATACCGACCGGTTGCTTTCCGAGCATGCCGACAAAATGGAAGATGAAGCCTTTAGTTTCCTGGAGCGGATCCGCACCTCCGGCAAGCGCATGCACCGGCTGGTGCAGGACCTTTTGGTATTTGCGGAAGTGGGCGGTAGCCGGCCCGAACCCGAAGAAGTGGACCTGCAAAAGATAGTGGATGATGTCGTCAGTGATCTGGAAGTGGCAATTAAGGAACGTGATGCCGTGCTGAGGGTGGAACCGCTTGGCCGCATCAAAGGGGATGCTCTGCACCTTCACCAGCTTTTTCAAAACCTGTTGAGCAACGCATTAAAATATTCTCACCACGATAAACAACCGGAAATCTCCGTTTGGTCCGAAACCATGACCGGGAAAGAAACGGGTATGGCTAGCAGTGAGTGGGATAGGCAGCAGTCGTTTTGTGTGATTACTATAAAGGACAATGGCCAGGGCTTTACAACGGAAGAAGCCAAACAAATCTTCAAAATCTTTCAGCGTCTTCCGCAACACCGTTACGAACAAAGCGGAACCGGGATTGGTCTTGCCATCGTACAGCGGGTGGTGGAAAATCACAAAGGCTTTATACAGGTTGAAGGCGTTCCGGGAGAAGGCGCCACTTTTAAAATCTACCTGCCTGTTGGATAAGGTTATCGAATGAAAAGTGTAAAAACAGTTTCCTCCTAAGCATCCTATTCATCCAAATCAACATGGTGCAGGTACTTAAAATTTATTCTTCCACATCATGCTTTCCACGGGCCGGTTGGGCTGGCCGCTGTATTTGGCATTGGCCTTTTGGTTGTATTTGATTTCAATCTCACCATCCACAGGAAAATAGATCAGTTGTCCTACGGGCATACCGGCATACACTTTCACCGGTTGCTTTACCGAAATTTCCAGCGTCCAGTTGCCGCAAAAACCGACATCACCTTTGCCGGCCGTAGCGTGAATGTCGATACCCAGCCGACCCGTTGATGACTTGCCTTCCAGGAAAGGAACGTGTGCATGGGTTTCGGTGTATTCCAATGTTACCCCTAGGTAAAAAATATGCGGATACAGTACAAAGCCATCTTCCGGGATTTCAAAATACTCGATCTCATTGTGCTTTTTGGCATCCAGGATATGCTCTCGATAGGTTGCCAGCATTTTTCCCAGGTGCACATCATAGCTGTTGCTGCCCAAACAATCCCGCTTGTAGGGTTCAATTTTGATCGTACCCTTCTCCATTTCTTCCAATATGCGCTTGTCGGATAAAATCATGCGTATTTTGAATTTTGCCTTTTTACTTTTGATTTCGGACGGAGCAAAATAACTGGTAAATAGCAAACGATGCCCATTTTTTTTCAACAGGATATTGACGGTGATACCAAACTGGCCGTATGGAAGATTGAAGAGGAGGAAAGTTTTTTTACGGTACCCCTGCAACGGGAGATTACCCATCCGCACAAACGCCTTCAGCACCTGTCCGGCCGCTATTTGTTACGTTACCTGTTTCCGGAATTCCCGCTCGACCTGATCAAGGTTGCCGATACCCGCAAGCCCTACCTGGAAGATGAGGCCTTTCATTTTTCTATTTCGCATTGCAGCGACTATGCCGCCGCCATCGTCAGCCGGAAAAAACGGGTAGGGGTGGATATTGAAGTGCCAACCAAAAAAGTAGAGCGCATCAAAAAAAAGTTCCTGCACGCAGAGGAACTTATGTTTGTGAATAGCCACAAGGCCACAAACAGAACAGAGGCTAAGACCAAAATCAAAACAATTTTTGAAGACAGTGATAACGCCCTTGCGCAACTGACCCTGCTTTGGTCGGTTAAGGAAGCCGTATACAAATGGTGGAGTTATGGCGGGGTTGATTTCAGCGAAATGATCCGCATTGAGCCCTTTACATTGCAAGAAAAAGGAGAGATCAGGGCCATGTTCCTGGCACCGGAAGCCTTTCATCCGTTACCCTTGCACTACCGGATGTTCAATGGGATTTGCCTGGCCTGGGTTACAGCCTGATCTTGTATTTACGTTGCAGCCGCAGCAGGCGCATCGGAATTTTGGCAGGCAGTACGGGATCCTGCTTTTGTTGCGGGTCTTGTTGTAAAAGTTGCACTGCAGCGGCATACACATCGGGATAACTTGCCTGCAGGTACTGCGGCCGCTCAAAAAATAGTTCCACCGTCTCGGCCCAAAACTCCTGGCTGTTTTTATCGGCATAGGCCGAATACAGGTTGACAGCACCGCTCAATTCTGTTTTTGCGGCCTTTTCACAGACGGCTTCCAGTTGGCGGAAGCGTTTGGCAAAGGATTTTGCATAATTCTTTTCCACTTCCATTTTCTGAAAATACAGGGCATGACTCATTTCGTGCAATCCTACGTTGGAACCATCAAGCGCATGCTGGTAACCACGCAGAAGATGATTCCAGGCAACCGAGATGGTATTCTGACTGACGTTGCCGGCCAGGATGCGGAGAAAATCATGCGAAACAAATTCGCCGGGATAAATGCGGATGTACCGGTAAAAAGGCAGCGTATACGCCTTCAACCCAAAGCCCAGTTGTACGGCGGCAGCACATAACAGCACCGGCATTTCGCGAAAGCCTTCATCATCTTTGATCAGGAATGTTTTGGTGCGAATAAAGCAGTGGAGCCGCTTTCGGAAAAGGGCTTTGTTGGCTTCGTTCAAGGCATGGTAATAATGAAACCGTTTCACGAGCATTTCATGCAGCTCCCGGTCTTCCATATCCAGGTCGCGGCCCAAAACAACAATATCGGTAGTGGCTACGTCCGGCGGTTGACAGGCACGTAAAAACGTCAGCATCTGACGATGCTTGCCGGCATAATAATCCACGGCCCAATACACAACAAAAGCGGATATATAAACAAGGGCAAAACTCATCCCTTCAGCAGGAGTGTTGTTTCGTCAGCCGATTCTTCTTCCAGCAACGGAATGTTGCCAACCGAAGCGCCGGCAATGCCTTTGATGGAACCATACAAGCCGGACGTACTGATGAGAACTTTTTGCAATTGTTTTTCCCGCTCTTTCCACAGCTTTTCCATTTGAATGCGTTCTTTGTCAATGGAGATTTTCATTGACATAAACCCTTCCACGATGGTTTCCATTTGTTGGCGAAACTCGTTGCCGGTAAGGTAATCGTAGAGCAATTGCATTTTTTCGCCCTTGTTCTCTTCTCCTTTTTTGGTTTCGGCAATGCGAATGATGGTATGGCGCATAGCGGTGGTGAGAGCCACCACTTCGCTGAACGAACAGATCCAGACGCCGTCCAGTTCACCAAAGCATTTAAAATCTTTCGGGTAAGCCTGTGTGACGATAATGGCCACATCGGCTCCCTTGCTGCGCATGTCGTTCTTCAGCTTCTCGATCCAGCTTTGCTGAAAGGTTTTGGTGCGTTTGCTTTCGAAAATGATCTTACCGCAATCATGTCCCAGGTGATTGCGTACGGTTTGCATGCAATCGGCGCCTTCCACACCTTTGCCTACTTCGCTGATAATGTCAAATGGGAAATGATCTTTCAGCAATTCTTCCAGCAGCAGTTCCTGCACTTCGCCCTGGCGCTGCATTGAACCCTGTTCGGCACGTTTCTTCATTTCTTCGATCAGCTTTTTCTGCTCTTCCAATTGCATCTGCAGGTCCTTCATCCGGAACAAGTGCTCTTCTTCTTTCATGGCCAGGCGCTGTTCTTCATCGCGGCGTAATTGTTCCAGCAAGCCCGCTTTTTCCTGCAATAGTTTTTTCTGCACCTGCAACTCCAGTTCCGATTCCTTAGCCTGTAATTCTTTCTCGCGACGCATAAAATCCAGTTCCCGCTGCTGCGCTGATTTTAATTTAGCTTCTTTTTCCTGGTCGGCTTCTTTCAGAATGCGCAACTGGTTCTCAAAATCCTGCGCTACCGACTTGCGGATCTGTTGCTGCAGTTCGGTCTGTAACTTTTCTTTATCGACCTGCGCCTGCTGTTCCATTTTCTGCCGTTCCTGCTGCAGCCGCTCCTGGAAAATTTCGTTTTGTTTTTTGCGTTTTTCTTCAAACTCGGTTTGCTGCGCTGCCAGTTTGCTGCGTTCAGCTTCTATAGAAGAAAGGGATTGTTGCAATCTTTGTTCGTATTCCTGTTTGATCTTTTGTTCGGCATCGGAAGACAATACCTGCTCCACATCAAAAGCATGTGTACACCGGGGACATTTTATGTGCGTAGCCATTGGCGATCTTTTGAGCAAATTAACACCTCTTCCTAAAAATTTTAGCGAATGTGGAAAAAGATTGCATAAAAAAAGTCCCGCCGCAGCGGGACCTATCCATTGCTTGTTAAAGGGTTTAGAGCGTGGCCATGTCAATAACAAAGCGGTATTTGACATCGCTTTTTTCCATTCGTTCGTATGCTTTATTGATGTCTTTCATGGGTATCAATTCCACATCGGAGGTGATGTTGTTTTCGGTGCAATAGTCGAGCATCTCCTGCGTTTCGGCAATGCCACCAATGAGCGAACTGCCCACAACCTTGCCCTGGAAAATAAACGGGATGGAGGCAATTTGGATGGGGTCGGGCGGCACGCCCAGGCAGATCAGAGTGCCAGTTGTTTTCAGCATGCTGATGTAGGGGTTATAGTCGTGGTTTGATGCAATTGTATCGAGAATATAATGGAAAGAGTTTCCCGCCTTTTTTACCTGCTCCTCATCTGTCGATAACAGAAAATGCTGTGCACCCAGCTTTTTTGCGTCTTCTTTTTTGTGAGGCGATGTGCTGATAACCGTTACTTCAGCACCCATGGCCACAGCAAATTTTATGGCCATGTGTCCCAGTCCGCCCAGGCCTACAATGCCTAGCTTATGTCCTTTCCCGATCTTCCAGCGGCGAAGAGGTGAGTACGTGGTGATACCGGCACAAAGCAACGGCGCCACTTTTTCGAGCGGCATGGTGTCCGAAACCCGCAGCACAAAATCTTCATTCACCACAATCTGGTTCGAATAGCCCCCGTAGGTTACCCCACCGGTTTCCTTTTCGGGAAAGCCATAGGTGAACGTGGTTCCGTTAAGGCAATATTGCTGCTGTCCGTCGTTGCAATTTTCGCAAACCCTGCACGACTCTACCATACAGCCCACGCCAACCGTTTCACCTTCCCTGAATTTTTTTACATGGGCCCCAACGCCGGTTACCACACCAACAATTTCATGACCCGGCACCATGGGGTAAACCGAAATGCCCCAATCGTTGCGGGCAAAATGAATGTCGGTGTGGCAAACACCGCAATACCTGATCTCGATCAGAACATCATGTGCACCAATAGCCCGGCGGTTAAAGTTCCAGGGCTCCAGCTGAGAGGTGCTTGACTGCACGGCATAGGCTTTTGATGGAATTGTACCGGGTTTTTCGGTCAATGCCTGAACGTTTGTTTCCTGCATAAAATTTTGTTTAAAGATGTAAGTAGAAGATGATACCAGGAAGGTTCACAGCGTGGGGACTGCTTTAAAGATATACTGATTTCCAGAGAATAATAAATGTTAATAAGAAAAAATCTAAATGGATGTTTTTAGAATGGCATGTTATATGGAGACAGACTACTGAATCAAAAAAAGAGGTATATGAGGATATTATCAACGAAGTTCCATGGTTACCTGGACTATCTGGTAGGAGCGCTGCTGATTGCTGCGCCGTGGATTTTTGATTTCGCCAGAGGTGGTGCCGAAACATGGGTGCTGGTGATCCTGGGGGTAAGTGCTATACTCTACAGCCTGTTAACCGACTATGAAATGGGTGCTACAAAGGGAATTTCCATGCGTACGCACCTGACGTTGGATATGCTGAACGGTTTGATTTTGGCCCTGTCACCCTGGGTTTTTGCCTTTGCCGATTATGTGTACCTGCCGCACCTGATCCTTGGTATTATGGAAATTGGTGTCGTGCTGATCACACAACGAGAGCCGGCCTATGGCCCGGGAAACAAAACCCACCATCATCGCCGCACCATGCATGCATAGAATAAATGCCGTATAAAAAAATCCCGCTGATAAAGCGGGTTTATTTATACGGCATTTGATATTGGGATGGTAAGAGAATGGGATATTTTTCATTAGACCTCACATGTCTGTACCCTTCATGCAAGCCGCACTCCAAAATAAAATATCCAATATCCAATATCTAATATCCCAATATCACTCCCTATTGTACACCCTCGTCCATTCCAGCAAAAGCTTTTCGGTAGAAGCGTTGATCTGACCCGGTGTTAGCCGCCACGACCAGTTGTTTTGTGCAGAAGATGGCACATTCATGCGTGCCGATTCGTCCAATCCCAGGATATCCTGTACCGGAAGAATGGAAATAGATGCTACCGAGCCATAGGCCATTCGTGCAAAGAAGTGATGAACATTCCCTTCCTGAACATCAGCCCCTGTATATTGCCGGATTCTTTGTTTCACATCTTCACCCGCCTCGGTGCGAAACCACCCAACAGTCGTATTGTTGTCATGCGTACCGGAATACACCAGGAAGTTTTTTTCGTAATTGTGCGGAATGTAATCCGAATGAGGCATATCACCGCCGAAGGCAAACTGCAGCACCTTCATGCCGGGAAGGCGAAACGCATCACGAAGGTTCAGCACATCGGCATCAATATCACCAAGGTCTTCGGCTACAAATGGCAGGTCGCCCAATGCCATTTCCACCGCCTGGAAAAAATCGGCGCCGGGACCGGGAATCCATTTCCCGTTTTTGGCTGTTTGTTCCCCTTCCGGTACCTCCCAATACGCAGCAAACGCACGGAAGTGATCGAGGCGTACAAGGTCAAACAGCTCTACATTTTTTCGCAACCGCTCTATCCACCAGGCATACCCGGTTTCTTTCATCACGTCCCAGCGAAAGACGGGCATACCCCAAAGCTGCCCATCGTCGCTAAAGGCATCCGGTGGGACACCCGCCATGCCCGTACGGCGGCCCTCTTCATCAATGGCAAATTGGGTACTGTCTGCCCACACGTCGCTGGAATCATAGGAAATGTAGAATGGCAGATCCCCGATGAAACGGATGTTGCGGCTGTTGCAGTAGGATCGGAGGCCATGCCACTGACGGGCAAAAATGAACTGCAGCCACTTAATTTTTTTCAGCTCTTTGCTGTGCTTTTGCGCAAACTTTTTCAGCGACTCTTCATCCCGCTTTTTGTATTCTTCCGGCCAGTCAAACCAGGCCTTTCCTTCGTGTGCTTTTTTCAATTGCATGAAAAGTGCAAAATCATCCAGCCAGGTTTTTTCCCTTTTCAGAAACTGCTTGAATTCTTCCTGTAAGGGGTGTTCTTTCGCCTGCAAAAAAGCGGCGAAAGCTATTTCAAACAATTCGTCCTTCACCCGTTCCGCTTCGCGAAAATCAGTTCGGCTTTCCCTTGGCAACTTCCGATGCGTAAGATCGGCTGCTTGCAGCAGGCCATCTTTTACCAGTAATTCCGGAGAGATCAGCAAAGGGTAACCGGCCTTGCTCGATAGTGCACTGTAAGGGGAATATCCCTGGCCTTCTTCCGTAGGATTCAGCGGTAACAGTTGCCAGTATTTTTGTTTGGTGCGGTATAAGAATTCGGCAAAATGCCTCGCTTCCGTACCCATGTCGCCAATGCCAAAAGGCGAAGGCAGGGAGGAGATGTGTAACAAGACCCCGGCACCGCGCACATTGGTTTCCTGCCTTGCTTTTAAAATCGCAAAGGGGAAACGGCTGAACAAGGCACCGGCCAGCAGTCCTTTTCCTTTTTCAACTTGCGTTTGCGTAAAATAGGTTTCCAGGCTGCTTTCGATTTCCTTCGGTAACGTAACCCTGGTATCCTTCCAGTCAATTTCAAAAAATGGTTTTCCCTGCTCTTTGCAAAGAATGGCCGTATGCAAGGGAACAGCTACTACCTGCACGGCGGTCTTGTGCCGGCGGGCAAATGCTAACACGTGATTTTTATAGGTTCCTTCCACCTGCAGCGGAATGTATTCGCCTTCAGCAAAAAGATCGGGGTTGCTTTTGCGTAGCTGGAACAATTGCTGCGTCAGCCAAAGTTTTACGTGTGCATTGTACCGTTGTTCCCACAGGTCGGCAAACAGTTCTTCTTCGCTTTTGCCTTCAAAGGCTTCCAGCGCCTGCAGCCGTTTTTCGTAGGCCACCGGGCGCCGGTTGTCCGGGTCCACAAAGCTGAAATCCCAAAACTCACAGCCCTGGTACACGTCCGGTACGCCAGGACAAGTGGCCTTCAATACCACCTGTGAAAGCGAATTGATAATACCGTGGTCAACCACCTGTTCCTGGAACGCTATAAAACTTTTCCAGAATGCACCTTTTTTGTCCAACAAGGCCTTGGCAAAGGCTTTTACGGAATCTTCGTAATCGGAATTGGGTGTTGTCCAGTTGGAGTGAATCTTTGCTTCCCGCAATGCTTTTTGAATATAATCCTGGATGCGGGCTACAAAATCATCTTCCTCTTCCCCAGGCATGGGAAAGTTACCTACCAGTGCCTGGTAAACAAAATATTCATCGTTGTCATCCGGTGCGCCGCCCTTTTTTAGATCTTTGTTCAGGTTCCGCCATTCTGCGACTTTCGCCAACCATTCTTCGTGGAGGTCAGTGATGACGTTCAGCCGGGCACGGGTATCCTCGCCACGTTTGGTGTCGTGGGTAGCCGTCGCATTCAGCGAAAGTGGCCAGCCCTCTTTGCGGACCTGCATTTTCCGGTGAAACTCTTCTGCACTATCACCAAAGGCTTCCGGAGAATCACCCACTTCGTTGTGACCAATAAAACGGTTGTAGGTGTACATGAGGGTGTCTTCCACACCTTTGGCCATAAGCGGGCCGCTAAACTGCATCAGCCGCTGGTAAAATGCGCGGATGCGGTCATTGATTTCAGCATTGTTTTCATGCGGACGATTAAGAAGAACGTTTTCAAGAATGGAAACGGCTTCGCCGGATTCGCCGCCTTTCCGCAACCGGTGTAAGATGTCGCGTACCGATTTTTCTTCTTCTCCCCCTAACGGAAATCGTTCGCCATAATACCGGTACACCGGACATTGGACCAGAAATTCGCCAATGGCGGATTTAAGGTCATCGGGTGGTATGCGGGCCAATTGCCGTTTATCGGCAAGATTCAATTGAAGGAAAAGCTGGTAAAGATTTTCCAGTTCGCCCCCCATATGCTCATAAAGTATATGCGCTTTTTTCGTGTGCACCTGCTGGTGAATGGGACTGTATTCACCCGTCAGCTCTTCATAGAATTCTGTAAACGGCGCAGCGCTTTCGTTAAGGGTAAACAGGTTATTGACGGCGCCAAGAAAATCATACCCGGTGTTTCCCTGTACCGGCCAGTGTGCGGTGAGGTTTTCGCCAGGCTCCAGGATTTTTTCTACGATGATATACGTTTCTTCACCGCTCATGGCCCGCAGGCGGTGCAGGTATTCGGTAGGATTGTAAAGGCCATCGATATGATCAATACGCAAGCCTTGGAAGAGGCCTTCCTCCACCAACTGTTTGATAAACCCGTGATGTTCCTCCAGCACGACCGGGTTTTGAATATTCAGGCAGATCAAACCGTTCACGGTAAAGAATCGGCGGTAGTTAATTTTTTCATCGGTTTCCTGCCAGTGACAAAGCCGGTAATATTGCTCCTGTGCCAGTTGGCGGATAGCATTTTTATCGCTGTTGATAGCATCCATGCCTTTTCTGATGGATTGCGCTACCACGTCATTTTTCATCAGCGATTGCAATTGAAGCAGCAACTCATTCCATCCTTTGTGCAAAGCGCTGCTTTCTTCCAGCTGATGAATTTGTTCAATCTGTTCTATCAGATTTTTTGTGGCATCGTTACTTTCAGCAGCGTTGAGTACAGTCAGGTAAGAATAAATTTTTATAGGATAATAGCTGTCGTAATATTTCAGCACAAAACGACCGCCTTTATACGATAGTTTCAGTTCGTCTTTTTCAATCACCGCATCCAGTGTATCGCCAAGAAAAGGAACCATCAGCTTGCCCTTAAACAGGCGGGTGGTCCAGGTAATGTCAAAGAAGGACGCATATATTGATTGTTCGCCTTTTTCGAGCACATCTATCAACCAGGCATTGCGGTGATCGAAGGCCATGTGGTTGGGAACAATATCCTGCAACCATTGAATGCCCGCATCTGCCAGTTGTTGCCGAACCTTCCTGAACTCCTCTTCGGTTCCCAGTTCGGGATTGATGCGCAACGGGTCGGTAGCATCGTAGCCATGGGTACTGCCCGGTACGGCCTCAAAAATAGGTGAAGCGTACAAGGTGGAAACTCCCAACTGATGCAGGTAAGGTATAATCTGCGATAGCTTTTGAAACGTAAACTCTTTGTGAAACTGGATTCTGTATGTGGATACCGGGTTGAACATATCGGATACTATTGAAAATGGAATTTGGTATTTGGTTACTGGTGTTGCAGAACAACCACGGAACCGGGTTGCAGTTTAAGGCTGTCTCCCTGCAGTGGAAATGTTCCGGGGCCACCCCATTTCTCGTCGGCAGAATCGAGCAATCGATTCCATTCATCGGCCTTGTCTACAGGAAAGATCCGCGGCTCCTCTGCAAAGTTCATCAGGCAAATAAGTTTGTTCTGCTGGTTCCAACGGTGAAGAACAAGTGTTTTTTCTTGCACTTCTTCCGTTACGGTCAGGTTTTGACGGTCGGGATGTTTCAGGACGTTGTTTTCCTTGCGCAGGCGGATTAATTCGCGGTAGAAAGAGAACATCGTTTGGTGTAAGGCTTCTCCCAGGAGATGCCATTGCAGCTTGGATGACTGGAACGTTTTTTCGGCCATAGGGTCCGGCGCTTCGCCTTCTGCATGGAAGGGGGCAAATTCTGCTTTGCGACCTTTGCGAACCGCTTCTGCTAGTTCAGGATCGGTATGACTTACAAAATACTGGAAGGGGTTTGGCTCGCTCCATTCTTCGCCCATAAAAAGCATGGGGAGAAAAGGGCTCAGAATTACCGAAGCCGCCATCAGCTTTTGCGTTTCAAAACGTACCAGCGTACTGGTTCTTTCACCCAGCATCCGGTTGCCAACCTGGTCGTGGTTTTGTGAAAAAACAATGAACTGTTTTCCGGGGTTGTCTTGAGCTTTTACGCCAAAAAATTTGTTGCGGTGTGGCGACCACTGCCCGTCATACACGTAAGCATCCCGGTAGGATTTTGCCAGGTGATCTACGCCGGAAAAATCAGAATAATATCCGGTTTTTTCCTGTCCTGTGGTAACGCGCAGGGCATGGTGAAATTCATCCACCCATTGCGCATCCATTCCATATCCGCCCTTTGCCACAGGGTTGATAAACCGGGTATCGTTCAGGTCCAGCTCAACGATGAGGTAGTGTTTTTTTCCGGTCCTCGCCAGGTATTCATCCACAAGGGAGCGAATTTCCTGCAGAATATGAACCGGGCTAAAATCTTTGATGGCATGTACGGCATCCAGTCGCAAGGCATCAATCCGGAAATCGCGAAACCACATCAGTGCATTTTCAACAAAATAGTGGCGAACACCATCACACCATTGATCATCAAAATTGATGGCACCACCCCAGGGTGTGTTGTATTTGTGAGTGAAATAAGGCCCAAAGGCGCCCAGATAATTTCCCTCGGGTCCAAGGTGGTTGTACACCACATCGAGAATAACGGCAAGGCGTTTCTGGTGGCAGGCGTTAACAAAATCCTGCAGTCCCCGTGGGCCACCATAACTGGCCTGCACGGCAAAGGGAAACACGCCATCGTATCCCCAGTTGCGGGACCCGGGAAACTGTGCCACCGGCATAATTTCAACGGCAGTAATGCCCAGCGAAACCAGGTGGTCCAGTTTTTCCGCTGCTGCCGCAAAGGTTCCTTCGTCGGTAAAGGTTCCTACATGCAATTCATAGAGAATGTAATCTTCCAGCGGAAGGTTATTCCAGCCTGTTTCTTTCCAGGGATAAGCTGGTACATTCACTACTTCCGAATCGTTGTGTACACCTTCTGGCTGATAGAGGGAAGCCGGATCGGGGAACGGTGTTGCATCATCCACCTGGATCTTGTAGCGGGATCCTTCAGTAAGTTCTGTTGTGGTGTTTTGCCAATATCCCATCCCGCTTTTTTGCAGCGGAATTTTTGCGTTTGAGGTGATTACGGTAACCGCCTTGGCCAGCGGCGACCAGACCGTTATTTCTGCCCGTTTGTCTGCAAGCAGGTTTACGCCTATGCCCCGTTTTGTAACATCCATCTTATCTCTACTCATTTCGTTGGTTCTTTTAAAAGCACAATCGAACGGCCTTCAATCTGGATTGTTTTTTTGGCAGGGTGGATCTCTCCTGTTTCTTCAAAATAATCAATAGCGGTATCAAGGATCTTTATCCATTGCCGGCCGAATTTCTGCGGCGGCAGCAGGAATGTAATGGAATCGTGGTGCGCATTAAAAATGAGAAAGAAATTATCGTCAACAATTTTTTCGCCTTTGGGCCCGGGCGAAGGAATAGCTTTGCCGTTCAGGAAGATTCCCAGCGTTTTGGCAAAATCATCCCGCCAGTTTTCCTCCGTCATTTCACCACCATCCGGCCGGAACCAAGCAATGTCTTCCACCCCAACGCCTTTAAATGTTTGTCCCTTAAACCAGCGGCGCCGGTTGAACACCGGGTGCCGGCGGGCAAAATGAATGATCTTCTTGCTGAAGGTCAGCAGGTCGGTATCGGCGCCTACCCAATCTACCCAGGAAATTTCATTGTCCTGGCAATACGCGTTGTTATTACCGCCCTGCGTCCGGCCCAGTTCATCACCCGCAACCAGCATAGGAACCCCTTGGGAAAGAAACAGCGTTGTTAAAAAATTCCGCACTTGTTTTTTGCGCAGCAATTGTATCGCCGGTACGTCTGTTTCCCCTTCGTACCCGCAGTTCCAGCTTCGGTTATGACTTTCGCCATCATTGTTTCCTTCGCCGTTTGCTTCGTTGTGTTTTTCGTTGTAGGAGACAAGGTCACGAAGGGTAAAGCCATCGTGCGCCGTAATAAAATTGATGCTGGCCGTTGGTTGGCGGTTGTTGTCTTCGTACAGGTCCGGACTACCGGTGAAGCGCAGGGCAAATTCGCCCAACATGCTTTCGGCCCCTCGCCAGTAATCCCGCATACAGTCGCGGTATTGGCCGTTCCACTCGGCCCAGCCGGGTGGAAAGTTGCCTACCTGATAACCGCCTTCGCCAATGTCCCAGGGTTCGGCAATCAGCTTTACCTGGGAGATCACCGGGTCCTGGTGAATGATATCGAAAAAAGAACCCAGCCGGTCTACTTCATGCAGCTCCCTTGCCAGGGAAGCCGCCAGGTCAAAGCGAAAACCATCGACGTGCATTTCCAGCACCCAATAGCGAAGACTGTCCATGATCAGCCGCAGCACTGTAGGCATCATGGCATTCAGCGTATTGCCGGTTCCGGTATAATCCATGTAATACCGCTTTTCCTCCGTTAGGCGGTAGTAAGAGAAATTGTCAATGCCGCGGAATGAAAGTGTCGGGCCCAGGTGATTGCCCTCGGCGGTATGGTTGTACACCACGTCCAGGATTACTTCAATCCCGGCTTTGTGCAGTTCTTTCACCATGCTCTTAAACTCCAGCACCTGCTCGCCGCGGTGACCGGCACTGGCATAACGAACATCGGGTGCAAAAAAGCCGATTGTATTGTAGCCCCAGTAGTTGGTAAGCCCTTTGTCGGCTAAAAATTTATCGAGCACAAAATGGTGCACCGGCATCAGTTCAATGGCCGTGATGCCCAGTTCTTTCAGGTATTGTATGGTAACCGGGTGTGCAATGGCTGCATAGGTGCCACGAATATCTTCAGGTATAGCCGGGTGCAGTTTGGTAAAGCCCTTTACATGGGTTTCGTAAATAATGCTCCGGTGGTAAGCGAACTTCGGCAGCTTGTCGCCCTCCCAGTCGAAACGCGGGTCAATAACAACCGATTTTGGAATGAAGGGAGCGCTGTCAGAATCGCTAAAGCTTTGGTCCTCTTCAGGATGTCCCATTTCATACCCAAAAAGTGCTTCGTTCCAGGTAATGGTACCGGAGATGGCTTTGGCGTAGGGGTCGATCAATAATTTATTGGGATTGAACCGATGACCTGCCTGGGGTTCATAGGGTCCATACATACGGTAACCATACAATTGTCCCGGGCCCAGGCCGGGTATATATACATGCCAGATGCTGTTGGTGCGTTCTTTTACCCGGATGCGGGCCAATTCAACGGTTTCATCTTCCGGGTCAAACAAACACAATTCAACTGCCGTGGCATTTTCACTGAATACTGCAAAGTTGACTCCCTGTCCGTCCCAATTAGCGCCAAGTGGAAATGGATAGCCTGGATAGCTGGTAACCTTCATGTGGAAGTTTGTAGTTTTTGTGGATGTGTGCTACTGTTTTCAATTTTCCTGCCAAGACAAGCGGGGCAGTTAGTTATTGGATATTAGATATTTGATATTAAGATATTGGGATAGTAGGATATTGGAAGAATGCAGGTGGATGTGTTGGTTAACGTTGGATAGGTGCGATTTTTTGAGAAGTTGGTTATTCGCTATGGGCTGTGCCTTCACATCCAATAAATTTTTGTTCTTGAAAAAGTTATGATCAGATAGCAGCTGCGGTAGATTTTCGGAATGGAAAACAGCAGCAATTGATTTCCATTTATGAAGTGATGGAAAACCTTTTTGCTTTCCGGCATAAAATTTTATGATTCTTCACACAATTTTCCGTACCGCATTTTCATTAGTGGTTTGCAGTACATTTATGGCACTAACTCACTTGCATGAAGTCAAAACAATCTTTCTGGCAACGCATTGGCCTGCACGACTTTTTTCTAAAGAAAGAAGCCGAACGGACGGATACAGCGCCGCCATCACTGACACCAAACGATGTTTATCATTATATCATTGAAAAATTCAAGGAGTCTGTAAAAGACCTTTCGTTTGCCGAAAGAGTGGTGTTTTACCACGAATACATCATCTGTCTCAACCCCGATGATTACCGCCTTTTTATGGAAAATAAAAAAGGCATATTCGGCATCATCGTACACGAGTCACTGAAAAAAATCTACGGGCTTTTAAAAGAATACAGGGCACTGGGACAAACCGTTGAACCTTCTGCCAGCCGCTGGATATTCCGGTTTGTATCGCACCCCGAATATGCCAGTGGTGACATCAGCTTTATTGGAAAACTGCTTCCCGACAGTGCACCCAATACCCAAACGGCAGAGAACCTGCGGGTAACCTTTATTCCCCGCCAAACAGGTATTGCTCAAACCTTCGATATCAATCCCGATATTTTGAAAGGGTTTCATTTTTATAGCGAAGGCTATTACGAAGTGCCTTACCGGGAAGACCTGGTGCTGGATGAGCGGCAGATCCGCACAACACCGGGCAGCGCTTCTCCAACCGCCAGCGTAACCGGGGCCCTGGCCCGCTTTGAAACCATTGTTCCGGATAAAGAATACGCCGGCAAAAAGATCGAGTACTTTATGCAGGAGGAAGCGATCACCGTGAGCGGAAAAGAAGAAACGGCAGAAGGGGCTGAATACTTTAAAATTCCTTCCGATTGGGTAAACTCGCCGCACCTGAAAATTCGGTTTGATAAAAATGCGAACAAATTTTTCCTGGCTTCTTTTGGCGAAAAAACTGTGCTGAATGAAAAAGAAGTGGCCCGCAGCTATGAAGATTCACCCGAGTGGACAGAACTGCCTTTCAACTCCCGCGTTTTACTCAATGGTATCGTAGGCGTTAACATCTTTAAACCATAACCATGTCTGCAGTAATCTCACTGGTGCTTCTCGGTATTTGTGTTTTTATGCTCATTGCTCATTTTGCTGAAATCAAAAACACCCACAAAAAGAATGGCTGAACATTTTTTTGGCATTACCAATACAGGCAGGATCCGCGACAACAATGAAGACACGTTTCTTGCCGAGACCTTGCCCAACGGTTGGATTGTAGCCTGCGTGATTGATGGCGTGGGTGGTTACGAAGGGGGAGAGGTAGCGGCAGAAATTGCCCGGGAAACTCTTCGCAGGAAACTGCAGCAAATCAGCAACGATCCGCAACGGACCTTGCGGGCTGGTATCCTGGAAGCTAATACCGCCATCTACAATGAAAAGCTGCAGGTACAGGGAAAAGATCAAATGGCCTGTGTGGTGACCGTTGCCCTGGTGGACGTGGAAAACAACCAGTTTTATTATGCCCATGTAGGCGATACCCGGCTTTACCTCCTGCGGGATCAGTCCTTGGTGAAGGTGACCAAAGACCATTCGTTTGTAGGCTTTCTGGAAGACAGCGGCCGGCTCACCGAACAGGAAGCCATGGCACATCCCAAGCGCAATGAGATCAACAAAGCGCTGGGTTTTGATCCGCAGCTTGACCTGAAAGAAGATTATATCGAAACCGGGTCCTCACCCTTTCTGCCCGGGGATTTGCTGATGCTTTGCAGCGATGGTTTAACGGACCTTGTCAACAACCGGGAAATGACCGGCATCCTTCTTTCCGGTAATTCCATTGCTGAAAAAGCGCAGGCCCTGGTGGATGCCGCCAACGTTGCCGGCGGAAAAGACAATATAACGGTGGTGATTGTACGTAACAGCAAAAAGCCCCTGAAGATTAAAGCCACCAAGCCGGTCCTGGTAAAAAAAAACGAAAATAGCGAAGCGGTAGCACCGGTTGCAATTGAGAAAAAGCCAAAACCTGTGCAACCCACCCAGTCGAAGCAATCTTCCCGTAGTTCCCTGATACCGGTTCTGGCCATTCTTTGTTTGTTTCTGGCGGCTGCCTGCGTTTGGTTGTTTACACGGCAGAGTAAGGATGGTGATGCGACCAATGCGGCACCGGTTGTGTATACGCCAAACGAAGTGGAGAAACGACTGGCAGACAGCCTCGGATTGGCCGCTGGTTCGCTATCCCTTACCGATGCGTTGTACAGCCGGCAGATTACGGTGGGAGATACCCTGTTTATCCGGCAGGATACGCTAACCATTAACGGCAATGGTACCATTCTGCAAGCTGATTCAACGTACAAGGGGCCTGCATTTCTTGCTACAACAAATAACAAAGTATTGATTCTGGAAAATATCATCTTCAAAGACTTTGCAACAGCGATTGTGTTGCAGGGCCGCGGCCTGCAGCTTCGCAATGTGCAATTTCTGAATTGTACGGTACCGGTGCAGCGGCAGGTATTGCTGCCTGCATATCAAAGTCTCACGGGCTTTCTTCGCGATACAATGATTTTAAGAACCGATTCGTTACCCAAATAATCAAACATGGCTTCTTTTATACGGAGTAGAAATATTGAACGTGTGTTCCTCTTGTCGCTGGGAGCAGCCCTGCTTTATCTTTTCCTGCAGCTTTTCGCGGTGCTGGAAAACGATTTCAAGGAAGTGCCCAGCCGGCTGGGGGAGGGTTCGATGATCAATTTGAACAATCCCAATACAGCCGATAACCTGGCCGCCCTGCTGCAAAAGGGCTTTTATTTCGAAGACCGCCGGGATATTGAATTGATCCGGTCCGTTGCTGCCAAAGGATTTTCCAATTTCGAAGAGATCGACAACATCGGTGAGCTCAATAAAAAAGCATTTGAAATTTCTACCGAGGAAGCGTATGCTAGGGGTGGAGAATCGTTTCGCAAACGGGCAAAGCTTTCCCGGGCCCTGATCGGTTTTAGCGGCAATGATTCGCTTCGCTTCGATGCTGAAAAAAGAGCACCACCATCCTTGCCTGCAACGGTAGATGTAACCCTGGGGCAACACACCATCAGCGGTACTGTGCAGACAAAAGAAGAAGCGCCGCTGGCCGGTGTGCTGGTGCGCCTGCAGATGATCATTCCACAGGACAGCTTGTACAGCGAATCAGTACAGGACGAAGGACAAACCGTAAGGGAGACAACAGCAACGCTTCAAAAAACCTACCGGCTGGATTCTTTTAACCGCAGGCAGTTGGTTTCACTGGCGGCTTATGCCCGTACCAATGGCGAAGGCCAGTTTGCTTTCAAAGGACTTCCTGATAACAAAGCCTACGAATTGATTCCTTTGCAGCCGGGTTACCAGTTTGGCTCTTCGCAGGGATTGGAAGAACTGAACGAAGACCGCAGCTTTACGTTTACACAATCACCGCATACCATCCGGCTATTTTCTACCCATGACTTTAATAACCTGCGCAAGGAAAAAGCCCTGATTGTGCGGACGCCGGATGAAGTGGCAAAATGGTACTGGACCATTGTGATTGTATTTTTTGCCTCCTTCCTGATCCTGCATTTTTTCCTGTCGGCCCGCTTTCCGAATTCCGATCAGATGATCCTGCCGCTCCTGATGCTGTTGATCGGCATTTCGTTTCTGACCTTGTTGTCGTTACAGGATCCGTTGCGTGACCGCTTTTTCGGACAAAGCACCCTGTTTTATTTTGTAGGTGGCATGGTGGGCATAACACTGCTGCAGTTTTTTAATCTGCGGAAATTTACCACTGACTCGGGTCTCTTTCGCCTTTTTCTTTTTCGAAATGATCCAAGGGCCGCCAACGGTTGGCCATGGGCGGTAGGTGCGGCCGGACTACTTTTTCTTACGATCCTGTTTGGTACAGGTCCGGAAGGCAGCGGTGTAAAAGTGAACCTTTTTGGTTTTCAGCCCAGCGAGATAGTAAAGTTCCTGCTGGTCGTTTTTCTTGCTGGCTATTTTACTGCAAACGAAAAATTCATTTCGGAGTATGGCCGCTGGCAAAAGCGCTGGCAGTTTTTTGCCTTTGCCCTGATTGCTATCCTGGTAACTATATTCCTGTTTCTAATCCTCGGTGACCTCGGTCCGGCGATGGTGGCCTGCTTTACCTTCATCATCCTTTTTTCCTTTTCCCGTGGTGATTTTGCTTATGCTGTTGGTACCGCTGCTGTTTATGCCGTAACTATCTGGCTCTTGGATAACAATGTGCTGCTGGCAACGGCCGTTACCATTGTTCTGCTGGCGCTGGTAATGCTGTTTGTAAAAAAGCAGTTAGCGGAATCGGCTGTTATGCTGCTCGTCGTCATGGCCGGGTTTCTCCTGCTTGACAAAGTGCCGCTTCTTGGAAAACTTTTTCCGGGACCGATGCAACGCCTGGTGGATCGGAAATCCATCTGGCAGGATCCCTGGAACAATGAAGTATATGGCGGCGACCAGATTGCCAACGGACTTTGGGCCATGAGCAGCGGCGGTGTAGAAGGACAAGGAATTGGCGAAGGCTTTGCCAAAACAATCCCCGAGGCACACACCGATATGATTCTTCCTTCCATGGGTGAGGAGTTTGGCTGGGCCGGTATTATTTGTGTCTTTATCGCGTTTTTAATTTACCTGCACCGCTCTATTCTCATCGGCCGGCAAACCGGTACACCCTTCCTGTTTTATCTCTGTGCCGGCATTGGTATCAGCACTTTTGTTCAGTTCCTGCTCATCGCCGGGGGGTCAGTAGGTGCCTTACCGCTTTCGGGTGTTTCCTTGCCTTTTATGAGTTATGGCGGTTCATCGCTGATTGCGAACATGCTGGCCGCAGGTTTCCTGCTTTCCGCTTCTATCATACAAGGCTCGCCGGTGCAAATGAAATACATTGCCCGCCAGCAGGACCGGAACATCATGCCTGCTTTGTTGGCCGCGATCATTGGCGTAACACTCTTGGGTGTGAATATTGGCCAATACCTGTTCAATCCATCCCGTTGGGTGGTGCAGCCGGCCCTTGTGGCCGACCGGAGCGGTGCCCGTATGTTCAGTTACAATCCCCGCATTGTGGTGCTCATGAACCGCATTGGCGCCGGCAACCTGCTTGACCGGAGGGGAAGAGTACTGGCTACCGGTAACCCACAAGGGTTTTTGCGGCAGCAGGATTCGCTGATCAGTGCAGGCGCCAATCCCACGGCCTTGCAGTCGCTTTCACACAAGCGACTCGACCGTTATTATCCTTTTTACGAATCAATGTTTTTTTGGGTGGGTGACATGAACACTGGCGCTTTTATGGGCAGCACCAACGGTTATTTTGCCGAGTACGAGCACATGGCCGAGTTGCGGGGCTTCCCGGCACCGGAAACAAAGTTTGATGTAAAGGCAAGCCGCTTCCGCGAAAACCGTTTCCTGCCCCGTGTAGAAACAGAAATGACCGTAGCCAAACGGGACTTCAGTGCGCTGGCCCCACTGCTGCTGGCCGGCATCAACAGCGAGGAGGTGGAGAAGTTCAAGCAGCTCAACCGCGATGTGCAAATGACCGTAGATGCCGCCTTGCAAACCCAGTTGCAGCAAAGCCTGCAAACCCTGGATACGTTAAAGAACAGTCGCATTTCAGTGGTTATTATGGAGGACAATACCGGCGATGTGCTGGCCTCCGCTTCCTACCCGGCGGCACCGGTGAACGATCGCGAACTGATGATGCTGACCAATGCCGAGCAAAATACCCTGCCTTATTTTATAACCACGAAAGATCTTGGGTTTACGCATGCCACACAGCCAGGATCTACGGCCAAACTGATCACAGCTTCAGCAGCTTTCAATAAACTGGGTATGGCTGCTGCCACCAAAACCATTTTTGTAAGGCCGGGTGATCTCATCCGAACCCGCAGCGAGGAACCCGACGAAGCCGGGAATATCTCTATTCGCCGCGGGATTGTTCGGTCCAACAACCCGTTCTTTATCCGCCTGGCCAACGAAGAAAGGCTGGAAGAAGAAATGGGTGAGATCTACCTGAAAGCTGGCTTGTTCCTGCGGGGTGTAGGTGGTTATTATTACGACACGGATTTTACCCCATCCGAACGACAGGAGCGCTGGAAAGATATCTGGCGGGAAACGGAATTTGCTTCCATTCGTTCGTACAACCGCAATGACATTCGCAGGACCCGCGGCCGGGGTATTTCAGGCATGGCCTGGGGCCAGGGCGAATTGATCGCTACCCCGGCATCCATGGCCCGTGTGGCCGCTGCTATTGCCAACAAGGGAACGCTGATGCATAGCCGTTATGTAATGAAGATCAGTGATTCGACTCTCCCACTGGAACAAGGCATTCCTTTACTCAAAGAACCGGCAGCAGCTGACCAGATGACGCAATACATGAAGGAACAAAGCGCCAACAAGGCCAGCCGCCTGGGACTGGTGGTGGCCGGCAAAACCGGTACGCCGGAACGCATTCTCAAAGGGGAGCGGATCAACGACGGCTGGTATGTATTTTTTGCCCCAAAAGAGCAAGGGCCGGGACATGTTGTGGTCTGCATCCGCATTGAAAAAACAAGGGGATCCAGCGTGGCGGTGCGATTGGCCGGTTCGCATGTGATTCCGGTTTTAAAACAGTTTGGATATGTGAAGAGTTTTGGAGAGAAGCTAAACTAAGGCTGTGAGCGGTTTGGCCAACGGAGCCCAGCCATTTTTTGTTCTTTTTGATTTTGTTTTAAATTCTGGACTGTTTCTTGAATAATTAATTATCATCAACGTAATAGTAAAATACCTAAGCCTGCCATCACTATGTTTGATTTATTTAAACAAAAAGAAGAAGCCTCGGCACCGGATGTAAAAACTACCCGGCACCACCTGTTGCAATTCATCAAAGAGCAATTGCAGAAATGGGAAGGAGGAGAAGGTGCCAACATCCGCGGCCTGCAGCTTTTTTTAGCGCCTTCGGAAGAAGAGCGACACCTGTACCAGGCCGCCGTGTTTTCGGACCAGGAAGGAAAGTTTAAGAGTGAAGAGTTGCAGCGCATTGCCGATGACTATGCACTTGACCTTCCGCAGGATTACCAACTGGATATTCTATTTGTGGAGACGCTTCCGGCCGAAGCGGTAAAAGCCCGGGACCTGCCGGTGGCGATGCATGTTTCCACTCGCAAAAAACCAACACTGACAGCCATTACAAAAGCGTTTGTCCGTGTGGTCAATGGCGAGGCGGAACAGGAGGCCTATACGCTGACCGATAAATCAGGACGTGTTTGTATAGGCCGCGAAAAGCGGGTGCAAACATCGGAAGGGTTCATGCGGGAAAATAACATTGCGTTTCCTTCGACCAGTCGAAACAACAGCAACAAATACGTTAGCCGGCAGCATGCGCATATTGAATGGAACAAAGATGTGGGTGGATTTTTCCTGTATGCCGATGAGGGAGGAATACCGCCCCGCAACAAGATAAAAGTGCAAACACAACAAGGCGACATAATCCGCCTCCAGTCGACCCACGTCGGCCATCATTTGCAGGAAGGTGACCAGATTATTTTAGGTGAGTCGGCGTTGTTGCAGTTTAGTTATGTAGAGAGTTAGGTAGATATTGAGATAGTAGGATATTGGGATATTAACTGTTGTGTAGGTAGGCTTTTTTGGAATAAAGTTTATCAATATCTGAATATCACAATATCCCAATTTCGCTTCTTTGTAATTCAGTACTTTAAAGAATACGATCGTGTCAAAAGTGTTTATGATAACAGAGGGGTTGGAGAACATGGGAGCCATCAAAACAGGTGGCCAGGGTTCCGTGTACAAAGGCAAACGCGTTGGCGAGATCATCACGGCCATTAAGCTGTTGCCGACCCCGATCCTTACCCAGGATGAAAACGACAGTCATTACCGCGATTTTACCAATGAGGTAAAAAAACTGCAGCGGGTTAATGAAGAACCCAATCCCAACGTAGTAAAGATTCTCAGCTACGGCGTCAGCGAAACCGGCTGTTTTCCTTTTATTGAAATGGAATACATTGATGGCCCTGACCTTGGCGAATTGCTGAAAGAATCTGGTACGCCTGTCTTTACCATCAAAGAAGTCATTCGGGTGGCGGAGCATCTTTCGCATGCCCTGGCGCATTGTCACAAGCTGGATGTAAAGCACGGCGACATCAAAAGCAACAACATCAAATACAACAGGCACACAGGCAATTATGTACTGCTTGATTTTGGCCTGGCCATTCTTTCGGATGAAGAAAGACGCACTTCCCTTCGCCATGCGGGTGCCATTGAATTTATGGCACCGGAACAAAATGAAGGCCGCATGTTTTTTCAGACAGATGTGTACAGCTTTGGCATTGTGCTTTATGAATTGCTGGCGGGTAAAGTTCCCTTTCTCCTGGATGGCAACAGCGAAACGGCCCGCAACCGGGTGATGATTGCACATATGGAAACACCCCCGCCTGACCTTCTTTCGCTGCGGGCTGCCGCCCTCCCGGTTGATTGGCCGGAAGACAAAAAAGCACTGGAAATGCAGGTGCCCGACTGGCTGCTGAAACTGGTGTACAAATGCCTGGAAAAAAGCCCGGAGGCACGCTTTGAAAACGGTATTGCCCTGCATGAATACATTTCACTCCATCACCTCTACACAGCGGAAGTGGCCGGCATTGTGCAAAATGAGGATCACAAATGGAAAGCGGTTGTTGCCGATAAAGACTATGAGCTGCAGGACCTGAAAGCCATCGTTTCCCGGCAGGACAAGGAACTGCAAATGCTGCGGCAGAAAAACTTTGGCCATAAACCTGTACCTGTGACCGTGAAGCAAGGCGGTGTGTCCCGATCCGTTTTTAATGCACTGTTGCTATTGCTTTTGGTTGTTGGTGCCCTGGCAGTGTATGGCCTGTTCTTCAATCGTCCCGTGGTGAGCGGGGCCAATACTGAAAAGCTTTCCGGTGGAGAGGCCGTTGTCGGGGAGGATGAAGAAAGGCAAAGTAAGACATCGGAAAACAGCAGCGCTGCCAAAAGGGAACAAAAAGATAAAAACGACATTTCCGGCGAGAATAAAAAAGCAGACAATCCGCCGGTGAATGAATCCGCTGCCATTGCGGAAAACAAGGAGGAGCCGACCCCTGTGAAAAACGATTCAACTTCTGTGGAGGAATCATCCGATGAGGATGACGAGAGCCCCAAACGTGAAAACACTGAACCGGAAAAAACGCCTTCAAAAAATGTGGCACAATATAAAGTTCGAGACAAAGCCTACTTCCACAACGAACCTGATCCCGCTACCAAACGCCGCGCTTTCATTATTCACTGGAATGATGCCGTGCTGGTGCCGCAGGACGAAAAGAATGGGTTTATCTACGTTGTTTTTGTCAACCATCTTGGGCAGACATCCAAAGGCTGGCTCTCGAAAGACGAGCTGATTAAAGTGAAATAATTTTATTGAGCAACTGCACTGCTTGTTAATATCTGGGCCTGCTTCCGTTCGGTATCTGCCATCGTCTTAAATTTACGCAATGGCAAAAGTGTTTACCATAACGGAAGGCCTGGAAAATATGGGTGCCCTCAAAACGGGGGGGCAGGGATCTGTGTACAAAGCAAGGCGTACGGGTGAGATCATTACAGCAGTAAAACTGCTTCCCACACCAATCTACAGCGAAAGTGAGCAGGATAAGAATTTCATTTCTTTTCAGAACGAGGTAAAAAAATTAAAAAAGGTAAACGAGGAGCCCAACCCCAACGTGGTGAAGATCCTCAACTCCGGTGTTACCGACTCGGGCTCATTTCCGTTTATTGAAATGGAGTTTATTGAAGGACCCGACCTCGAAGAACTGCTGAAAGTCCCGGGCCATTCTATCTTTACCATCAAAGAAGTCATTCGGGTGGCGGAGCATCTTTCGCATGCTCTGGCGCATTGTCACAAGCTGGATGTAAAGCACGGCGACATCAAAAGCAACAACATCAAATACAACCGCCATACAGGCAATTATGTATTGCTCGATTTTGGCCTGGCGGTGATGAGCGATGAACAACGGCGCACTTCGTTGCGTCATGCAGGCGCCATCGAATTTATGGCGCCGGAACAAAGCGAAGGCCAACTCCTTTTTCAAACGGATGTTTATGGATTTGGTGTCATACTCTTTGAACTGCTGGCAGGGCAGGTTCCCTTCCCGCTAAAAGACGGCAGCGAATCGGCCCGCAACATGGTGATGCTGGCACACCTGGAAACCACACCACCCGACCTGAAAGAACTGCGCCGGCAAAATCTACCCGAAACCTGGAGTGCCGAACAAAAAGAAAAAGAGCTGCAGGTGCCGGAATGGTTGCTGAGCATGATCTACCGTTGCCTGCGCAAAAAGCCGCAGGAACGTTTTGCCAACGGCATGGAGCTTTACAATTTTATTGTTTCCAGCAGCGTAGGCGTGCACCGGGCCGAAATTCTTTCCGATCACAACCCCTGGCAGTACCAGGCCGAAAAGCTGTTGAAAGAAAAGCAGCAACTGCAACAGCAATTGGCGCAAAAAGATGCGGAACTACAGCGTTTGCGTTCACAGCCCGTAATGACGGGTGCAGAACGTTACCCTGGGCAGGATGATTACCAGGGATATAAAAAGAAAAACTCGGCATGGATCGTTGCCTTTTTAATAACTCTCCTGGTAGCCAGTGGTCTTGCTTACGCACTCATTTCTTCATCGAAAGAAAAACAAAAGCCCGGGCCGCAAACTCAGTCTCCGGTTTCTGCCATTCAACCACCAAGGCAAACCACGCCCATGGGTGTGTACAGGGTAATGGCAGCGAAAACTTATTTTCACAACAAACCTGAAGCCGCTACTCGTCGCAATGCGTTTTTATCCAAAGGCGACCCGATAACGGCAATGGACGAGCAGGCCGGATTTGTCTACACCGAGTTTACCAACAGCCGCGGACAAACGTCCAAAGGCTGGTTGCGGTTGGATAACCTGCAGACGCAGGAAGAGTGGGAGGCGCAACGCCAGCAGGAGCAAAACCGACCGCCTACGCAGGAAGAAATCCGCACACAACTGACCATGGCCACTGGATACCTGCGAACCAATCAACTGGAAGATGCCCTGACCATCTATAATTTTCTAACCCCGTTTGATGTGCCGGAAGCCTTGTATAATGCCGGCAACCTTGCTCTCCAGGCAAAAAATCCGGCTGTTAATTGCAGCGAAGGCTTGCGGATGGTAACCCGCTCCAGCGATTTGGGATATTTGCCCGCCAAACGTACCCTTGGCGTGTTGCATCTTTTTGCCGAAAACCCCGCCTGGTTGCAGATCAATAACTACAATCAATGCGCTTATACCAAAGATGTGGGGAAAGCAAGGGAATTGCTTACGCAGGCAGCCAATGGTGGCGATACCACAGCCCGCCAGCTTTTGAATGAACTGAATTTGAGCAATCCGCCCGAATAACAAGCGTGGAACGGCGTTTGAATAGGTATTAACATGAACAAGCCGATCATTGCCTTGCTTTCTATTTTTCTTTTGACCGCCTGCAACCAGGAAGGGGACAAAGGAAGGGTAGAAGGCGTGGAAACATCCGTACCCCAATACTATTATTTTCCAAGAGCCAACGTCTATATCGATTCTGCCAACAGCAACTATATTTTTCTGGGAAATGATGGCAGGACATGGCAGACGGCAAAACAAATTCCGGCGGCCATGCAGGCCCTGATGGATAAAAACGTGTTTATTGAAAACCCGGCGCAGCCCGTGTGGCAGGACAATGAAAGCCATCGCCTGGTGTACTCAGCCCTGCTCTATGCCACCGCCAACGATACCACCAAAAAAGAAGTTACCAAGCCAGCAATTGTGCGTTCCAAACCGGCAAAGGATTCGGCAGCTGAAGAAAAAAAACGCAAGGGATTGGGTAAGTTTTTTGATAAGATTTTCGGCAAGAAAAAGAACAAGAACAAACCCAGCGAGGAAGACCAAAACGATGAAAACCGGTAAGGTCAATTCTCAAACCTTCAATCTAATTTCAGCCCATTTTGGCCCTTAGGTATTGCACCGGCCACTCCACTTCTGCACCCAACGCTTTCGCCGCATGCAGCGGAAAATAAGGCTCCCGCAAAACCTGTCTTCCCAGGAAGATCAGGTCAGCTCCCTCATTTTGTAAAATGGTTTCAGCTTCCTGCGCCGTGGTGATCAATCCAACCGCACCGGTCATGATCCCGGCTTCTTTTTTAATGCGTTCCGCAAACCCGGCTTGATACAGTGGGCTCACAGGGATTTTTACGCCGCTGGTGTTCCCGCCACTGGAGCAGTCAACCAGGTGAACATTTGCTTTTTTCAATTCAGCCGAAAGTCGCACAGAATCATCCAGGCTCCAGCCGTCTTCGGTCCAGTCGGTTGCGGAGATACGCACAAAGAGCGGGAAATCTTTTTTCAATTCTGCCTGCACAATGGCAACAATTTCAAGCAACAACCGTATTCTGTTTTCAAAACTGCCACCATAGCTGTCGTCCCGTTTGTTGCTGATCGGTGAATAAAATTCATGCAGCAGGTAGCCATGAGCAGCATGAATCTCGATCACCTCAAAGCCGCCTTCCACCGCCCTGATGGCTGCCTTGCGAAAGTCTTCCTTGATCTTTTTGATGCCGCTTTCATCTAATTGGAATGGCGTATGCATGCCTTCTTTAAACGGAATGGCGCTGGGGGCAACAGTTTGCCAGGCGCCTTCGTTGGCTGCCAGGGCATGACCTCCTTTCCAGGGAGAGTGGGTGCTGGCTTTGCGGCCGGCATGTGCCAGTTGAATACCGGCCACAGAACCCTGTGATTTGATGAATTGGGTGATTCGTTGCAAAAAGGGAATGTGTTCATCCTGCCAGATCCCGAGATCATCCGGTGTGATTCTTCCTTCGGGTGAAACGGCGGTTGCTTCGGTGATGATCAATCCTGCCCCGCCAACAGCACGGCTGCCCAGGTGCACCAGGTGCCAGTCGTTAGCAAAACCATCCACGCTGCTGTACTCACACATGGGCGAAACGGTAATCCTGTTCTTGAGTGTCAGCGATCCGATCGGAAGGGGTTCAAATAATCTGGCCATAGAGGCATCTACCTGCAAACATCTTTCCAGAGGTCAATGACTATTACAAAATAAGAATGATTCTCTCGGCAACATCAGTACAGGTTCTTGTCAGATCGCCGTTCCCATTCCTGGAAAACCTTTATGGCTTCATCGCGACCCAGTGGCTCAATCGGTATTTTGCGGTCTTTCATTTCACTGCACACTTCTTCATAGATCATCGAATCATCAAAGCCAATTCGGGCAGCATCCTGCCGGGTATTGGCATAGTAAATCTTTTTCGGCCTGGCCCAGTACAAAGCACCCAGGCACATCGGGCAGGGCTCGCAGGTAGTGTACACTTCGCAACCGTCCAGTTGAAAGGTCCCCATTGACTGGCAGGCATCGCGGATAGCCACCACTTCGGCATGGGCTGTAGGGTCGTTGGTCAGCAGCACTTTATTATTGCCGCGACCAACAATCTGGTCGTCTTTTACAATCACACAGCCAAAAGGTCCACCTTCGTTGTTCTCGCTGCCCTGGCGGGAAAGTTCGATGGCGGCCTGCATAAATTTTTCTTCTCGGGTCATACTGCAATTTTTCGAGTCCTGAAAAATACAACGATTTGTGGCGATGCTGAGTTTTGCCGCGTCAAATAGCCTGTGGTCCTACAAAAGATGCAAAAAGACAGAACTTGAAGATGAGAGGCAGCCTTGCCATCTTTTTTGTTGGAAGAAGCCCCGGGCATAAATTTGAACATCTTGAATCAGCAACTTATCGAACAACAAAAAAGCAGTCTGGAAGCCTTGCGTACAACGCTGGAAGGCGATCTTTTTTATGATGATACCATGCGGCTGCTGTATGCAACAGATGCATCGGCCTACCGCGAACTGCCCCTGGCTGTTGCCATTCCTAAATCAGTAGCGGATTTAAAAGCACTGATTCAGTTTGCACGAAGCGAAAAAACCTCGCTGATTCCCCGCACAGCCGGAACCTCACTGGCAGGTCAGGTTGTCGGCAAGGGAATCGTGGTAGATGTATCCAAACACTTCACGCAAATCCTGGAGCTGAACAAAGAAGACCGTTGGGTAAGGGTGCAACCCGGTGTGATCCGTGATGAACTCAACCTGTTTTTACGGCCGCACGGTTTTTTATTTGGTCCGGAAACCTCTACGGCCAACCGCGCCATGATCGGTGGTATGGTGGGTAACAATTCCTGCGGGTCCAATTCGGTGGTGTATCGCAGTACCCGGGAGCATTTGCTGGAAGTAAAAGCCCTGCTAAGCGATGGCTCGGAAGCGGAATTTAAAACCGTAAGCCTGGAGGAGTTTCATCAAAAATGCGAAGGCGATACCCTTGAAGCTTCCATCTATAAAACCGTTCGTTCACTGCTGGGCAATTACGAAAATGCAGAAGAGATTCGGAGGCAATTCCCAAAAAAATCCATTGAACGGCGCAACACCGGTTATGCGGTGGACCTGTTATTGGAAACAGCTCCCTTTACTGCCGGCGGACCGGATTTTAATTTTTGTACACTGATCGCAGGATCGGAAGGAACACTGGCTTTTATTACGGAAATTAAGCTGAATGTTGTGCCGCTGCCGCCCAAAGAAGTTGGCCTGCTTTGCGTGCATTTCAACAATGTGGATGAGTCGTTGCATGCAAATTTGATCGCACTGAAATATGGCCCTTCTGCCAGTGAACTCATTGACCATTTTATTCTCGAATGCACAAAGGATAATATCGAACAACGCAAGAACCGCTTTTTTGTACAGGGCGATCCTGGTGCCATCCTGGTGGTAGAATTTACCCTTGAAACGAGAGAAGAGATTGAGAGCATTGCCAGACAGGTGGAAGAAGAAATGCGGGCTGCCGGCCTGGGTTATCATTTCCCGCTCCTCTTTGGCGAAGACACCAAAAAGATATGGACCCTGCGCAAGGCTGGATTGGGATTGCTAAGCAACCTGCCGGGAGATGAAAAAGCAGTGCCGGTGATTGAAGATACGGCGGTGGACGTGGAAGACCTGCCGGCCTATATCCGGGAGTTCAATGAGATCCTGAAAAAGCATAACCTGTATTCGGTGCATTATGCGCATGCGGGTTCGGGTGAGCTGCACCTGCGACCCATCATCAATCTAAAAACAGAAGAGGGAAACCGCTTGTTCCGGGTGATTGCTGAAGAAATTGCCGTCCTGGTTAAAAAATACAAAGGCTCCCTGAGTGGTGAACACGGTGACGGACGGTTGCGGGGTGAATTTATCCGGCAGATGGTGGGAGAGAAGAATTACAACCTGCTGAAGCGGATAAAAACCACCTGGGACCCGGAGAATATTTTCAACCCAAACAAGATCGTGGACACGCCGTCTATGAACGAAATGCTGCGGTATGCTCCGGGACAGGTAACGCCAACCTTCAAAACAGTTTTTCGGTTTCATAACCAGGATATCCTGCAGCATGCGGAGCAGTGCAACGGCTCCGGCGACTGCCGCAAATCGCAGCTTTCCGGTGGCACCATGTGTCCATCGTTTATGGCTACACGTAATGAAAAAGACACCACCCGTGCCCGGGCCAATATTCTCCGCGAAATGCTCACCCATTCGACCAAGGCCAACCGTTTCGATCACAAGGAAATCCTGGAGGTGATGGACCTCTGTATCAGTTGCAAGGGCTGTAAATCGGAATGTCCCTCCAATGTGGACATGGCCAAGCTGAAAGCAGAATTCCTGCAGCACTATTACGATGCTAATGGCGTTCCGTTTCGTTCGCGTCTCATTGCTAATTTCAGCAAATCGTCAAGTCTGGGCGCCTTGGTTCCCGGACTGTACAATTTTGCCATGACAACGCCAGGTGTGAGTACGCTGGTAAAAAAAGTATCGGGTTTTGCCACGAGGCGTTCAATGCCCACGCTGTACAAAACCACCTTGCGAAGTTGGTGGAAACAACATAAGAATAAGAGGAAAGATGACAGAACACAGATGACAGCAGGAAATACACCGTCATCCGTCATCCACCATCCGTCATTTAAAAAAGTTTACTTGTTCTGCGATGAGTTTACCAATTACAACGATACGGAAATAGGTATCAAAGCCATTCTGTTGTTGGAGCGGTTGGGATATGAAGTGGTGATCCCTGAGCATGATGAAAGTGGTCGGGCCTGGCTGTCAAAAGGATTGGTGCGGCATGCAAAAAAAATCGCCAACCGGAATATTGATGCCTTGAAAAACCTGGTGAAAGATGAAACACCATTGATTGGTATTGAACCCTCGGCAATCTTAACCTTCCGCGACGAATACATTGACCTTGCCGATGACGATAAACTCGAAGACGCAAAACGCCTGGCGAAGAACACCTGGCTGATTGATGAATTCATTGCGCAGGAAATGGAGAAGGGTGCTATCCGACAAGAGCAGTTTACTACCGCAAAAAAAAGCATCAAACTGCACGGGCACTGCCAGCAAAAAGCCATGTCGTCTGTGCTGCCTTCTGTTAAGTTGTTGTCGTTCCCGGCCAATTATACGGTGGATGTTATTCCCTCGGGCTGCTGTGGTATGGCAGGCTCCTTCGGCTACGAAAAAGAACACTACGATATTTCCATGAAGATCGGCGAACTGGTTTTGCTGCCTGCGGTTCGTGCCAGTGCAGAAGATGTAATCATAGCGGCACCGGGCACTAGTTGCCGGCACCAGATAAAAGACGGCGCTGACAGGAAAGCACTGCACCCGGTGGAAGTGTTATATGAGGCCTTAGTCGTGAAGGAATGAACAGTGAGAAGTTTAGGTAAGCGATAAAATGTAAGCAGCTTTTAAATGGATACTTTTTTATTTCTTCCTAAATATTACCGACAAAGGCGCTGGATGATTTCACCATGCTGCGGAAATTCCAGCGATAACTTTTCTTTGTCCGCCATTTCAAAATCCCGGAAATCAAAACCCGGTGCCACCGTGCAACCGGCTAAGGTGAACAGAGTTCCCGGTGCCGGTTCGGCCGCAAACCAAACACCGGCCGGCATCACCACCTGAAATTCCGTATCCTCCGTCAGGATATTTCCCAGTTGCAAGCGTTGGTACTTTGCACCCTTGTCAATCAGGTGAAGCCACAAGGTGCCACCGGCATAAAAATGCCAGATCTCATCGCTCCGGATCCGGTGAAAAGCAGAAAAATCGCCCGTCTGTAAAAGGTAATAAATAGACGTCGCATAATGCCGGCTGCCATCGAAAACGGGCTGCAAACAGGCCGCACCGATTGTGCCGGCAGAACGGTACACTTCCCGGTAAAAGCCACCTTCAGGGTGGGGTTGTAATTGGAGATGTTGAATAATCTGATCTGCTGTCATGATTTCGGATTTAAGAAGCCGGTTGCCATTTTGCTTTGTGACGAAAAAGAAGGTAGGCCCAACCGATAATTGCGGTAACGGCACAACCATAAAAGATAGGCGGAATCATTTTTAATTGATCGCGAAACACCCAACCCGCCGCCATCGCACCCAGGCCAATGCCGGCTTCCAGGGCTATGTACATGGTTGCCATACCGCGGCCGCGATGTGCATTATCACTGAGATCGGCTGTCCACGCCGAGATAGCCGGTGAAAACAATCCCGTTCCCAGACCATAAATAAAAGCTCCCGTCATCAGCCACCAGACCGAATGGGAGAGTCCCAGCATAGCCACTGAAAACATAATCAGCAGCAGGGCGATTTTTAAAACGAATACCCGTCCCCGTTGGTCGGAGAGTTTACCCGCAAACAACCGCACCAGCAACGAAGCCACCGTGAAAACAACATAAAATGCGCCTTTGTTTTTTACGCCCAGGCTTTCGCTCCAGTCCGGGATGAGAGTAAGAATGGCGCCATAGCTGATGTAACCCAAAAATGTGATGACAGCAGCCGGCCATACCAGGGGTTCAAAAACATCTACCCATTTTATTTTCAAATGATTCAAACGAAAAGCTTCCGTTTTGGGATGGGTTTCTTTCATGTTCAGCAGGATCACAATCGACAACAGCGCAAAAAAAGAAGAGCAATAAAACAGGGCGGCAATGGGGAAATTGCCGGTGATCCAGCCACCCAGCGCCGGACCGATGGCCAGCCCCGTGGAAAAGCAAAGCCCGTGGATTCCCATGGCTTCTCCCCAGCGGTGCGCCGGGATAAGATCGGCAATGTAGGCAGCCGTTGCCGTGGGTTTAAAACCGGTGGAAAATCCGTGCAATAACCTGAGGAGAAGGAAACCGGCTACGGTGGTCAGCAGCGGGTAAAGCAGGCTGCAAACGACGCAAACCAGGGAGCCGATTGCCATGACCGGCACCCTGCCGACAGTGTCGGTAAGCTTGCCGCTGAAAGGTCGGGAAAGCCCCGCCGTGATGGTGAACAGCCCGATAATATATCCTTTGTATTCGCCGCCGCCCAGGCTACTGAGGAAAGCCGGCAACTCCGGGATCAGCATATTAAAGCTGGTAGAGAAAAAAAAAGAACTGGAGCACAGGAGCCAAAACTTCACTGTATAGATCGAATCTTTCTTGTTGTGCTGCATGGTAAGGGGAGCAAAGGTAACGCAGGATAAATGGGCTGCAGGCCGGTGATTGACAGGCGGCTCAGCATAAAAAATTACCGTACAGCTTTACAAGACTTTGCAAACGGAAGTAATGGCCGACCCGTTATTGTCCTTTTGATCCTTCTGCCATTGCTTTATATCCTTTGTACAAGGGTATTGCACCGCGGCAGGATCGCCGTTGGCATAGGTCATCTCACATTCGTAACAGGTAACCGGCTTTGTGTCCTTTGAACAGGCCAGGGCAGGGAGCAAAAACAGGAGCAGAATTTTTTTCATACGGAAGGAGGTAAACGGAACCGTCCGGTAAATTTCGGTTTTTCTCTCATATTTCCATACGTGCTAAAACGAATTAAAGAATCAATTTTAAAAACGAATTTGAAATTGAGTGTGCGGTAGTCCAAAACGCTGATAAGATATCCAATACTCCACTGTAGATTTTTAAGGTTGTCATTAAAATGCGGAGGTGATTGGATCGAACTCAAATTGGAATAACCGCTAGCAAACGAAACTTGATTCGTTAAGGCATGCCAGGATAGAATACGTTTTTAAACAGTTGCCACCAATCGTTAACATATTCTTGTTTTATTCCCACCATCGATGAAGTATTTTTACCGGCACGGACATGCGTAAGACTGTACGATATTGGCTCAGACAAATCAGTTGCTGGATTTTGCTCCTGCAAATGATCAACCTGTCTGTTGATCCCCCGGAGGCACCTGTCGTGTTTCCGTCGAAAAAACAGGCAGGCCTGGTAGATGCCATTCCGGAAAGGGAAACCGTTTATGAATATGTTTCTGAAGCTTTGTTGAACATTGATGTTCCCGATTCAGAGGAACAGGATGTAGTGAAATCAGTCCTCCTTTTGGAATTATTTTATTCCACCCCGCCATCGTTTACATTGATCGGTTTGGATTTTCCGCTTCATCACACCGGTTTTTATTCCTCACGGTTCCTGTCATGGGAAACTGTACCCAATGTGCCTCCTCCCAAAGAACCAATCTCCCTTTGCTGATTCCTTCATGAGGGATCGTTTCCGTAGCGCTAAGGTGGGCTAGCCTTCCTGTTTTTGCCAGGCTTTAACCCGCAAACGAAACTGTGCGGAAATGCATCCCATTTACTGACACATTCATTTCCTGTTACCAACTTCTTTTTATGAAAAAAGTCTTATTTGCTTTCTTCAATGTTTTTATTGTTTTTACGGGCAACGCTATAGCGTACAACCCTTCATCAACGACAACAGTGCCGTACATCGACACCGGCAGAACTATTCGGGATACGGTGCCAAAACCGGTGAAGGTATTGCACGCCGAACCGCTTTATATTGACCTGATCCGTGACCTGGGCGCCTTGAAAGGTGAAAAGGAGTGGAACATAGGGTTTGGACTTACCGATCAAAACCGGTTTGATAAATACACTGCACTCGTGGAATATGAATTTGCGCCCGTCAACCGGCTGGGTCTTGAAATCGAATTGCCGTTTACGTTTTACCAGCCGTTGCAGGGTGCTGGCCGTCGGGATACGCTGCCGGGCAGCCGGTTGAACAGTCTCAAACTGGCCGGCCAGTGGTCATTTTTTGTATCGGAAAAAATGAAAACCACCATGGCATTGGGTTATATCCACGAGTTTGAATTACCGGCCTTTCATTCTTACAAAAACAACTTTGCATTGGATGGTCATGTGTTTAATCCCTTTTTTGTTGCGGCCAAACGATGGGGCCAAAAATTTCACTCGTTGTTATATACTGGTCCGGCCATTACAAAACACTCCCACGGCGTTTCGCATACGGTTTGGCAGGTCAACACCAGCCTGCATTATATGATACCGGGTACCCGAAATTTTATTGGCGTTGAATACAACAAGGAGGTCACCAAACGTGATTTTGATATGACCATCCGTCCGCAATTACGGGTAAGCGTTGCCGACAACCTGTTGGTGGGTATTGTTACGGGAGTGCCCATAAGAAGAGAGGCAGAGCGTTTCAGCACATTTATCCGGCTGATTTACGAACCAAAACACAAACACGGTTAACACAAGACGATTCATTGCCGGAGGGCTGCTGGCAAGCAAGCCAGCCCTCTCTCTTCTTCACGCTTAAAAATGAATATTATGAACCGATTTTTAATTCTCGCATTTGAATACAGCAACGCTATCCATTACTGCCTCATCCGGTACAAAGCGCAAACGAAACACAACGAATACGCTATTACGATAATGAATGGTGAACTGGAAAAAGTTTTGTTCGGCCAGCATGTTATTTTTGAAAGGGATGGATTTCTTTTCCTGGAAACGGCCGGTAATGAAGTTCAGCGGATCCTGAAAGAAAAGATCGCTGTAAAACTTTCTGCATTCCTGAACATACCCCTGAAGCGGACAAAAGCAAAGACGAACAGTTAAAAGAAAAAGGGAAAGTTTGCTTTCCCTTTTTCTTTCTTGGTCTTGGGTATTAAAGGCAGGAAGCGAACAAATTGCCCAGCAATACGAAATCAGGTTAAAGTCTACTGGGAGAAGGACAGTGGCAGTCATTCCACGCAGGAAGTTTTGTAAATTCGGGATATGCCGCCTGCTATATTATATTATGCCATTCCGGGGTTTGTCTTGCTCCTGTCGATTGAAGCCTGGGCCTCTTACCGGGAAAACCGGCACCTGTACGAAAAACGGGATACGTTGAGCAGTCTTTCGCTTGGTCTTGGAAATGTTGTAGTGGGGTTTGCCACCAAGGCCATGATCTTTGGCCTTTTTCTTTTCCTGTACAAATACAGAATTTTTGACATGCAACATGCCGTTTGGTGGTACTGGGTTTTGCTCTTTTTTGCGGATGATTTATCATATTACTGGTTTCACCGCACCGCACATAATGTAGCCTGGTTTTGGGCTTCGCATGTGGTGCACCATTCTTCGCAGCATTATAACCTGGCGGCGGCACTGCGACAAACCTGGACGGGCAACGCCACGGGTTCATTCCTGTTTTGGGCCTGGATGCCGCTTGTCGGCTTTCACCCGGTCTGGATTCTTTTCATGCAACAGTGTAGTCTTATTTACCAGTTCTGGATTCACACGGAGTGGATCAAAAAATTACCCGGGCCGCTGGAAGCAATTCTTAACACGCCTTCGCATCACCGGGTACACCACGGCAGCGATCTCAAATACCTGGACAAAAATCATGGCGGCATCCTGATTATTTGGGACCGTCTTTTTGGAACGTTCCAGGCCGAAGAAGAGCGGCCAACCTATGGCCTCACCAAAAACATCGGTTCTTTTAACCCGTTTACGGTTGCCTTTAAAACCTGGGGCGAGTTGTGGCAAGCTGCCAAACGGTCCCGCTCCCTGCGCCATGGAATAAACTATTTTATCAGGCCACCCGGCTGGAGCCACGACGGCAGCAGCAAAACCGTAAAAGCGCTGCGGGCCGAACAAAAAGCGGCGCAAAGACAATCGGTGAAAAAGAACAGCATTTTTGCGGAGCACAAAACTTAGCAGGCGGTACTTCGCATATTCATTTCCATCCATTGGGAATGGTATTTTTTTAGCTGTACATAAGTAATTCACTTAGTTGTTGAAATTAAACAACCAATGGGTTTCATTCCTGTTTGGGGCCTGCTATCTTGGCTCCGTACAACGACCCTATGAAGCTAGTGATGTATTTTGGCAATGATTTTATTGCCGCCATTGATATTGCAAAGAACCAGTTGTCGCAGCCCGGTTATATCGGTAAAATGAAACGAAAGCTGCTGGAAGAGAACAAGTATGATATTGATATCCGTTCCGAAGAAGTGGAATTTCTGCTGGTGAACCTGCAGGGAAAGCAAGGCAATTAAACCTTTTGCAGTCCTAGGGCCGTTCGCTGTGAGCAAGCAGGGAAGGAGTGTCGGCGTTACGGTTCTAATCGTATCTTCTGTTGCATTTTTCTTTTTATTCCGTTTTTTGAAAGCTTGTCAAAAAACCACCAAATTATTCATACAGGATTCATCGCCAAACTGGCCAATTTTCATCTACAGCCCCGGTAAATAGATGAAGCGAAATGCGAGCTTTCATATGTGGTTTGGTTTTGCGCTTTTTAGAGGGGAAAGAAAGACAAATATAGATTGCGCAGGCAAAAGAAAAGAACCCCCACCGGATGGATAAAAGGGTGAAATGCAAAATGCCATTAAAATTGTTTCGGCTTTCTTTTTTGAACCGCCAGCTCTGCAATCTCATCGATCCGCTTTTGTCTTGTTTCGGGCTTTTTGGCCAAAACAATCCATTGCAGCATCATCTTTTGTACCGATTTCGAAAGGCTAAGAAAATATTCTTTGGCTCCTTGCTTTGCCTGAAAGGCCCGTTCCAGATCCTCCGGGATCACCAGGGCCTCAACCGCATCCAGCAATGTCCACGAGCCATTCTTTTTGGCCACTGTTATGGTTTCCTTTCCAGCTCTGGTCAGTAGTCCTTTTTCCAGGAGAAGAGCCACCTTTTCTTTGTTGATTTTTGACCAGGTACTGTTTGGTTTTCGCTTGCTGAAAAACTGGTGCGAGGTTTCTTCATCGATCTTTATTTTTTTGCTGTCGATCCAGCCAAAGCAAAGCGCAACATCTACCGCCTCTGACCATTGAATGGATTTTTTGCCGGATTTTTTGGTATGAAAAACAACCCACACGGAGGATTCTGTAAGATGATGTTTCTCCAGCCATTTTCGCCAGGATTTGATGGATTTGGGATAAAAAACGGGTGTGGTATTCTGCATATAGAAGGTTGCTGAGGTTTGCTTTGAATTTATAGCACTGATGTATTAAATCACCTCATTGAATTACTTTGAAAAAATCCACACATAAGAATCACACTGAAACTGTAAGGCAAAATTGATCAGAAAAATGGAGATGTATACCATGCATTATGATGAAATACCCAAACTTCCTGAACCGCTGCAGCATGAGATAAAAGAAGATGAACTCCTTTACCAGGGGTTCACTTCTTCGAAATGCCGTTTTATACTCTTTTAAGCGGATGACGGTCAACCCAAACTTCGCTTTGATAAGTTGGATGCTGCTGCTTATGCTAACTATGTGGCTGTACTGACAGCGCCACATAACAAAAAGGCTTTCGAGTTCCTAAAACTTGTTTTGGAGGGAGCAAGGCTAATCCTACAGCAAAATAAAAGAAGTATGCAAATGGCAGTGAGAATAGAAAAGAATATTGGAGTATAAAGGATTGTCAAGCCTCTTTGTCAGCTAACGTTAACCGGCTTTCTGCTGTGCCGGAATTTTATATTCCTCTGCTCGGAGCTAAAGCCGATTAGGATTGCTGATGATGAATTTAAGAACTAAAGCTCAATGATCGACGTCGAGCCAGGACAAAAGCCGAATGATGCACAATCGCTGATGCTGCGATGGGTCAGCCGGCATAGCAGAAAACTGCTGTTGCCTGCTGTTTTATTTATTTTCATAGGTTTTTTGTATGAGTAGGTCTAATTCCGCCTCTGCCAATCTTGACTTTTTTTTCTCGTTTATGTACCAAGCTAAAAGTCCGCCCAAAATTGCAAACCCGAATGCGTACATAAGAACTATCATTTTCGTCTCTCCTTTCTGATACTCGTTAATGTCGGCTAAGGTCTGTTGACCTTTCTCGATTTGAAAAACGAAAGTGTTGTACTCATTTGAACTGTTTCTGTAATAAACTTTTATTGTGTCGGCCGGGTGTATTTGTGAATTTAAAGCGTCGCAAACACCGGCACCTCTGTCAACGTTGAAGTGTTTATGAAGTTGTGGTATTTGAAAAACGTCCGTTTCAATTAACCACAAAAGCAAAATAGCGATTTTAAGTTGAATGCTTGGTGTCCAGCCACAATTTTATAAACACACTGTTGGCAGAGGTGCATTGTCCGTTGTCAGCTAAAATTTCTAAAATATACCTTTCAGTTCAAACACACGGACTCTTAAGATTTATAGCAAAGCATACTTTTCATTAGTTGTTTTCGTAAGCATAGGAGCGTATGATATTGGAGATTGCATTTTGTTTAGGCTTGATATTATTGACTTAAAATGTGTCTTTATTTCAATAACTTTTCCAAATATTTGTCCAGTTGTTCTTCATCCAGATTTGATGCTACTATTTTACCCGATTTATCAATAAGGAAATTGGAAGGGATAGAACTAATATGATATAAGACTGCAACAGAGTTTTTAAACTGTTTCAGGTCTGATACATGCGTCCATACAAGACCGTCGTCATTTATTGCCTTCAACCAGCGTTCCTTATCATCATCAAGTGACACGCCCAAAATCCTGAAACCTTTGTCATTGTATTTTTGATAAGCTTTTACGAGTGCTGGATTAGACACGCGACAAGGTCCGCACCAGCTTGCCCAAAACTCCAGCAATGTTACATTCCCTCTAAAATCTCTCAAAGAAACAGCTTTCCCCAAAGGAGTATTTTGCGTAAAATCAGGTGCTGGTTTGCCTATGAGATTATCGATCGCAAAGCTCCTTTCATCAATAAGATTAAAAACGCGCCTTCCTGCCGGCAATGCTTTAAGCCTGTCTGTAAGGTTGTTATACAAAAAGGTTAACGTGTTCAAATCTTTATTTCTGTCGTACGAATATTCCTCCAATTCAAATAAGGATGCCGGTGCGTCTGGATTATATTTTATAAAACTGAGTATTGTGTCCTGATAGTATTTGGGGTATTCCTGGCGATAGTGCTTATAATAGTTGGCAATCAGTGAATCTCTAACTCGTTTATCGGTTGTGCTATTTATCTCTGTTATTAATGGAGCCTGGTCTTTCTCCATAATTAGATTAAAGTTTCCTTTTAATTTTAGCAATGCAGCATATTTTTCTTGATGGGGAGAAGCATTTACAATTTGACTTTTACCTACGGTACCATTTACGACAATTTTGAATTTTCCTGGAACACCTAAAAAATCAAGGCTATTATAAAAGTCTGCAGCTATTTCATTTAACCGCTTACCCGGATTTGCTTTTATATGCTGCGCGGGGTAAAAAGCCATAAAAACCTTTTTTGGCTCTAGCATTAGTTTGCTAACATTCAACTCATTGTTTTTTATTTCCGGATAGAAACTTTCGCCACCAATCATAATCATAAATCTACCTACGGTATCCGTCATATTTGAAACATCAATGGTGAGTTCCATTTTTCCCTGCAGGTCATTCTGTTGATTTCCTACCTGTTGGCCAACGGCAATATTGAAATTCAAACAAGCGGTTAATAATAATAGAATGGTTATTATTCTGTTCATTTCAAGCTTTTGATTTGTTTTAATATAAACATATTCTATTATATCTGTTTTCGCTGAATGAATTTACATTTCTGCCAACGGTTAACAAATTTCTGAAGCCAAGATATTCATTGTTATTCAGCTTCACTTCTGTTCTTTTGTTCAATAGCGATATTTTGTTCAGATAATGTTTGTCAGCCTTGGTTTTAGAAATTTGATGTTGTGCGCTGTCTCTATCGTCCGGCCATCTTCAAAAGTAGTTTCAAAAGAAGTGGTCTTTTAGGTGCTTGTTCAACCCAAACCTTGATTGGCCTCATTCCTGCAAAGTTAGCCAGCAAAGACATACTCTTAACTTGACGGCTTACAAGAGATAAATCCCACTTTGCCTCTCCTTCAACATATACGGGAATACCAACGGTATCTAAGTAAAACTTTTCTTTCAGTTCTTGGCATTTGTCGCCAGTTATCTCTACTTCGTTGGGTAGATTTGATGCAATACTACCTATAACAGTGTTGTATTGTTCAACCAAGTGTTGTAAAAATCTCTTTTGTGCCTTTGTTGGTAAATTCTCCACAGAGTCAGTTTCAAAGAAGACTTCTACCTGCTTCGTGGAAACAGGCAATGTCAGCTTGCAGTTGTAAGATAACATGCCTTCTACATCCTGAAACTCAAGTTTTCCTAATTCTGGGTCTATGATAATTTTTGACATTTTGTTATGGTCGAATATTAGTGAGGCGTCCGATAGCGCACAACAGTTGGCTTTACGTATATTCTTGCTCCAAATAGTGTTAATTTTCAATATCAAATGGAGCAAGAAATCAAACTTAGGTATTTTAATGAAGAACTAAAAATAGGGCTCGTTTCTTGGCGGGAAGCCTATGAGCTATTTCCGGTAGTAAAGCGGTTAAATTTGGAAAGCTATAAAGGTAGAATCATTTACAGGCTAAAGGGTTCATCAAAACGAATTAGCTACAATCGATTGAAAAAAGGTTTGGTCAAAAAAAGCCTAAGCATTAAGATAGAAGTTCCTGACTGGCTCGCTATATGTCCCCTCTAATGTTCCCCAAAAAGAAAAACCCTCATCAAACTCACGCCTGATAAGGGTTTCAAATTTTACTTGTGCCCAGGACTGGATTCGAACCAGCACACCTCGCGGCGCTGCCACCTGAAGACAGTGCGTCTACCAATTTCGCCACCTGGGCATCGTCCCTTTCGGGGTTGCAAATATAGGGGATAAAGCTTCAAACTTCCAACACCTTTTTTACCGGTTTCCAACTTAATAATAAAATTCCTGTTATCACCAGGGCCGTACCAATGACCTGCTCCGTCAGAATGCGTTCGTTCAATAGCCAGTGTGCCTGCAGGATGGTTGATACCGGGCCTATGCTGGAAATGATCGCCACATTGTTGGAGCCGATGCGCTTCATGCCATGCGCCAGCAAAAAAGAAGGAATTACCGTGGCAAATACCGCCAGCAGGAGGCCATACGGCACCGTGGCTTTGTTCAGCATAGGGGACAGCGATCCATTGGTGACGGCATAATGCAAAAACACACCTCCCGTTGCAGCCAGCATGGCGTAGGCGGTAAACGTGTTGGAACCAATGGCAGGAATGATCTTACCACTTCCCGAAATATAAATGGCATAGGTAATGGCGCAGATAAAAACGCATAGACTGCCCCACCAGAATTGCGGGTTCCCGGCTTCCAGTTGCACTTCTCCTAAAAAAGCGATGCCGATGCCAAGGTAGGTGAGGGCCAGTGCCAGCCACTGGTTTTTAAAGATGGCCTGTTTGAAAAAAAAGAGATTGATCAGCACCGCAAATGTGGGATATAGAAAAAGGATCAATCGTTCCAGCCCTGCGGAAATATATTGCAACCCGAGAAAGTCAAACAGGCTGCTGAGGTAATACCCAAAGAGTCCCAGTAAAAGAGTGATACCCCATTGTTTTTTGCTGAGCGAACCCCTCTTTTCTTTCCGGCTAACCAAAACCGCAGCCACCACGTAAAAGGGCAACGAAAAAACCATGCGCAGCGTAAGTAGTGTAACGGCATCAACACCTGTTGCAAAAAATGCTTTTTTTACCAGGATGGCCTTGGTGGAGAACAGGAGGGCACCCAGAAAGGTGATGAGAAAACCCGCAAGGGTAAGCGTTCGCTTTTCGGCCAGTTTTTCCATGTAAAAAAATAAAACCACAAAGACGCAACATAGCAGAGCCGCCGCGTCTTCGTGGTAAAAAAAGTTGCATACTAACGGTGGTTTAAAATACTAGTGACTGGCAAAACACTCACCATTCACCACTCACCTCTACACCGCCACATTAAAATCACGCAAAGCGTCATTCAGGCTTGTTTTCAGATCGGTGCTGGCCTTGCGCTGACCAATGATCAGGGCACAGCTTACACTGAATTCGCCGGCCGGGAATTTTTTGACATAACCACCGGGGATGACTACACTCCGTGCCGGTACCCGCCCGCGGTACTCTACCGGTTCGGGTCCGCTCACGTCAATGATTTTTGTGGATTGGGTCAGCACCACATTGGCACCCAGTACCGCTTCTTTTTCTACCCGTACACCTTCCACTACAATGCAGCGGGAGCCGACAAACACACCGTCTTCGATAACAACCGGGGAAGCCTGCAGGGGTTCCAGCACGCCACCGATGCCCACACCACCGCTCAGGTGCACACCTTTGCCGATCTGCGCACAACTTCCCACTGTTGCCCAGGTATCCACCATCGTGCCTTCATCCACATAGGCGCCAATGTTGACATAAGAAGGCATCAGCACCACGTTTTTGGCAATGTAAGCGCCATAGCGGGCCACCGCATGCGGCACGGCCCGGACACCGAGTTCCTTGTATCCTTTTTTCAGCAGCATTTTATCGTAAAACTCAAAAGGCTCAACGTTCCAGGTTTGCATGGGCTGAATGCCGAAATAAAGCAAGATGGCTTGTTTTACCCATTCATTCACTTTCCATCCGTCTTCCGTGGGTTCGGCAACGCGAAGGCGGCCTTTGTCCACCTCTTCAATCACGTTACGCACCGCCTCCTGGAAGGCCTGGTACGACATCATTTCGCGGTTTTGCCAGCCTTGCTCAATTGTTTCTCTTAAGTTCATCAGTCAAAAATTATTTTTGCAAACTTAATGGAGAAGATGAAAATTCTGGTTCGGTTGCCAAATTGGTTGGGCGATATGATTATGGCAGTGGGGGCAGTGCAGCAACTACCGGCCATTTTTCCGGGGGCAGAGGTCAGCGTCATCGTGAAAAAAGGGCTGCATGACCTGTTGCCGTTTTTTCCGCCTACCCACCATCAATATGTTTTCAGCAAAGAAGAGCACAAAGGAATAAAAGGCGCCTGGCGGTTTGGGAAGATGATCCGTAAAAAAGAGCAATTCGATCTTTTTATTTCCTTCCCGGATTCCTTCTCTTCGGCCCTGATGGGCTATGCCACCGGTGCCAAAAAACGGATTGGTTTTCGCAAAGAGGGCCGCGATCTTTTGCTGACCAACGTGTATGCCAAGTCGAAAGGTCTTCACCGTGCGGAGGAGTACCTGTCGCTCCTGGAAATGTACGTGGGTAAAAGGATAAACAATCTTTCTGTTACCCTTCAGCATACTTTTCCTAAAAAAGACTACCTGGTCATCAACATCAATTCCGAAGCACAATCACGCAGGCTGACCACCGCCAAAGCCGTAGAGTTGATCAGCACTGTTCGCAAACGGATTGGTGGCAGGATCTATTTAGTGGGCGGTGGAAAAGAGGCTCGATTTGTCGAAGGCGTTTTGGCCCTTTTACCAGAGAAAGAAGACATCGTTTCCCTGGCCGGGAAAACCACGCTGCCGCAACTGGCAGAGGTGCTGGCGTCTGCAAGGGCAGTGCTTACAACCGACTCCGGGCCGGCCCACCTTTCCAATGCCCTGAGAACCCAAACCGTAGTGCTTTTTGGCGCCGGTAACGAGGCCAATACGTCACCTTATAACAAGGATCTTTTGCAAGTCATCCGGTTGGGACAATTGTCCTGCGAACCCTGCACCAAAAATGTTTGTGTGCGGTTTGAAACGCCACAATGCCTCGAGCGACTGGATGCAGTTTTTATAACAAACACCTTACAACAACGAATCGAACATGTCCATTGATTTTTTTGCAGCGGTGGAAGCGGCGCTATCGGCTTTGCGGGCCGGGGGGGTGATCCTTTATCCCACCGATACCATCTGGGGGCTGGGCTGTGATGCCACCCATGAAACGGCTATTCAAAACATATACAACATCAAGCAACGCGACGACAGCAAAAGCCTGATCATTCTGGTAGCCGATGAGCGGGATGTGCTGCAATATGTATCGGCGCCTGACCTGGCCGTGTTTGATTTTCTGGAAAAGCAGGAGCGTCCCACCACTGTCATTTTTGAAGGCGCTATAGGCCTTCCCCCCAACCTGGTTGCGGAAGACGGTTCCATTGCCATCCGGATTGTACAGGATGAATTTTGCCGTCACTTAATACGGCGCCTGCGCAAGCCGGTGGTGTCCACCTCGGCCAATATCAGCGGGCAGCCTTCGCCCCGCTTTTTTGACGAGATCAGCGAGGAAATTAAAGCAAGCGTGGACCATAAAGTAACCTGGCGACAGGAGGACAAGACTCCATCCCAACCCTCGCAAATCATACGCTGGAAAAACGGCGCCGTCGAATACATTCGCAAATAATACAGCCAGCGGCCCCAAACGATAAATCCCAAACTCACTTAGTTTTGCCGCCTGATGGAAATTTCATGCAGCGATAAGGAACTGGGCATTTTCAAAAAAGTAAGTGAGGCAGCGGCTTCGCTCAACCTGCCCTGCTACCTGGTGGGTGGATTTGTGCGGGATAAGTTGTTGGGCCGGCCAACCAAGGATGCGGATTTTGTTTGTGTGGGCGATGCCCTGCAACTGGCTACCGAGGTATCGAAAAAATTTGTACCGCATCCCAAAGTAAGCCTGTTTAAAAATTTCGGTACGGCGCAGTTTCGCCTGGCGGATGGTTTTGACCTTGAATTTGTGGGTGCCCGCCGGGAAAGCTACCAGCGCCACTCCCGCAAGCCGGATGTGGAACCTGGCACCATTGAAGACGACCAAAAGCGCAGGGACTTTACCATCAACGCCCTTGCCATCAGCATAAATGAGCAGGATTTTGGAAAGTTGATAGATCCCTTTCAGGGGGTTGACGATCTGAAAAACGGCATTATTCGCACACCACTGGAGCCGGCCCAAACCTTTAGCGATGATCCGCTCCGGATGATGCGGGCTATCCGCTTTGCTTCGCAACTGGACTTTACCATTTATCCAACGACACTGCGGGCCATTAAAGAACAAAAGGATCGGATAAAGATCATTTCGCAGGAACGCATCACCGATGAACTAAACAAGATTATCCTGAGCAAAAAACCGTCCGTTGGTTTTAAGTTGTTGTATGATACAGGCCTTTTGCAGTTGATCTTTCCGCAAATGGTAGACCTGGCCGGTGCCGAGTTTATTGACGGCAAAGGCCACAAGGATAATTTTTACCATACCCTGCAGGTGCTCGATAATACGGCGGATCGAACGGACAACCTTTGGCTCCGGTGGGCGGCCATTCTGCACGATATTGGCAAGCCGGCCACCAAGCGGTTTGAAGAAGGACACGGCTGGACTTTTCACGGCCACGAAGTGGTGGGCGGCCGCATGGTCCCAAAGATCTTTAACCAGCTCAAGCTCCCGCTGGGCGAACAAATGAAATATGTGCGGAAGCTGGTGGAACTGCACCTTCGCCCCATATCGCTGACAAAAGAAGAAATCACGGACTCGGCTATTCGCCGTATCCTGTTTGATGCGGGGGAAGATTTTGACGACCTAATGATCTTGTGCGAATCGGATATTACTTCTAAAAACAAGGCAAAAGTTCGCCGCTACCTTGAAAATTTTGAGCTGGTGCGGGAACGTTGCAGGGAGGTGGAAGAAAAAGATGCCATCCGGGCCTGGCAGCCACCCATTACCGGCGAGATCATCATGGAAACCTTTGGCATTCCGCCTTCCAAACCGGTGGGCATCATCAAAGACGCCATTAAAGACGCCATTCTGGACGGGATCATTGCGAACAATTATGAGGCTGCATTTCAGTTCATGCTGGAGAAGGGCCAGGAATGCGGTTTGGAACCAAAGAGTTTGTAGTTTTTAATTTGTGGCTTTCGCAAGTCATTACTTTAATTCGAGGCAGGGCAGTTGCGGTACGTTATTTGGAAAGATTTGTATCGATAGCGGGTATAAAAAACAATTACCAGCTTCCTATGCTCACCACTAACCAATCATCTTTCACCATTGGCCTCCTTTTTTTATATTTGACGTTTACTCTATACAAACACAGCGCATGGCGATTTTGAAATTCAGGGTTTATTTTGAAGAAGACGACAGTGTGTACCGCGATATCGTAATCCGGCACAAGCAGAACTTTTTTGACCTGCATGAAACCATTCTAAAATCATTTGAATTTGATTCCAAGCACGGCGCCACTTTTTACAGGAGTAACGACAACTGGCAGCGCGGACGGGAGATCTCTCTTGAGGTTTATCCCAACCGGCCTTACAAAGCCCCGCCGCTGCTGATGAAAGAAACCTCTATCGGCTCCGAAATAAAAGATCCGAACCAAAAGTTTATTTACCTCTACGATTTTGTAAAAGGCTGGACCTTCCAGGTTGAATTGATCAATGTAACCAAGGAAGAAAATCCAAAAGTGACGTATCCTTCTATTATCCGCAAAGAGGGCATTCCGCCCAGCCAGTACGGCACCAAAAGTCTGCTGGGCGAACGCTTTGCCGATGTGGAGGAAAAATACGACCTCTCCAAAGGCGCAGAAGGCTTTGGCGAAGAAGGTGAAGAGGGTAGTAGTGGCGGCGAAGATTTTGGCACGGATGAAAGCAGCAGCACCAATGAAGAAGAATATTAATGGCTGCGAAAACAATAAAAAGCAGTTCTAAGGAATGAGCTGCTTTTTTCCACCCAAGTGTTTCTGGTTTGCAAACATTTCCTGATAAAAAAGTCATCATCATTGCTGGCCCGACAGCGGTGGGCAAGACCGCCGTGGGCATTGCTGTGGCAAAACATTTCGGTACCGAGATTATTTCTGCCGACAGCCGGCAATGCTACCGCGAAATGAAGATTGGCGTAGCCCGGCCTTCGGAGGAAGAACTGGCCCAGGTTCCTCACCATTTTATTTCTTCCCATTCCATTCACGACAAACTAACCGCCGCTTCATTTGAAGCGTATGCCCTCGAAAAGGCGGCGGAGATCTTTCGTAAATCCAATACGGTTGTAATGGTCGGTGGCACCGGTTTGTACATCCGGGCTTTTACCGATGGCATGGATGCGATTCCCGAGGTGCCGGAGGCGGTACACAACCGGGTTGTGGAAGCCTACCAGCAGAATGGGATTGCCTGGTTGCAGGAGAGGATTCAATCACTGGATCCGCAGTTTTATGAAGGGGGCGAAATTCTGAATCCGCAACGGTTGATGCGAGCCCTGGAAGTGGTGGAGGCTACCGGGAAATCGATTCTTTCGTTCCGTACCGGCGAAAAAAAGGATCGTCCCTTTGACGTGATCAAAATAGCCCTGGACCTGCCGCGGGAAGAACTCTACCAGCGCATCAATCGCCGCGTGGACAGCATGATGGAACAGGGCCTGCTGGAAGAAGTCCGGAACCTGGTTCCGTTTCAACACCTCAATGCCCTGCAAACGGTCGGCTACAAAGAGCTTTTTGACCATCTTGCCGGAAAGACCTCCCTGGAAGAAGCGGTGGATGCCATTAAAAAGCACACCCGTCATTATGCGAAACGGCAACTGACATGGTTTCGAAAGGACAGCGAATACCAATGGCTGCCGCCGGATGCAGAACAGGTCATTGGCCGGTTGCCATAAAAAAAGGCTGTCTTTCGACAACCTTTCTCTTTTTATTCTCAGACTTCTGTTACGCAACCTGTAAGGCTGGTTCTTTTTGTTTTAAAATCGATTTCAGAAACGCCACTTCTTCCTGTTTGTAAGCCTCACCATTTTCGCGGAAGATATCATGGAACCAAAGCTCTGGCTCCTGCTCATAACGGATCTGCCACGAATCCCAGGGGCAGTGTGTTTGCGATTTACCGGCCACAAATCCCCAGTTGTAAGCCCCGATATTGTATTGTTTAAATAGCGGTAGAATTTCCTGGAAGGTGCTGTCAAACGGGCGGGCCATGTATTCGGTGCAAAGCATCGGACGGCCATAACGCTGGATATCCTGGATGCGTTTCTCCATACCGGCTTTGTTTTCGTAGCAATGGAAGCTTACAATATCTGAATGGCTGAACATGTAGTTGTCAAGTGCCGTAATACGGGTATCGCAGCTCCAGTCGTTCTGCCAGGGCGCCATGGTAATGGGCTGGTCAGGATTGATGGCCCGGACCCAGTTAATGGTTTTTTTCAGCAGGGCCATGGAAAGTTCAGCCTTGTGAATGATATAGTCATCATCCTTATACGAACCCAGGTTCATGTTATCCGGTTCGTTGTACAGGTCCCAGATCAACACCCGCTCATCGTTCTTAAAATGCGACACAACGCCGTGAACATAAGCGTGAAGCCCGTCGTAGGCGGCAGGGTTGTTCAATACATCATAACCGGGACTTTGCACCCAGCCGGAGTTGTGCACATTGTGCTTGGGAACGGGTTGCTTTCCCAGTTTTGGAAACGGGTTCCAAACGGCATCAAACAGCACCAGCATGGTACGGATGTTATGCTTGTATGCAATCTCCAAGAAGGTATCAATACGGGCCAGGAAACCCTCGCTGTCCTGCTCCCATAACAGGTTGTGCAGAAAAACACGAGCGGTATTGAATCCCAGGCCGGCAGCCCAGCCTAATTCCCGGTCGATGCGTTGTGGAGAAAAGGTTTCGGCCTGCCACATTTCGAGTTGATTGATGGCGTTGGAAGGGATATAGTTACAGCCGACAAGCCAGCCGTTTTTGTCCATCCATTCCTGGGATCTTTCGGCAGACCAACGGAAAGCCAGTTCATGATCATGTGCTGAAAAAGGCACGGTGTTTTTTGTGGTTAACATATGTATAGGATTGAGATAAAGTCGCTGTGAAGTGTTTGTTGTATCTGACTCAAAATTGTTCGAAAAGGTTTAGCCTGTCAAGGGCTTTTCGTGATGGCATTCTTTTTTATCGGTGAAGCCGGTGAAAGAACGGCTGAACGCAAAATCTGCTTTTTTTATCCCAAAAACTGGCCGTTATTTGTTCCAGTTTTTTTCACAAAAACAGCCATATGAATCATCAGTTAAGCAAGCGTGTTAAGGAAAGATTTCAAAAACGGTTTGGAGAGGAACCCCTTCTTGTCCGGTCGCCGGGGCGAGTGAATGTAATTGGCGAACATACCGATTACAACAATGGCTTTGTGCTGCCGGCTGCCATTGATAAAGCGATTTATATCGGCATCAGCCGCCGTGAGGATAACGAGATCGTTCTTTATTCGGAAGAATTTAACCAGGTGCACCGGTCAACGGTGCCCGGGGTGGCGATTACAGATAAACAATGGCCCAATTACATTCTGGGCGTGGTAGACCAGCTAAACAAACGTGGCTACACCATTTCGGGGTTCAACCTCAATATTGATGGCGATGTGCCGGTAGGGGCCGGGCTTTCCTCTTCTGCTGCCGTGGAATGCGCTACGGCCTTTGCCCTGAATGAGCTTTATGATCTGGGTATCGATAAGATGGAATTGGCACTAATTGGGCAGAAGGCCGAACACACCTTTGCCGGCGTAATGTGCGGGATCATGGACCAATTTGCATCCGTGTTTGGCAAAGAAGGCCATGTGATCCGGCTCGATTGTCAAAGCCTGGATTATACTTATGTTCCCCTGACGTTGGAAGGTTATAAAATTTTGCTATTAAACACCAATGTAAAGCACTCCCTGGCATCGTCCGAATACAACACCCGCCGGCAGGAATGTGCCGAAGGTGTTCGGCTGTTGCAGGAAGGAGGGGAGGCGGTGCAAAGCCTGCGGGATGCCAATCTTTCCATGATTACAAAACACCTCAAGGATAAAAACGAAGTGGTGTACCGCCGCTGCAAGTTTATTGTGGAAGAAAACCAGCGCCTGTTGACGGCTTGCGAGGCCCTGGAAGCCGGCGACCTGAAAACCCTTGGCTTAAACATGTATGGGTCGCACGACGGCCTGCAGCATGAGTACGAGGTAAGCTGCAAGGAACTCGATTTCCTGGTAGATGCGGTTCGCGACAATAATGCTGTAGTTGGGGCCCGCATGACCGGGGGCGGTTTTGGCGGTTGTACCATCAACATTATTAAAGAAGAAGCAATCGATACGCTGGTGGCAGATTTGAGCAAGCGATACAAAGAGGCTATGGGCCTAAACTTAACCGCCTATATTGCCCAACCGGCGGACGGGTCTTCACATGCTGAATAAACTGTTAATCCCTCCGGCTACTTGCCGGCAGCCACTAATTTTGAAGGATAACGCTACCGAATGAAAAAAGCATTGTTTCTTTTTGTCGCTCTCTTCACCCTGGCCGTGGCAAAGGCACAAAAACCAGAGGGATTGTTTATTAATTCCAAAGCCCCGGAGTTTAAAATGAAGGATCAATCCGGTGTGGAAGTTTCTTTAAAAGAATTGCGGAAGAAAGGACCCGTTGTGCTGTTGTTTTACCGCGGTGCCTGGTGCCCTTTCTGTAACCGGCAGTTGAAAGGCCTGCAGGATTCGCTGGGCATGCTTTACACCCGTGGTGCACAGGTGGTAGCCATTACTCCCGAATTGCCCGAAGGCATTGATTCCACAGTTAAAAAAACCGGCGCCATCTTCCCGATCCTGCACGATCAGGACCTGAAAGTGTCTTCGGCCTACCAGGTTGTTTACAACGTGGATGAACGTACGGTAGGTCGGTACAAGACCGGTGGAATTGATCTTTTGAAAGTCAATGGCCAAAGATCCGCCATGCTTCCGGTTCCGGCTGTTTATATCATCAATACAGAAGGGTCGGTAACCTACCGTTATTTTAACGAAAACTACCGGACACGGGTATCCGTACAGGAGATTCTAAAGAACCTGCCCCGTTAAATTTCACAAGGAGCAGATTTGTTTTTACCACTTTAGGACACGCTTATGGCGTGTCTTTTTTTTGAGTAAACTGCCTTCACTGCTTCGCAGGGAAAGAATGTCGCACAGAGCCAGGGAGGGTGGTTATGGTATTTAGCTTATTGCCAGTTGCCAGTTGCAAGTTGCCATTGCCCATTGTCAATTGCCTATTGCCTATTGACTTTCTCCTTTCCTCCTTAGCTCCGAGCGAAAAAATATTGGCGTAGCCAATTAAAAACTTATCTCCAAAGAAAGGAGCAGTTTTTACTTCATGTTATGGGTTACCAGCAGCCAACGGATTTTCTTACCTTTCAAGAAATCTCTACAGATGAAAATAGCTTTTCATGGAGCGGCACGAACGGTTACCGGCTCAAAACATTTACTGACCTTACGGAACGGGAAAAAAGTATTACTGGACTGCGGCATGTTCCAGGGCATGGGAAAAGAAACGGACAGCATGAACCGTGATTTTGGCTTTACCGCATCAGAGGTAGATGCCCTCGTATTATCCCATGCTCACATCGATCATTCGGGACTGATTCCAAAACTGATCAAAGATGGTTTTCGCGGAAAGATCTATTGCACCGATGCCACAAAAGAATTGGCAATTCTTCTTCTGGAAGATTCGGCTGAGATCCAGGAAAGCGATGCCAAATACCATAACAAGGGCAGCAAGGCCCAGGGCAAGCCGCTTGTACAACCGCTGTACACCAAAGCCGACGCCCTTGTTTCCTTCGGGCATTTTGAGGGCCGGGATTATGGAAAATGGTTTGCCGTTACAGAAGGTGTGGAAGCCATGTTTACCGATGCCGGTCACATTATTGGCAGTGCCTGTGTGCACTTGCGTATCACTGAAAATGGAAAAACCACAACCCTCACCTTCAGCGGTGACGTGGGCCGCTACCGCGATGTGATCCTGAAATCCCCGGAGACCTTTCCACAGGCCGATTATATCATCATGGAATCGACCTATGGCAACAGTTTGCACGAAGACATTCATTCCACCATCGACCATTTTCTCGAATGGGTACAACGCACCTGTGTGGAAAAAAAAGGAAAGCTGATCATACCCGCTTTTAGTTTGGGACGAACCCAGGAAGTGCTGTATGCGTTTAACCAGTTGTCGTTTGAAGGCCGCCTTCCAAAGGTGGACGTATTTCTGGACAGCCCGCTGAGCACATCCATCACCGAAGTGGTAAAATCATACCCGCAGTATTTCAACAAAACCATTCAAAAGGTTTTGCAATCCGACGATGATCCTTTTCACTTCGATGGCCTCAGGTATGTAAAAAATGTGGAAGAGTCCAAGCTATTGAACTACCGAAACGAACCCTGCGTGATCATTTCGGCCAGCGGCATGGCGGAAGCCGGTCGGGTAAAGCACCACATCAGCAACAATGTGGAGAACAGTCGCAATGCCATTCTGATGACGGGTTATTGTGAACCTTCTTCACTGGGAGCACGGTTGCTTTCCGGCAACAAGGAGGTAGGCATCTTTGGTGTGCAGCACGAAGTGAATGCCGAGATTGGGCAGATCCGCAGCATGAGTGCACATGGTGACTACGAAGACCTGAGTCAATGGCTGGCCTGCCAGGATAAGCAGCAGGTAAAAAAACTTTTTTTGGTACACGGCGAATACGACGTGCAGGTGGATTTTAAAAAATGGCTATTGAAACGGGATTTTGCCGATGTGGAAATTCCGGAGCAGCATTATGAGATTGGACTTTCCTGAAAAAAACTTGAAAGATTTTCAATAAAGTTTTGGAAGGAAAGAATCTGCCTCCTATTTTTGCACTCCCAAATCGGACGCCGCGTTCGTCTAAGGGCTAGGACGCCTCCCTTTCACGGAGGTAATACGGGTTCGAATCCCGTACGCGGTACAAGAGAAATTTCTCAAATCTTACAGGGTTGTTCAGAAATGAACAACCCTTTTTCTTTTCATGCATCCTGTAAATAAAAGCTTGCAGAGAGTATTGATTGAATGATTCAACAACCCGTTCCTCCATTGTTTAGGCTTGAATTGTTTTGATTACAGATTTACCTATTATGAGCGATATTGATTTCATGAATTTTGGATTCTTGATGATATGGGTAGATACAAGCAAACAGTTTACTCCTTGCCAGTAAACAATCAGATTTTCAGAACCATTATTTAAATGATCAACTTCAATTTTGCATAGCTGCAACATCTCAACAAGCTTAGCGCTTATTTGTATGTGTTGGGGAATATGATGCATAAAAAACTGGATTCGGTCCAGTTAGTTTGTTATTTACATTATAACAAATCTGACAGGGGTGAATGTTTACATTTGTTTTGAAGGAATGTGTTGGGAAAAACAATGACGCGAATAGAAGATAGTAGGATACCCAGTTCAAAAACACGCTATGTTAGCAAGCAAGTATTTTAATAAAAACATGAGAAGTTGGATCGGTAACCTGCTATTCCTTGGACTGCTACTTCTCCTCTTGTTCAACCCATCTGCCAAAGCCTGGCTGTTACAGCAACTGTTGGCAGTGGGTCTGTTTAAAGCTGAAATCAAAAAAGAGGCGCCGGCAATAAATACTCCTGCTTTTTCCTTTCGTAATGAAAGGGGAGAGGTGGTTTCTACTTCCGATCTTGAGGGAAGGGTGGTGTTTATAAATTTTTGGGCAACCTGGTGTCCGCCCTGTAGGGCCGAAATGCCTGCTTTGCAGGAGTTGTACAAGCAGTTTGCCAGCGACAACCGGATTGTGTTTTTGTTTTTGAGTGAAGATGAAGACCTCGAAAAAGCAAAGACTTACTGGCAGAAGAATAGATTTACCATGCCCCTGCTTTCTGTTAGCGGGAATGTGCCTGTAGAAATCTACAGCGGTACCTTGCCCACAACTGTGGTTTTAAACAAAGAAGGAAAAATCGTATTCAAACAGGAAGGAATTGCCCGGTATAATACCACTGCATTTTATGAGCAACTAAGAAGTTTGTTGTAAAAACGAGTTCTTTAGAATCCAATAGGACAAAAGGAAATGAAGAATCACTTTTAGGACTTACAATTTCCCCTACCAAATTTTTCTACTCCAATCAAAGACTTGTATCATCCAAAAAACGGAATCGCATTTAACCAAACAGCCGCGAAAAATGGTTTTCCAGGTGATTGCGCATTGCATTGCGAAACAGTTCCGGTGTACCGTTTTCAAGAATATCTACCAGGCCTTTGTGCGATTCAAACGTTTTGAGCATGGTTTGCTTTTTCAGCAGTCCGCTGTTGTGCACATAATCAAAAACCGGCAGCAGCATCTTCTGGAATTTTTTCATGGTATTGTTCCCGGTGATCTCGTAGAGCTTTCCATGAAAAGCAATTTCATGCTCGATATTGAAAAGATGGTATTCCGTGGCCGGGGGTTCGTTGCTGACGATCTCCTTTAGCTCCGCTATGTCTTCTTTGGTTACCCGGAAAAACAGGAGGTCCGCCATACCGATTTCCAGCACCAGCCGAAACTCAAAAATTTCTTTCAACGTATCCTGGTCAAGAATGTGCGGGTTCATGCTTTTGCTCATCATGCCAAAAAGATCAGGGCTGGTGATCACAGAACCCTTCTTCTTTTTTGATTCGATTAGCCCCATCATGCGTAGCCGGGTGAGGGCTTCGCGGATAACCGTCCGGCTAACGCCAAGCGTAGAAGCCAGTTCAACCTCTTTGGGAATAACATCGCCTACGCCAAGCTTCCGGCTTTGAAGAAGCTCTACCAGACTGGCTTCCACCTTATCCACGAGCGAACTTGTATCAATGGTTTTTAGCTTCTCTTTTATGGCTGTTTGGTGCATATAAAGTATTACTTAACCAAAAATAAACCATTTGTTTCCGAAAATGAAAATCTTGAGTCTGGATACAATCACCTTAAAACCAGTTGAGTAGAGTTAGGGCAAAAAAATATTTGGCAGATTGGTAAGATTGAACATACCTTTATTAAGTCATACATAATACTTAATCTTAAATCTGCTTTTCATGAAATTTGCTTGCTTGAGAGTAGGACTTTTGCTCACCTTTTTCTTTTCCTTTACGGCCGCCTGGTCCCAAGCCAAACGCATTACCGGTACAGTTGTGGCCACTGAAGACAATCGGCCATTAACCGGTGTAAGTGTTCAGGTGCGGGGAAAATCCGCCGGAACAGTGACCAACACCTCCGGCCAGTATGCTATTGATGCCGCCGAAACGGATGTTTTGGTTTTTTCTTCAGCCGGGTATTTACCCCGGGAAGTAACCGTTGGCAATGCCACTACACTTGATGTTAGTTTAAATGTGAGGGTTGGTCAAATGGAGGACGTTATTGTTGTTGGTTATGGAACCCAGAGAAGAAAGGAAGTAACCGGTGCGGTGGCAACCGTCAATCCAAAAACATTTGAAAACAGTCCGAGTACAAACGTAGCCACTGTGCTCCAGGGAAATGCCCCTGGCATCCGTGTGCAACAACGAACCGGCCAGCCGGGTACTACGCCAACCATTGTGTTTCGTGGTGGTACTGATTTTAACGGGAACGGTACACCGTTGTTTATTATAGATGGGGTGATTGTTCCCTCGCTCTACGGACTGGACATTAACGATGTGGCCAGCATCGACCTGTTGAAAGATGCGGCTTCTACCGCCATCTATGGTGCCCGGGCCGCCAATGGCGTTGTATTGGTAACCACTAAAAAGGGGAGAAGAGGAAGAACGCAGGTTACTTATTCGTTCAGCCATACCACCAACTTTATCCGGCGCAATCCTTCAGAATACCTCAGTGCTGCCGATTATATCCGTATCAACCGTTTTGGAATTCAGTCCCGCTTCAGAGGCGATTCGCTGGACAACAACACCAACGCCATGAACACCGACCGGGGACAATTGGCCGGCGCCTGGGGATGGGCCTTGAACAATGGATGGCGTTCAGCGGAAGGTTTGTACACCACGCAATTGTTGAACAACCAGAACCGTCACCTGCTGGGAGATCCAAGATGGAGACTCCTGGTTGACCCGAATCCCTTCAACCCGGGACAGCGTGACAGCATTGTGTTTACAGACCTGAGTGCCCGTGAGCGGGAAGCCATGTTGCTCCGCCAGGTGAACACAATAGAACACAACGTAGGTTTTTCGGGTGCTAACGAACAGGGTTCCTATGCATTGTCGCTGGGAACGGTAACGGACAATGGAATCATCATTGGTTCGCAACTGAAACGCATCAACATGAACTTTAACGGTGGCCTGAATGTCGGACAGAACCTGAAGGTGACCACCAACATTGGCGCTTACAATGTAGATCAGGCCCTTCCGTATGGACAGTTCGGTAGCGTGGATCCGGAAGGCGGCGCTGCGGGTGGTTTGTTACAGCGTTTTGTTGGCGTAGCACCAACGGTTCGTTATCAAAACGATACCTCCGGCGTCATGTTGCCGGGTCCAAACGACGTAACCCTGGGCAACCCAAATTACTGGAGTAACCTTACCAATAACAGCACCAGCCAGCAACGTTTCTTGGGCGGCATTAACCTGGAATATACCGTTCTGCCATTCCTGAAAATTCTTGCCAGCGGTTCGGGTTATTACCAATACACCACCAATAACTTTTTTACTAAAGCTTACCAGATGGGCAACGGCGGTGCCATGAATACCAACAGGCCTGCCAGCTTTAATAATCAAAAGATTATTCAGTACACCACCAACGCATTTTTGCAGTTCAGCAAAAACATCAGTGGGCACAACATCACGGCCCTGGCAGGTGGTGAGTTCTACGATTACAAGAGTTATGTGAGTTCCGGCTTTTCGCAGGGAGCTCCTACGGACCTGATTCCCTGGTTAACGGCGTCCACACCGCCTGCCGTACAGGGAACAACCATCACCAACCCAGCCGGCGCTTCTTCCAACTTCAACGGTTGGGAGCGGATCGCATCAGTAATTGGTCGGGTTAATTATACTTACAAAAACCGCTACCTGTTGACGGGTGTGGTGAGGGTAGATGGTTCCAGCCGCCTGAAAAAAGGAAACTATTATGGCACCTTCCCCGGTGTCTCCGTTGGATGGAATGTACACAACGAAGATTTTTACGCTGGGACAGGTCTTTCAAATATTGTGAGCAGTCTGAAGCCCCGGATCAGCTATGGAGAGAACGGAAACGTAAGCTCACTCGGCTTCTTCGCCACTTCGCAGGTGTACAACAATGCCGGCACCTACAACGGCTTTGGTGGTACCTACGCCGCCTCCTACATCAATTCGGATTTGCGGTGGGAGCGAAGCAACAGCTTAAACTTTGGAGCTGACATTGGATTGCTCAACGAACGTGTTACGTTGAACGTAGATTATTTTATTCGCAATGTGTTTGACAAACTGGCTGGATTGGGTATTTCCTCTCAAACCGGGTTTGGTAGCTTCACCACCAACCTTGGCCAATTGCAAAACAAGGGTATTGAACTGGCAGCCATTGCCCGCATTATCGAACCACGCCGGGCTGGCGGTTTTAGTCTGGAATTGGGCGCCAACTATTTCCATGTAAAGAGCTATGCGAAAAAGCTTCCGTTCAATGCCCTTCCGGGTAACCGATCTAACGGTTTCCTGGTATGGGATCCGAAGAATCCCGGGCAGCAGATGTATGTAAACGGACTGGTGGAAGGCGAACGCATTGGCCTGGATGAAGTATGGGCGCCGAAATGGGATTATATCTATACTTCGCAGGACCTGATCAACAAAGACGCCAACGTGTACAATGCCTTTTTGCCGTACACCAACAAAAAAATCAAACAATTGGGTGATGCCAGGTGGCACCAGGTGAATCCGAACGATACCATCGATTCGCGGCAGTTTGTAATGGTAGGCCGCACCACACCGCAGCACACCGGTGGATTTAATCTGAGCAGCGGCTACAAGGGGATTCGCCTCTATGCCGGTTTCGATTATGCCTTTGGTTTTGTGATCCTGAACAACCAGGTTGTACGGGGTCTTAACCAGGTACAGGGTTCGCAAAACTCTACAACCGATGTGCTGAAGACCTGGACGCCTGAAAATCCCAATGCCCCCTTGCCCCGTTACTACTGGGCCAACCAGGGCCGCAACTTCGCCACCGATGCATCGGGTAACAACCCTGCTGCCAACCTATGGGAAAAGGGTGACTATGTTATGCTGCGTGAGCTGACGCTGGCCTACGATCTGTCGCAGGAACTTCTGGGCCGTCTGTTGGCCAACCGTGTAAAAGGATTGAGTGTGAATGTAACCGGTTCTAACCTCGTGTACTTCTCTGGTTACAGTGGCAACTTCCCTGAATTTGGAGGATTTGACCAGGGTAAATTCCCGCTGCCAAAGCGGTTGACCATTGGCGTTAGAGTAACCTTATAATTGTTTGTTCAACAGAAAAAATATTGAAATGAGATTCCAGAAAATCTTTATACTGTCAGGGGTGTTCATGCTGTTTGTAGGCGCCCTTTCCTGTACCAAAAAACTTGATGAAGTGGTGCCGCAGGACACCATCAGCAAAGACCAGGCATTAAAAGATCCCAACGCGGCCCGTACATTGTATCATGGTGCTTATGGTTTGTTCCGCTCTTATGCGGGTACATTTTACCAACTGGGTGAAATGCGGTCGGATTTGTGGGAAGACGGCCTTTTTACTGAATCAGTAGATGGCGGCTTTCAGAACCTTTACCGGCACAACATCAGCAGGCTGAATGTTCCGTTTGCCAACTGGGCAGGGTTTTACAACCTTATTTACAACTTCAACAACGTAATTAAAATCATTCCCCAGACAACATTGCCGGCTTCGGAAAAAGACCGCATGCTGGCCGAGTTGTATGGCTTACGGGCATATGTATATTACACCATGGTTCGCACCTGGGGTGATGTGCCGCTGAATACGGAGCCGGTGGAGACTATCAATAACACCGCCGAAACGTACAAGGCCAGAACGCCTGCGGCTGACGTGATGGCACAGGTAAAAGCTGATATTGAACAGTCTTTGCAATTGTTCGGCTCTGCCAACACGCTGCCTTCACCTAAGCGGGTGTACTGGAGCCGGGTAGCTTCGCTTGTGCTGAAAGGAGATGTATTCATCTGGACAGGCACACACAGTGGTGGTGGACAGGCTGATTTTACCACAGCAAAAAATGCATTGCAGGAAGTACGGGATTTGCAGGGATCAACACTGGACCTCCAGGCCGTTTACGCTGATATTTTTGATCCGACAAAAAAGAACAATAACAAAGAAATCATCTTTGCGATTAACTACGAGCTACAACAGTCGCAGATGGGTATGTTCGGCAATTTCCTGGTGAATGCAATCCAGGCAACTACCTTATCGTTTACCCAGGCGCCAACACCAACCGTGTCGTCCATTTACCCTTATGTGAATGGTGCCAACCGGGTTGGCTTAAACCAGGCCATGATCACCCGTCTGACCAGTGGTCCGGCTGATCAGCGGATAGCGGGAAGTTTCCGGGTCCTGTATTCTACGGCAGCGCCGCACCCGGTAAGAGGTGTAATGCTGACCAAATACATTGGCACAACCTCGGGAACTACGCAGATTTACAACAACGATTATCCCATTTACCGGTATGCAGATGTGCTGCTTTTGCTGGCCGAGGCAAAAACAAAGCTGGGTGAAGATCCCTCAGAAGAAATCAACGCAATCCGGCGGCGGGCTTACGGTGCCGGGTACACGCCATTTGTGGCTGGCAGTGTGGAAGAAAATATGAACGCTATTCTGGAGGAATACCTCCGCGAGTTTATAGGCGAAGGAAAAAGATGGTGGGCCCTGCGCAGAGCCGGTGATGCTTATGTGTACGCCAATCTTAACCCAACGTATTTTTCACCAACCAGTACTGCAAAATTCCTATTGCCCCTTTCCGTTGGCATGCTGACTGCTGATCCATTGCTGACACAAACGACGGGTTACTAAGGGAGGATTCGTCTGAATAAAATGATATCGTTTCTCATATAGCAGTTATACTAAGCAGTCGTTAACCGGGGATAGTCTTATCCCCGGATTTTACTACCTTTTTTTACTTTATATTCCAGCGCAATGAAACAAACAAGTAGACAACATTTGGAAGGATTAATTGCCGCACCGTTCACCCCAATGAAGGCGGATGGTTCGCTTAACCTGGCTTTGATTCCAAAATATTATGAAATGCTGGTGGCCAATGGTGTTACCGGTGCTTTTATCTGCGGTTCAACAGGGGAAGGTGTTTCGCTGACGGTAGCAGAAAAAAAAGCCGTAGCCGAAGTCTGGGCCTCGTGTGCAAGATCCAATCCTGATTTTAAGATTATGACCCTGTTGGGCGGTACCGTACTGTCCGACTGTATCGACCTGGCAAAGCATGCAAGAGAAGTGGGGCTGTATGCCGTTTCTTTTACGGCACCTTTTTATTTTAAACCGGCTTCCGTAAACCAACTTGCGCAGTGCTGTAAAGCCATCGCCGATGAAGTGCCGGACATGCCATTTTATTATTATCACATCCCGGTGCTGACCGGTGTGGGTTTTACCATGTACGACCTGTTGCAGGCGGTGGATGGTTCTATTCCCAATTTTGCCGGCGTTAAATACACACACGAAGATTTTATGGACTTTCTTTCCTGCCTGCATTTTGAGGGCGGGAAGTATGACATGCTCTGGGGCCGCGATGAAAACATGCTCTCAGCACTGGTGCTGGGAACAAAAGGAGCGGTGGGCAGTACGTTCAACTATGCGGCACCGTTATATTATAACCTCATCGATGCCTTTCACCATGGCGATCTCAAAAAAGCACAACACCTGCAGCAGCAGTCCATCGACATGATTCGCCTCCTAGGCAAATACGGCGGCATTGCTACCGGCAAGGCCTATATGAAAGTGCTGGGCCTCGATTGCGGCAAATTCCGGCTGCCGGTGCAGAACATGAGCGATGAACAGGTTACCCTTTTCCGCCAAGATGTGGAAAGCCTACGCTTTCAAAGTTTTTGTTCCCGGATGCCCGCGGAAATGAATGCCTGAAACCAATGATGCGAAAAAAATTCCTTTACCATATTCTCATGCTGATGTTTTCTACCGCTAATCTGGCAGCGCAACAAGGAGTGCTGTCTGCAACAAAATGGAGCGTGGCCGGAACGCTGCCGCCAGGAGAAGGACAAACCGTTTCGCTGGGTGTGGCCGGTCCCGTTACCGGTGTGCACCAAAACGGATTGGTCGTGGCCGGGGGCGCAAATTTCCCGGGTGCGATGCCATGGGATGGTGGACAAAAAGTTTATTACAGCGAAGGATTCGTGTTTCGGAAAAACGCTACCGATTCCCTGCAGTTGGTGGCAAGGTTTACTTTGCCCTTTCCGCTGGGGTACAGTGCCAACTGTTCCACCCCCGAAGGTATCGTTGCTGCCGGTGGCGAAAATGCAGCAGGTCCTCGTGCCGATGTGCTGCTTTTGCACTGGAATGCGGGTTCGCAGCGGGTTGATATCCGGGAATTGCCGCCACTTCCGTTTGCGGTAACCAATGCCGCCCTGGCTTACCACGAGAACAAACTTTATCTGGCCGGTGGTGAAAGGTCCGGTGATGTTTCAGATGAAGTTTTGGTATTGGATATGGAAAATCTGTCTGCCGGTTGGAAGAATTTGGCAGCTTTGCCAAAACCGCTTTCCCATGCTGTGCTGGTGGTACAATCTAACGGAAAGGGGCATGGGTTATTCCTGTTGGGTGGGCGCAAACGCAACCCGGGTGGATTAAGTGAACTCTCAGCCTCGGTGTACCATTTTGATTTGAAAAACCAGTCTTGGACGAAAAAAAGATCGCTGCCCTACGCAATAGCGGCCGGAACGGGCATCGCAGCCGGTAGCCATTCTATTTTGCTTTTCGGTGGTGATACGGGGGAAACCTTTCACAAGACGGAAGCCCTGATAGCAGCCATCAGCAAGGAACCTGATGCCGCAAAAAAGCAGCAACTGAATGTTGAGAAGTCAAAGGTTCAATCCACCCACCCAGGTTTTTGCCGGCAGGTGCTTTTATACGACGCTAAAAAAGATAAATGGTTGAAAGGGCAATACATTCCACATGCCGTACCGGTAACAACAACCGCAGTGACCTGGGACAGTTCCGTGTATCTCCCGAGCGGTGAGATCAAAGCTGGTGTGCGAACACCGGAGATCCTCTCAGCAGAACTGAAAGCTTTCTAAAAGGCTCCAGCAACAGATGTAATATAAGTCTCTGCCAAACCCTCTGCTTCTCATGTTCGCTGCGGTAAAAAGAAAACCATGAAGAATTCGAAAACATATCCATGGATCGTTGTCGCCCTTTTGTGGGTGGTGGCCTTGCTGAACTACATGGACCGGCAAATGCTGGCCACCATGCGGCCTTCCATGCAGGTGGACATAGCAGAACTGCAATCGGCAACGGCTTTTGGTTATCTCATGGGAATTTTTCTTTGGGTCTATGGTTTTATGAGCCCTGTGGCGGGGATCATAGCGGACAAGGTTAACCGAAAATGGCTCATCACCGGGAGTCTTTTTGTGTGGAGCGGTGTTACCTGGGCCATGGGCTTTGCCGAAACCTTTGACCAGTTGTACTGGCTGCGGGCCGTGATGGGGGTGAGCGAAGCGCTGTATATCCCGGCCGGCCTGTCCCTGATCGCCGATTACCATTCCGACAAATCCCGTTCTCTCGCCATTGGCATACACATGACAGGCCTGTACATGGGACAGGCACTGGGCGGTTTTGGTGCTACCATTGCCGACAAGTTTACCTGGCACACCGCCTTCCAGTGGTTTGGCGTTATCGGTGTGGTGTATTCACTTGTATTGATACTATTCTTGCGGGAGAAAAAAACACCGGTACAAGCTACCGATACCATCAAACCGGCAAACCGCACCTCGCTTTTGAAAGGCCTGGGCGTTTTGTTTACTAACCTTTCTTTTTGGGTCATCCTCTTTTATTTTGCCATTCCCTCCCTCCCTGGCTGGGGGGTGAAAAACTGGTTGCCTACTTTGTTTGCCCAGAACCTGGACATCGATATGGCAAAGGCAGGCCCGCTGTCCACCATCACCATTGCGGCTTCTTCTTTCCTGGGCGTCATCTTCGGTGGCATTCTGTCTGACCGATGGGTGCAAAAGAATATTCGTGGCCGTGTGTACACCAGTGCCATCGGCTTAGGCCTTACCATACCGGCTTTATTTTTTATTGGCTTCGGTGATTCCCTTTTAAATGTGATTGCTGCGGCCTTATGTTTTGGTTTTGGCTTTGGCATGTTCGATGCCAACAACATGCCTATTCTTTGCCAGATCGTATCGTCCAAATACAGGGCAACGGCGTATGGAATTATGAACATGGCTGGTGTATTTGCCGGCGCTTTTATCACCGATTTATTAGGTAAGTCTACAGACGCGGGCAACCTCGGAAAGAGTTTTGCCATGCTGAGCGGGATTGTGTTGGTAGCCTTAATTATTCAACTGGCTTTTTTACGGCCGAAAACTTCAGGAGAGTTTACGTCATGAGTACGGAAAAAAAGAAAGAATGTTTATTCTGGTGGAACGGTGTCTTAGGCCTGTTTCTGCTTTTTGTTTCATTTGGAAATTTGCAGGCCCAGCAAAAAGCCACGATTGGTAAGCCGGTGACTACAGCTACAGCCCGTGCACCGTCCGTTCCTGTACTGAAAGGGTTGCAGGCCAATCCGGTTTTACGGGTATTGGTAACCGTTCCTTCCGGCGGAACTGAACAACAATACAGCCATATACAATGCACAATCTCCAATTTCTCTGACGTGGAAAGGGTTGATGTCTATGTAACCGGTGCTGAACCGTTTTCGGCCAAAAACCGACTGGCAACTGTGCAGCCCTCCGCTGCGAAGTTCAACATCCCGGTAACGCTAAATGTAAAACCCGGGGTTACATTCATTTGGCTGAGTGTGGTCCTGAAGGAAACAGCTTCTATCAATAAAAAAATAAGCTTGCATTGCACGGGACTGGTAGGCGCAAACGGAAACGTTTTACCAGTGAAAGCAGAGCGGTCAAATTTTTCGCAGTACACCGGCTATGCTATTCGCAAGGCCTGGGACGACAGTGTACATACCTACCGCATTCCGGGAATTGTGCAAACGGATAAAGGAACGTTGCTTAGCGTTTACGATATCCGTTACAAGCATAGCGGCGATCTGCCGGCAAATATTGACGTGGGCCTCAGCCGCAGTACCGACAGCGGCCGTACCTGGCAACCCATGAAAAATATAATGGACATGGGAGCGCCACACGAAAACAACGGCATCGGCGATCCGGCCATTCTTTTCGATCCCTTAACGAAAAAGATTTGGGTGGCAGCACTCTGGAGCAAAGGCAATCGTTCTATTGCCGGATCAAAGCCCGGACTTTCGCCGGATACCACAGGGCAGTTTGTGCTGGTGAGCAGTGACGACGACGGGATCACCTGGTCGGAGCCTATCAACATCACGGAACAGGTGAAGAATCCTGCCTGGCACCTATTCTTTAATGGTCCGGGCAGCGGCATTGCCATGCAGGATGGAAAGCTTGTATTTGCAGCGCAGTATTGGGACGAGAACAAGATGCCGCATTCCACCATCATCTACAGCGATGACCATGGAAAAACCTGGCAGGGAAAGCTTCTGGGTCCAAAGTCCAACACAACGGAAGCCCAGGTGGTGGAAACAACACCGGGAACCCTGATGCTGAACATGCGTGACAACCGTGGCAGCTATCGCAGCGTAGCCACGACAACCAATATGGGTAAATCCTGGACCGAACATCATACTTCTTACAATGCATTACCCGATCCTGTTTGTATGGCCAGTATCATCAAGGCACGGGTGAATGTAAAAGGGGTAATGCGGGATGTGTTGTTCTTCAGTAATGTGGCTACGCATTCCGGACGCTATAACATGACCATCAAAGCAAGCCTGGATGGGGGAGAAACCTGGCTTCCAGCTAACCAGGTGCTGGTAGATGAACGTTTTGGTTTTGGCTATAGTTCGCTCACAAAAGTTGACAATAACACGATCGGAATTTTATACGAAGGAAGCCGCGACCTCTATTTTGTAAAGGTACCGGTACGTGACATCATTAAATAACACGTTGATTTTTTGCCATGGCCTATACGAAAGATGATCTTTTTGCTTTAGAAAATTTTTACAGGGATCAACTCTTAAACGACACTGTACCCTTTTGGTTTCCCCGTTCATTTGATAAAGAACACGGCGGCTTTTTGCTGATGCGGGATGCCGGCGGTTCTCTGCTCGATGACGACAAAGCCGTTTGGATCCAGGGCAGGGCAACCTGGTTGTTATCCACTTTATACAATACGGTAGAACAAAAGGAAGAATGGCTGGAGGGAGCAAAGCTGGGTTATGACTTTTTGAATAAACATTGTTTTGATACCGATGGGCAAATGTTTTTCCATGTGACCCGTGATGGCAAACCAATCCGGAAGCGGCGTTATTTCTTTTCTGAAACCTTTTATGTAATTGCCGCAGCGGCGTATGCAAAAGCCAGTGGCGATAAAGAAGCAGCCGCCAATGCCCGAAGAGTTTTCGGAGAATGCATTGCCTATGCCAGCGGCGAAAAAACACTGCCGAAAAAGTTTACAAATACCCGCCCATCCAAAGGCATCGGCGTTCCCATGATCATGCTGAACACCACACAGCAGCTTCGCGAAACCATTGGCGATGAGCGGTGCGACCTGTGGATCACAAAATGGATCGAAGAGATCGAAACCTATTTTGTAAAAGATGATATCCGTTGCGTGATGGAACAGGTAGCACCGGATGGCAGCATCATCGATCACATCGACGGGCGAACCCTCAACCCGGGCCATGCCATGGAAGGCGCCTGGTTTATTCTGCACGAAGCCCGGTACCGCAACAACGATTCCCGGCTGATTGACCTGGGATGCCGCATGCTCGATTACATGTGGGAGCGGGGCTGGGACAAAGAGCATGGTGGTATTCTTTACTTCCGCGATGTGTACAACAAGCCCGTGCAGGAATACTGGCAGGACATGAAGTTCTGGTGGCCGCACAACGAAGTGATCATTGCCACGCTATTGGCCTACCTCGTGACCGGCAATGAAAAATACGCCACGTGGCACAAGATGGTTAACGATTGGGCCTATGCGCATTTTCACGACAAAGAGCACGGAGAATGGTTTGGTTATCTTCACCGCGACGGTACACTGGCGCAGCCGGCAAAAGGCAACCTGTTCAAAGGTCCTTTTCACCTGCCGCGGCAGGAATGGTATTGTGCAAAAATTCTCAACGAATACCTTGGGCAAAATGCAGTTGCGGGAAGAACAGAAAGAACAACATCCCCCTAAAAAATGGGCCTGGTTTGCGGCCGGATTCTTGTTTGCAGCGCTGTGGGCTTCGGCGTCCACCGCTACAAAGATTGGACTGACGACAGCACAACCGCTGGTGATCGCGGAGGTTCGTTTTGCGATAGCTGCAGTTCTTTTATTGTTTACAGCGCATGTGGTATTAAAACAACAACTGCCGCAGCGATCCCTTTGGAAACCCCTGGCCATTTACGGCTTGCTGAACATTACCGTTTACCTGGGTCTTTACGTGGTGGCCATGCAAACGGTAACAGCCGGCATTGGCGCCTTGGCCATCGCCTCCAACCCGGTCTTTATTAGTTTTCTTTCCGTGTTTGCCTTAAAAAAACGGCTTCGCCTCACCGTTATTCTTTCCATTTTGGTTTGTACCCTTGGCGTGTTGTGCGCAGCCTGGCCTTTGCTGGGGTCCGCTGCAGTTACGGCAAAAGGCCTCTTGCTTTTGCTGGCTGGCATGCTCTCGTATTCAGCCGGGGCCATTTATTTTTCAGCAAGAGACTGGAATGGGCTTTCGCTGCTCGCCATCAACGGCTGGCAAACGGCGTTGGGTGGTCTTTTTCTGGCGCCACTGGCGATCTATTTTTATCAACCTGCTGCGAACAAGTTGAACGCTGTTTTTTGGTTGTCGGATAGCTGGCTGGCAATTCCTGTTTCCATCGCGGCCGTTCAATTGTGGTTATGGCTCCTGCAAAAGAATGCGGTAGGGGCAGGCCTTTGGCTTTTTCTCTGCCCGCTGTTTGGTTTTGTGCTGGCTGCCTGGCTGGTAAAGGATCCGATTAGCAGTTACACCGTGGCCGGTATCCTGCTGGTAGTGGCCGGTTTGTTTTTATCGAAACGAAACAAAGTGAAAAATGAAGTGGTATTTGATTAGAATTTATTCACGAAACGTAGCTGGCATACTTTCTATGCGGCAGCAGGCATCTTTAAATAGGCATGCGGTTGCTGCAGTGTGTATTCTTTTTGTTTGCTTGCTTCCTGTTACAGCTTCCACGCAAATAAAGCTGGCGCCAATTTTCTCCGACAACATGGTGCTGCAGCGGAACGAACCGGTACATGTTTGGGGTAAGGCAACGCCAGGAACAAAACTGCAGGTTCAATTTGCCTGGCAAACAAAATCTGTGATAGCAGCAAAAGATTCTACATGGAAGATTTCTTTCCCATCACAAAAGTCGAATCAGCAGCCGCAAACGATCCGCATACAAGCAGGCAACGAAACGATCTTGCTGGAAAATATTCTGATTGGTGATGTTTGGCTGCTTTCGGGTCAATCCAACATGGAATGGCCGATGGCGCGGGAAAAACATTGGGCAACCGAAAAAAAATGGGCGCAACAGCCGCTCATCCGGTTGAACAACCCGCCACCTGCGGGACGCTCCGTTTACGGTGTGGCGTACACAGATTCATTGAACAGGCGGTTAACCAAAGACAGTTTTTATTTGTGGAACGGCTGGACCCTTTGCGACAGCAACACGGTAAAAAGTATGAGTGCCGTTGGCTATTATTTTGCCAAATCCATAGTGGAAAACGAAAACATTCCCATTGGCCTGATCAATCTTTCCATTGGTGGGGCACCGCTGGAAACCTTTGTCAGCCGCGAAGCGCTGCAAAACAGCAAGCAATTTTCAGCCAAGGCAAAAGGCGATTGGTTGCAGAATAAAAATTTGCCCGAATGGATCCGCGAACGCGGCGCCCAAAACGTAGGCAATCATCCTGGTGGATACAGGGACGACCTGGGACTGAACCATGCCTACAAGCCTGGCTTTGCCTATGCCAGTGGCGTTGCGCCTTTGCTCTCCTTTCCTATTAAAGGCGTGCTTTGGTACCAGGGCGAAAGCAACTCGCTGGAAAAAGAACGAGTGGACGAATACAAAGACTTGTTGCATCTCCTGATTCGGGATTATCGCAAAGGGTGGAAAAAACCAGCCTTGCCTTTTTACTGGGTGCAGCTTTCTTCCATTGATACAGCAAACTACGGCTCGCATTTCTGGCCGCAGTTTCGGGATGCGCAGCGGCAATTGCTGGCAGCGGTAAAGAACGGTGGCATGGCCGTAAGCAGTGATGTGGGTTTTAAAAATGATGTGCACCCCACCAACAAAAAAGTTGTAGGCGAACGCCTGGCCCGGTGGGCATTGAACCAGGTGTATGGAAAAGACCTGGTTCCTTCAGGGCCGCTGCCGCGGGAAGCTGTTTACAGGAATGGCAAAGTGATGATTCGTTTTCAATACGCTGACTCCTTGCGGACCTCCGATGGTAAACCGGTACGCGGATTTTCGCTGGATGGAAAAACAGGAGCAGAGGCAAGGATTGAAAACAATGAGGTGGTTATCCTCGCTGGCAGTAAACCCGATTTTGTTTATTATGCCTGGAAACCATTCACCAATGCAAACCTGGTCAACGAAGATGACCTTCCTGCATCTACCTTTCAACTAAAAATTACGGAACAATGATGAAGAAAATTTTTACCCTGGTTCTGCTGATTGGCCAGTTATCGATAACCCTTGCGCAAACAGCGCCTTCACCCGAAAACAAGGCGGCCCGTACGCAGTTTCAGGCCGACAAATTCGGCATGTTCATTCACTGGGGCTTATTCAGTACCCTTGGTGCCGGTGAATGGGTAATGAACAACCGCGGCATCACCAAAGCGAATTATTCACGGCTGCAGCAGGGATTTTATCCCATGCATTTTGATGCGGCCAAATGGGTGGCCGCAGCCAGGAGCGCCGGTATGAAATACATTGTTTTTGTAACCCGCCATCACGACGGATTTTCACTTTGGGATACAAAACAATCCGACTGGAAGATTACCAACACACCCTATGGGAAAGATATATTGAAACAACTGGCGGGGGAATGTAAAAAGCAGGGCATGAAGCTGGGATTGTATTATTCCATCCTGGATTGGTACCGAGATGACTATCCCCATGAAACCGGTCGTACCGGCAAGAACAGCGGCCGTACCGCCAAAAGCGATTACGCTTCTTACCTAAAGTTTATGAAAGCGCAGTTAACAGAACTGCTGACGGCCTACGGCCCGATCATGTCTATTTGGTTGGATGGCCACTGGGACCAGACCAACCTGGAAGGCAGCACCGACATGCGTTCAAGGCTCGACTGGAAATACGATGAATTATATTCCCTGATCCATCAATTGCAGCCCGCCTGCCTGATCGGAAACAACCATCATTTGGAACCCTTTCCCGGTGAGGATTTTCAAATGTTCGAAAGGGACCTGCCGGGTCAAAACAAATCGGGTTACAGCTACCAGCGACCGTCTGACGAACTGCCGATTGAAACCTGCGAAACCATGAACGGCTCCTGGGGCTACAACATCACCGATACCAAATACAAGCCGGTAACAGAGCTGGTGCATTACGTGGTGAATGCAGCGGCCCGCAATGCCAATTTTCTCCTGAATATTGGTCCCCTTGCCGACGGCAGCGTGCAGCCTGAGTTTACAGATACATTGAAAGCCATCGGTCAGTGGATGGCCCGCTACGGTGAGACCATATATGGAACAAGAGGCAAAGTTATTCCACCGCAGGAATGGGGTGTGGTAACGGCGAAGAATAAAACAGTGTACGCCCATATCCTGAAAAAGCCTGCGGGTGATTATATCTTTCTTCCGGGTATAAATCAAAAAGTTTCGACTGCCAAATGGTTTGACGGGAAAGGCTCGGTGAAGTTCCGGCAGCAACCGGAAGGCGTTTTTCTCTATACCGGCGACTTCCCCCAACACAGCCTGGATACTATTGTTGAACTAACCATCGCAAACTAGAAATGCAGATCAAATCGCCTTGGAAACACCTGGAGATTTTTTTCTTCTTGTTATTTCTAACCGGTACAGCGGTGGCGCAGGTTCGTTTGCCCCGCTATCCCGATTCGCTTTTTTCCACCTATTACCATCAGCGGGTAACACATTTCAAAAGCCTGCCGCAAACAAAGGAGGACATCATCTTCATGGGCAACAGCATCACCGACGGGGGTGAGTGGAGCGAACTCTTTGATGACCTCCGGGTTAAAAACCGCGGCATCAGCGGCGATGTAACGACCGGTGTGTTGAACCGCTTGAATGAAGTAGTGTCCCGCAAGCCGGCCAAAGTATTTTTATTGATCGGCACCAACGACCTGGCACGTGGTCTATCGCCTGACAGCGTGGTCAAAAATATCCTGCTAACCGCTGCTTACCTGAAGCAGGAGTCGCCGGCCACGAAACTATTTGTGCAAAGCATTTTACCGGTAAATGAAGCCTTTAAAAAATTTGGCGGCCATACCAGCAAGGCGGCCCATATAAAACAGGTGAACAGCCGGCTGCAGCAGGAAGCAGCAACGCATTCATTTACGTATTTGGACCTGTTTTCAGCCTTTGCCAACGAAGCCGGCAAACTAAGGCCAGACCTGACCAATGATGGTCTGCACCTTTCAGGAAAAGGCTACCTGTTGTGGAAACACCTGGTATTTCCGGCCGTATACGGATTGCAGGCCCAGGCTTCCCTGCTTCCCCTGCCGCAACAGGTACAATGGCAAGCTGGTTACTTTCCTTTGTATGAGAGCCGGACGATTGTAGTAGGCGACAAATCTCTCCAGAAAGAAGCGGAGATGCTGCAAAACGCCTTGCTGGTAAAAGGCCTTCAGCTTTCCCTGCAAACTAAAGCGGTACAAAGGGATGAAAAAACCATAGTGCTGCAACTGGGCAGTGTAAAGGCGCCTTTGCAAAAAGAAGAAGCCTACCAGTTAAGTGTAACCGAAAACAACGTGGTGATCACCGCCAATGCACCGCACGGCATTTTTAACGGGGCACAAACCCTGCTGCAATTGGCCAGAGACGGCGTGATGCTGGATGCCTGCACCATCACCGACTGGCCGGCCTTTGCCTGGAGGGGTTATATGATAGATGTGGGCCGGAACTATATGTCGATGGCTTCATTGAAACAGAAGATTGATGTAATGGCACAGCACAAACTCAATGTGTTTCATTTTCATCCCACCGAAGACATTGCCTGGCGCATTGAAAGTAAATTATACCCGCAACTGACGGCGCCGGAACACATGCTGCGCAACAAAGGCCTGTATTACACCGAAGCGGAAATAAAAGAGCTGATCCGGTATTGCAAAGAGCGTCACATCCTCTTCCTGCCTGAAATTGATATGCCGGGACACAGCGCCGCTTTTCGCCGCGCCATGAAAACCGATATGCAAAGCGATACAGGGTTGGTCTATGTCAAAAACATCCTGAAAGAATTTTTCGAAACCTACGACCTTCCTTATATACACATTGGTGCCGATGAAGTAAAGATTACGAATCAAAACTTTCTTCCGGAGGTCACAGCCCTGCTGCAAGGCATGGGTAAAAAAGTGATCGGCTGGGAACCCGGTGGCAACTTCACCAAATCAACCATTCGCCAGTTGTGGATGGATGATCAGGGTAAGATTACCGGCAGTCCGGGCATTCAATACATCGACTCCCGCCATCTTTACCTCAATCACATGGATCCGCTGGAAGCAGTGGTGACCATCTTTAACCGGCAGATCGGCAACAGGGAACATGGCGATGGTTCGGCGCTTGGTGCCACCCTTTGCACCTGGCACGACCGGGCGGCTGCAAAAGAAGAGGACATCCTGCAGATGAATCCTGTTTATCCGGGCATGCTGGCCTTTGCAGAACGAACCTGGCAGGGCGGTGGACAGGCCGGTTGGGTGGCCAATATAAGTGATGGTGATGAAAAAGCGTTTGCTGCATTTGAAGGCCGTATGCTCGATCAGAAAAAAAGCCTTTTCTTGGAGAAGCCATTTCCTTATGCCAAACAAGCCAACCTGGTCTGGCAGTTGTACGGTCCTTATAAAAATGGCGGGGATCTAAGCAAACGGTTTGCTCCTGAAGAAAAAGGGATTGCAGCCTTAAAAACCACCAAACAGGTGACCGGCGGTACCGTTGTGTTGCGTCATTGGTGGGCTCCGCAAATAAAAGGTGCCATTAACAATCCCGATGACTGCGCTACCTGGTATGCCACCACTCGCATCTGGAGTGATGAAGAAGGGGAGCAGCCCTTCTGGATCGGCTTTAACAATCTATCACGTTCCTATTTTTCCGGTGCGCCTCCGGCAGGGGCCTGGGATCACCGCGGGTCAGCCGTTTGGGTAAACGGGGATCTCGTATCGCCACCAGCCTGGCGCCTGGCCGGCGGGCCGGGAAATGCTGAAATTCCATTGATGGATGAAGGGTATGAATACCGGGCACCCACTATGATCCGTTTGCAAAGAGGCTGGAACACGGTGCTCGTGAAAGCACCAGTGGGCAGCTTCCGGGGACGGGACTGGCAAAACCCGGTAAAATGGATGTTTACGTTTGTTCCTGCGCCAAAATAGAGCGCCAATTAACGACAACCAGTAGCCGCTAAGCCATAAAGCAATTTTGCAGGTTTTCCGTAACAATACAATATCCGTTCGAAGAAGCAGGAGCGTTGCCAACGATAGACAAATCCATTTACTGTACACTGATAAAATTATTAACCGTCGCATGAAGAGAATTGTTTTGTGTTTGCTAACCGCTTTTTTGTTTTTTACGTGTACGCCTCTACGGCAGAACAGGACGAATCCCGATTCAGCCGGTTCTTTAAAAACATGGAAATTGATCTTTGAAGATGATTTTAAGGGAAAGGGCTCTTTCGATACCACTAAATGGACCTATGCAAACCGAGGCCGTGTTGCCTGGAATAAATTCATTACCCAGCACCCTGATTATGTTTTCCTCGACGGTGGCAGCCTGGTGCTCAGGATGAACAAGGAAACCCGTCCCGGTGATACGGCAACCTATCATGCCGGCGGCATTCAAACAAAGGGCAAATTCAGTTTTCTGTTTGGAAAAGTGGAAGTAAGGGCAAAGTTCAACCAGGGAAAGGGTGCCTGGCCGGCCATCTGGATGATGCCCGAAAAAGATATTTATGGCGGCTGGCCGGCGAGTGGTGAGATCGACATCATGGAACATGTAAACAGGGAAGGTGTTGTTCACCAAACCATCCACAATGCCGCTGTAACCAACGCATCCGGCGGATCAACCGCCACCAAAACCACTGCCTATGCAGTGGATGATTTCAATGTATATAGCATTTGGTGGACGGCAGACAGCATTGCTTTTTATGTAAATGACAAGCAGACCACAACCTATCACAGGCAGCAAAATGCAACCCACCGTGAATGGCCTTTTGATCAGCCGTTTTACCTGATCCTGAACCAGTCGGGTGGAGCGGGTTGGCCTGGACTGATCATTGATAAAGACCTGCCTTTTAGGATGGAGGTTGACTGGGTGAGGGTTTACCAGGAGCGGTAAGCAAAAATAGCCGCATTCTAACTATGCAAACGTTTGTTCATGCTGGAAACCACGCGAAAAGTGGAGGCTGTTACCGCTAATTTTGAGGACTCGGAAAACATACAAAATTCGGAGCGACGGTAACGGAAAAATTGGGTTTTTCATTCTTGCAGCATACAAAACTTGCTCCTGAATAAGCATCGATTCACGAAATATAAATCAACACAAAAGCACGATAATGACCTTGAAAAATATTCGGACCGTTTGGATAGCCCTGTTGGCCTTGCTGCCATTTTTGGGATGGGCGCAAAACGTAAACCTGATTCCGCAGCCTGTAAGCCTGGAGGTAAAGCCGGGTCATTTTTTGATCGATAGAAATACGGCGCTGGTTTTTCCGCAGGGAAATAAAGAGCTGCAGGCAGCTGTCAATTTTTTTACAACGGCCATTAAAACGGTATCCGGTATCCAGCTCCCAGTGAATGCGAAAGGGGGCAAATCAATTCGGCTTAAACTGGCAAAAACAGCGGAGATTGGGCCTGAAGGTTACCTGCTGAATGTGACACCTTCCGAAATCACCATTACTGCCAACACAAAGGGGGGCATTTTATACGGCATGCAGTCGCTTTTGCAAACACTGCCGGCCGTTCGTACCAATGCGCCCCTGCAGATTCCCGCGATGGCGGTAAAAGATTATCCTCGCTTTGGCTGGCGGGGCATGCACCTCGATGTCAGCCGGCACTTTTTTTCTCCCGAACTGGTAAAGCAATACATCGACCTGATGGCGGCTTACAAAATGAATACGTTTCACTGGCACCTGACCGACGACCAGGGATGGCGCATCGAGATCAAAAAATACCCGAAGCTGACGGAAGTGGGTGCCTGGCGGGTGGATCAGAACCACAGACTCTGGGGCGACCGGCCACAGGCGAAAGAGGGAGAAAAACCTACCTACGGCGGTTATTACACACAGGAGCAGATCAAAGACATTGTCCGGTATGCAGCCGACAGGAGCATTACCATTGTACCCGAACTGGACGTGCCGGGACACAGCGCAGCAGCCGTGGCTTCCTATCCATACCTTAGTTGCAGCCAGCAACCGCAGTTACCCATGACCGGTGGAAATTACAAAGGTGTGTCTTCCAATCTTTGTCCCGGCAACGACAGCGTATTTACCTTTCTGCAAAATGTATATGCAGAAGTGATCGCTCTTTTTCCCTCGCAATACATTCACATTGGTGGAGACGAAGTGGACAAAACGAGCTGGAAGAATTGTCCCAAATGCCAGGCCCGCAAAAAAGCGGAAGGCTTAAAAAATGAAGAAGAACTGCAAAGCTATTTCATCCGCCGCATGGAAAAATTCATCGTAAGCAAAGGCCGGAAGATGATTGGCTGGGACGAAATTTTGGAAGGAGGTTTAGCACCGGAAGCTACGGTAATGAGCTGGCGGGGTGAGGCCGGCGGCATTGAGGCGGCAAAAATGAAACACAACGTGGTGATGACACCGGGCAACCCGGTTTATTTCGATCACTACCAGGGCGACCCGGCCTCGGAGCCGGTGGCCTTTGGTGGATTTAATTCGCTTAAAAAAGTGTACAGCTACGAACCCATTCCCGGTGAGCTGACAGCCGAACAGGCAAAATTTGTGCTGGGTGCGCAGGCCAATTTGTGGACAGAGTTTATAACGACGCCTTCGCATGTTTTGTACATGGTATTGCCACGCATGCTGGCCTTGTCGGAAGTTGTGTGGAGCCCGAAGGAAAGCCGTGACTGGGCTGGTTTTAACGAGCGGCTGCAGGCGCATTTTACGGCGTTTGAGGAAAAGGGATTGCCGCACAGCAAAGGCAATTTTAAAGTGGAAATAAAGCCGGCTTCAGAAGGAGGCAAACTGTTTGCAAACCTTTCCACCGAAGCGTATAAAGGTGAGGTGTATTACACCACTGATGGCTCCGAACCTTCGCTGCAAAGCTTCCGGTACACGGCGCCTTTTCCCATTGAATCATCCATGAACCTTAGGGCCGTCACGGCGGTGAACGGAAAAGTCATGAGCGCTGTGCCGGCACAGCAATCCTTTGTCATGCACAAAGCCATTGGACAGAATGTTGTGTACACGAATCCGGTAAACCGTTATTATTTGGCGGATGGTCCCAACTCACTGACGGATGGTGTTCGCGGCACCGATGCGGTAGGGAAGTACTGGCATGGCTTTTCGGGTCGCGACCTGGTTGCCACGATCGACCTGGGAAAAGAAACGGAAGTGCAAAGCATCTCGCTGGGTTGTTTGCAGAACTATCGCGACTGGATCATGATGCCACAGTGGGTAAAGTTTGAAGTGTCGTCCGATGGGAAAAATTTTACCGAAGTAGGAACGGTTGCCAATACGGTTTCGCAGGACGAACACACCTCCGTGAAGAAAGATTTTACGGCCCGTTTTCCGGAACAAAAAACACGCTTTGTCCGAGTGACGGCCAAAGTGCTCAATGCACTTCCGAAGGGACATTCCGGAGAAGGCAAACCCGCCTGGATTTTTGCCGATGAAATTGTCGTGCAATAAGCCAGACCTGTGCATTGATTTTTTGAGAATGCAAACAATTGAAAATTCATCAACCGGTCATCGATGCCGGTACCTGTAGCGAAATCAGTATGCGTAAGATCATCTTTGTTTTTTTTCTTTTCGTTTCATCCCTTTCCGTCCTTGCCCAGCGGGATACAATCCTGTTGAATAAGGATTGGCAGTTTGCTGTGGACAAAGGAGCAAAGGGTCAGTCAGGTAAATGGTTCAATCAATCGCTTACCCAATCAAAAACCGTTCAGTTGCCTCATACCTGGAATGTTGAAGAAGAGACCCAGAATCATTATGGGTGGGGCTGGTATCAAAAACGTTTTTTCGTTCCCGGTAGTTGGAAGGGCAAATCGGTTGTGCTGGAGTTTGGCGCTATTAATCATACTGCTGTTGTGTACATCAATGGCAACAAAGCGGCCGAAAATATTGGCGACGGTTTCAACAAATTCACCATCAACCTCACGGGAAAACTTTTGTTTGGAAGGGAGAACACTATCACCGTAGCGGTCAATAATGACTATGGCAAGACCAAAGTTCCTTTTGGTTCTTCTTTCGACTGGCCCAATGACGGCGGCATTATCCGCCCGGTAAAATTCATCGTCAGTAACCAGCCTGCAGCAGCCTACCTGCTGGCTACTACCAAACTGAATGTGGCTAAAAGCGAAGGAAAACTGGACCTGAAGCTCGGATTCGAAAAAGTGCAGGCAGTGTCGCTGGCAGTCGTTATTACCGAAGAAAACCAGCCGACCAAAAACGAAGTCTTGCGACAAACAGTAAAACCAGAATGGGAGGGCAATGAAGCGGTTGTGAATTTTACATTGCCTTCAATCCATCCCTGGCATTTTGACTTTCCGAATCTTTACCGGATTGATGTAACAGTCTTGAATGGCAAAAAAGCTGTTGATAAAATTTCAGCCAATGTTGGTTTTCGCGAACTGAAGTTTGTGGATGGTCAAACCTTCCTGAATGGTGAACGTATTAAACTGATGGGGGTGGAATGGACAGCCGGTTCCAACCCGGATTATGGCTTTGCCGAACCGGATTCCGTAATCATTGCCATGGGAAAGCTGATGAAAGACGTGAACTGCATTTTCAGCCGCCAGCATTTTCAGCAGGGCGATGTGTTCTATGACTTCTGCAACCGCAACGGCATTTTGGTACAGCAGGAAGTTCCACTCTGGGGACCGGAAACACCGGCCAACGATACCATCCGCTCTATTGCAATGCGGCAAATGGAAATAATGGTAAAAACGCTGTACAATCATCCCAGCATTTTCTCCTGGGGGGTAGGAAACGAATTGCGTGCAAGGGATGCCGATATGAAACCTTTGATAAAGGACCTGCTGGCAAAAGCAAGAAGCCTTGATACGACACGGCAGACAGCCTATGTTAGCAATACTCTCACTCATGGCTTTTACAACCATCCATCTTTTGTTCCCGATGCGGCGGCAGAAGGCGATTACCTCATGATGAACGAATACGGCGGTAGCTGGTGGGGGCTGCCAACCGGCAAGATTGGTATGTACCTGGACAGTGTACACCTGAGTTATCCAAAGCTGCCTTTTTTTATTTCGGAATTTGGCCTTTGCGAACCCAACTTTAAAGGCGGCGATGAACGAAGAGCGGAGGACCTGATCTACCACATGGCCGTTTACGAAAGCAAACCATACGTAGAAGGCGCTATCTATTTTGACCTGACAGATTACCGTACCCACTATCCGGGTACATCGGAGAAAAATAAATTCAGAAGACGGGTGCATGGCGTGTATGATATGTACGGAACACCGAAACCTTCAATGAAAGTGTTGCGGGAATATTCCTCACCATTGGAAGTGCATAACCTTAATCGCGGAAGAAAGGGAAAACTGGTAGTGGTGGCTTATGGCAACGTGGGACTGCCGCAGCATACTGTAAAAGGGTATAAATTGTACCTGAGCGACAAAGCGGATAATTACGCCAAGACAAAAGCCTACGACATCCCGGAGGTGAAACCGGGCGAACGGGTAGAAGTGGTGGTAGATGATTTGTACGAAGGAGCCGGTATTGTAACAGTTGTACGTCCAACGGGATTTGTGGCTTCGCAAAAATCATTTTACTGGACACCTGCTGATCAGTAAACAAAATAATCGAATGAGAAAATTGATCTTTAGAGTTGCTATAAAAAATTTCGCTTTGAATAAAAATTGTGGAAGCAAAGGCCGCGTTCAACGTCGTGGACTGTTTCACACAACTGGCGGAATGTTGAAAGGCAGCTTTCTTTTTAAACCTGTAACAATGAAACGATTTCTCGTCGTGGGCCTGGCCCTTTTTTTATCCAATGGCTTGCTGGCGCAGTCTGCCGCTAACACCAAAAACTTCGCGGTTATCCTTCCCACGGATACGGAAAAAGATATCATTCGGAAGGCGGCCAATATTGTTCCCACGCCGCGGCAATTGCGCTGGCAGCAATTGGAGCTGACGGCTTTTTTTCATTTCGGTATCAATACGTTTACCGGCCGCGAATGGGGCGATGGGAAAGAAGATCCAAAGCTTTTCAACCCAACGGCACTTGATGCCCGCCAATGGGTGCGGGAAACAAAGGCAGCTGGTTTCAAGCTGGTGATTCTTACGGCCAAGCACCACGACGGATTTTGTCTTTGGCCAACAGCCACTACCAGTCACTCGGTAAAAAACAGTCCCTGGATGAACGGGAAAGGAGACGTGGTGAAAGCAGTAGCCGAAGCCTGTAAAGAGTACGGGATCGGTTTTGGCGTTTATCTCTCACCCTGGGACCGCAACTCACCGGTCTATGGCACCGAAGCGTACAACGATCTTTTTATTGCGCAACTAACCGAATTGCTGACAGGCTACGGCAAAGTGGATGAAGTGTGGTTTGACGGCGCCAACGGCGAAGGTCCCAACGGCAAAAAACAGGTCTATGATTTTGAACGGTATTATAAGCTGATTCGCAAGCTGCAGCCAGCAGCCGTCATCGCAGTTATGGGTCCGGATGTACGCTGGGTGGGTACCGAAACCGGTTATGGTCGGGAGCAGGAGTGGAGCGTAGTGCCAGCCAATAACCTAAGCCAGGAAGCCATTGCGCAAAACTCGCAACAAGGCCTTGCTTTTAAACCGACAGGCGATATGATGGGAAATGACCTTGGTAGCCGTGAAAAGATCATGAAAGCAAAAGGGCTGGTCTGGTACCCGGCCGAAACTGATGTTTCGATCCGCCCCGGTTGGTTTTACCACGAAAAAGAAGATGACAAAGTAAAAACACCGGAAAAGCTGTTAGACATCTATTACAGCTCTGTAGGCCGTAACGGTGTGCTGCTTCTGAACATTCCACCCGACAAGCGGGGAATGATTCATGAAAAAGATGTCAAGAATCTGAAAGAAATGCGGCGTCTTTTGGACCAGACATTTGCAACCAACCTGGCAAAAGATGCCAAAGTAAATGCCGTTGGAGAAAATAGCAAAGCGGTGCTGGATGGCAGATACAATACACATTGGACAACTAAGGGCAGCGACACAACAGCGCTGATTGAGTTGGAACTGAATGGGTCGAAAACTTTTGATTTGTTGCTTCTGCAAGAAGCCATCACCGTCGGGCAGCGCATTGAAAAATTTGTGTTGGAATATTTCGACAGGGGCGAATGGAAAAAGATCACCGAAGGAACAACGGTGGGGTATAAACGTTTAATTCGGTTTGATCCGGTTACGGCCAGGAAAGTGCGCCTGCGCATTCTTTCCTCACGGCTGAACCCAACCCTGGCGGAATTTGGGTTATATAAACGAGTCGAGAAATGAGGTGTTTGTTTGAAAACTGGAATATTATTCTTTCAGCAGGAAATGGGCCCGCCCGATGTTACAGAAATTCGTTTCCATTAAAAAACACAGAACTATGCAAGGCCAGGCGATGAAAGGTTTATTTTTTCTCTTATTAATGCTTTCCTCCTTTGTTGCCCTGGCGCAGCGGCGTCCGAACATTTTGATTATTGTCTCGGATGATCATGCGTTTCAGGCCATTGGTGCTTATGGCAGTAAGCTGATGAAAACCCCGGCCATTGACCGCATAGCCAAAGAGGGTGCGGTGTTCAACAAAGCCTATGTCACCAACTCCATTTGCGGTCCCAGCAGAGCCGTTATCCTAACGGGAAAGTATAGCCACAAAAATGGTTTTAAGGATAACGAGCATTCCCGCTTTGATGGGGCGCAAAACACCTTTATCAAAGAGCTGACAAGGAGTGGTTACCAAACGGCCTGGATCGGTAAGTGGCACCTGGAAACCGACCCGCAGGGCTTTTCCTTCTGGCAGGTACTGCCGGGGCAGGGGCACTATTACAATCCTGATTTTCATATGATGGACGGAAGCCAAAAACGTTTTGAAGGCTATGTGTCCAACGTGGTGCAGGATGTGGCGGAAGACTGGCTCAAGGGCAGGGATACAACCAAACCGTTTTGCCTGGTGATTGGTCACAAAGCCACCCACCGCACCTGGATCCCCGACACGGTGGACATGGGCCGCTTTGACAGTGTAACCTTTCCCCTGCCCAAAAACTTCTACGATAGCTATGCCGGCCGTGAAGCCGCCCGGGTGCAGGACATGACCATCTCTAAAACGATGCAGATGGGCTATGACCTGAAAATGTTCGGCGGCGAGGACGCGGCCTCCCGGGACGGCAACATCCGGCGCATGAATGCGGCACAGCGGGCACGGTTTGACGCTTATTATGGGCCCATTGAAGAAGACCTCAAAAGGCGCAAACTCTCGGGTAAAGAACTGGTGGAGTGGAAATACCAGCGCTACCTGCGGGATTACCTGGCTACCGCGGCTTCCCTAGACCGCAACATTGGAAGGGCGCTGGACTACCTGGATAAAAACAAGCTTATCCAAAATACACTCGTTATATATCTCTCCGACCAGGGCTTTTTTATGGGGGAGCACGGCTGGTTTGACAAGCGGTTCATGTATGAGGAATCGTTCCGCACCCCGATGGTGCTGTGCTATCCCGGGGTGGTCAGGCCCGGAACCAAAACAAGTGCCCTGGTAATGAACCTTGACATTGCCCCCACGGTGCTGGAGGCAGCCGGCGTGGCGGTGCCAAAGGACATGCAGGGAAAGAGCTTTCTGCCGCTGGTGCGGCGCAAAAAAGCCAAAGGCAGAGAGGCCTTGTACTATCACTATTACGAGAATGGCGAGCATGCCGTTTCTCCGCATTTTGGCATCAGCACCGGGCGGTATAAACTCATTCGTTTTTACAAACGGGTGGAAAGCTGGGAACTTTACGACCTCAAAAAAGACAAAGGGGAGATGAAGAATGTGTATGGCCAGAAAGGGTATGAGAAGATCACCACCAGGCTAAAAACCCAACTCACGGCCATGATCGAAGAATACGAAGACAGCGAAGCGAAAACAATCCTGCAAAAAGGAGAAAACAAAAGAGAGATAAAAGCCTTCTGAAACGGCTTTAGTAGCCTTCCCGGAAATCAAAACGTAGGTTTTAAAGTTTACTTTCCTGCCCTTACAAATTCAATCCCGACTTAAACAAAGCGTTACTGTATAGGCAACAAACACGGCATGCATTCTGTGGTTATTCGATAGACCAGGAAGAAAAATAGTCAACATGGACAAACGGCAAACCCTTCACCGAGCAGAGACCTTTCTGGAGCAGCTGCAGGCGGCATACAAAGCAGGTGAAAAAGTTCATCTGCTGGTGGACAACGACGGCATTGAACGAACGGAAGGGTTGATAATAGACATTCATCCCAATGCGCAACCACCGATTCTCATTCTGCAAAATGGTGATTCCATTCCGATTCAGCAGATCGTCGCCGTCAATGGAATCTTCAGGCCGGAATACGGCGAATGCTGAGAGAAAATATCTTTTTGAGGGATAAAAGAATGGTTTGCTTTTTCTAACCGGTGCGTTACTCCTGGAAAGGGTAAGCACAAAATGATAATCAAAATGCAATCCGATAAACGAAGGAAATGTCAGGCCGAACTTGCCGAAACCAGTTACAGAAGAAACAGCCACACAAATGCCTTATGAATTCATTCCAATATCATTTGTCAAGAGTATGAAATGAAAGCTTGTCAAGCTTCTGTATAGGATTATAGTATAGTCAATAAATCCTACTACCCCCTACGCCTAGTTGTTTTTAATAAGATGGAATAACGTAAAAAAGTGGAAATTGCAGCCAATGAACGACAGCAGTGTTCTCAACCCGCAATTTATAGCCGATGTAAAAAATGAGGTTATAAGACTTATTGACCTGCTGGGCATTATTTCATTTGCCATTTCAGGAGTGTTTGCAGCCATGCAACGAAAGCTGGACATTTTCGGCATCCTGGTGATGGCATTTGTCACGGCGCTGGGAGGGGGAACCGTTCGGGATATCCTGATAGGTGACTTCCCCGTACAATGGATGCTGAATCTGGGGTACCCGCTGATCATTACGCTGAGTGCGCTGGCCGCCATTGTATTTTATAAGTTCCTCCGCAACTTGCAAAAACCCCTGCTGGTATTTGACGCCCTGGGTCTTGGCTTTTTTACCGTGTTAGGATTGGAAAAAGGGCTCGCCCATGGATTGCATCCTGGTGTTTGCATGATGCTGGGAACCATTACGGCTTGCTTTGGTGGGGTGATCAGGGATGTTGCACTGAACAAGATTCCTCTTGTTTTTCAGCGTGAAATTTATGCCACCGCCTGCATCGCCGGATCTGGACTTTATTTTCTTCTTCTTCAAACCGACATGAATAGAAGTTGGCTGGATCTTATTTGCATAACCTTCATTTCTGCCATTCGGATTGTATCGCTTATCTATAAACTCGAACTCCCGGGTTTCTACAAATCAAAAAAGGAATAGGGTATGTGGCAATATGAACTTGCCATTCTTCAAAGAGAGAAAAGTCCTGCAATCTTTCATAGTCAATGTTGTAAAAGCCATACGTCCAAATGCATGGCCAATCAAATTAAAAATACATGGGTAAGTTACTATGATGGTATCGAGCAAGCATATAGCTAACAACATTGTAAAAGTTACTTCATTACGGTTTTGTCTCTACAATCACCCTTAAGATTGTCAGTCTATAAATAAAATAAACCGTTACTCACCAGTCAACATTCACCACGCACCATTTCCTATCTTCACGGCCAACAGGAGCCGCCCTCATGCAATCGATCAGTGAACTGGAAAATTTGTTATTGCCCAACGAAGAAGCACCCATCTTTGCCGGTGATGCTACCGGCCAGCGCATTGTGGTGTTGAAGCAGTTCCGATTTCACAAAACGCTTTGCATAGAGCTATACGATGCCCCCACGACCCAGGCAGGCAAGATCAAAAACCCGCTGGTTCCGGTAGCGGCTTCGGATGCGGCCCTTTATACCAAGGAGCCGGATGCCCTGCTTTTTTACAGCAGCATTAGCCGCTTTCAAAACATTCCTATCTCAACCCGAACGGCTGCCGATATCCGGGCATTAAAAATGATCGTCAAAAACCCGCTCCGGTTTCGTTTTTTTCTGCATAACCCTGAGTTCTCCGAGAATGTCAGTGCCGGTTCGCTGGAAGAAGTGCAGGTAGGTAGCATTTTGCACAAATTTGTATTGCGGGTAAACAAGGCGGAGCAATTTTACCAGGTAGTGCCACAGCTACATGCAGACAACAACATTCTGCATCCCCAACAGGTACAAATTAAATTCGACTATTTTATTCTTCTTGGAGGCAGGTTGCACTTAGCAGCCAGTCTAACTATCGTAAAGCTGCTGCAATATTTTTCTACACGATCCATCCTTCAGGTACACGAATCGCAGTTTGATGCCTTTCACCAGAAAGTGTTGTCCAAACTGGAAGAACAGGTAGAGGTGGTACACGCTTATATAGGCGCGGCAACAGAAGGGCAAATAGCGGATGCGGGTTGGAGTGGTGCCATGGAAAAGATCATTTACCTATCGGACTTAAACCAGTATGTGATCATTAACCCGGTCATGCGGTATGGCAGTGTGGAAGTGCCGGTACGCAGCAAAAAAGCGGTCTACCTGCCTGACCTGCGTGGACGCCTCATGGCCATGCCACGCGACGAGAGGGCGGAAGATAATTTTCTGGGTTTTGTGCTGCAGCAACACCCGCTTTTCTACGAACAACTGGAAGACGGCCTGACCCATTTTTATTTGCACCGCGACCGTTTCCTGAATGAAGACTGGTTTCTGGAAACGTTTGAGGAATGGCGAAAAAAGGGCATCTCTATTTATGGATTCAACAACCTGAAAGGAGCAAAGCAAAATGCCTATAGGGCACAGATTTCCGTTCAAGTGCAAAGTGGTCTTAATTGGTTCAATACAAAACTAAAGGTGGCTTACGGCAATCAAACGGCTTCACTCAAACAATTGCAAAAAGCCGTTCGCAACGGAAGCCGTTATGTACAGCTCGACGACGGTACCCTGGGCATTTTGCCCGAAGCTTGGATAGAAAGAATGCAACAATTCTTTTTTGCTGCAGAGATGGTGGGAGAGGACCTGGTCACGCCACGATCCCATTTTGATGCCATAGCGCAGTTGTACCGGGAAGCGGAACTGGATGATGAAGTGAAGGACGCAATCCGGTTTTACCGGCAGTCCTTCGAAAACCCGAACAGCATTCCGCCTGTAGCACCGCCGAAAGGGTTACAGGTCCAGTTAAGGCCTTACCAGGTACAAGGTCTTAACTGGCTGCATTTCCTCGACAAACATGGTTTTGGTGGCGTGCTGGCCGATGATATGGGTTTGGGCAAAACCGTGCAGGTGATTGCCTTTATGCTGTTGCAGAAAGAGGCGGGACGGCCGGAAACACACCTGGTGGTGGCGCCTTCTTCACTTGTTTTCAATTGGCGGGCAGAGATCCATCGTTTTGCGCCATCACTCAAGGTATTAATTCTTCATGGCGCCGATCGCAGTAAAGAGTGGAAAACATTTAACCAATACGATGTGGTCATCACTTCCTACGGCACCCTGCTTTCCGATATCAATTATCTCCGGCATTTTGAGTTTGGTTATGCATTCCTCGACGAATCGCAAGGAGTTAAGAACATCAGTTCGCAACGGTACCATGCCGTTCGGCTGCTCAAGTCAAAAAACCGGTTAGCCATCACCGGTACACCAGTCGAAAACAATACGGTAGATCTCTACGCCCAGTTTTCGATTGTGGCGCCGGGGCTGCTGGGCAACAGGCAGTATTTCCGCGATGTGTATTCGGTGCCGATCGATAAATTCGAGGATCGACGCCGGGCGGAAGAACTGCAGCGAAAAGTGTCGCCGTTTATTTTGCGGCGTACAAAGGTCGAAGTGGCGCAGGAACTTCCCGACAAAACAGAGCAGGTTTTGTATTGTCCGATGGGAGAGACCCAGCGGGCTGTGTACGAAGCGTACGAAGCCGAACTACGCGACTACCTGGAAGGCCGGATGAAAGACGAGATCCTGCGCAGCGCCATTCATGTGCTCCGCGGTCTCACCCAATTGCGTCAGATATGTAATGATCCCCGGCTATTAAAGGCTGATCACCTGCAGGGTGGTGGCTCCGCCAAGCTGGAAGCGCTGATGGAGCAGATAGACAGCAAATCGCCGCAGCACAAGATCCTGGTATTTTCGCAGTTTGTTTCCATGCTTGATCTAATTAAAGAAGAAATGGAAAAGAGCAGGATCGGTTATGTCAGCCTGACCGGTGCCACCCACAACAGGGAAAAAGTGGTGGATCAATTCCAGCAGGATCCATCGGTACGGGTGTTTCTTCTGAGCCTCAAAGCCGGCGGTACAGGGCTTAACCTCACCGCAGCATCTTATGTTTATCTCGTGGACCCCTGGTGGAACCCTGCCGTGGAAGCTCAGGCCATTGACCGGGCTTATCGGATCGGGCAGCACAAAAACGTACAGGCAATACGGCTGATATGTCCGGGTACAGTAGAAGAAAAAATTGCGCTGTTGCAGGAAAACAAAAAGGCACGTTTTGCAGAGCTGGTGAAAAGCGGCGGGAATATTTTTAATGCGCTGACAGGAGAGGAGTGGCGGGACCTTTTGCGAAAGGAATAACCGACACTATTGCAACGAGGCAGAGAAAATTAATTTGAAGTTTCGATGCACAACGATTTCTTGACAGAATCAATTTAGGTTGTCGATAAAATTTCCATGAGAACATTTTCTTGTAATAATCGTGTTCGTTTAGCCGAAATTCATCAACAAGTCTTTGATCATTCGCTTTTGCTTTACGAAATGCAACGAAGCGTTGCATTTCCCTCTGTGCATTTTCCTTTTTGTCTACTATACCTGATCAGGTAGAACTTTGTTCTTATAAACCATCTGAAAACGTAAAAAGCAAAGCGATCCAGACGCTTTCAAAACCATTGTTGTCCGTGTTTGAATGGAATGAGGTATATGACTACAGACTTCTCCATTTTTTAGTGTAACAACCAGAACGGGTTTACAACGAACTGCACCTTTGGCTTCATAGAAAGAGGGGAATGTTCATTTCTACACATTGTTTCCAGGGATTTGCGTTTTGCTAAAGATAGCCGACGCCTTTTTGCTTCTTTATTCAACAAGACGAAAAATAATCTTCACGGCATTTTAATTGCTGCATCACCATTTCATTTCTAATCAAAAGAATACAGTATGGCAATCAACAATACACTCAGCAGGCGCCAGGTCATTGGTGGAATCGGAACCGGTTTGGCCACCCTTATGATTTCTCCAGTCCTGGCCGGTGTCATTCCGGAAGCAGGAGATGTGCCTTCCCCACAGGCGATGGATGATCCCACAACAAAATATCCCCGTCCGCCTTTTAAAAGCCAGTCCCAACCCTGGCCCGGATTGGCCCGCGACATGGATCCACGTCCTGATCATGGAGAGAAATCCTACAAAGGTTCCGGAAGGCTAAAGGGAAGAAAAGCACTTATTACCGGCGGCGATTCCGGGATGGGGCGGGCAGCGGCCATAGCCTATGCCCGCGAAGGTGCCGATGTGGCCATTAACTACCTGCCGGCCGAAGAACCGGATGCGCAGGAAGTGGTGGCGCTGATCAAAGCGGAAGGCCGAAAAGCAGTGGCCATACCCGGTGACATAACTAACGAAGCGTTTTGTAAACAGCTTGTGGCGGAAGCGGTACAACAATTGGGAGGCCTGGACATCTTGGTTAACAATGCAGCCCTGCAGCAAACAAAGCCTACTATTCTCGACATTACGTCGGAGCAGTTTGACCGCACCATGAAAACAAACGTGTATGCCCCGTTCTGGATTACCAAGGCAGCGCTGCCACACCTGAAGCCTGGGTCAGTTATCATTGCCACCACCTCCGAACAGGCCTATGATCCTTCGGCGGAATTGCACGATTATGCGCAAACCAAAGCGGCCAATATGAGTTATGTAAAATCGCTGGCAAAACAACTGGGACCGAAAGGCATCCGGGTCAACGGCGTGGCACCGGGACCCATCTGGACACCCTTGCAGGTAAGTGGTGGTGCCACACAGGAAAAGCTGAAAAACTTTGGCGGCCAAACACCCCTTGGCAGGCCTGGTCAGCCGGTAGAACTGGCATCCATTTATGTGCAGTTGGCAGCAGCTGATGGAAGTTATGCTACGGGGCAGATTTATGGCGCCTCGGGAGGAAGTGGTAATCCGTAGAAGTGTAATACGATAGTTTGCAATAACAGAAAAGGATCTATGTGAACGGTTCCATAGATCCTTTGTTTTTCCCATCCCAGCCGTATTTCACAACTCGAAAAAACTGTTTTTCAGTTGTGACAGCTTAGGCGTTTAAAATCTTTTTTGCTATGAATAAACAGGGCTATTGTGAATTTATTTGTTGACTGTTTTGTGCCGTGCAGAAAAAAGACTTCCTGTAAATGAATTTAAGCGTAAGACATTATCTAGGATCACCTGTATGCCTAAATGATTTAAGTTCTGTACGTAAAAGATATTCTGTCTATAACCGATCTACGCGGAAGCAATAGCGTTTCTATGCTTTACGTCTTTGATTGGTTTTTGGAAAGGGCGAACTATGCCCAATAATTTCAATGTCTGTACGTTTTACAACCCAATATCACTGTTTCAAAACCAAAGCATGAAGAAACTTGTCCTTACCGGCTGGCAGAAACTGGGCATCCTGGCTTTTTTCCTGGCAGTTACCGTGATTGGATTTATGATCAAGTTGCCGGCTACTTTTCGTCATATCGATAAAGAGCTACACGCAGGTTTTTATTTTTTGGCAGCGGCTGTGTTAAACCTGTTGTTTGCAGGAACAAGTCTGGTCCGTCATATCGTAATCTTTGTTTCACTTTACCTATGTGGTATGGGCATTGAAGCTGCTCAGGAATATTCCAACCGCTTTTTTCACAAACGTATCCATGGCCGCTTCGATCCCGAAGATCTGGAGTGGAACCTGAAGGGGCTGATCGCTTTTTCAGTGCTTTGGTTAGTGGTCGTGTCTGCGGTTGCGCTTTACCGTAAGCTATCCCTCAAAAACAAAATAGATGCATCCAATTCATGAATGGCATGCACAGATGAGCTAAAAAAGACAAGTCTCAAAAATATAGTAAGAAGCCACGTCACCCTGAGCCTGTCGAAGGATTAAGGCTTGGACTTTCATCAAGATGCGTTTTCAAAAAAACTCGATCTGACAAAGTTTTCATGTAGAATATCACTTACCGCAAGATGCTCATGAGTAAATAGCGGGCACTACCAGCATCAGGAATAACTCAATAACGTAATAACTTATCTCTTCTCCGCAAAAAACGCCTTCTTCGCTTTGTGATAAACAGTTTCGCCGGGTAACAGATCCTTTTTCATGGCAGCCTTTAGTGCAGGATCCGGTAGTACACATTGCACATATTCATTCGCTTGTTTCAGCAGGTTTCGTTGCATAATTTGCAGCGTCGGAGGATTTACGCGGCTCATATCTGGGTACTTCGTTACCACTACCTTATACGCATATTGCTTGAATACGATCTCTTTGCCCAGTGCACCCTCCAGGGCGCCAAATGGGGAGTCTTTGGGTAATCTTGCCATAGGGTTTTATTTGTTTAGCCAGAGCGAGGAAAGGATATAGCCAGGCAAACACCATATATACACCATGTCAAAGCCATTCATTCCTCGATCATCCTTCGATGATCCTGTGATACGACAGCAAAAGTTGAAAATAGAAAGCGGGGATTTACCCAATCGAGGCATCAGGAAGTGAGTGGTTCAAACTAAGAAATTAATTTCCTTCTCTGCAAGTCCTGGTTAGAAAATCAGGAAATAATTCATTTTGATTCAAATCTCATCCTTGAGAGCATTGAGGGGATACAAATCTTTAATGGCATAAATTTTTTCTATTCCCGGGTATGGAAGAAAAAAATAAATCAGGGGTTATACCCCAACAGCATACTGGAAAAGTCATTGATACGGAAGAAACGGTTGAGCTGACCGACGTGGCAGCCGCCAAGGCGTTTTTTGAAACCGTAAAACAGCGCCTGCTCAATGTAAACAACTGGGAGGAAATAGCGGGAGTTGGTTCGGCTAATTTTCAATTGGTGGATGCAGGGGGGCAGGAAGTGAACCGCCCGGTACAGAAAGGCGATTATTTTAAGATTGATGTCCCCGGCCCTGGCCCTGTGGCAGGCGACGGCTTCGATTGGGTACTGGTGGAAGAAGTGGTTGAAGTTAGTGAAGGCGAAACTGAAAGTGTTGGCATCCGGGTGCGACCAACGAGCAGCCCTTTGAACGATAATCAAGACGTGGCACATTTCTATTCACCCGAATCTACCAGTAGCTTCACTGCAACCCGTGAAGGCACTACCATCACGGTTGGCATTTACGATCGAAATACCAAGCCCAACCAGACGGCCGAAAACCTGGTCGACAAAGTGCGGGACGTAGCCATGGGCTCCGGCGCTGTTACAGCCTTTTCAAAAATCCAATGGACCAACCTGGCTAAAGGACTTTTGAGAAATGAAAAGTGATATGCCAATGTGCGGATATGCGGATGTGCAGATCGAAGCAGCACCAATCGAACGTATGAAGGCAAGCTCATAGCTCACAGCGAATGGCTCAAAGCTTTCTCCCAATGGTATAACTGTTGCAACACATGTGTACAGGAATCTCATGTATTGGTAAATCAAACGGCATTCAATGAAAAAAGATCAGTTTAAAGACAAGGTTGTGGTAATCACCGGTGCATCCGGCGGAGTGGGCAGAGCAACGGCATGGGAATTTGCTAAACAGGGCGCAAAGCTGGCCCTGTTGGCAAGAGGCATTGAGGGCCTGGGAGGAGCCAGGCGGGAAGTAGAAGAAAAGGGCGGAACAGCCTTGGTGATACCAGTGGATGTGGCCGATGCTGCGGCCGTGGAAGCAGCGGCAGAGAGGATTGAAAAGGAGTTGGGTCCCATTGATGTATGGGTCAACAATGCCATGAACAGTGTGTTTGCACCGGTAAAAGAAGTGACGCCGGAAGAATATAAACGGGTAACGGAAGTAACCTACTTAGGGCAGGTGTATGGTGCCAAGGCCGCTTTAAAGCGCATGCTGCCCCGTGATAAAGGTTCGATTGTATTTGTCGGATCAGCGCTGGCCTACCGGGGCATTCCGCTGCAATCGGCCTATTGTGGCGCCAAGCATGCAACGGAAGGATTTTACGATTCGCTCCGTACCGAATTAAGACATGATAAGAGTAATATAAACATATGTATGGTGCAGTTGCCAGCTCTGAACACCACGCAGTTTGGTTGGGTGCTGAACAAGCTTCCCAACAAGCCCCGCCCGATGGGCAAGGTTTACCAGCCCGAGGTGGCGGCCCGGGCCATCGTGTTTGCAGCCGCCAACAACCGGCGGGAAATTTATGTGGGCTATCCTACCTATGAAGCGATTGTTGGGAATAAAATTGCACCTTGGTTTGCCGATTACGTGCTGTCACGAAACGGGTACAAAGGCCAGCAAACCGATCAGCCGGTGGACCCGGCCCAGAAAAACAATGTTTGGGAACCGGTACCCGGCGACCAGGGAACTTATGGCAAATTTGCCGACATTGCTACTGATAAAAGCTATACACTCTGGGCGTCCATGAACCGGGGATGGGTAAGAGCCGGCCTTGGACTTTTGCTCGCAGGCGTGGTCATGGCCGCTACATCACGTAAATCCTGATTCTTTAAAGGGGATAGCAGACAAATTATAGGCAGTCAAAACAAGCAGCAAGCTGATATCCATTTATCGCTTGCTACTTGCCCACTGCCTGTTGCCTATTGCTTATTGCTTGTTGCCTTCCTCGCTTCTTCCCAATGCACCGGGTTCTTTTGAAACAGGGAAGACCAGCCGCCGCCATAACGATGCTTGACCGGGCCTCTGAATAAGGAGAAAAGAATCAGCAGGATAGCACTTGTGACGGCTACGGTTGCTTCCGTGCCTTTGCTTCCCAAAACGAACGGTGATACGATCAGCCAGGCGCCGATCAGAACATTGGCCCACCGCATGCCGCGGTTAAATTCCCACAACGCAATAATGGCGTTGGTGATGATGAGGGGTCCGACGATAAATAAATGATCGCTGGCGGCTTTGTCAAATGACCAGAGCGATGGTGCAAACATCAGGAAAAGGCCAACAACGATATTGATGATTTGTACCCACATAATTTATAATCAGTTTATGGTTAGGTGAATATTTTCTTTTCCCCAAAATGCTTTCCACATTGATTGGCCACTTCGCTTTACCCGTTGCAGGTACTGAAGGCTAGCCAGCATTTCATCCACGGCAGGACTGATCATAACCACAGAAAATACGGCGGTAACAAGGCAAAGCGTACACCAGGCACCCACCAGCACCGGTTGTAAAATCACAAGGAGTACACTGATCAATCCCAGCGGTCCAATGGCAATGCCAAATACAATCACGATCCAGGGCATTTTTTTCCAGCGGTATGTACCACCAATTATACCCGTGACCGCATCCACCAGGTAACCAAACGCTCCAAGAATAGCATCCGGTACCGGCAGGGCTTTGGACACACTGGAGGTGAGTATCTTCCGTGACCCATCGCCAAAGAAAGGATCCCAAACACTGTCTAATATTTTCAGTTGAAACAATCCCATGTACAGGGCTATAAAAAACCCAACGATGGCAATAACGATCAGGGGCATCCGTTGCTTCCAGGATGAAGGATTGTAATCCCAGCCGGGTGGAATTTGCTCTTTTTTGTCCATGCGTTTTTTTGTATCGGTGAATTCAGCTAACTGCATAAAAAAATTGCACCGTCCCAGGTGAGGGGAGGAAAAAAGCATACATGAAGACAAAAAAAGAATATATAGTGAAATCATAGGGTTTTTAAAGGAATTTACCTTGCGCCATCGTTTGCATTGCAACATCGTTGAAAAAATACTTCCCCTCTTAACGTTTTAAAAAATTAATTCCCTATATATTTGCTAGAGATCTTACAATGCTTATCAAGAAAGGTGGAGGGATTTGGCCCCATGAAACCTTAGCAACCGTGGCCTTGGCCAAAAGGTGCTACATCCATCTCGTGAACAACGGGAGAGATAAGTCAGATGCCTGAATAGTTTGTTTTAACACAAAATATACCTGAGCACTTCTGATTTATCGGGAGTGCTTTTTAGTTTCGCAGAATACTATGCAACCGCACTCCTGGTAAATTTTGATGGGTGATTGCATTCAATCACGATTAAAGAAAAAAAATGAAAAAGACAACAACACACCTGTTCAAGACAACTGTAAGCAAGCTTTCTTATACTGCTGCTTCTTGTTGCTGTTGTTGCACACTATCTTGTTGTTTTACAGCATAAATTACAGCTCCGTACAACGATAACTTCTCTCTCGATTGCTTCTATCCATTTATTGACGATTAAAGAATTACTATGTCTGCTGACGTAAAAGACGGCTTCCTGTCTTTGCAGGACAGGATAGTGCAGTTATCGATATCCGATGCGCTGAAATTGCTGGAAGAATCCTTTCCGGGAAAGGTTACTTTTTCCACCTCCTTCAGTATGGAAGACCAGGTGATCACGGATTTTATTCATCAATCCGGTATTCCTGCTTCCATCTTTACCCTCGACACCGGCCGGCTTTTCCCGGAAACCTATTCCACCTGGAGCCGTACGCTGGAACGCTATGCCCTCACCATTGATGCCTATTATCCCAATACGGAAAGGGTGCAGGAGTTTGTAAGGTCTTATGGACCCAATTCGTTTTATGAATCAATTGACCGCCGCAAGGAGTGCTGCCATATCCGCAAAGTGGAACCGTTGAAACGGGCCCTTGCCGGCAAAGCTGTATGGATCACAGGCCTGCGGGCCGAGCATTCGCCCAACCGCAGCGATATGCACATCCTGGAATGGGATGAGGTCAACCTGGTTATCAAATACAACCCGCTGCTGCATTGGTCTACGGAGCAGGTGTGGGAATTCATCAACCAACAGAATATTCCCTACAATTCCCTGCACGACAAAGGTTTTATCAGTATCGGCTGTGCACCTTGCACCCGGGCGGTAAGGGCTGGAGAGGACTTTCGTGCCGGCCGCTGGTGGTGGGAAGACCAAAGCAAAAAAGAGTGCGGATTACATGTTCATCAAGTAGCAACGAATTAAGATTACGATATGAGCTTTCAATTAGATTATCTGGACCAGTTAGAAGCGGAAGCAATCTACATCCTGCGGGAAGTGGCAGGGCAGTTTGAAAAACCGGCCCTTCTTTTTTCGGGTGGAAAGGACAGCATTACCCTGGTACACCTGGCCTTAAAAGCCTTTCGTCCGGGCAAGTTTCCTTTTCCCCTGGTACACATCGATACGGGACACAATTTTCCGGAAGCCCTCCAGTTTCGCGACGACCTGGCGGCTGCGCTTGGCGAACAACTGATTGTTCGGAAAGTGGAAGATACCATCCGGGCTAAAGGCTTAAAGGAGACCTCCGGGAAACTGGCAAGCCGCAATGCCTTGCAAACCTTTACCCTGCTCGACACCATCGAAGAGTTTGAATTTGATGCCTGCATTGGTGGTGCACGCCGCGATGAAGAAAAAGCAAGAGCCAAAGAACGGGTCTTTTCTATCCGTGATGAATTTGGCGGCTGGGATCCCAAGCGGCAGCGTCCCGAGCTCTGGAACATCTACAATGGCAAGATCAACAAAGGTGAGAATGTACGGGTCTTCCCAATCTCCAACTGGACGGAGCTGGATGTTTGGAATTATATCCGCAGGGAAAAAATTGATCTGCCATCCATTTACTTTTCGCATGAAAGGGAAATCCTGGAATACGACGGACAGTTGATCGCTACGTCTGAATTTATCCGTTTGGATGAAGGCGACCAGATCTCCCGTAAACGGGTACGGTACCGCACAGTGGGCGACATGACCTGTACGGCAGCTGTCGAAAGTACCGCATCGACCATTGATGACATCATCGCTGAAATTACGGCTACCCGTATCAGTGAGAGAGGCGAAACCCGCATCGACGATCGCATCTCCGAGGCAGCAATGGAAGACAGAAAAGTGAACGGATACTTCTAAAGTGAAACGTCAAACGTGAAATGCAAAAAGGAATCCACTACGTTTCACACTAATTTTTAACTATGGACTTACTCAGATTTATAACGGCCGGCAGCGTTGATGATGGAAAAAGCACCCTCATTGGCCGTCTGCTGTACGATAGCAAAAGCATCCTGGTAGACCAGTTGGAAACGCTGAAAAAGCAAAGCAAGAATACCGACAATGCAGACATCGACCTGGCCTTGCTCACAGATGGCTTACGGGCCGAACGGGAACAAGGCATTACCATTGATGTGGCGTATAAATATTTTTCTACGCCGAAACGGAAATTCATCATTGCCGATGCACCAGGCCATATTCAGTACACCCGCAACATGATCACTGGTGCCTCCAATGCAGATTGCATTGTGATCCTGGTGGATGCCCGCAACGGGGTGGTGGAGCAAACCAAGCGGCACTCCATCATAGCCTCACTGCTGCGCATTCCGCATGTGGTGGTGGCCATCAACAAAATGGACATGGTGGATAACGATAAGATCGTTTATGATGCCATCGTTGAACAGTATAAAGCCCTGGCTATTGAACTAAAGCTGAACGATGTGTATTACATCCCGATGAGTGCCCTGAAAGGGGATAATATCATCACTACGTCACCGGAGTTTTCATGGTACAAAGGAGAAGCATTGCTGCCTTACCTGGAAGGCCTGGAAGTTTCGCATGGATTTACCGAATCACCTTCCCGTTTCCAGGTGCAGTATGTTATTCGTCCGCAGGTACAGGAACTGCACGATTACCGTGGCTACGCTGGCCGGATCAGTAATGGAACCTATACCGTAGGCGAAGCTGTTCGCATTCTGCCTTCCGGGCAAACCACCACCATCAGTGCCATTGAAGTGAATGGCGAAAAAAAAGAACAGGCTTTCGCCGGACAAAGCATTGTGTTGCATTTGAAAGATGATATCGATGTAAGCCGTGGTGATGCCATTGTGAAAATAGGCGAGCTGCCAAAGCTGGAGCAGGAGTTTGAAGCGCTGATGTGCTGGATGGATACAAAAGAACTTCATGAAGGAGCAAAATACCTGCTGCAACAAGGCAGTCGCCGGGTAAAAGCAGTAGTAAAAGAAATCACGTACAAGCTGGATGTGAATACACTGGAGCAACACACATCACCGCAATCGGCTGCCCTGAACGATGTGGTAAAAGTGCGGATCAAAACGGCAGAGCCTTTGGCTTATGATGCTTACCAGAAATCAGCCGCCAGCGGAACGGCCATTCTCATTGACCAGACAAGCCATATGACGGCAGGTGCCCTGCTGTTGCAATAAGATGTTATGAGCGAAGCAGAATTTTTATACCGACTGGTACAGAATAAATCCGGCGAGATTGAACGTTTCCCGGACAGGCTGGCAGCAGGTCATTTTATTACGGAGCTTTTCCAGTTTCTGTTTATCAGTTGCCATAAAAGCACCAGCTATGCCGGTTTGGAAGCGGAATACCTCCGGCTGAAAAAAAGCTTCGATGGACTGCTCACGCAAACAGGTTTGACGGAGAAGGAACGAGCCAGTCAGGAAGAACGTTTTTTTAAACGCCTGCCGTTTATTTACCAGGCATTGCAAAAAGATGCACAAGCGATTCTGGAGTTTGATCCCGCAGCACAAAGCCTGGCGGAAGTCATTGTTGCTTACCCGGGTTTTTATGCTACGGTTGTCTACCGCCTGTCGCACCAGTTACAGGAGCAGGGCGTAAAACTGCTGCCACGCTTATTCAGCGAATATGCACACAGTAAAACCGGTATCGATATCCATCCCGGCGCCAGCATCGGCGAAGCTTTTGCCATCGATCACGGTACCGGTATTGTTATTGGTGAAACAACAATCATTGGAAAGAATGTAAAGATCTACCAGGGTGTAACGCTGGGAGCTCTGAATGTTTCCAAAGATTTCGCCAGCACCAAGCGTCATCCCACGATTGAAGACGATGTTGTGATTTATTCCGGGGCCACTATTCTCGGCGGGCAAACAGTGATAGGAAAAGGAAGCATCATTGGCGGGAATGTGTGGCTCACGAGCAGTGTGCCTTCGTACTCCGTAGTGTACCACAAAAGCGAGGTAAAGATCAAAGACAAAGAACCTTTTCCCGAGCCGATCAATTTTATTATTTAACGAAAGCTGATGAAAGCGAACAATATATTAGAAACAATCGGCAATACACCGCATGTGCGGCTGAACAGGCTTTTTCCGTCCGATTATGAAGTGTGGATCAAATTGGAACGAAACAATCCCGGTGCGAGTATCAAAGACCGCATTGCGCTGGCCATGATTGAAGAAGCAGAAGAAAAAGGCCAGCTCCATAAAGACAGTGTGATCATTGAGCCCACCTCAGGCAATACCGGAATTGGCCTGGCTTTGGTTGCCGCTGTAAAAGGATACAAGTTAATTCTTGTAATGCCTGAAAGTATGTCGGTGGAGCGCCGCCGGCTAATGTCCATCTATGGTGCCGAGTTTGTGCTCACGCCACGGGAAAAAGGAATGAAAGGCGCCATTGAAAAAGCCCACGAACTGGCCAAAGAAACGCCGCATGGCTGGATTCCTCAGCAGTTCGATAATGCAGCCAATACGGAGATACACAGGAAAACATCGGCGCAGGAAATCATCAACGATTTTAAGGACGGATTGGATTATGTGATCACCGGTGTGGGAACAGGTGGGCATATCACTGCCATTGCCGAAGTGGTAAAAGAAACCATTCCCGGATTGAAAGTTTTGGCAGTGGAACCGGAACTTTCTCCTATTCTGAGTGGAGGCGCCCCATCCCCACATCCCCTGCAGGGCCTGGGTGCCGGTTTTGTTCCCTCTATCCTGAATACCGGAGCACTGGATGGCGTGATCACCGTAGGCAAAGAAGAAGCCTTTCAGTATGCCCAACGCCTGGCAAAAGAAGAAGGCATCCTCGGGGGCATTTCCACCGGTGCTGCATTGGCTGCGGTGGCCAAAAAATTGGCCGATATCCCAAAAGGGTCCAAAATATTAACCTATAACTACGATACCGGCGAACGCTATTTGTCAATTGAAGGATTATTTTAAAAAGCAGCTATGAAGTCAACATTTCAACGGGGAAAAGTAATCTTAATTGGCGCCGGCAGCGGCGACCCGGAGCTGCTAACGGTAAAGGGCATGCGTTTCTTACAGCATGCCGATGTGATCCTTACGGACCGCCTGGTCAGTCCTGCGATTCTTGAGATGTTTGCTTCACCGCAGGCACAGGTAATTTATGTGGGCAAACAATGCCGGAAAGGGGCGTCCACGCCACAGGCCACCATTAATGAACTGATGGTTTTATATGCGCAGGATAACAAACGGGTGGTGCGGTTGAAAGGCGGCGATGTATCCATTTTTTCCAATATTCTGGATGAATTGGAAACACTTGTACAGTACCAGATTCCCTATGAAATTGTTCCGGGTATCACAGCAGCCCTGGGTGCAGCAGCCTACGCCGGTATGCCCCTAACGGCACGCAACCATTCAACGGCAGTTCGCTTGCTTACTGCCTATAAATGGGATGTGGTTTCTGAGGATTATTGGCAGGAATTGGCACAAACCGATGATACCCTGGTTTTTTACATGTCGTCGGAAACAGTGGCGCATGTGGTAAAGCAACTCACGAAATACGGCATTGATGCCGAAAAAAAACTGGCGATTGTAGAACAGGCAACTACACCGTACCAACAGGTGTACACTACCTCGTTGTATGAGTTCACTCAAAAATTTGGGGACCGAAAATTTCTTTCGCCTTCCCTGGTAGTGATTGGAAAAGTGGTGAACCTGCATGCGCAGTTTCAATGGCTGCCTTCAAATAACGAAGTCACTGAATATTTCAAATCCGAAACAATTGTTGCGGCCGAAAAAGAACAACTGGCCTTAACTGCATAAACGTTCCACATGATTGCACAAGCAAAAATCAAACTGATTCAGGAGATGGTGGTGGACCTCACCAAGGAGGAGATTATCTGGCTTAGCGGCTACCTTTCGGGCATAGCCGGCGCCGAAACAAAATTGATTCCCGGCGAAGCCTCACAACCGGCTGCCAGTGCTGCTCCTTCCGTACAGAAGATAACGATCGCCTATGGTACGGAGACCGGAAATGCGAAAAAACTGGCGTCAAATTTTGCTGCTAAAGCCAAGAAAAAAGGCATCCAGCCCAAACTGGTTAGCCTGGAGCAATACAAGCTCACCGATCTTCCGAAAGAAGAATGGTTCTTTACCATCATCAGCACGCAGGGAGAAGGAGAGCCACCGGCAGGAGCGAAGAAGTTTTACGACTATGTGCACCAAAACAGCGTTACGTTGTCAAAACTGAATTATGGTGTGCTGGCGTTGGGCGACACGTCTTATCCCTTGTTTTGCAAAGCAGGTGAAGACGTGGACAGCCAGTTACAAAAGCTAGGAGGCAAGCGCATCGTTCCCTTGCAAAAGCTGGATACTGATTACGAAGAAGAAGCGGATCAATGGATCAACAGCCTCCTGAATTCGTTGTCATCTTCTGCAGCAACACCCGCACCTGTTACTGTAGTGCCGGCAAAAAAAACCGGGAAAAAAACCTTTACCGGCACCATTCAAACAAAGATCAACCTGAATGGCCGCGGTTCGCAAAAAGAAACGTATCATATTGAAATTGCTGCACCGGATGTAGTCTTTGAGCCCGGAGATGCTATTGGGATTGTTCCCAAAAACAAACCAGAACTGGTGCAAAAGATTGTTGCTTTAAGCGGTCTGCCCGAAGATGCCTTGGTGCCCTACCGGAACGAAACGTCGCCGTTACATAATCTGATTTCGCAAAAGCTTTCGCTGTTGAATTTGTCTGAAACTGTGGTGAAGAAGTATGCAGAAATCGTAAAACAGGAGATCCCCGCCACCCGCATGGATTTTTCTGATCTGCTAAGGATTTACCCGGTAAGCAACAGCGAACAATTTCTTACAGCCTTACAGGTACTGGATCCGATTTCGCCTCGACTGTATTCAATTGCTTCTTCGCCGGAAGCTCATGCAGGAGAAGTGCATCTTACCCTGGGCATGCACCGGTTTTGTGTGAATGATTTGCAGCGTGATGGTCTTTGTTCCTACTACCTTTCGCAAATGGCGGAGGGAGAAGAGATCGACTTCTATATTCACAAAAACCATCTTTTCAAACTGCCTGCAGAAGATAAAGATCTGATCATGGTCGGTCCGGGTACGGGCATCGCTCCCTTCCGTTCTTTTGTCGCCCATCGTGATGCAATCGGTGCCAGTGGCCGGAACTGGCTGTTCTTCGGCGACCAGCATTTTACAACCGATTTTCTGTATCAAACCGAATGGCAAAGCTGGATTGAAACCGGTGTGCTGACAAAAATGAATGTTGCTTTTAGTCGGGACCAGCAAGAAAAACTGTATGTACAACACAAACTCTGGCAACACCGGCAGGAGTTGGTGCAGTGGCTGGACAGCGGCGCCCATTTCTACATCTGCGGTGCCAAAGAGCCGATGAGTGTAGATGTGGAAGCTATGCTTGTCAGGATACTTGGCGACCAAAAAGGAATAACTGAAGAAGCATCCATCGAATACCTGGCTGCATTGAAGGAAGATGGGCGATACTTGAAGGATGTGTATTGAGACAATAGGGTATCGGAAAAAATTATAGGAGTAGTTCTTAATGCAACGAACTACAAACAACGAACTACAAACCACAAATAATTTCATGGCTGAACAGAAAAATTTATCTCCGGTTGAAAAAATAAAAACTAGCAGTGATGCCCTCCGGGGAACGCTGAAGGATAGTTTGCAGGATGAGCTGACGGGAGCCGTTCGGGAAATGGATCATGCCCTGGTAAAATTTCATGGCATGTACGAACAGGACGACCGCGATCTCCGCGAGGAAAGAGCCGCGCAAAAGCTGGATAAGCTGTATTCGTTTATGATCCGCCTGCGGATTCCCGGTGGATTGATCACACCGGAACAATGGATCATGGCCCATCATGTGGCCGGCAACTACACTACCGGTGTGATAAAAATTACCACCCGTCAAACCATCCAGTTGCACGGGATTCTAAAGCGCCACATCAAGCCAACCTTACAGGATTTCAATACCGTTGGTTTGGATTCTATTGCTGCCTGCGGCGATGTGAACCGCAACGTAATTGCCAGCAGTCACCCTTCCATTTCACCGCTGCATGCGCACATTCACAACTATGCGCAGAAGATCAGCGAAGCATTGTTGCCCAAAACAAGAGCGTTTTATGAGGTTTGGCTGGATGAAGAACCGCTGGTTGACAAAAAAACAGAGGAAGATCCGCTGTATCAAAACCGCTACCTGCCCCGGAAATTTAAGGTCGCCATTGCCATTCCGCCCAACAACGATGTGGATGTTTTTGCCAACGACGTGGCCATCATTGCCATCATCGAAAGTGAAAAGTTGCTAGGTTTTAACATTGGTATCGGCGGTGGATTAGGTGCCACGCATGGTAACCCCGCAACCTACCCGCGGCTGGCCACTATCATTGGTTTTGTACCGGAAGAAAAACTGATTAAAACTGTTTACCAGATTGCTGCTGTGCAACGCGATAACGGCAACCGCAGCGACCGTAAGTTATCCCGTCTGAAATACACGGTTGACAACATGGGTGTGGATGTTTTCAAGGCAGAACTGGAGAAGCGTTTAGGTTTTCACCTGGAACCCGCCAGGCCTTATGTGTTTACGGAGCGGAGAGACCATTTTGGTTGGGAGCAAAGCAAGGACGGCGCCTGGCATTACACGGTATTTGTTGAAAATGGTCGTGTTACCGATGATGAAAAGGTGGCTATGAAAACGGCGTTGCTGAAGATTGCAGAAACCGGAAAAGCGAATTTCCGTTTTACGACAAATCAAAACCTGACACTTGGGGATATAGCACCCGGCGACAGGGCGGCAATTGAATCGATACTGGAAGAATATAAAATCATTGATCATACGGCAAGGGCAGGAGGAATGCGCAGAAACGCAGTAGCCTGTGTGGCTTTCAATACCTGTCCGCTGGCGCTGGCCGAAGCACAACGCTACCTCCCAACGCTGATTTCGAAAATTGAACCGCTGCTGGAAAAACATGGATTGGCAGAAGAAGAGATCAGCATCCGTATGACCGGTTGTCCCAATGGTTGCGGACGTTCTACGTTGGCAGAAATTGGTTTTATCGGTACGGCGTATGGTCGCTATAACCTGCAACTAGGCGGCGACAGGCTGGGAGAGCGGTTGAACGTGAAATACAAGGATAGCGTGGATGAAACCGCGATCCTTTCAGAACTGGACCAGTTGTTTGCCTATTACAGTAAAGAAAGAACCCGCGGTGAAAGCTTTGGGGATTTTGTTGTCCGAAAAGAATTGGTGAAAGCGTAATGCAAGGTATAAATACAGTGCAAGTGAATGCAAATGAAGAAGCAAAGGTGGATGCTGCCAACCATCTTTTTCCGGTTTTTTTAAAGCTGGAAGAACTGCAGTTGTTGCTGGTGGGCGGTGGCAATGTGGCACTCGAAAAATTATCAGCCATCCTGAAGAATTCACCTAGTACAGCAATACGTGTTGTAGGAACTGTTATCAGTACTGAGATCAAAGCGTTGGCGGAAACACACAGCAATATTGCTTTGCAGGAGCGACCCTTTGAGGAAGTTGACCTGGAAGGAATGGAGATCGTGATGATTGCCATAAACGACAAGGAGCAAAGTGAAGCCATTCGGAATATGGCCAAAGTGGCAGGCAAACTGGTGAACGCCGCGGACAAGCCTGATCTCTGCGATTTTTACCTGGGTTCTGTGGTACAAAAAGGCAATGTAAAAATTGCAATTTCTACTAACGGAAAGTCGCCAACAATGGCCAAGCGGCTCAGGGAAATTCTTAACAACGCTATCCCTGATCAGATCAGTGGCGTCACGGATAATCTTCATATCATACGGAATCGACTGAATGGAAATTTTTCCAGCAAAGTAAAAAAGCTCGATAAGATCACGCAGGTTTTGGTGGAGAATGAAAATGCCGAAGTGGAAAAATGGCGCAAGATTGCTACCTATATTGTGGTGGCATTTGGGTTGATGCTGTTAGGGCATTTTATTTTTTCCTACATACCCCTGCAAGCGGTTGCCGACAGTACTGTTTCATTTTACCACAGTCTTGACCAGGCTTTTCTGCTGATGGTTTTAGCCGGCTTTCTGGCGCAAATGGTGGATGGCGCAACCAGTATGGGATACGGTGTTACCAGTGCCATTGTGTTGATGTCGGCTAACGTGAGCCCGGCAGCTATCAGTGGTTCAATTCATACCGCCGAGATCTTTGCCAGTGGCGCTTCAGGATATAGTCATTACAGGTTTGGAAACGTCAATAAAAAAATGTTCCGGGCCCTGCTCATCCCTGGTGTTTTAGGAGCCATTGCCGGTGCTTTTCTCCTGGTAAAATTTGGTGAAACGCATATTGCCTATGTACGACCCATTATGGCGGTATATACCCTGTTTCTGGGCATTAAAATCTTTATCAACGCTTTTAAGAATAACCTGATCAAAAAGAAGTTCAAGCACTACGGCTGGCTGGCCGGAGTTGGTGGTTTTCTGGATTCCTTCGGCGGTGGCGGTTGGGGCCCGATTGTAACATCAACGCTTATCACCAAAGGACGTACACCGCGTTTTGTAGTAGGTTCCGTTAGCCTGACCGAATTTTTTGTAACCGTTGCCAGTGCATTTACTTTTTTCACACTAATTGGTGTTCAGCACTGGCAGGTGATCCTTGGTCTTGTGCTGGGTGGTATACTGGCTTCTCCGTTTGCGGCAAGACTAAATGGCAAACTGCCGAAAAAAGCTTCGTTCATTTTATTGGGAACTGTTGTGGTGATCTGGAGTGTACGCATCCTGGTGAAAGTTTTGTAGGCTGTATTTAGCAACAAATATTTTCATGTAAACCATATATGCTTTGCAAAAAGGCATATTACTGAAAAATGGTTGGTAGAATTGGCTGTAATGCAGTCTGGTTAAGGGTTTGGCGGATGTTTAGTGAAAGTGGTTTCACTAAAGTTTTTTTGCAGATGGCAAAGACTAAAAAAAGC
>JACJGO010000022.1 GCA_014163555.1 Flavisolibacter longurius
AGGTGGCAGCTGTTGCCCCCTCGATCTTTTGGCCATTGCGGTACCACTGGTAGGCGGTGCCGCCACTGACGGTCAGCGTCAGGGTGCTGCCCGGACACAGCGTGCCGCTTTGCGGGGTGATGCTGCCAGTGGGAAGTTTCACAGCTACAATCGTATCTACATTAGTTGGAGAAACACATCCGGAACTGTGTTTTACGGAAACCTGGTAAACGCCTGGTTCCAAATCTGTAAACTTGCCGGTTGTATTGGTATAATTTGTTCCGTTTATGCTGTATGTCAATCCGGTAGCCGGCGCTGGACTTGCAATGGTAATAGATCCTTTGCTATTTTGGCAATTGGGTTGAACAACGGTTGTTACAGGAGCTATAGCAGCCTTTCTGTTTTCTCCTTGGACTTTTGAAACATTTGACCGGTCAACACACAAACCTGAGATAACAACACGACGGTAACAAATCTGTGGATCGGCATTCGCAGGAACAATATAATCTTTCCCATTGGCGAAAGGAATCGGCAGAAAACTGTTTTGTCCACAATCCCCTGTTGCATATTCCCATTGATAAATATAATTGCGATTACCGCCAGTTGGGACTGAGCCAAGAAGAATAGCAACTGTGTTTTCACACACCGCCGGTTCAATGGAGAAGGTGTTGTTTTCTATCCTGTTACGGCATGGCTGGCCTTGCGCCTGCGCAGCAAAACCATCAAACAGCAGCCAAATACACAATAAAATTCCAAAACGTTTTACACAGAAAACGGATGACGCTCGAAACTCGTAGCGTAAAAACATATACATGGTTTCAGTGCTCTTCAGTTAGAAATTGTTTTCAATTATCGCTTCACAAAAGGCACGACGGATTAATTATGACAGGGTCATGTTTCTCCAAGGGGTACAGAAGACTTTAAAATCTCAAAGCAAATTTGTAGGGTTGCAGGTACGCACCTGAGGTTAGAAGGTTCAGGTACATGCACAGACAGCACCAATCATACAGCACAAATTAGAGGACAGTGTAGGTTATGTTTCTAACGACTCCGAAAGGACGTGAAAAGTTTAAAGCAAACCTTATACAGTTACAAAAAAGTTTTCCACCCTCGTTAGGCGTTATTAATTCAATACTTATTCATTTCTTTCCATCACCAAACGAAAACCAATTTCGCTGGCTTTTGTTTTCGGATTCATTTTTTTCCGGAACGATGGCCGGAAGCGATCACCAACATGATCTTTAAAGTTTCCGCCACGGATGATTTTATCCTTACCCAGTGGTGGTCCTTGCGGATCTTTTTCAGTAAAATCTTCTTTGAAGAAAAATTCTCCATACCAATCCATGCACCACTCCGAAACATTTCCAAACAAATCATAAATGCCGGCCACATTGGGTTGCTTTTTTCCAACCGGATGCGTTTTATTTCCAGAATTAACAAAAGCCCAGGCAGATTTGCGAATATACGCTTCGACACCGCCAGCGTTTTCAATTTCTTCCATTCCACCCATCCGGGCCACAAATTCCCATTCGGCTTCTGTAGGCAATCGAAACTGCTTGTTGCTCACGCCGTTGATCTTTCGCAAGAAGATCATTACATCTTCCCAACTAATATTTTCTACCGGGCAATTGGAGCAGGGTTTGTTCAGGCTTGGATTCTGACCCATGATTGCTTCCCATTGCTCTTGTTTTACTTCATATTTACTCATGAAAAAAGGACTGATCATCACCGGGTGTTCGGCTTCATCTTTTGAAGGCGATTTGTTATTTCCCATTACAAACGTTCCACCATTAATAGGCAGCATCTCTCCTACTATTTGCTGTATAATCGCTTTTTGGCGGGCTTCGTTTGAAACAGCATTCTCTCCTCCTGCCTGGTTTTGGTTGACGGGTCCTGCCAGTCTGCTCATTTCTGCACGCAATTCGTTGCCCGCATCTATGGCATACAACATGTCAATAAACACTTCGGCCGGTTTTCCCTGCACCAGCGTAAAACTATCCCGCCATTCATCTCCGGTTTTTTCATTCCTGGCTACATAATAATAAGTGCCCGGCTTTAACCTGAGATAATAGAACCGATCCTTGGGTACTACACCTTTGCCTTCTTCATTGATGTAGATCCTGCAGTCGGTGTTGGTGGCAAAAAGCACATCCTGCAACGCATCCGTTTGCGGAACTGATTTGTGTGAATGTGAATTTGACTTCCCGGCCGTGGTAGCCGGCAAGGGATTGGCCGATGCTACGGCACCAGAAGATTTAGCCTGTGCAAAAGCGGATGCATAAAGCAGGCTTGCTGCAGCCAGACAAAAAAAGTATATGGAGAAACGCTTGGTCATATGGGTTGATGGCAAATTAATTTCTTCCGGCACGGGCAGCCTGCAACTGGGCTAACAGCCTGCGATTGTCATCCACTACGTCTTTGTATGATTTTTTCAGTTCATTGAGTTGGTTTTCAAAATTTGCATTGCTTTCTTGTAAACGATCATTGGTAGCTTTTAAGATTTCATATCGCTGTTTCCATTCGGAACCAGTATTGACAACGGGTTGCTGATTGGTTGGAGACGTAATCGCCACGCTCTCTTGTATGGCTGTTCTCGCGGCTTCAACTTCCTGTAAAAGAAGCTTGTTCTGGTTTTCCAGTTCAGCAATATTTCGGTCTTTATCCAATAATTGCTGTTTTAATGTCGAGTTTGTCAAACCCTTATCTTCCGAAGTTGTGATTCCCTTCGCAATGTTCGTTTGTTTTTCAGCTGCTTGTTTAAATGATTCTAAAAGGGCGATCAATTCCTTTTCTTTTTCCGGTGATGAAAAACTTACAAACGTTTTTTGTATACTGTCAATGCTTGCATAAAACGTACTTTCTTCGTCGTTTAACCTTGCAAGATTTCTTCTCGACCGGTTGCTTGCCACGTTCATGCAAATCTTATCCAACGATTCCATACGCTGATGGAGGACCGTATAAATGGCACTGTGTGGATCTTCTGATTCACTTTGCAATGTTCCATCACTTTCCTCATCACCTGTTGTTGGGTTAAGGAAGGATGAAAAAAGTATAAGAACTAGCAAAACGCTGACAGCATAAGCCGTAAAGAAACGGATTTTTGCTTTTTTGCGGTTACTGTAGATTGGAATGACCATTATAATAAACTTTACGATTTTTCATTTAATATGCTGATGTCAAAAGATGAAACTCTCTGTGCATAGATTACTTGATTTTCCTTTAGACCGTTTTTCGCAAGCGTTTTTTCCGGATCAAGAGAGCGCATCAAAATAAAATTATCTGTAGTAAAAAATACCCAGAAATAAGGCTTTTGAAGTGCATTTGACAGTGGTATTATTGTTTCGTTTATATTGGTTTTGTTTTGAACCAGATCGAAATAAATTTTACCCAAAGACAATTCATTTGAAGCTTTAAATTGAAGGCTTAGCCGCGGCAATCCGTTTCCTTGTAAAATGCGGAAATGTATCAGGCTGCTGTTAAAGTAAAAACTCGGGTAAGCTATTTCTTTTTCAGTTGTTGGATGCCACACCTTTACTCCATCCAACGCAAGTTGTAGATATGCTATCCATATTTCATTCAATGCAAATGGTAACAAAAAAGCAGCAGCAGAGCCAATGACAAGAGTAAAAGGATAATTTGATTTCCAAAGCATAATCCCGCACAAAACTATTAGGATGATTCCAGTAACGAACAGCGTATACATCCACTTGCCGCCTACAGAAACGAAATTTAATTCTTTGCGAATAGAGAACACGTGAATAATACCTGCCAGTAAAAAAACAACCATCTGTGTAAACGGTGACAGAGCATGAATCCAAAAAAGAGAAAGGAAAATACTAATAGCAAATGCCGCTCCGATAATATAGACCGTTCCGGCAACGGTCATTCTTTCCAAAGCTGTCTTCAGATCAAGTAAAGTTTTTTTATCGATGACAATCGATTCCTGTTTCATAGTTTCTGATCAAAACAATATCTGCCGGTAAAGTGCAAATTATTTTCTGGCTCTTCCAGTGCTATACCCCTTTTACGGTAATTGGCTGTGTAATGCGGGTAGCCACAAACCGCCCGTTGCTAAAAGCCGGTTTCCATTTTGGCATTTTCAGCAATACTTTTCGAACCTGTTCATTCAGCAGTGTGTCCGCCGATTCTGAAATTTTTATACCACCACAGTTTCCCTGCGCATCAATGATAAACGTTGCAATCACCTGTTTGCTGTTTTTACTGCGACCAACATCTGCGAGGCTTTTTTCCAAATAAGCAAGAAACGCCTTTGCGCCCCCAGGGAATTCTGCCAGGGCTTCGCCAGCCGATGCTGAAGCTGTTGTCGCAATTTCGGAAGAATCTGTCCTTGGTTGCTGGGCTTTTTCTGCTTTAGTCGTTTGAATGCGGATTTGCGCCGGACTTTGAACAGCCAGGTAAGGAATGTTGTTGCGAAGCCTTACCACACCACTTATGCAAACATCCTGGTTTAGAAAACGCTCTTCCGGAATTCCATTGAATTTTGCACGGTCTTTTTCCAGAATGACCACGTTGACAAATGGATCTGAAAAGTCGGCCTGCACATCCAGGAGGGTGGGTCCGTCCTCTGAATCTTTATAATACCGTGTGCGAAAAACTTTACTGCAGAAGGTAACGCTGTCGCCAATATAATTGCGGATGTTTTTCACCTGGATTTCTTTTACGGCCTGGTTGATGTTGGCCCGCTTTAATTCTTCCAGAAAAGCAGCACTCATTTTTTTTATGACGGCACTGTTTTCTTCCGGCAGCGTAAGATCGCTATAGGTGTTAAAACTGTATTTGCGAAGGCGGACAAGGTCAAACCTCTGCAAAGCATCCAATTGGCGGAAATTTAAAATATAGTGATGGCGGTAACTGTGTTCGGTCAGTCCGGGTTCGAAGCTTTGCAGGGCGCTTGCTTTCAGCGAAACGGAGCTGTCGTTTGAAAAAAACAGGACCAATTCATTTTCCCTGTCAACCGTGGTTGCTCCCCAACCAACGCCGTTAAGGGTAAGAAAAAGATCGGAGGCAATGGCCGTATAAGAAAGGGATAAGCGGTCTTTTTGGGGAAGGCCTGAAACCTGTACAGTTTCCATTTCGAGGCGCTGTTTTTTCAGGAACTTATCAAAACCATTTGTTTTTACACCTTGGGATAGGCCAACAAATGCGTGGCAAATTGCCATGAGAAGCCAGGTGTATTTTTTCATAAACGGTTATATTTATTTCAACATAGCCCTTTACTGGGTAGCGGACCGATTAACAATTTCTTCCATACGGAAGCTGATTTTTCATGGGATGCTCGTTGCAGAAATAGAAAACCTGTCTGTTATTGATTCTTTCAAACCAGGTTAAAACTTCCAAATACTGATTCGATTTGGATGCAAATAAAGCTGAAAATAAGGATATTACAGCAATGCTGCAAACTTACTGCCGAAATTGAATCTAACCAACTCTGCCATGGTAGAATCTTTCCCCACGCCTGTTTTAAAGCATCTTCTCCCCTATTTTATTGCAAATTTATTTCTCTACGCCCGGGTCAGGATATTTTTTTGCCGCATCATCTATGATGAGGAGCCAGTCGCTGCCACGCCCTTCGGAGTGTGGGGCAAATGAAAACGATCCGGTATTGGCAATGGGTTTCAAGGCTATGGAACGGCCGTCACGGGGATTGAACCACCAGGCCTTTAACTGGCTGCCGGAAAGTTTTGCTGTGTTCAGGGTAATTTTTCGTCCGTACGGCAAGTAAGCCATCATAAAATCTCCATTCTTTGAAACAGCAGCCACGGTATATCCAGCATCTTCTTTGTTTTCACTTACAATAAGCGACTGGTCAGGGAACAAGTTTTGCCAAGCCCTTTTTTCCAGAACCTTTCGTGCCAAACCTACCTGGTAGGAACCGGCATGTGACAAAGCGGTTTTCCAATGGGTCCGGGCCCAGGACACAGGCGTTTTGTTTTCGGTGTAAAACTGCCAGATGTTATGATTGCCATAAGTATGGCCAAAAGCGCCGGAAAGCAGGCTCCAATACGCTGTTTGCCGGGCATCAAAATCATCCATCCAACCGTGTTCCGACGGGTTGAACCGGGACGGATGATCTTCGTACCGTGGTTCGCCATCCACATGCGGCTTGACAGGTTTTAGCTCCCTGTGTATTTGATTGTAGCGATAGTTTTTAGACGTATTGTCGTGGCCTGTTTGCGACATGTGGAAATCAATCCAGCTTTCGTCGGGAAAAAAATCAGAGGAGCTTTTGCCGCCTTGCGGATGAAAGGTCATCAGGTGGGTTCCGCCATCACCCACTCGAAGTCCTTCCGCCATGGCGCGGATGATGGCTTTGTCGTCCTCGTTTTCTATATCCCGGTCGCCGCCAAGGATCCAGACGATAGGCGCCGATTTGTATCGCCGTCCCAAAAACTCGCCAAACGTCTTTACATTTTCCGGGGTGAATATTTCAGGGCCAACGCCCCATTTTTTGTTCCATTTATCGCCCCACGAAGGCAGCATGCCGATCATCAGGCCTAGTTTTTCCGCACGGTTGACGATGTAATCTACATGCCGGAAGTAGGCCTCATTGGGTTTGGCGGGATCGTTGTTTTGCAGCGGCCTGTCACCATACGGATTGGGTGTGTTCAGTCCATCCAGTTCCGCCAACACCACGGCCTGAATTACAGTGAAACCTTTCTTTGCCCGGTCCTGCAGGTATAGATCGGCTTCTTGCCGATTGAGCCGGTGAAACAACTCCCAGGCGGTATCACCAAGCCAGAAAAAAGGTTGATTGTTTACTGTGACAAGATACCTTTTATCCTGACTCACCTTTAGCTGTGTGAAGCCAGTGAGAAAAACGATCAAACAAAAACAAGTCAAAGCCAAACGAAGCATCAGAAAAGAATTGAACTGTTAATTTACCCGTTTCTTGGAATATAGAACTGGTGATCGATGATGATTCGCAAAACTGTTGATCGAATCGTTCGATCCCGCAAGAAAAACCTTCAATTATTAAATACCGATCATCACATAACACTTACATAGGGTTTCCTGATACACTAAAATTTATATTACTAATTGCAGCCTTCGAAACAGAATAAACCAAATAGAACAAGGCAATGAACACAAACACCGATTTATTGGTTTCTTAAATAAGGGCTTTTCACGCTTAGCGGAAAAACTATCCTTATCATCCGTTAATTTCAGGATTCTTTTTCATTCTTAATTCGTCGACCATACGCATGACCTTATATACCTTTCACCGGCAACCAGCCGGATTTATCTGCATCGTTATTTTGTTTTTCTTCTTTTCCCTGGTGTTGCCGGGTTGCCGTCCCATTGTGGCGCTGGGCAGAAATCCCAAAAATGAGGACCTGGCCAAAATAGAAGCGTTACCCAATTACAGGAATGGTGAGTTTAGGAACCTGGATGATACGGTTACCTATTCAACGTTTCCGCAAGCGGTAAGTACAGCAACTGCATCTTCATCCGGGGCACGAAGAAGGCCCCGGTGGACAGGTTTCCTGAAATTTTTCTTCCGCGATAAAACTACCACGCATCCGGCTACGCCCATTCCCATGATGGTAACGGACTTGCATACCCGTTTTGAGAAACCAACAGTGATTTGGTTTGGCCATTCTTCGGCGCTGGTCAAAACAAAAGGCGCCAATATTCTTTTCGATCCTTCCTTTAATGGATTTGCCGGCCCTTTCCGCGGACTGGTGAATGCGTTTGACGGTACCAACTATTATGTTTCCAGGGATTTCCCGGAACTCGATGCCGTGGTGATTTCACATGATCACTACGATCACCTGGATTATACCACCATCCGGCAACTGCGAAAAAAAACAAAGCGATTTGTTGTACCAATGGGTGTGGGTTCGCACCTGCGCCGCTGGGGCATTCCGGCCGAAAAAATTTCGGAAGTCAACTGGCATGATGTTGTGACGCTGCCAGACGGCATCCGCATTATTTCTACCCCCGCTTTTCACCGCTCCAACCGAACGTTTGCCCAAAGAAAAACCTTGTGGTCATCATACGTTGTTGATGATGGAGAACATAAAATTTACTTTAGCGGCGATACTGGTTACAGCGGACATTTTAAGCTGATAGGCGAACGGTACGGGCCTATTGACCTGGCGCTGTTGGAATGTGGTCAATACAACGAACGCTGGTCGCGAAGCCATATGTTTCCCTGCCAGACTGTAAGAGCAGCGCAGGACCTAAGGGCCGCAACAGTACTACCGATCCATTGGGGAAAATTTGCCGAGTCGACCCATGCCTGGAATGACCCGGTCAAAAGGCTGGTGAAAAGCGCCGACAGTGCCCGCCAGGCTGTTACCATTCCCTATATTGGCGAGCCTTATTCCATTGGCGACAAACCACTCACCTACCCCTGGTGGGATTTCCGCTAAGGCTTTGAACAGATCAATGTGTTGATCTGTTTGAAATCAATTCCTAAAAAACTGTTTTTTGTTGCTGATGCGCAAAAAAAAAGTTTACGCAGAGCAATTATATTGTCGATGGTATTGTTTTGTTTTTATGCATCCGCTTCCGGATCCATTTTTCCAGCTCCACTGCATGAAACAGGATAACAGCCACCCCCATACAGATCATCAGTTCCTGCAGGGATAGTGGCTTGGTGCGGAAGATTGGGTTGGCAAACGGCAGGTAAATGACGCCTAGCTGAAGCAGGAAGGTAAAAGCAACAGCGCCGATCAGGGGCATATTGCTTAAAAATCCTTTTTTGTAAATGTATTCTGTATCGCTTCGGATAGCAAAAACGTGGGCTAATTGTGCAAATGTCAGGGTGGTGAACACCATGGTTTGCCAGTGCATATCGCCGGTGCGTATTGACCAGGCCTGCATGCCAAGGGTTAGAAATGCCATCAGCAGTCCAACCCAAATGATATGAAAGCCGATGCCTTCTGCAAACAGGCTTTCATCTGTTTTTCGCGGCGGCCGGCGCATGATGTTTCGCTCCGCCTTTTCGGTGGAAAGTGCCAGACCCGGTAAGCTGTCTGTCACAAGGTTGATCCAGAGAATGTGAATGGGCAACAAGGGTATCGGTAATCCCAAAAGCGGTGCTAAAAAGATGGTCCAGATTTCTGCACTGTTGCAGGTCATGATGTACTTCACAAACCGGCGGATGTTGTCATAGATCCGCCGCCCTTCCTTAACAGCTTTTACGATGGTGGCAAAATTGTCGTCCAACAGGATCATATCGGAAACTTCTTTGGTAACATCCGTACCCGTAATGCCCATGGCAATGCCAATGTTGGCTTTTCTCAGCGAAGGCGCATCATTCACCCCATCACCGGTCATCGCCACAAAATGCGCTTTGTCCTGAAGCGCTTTTACAATGGCCAGCTTTTGATCCGGCGACACCCGGGCATAGACCCTGATCTGCTCAACGTTTTCTTCCAGTTCCTCCTTTCCCATTCGGGTCAGTTCGGAACCGGTGACAACCATTTCGCCTTCGGCAAGAAGACCGATCTGCCTTCCAATGGCGGCCGCTGTTTCTTTGTGATCACCAGTGATCATAACCGGCTTGATCCCGGCTGTTTTGCAAAGTGCCATGGCTTCTTTTATCTCATCTCTTGGCGGGTCGATCATGCCGGCAAGGCCAGCAAAACGAAGGTCTTTTTCAACCTGGTTTTCGTTGAGGCTGTCAGGCATTGTTTCCAGAAAGCGGTAGCCAAAGGCCAGCACCCTTAAGCCTTCCGACGCCATAGCGCTGGCCCTGTCTTGTATGGCATCGTCCTTATTTTCTTCCAACCGATCCAGTATGCTTTCAACCGCGCCTTTCGTAACCACCAGCACCTTTCCGTTGAAACGGTGAAGTGTCGTCATGCATTTGCGGTCCGAGTCAAAGGGAAGTTCACCCAGCCGCTCATAGGTTTGCTGCCACTGCCGGTATTTTTCAAACGAATACGTTGTTTGAATGTATTCCACCATAGCCACTTCGGTAGGATCACCCAGGTATTGTTCATTTTCCTGTATCACGGTATGGTTTAATGCCATGGATAAATCCAGCAGCGACATATCCTCGTTCTGCGCTTTTGCCTCCGGTGCCGGTTCGGTGTGAGTGAGGCGCATTTTGTTTTGGGTCAACGTGCCGGTTTTGTCGGTACAGATATAGGTAACCGATCCAAGGGTTTCTACCGCTGTTAACTTGCGGATGAGTACATTTTTTTTTACCAGGCGGGCGGCTCCTCTCGACAACGCAATGGTGATGAGAGCGGGAAGTGCTTCAGGAATGGCCGCCACCGCCAGCGAAATCGCTACAAGCAACATCTGCACCGGCTCTTCGCCGCGCAACAGGCCCACACCAAACAATACAATACAGATAAGCAGAATCAGGTACGAAAGTTTTTTTCCAAAATCTGCCATGCGTTGCTGCAAAGGCGTTGTTGTTTTTTCTTCCTGCAGCAGTTTGGCAATATGACCGATCTCGGTTTGCATGCCGGTACCTATCACCACGCCTCTGCCTCTTCCATTGGTCACCAGTGTGCTTTTGTAAGCCATGTTGATCCGGTCGCCAAGTGGCAGGTTTTCTTCAGCAAGCTTTGTTGCAATCTTATCCACGGCCACCGATTCACCAGTTAACGAAGCTTCCATTATTTTGAGACTGTGGATTTCCAGCAACCGCATGTCGGCAGGAACCGTATTGCCGGCTTCCAGCAACACAATATCTCCCGGCACCAGCTCAGTGGAAACAATGGTGGTCACATGACCATCCCGCAAAACGGTACTTTGGGGTGTGGCCATTTTTTTAAGGGCCTCCATGGCTTTTTCTGCCCGGTATTCCTGCACAAAGCCAATGATGGCATTTAGTAAAACAATTACCAGGATGATGATGGTGTCAACCAAATCGCCTGCAATGCCGGACACAATGGCTGCGCCGATGAGCACCAGGATCATGAAGTCGGTAAACTGGTTTACGAAAAGTAACCAGACGGGTTTTTTCTTTTTTTCTGCAAGCTTGTTCTGGCCGAATTCCTGGAGTTTTTGTTCCACCACATCCTTCGTCAGCCCATTGTTGGAGGAGCCTGTTTTTTGGAGAACTTCATCCGTATCCAGTATGTGCCAGTTCATGGATTTCGTTTGCAGGATTCAGAAATAAGGATCGGTATAAAAAGGGTTATCACTCCTGCCCTGCTAACCGATTCCGGCAAAGCTAAGGAGGATACAGTGAATGCCGATTGGAAGAGGCAAACCGTATGCAGTGTAAAATGAGGACAGAAAAGAAACAGGACCCCCACTTAGAAAATGGGTTCTGGGAATCATAAAATAAGTGTTGCCGTCACCACGATGACGGTCTTCAGTGGTACAGATGCAGTTGCGTTACACGGCAAACCGCTGCGATTCCATCACCATCCGGCTTTGCTCATGCAGGGTAAATTCGTCGCTGGTCGTGGTTTGAACCGCTTCTCCGTCTGGACTTAACCGGTAGATCTGCGCATGTAGCCCATATTTTTCCCAGAGCTCTTTCTCCACACGGGCTACCGTAAACCATGACTTGATCTCCATTGCCCCTTTGGTGTGGTTGGAGCGGATGTCACCAATTTGTTCCTTTGGATCAAAGCGGAACTGAACATCCGTGGATTGAAAACGTTTGTGCGGAACAGAAAAAAATTCAATGGTTAAAAACGGGAAACATTCATTAAACCGGTCCTGAACTTCTTCAACCGTCATAGAGTCGACAATGTGGAGAAACATCGTAAAATAATTTAGTGAACAATCGTTACCGGCTCTGCCGTTCGCAGATCCTTTTCCTGCTTTTTGGCCTTACCGTTTTTTCTTTCAGTTAATGCGGCAAAACTATCCTGCCATATCTCCAATTCTGCTGACCTTGATAAGAATGATTTCTGATTTGGATCATTTTTACAGTGCTAAAAAAAATTTTGAAAACAGGCGCTTCCTCCAAGGGGTTTGCCGATCTTTTTTATCTTTGCCCCGTGATCAATCCTGCAACAGATACCCATGTATTGGAAGAGACCGTTGTAAAAACACAAACGGTCAACCCCTACCAGCTTATCGTTTGGAATGACGATTTGAACACCTTCGAATGGGTGATTGAAACCCTTGTTGAGGTGTGCGGCCACACCTATGAACAGGCGGAACAATGCGCTTACATTATTCACTTCAATGGCAAATACGCCGTGAAAGAAGGCGAATATGAGGACCTGCGTCCGAAATGCGATGCCATTCTCGACAGGGGCATCAGTGCGACCATCGAAGTCATTGTTTAGGTTTTGCACTTCCATCTGGCGGATATTCCCAAGTTTCTCAGCTCCCATTTTTCCTGTATGCCGATCGTTTGTTTTTCCGAAGCCCAGTTTCAATTCCCACCGCTGCACCAGGCCGATGACGAAGGCTTGTTGGTGATTGGCGGTGTCGTAACGCCGGAGCGGGTGCTGGAGGCCTATCCAAAAGGCATTTTTCCCTGGTACAGCGATGATATTCCGCTTTGGTGGAGCCCCGATCCGCGGTTTGTGCTTTTTCCCGAAGACCTCCACATCAGCCGCAGTATGAAAAAACTGTTACAAAAAAGACATTTCAGTTTTCGCACCAACACAGCATTTCAAGAGGTGATTTCCGCCTGTGCCACCGTGCCCCGGGATGGGCAGGACGGAACCTGGATCACACCGGAAATGATGGACGTTTACAGCGATCTACACCAACGGGGTGTTGCACACAGTGCAGAAGCCTTGCTGGGAGAGCAATTGGTTGGCGGCATGTATGGGATTCGCATTGGCAACGTGTTTTTTGGTGAAAGCATGTTCAGCCGTGTGGCCAACGCATCCAAGTTTGCGTTTATCCGCTACGTGCAACAACTAACAACAGAAGGTGTAGCCTTACTGGATTGCCAGGTGTACACGCCGCATGTGGAAAGCCTGGGGGCCCGGCTCATTCCCCGGGAGGTTTTTGCTGACCTGCTCAAAAAGCATTGTTGAATAAAGAAACGTTTGTTGCTTTCCCGGTTAAAATCTTGTCTCCAGGTAATGGGGCAGCATTGCTTTCCAGGTGTTCCAGTCGTGCGGCCATTCGCTTCCCCAGATATCCAATTCATAATTTATGCCTTTGTTGTACAAGATAGAAGCAAAACTCCGGCTGGCATTGGGGTCTTCGTACGGTCCACTGCCGCTGAAAAGATGAATGTGATGACTGCGGCGGATCTGTTCCAGCATACCATGGTCTGTAAGATTGGGCATGTAATGCTGCGGGCTGTTGAAGTACACATCGTCATCATAATGCCCTTTGGTGTATTCCGTGAGGTCGTATACTCCGCTCATGGCAATTACGCCATTAATCAGGTCGGGCCGTTTCAGAAAAAGATTCATGCTGTGCAGGGCGCCAAACGATGCGCCGCTGATTATGATGGGTGTGTCCTGTCCTGAAGTGGCTTTGATATAAGGAATCACTTCATCGTAGATATAATAGTTGAACTGGTTGTGCATCCAGGTTTTGTGTTTGGGATGCACATTGTTATTGAGCCAGCTATCGTTGTTGATGCTGTTGACAGAATAAACTTTCAACTTTCCCCCTTCAATAAACGGCCGGATCGTATCTATCAAACCAAAACGTTCATATTCCAGGTAATCAGCAGCGGCTGTGGGTACCAGCAGCAGTACGAACCCATAATGTCCGTAAACGGCTACCGGCATTTCTTTTTGCACTCTTTCGCTGTACCATAAGGTGAGATTTTTCTCCATACGTTTCGGTTAAAGCTCTCTTAAATGATTTTCAGCTAAAGGTAGAGACAAAACCTGTTCGTACAGAAAGGCGAAAAAAACACTTACTTGCAAAAAAAAATGCATAACAGGCGCAGGCAACAAGGTGCAAAGCTGTATTTTCATTTTTGACCCTATTTATTTTTGATACCAGATCGTATGTTTAATTCTCTTGCCAAACCGGAAGTTTCTCCTGAAACGCAAGCCAGCAAAATCATCCTGAACAGTATCAGTGAAGCCTACGTGTTTCTGGACACTGACCTGAAAGTAATTTTTTTCAACACGGCGGCGCAGGAGCAAACAAAAACTTTTTATGGAAGGGAGATTTACATTGGATTGCCCATCATTGAACTGGTGCATGAAAGCCGGAAGGGGCTTTTAAACCGGGTTTACCTGGAAGCGTTGGCAGGCAAGCGATATGTTTCCGAGAACGAGCACCTCCTTGCCGACGGAAGTAAGATTTATTTTGAGAACACCTTTCAGCCAGCCTATAACGAGAAAAAGGAGGTTGTTGGCGCCATCATTTCTTCCCGCAATATCACCGATAAAAAAAGATCGCAACAAACCCTGCAGGAATCCGAAGAACGGTTACAATTTGCTCTGGAAGCGGCCAATCAGGTTGCCTGGGATTGGAACCTGCAAACCAACGAAGTGATTTATTCCGGTTCGTATAAAAAACTGTATGGGTTTAGCGAGCAGGAATCAAAGAATGATTTTTCCGACTGGGTTTCGCGTATTCACCCCGAAGACAAGGTAAAGATGCAGGACCTGGTTTCATCGCACATAGATTCCCGAAGCCTTGATCACGACAGCCAGTACCGCATTCGCGACGGCGAAGGCCGTTACCGCTGGATCATGGCAAAGGGCCGCCTGGTTTCTTTTGATGAGGACGGAAAACCCCTGCGCATGATCGGCACACATACCGATATCACCGATGCGGTTAAGCGTGAACTGGAACTGAAACAAATCAACGAACGCTTTAACTGCATGATGAAAGCAACCCATGAGTTGCTTTGGGAATGGGATGTAGTCAACAACAAAATATTCCGGTCGAAGGACGGCGTACGAAACGAACTGGAACTGGCCGATGGTTCGCCTATTGAAAGGATGGAGCAACTGCTGCAGCGTGTTCACCCCGATGACCTCGAAAGTGTGCACACCATCCTCAACAAGGTATTAAAAGCACCCCACGGGTTTACGTTTGAACTGGAATACCGCTTTCGCCGCCACGGCGGCGATTATGCCTATGTTTACGACCGGGCTATCCTGCTGCGGGACGAGCATGGCGAGCCGGTTCGGGTGATCGGTTCGGCACAAAACATCTCAGAAAGGAAACGGCTGGAAAAAGAACTGCTCAATAACGAATTGGAATACCAGCGGCTCCTTCACCAGGCCACGGTAGAATCGCAGGAAAAAGAGCGGGCCGAGATTGGAAAAGAATTGCACGACAACATTAACCAGGTGTTAACAACCACAAAACTCTACCTCGAACTGGTTCGCTCCAATGAAGAAATGAAGGAAGACCTGATTGCCCGAAGCCTAACCAATATCAACAGCATAATCCAGGAAATCAGGTTGCTTTCGCGGTCTTTAATGGATCCGAGTATCGGCGACCTTGGGTTGACCGACACGATACGGGACCTCATCGAAAACATACACCTTACACAGAAAATAAAAGTAGAATTTTGTACGGACGAAAACATTGAAGCTCTTTTGGATAGCCAGCAAAAACTAACCGTTTTCCGGATTATCCAGGAATGTATGAGCAATGTGCTTCGTCATGCCAGCGCTACCTTTCTCCGGATTGAAATCAAGACACAGGGCGATCACGCCTCCCTTCAAATCAGCGATAATGGCGTGGGCTTTTTACCGGAAAGCATTCGCAAAGGAGCCGGTTTGAAAAATATTCAGAACAGAATTTACCTGATTAACGGTACTTTGCAGTTGGAAAGCAGCCCGGGAAAGGGTTGTACCATAACATTACAATTTCCTATAGTATTAACCCGCTAAAACGAGACGAACATAATGGAAAAAATCACCATCCTCATTGCAGACGACCATACGCTGGTCAGGGAAACGTGGAGCTTTATTTTGAATACGGATGAGCGTTTTAGTGTAGTTGCAGAGTGCGGCAGCGGCGAAGAGGCTGTTGAACTGGCCAAGCAACTCCGCCCCCACATCGTCATTATGGATATCAATCTTCCGGGCATGAACGGCATTGAAGCCTCGCAACTGATCCGGAAATTTTCACCCGCCTCCCGCATCCTTGGCGTTTCGCTGCATACCCAACCAACCTATGCCCGCAAAATGATCCAAAAAGGGGCCATGGGTTATGTAACCAAAAACTCTTCCCGCGAAGAAATGTTCAAGGCGATTACGGAAATACAGGCCGGACGTCGCTATATTTGTGAGGAAATCAAAAACATCCTATCCGAACAGGTCATCAACGGCGAAGACCAACAGAGTGGATTGAATGCTCTTTCTCAGCGGGAAATCGAGATCATTAATTTCATCAAAAAAGGATTTTCATCGAAGGAAATTGCTGAAAGCCTTGACATTTCAGTAAAAACTGTCGAAGTTCACCGCTACAATATTCTAAAGAAACTTAACCTTAAAAACTCGGCGGCTTTAGTGAATTATATCAACAACAGCCAGTTGGAATTTGAATAATTCAGTGCCCCGGTTTTTCACAACCCTGACTTACTGTAACCAATAACCACCGTGGAGCCATCTCTCCCGGAACCTGCCTTGCAATGGAGGTCAATTGCAATTTGAACAAACTGTTGATTCAATTGCAGTCGTATTTATGGACCAGCTTATTCGTTTGGTTATTGTAGATGATCATACCCTGATGCGTGAAACGTGGAAAATGGTTTTGCAGCGAGACCCCCGTATCCGTGTAATCGCTGAATGTGCTTCCGGCGAGGAAGCTATCCGTTGCGCCGGAACCGATAAACCCGATATTATGCTCATGGATATTAACATGAGCCCCGTAAATGGATTTGAAGCCACCCGGAAAATTACCAAAGCCTATCCGACTATTCGTATCATAGGCCTTTCCATCAACAACCAGCCTGCCTATGCCAAAAACATGTTGCAGTTGGGGGCGAAAGGGTATGTTACCAAAAACTCACCGTCAGAAGAGCTCCTGGAAGCTATCAAGACCGTATTTGATGGCGGAATCTATATCTGCCGCGAGATCAAAGATCAATCTCCGGAAGGTCGCATTTGACGTGTCTCCTTTTCATAATACCGATTGGTGTGCAGCTTATCTTTGCACACCAATTTTTATTTCATGAGTACGGAGCTTTCCAAAAATTTTGAGCCGCAGGCAGCCGAGGAAAAATGGTATCGCCACTGGTTGGACAAAGACTATTTTTCCAGCCGCCCCGATGAGCGGAAACCTTATACTATTGTTATTCCCCCACCGAATGTTACCGGTGTGCTCCACATGGGCCATACCTTGAATGAAACTGTACAGGATGTGCTGATTCGCAAAGCTCGCATGAGCGGCTTTAATCCCTGCTGGGTGCCCGGCAGCGACCATGCTTCTATTGCTACCGAAGCCAAGGTGGTGCAGATGCTTGAAAAGGAAAAGGGCATTCACAAGCACGATCTTACCCGGGAAGAATTTCTAAAGCATGCATTTGAATGGAAGGATAAATACGGCGGTATCATTTACCACCAGATTAAAAAACTGGGCTGCAGCGTTGACTGGAACCGTACCACGTTCACCATGGATGACCATTACTACAAAGCGGTCATTAAAGTGTTTATCGACCTGTTCAACAAAGGACTCATATACCGTGGTGCCCGAATCATCAACTGGGATCCGCAGGCACAGACAGCCCTGAGCGATGAAGAGGTGGAATACAGGGACATCCAGGGAAAGCTGTACTATGTAAAATATGTAGTAGAAGATAATGGATTAGAGATGACAGAGGACAGCGTTACGCCGCCTGCCATCGGACATCTATCATCTGTCAACTACATTACCATTGCTACACAGCGTCCCGAAACCATTATGGGCGATGTGGCTGTTTGTGTGCATCCGGAAGATGAGCGGTACAAACACCTGATCGGAAAAAATGTGATCGTACCGCTGGTGAATCGTGCTGTACCGGTCATTGCTGATGAATATGTTGATCCCACCTTTGGTACAGGGGCCCTTAAAATTACCCCGGCACACGATATCAATGATTATAATCTTGGTTTGAAGCACAACCTGCCCATCATTGATACGCTCAACCCGGATGGAACCTTGAGCGAAGCCGCCCAGGTTTTTGTAGGCATGGATCGTTTCGATGCCCGCAAGGCAGCCATTGCGCAATTACAGGCAGAAGGTTTGCTGGAAAAAGAAGAAGAGTACAGCACCCGCCTTGGGTTTTCGCAGCGTACAAATTGTGTGGTGGAGCCACGGATTTCAACGCAGTGGTTTGTGAAAATGAAAGAGCTGGCCGGCAAAGCACTGGAAGCCGTGACCAGCGGCGATATTAAAATTCACCCGGAAGAGCGTTTCCTGGCGACCTATAAATACTGGCTCGAAAATGTAAAAGACTGGTGCATCAGCCGCCAGCTTTGGTGGGGACAACGCATCCCGGCCTGGTATGATGAAGAGGGATTGTTTGTTGTGGCCGCAACCGAAGCTGAAGCCAAAGAAGCCTATCAAAAAGCTTTCAACCGCTCAGCAACATCGCTGGAGCAGGATGAGGATGTTCTGGATACCTGGTTCTCGTCGTGGTTATGGCCTATTGAAGTGTTCAAAGGCATTACAGAACCCGGAAACCCTGAGATCGACTATTACTACCCTACATCGGTACTCGTCACCGGGCAGGATATTATTTTCTTCTGGGTGGCCCGCATGGTGATGGCCGGCGAAGAATACATGGACGAAAAGCCTTTCGAGCATGTTTATTTTACCGGCATGGTGCGGGACAAGCAAGGCCGCAAAATGAGCAAAAGCCTTGGCAACTCGCCGGACCTGCTGGATCTCATTGATCGTTTTGGTGCCGATGCGGTTCGCTTTGGTATTCTCATCTCCGCTCCTGCTGGTAACGACCTGCTGTTTGATGAAAGCAGTTGCGACCAGGGACGCAATTTCAATAACAAGATCTGGAATGCGCTGAAGCTGGTAAAAATGTGGGAAGCGGCTGGCACCGTAACCTATGACCGGAGTGCAGAAGATTTTGAAAAAGCCACCTTTGCCGCCACCTGGTTTGAAGCCCGGTTAAAAGCGGTAAAAACAGAATTGGAAACTCTTTACAATGACTTCCGGCTGAGCGAAGCGCTGAAAACAACCTATTCTCTTATTTGGGATGATTTCTGTAGCTGGTACTTGGAATGGGTGAAGCCGCCTTATGGTGAAAAGATCGACAGTCACCTGCTGACCTGTACACTGGACTTCTTTGAAGAACTAATGCAATTGCTGCATCCATTCATGCCATTTGTAACCGAAGAAATATACCACCGCTTGCGTACTCGTGAAGATGGTGATGATCTTACCATCCGCCGTCAGGGTGAAGTGGGTACAAACCATGTTTCTATTTCAACCATCAGCAATGAAGAGGCACTGGCGTTGGGTAAGAACCTGCAGGAAATCATCACCGCCATTCGGGATACCCGTAGCAAAGCCGGGCTCAAACCCAAAGAAGCCATTACCCTGCACATACAGTCTGCCACGCCTGAACGATTTGCCAATATCGAAAGCCTGCTGGCCAAACAGGTGGCTGCCGGTTCCATTCAGTACGTAACGGATGCGGTGCCGAACACCTTTACCGTAGTGGTTGGAACCAACCGGTTTTACGTGGAATCGGAACAGGTTATCGATACCGAAGCGCAAAAAGAAAAACTGCAGAAAGACCTGGAATACCAGCGTGGGTTTTTGCTTTCTGTGGAGAAGAAATTAAGCAACGAACGTTTTGTGCAGAATGCAAAACCAGACGTGGTGGAAGCCGAACGTCGGAAAAAACAGGATGCGGAAGAAAAGATCAAGGCTATTGAAGAAAGCTTGGCGAATCTTTAATGCAACTACTGCAACGTTGGAATAGATAATTGTAATCCCTTTTAATTGAAAATGATCCCGGTCTGCAAACGGCCGGGATTTTCTTTGGGAATGAAAGTGAAAATTCAGCAACTTTAGTTTTTGAACCGGATCCCTTTCGGATTCTCAATAAATACTATGAAAAAAGTTTTGTTCCTCTTTTTGTTCACCTGTTTGAACCTTTTTTTGTTTGCGCAATCTCCGCTTCCACGCCTGGATACACTTGCATCCGGGAAAAAAACATCGATCCGCGGAATGAGCGTGGTGAATGACAAGGTAGTTTGGGTGAGCGGCTCCAACGGAACCGTGGGTAAATCGGTAAATGGTGGGAAAGACTGGAAATGGTACCAGGTCACCAAATTTGAAACGGCCGATTTCAGGGACATTGAAGCCTTTGATGCTACTACCGCCATTGTGATGGTGATTGGCGAACCGGCCTACCTCCTACGCACAACCGATGGCGGCGAAAACTGGAAAGTGGTGTACGAAAATAAAACCAAGGGCATGTTTCTCGATGGCATGGAGTTCTGGAACAGCGAATCCGGTATTGTTATTGGTGACCCCATCGACGGGAAACTTTTTATAGCCCGTACGTTTGATGGTGGGTATTCCTGGCGGGCCATTCCGGAGCAATACCGGCCAAAAGCTGCCGAAGGCGAAGCTATTTTTGCTGCCAGCGGCACTTCCATTCGAGCCCTCGATCGTGATGAAGCCGTATTTGTGACCGGAGGCACCACTTCAAATGTTTTTATTCGTGACCAGAAGATTAATCTTCCCATTCTGCAGGGCAAAAGTTCTACCGGCGCTTTTTCCATAGCCGTGTGGGACCACAACAAACGCAATGGCGGGAATAAAATGATCATTGTTGGTGGCGATTATGCAGCTGATTCGCTTTCCACGGCAAATTGTTTTTATACCACCGACCGCGGACAAACCTGGCAGCCTGCCACCAAACCGCCAACGGGTTATAAAAGCTGCGTGGAATACATTACGGAAAAAGAGGTAATTGCCTGTGGGACCAGTGGCGTTGACTTTTCTTCCGATGGCGGAAAAACCTGGACGCAGATCAGCAAAGAGCCCTACCATGTGTGCATGAAAGCAAAAGATGGAAAAACCGTTTTCCTCGCCGGCAACAATGGCCGCATTGCCAAACTGGTTCGCTAAGCTACCTAACAGGAATGCCTGTCTGTTTTTTTTTGGATTAAAAGAAGCTAGGTACCGCATCAAACTTTTTATTTCGAATCCAATCGCATAAAATTGTTGTCGGATCAGTTTTTCAAAATATCGAATATCCACTATCAAATACCCGGCATCCTATCTCAATTATCCAATTCAACTTATCTTTCGACAATGACAAAGAAAGTCTTGGTTGTTATTCTACTTTTCCAAATTCTAATTTCTCCGGCCATGTCGCAAAAACAGTTTAAAGCCTTATTGGTAACAACCACCAACGGATGGCATCATGAAGCATTACACAGCGGTGTGATCGCATTAAAAAAAATGGGCGAACGTCATTTTTTTGACGTGGTGCTTTGGGAGAACCCCGGCGGCTTTACCGATCAGTATCTTTCCCAGTTCCAGGTTGTCATCTTTGTGCACACCACCGGAAATATTTTCGATTCGGCGCAGCAAAAAGTAATGGAACGTTTTATCCAGTCGGGAAAGGGATACGTAGGCATTCACAGTGCCTCAGATACGGAATACGACTGGGAATGGTACACCAAACTTGTGGGCCGCATGTTTAAGATTCACCCGGCCATTCAAACAGCAAAAATGCAGGTGTTGGACAACAGCTTCCCGGGACTGGAAGGCTTTGCCAATGGCCGTTTGTGGACGGATGAATGGTATGAGTTTGGACCTGAAAAATCAACGAACCTGCAATACATTTTGGCAGTGGATGAAGCCACCTATGATCCGAAAGTACAGTGGGGAAACAACAAGACAAACGGCATGGGAAAAATGCATCCCATTGCCTGGTACCAGCAATACGATGGCGGCCGCTCTTTTTATACGGCATTGGGACATGTGCCCCAGAACTTTGACGATCCGGCTTTTCTGGCGCACCTGCTGGCCGGGATCCGTTGGGCCGCTACTGGTAAAAAATAAATCTATTAATACTGCATAAATGCAAGGCAACGCATGAGGATCAGGAAAGCTACGCTTGACGATGTACCTGCACTAAACATACTGGTAAACAGTGCCTACCGGGGCGATAGTTCCCGGCAGGGTTGGACAACGGAAGCCGATCTTTTGGATGGCATTCGCACCAGTGAGGCTTCCTTAAAAGCTATGGTCCAAAATGCGGCGGCTGAAATTCTCATCGCAGAAGATGCCAATATTTTGGGTTGTGTTTACCTGGAGAAAAAAAACCGGGTGCTCTATCTTGGTATGCTTACGGTGAATCCAATGCTGCAGGCCAAAGGTATTGGTTCTATGCTGATGCAGGCGGCAGAAGAAAATGCCCGCCAACGCGACTGTAACCGTATTCAAATGACAGTGATCACGGAAAGAAAACGCCTGATTGAATACTACCAACGCAAGGGCTTTCGGGATACCGGCGAACGGGCACCTTTTCCTGATGACCCGGCTTTTGGAATCCCCAAACGTCCGCTCCAGTTTATGGTCATGGAAAAAATGATCAGTTAGGAAAAGGGCTGCCGCATAAATATTTTTTGCCTCAGCGTTTTTTGCTACTCCTTCTATACCAGGAACATAAGATTTTCCAAGCGTTCACGATTCGCTTCCGCACACCTCTTCCCAGGTTTTTCTTCCGGAGGCTTTATCAATTTGGAACATACTTTGTACTTTTTGAGAGAACACATTTCATGCTTTGATAAAGTTGATCGGCAGCCCGTAATGAAGAAGTGATGTATTGCTAACATTAAAAACACAAGAGATGAAAACCATTTTATCCATTGCTGTATGTGTCATATGCTATGCCTGTTTCCCCGCCCGTGAAGTGCAGGCCGAGATGGTGTATGCCACGCTTGTCAAAGTTGAAGAAGTGAACCGTTATCCCAACCTCAAACAAAAGATCCTAACCTGGCAAACCGACAAAGAAGTTTCCTTCGTCACGTATGAAAAGTCATCGATCAACATTCCCATTGGTACACAAACACGAGTGCTGATGACCAAATAGCATTGCGTTTTTCATTACATGAATAATGTGATCATACAAAGGATGTTTTGCAAAACGCTATCTGTTTATTGACGGTACAATCAACCTAGGACCTGCTTTTTTGCTGCATAGCGAAAGCGTTACCTTTAGGCCATGTCAAAAGCTACACTACCTGAAGTTTGGTTACGGGGACCTATACCCAGAATTTCGCCCTACCTGCAACCGGCTGTCCATGCACTGTTGCAGGCAAAGGAAGAGATTAATGCACTGATGGCGTCTTTTCCCGACAGTTTACTTTGGGAAAAGCCTGCCGATATGGCGTCAGCCGCTTTTCACCTGCAGCACATTCCCGGTGTTCTCGACCGGTTGCTGACCTATGCCAAAGGTGGCCAGCTTTCTGAAGAGCAGTTTGCTTACCTGAAAACAGAAGGTGTACCGGGTGTAGAAACAACACAAGAGCTCTTGCAGGTGTTCAATCAAAAACTGGATGCATTTGTAGAAGAACTGAAAAGCCTGGATGAGAAAATGCTGACAGAAGGCAGAGAAGTCGGCCGGGCCAAACTGCCCTCCACTGTTTTGGGATTGCTGTTTCATGCTGCTGAACATACCATGCGCCATAACGGGCAATTGCTGGTTACGGTTAACATTTTGCAGGAAAAAAATCAGCAAAAAATCTAAGCTGATTTTAATAAAGACAAAAAAACATTGCTGTAAGCGGGAACGCAACATTCTATGTAAAATCAAAGAGATGCTCCTGTAAACAAAAACGCAAACGGTCAGTTTGCGTTCCTAATTTTAAGATAGAGGCAACGAGAAAGTTTATACGCCAAACGAAGACCCACAGCCGCAAGTGGAGGATGCGTTCGGATTGTTGAAGGTAAAGCCCCGGTTATTCAAGCCGTTCTCCCAATCGATCTCCATTCCGGCCAGGTAAAGCTCATGGGAGCGGTTCATGACAAAAGGAATGCCGTCCAATTCGTATTCATTGTCGCCTTCGGCTTTTTCATCAAACCCAAGAACATACGAAAATCCCGAACAGCCGCCACCTTTCACCCCTACCCGCAAAACCTTGGTGGAGTCAAACCCCGGATCCTGCATCAGTCGCTTTATTTCTGTTACCGCACCTGCCGTAAACTTTACCGGTGCTGCAATTGTTGTATTCATTTGGCAAAATTACTGCAAGACGCGGGAAGTTCATTCTTTCGCACTGTGTTACAGAAGGAGTTTCACAGTATTTTTGCCCCTTAATAAAATTTCATGGAAGTAACCACGCTGAGTCTCCTGATTGCTGCACTGGCCCTGGCTGTTGCCATCCTTGCATTTTTACGTACCTATCGTGAAAAAGAGCCGGCACCCGTTCAAAACTTTACCACGAAACCCTTGCAATTGCAAGCCTTCGAAAGGCTGGTGATTCTTTGTGAACGCATTTCGTTGCCCAACCTTATAAGCCGGGTTAACCAGCCGCAGCTTAGCGCAAGAGACATGCAATTGATGCTGATCGAAACCATCAAGCAGGAATTTGAATACAATGCCTCCCAACAGATCTATGTCAGCCAGGCTGCTTGGGAAGCGGTTCGCAACCTTCGCGACCAAACCCTTCTGATCATTAATTCCATTGCCCGTACGCTGCCGGCAGAAGCCTCGGCACATGATCTGAACAAAGGTTTGCTCGAAGCAATTCTGAACCAGGAAAATGCCGCTTTGCACACTTTTACGCTGGACACGCTGAACGAAGAAGCCAGACGGATCATGTAAGATTTAATAATGGTAATGCTTATTCAGCAAAAGCTGCAACAGGCATAACCGGCTTAGCTATCTGAAAAAATATGAAGCAGGAAAAACAAACCGATTCGGGGATCGATATAAAAACCGTGTACACGCAGGAAGATATTGCCAACCTCTCCCCTGCCACCTTGGGACTCCCTGGCCAGGAACCTTTCACCCGCGGCATTCAGCCTGATATGTACCGGGGGAAGCTGTGGACCATGCGACAGTATGCCGGCTTTTCCACTGCGGAAGAAAGCAACAAGCGGTATCATTACCTGTTATCGCAAGGTGTGATGGGGTTGAGTGTGGCCTTTGACCTGCCCACGCAGATTGGATACGACAGCGATCATTCCCTGGCGGAAGGCGAAGTGGGCAAAGTGGGTGTCGCCATTGATTCGCTACGCGATATGGAAACGCTGTTTGACGGCATCAAGCTACAGGATGTTTCCACTTCCATGACCATCAATGCAACGGCCTATATCCTGCTTTCGTTTTATGTGGCCCTTGCAAAAAAACAGGGCGCCGACCTGCAGAAAATTTCCGGCACCATACAAAACGATATCCTCAAAGAATACGCCGCTCGGGGTACCTATATCTATCCACCCAAACCCTCCATGCGCATCATCACCGATATTTTTGAATGGTGCAGCAAAGAAGTGCCCAAATGGAATACCATTTCCATCTCGGGTTATCACATTCGCGAAGCCGGCAGTACGGCCGTGCAGGAAATTGCATTCACCCTTAGTAACGGTAAGGCCTATGTGCAGGCGGCCTTGCAAAAAGGACTTGACATCAATGTTTTTGGAAAGCGGCTTTCGTTCTTTTTTAATGCGCACAATAATTTGTTTGAAGAAGTGGCCAAGTTCAGGGCGGCCCGTCGCATGTGGTCGCGGATGATGAAAGACCTGGGAACTACTGACCCCAAAGCCCTGATGCTGCGGTTTCATACGCAAACCGGCGGAAGTACGCTGACGGCGCAACAGCCACTCAACAACATTTCACGGGTAACCGTGCAAACCCTGGCGGCAGTTTTGGGCGGAACCCAATCGCTTCACACCAATGGCTACGATGAAGCCCTGAGCCTGCCAACGGAAGATGCGGCCCGCATTGCCCTGCGCACGCAACAAATTGTTGCATTTGAAAGCGGCGCCACTGATACCGTGGATCCTCTTGCCGGTTCGTATTATGTAGAAGCGCTGACCGATGAAATTGAGCAGCGGGCCTGGGAACTGATTGGAAAAATCGATGCAATGGGCGGCAGTGTTTCGGCCATTGAAAGCGGGTTTATGCAGGACGAAATTGCCCGCAGTGCCTACGCTTACCAACGAGGTATTGAAAGCGGTAAAAAGGTCATTGTGGGAGTGAATAAATTCAACCAGAAAGAAGACGGCAGCATACCGGTGTTCCGGGTGGATGACAGCATCCGGGAAAAACAAATCCAAAGCTTGTCAGCCTTAAAAGCTTCCCGTAATCCTGAAGCAGTAAATATTGCCTTACAAACTATCCGTTCTGCCGCAACCGATGGAACCAACCTGATGCCGGCCGTAGTTGCCGCCGTGGAAACTTATTGTACACTCGGAGAAATTGCCGACGTGCTGCGGGATGTTTTTGGTGAATACCGGTGAGTGGAAAGATGTAGGCAGTATAAATTAAGGAGTGAGTAGTAAGTTATAAGTTATAAGTAGTATGTAGGGGAAATAAACAAACAATTAATTCTTGAAGAGAATTTTTTCTCGCAAGAAAAAAGGCACGGATCCCATGCCTTTTTTCTAGTAATGACTGAATTGATATGCCAATAAAAGGACCTGTCAACTACTGCCTATTGCTTACCGCCTATTCTACTTTATAGCATTATTAATCGCTACTGCCGAATCCCTGTGTATCCGCAGAATAGGAAGGTTTTTCGCCGCAAACGCTTTCAGGGCTGCATCGGTACCGGAGTTGGCCTGCCGTTCAAAATCAGCAATGGTTTTTTCATGATCCGATACCATCATGCTCATGTACTGTTTGTCGAAAGCGGCTCCGTTTGTTTTATTCAACGCAGCCAGATGATTCTGGTGTTCCTGCGGCAGGGCGGACGGTGCCTGCATGCCGCGACCCGATAAAATGGTCATTAACTCCTGATTGGCGGCAGAATGGTCGTTCACCATCATCGCACCATAGGCCTTTACCCTGCTGTTCTGTGCTTTTTGTTGCGAAGCGTTTCCGGCCTCCACTTCCATCATGCCGCCGGCGGCTGCTTTCATGGCAAAGCTGGAATCCTGTGCATTCAAGGCTGTCCCGTTGTTGCCAAGGATTGAAGTCGTATCGCCTGAGATGTTTCCGGTTGGATTCGTTACGGTGTTACCTGTTTGATCAGAGGTGCTGGTGGCTGCTGTTGTGTTGGTGCCTTCGTTGCAGGCAACAACACTAAAGGCAAGGGCCACGCCGAAAAGGCTGAGGTTGTGTTTTTTCATATTTACTGTTTGGCGGACGATTAAAAAATTTATGCCACACAAACAGCCATCAACGCTTACAACGTGAAGCCGGGAAAGCCTTTATTCAGATCTGAATTTTGGTCCATCGCAAATTGTTGCACATGCTGCACAAATGAATAGTCTTCGATGATGGTCTTGATGCGATTGATGTCATCAGCAAATACCCTGTCCTCTTCTGCAAAACCCACAAACCGCCGTACAAAATGATGGGCTTCTTCCAGGATAGCGCTGCTCTTCAGCGGTCGCCGGAACTCAATGGCCTGGCAGGCACACAGCAGCTCGATGGCCAGAATGTATTCCAGGTTTTCCAAAACACTGTTCAGTTTTCGGCCGCTGATGCTGCCCATGCTCACATGATCTTCCTGTCCCAATGAAGTGGGAATACTATCGGCACTGGCCGGGAAGCAAAGCGTTTTGTTTTCAGAGACAAGAGCAGCCGTTGTGTATTGCGGAATCATAAAGCCGCTGTTCAGTCCTACATCTTTCATCAAAAGCATGGGCAGTCCCCATTTGCCTTCAAGCAGGAGATAACAACGCCGGTCCGAAATATTCCCGATCTCCGCCGCAGCCAGGCAGGCATAATCAAGCGGAAGCGCCATGGGTTGCCCGTGAAAATTTCCACCACTGATGGTATCGTCTTCACCCAGCACAATTGGGTTATCGGTAACCGAAGCCAGTTCAATTTCCGTGGCTTCTTTCAGGTGCAGCCAGGCATTTCGGGAAGCCCCGTGTACTTGTGGCATACAACGCAATGAATAAGGGTCCTGCACACGGCCGCAATCCATGTGGCTTTGCATGATCTGCGACTGATCGAGCAGCTTGCGCAACCGTTGTGCCACCAACAGGTTGCCGGCAAAGGGTCGAAGCTTATGCAGCCGTTCATCAAATGGCGCCTTGGTGCCGGTAAGGGCTTCGAGGCTCATGGCGCCGATGATGTCGGCCGCCTCCAGGCAGTAGTGCATGCGCTCCGCTGCTTTGATGGCATAGGAAAGAATAAACTGCGTACCGTTGATCAGTGCCAGGCCTTCTTTGGGACCGAGTTGAATGGGTTCCATCCCCAGCGTTTGCAGTACGGCGCCGGTTTGTTGCCGGCTGCCCTTGTAAAACACTTCGCCCAGCCCGATCAGGGGTAAAAAAAGATGGGCCAGCGGGGCCAGGTCGCCGGATGCTCCCACGCTGCCTTTTACAGGCACCACGGGAACCACATCGGCTTCCAGGTGCCAGAGGATGCGTTCCAGCGTAGCCAGTTGAACACCGGAAAACGCCTGAGCCAGTGAATGAACCTTAGTAATAAGCATCAGGCGAGCAATGTCTTCGGGCACCGCCTCGCCTACCCCAACGCTGTGACTTTGAAGGATCTTGTATTGCAGCGTGGCCGTGTCACTTTCGTTAATGCGGGTATTGGCCAGGATGCCAAAACCGGTGGTAATGCCGTACACGGTTTTGCCAGTTTCGGCCATGGCCTGCACATGTCGCTGGTTCTGCCGGATGCGCTCATTTGTTTCCGCATTGATGGTTCCCCTTGACTTTTTTTGGGCTAAAGCAATCGCCTGTTGAACGGTAAGATGGTCTTGTCCGTAGAAAAATTCCGCTGCAATCATACGCTGGTAAAAATATCTTTTATCTTCAACAAGTCACCAGATTTCAACACTATGGAAAACCTATTCGTCTTTTTGGCCACCAGTTTGGTGCTCCGTGCCACCGGCCCCCGTTTTAAGCGTTACCTTATTCAACCTGGCTGTTCTACCTTTCTTCATTCCAGTGCCCGTACACTTCATGTTCGTCATACAAGGGACGGCGACAAGGTGTTGTTCAACGAGTACGAAGAAGACAATGTTACCTACGGTACTATCTGTGTGCAGATGCAAGAAGAATACACGCTGGCCGACGCTGAAATGATCCTGATAAATTACATGAACCGGGTTCGTAAGCCCATGCAGATACACTGCAATGTTTCGATGGACAACAAGGTGGAAGGCCGGCAACTGACCATTACCGATTACTGGCAGGATGATGCCGGTACTGATTGGAAAGTAAAAGGCTATACTAATGGAAAAATCATTGCGGTTCTTTATGTAAAAAATATTGGTGATACAACTGTGCAGAATCATGATGCCTTCCTGAACGGATTTCGTTTTTCCGGTACAGGAGCGAATTGAATATTGGTTTCTCTTATCTTTGCGCCGTTCTTCTTGGAGGAACGGCGTTTTTGATGCCGGTCCGATAGCTCAGCTGGATAGAGCAACTGCCTTCTAAGCAGTAGGTCTCAGGTTCGAATCCTGATCGGATCACAAGGTTGAAACTCAATGCCAAAGCGAGTTTTAGCCTTTTTTTTGCCTTAAATTGTTCTAAATTGTCCCATTTTTCCTTTATGCCGGAACAGATAGTTTTTCCAAGCGTCATTTAGGATATATAAAAGTATAATAGCTAAAGGCAATGCACATGTCAGCGTGCAAGATTGGATTTCAAGCATTCTAAGAAAAAGGTCTCAGTTTCGAACTCCTGAAAGAACCAAGTCAATCATAAAAAAAATAGTCATTAGGACCATACCCTCCTTATATTCAAATCGTCAGATACATTCAAATCAGGATCTATCCCAACTCAATTACCTTCCCCTGCCCGCAAACTTCGCCATCCTTACATTGACAGTTAGTAAAAAATACCGGCCCAGGCGGTTGGTGCGGCTATCTGTGATCGTGGTTTCATTTATAGTGCGGACAATTGCCGTATTCTTATTGAACAGATCAAACCCTTGCAGGCGCAGGGTGAGTCGTTTGCCTTTTAAAAAACGGTATTCGGTGTACAGGTTGAGAATGGACGGGTTGCTGGCTACACTTCCGCTGAAGCCATAATTCAGCAGTCGGTAAAAATCATAGCCGATGGTAAAATCGCCAAAATAGTTTTTGCCATTGACGCCATAGTTTAGGGTCTGCGCCTTGGTGGTACGTGTTGATGTTTGGTAGCGGGTCGTGGTTTGATAGGCGGTATAATTGGCACGGAAGGTTACATCCACACGGTCATCTAGGTCAATACGAAAACTTGCTCCCGGCCGCAGGTTCCAGTTACTTCCCCTGTTCTTCTGGCCGTCCGTAAACGAAATATTATTATCAAAGCTGGCAGCGAACGAAAGGCCGGCCACATATTTCCGGTTGCTGAACGGCTGGTTAAACGAAACATTGCCATCATACCCATAAAAGCCATCCGTGTTTTCGTAGGTGGTGGTCCGACCGGTACCGGAAGGATTGTTGAACCGGCTGCTCACGATCTTATCCTGGGTCCGATCATGCGAAATGTTGATGAACAAACTGCTGCCTTCTTTGCTGTTAAATTTATTGTACCGCAAACTAAAGCGGTTGGTAAATTCATTGACCAGGTCCGGATTGCCCGCAACAATGTTATTCAGGTTGGAACTGTCGGCAACGGGCTGCAATTGCAAAAACCCGGGTTCTCTCGATGAACCATCCACCGTTGCAGTCAGGGTGTGGTTTCGGGCAAAATTATAAACGAACCGCAACGCCGGAACCCAGTTGATGTTGGTATAATTGGTAGCGTAATTCTTTCCGATATTTCCCCCGGAGAGCCGGGCGGGCTGCGAATGAAACCCGATGCTGTAATTGTATTTTTCTTTTCGTCCACGCAGGTTGATACCCGCTTTGTTGGTCGTAAACTGGTAATTGTAATGATTGCTTTGGCGCTCGTTGTACAGTCCATCTGTATCCGCAGGATTCAGATAGTCGGTTACATCCCGGAGGCTCTTCGTTACCGAATTGTTCCAGTCATAAGATAGCTCAAGAGAAGTTGTGCCACTTGCATTCAGCGGCTCGGTATACGACAGGCGCAGGTTGGTACGCGAATTCTGTCCCAAGTTAGCAAGGGACTGTATCTGCAGGGTATCCTGTATGCGTATCGGTGAGGCGAGGGAGTCGATGTTCTGATAGGTGCCATTGGTGTACCTGTCGGTTGTATTGTTCGAAAAATCAACGCTGAAATTCGTGCTGAAATGCCGTCCCCGTTTGCCGAACCGGTGGAGATAATACACATTTCCGCCACCGTTAGGCGACGCATTTTCGCCTGTTGAACGATTGTTGTTCAATGTAAAAAAACCCTTCCGGCTGATGGCCGACCGGCTGTTGCCGCTATTGTCACTTTCGCTGTAGGAAAAATAGGGCGATACTTTGATGAAGTTGACGGAATCCGGTGCGTATTCCAGGTTAAAGGTTAGGCGATGGTTTGCAGAATGATTATCCGATGTACTCTCCCGTTCTGTGTTGCGAATATTCAGCGGATTAATATCCTGTGAAAACGTAGAACTGTTGACAGATGTATTTCGTGCTGAAAAACTATAGCTGCCGTTCACAGATACCTTCTCTCCCCATTTGTCCCGAAAGTTGGCACCGATCGATTTTGACAAGGTAATGCCGGCGCCACCGCCGCCACGGCTATCACTTCCAAGGTTGGCACCCCGGGCGCCGCCGCCCCTTCCCCCGCCATTGAAATTGAAAAGATTGGCGTTGGTGTTATTGATTGCTCCCAGCAGGGAAATCTGCTGCTCCCCGTTAAAATGGTTGCCAAACACATTGGCTGCATACCGGCCTTCGTTACCACCCGCCACGGTGGCATTGCCAAAGTTGCCGCGGTTTTTATTGGCTTGGGTATTGATGTTGATGATCTTTTCGGGTTCACCGTTCTTCACACCGGTGAGGTTGGCACCGTCTCCATAATCATCAATGATCTGTATATTCTGAATAACGTCTGCCGGCAGGTTTTGCATCGCTGTTTGCACATCGCCGCCAAAAAAATCTTTACCGTTTACCCGTACCCTTGCCACCTTTTTCCCTTCCGTTTCAATGTTGCCGTCTTTGTCCACGGTAACCCCCGGCAGTTTTTTCACCACATCTTCCACGGGTGCACCTTCCCGCACTTTATACGCTGCCGCATCATATTGCACCGTATCCTCTTTGATCAGGACAGGCCGTACAGATTTGATCACAATCGCATCCATTTCTCCGCCGCCAGGCAACATTTTAATAACCGGTAACTGGAACAACCGGGTTGCCCCCATTCGTTGAAAGCTTTCCTGGTAGGCTTGCAAACCGGTATAGGTGGCACGAATGCGAAAGCTATCTTTTTTTACCGTGGCAAAACTGTAGGCGCCATTTGCATTGGAGATGACCATTGAACTGTCGTGATCCTGAATAAGTGTGATAGTAACGCCTTGCAAGGCCTGACCGGATGAATCCGTTATTTGTCCCCGTACGGCAAAACCCTGTTGACCGTTTGCTGCCATTCCAAAGGTCAAACCCGATACAATAAGCAGCCACCATTTACGCATGGCCCGAAATTAGAAATTCAACTGTTCGGTACTATCCTGCAAAGGCAATGTTTTAACGTTTATAAACGTTCTGTTTTTTTCGGTGATAGTACAGGATGGCAATTCAGGCCGGATGTAGCACATTCATACGAATAAAACGATTGAGTTGTTACCAATGAAAGTATCCTTTTCTTTTTCTCTGTTTTTTTCATTCTTGCACAGTTTGGTTTTGGGCATTGCCTGTTCCATGCCTTTTGGATTATGTGCACAAGTAAAAACGGCTTCCCTGTTTACAGACAACATGGTGTTGCAGCAAAAAAGCAAGACGCCCTTGTGGGGATGGGCGGCTGCCGGCAAAACCATTTCGGTTACACCATCCTGGAACAAAAAATCATTTTCGGCTAAAGCCGGTAGTGATGGCAAATGGAAAGTTTTACTAGAAACACCTACAGCCGGCGGTCCTTACCAGATAAGCATAACCGGTGACGGTTCTCTCCATTTAAAAAATGTTTTAATTGGCGAAGTGTGGATTTGTTCCGGCCAGTCAAATATGGAGATGCCCATGAAAGGGTTTAAAGGCCAGCCGATCGCCGGATCGAACAGCGCCATCCTGCATTCAACAAATAAAAACATTCGCCTCTATACAGTACCGAGAGGTGCCTCCACAACCCCGCTTGACAACAGCAAACCTTCCGCTTGGAAAGAAGCCGAACCGGAGACCGTCAGCAACTTCAGTGCAACGGCTTATTATTTTGGAAAGGACCTGGAAGCGTTGCTGAACGTTCCGATTGGGTTGATCAATGTCAGCTATGGTGGCTCACCGGTTGAAAGCTGGATGAACGCGGAAATGTTACAAGGTTTCGATGGCATCACTGTACCGGGCCCAAACGATTCCATCAAATCACCCAACCGCACACCCACGGCATTGTATAACGGTATGCTCCACCCGGTTACTGGTTACGGCATTCGCGGGATGATCTGGTACCAGGGCGAATCAAATTATGATCGTCCGGACCAGTATGAGAAACTGTTTCCTATGGCGGTAAAACAATGGCGACAAGAATGGGGCGCCGGCGATTTCCCGTTTTATTTTGTACAAATAGCACCGTATAACTATGCGCAATTGCCCCCTTACCAGGTGGGCGGCAAGTACAACTCCGCCTACCTGCGGGATGCCCAACGAAAGTCCGTTGCACAAATACCCAATGCTGCGATGGCGGTTTTGCTGGACAAAGGCGAAGAAGCCAACATTCACCCGGCGCATAAACAGGAAGCCGGTGAGCGATTGGCGCTCCTGGCGCTGGCAAAGACCTATGGCTTCAAAGGTTTTGGTGCGGAAAGTCCCTCCTATGATACCATGGTGGTTGCCAACGGAATTGCAGAAGTCAAATTCAGCCATGCAACCAACTGGCTGACCTCCTATGGCAAAGAGTTGTCGCTGTTTGAAATTGCTGGCAAAGACAAACAGTTTCACCCCGCCAAAGCGGTCATCAACCGGAGCTCTGTGATGGTTTCTTCGCCGGTGGTGAAAGAGCCGGTCGCCGTACGGTATGCCTTCCGTGATTTTACCACTGCTGAATTGTTCAGCACAGAGGGGCTGCCTGTTTCTTCATTCCGAACCGATAACTGGTAAGCATGCAAATTCCCGGCAAATTCACCTTTACGCTTTTTCTTTCTACCCTAACCTTATTTGCGTGGTCGCAACCAAAAGGGTTGGATGCTTACAATGTGGTCTGGAACACACAAAGCAAGAACAGCTGCGAAAGCATGCCTTGCGGCGGAGGCAGCATTGGCCTGAATGTGTGGACCGAAAACGACGAAATTCTTTTTTACATAGCCAGCAGTGGCACCTTTGATGAAAACAATGCCTTGCTAAAGGCTGGACGGGTACGCTTGAAACTTTCTCCCAATCCGTTTGCGGAGGATTTCAGCCAAACGCTTGATTTAAAAACCGGCGGGGTTATCATCACCGGGAAAAACGGCAGGCTAACAACAAGAATACATTTTTGGGTGGATGTTTTTCACCCGATAATTCACCTGCAAGTGGTCAGCAGTCAGCCCATTTCCGCCGAAGCCACCTACGAGAACTGGCGCTATCAGAACCGGGAAAGCAAGGGCCGGGCCAACAACGGCAATTCGTATAAATGGACCTCGCACATCCCGATAAAAACGTACAAAGACGAAATCTCATTTGAAGACAACAGTGTGTTGTTTTTTCACCGCAATGACAACAAACAAACGGTTTTTGATATCACCGTGCAGCAACAGGGGCTGGATAGCGTGAAGAGCGAACTTTTCAACCCGCTCTACAACCTCACCTTTGGTGGCAGGATGGAAGGAAAGGGAATGAAGCCGGCGGGAACGGTTTCAGGCTCTTACACGAATACTGATTACAAAGGCTGGAAACTGGCCACCGCAAAGCCTGTCAGGAATACGGAGATCAGGATCATCCTGCACAAGGAACAGGCTCCAACTCTTGCCGCGTGGAAAAACGGTCTCGCACAAACCGCCAAAAATTCGAATCAAAAGAAGGCTTATCAAAATACGGTTGCCTGGTGGAAGGCCTTTTGGAACCGAAGCTTTGTATTGCTTCAGCCGCAAAAAAAAGATACGGGTTCAGTCGCCTGGCAAACGGGCCGCAATTACCAGCTGTTCCGCTACATGCTTGGGTGCAATGCCTACGGTGACTACCCTACCAAATTCAATGGCGGCTTGTTTACGTATGACCCTGTTTTTACAAACGAACTTTATCCTTTCACACCAGACTTCCGCAACTGGGGCGGCGGAACGCATACGGCCCAAAACCAGCGGCTGGTTTATTTTCCTTTTTTGAAAAATGGTGACTTTGAACTGATGAAACCCCAGTTTCAATTTTACACCCGCCTCCTGCCAACTGCGGAACTGCGCAGCAACGTGTATTGGGGGCACGCAGGGGCCAGCTTTACAGAGCAGCTGGAAAACTTTGGGCTGCCCAACCCCGCTGAATATGGCTGGAAGCGACCGGCTCATTTTGACAGGGGGCTCGAATACAATGCCTGGCTGGAATACGAATGGGACACGGTACTGGAGTTTTGCCTCATGATGCTGGAAACGGAGCGCTATGCCGGGAAGAATATCTCGGAATACATTCCATTTATTGAAAGCTGCCTGCGTTTTTTTGACCAGCATTACCAATACCGGGCAAAACACCGCGGTGCAAAAGCCTTGGATGGCAATGGTCACCTGGTACTGTACCCCGGCTCCGGTGCGGAAACTTACAAGATGGCTTACAATGCCACCTCCACCATCGCTGCCTTACATACAGTTACCGAACGAATCCTGCAATTGTCATCTAACTATCTTGATTCCACCAAACGAACGTACTTCACCAGTTTGCTTACCCGCATTCCGCCACTGAGTTTTGGTGAATACAATGGGCAAAAAACCATTGCACCCGCCAAACTTTGGGAACGGGTGAACAATACCGAAACCTCGCAGCTTTATCCTGTTTTTCCCTGGGGTCTGTATGGCATAGGCAAACCGAATTTAGACGTAGCAAGAAACACATACCTGCTCGACACCTTCGCACTCAAATTCAGAAGCCATGTGGGTTGGAAGCAGGACAATATTTTTGCCGCAAGGCTTGGGCTAACGGAAGAAGCAGCCAAGCTAACGACCATGAAGCTGCGTAATTCCGGCCGGCGCTTTCCGGCGTTCTGGGGGCCGGGTTTCGACTGGACGCCGGACCACAACTGGGGAGGCAGTGGCATGATTGGCCTGCAGGAAATGTTGTTGCAAACGGATGGAAAAAAGATCTACCTATTTCCGGCCTGGCCTAAAGAATGGGACGTTCATTTTAAGCTGCATGCGCCGTACCAAACCACGATCGAAGTTTCTTTGAAAGAGGGAAAAATAGAATGGATGAAGGTATTGCCTGCGGAACGAAAGAAAGATATTGTCAACCTGCTTGAAGGAGCAGCCAAAAATATTGCACCATGAAAAAATTGACCTCTTCCCTGTTGCTCTGTTACGGCCTGTATGCCGGCCTTCTACAAGCGCAGGAAAAAAGCCTCACCAACACCGCCAAAAGCCCCTACGCCAAACTGCACAGCGTTGACATGGCCGCCGTGCAATGGACCACCGGCTTCTGGGCCGAACGCTTCCGGGTTTGCCGCGATTCGATGGTGCCCAACCTATGGGCTATCTACAACGACGACAACATCAGCCATGCTTTCAAAAACTTTAAGATCGCTGCAGGTCTGGACAGCGGCTCGCACAAAGGCCCTTCCTTTCACGACGGTGATTATTACAAAACACTGGAAGCTGTGGCGAGTTTGTATGCAATTACCAGAGACAAACGACTGGATGCGGAAATGGACGGCGCCATTGCCGTCATCGGCAAAGGTCAACGCGATGATGGCTATATCTACACCAAATCCGTCATCGACCAGAAAAAGACCGGCGCTAAAAAACAATTTGAAAGCCGTCTCAGTTTTGAAGCCTACAACATCGGTCACCTGATGACGGCCGCCGCGGTTCACTACCGGGCAACCGGTAAAAGGAACTTGCTCGACATCGCTATTAAAGCATCCGACTATCTCTACCGCTTTTACGATACCGCCAGCGCCGCCACGGCCCGCAATGCCATCTGCCCTTCACACTATATGGGACTGGTGGAAATGTACCGCACAACTGGCGACGACAAATTCAAAACACTCGCAAAAAAACTCATTGATATTCGCGGGGCCTCCACCGGCTCCGATGACAACTCCGACCGCTATCCTTTCCGCGACATGCCCGAAGTGCAGGGCCACGCCGTGCGGGCCAATTACCTCTTTGCCGGCGCTGCCGATTTGTATGCAGAGAACGGCGATAAAACCTTGCTAACAACATTGCACCGCATGTGGAACGATGTGGTGAACCATAAAATGTACATAACCGGCGGTTGCGGTGCGCTGCATGATGGTGTGTCGAACGACGGCACCTCGTTCAACCCTGCTGACGTGGAAAAACTCCACCAGGCATACGGACGCAAATACCAGTTGCCCAACCTCACGGCGCACAACGAAACCTGCGCCAACATTGGCAACGTGCTGTGGAACTGGCGCATGCTACAGCTCACCGGCGACGCCAAATATGCCGATGTGCTGGAAACCACTTTGTACAACAGTGTTCTCTCCGGCATCTCTCTCGATGGCAAAAAGTTTTTTTACACCAATCCCCTTGCATACATCGAAGACCTGCCGTTCAAACAACGTTGGACGAAAGAATCGTACAACACCCTAGCCGAACCGGCGATCCTAGAACAGGTAGGACCTTTTCCGCAGGGCATGCAGTGGTCGCGGGACCGGCTGGCCTATATTGGCCTTTCCAATTGTTGTCCGCCCAACGTCGTACGCACCCTTGCGCAGGTTAACAACTACCTCTTTAGTTTGTCCAACGATGGTTTGTGGTTTAACCTTTATGGAAGCAACGAGCTGTCCACGAAGTGGAAGGACGCAACGGTCCGCATCAAGCAGGAAACCGCCTATCCCTGGGACGGCAATATAAAGCTCACTGTCCAAGAAGCACCCACGTCCCTTTCGCTCTTCCTGCGCATTCCTTCCTGGGCGGCTGGTGCCAAGATCCTGGTCAACGGTAAGCCTTCCGGCATTACTGCCACCGCAGGCAGCTATGCAGCTGTTAAACGTGCATGGAAGTCCGGCGATGTGGTGAGCCTGCAGCTGCCCATGGAAGCAAAGCTGATGGAAGCCAACCCGCTGGTAGAAGAAACCCGTGCACAGGTGGCGGTGAAGCGTGGGCCAATTGTTTACTGCCTTGAATCAGCTGACCTTCCTCCTTCGGTAAAGCCGTTTGGTGTGGGCCTGGCGCTGGGCACAAAGTTCACGGCACAACCCATTAAAATTGATGGCGCGGCCATGGTGAGTTTAACCGGCACTGCTACCGTGCTGAATGATAGGAGCTGGAACGGCCAGTTATACCGCGAAGCAAAAGCGAAGGCGAAAACGGTTCCCGTTCGGCTGGTACCCTATTTTGCCTGGGCCAACCGGGGCGAAGGAGATATGACCGTGTGGCTGCCGGTGATTAAATGATTTTTTTATGGGCCAGGGGCCAGTGCTACTATGAAGCGTCTGTTGCGTCGCACTCTTGTACGGTTGGTAATTCGTATAAACAGTGATGTGTGATTAAGTTTAGTTTACTCTTACTGGTGATGCAATAAAACTCTGTAAATTCCAATCTAGTTATTCTGGGTATGAACAGCATAAAGGACCTAATTTATTTCGATTACGATAAGGCAAAGTCACTTAATAGTCAACTCACTGGTGGTTTGATTAGCGAATTAACACGAGCAATTGAAAGTGAAGGCGGGCTGTCTTCGGAAGTGGGTTTTGACGTCAAAATCCTTAAGTCAAAAATTGGAAGTAACAACAAGGAACGTTCGATCAGAACTGAGACTATAGAGGTTTACCATGAATTGTTGAATCAGATTGAGAAATCTCTATTCGAGAGAAACATACTTACAGACATAAATAAGTCTTTTGAAGAAAGTGGCAAGTCTTTCAATGATTTTTTAATTGAAGTTCCTAGCTACACCTATGTAAAGGCAACCGGATGGAGCGCATTTGAGGACTTCGAAAGATTTAAAAGAATCATGAATAACTTCAATGAGATTCAACGCCTAATATATGGTTCTGTGTTGGAGTCACATGAAGAAGTCAAGCAAATTAAGGAACAAATTAATGACGTAAAAAAGAATTTAAAGAACAAGAACAGCAGTAATAAAGATTTGGTCCGATTGAAAGCAATTGAGAAAAACTTCGACAAAGCCATTGAGAGAGAATCAGGTGCAATATTGTTGGACGAGACTTTTATAGAAAGAGTTGAAACATTTCTTAACACCTTTTCACCTAACCGCATAAACTTTAGATTAGCCCCATTTGACATTTTTAACGACTTTCAAATATTAGCAAATTTGAAAAGTGAGCATTTAGTAAATGGCAGCTTTGAAAATGTTATTTACACTTATGGAAGTAGACCTAATATTAAATTATCCGTTTTTGGAGTAATTACTTCTTGTCCACAAAAACAGGATGTACGAGTTGATTTATATGATGAGTATATAGCATACCAAGATGACGAACTAGCCGATGAAGCAAGATTCGAAAAGGCATTTAGAAATGTATTTTCAACATTTGAAAACTTTGAAAAATTTTTTTTCGTGCCTAGCTATCCAAAAGTCTCGATAAGCCCTATTGCCATTTACAGAGAAATAAGGCTTGAGTAAATCCTTCTCCGTAGTGTTCTTACACCTTTACTCCAACAAACAGTAGAACAATTAAAAAACATAGGATTGCTAGCCTTATTCACAGACTAAGATCAATTTTATTTCAGACATCAGGCCAGCAATCCTAAATTAGAACGAAGACTACCAGCAGCAAGGGTTTTCGCAGACAGCCTTGTGCAAAGGCTCCGCAGCGAGACCCTGGGATTTTTAGCCACTCCATTTCCTAATCTTTCTACTGCACGCTACCATCACAGCCCTTAGGCAGATGGCCTTCTGTGAGGGCCCCGCTGGGATGGTAGAAATTTTCCCGTAAGGGTTGCCGGTTATAAAAGATATGCGCCGCTGGTGCTGTTTTGGAAAAAGCTGTACGAAAATATTCGTTTATCATTGTGTTTAGCCCAAACAACATGAAACACTTTATCACCTTTGCTTTTACGTGGTTGATTGTATCCTCTTCTTTTGGACAGGTAAAATTTTTTGTGCACCTCGACTCTGGCGCTACCCGGCCTTTAACGGGGCGTTTACTCATATCCACCACGGCAGATACAACCATAGGATTCCGTAATGGCGTTGACAATAACCAACCCCGGTTTGCCCTGCCTGTCAAAAACTGGACAAAAGACCAGGTTATAGAAGTTGACGACCGGGCTACGGCGCTTAACGTCATGCCTTCTCAAATGAAACCCGGTTATTACAAGGTCATTGGTTTTATGGATGCCCACCCCGAACGAGGAGCTTTTAACCCAGGCAATTTTTATTCTACAAAAGAGCCAGTGTTGCAGGTAACGCAGGAAGGGAAAGGTGAGATCCATATTTACCTGAACAGGGAAGTAAAGCCGCGTTCCTTTGCCGAATCGGATTCGATAAAGCGGATGGAATTGCATAGCTCCCTGTTATCAGCCTTTCACAAAAATGAGGTATTGGTAAAGGGAGGCATTTTTCTTCCGCCAAGTTATGGTGCCGACACTGCCAAACGGTATCCTGTTGTCTTTGTCATTCCTGGCTGGGGCGGCACCCACTACGATATTTTAAATAGGGACCGGCGCAACCGGTATGGCATGGGCGTTGGTTTGGAAAAAATCTTTGTGTATCTCAATCCGGAAACCCAAGCCCGCTGGGGCCTACATGCATTTGTTGATTCAAGAGTAAACGGGCCGTGGGGAAAGGCGTTGGTGGAGGAGGTCATTCCTTACATCCGGGCCAACTACCGCACGACGGGCAAAGCAACACAAACATTCGTGATGGGTCAGAGTTCAGGAGGCTATCCGTCCTTATGGTTGCCATTGCATTATCCCGATGCCTTTGGCGGCGGTTGGGCCGTATCGCCGGATCCTGTCGACTTCAGCAACTTTACCGGCATCGATATTTATGCAGACGATGCTAATTACTATTACAATAAAGATGGATCGCTGCGGGGTGCCTTCCTGAAAGATGGCAAATACCTGAGTAGCGTAAAAAAGGATGTGGCCGGCGAGCTGTTTGAAGATGATGGCACCCAAACACAATCGTTTGAAGCTGCCTTTGGCAGAAGTGACAAAGATGGCCGGCCCTTACCCCTGTTCGACCGCGAAACCGGGAAGATAAATAAACAGGTGGCGGCCGACTGGAAACCCTATGACCTTGGCTTGTATATCCAAAGCAATTGGAGGCATTTGTCAGGCAAGCTATCTGGCAAAAAGCTGCATGTGTACGCTGGAGCGAAAGATAATTTTCACCTCGATCAATCGGTAGCAGGGTTTAAAGCCAAAGCTGCGGCCGTGGGGGCCGACCTTGTGGCGGAGATCATTCCGGATGCCGACCATTGGTCCATATGGTCAAAAGAATTTGCTGAACGAATCCAAAAAGAAGTGGATGCGCTTATCCTCGTAGATAATTAGCAGGGCAATGTGTACATAGCTGCCCGATGCGTTCTTCAAAGTTGAGAGCAGCTGTCTTTGTGTTTCCAATTCAGGCCCTCATTATTTCAACATACTAAAATCATCTATCCAGATATTTATGATGATTGTTTATGATGATCTCAGCATCAGGAAAGGCTTCTCTGATTTTTGCAATGTCTTTCTCTTGATTCTGACAAGAAGCTGTGGGTAAGAAAATAATATTTGGCTGACAGTCATTGGCAAGCAATAAAGCTTCATGACAGCTATGGGAAATATACACCTCGTAATTTTTCCGAAGAAAATACACTTTCATCAACAAACAAAGGTCAACCTCTTCATCAATGATCAGTACTTTCTTTCTGGGATTCATAGACATGCAATGGTTATGAAGATAATTGTAATTAGTTTATTACCTCTACCCTCACCGGCCCTAAAAGCCCCGCCGGCAATAAAGGCTTTCCTTCCATCTTAAATGGGTAAACCGTGCTGCTGATGCGCTTCTCCAACGGCTGCCGTGCATCGCCAATCATCCGGTTGGCCCAGGTGTTCACTACTTCAATCTTCAATTCATTTCTGCCCCCTTTCAATGCTTTCGAAATATCAATGCGGTAAGGCGCTATCCAAACCGTCCCGTAGGAGATGCCATTCACAAACACTTCCGCCATGTTTGCCACGTTGCCTAAATGGAGGTAAACGGCTTTTGCTTTTCCTATCTTCTTCCAGCTAAATGTTTTGCGGTAAACAGCCGTGCCTGAATAATAACGGATGGCTGTGTCTTGGTGCTGGCTCCAATCCTGCAAAGCGGTAAATACCACCTCGCCTTTCGGTCCGCCAAGTGAAGAGTCAAAGCTTACCTTCCAGTCGCCATTCAAGGTTTGCACCTGCGTTGTGGTTATCCAATTGGTTCCCTTCTTCTCTCCTTTTCCAGCCGCAGTTTTCTGCAGCACCACAAACAGCGAACCGCTGCCTTCCAACCGTACCGGCAGCACCGTTCGGCCACCTTCTACCTTCCAGTTTTTTACCTGCAGAATGCTTCCGGTCACCGCATCCCACAATTCTGGCTGCTTCCCAGTCAACCGTAACGAAAGCGTCAACTCTTTTGCACGGGCGGCTTGGTTGGAAACAAAATAAATATCAAAGCCTTTTCCTGCACGATGCGTCCAAGCAAGGCTGTCGGCTCTTTCGCCTTTTTCATCAGTCGCCAAAAAATCAGGTGCAATACCTAAACCGGCTAACGATTGTTTTTCAAATGGCCCGGTGAGAATCTTTCCTTTTCCAATGCCTTGAGCTGAAGAATTAGAACGAACACCGGCGAAGATCTTTTGGAGCTCACTCCTATCATCTTTCAATCCCAATGGCCTCCTGCCATCATTCGCCAGGAGAACCGTTGCACCTTCTTTCGCTAGGGCAAGAATTTTTTTTGCTGCTTCCGATGACAACGAACCGCTATCCGGCAACAGCTTGTGCATATCCGGCACCACAAGGATTTTGTATTTCGCCCCGGTACTTAAGGAAATTTCTTTTCCCTTCACCGACGATAAATTCAGCAACGCGTCAGGGTTAAATGAATCATAGGCATAGCCTCTTAACGGATCAGTCCACGATTGTGCATCCGTTGTATTGCCAACATAGGTAACACCATTCTCCGGCTTGCGGGTTGGCTGTCCTGCATTGCGCAGTCGGGCAGCTTCCCTTTCCACTGCTTCCTTGCCAAACAGCCCCGGAAGCGTTGGCACCAAACGCTCCGGCAAGAGTGACCGCCGCGGCAATTCTTCACCAGTGAAGACAGCAATATCCGTAACAGGTTTACCCAATTGTAACAGGGCCTGGCAACGCTTCACATAGGCAGTGAAAGCGTCCACTTTCGGCCACCAGGTTTGGTCGCGTTGAAACAACAAGCCAATGGCATCCAATGTGATACCCGGCTTTTTAGCCAGCCAAGGGTTGTGCATGAACACATGAAACACCATCCGGTTTATGCCCAGTGCAAAATTCCGGTCGAGCAAGGCTTTTAAATTGCCGGGATGCTCGTCAAACGCCATGCGCAATTGCGTAAACGCTTCCGCCTGCACAATGTTCTTTCCATACACGTGGGCACCACTGATGGCATCCAGCATGTCGTTGGGTTTGTCATGCGTTGGACTGCGCAGCCAGAACTCTCCCATCGGGTAATCTACTTTCGAATAGTGCAGCATGCCATCACTCATCATCGTTGGCGCCACGCTTTCGGCTACAAACTTCACTCCCTCTTTCTTCGTTAAGTCACGCAGCGTCCCAAAAAAATTATCGTGGAAGAGTTCAGCAATCGTCTTTCGTACATCATATAAAAATCCTTCCGACACCTGGTTGCTTTCCACCGGAATTCCCCCCATCACTGGCAGGTAAGGGTACAGGTCATAACCTCTCCGCTTCTTAAATTCTTCTCTAAAGTTCTGCGACCAGTTTTGGCTGCCGCACTCCCAGCTATCAATATGAAACAGCTTGACGATTTCTTCTGCGGTGGCGCCGCCCTGCCGCATCAGTTCACCAAACCAGCTATTGAACTGCAGCGTTACAGCATCCTTGCTAAACTTGTCGCACTCCAATCCTTTTCCGCCACCAGCCGTTTCGTTTTTATGTCCGGTAGATGTATGGCCAATGCGAATGATCGTCCAGTCTCCGGCGGGTACAATCCAGTTCAGCTTACCATTAGCATCAAGGTATTTCGTAATGTCAATGATTTCTTTCTTTGGCACGAACAAACCGGGTTGGTTTTGTTCCTCCGTTGTACGTTTAGCAAGCCGCCACACTTCGCCATTCTTTCCTTCATACTGGTGAATGCGTGGTTCCGATGAAAGTTCGATGCCGGTGATCTTTAAAACAGGTCGCCACTTGGCGGCATCCAGGTCTTCGGCTCCCGGCTCAGCGCCTTCTTTCGTATAAATGAATCGAAAATGTTTGGCAGTGATTTCCGGAATGGCATGCGTGTAATCGCTGTCCCAGTCTTGCCAGCCAACTCTTGGCGATTCTAACCGTGTATGACGTGTAAAAGATTTTCCATCGTTGCTCCATTCAACAATCAGCCGGTTCGACACGTAATTGATTCGGCTCCTGATCACAAGGGAACGCAGTGTAAACGGCTGTTCGAAACTGTACTGAATCCAGCATGAATCTTCTGAGACAAAATTTTTTGTGTTGGCTGGATTTGTTAGGAAGGATGCGTCTGCACCTGAATTGGTGGTAACGACAGGTTTTGTTGTCGCCGTAGAAACGCCGGTTCCTTTTAACGACGGAAACGCAAAGACCGCAACATCGCGATAATAATTTTCCAACGTTTCCGGCTGCGCCAGCGTATCATTAAAAGCTTTTCCGCCCTTCACATAGGTTTGCGTCCAAACCAGTTTTTGCATGGAGGCCTCGGGCTTTATCCATGGGCCACCAGCCAGTGCAAAACCATCGCTGATATGCAGTGCCAGTTTTACATCATACCGTTTGGCCTCCGCCATCGCATGTTTGATCATCGTCCACCAAAGCGGCGTGAGTTGCCGGGCTACCGGTTGGTAGATAGAGGGCTTCGTAGTGTCTTTTACCGTCATCAGGTAAGCGCCGCCGATGCCGCCTGCCTTCATGGCTTTGATGTCGGCCGTGATGCCTTCTTTGGAGATGGCGCCGTGCATCCAGTACCAGATCACCCAGGGCTTTGCATCTTCCGTAGGTTTTGTCCAGACATTCTTTGGGACCTGCGCATAAAGTAATACCGAAGAAAGGCTCAGCAAACAAACCAGCAAAATACCCCGCAACCCCCTCATGCCACCGCCCGGTTTTTAATTTTAAAACCACTGATGGCGAAGTAGAGAATCACAATATAACATATCGCGGGAATGTAATAACCGGTTTGAATATTGTCGTTGTTCATGTCAATGATTGACCCCATGATGTAAGGAAAAATGGCGCCACCTACAATCGACATTACCAGCAGCGAAGATCCAATCTTGGTGTCCTTTCCCAGGCCTTCAATACCCAATCCGAAGATGGTTGGAAACATGATGGACATAAAGAAACCCAGTGCACTTAGGGCATACACCACGTATTTGCCATCGCTGTAAATGGCGATCAAGCTTAGCACAACGGAAATGAGTGCGTAAATAGCAAGCAGTCGTGCAGCCGGGAAAAACTTCAGTAAAAATGTTCCCGCAAAACGACCAACCATAAACAGCAAGCCGTAAATACCCAGGGCCTTTGCCGCATCGATTTCTTCAATGCCACCGCCCTGCTTGGCCATGCGGATAAAAAAGCTGGTAACGCAGACTTGCGCCCCTACATAAAAGAATTGGGCAATCACCGCCCAGGTCAGGTGACGGTATTGAAAGGCTCTTCCAAAATCAGCCGGTTTCACCACCTTCGTATCGTCTTTCATTTCCGGCAGTTTCACAAACCAAAACAAACCAGCAACCAGCAACAACACGCCTCCTAAAATAGTATAAGGCATTTTTACCGAGGCGGCTTCACCTGCCAGGTAGGCAGCCCGTTCGGCTTCGGGCATGGCCGTGAGCTGCTCCGGTGTGTATTCCACGCCGGAAAGAATAAACAGGGCGCCAATAAACGGCGCAATGAAAGCTGCCAACCCGTTAAAGGAGGCTGCCAGGTTCAGGCGGAAGTTGGCAGATTTCGGATCACCCAGTATCGCCGCATACGGGTTTGCGGCCGTTTCCAAAATGGTCAGTCCACAACCAATGATAAACAGGGCTAAAAGGAAAACACCAAAGCTTAATGAATTGGCAGCTGGCACAAACAAAAACGCACCAACGGCAAACAGGAGCAGCCCCGTGATAATGCCGCTTTTGTAGCCCCATTTTTTCAGGAACAGGCCGGCCGGAATGGCCATCAGGAAATACGCAAGAAAGACAGCCGTGTCGATCAGCGTACTCTGGGCATTGCTTAACTGGCAGGCCTTTTTTAAATGCGGAATCAGAATAGAGTCAAGATTATGCGCCATGCCCCACAAAAAGAAAAGGCTGGTCACCAAAATAAACGGAACAACATAATTTGTCTTGCTCCCTTTCTGGTAAGCGGTTGTTGTGGGTTGTGCAATGGATTCGACCGGGATTTGTGGCATGGGTTGTTTTTGTTTGTATACCTAATGGTTGCGTTACAATTGAACTTTCGTTGCGAGATACCTGTGCGTTCGGAACAGAGTTGAGCATTGTTTTTACCCCTGGTGGGATTTCCGTTTGGCCATGAGCAGGTGATCACAGGCCAGCACCACTTCACCCCGTTGGTTGATCACTTCCACATGCTCCGTCACCGTGCCGAACGCCGGCTTTTTTGCATCGCCTTTGGCGGAGATGGTAATTTCACTGTGAAGGGTATCACCAATGTGCACAGGCTTTACAAAGCGCAAGGTGTCATACCCTCTGGAAAACGCCTCCGGATTGATCTCCGACGCCGTTAAACCAATGCCGATGCTGAACACCATGGTGCCATGTGCAATGCGCTTTTGAAAGGGTTGTGTTTTGCACCATTCTTCATCCATGTGGTGCGGGAAAAAATCACCGGTATGCCCGGCATGCACCACGAAATCCGTTTCGGTGATGGTTCTTCCCAGGGTCACCCGCTTGTCGCCGACTTGATAATCTTCAAAAAAAATGGACTTGAAATACATAACTGATTTTATCGCTTTTCTGCTAATGGGTAATCTGGTTGAACGCCGCCTTCATCACTTGACCTGTACGCGGCTTCTACGACCAGCATGGTTTTAAAAACATCTTCCACGCTTGTCGGAATAACGGGTGAAGAGCCTTCCTTGTACCGCATCAGGCTTCCCATTGTGCCAATAAAGGCATCGGGAAACCAGGTGCCTTGAATCTCTTTTGTCTGCCATGCCCCTGCTTTGCCGGACCCATCTTTCAGGCAATATTCAAACGTATCGGGTACGCCGTGCGGATAATCCATCAGCAGTCCCATTTTGGCAATCACTACGCCTTTTGTTCCTTCCCATTTGATAAAACTTTCCTGGTGGTCCGGACCAAAATCATGATCATGGTTGGTGTTGATGACGGTATGCATCGTATTACCGTATTCTAAAATGGTTGTTGTTCTCGACGAAGACAGCTCCTTTGCCGGGTGCCGCAAGGTTTTGGAATAAACCGAGGACGGATCCCCTAAAAACGAACGAATGAGATCGATGTAATGAATACTGTGGTATTGAATCTCCAACCGCGGATGCACCATCACATGCGGAAAAAGATGCCACGGCGTTTCAACCGTTACTCTTACCTCCATGTCGTACATCTCTCCCAGCAATCCTTCGGCAATCATTTTTCTTGCTTCCTGTACATAGGGCGCAAAACGCAACTGGCAATTGATGGCAGCAGCCAATTTCTTTCTTCTGCAAACGTCTAGTATCTCACGGGTTTGCTGAATGTTGTCACCCATGGGTTTCTGAATCAACACCGCTGCACCATCCGGCAACTGCTCGAGTGTTGGCACAAATTGCTCCGGCATAATGGTGATATCGTAAACGGCATTTGCAGGCGCAGCTGCTACCGCTTCCTGTACCGTATTAAAGACATGCGGAATGTTCCATGCAGCGGCAAGCGTTTCAGCCCTGCTTTTCGTTCGGTTGGTGATACCAAAAACGGTAAAACCCGCCTTTTTATATGCCGGCAAGTGGGCATCGTGCACAATGCCACCGGCGCCAATGATAACAATCGGCTGGTCTGTTTCCGGTAAGAAAGGTTTGTATGGAATCGTCATATTCGTCAAGCTTCGTTTTTCAACCCTCTTTTGGTTGTTCCTGCCTATTGTTTGAAATGTTGGTCGTCATCAGTGATTGGCAACCAGGTTATCTTTTCGTTGGGTCTTTGTATTTACCCGTGTTTTGCTTTTGCAGGCTTTCACAGGTTCGCCCAATGACCATTTTCGTACGAATCAACAAATTACCGTGATTTCCTTTTTCATCCCGTTGCATTTTTTCTAATTTACGCACCTAAGTATTGCTGCATGAACACAATCCCCAAAGAAGGCTCCATTAAAAACGTATGGCACGGAACCGGACGGCAACGAATCGAAATTCCAAAAGCCGTATTAAAAGCACAGGTGTTAAACAACAAGCTGTTGCAATCCCTTTATATCGGAAGCCTGGGGTATTACCCGCAAGCAAGGGGACATTACACCTATCGGAAAAAAGGACTGCCGGAAAATTTCATCTTTTATTGCGTGGATGGTCAAGGATGGTACAAAATAGGAAACGAGCGGTATGAAATCGGTCCCAATGAATTTTTTATTCTGCCACAAAACGTGGAGCATGCTTATGGAAGCGATGAAGCGCGGCCCTGGAGCATTTACTGGATTCATTTCGGCGGCACTTCCTTACCCGACTTTAACAACATGCAGGTTGTCAGGGACCATTTCAAACCGGCACACATCAAAGCCAGTGATACCATCATTGCCCTTTTCAACAAAATCTACCAGACCCTGGAAACGGGTTACAGTATCGACAACCTTTGTTTCTCCAATCTTTGCCTCAGCCATTTTTTAACCTTGTTCCTTTACAATGCAAAGCATTTTGAAGCAAGCGTGGTGAAAAATGATATCATCAGCGAAGCTATCTGCTATATGCAGGACAATATCAACATCAACATTACCCTGCAGGATCTTTGCAGTCATTTTCACTATTCGCCTTCCCGTTTTTCCAGCCTGTTTAAACAACGAACGGGTTATTCACCCATCGATTATTTTATTCAGTTGAAAATGCAAAAAGCAAGTCAGCTGCTAGATTTCACCGACCAATCCATCAAAGACATTGCCTACACGTTTGGCTTTGACGACCCGTATTATTTTTCAAGGCGGTTCCGCAATACCATCGGTGTGTCGCCAAAAAAATACAGGTCGATCAAAAAAGATTAATGTTCAAAGAGCTGTTGTATTGATAAATACTTAAAAGGAAACGCCTGCATTAGAGGTTGTAAAACTTCACGGCATTCTTTGCATAAACCTTTTCCTGTTGTTCCTTATCCAACAGGGCTTCCAGTACACTTTGGTAGGTGACCCAGGTTTTGGTATAGCTGCCCGCCAACAGGGATACTGGCCAGTCGCCACCGCAAAAACAGCGTTCCGTACCGAAATGCTCCAGTGCAAAGGCGACATAAGGCTCTATATCAGCAGCTGTCCAATCCTTTTTTTTCGTCGTGGTTCCTAAGCCGGAAATTTTTGCATGAAAGGCCGGATTGGCGGCGGCTTCCTGCATCAGGCTTCCCCAGCGACCAAAGCGTTCACCGCTTGCAATGGGTGGTTGATTCAGGTGATCAAAAACCATCCTTAGTCCGGGAACTTTTTCTGCAACCGTTAACACCGTTTCAATATGCTTGGGCAACACGCCTACCACATCAAATGGCAGTGCATACGAAGCCAGTATCTTCAGGCTTTCGATGACGGATTCCTGCAACAGCCATTGCGGGTCGGCTTCATCATGAATCAAGTGCCGGATTCCTTTGAAATAACGGTTTCGGCTATACGTTTCCGCTAGTTTTCTTTCCGTTTCTTCCGGTTGCTGCAGGGGCAGCCATCCCACCACACCGGATACGATTTCCTTCTTTTCAGCAACTTCCAGCATCCAATCGGTGTCTTCCAGATTGTTGGCGGATTGAACCAATACGACTTCGATGACACCTGCCTTTTTTTGTTCCTCCTCTACTTCCTCAAGGTGAAACGTTCTGTTCAGTAAAGAGGTATCGCCTTTCAGCCAAGGGTAGTCAGCTTTTTCAAAGTTCCAGACATGTAAATGGGTATCGATCATACGGGTTGCCATGGCTACAAATCGCTTTTATAATCTTCTGCAGATGCTAAAAATTCTTCTTCAATCTTTTGATTGTGTTCTCCCAATTTGGGCGCACCACGATAAGAAAGCAGCAACCGGCCATCCACACGAATGGGACAACGGGTGGTTGTGATTTGCAGTCCACTGCTGGTGCTTACCGTTACTTCCATGTCCAATACCTGATAGCCATCCTCCAGAACCAGTTCATCATAATTCAGCACTTTGGCACACCAGATATCGGCCGGCTCTAAAATACGTAACCAATCCTTTGTTGCTCTTGTTTTTAAATGATCAACCAATACCCGTTTGATCTCATCCCGCCTTCCGAACCACTCTTTTTTATCCGGAAACGCTTTCAGCGCAGGGCAATCCAGCAAATCAGACAGCACCAGGATATCGCCCATGGCAAGGGCCAGGAAACCGTCGGAAGTCTCGTAGATGCCATACGGTGCCGCAATATAGGCATGGCCGTTATTGACAGCACTCCGCACCGGCAATTCGTTGCCATCGTTGTAAAAACAGGTCAGTACTTCAAACTGGAAATCAAGGATGCTCTCCAGCATGTTTACTTGTACCAAAGCGCCTTCCCCGGTCACCGCTGTCTGGTATAAAGCGGCTAAGATTCCCTGTGCCAGGTGGGTGCCGGCCATGATATCGGCTACGGCTACTCCCATAGGCGTAGGTTGCCTATGATTGTCATTGCTTAACCAGGCAAGCCCGGAGACCGATTGCAGCAAAAGATCCTGCCCGGGCAGATCTTTCCAAGGACCTTCCGTGCCATAGCCACTGATCTCTGCATATACAATGGAGGGGTTAATGTGCTTGACTGTTTCATAGTCCAGCCCCAGGCGTTCCATCACACCCGGCCGGTAATTGTGCAGCAATACATCCGCTTCTTTCAACAACTCTTTCACCAGTTGTAAATCATTCTCCTCTTTCAGGTCTGCCGCAAAACTTTCCTTGTTGCGGTTGATGGCATGAAAGATCGTGGATTCGCCTTCCACCACCACATCGGATACATAGAGTTCACGACAAATATCACCGCTGCCCCTTCTTTCCACTTTAATCACCCTCGCTCCCATATCCGCCAGCCGCAAACCCGCCGAAGGGCCCGAAAGGAACTGGCTAAAGTCAATCACCACGATGTCGTCCAATAAATTCATTGTACTGCGTTAAGAAGTTCAGCTTTTATGTGTTGCGTGTGCTCGCCTAAGCCGGGTGCTTTTTTGGAAGAAAACAACCGTTCACCATTGATCCGTATCGGGCAGCGGGTGGTTGTAATTGTTTTTCCCGCCAGGGTTATCTCTTGTTCCATTTGGAGTACACGATAAGCCTCCAGTTCCTGTAACTCTTTCCAGTTCAGCACCGGCATGGCCCAGATATCATTTTGTTGTAAGGCGGCAAGCCAGGCAGCCGTTGATTTGTTCTTTAAAAAACGAACCAAGATGGCTTTGATCTCATCCCGATTGCGAAACGCTTCTTCCTGTTCGAACCGGTATAATGGCGGGCAATCAATGGCGGCCGCCAGTTTAGCCAAGGGGGTCATGGCAATGGCCAGGTAACCATCGGCCGTTTCATAAATGCCATAAGGCGCACTTAGCAGGGAATGCCCGTTGCTTACCTGGCTGCGTTGGGGAGGCTGGCCGCTGGTGTAATAGGTGGTTAACAGTTCAAACTGGAAGTCCAGCAATGATTCCAGCAGGCTTACTTCGATTAGGGCACCGACCCCTTTTTTATGCCGGCGGATCAAGGCTGCCAGGATGCCCTGCACCAGGTGGGCGCCACACAAAATATCTGCTATGGCGATGCCAAACGGGACGGGATTGTCTTCTTCGTTTCCCGATGTGTACACCAAACCTGACAAAGATTGTAAGAGCAGGTCCTGACCCGGCTTTCCTTTCCAGGGTCCTTCCTTTCCATAACCGGTTATTTCGGCATAGATGATTTTTGGATTCAAAGCAGAAACCGAGGCATAGTCCAGCCCTGCTTTTTCCATTACACCCGGACGAAAATTATGGGTCACCACATCTGCTTCCGCTATCAGCCGCTTTACCCAGGCCAAGTCTTCCGGATTCTTCAGGTCCGCGGCAAAACTTTCCTTGTTGCGGTTGATCGTATGAAAAAGTAGGCTGCTGTCATCAGCCCATAGATTTTTAATGGCCAACTGCCGGCAGGCGTCGCCCCCTTTGGGTCTTTCAATTTTAATGACCCTTGCGCCAAGGTCGGCCAGCCGTAGACCCGCCGAGGGACCTGACAGGTATTGACTGAACTCCAGGACCTTTACCCCTTTCAACGGTAAGTGATTCATAGCGCCACCCTCCTCTTTGCTGTTTGTAGCGACTCCTGGTAAATGCGATTCAGCTCACTCAATACGTTTGCTGGTTTGCCACCATGCCATAAGTAACGACGAATGGGATTGCCAGCATGATCCTGGAAATGCAGGTAACCGTTGTACCGCGGACGGATATAACCATTTTGCATGGCTGGTAGCACGTTCGTAAAATAATTGTTGCAGAGACGATTGGCTTCCGCTTCTTTCCATGCGGTCAGGTGGCCAGGCTGTCCACCATGCTGCACGTAAAAGGTGCGCTGGCATTCGGGAGACACCACTTCCTTCGCAAATCGCAGGGCCCATTCTTTGTGCTTACTAAAAGCCGATACAGCAAGCCCGGTGCCGCCGATCGTGGTCCGTAATCGTTTATCCTGAAAAGATACGACGTCAGTGTAGTGTAAAAGATTTTTGGCATAGCCCCTGCGGGCATAGTTGGAATATCCATAGGCAAACGGGCAATACCAGAAGTGATCTTCTTTTGACATGATCTCCGCCACAGCAATTGGGTTGTAACTGAACATTCGTTTATCCACCAGTGAATACAACGCCTCCATCGTCTCCAACGCCTGCAAGCCGGTATTCGGATTAATCACTTCTTCCTCCGACTGAAACGGTTCTTTGCCATGGGCGATACAAAACGTGTAAAAGTTCATCAGCAGGTCAATCGGGATGGCCGGTACGGCCACTTTCCCTTTTCGTGCCAATGCCAATACATCCTCCCAGTTTTCAGGGACAGGAACCGCGTGTTTCTGGAGCAAGTCAGCCCGGTAACTGGCTACTGGTGTTGCCGCATCAATGGCCAGTGCCCATTGGTGATTGTTGTAGCAATAACTCTGGTGCGAACCGCCAACCGAATGCTTCAACTGGTCCTCCATGTAATTGGCAGGCAGGTGTTTTTCCAACGGCAGCACACAGTCCGTTGCGGCAGCACAACCCACCCAGGGATGATCAATGATCAGGAGATCATATTCTCTTGTCAGGTACTCGATAGGATAGTCCGCAAACTCCTGCAGGGTTCTTTTTTTCCACTGCACGTCCACGCCTGGATGCAGCTCTGAAAATCGTTGTGCGTACGCCAGTAATGGTGTGATACCACGGCTGTGCCCCCATGTAATTCCTTTTAAAATGATTTTTTCCTTCATCACAAAATAATGGGTTGCATTAAAGTGTATTGCTGCAGTGGAAGAATCTGCGTGTGCTGGCGACTTTCATATACAGGCAAAAATTCCGAAGCGACTTCCGTACTGACGCTTTTTAACTGTATTAAAAGTAGTTACACGGGTGCCGGGCTACAATGGCATCTTTTCGCAAAAAGATGGATAATCTTACCAACCCAGCAGCTGCTCCCTGAGATAACGACATCCCTCCTGCTTGGATTCTTCAAACAGGCGGTTTTACCAGATGCAGTATCAGGAACAAGATGTTGATCTGTATGCAACTATTTTCAGCTGCACGATCCGGCTGGCGGAAGCTCTCAAAACTTTGGTACATGCGTCGCCGGCGCTATTTTCCCTGAAGCATTTTTATACGGTAAAATTGAAAACCCATAACTGTAATGGGTAGCCGGGACCTGGTATTGCTGTAAGGGTGCGGCCACATCACTCCAGCTGTCATTTCCGCCCACACCCATCTGCACCAGATCAATGTTGACCGTGATGTAGCTGGCATCTTTGAGTTTGTTGGTGTGCTTCGCAGCTTCAATGTTTTCTTCCGTGTACGGCCAGGCACTCATACTCAGCAAGCTGTCTGCAACCACCAGTAAGCCTTCTTTTTTCTTATTCGAAAAATGCATCCACCTTACATCGGTACGGTTTCCGTTCTCCTGCGGTACAGCATAAGGCTCCATGAAATCATGAATAGGCTGCGAATAAATGGCTGCATCAAAACCATAACGCCTGTCAACATAATTCTCCAGGGGTCCTTTCCCGTACCAGGTAATGTTTTCGTAATCCCGTTTGAAACCGCCTTGCATACCAACTTTGGGTATATTGGGTAAACCCGGTTGGCAAGCCAGGGAATAGTTCACTTTCACAACCCCGTTACCAGTGATTGTATAAACAACCGTAACGGAAGCACTGTCGTGAATCAGGGTATACAAACTGGTGATGTTGACAGCACCATTTTTTACGGGTGTTGCCGAAACCGTTTTCAGTTTCAATCCCGGTTCATACCACTGCTGCAGTTTCCGGTGCGACTTCCAGCCGCGGCGATCATTGTCGGTCAAGGGACGTTTGAAATGTGGTAACAAGGGCTGAAAAATTTGCTCTGGCCCCTTCCACCTGTACGATGTAAGAGCGCCATTCTTTTTATCGATCAAAACGTCAAAGCCAGTTCCCTTTACGGCAAACCCGTTTGCAGTTTCCGTCACAGAGATGGCCGAAAACGTTGTGTTAGATTTTGGTGCGGATGCCAAGCTGGTTAGTGCAAACTGGTTGGAGGCCACTTCAAACCCTTTGGATGCCCAGGGTTCATCCTGCGCCAATAAAAAATGGATACTTGCCAGGTATTCCGGGCCATTTTTCATTTTGGGCAGGTAGGCAGCAATGCCATACAATGTATCCCTACCTGCCGCCAGCGGTATCCGTGGCAGTAGTTTGTCTGCAATCACATTTCCATTTTCTCTTACGACTAACCGAACTGTATATTCCCCCAATGATTTTACGGCGTGCCGGTTGGTTATTTTAAGCAACCCTTTCCCTGCATCCACCAGTTCCGTTTCCGCTCCCTGGTACACCCTTTTGCATTCGTACATCGCTGCTTTGGGACGACCGTCTGATGCCACCACCCCTTTGATCGTAAAGTTGTCAAAATACTTTTCACCAAAGTCGCCACCGTAGGCATAAAAAGGCGTACCGGCACTGTCGTGCTTCAGCAGGCCTTGGTCTTTAAACTCCCAGATAGCCCCACCAATCACCCGGGGTGTGGAGCGAAACGCGTCCCAGAATTCTTTCATGTTGCCATTGGAGTTGCCCATTGCATGGGAGTACTCTACAAAAAAGATCGGACGTGCATCACCGTTATCCTGGTTGGCCAGCAGCTTTGGCGTGTAAATACCCGGGTACATACGGCTGACAATGTCCACATACGGCGCATCTTTCGGGTTTTGTGTGCGGTGCGAATGATCATTGGGCCGCAGGTATTTCGGATCCGAAGGATCCATATATCCTTCCAGCCGGGGATCACCCATGGCCGGCTCATAATGTACAGGTCTCGTGATGTCAAACTCCTTCATCCACCATGCCATGGCGGCATGGTTCGGCCCTCTGCCGGCTTCATTGCCCAAACTCCACATAATGATGCTCGGGTGATTTTTGTCCCGCATGGCCATACGGTTACTGCGTTCCAGGTAGGCGCCGGTCCAGGAAGGATCATTGCTCAGTTTTCCGCCCAGTCCATGGGTTTCCAGGTTGGCTTCATCGATCACAAAAATGCCGTACTCGTTGCACAGGTCATAGAGGTACGGATCCATGGGATAATGGGACGCACGGATGCAGTTGAAATTAAATTGCTTGATCGTTTTTACATCCGCTAAAATGTCTTCCCGGCTCAGCGCCTTTCCCTTCGTGGGATGATGATCGGGGCGGTTTACCCCATAGAGGTAGGTCAGCTTTCCATTGATCAATAATTTACTGTTGTCTTTTGAAAATTCAATGCTTCGGAAACCAACCTTGCAGCTTTTTGCCTCCAGCAAACGGCCGGTGCTGTCTTCCAGGGAAAGCACCAGGGTGTACAGGCTGGGCGTTTCATCGCTCCACTTGTCAGGATTTTGTAGCGTTGTTTCCAGCAAGCCAAATTTGACATTGTCCAGCCGGGGATAAATTTCGTTGATTACCGATTCAGCGCTTCTTTCCAGCGGCTGATCGAGCACTGCTTTCCCGTTCTGCTGGTACAATTGCGCTTTGATTTTGTAACCCGGCGCCTCTTTTCCCGTCAGGTTCTCAATTCTTGGCCGGACGCTGAACAGGGCATCTTTATAATCACGATCAAGCTTGGCCTGCCAGTGAAAATCTGCGATCCTGATCTTAGGTTCGGCCAACAGCATCACTTCCCGCTGGATGCCGCTTAAGCGCCAGTGGTCCTGGTCTTCCAAAAAGGAGCCGTCACTCCACCGGATGACCCAAACGGATAAAATATTTTCACCGGGCTGCAGGTAAGGTGTGATGTTGAATTCCGAAGACAGGAAACTGTCTTCGCCATAGCCAACAAATTTGCCATTCAGCCACACTTTAAAACCGGAGCTCACCCCACCAAAGTGCAGGGTCACATTCATTTCTTTCCAGCCAGCCGGAAGGGTGAAGGTGCGCTGGTAACAGCCCACCGGGTTGTAGTCAAGCGGCACATGCGGTGGGTTCACCGGGCGAAAGGGATAGACCGCACTTTTATAGATCGGCTTGTCGTATCCCTTCATTTCCCAGTTGCTGGGCACGTCAATCTTTTTCCAGCCGCTGACGCGGGATTTGTAAAAATCTGTCGGCGCATCGGCAGGCCGCATTGCCAGTTGAAAATCCCACTCGCCATTGAGAAGCAGCATGCGGTCGGTTTTTGTACGGTCTGCGGCAACGGCATCCTTCACAGTGGCAAATGAATAGGCCGTGGCCCTTGCCGGCTCCCGGTTGATGGCTGATACAGTTTGATCCTGCCAGGGCTCTGTATTGTAAATCGTAGGGATTTTTGGTAAGGCGGCCGGTGTTTTATCTACCAATTGCGCCTGCAGTGTAACCGGTGCAAGAGAGGTTATAACAAAAAGGACCAGTAAATATTTTTTCATGCTTCTCAACATCATTGATGTGTTTTAGTATGACGGGCTTTTGTCATTTTTTTCACTTGTTCTCATAATTCCTTTTGCGATACGGATATCACTGAACGTTTTCCTTTGTTGTGATGACTTGTAGAACCTTTGCATTTTTAAAAGGTAAGCTTGCTTCTTTACCTGTTTTACTTTGATAAAACTTCTTGCGCTTCGTAAGCCACCGTATATTTTTTGCCGGCTTCCACTTTTATGGCATACAACCCTTCTCCGAGCGTTTCTACTTTTGCTTCTTTGCATACTGGTTGTCGTTTACTGCGCAGGCGCAATGTCCCGGTACCCGCAGCGCCTTTGACGGTCACGGAAGTTCTGCTAACATGCAGTTCAATATCGCCGGCCGGCGTTGGCACCTTGCCCTCCATCCATTGCAATCCTCCCAACGACGGTTGAATCTCGTACGTGGCATAACCTGCTGTTGTTGGCTTTACACCCATGTAGTATTTTCCCAGCAGGTAGATCGGGCTGGCACCCCAGGCGTGGCAAAGGCTTTTGCCAAATTCGCGGCCGTACATGGCAAAATGTTCAGCACCTTTTTTTTCGGGGTTGTATTCTTCCCAAAACGACGTAGCGCCCAGGTTCAGCATGCCGCCCCAGTACTCACGCATCTGCTGCAACACATACTCCTGCTCTCCCATGGCGCACAGAGCCTCTAGCTCGTAAAAACGCATATACGGTGTCGTGATTTTTTGTACGATGTCGTTCAGCAACACATGCTGCTTGACACCCTGCTTTTGTACGTCAGTAAAGTAGTTGAAAAAAATACCAAACATGTTGGCATACCGGGTAACATTGTCGGTTTGCGCCCCATCAACGCGACTGTGCACAAAAGCATTTTTCGCATCGTTCCAGTAAAGCGAAAATAATTTTCCTTTCATGTCTTTCGCCAGCGTAGCATACGCTTCCTTGCCCTGCTGATCGTCTGCAATTTCCGCACAGAGGGCCATCGTCTCCAGGCTGCGGGCAAACAGCAACTGCTCGAAGCTAACTTCACCTTTTTTGCTCAGGCCCGCTGCCCAGTCGATAAAGATCCAGTCGCCGGGTAGCCCCTGCAACAGACCTTCTTTGTTGCGACGGCCCAGTACATAGGCCATCAGGCTTTGCATCCGCGGATAATATTGCTTGATGAAGGTTGTATCGCCGGTGTAGAGATAGTAGTCATAGATGCCCAAGAACCAGTAAAACGTATAATCCATGATGGTGTTGATATGACCTGTCACTGGGTCTTTTCCCCTGAGTGCGGCCATGGTTCGTTCTACCGTTGGCGAATCAAAATAAAGGTAGTAGTTCATCAGGTAGCTCTGGTAAGCATCGCCACTCCATACCCAGCGGTCACGCTTGATACCGTCAATAAAAAACTCGCGGGTATTCAGGGCAAGAGTGTATTTGGAGACATCGTAGATACGGTTGATCAGGCTGTCCGAACAACGAAAGCTGCCCCGTTCTTTAACATCGGCATATTCGTACAACATGGATACCGAATCAAAATGCACGGTGGGATCGCTCACGACATTTACATACCGGAAGGCTTTGGAAAGCGGCATGACCGAATCCCTTTTCCTACTTTGGGCCACCTGCAACCTGTCCAGCGCAATGGCGCCGTCTTTTGAAAGCGCTTCTTCTTTTGATTCACCATAAAAGAGGGTAACGGCACCTTTTCCTTTGAGGCCGTGTAGCCTGATAAAGCCAAAAGTTTCCTTGCCAAAGTCAACAAGTTGTTCCCGGCCTTTTTTGACCACACTGACTGCGCTTTGCGGCTTTACCGGTAAGGAAAAGCGGGAAGGAAGCTGTGAAGGTGTAGTAAAGTTCCAATGCCCTGCCTTGAGCCATTGCGTCGCAGAGATGTCCGATGTTTTTCCGGTTTCGTCGATCCATTCCTTGTCTTCAAACGTTACCAGCCAGGATGAATCGGAAACAATCGTTTTGCCCTTTACATAAATGGCCGGCACCACTGCCTGGCTGAAAACCTTAATGTTGATCTTATGCTTGCCTGCCGGAACGGTTATCCTCGTTGGTGTGCCTTCCAAAGGCTTTCCATCCAGCTTGACATTGTATTTTCCTTCCGCATAAATGGCTACTTCTTCGGGTTGCGATAGCGTAAACTCTTTGTGAAAATCCATCAGCGGATAATGGCTGTCGATTTTCCAGAACACGGGAAAAAAAGCCCCGCGGTCGGTGCGCCGGTTTTGCATGTTGTTGCTCAGCCAGATTTCGTAATCGCCGGGATACCAGATCCAGGTGGCTTGCTGGGCTGCAGATTGTAACCAAAAATTCAGCAGAGAAAAAAGGCTTATAAAGATTTTCTTGTGGATTGCCCCCCTTCCGAACTGCGCTAACGGAAATGCACATCCGCTAAAGAGTGAATGCTTTTTATTGGCAAGATGACCGGCTGTAGTAAAATGATTTTTCTTCATAATCAATGTCCGTTAAAAATGATGTAAAGGGTAAGAATAACAAGGCCGAGCACTGCAAACAAGATTTTTACTTTTTTGGACGTAACCGGAATGGCGGCTGTTTCGGCATTGTTCCGCTGAGGTGTGCTGTCAGTTAACGAAAGCAGTACAGCCGCCACCAGGAGGATGGCAAAAATGTAAAACGACAGGAGTAAAAAATGCGGCCATTGCGGGTAGGCATCGGCGGGAAAAACCCACAGGTACAAAATGCCCACGAACAGGCTGAAGGCAGAACCAAAACTCAGGATGCCATTGACGGCTTTGCGGGTGGTGCCTTTCCAGAATACGCTCAGGAGAAAAACAACAGAAAGGGAAGGCGCCAGAAAACCGAGTACCGCCTGGAAAATGTTGAACAGATTTTGCCCACGAATGTTGTCAATGGCAATGGCCATGAGCACAGCGAAGATGGCGCCAATCACAATGGACATTCGCCCGATTTTAATTTGTTGTTCTATTGTGGCAGCCGGGTTGATGTTTTTTACATACACATCGGTGGTAAAAACGGTGCTCAATGCATTCAGCGAGGAGCCGATGGTGGCGACCAAAACGGCGATCAAAACACAAATCACCAGCCCGTTCATACCCGGTGGAAAAAGATTGGTGACCATGGTCATGTAGGCCAGGTCCGAATTTTCGAGTTGCGGGAACAGCGCAAAACACAGGATGCCGGGCAGGATAAACAGCGGGAGGGCCAGCACTTTCAGCCAGCCAATGAAATTAACCCCGAGCTGCCCCTGTTCTAAATTTTTAGCACCCAACACACTTTGTACCATGGCCTGATCGGTGCAAAAAAAAGCAACCGCCGCAACCGGGTAGCCCAGCAACATGGCCTGCCAGGGATAATTGGCATCATCGGATGGTTGTATAAGGTTCCAGTAATTGGCCGGAACTTTGTCGTAGAGGGCCGACAGACCGCCTACCCGCTCCAAACCCAGATAGGAAAGCAGTAAGGAGACGACGATCAGCAGGATCATTTGAAACACATTCACTTTGGCAATGGCCCGCAATCCGCCCGCAAAGGTGAACACACCGGCAAAGAGCACCAGCATGATCACCGATTGCCACATGGGAATGCCCAGGATCTGCCGCACCAGCACACCACCACTAAAAAGTCCCAGTGACAACCAACTTACCAGGATTTTTATAAGGGCATACCAGGCCAATATATTCCGTGTACTGTCGCCATAACGTTTGCCCATGTACTCGGGCATGGTCGCTACTTTGCTGGCCAGGTAACGGGGTGCAAAAACAGTAGCCAGCAGCAACAGGAAAACAAAAGCATACCATTCAAAATTGCCGGCGACAATACCCGTTGCATAGCCGATGCTGGCAAAGGCAAGCAGGGAGGAAGGACCTACATTGGTACCCCACATGTTGAAGCCGATGTTGTACCAGTTCAGCGAATGGCTGGCCAGAAACAGCGTTTCGTTTCGCTTTTTTTGTTTGACGCTGGCAATGTAACCGATCACCAGCAACACAACCAGATAAACCCCTACGATGGCGAAATCCAGTTTGGTCAGCTTGTCGTAGATCGGGTTCATAGGCCATACTCCTTTACGATGTCCTGCACCTTCACCGGCTTCCCGCTTTCCAGCGAACGATCCATGGCCTGCAGCAAGGCAATGGTGCCAATGCCTTCCTTCATATCCGGGTAGGCGGTAAAATCCTGTTCAATGCTGTCGGCGAAATAGTCAAGGTAATTCTGGTACTCCCCTGCATGGTGACTTTGGCCTTCGAACCTGAAATAATGTTTTAATGCCGCATCGCCCCAGCGAATGATTTTTTCTTCACCGCTTTTATCGGTAATGGCATAACGCAATTCGTGGTAATCGGCCTGGCTGGCACCTTCCGTACAGCGTAATACGCAGCTCATGCCGCTGTCACGGCTGGTTGGCTGTGTGGGTCCTGTGTACGCCCCGCTGACCCTGGCGATTCTTCCATCGGTGGCCTTGAAAATAAAATGCATGGTATCATGGTTTTTCAGCCCGGCTTTCAAGCCGTTGCTGCTGATCATGCCATAACCCATTACTTCTTCAATATTGGGGAGATACCAGCGAATAAAATCAGTAGGATGACTCAAACCGCCGTATAACCATTTGAACGATTGCAGCAAGGACCAGCCTTTTTCCAGAAACCACCGGTGGTCGGCGTGGTAGTAGGCTTCAATGGTGATCAATTCTCCCAGCAGGCCTGCATCAAAGTCTTTGCGTTGCCGCATGGCCGGTTCAAAAAAGCGGGAACTTTGCCCGACAAAAACTTTTTTGCCACGCTGTTCCTTCAATTGCAGCAGCTCGTTTGCTTTTGAAAGATCATCCAGAAACGGTTTGGTGCAAACAACATGTTTGTCGTGCAAAAGAGCCTCACGGATATGTTCTGCATGCAGGTGGTCGGGAGTGTAAATGGCGATGACATCAATTTCCGGGTCATCCAGCATTTGCTGGTATGTGGTGGTGTACTGCTGAAAGTCAAACTCCTTTGCCCGCTGCCGGCACAAGGCTTCGTTCCTGTCGCAGATCATTCGCAATTCGTAACGTCTGCTCGCCAGGGCTGCAGCCATCGTGCTTCGCCCTTCGCCCAATCCTAAAATTCCTAATCGTAACATTGGTTTATCTGAGTCTTTAATTCGCTGCCAGCTTTTGCAGAAAAATCCATGTCTCACCCGGCTTGGTTCCTTCAAGGCCCTCCTGGTATTTTTTCATGATGCGGTTCCACTCTTCCACTCTCGGGTTGTTCTCGGTTGTTTTCGGATTAAGATTATCCAAACTTTCTCCTTTGGGAATACTGATCACCAACATGAGTTGCCGGCCATTCCGGTACAACAGTAATTGCTGAAAGTCGGCCTTGCAAAATCCCTTGGAAACTTCCGGCCATTGCTGAAATTGGGAGGCATGATAGCGCATGTATTCCTGCTGAAGCCTTGGATCAGCAACCAGGTTGGCGGTTAACAGAATGTGCTGCCGTTCGGTTGTCGTGGCTGTGTTTTCGCAACGCTGCCGGTTAAACTCATAAAAGGCATCGTAGTAAACTTTTACCTGCGCATCGGGGAATTGATCCTGTAATTTTCCACGCAACACGGACACATCCTGAACTTTATCAAATATCACGTACCGGTTTTGCCAGTGGTAAATGGCTGCTGTATCAACCTTGTATTGCAGCAAAATAGTTTTCAATCTGGCGAGATCCAACGCGTTTTTTTGTGTGACCAGTTCGACGATTACAGGCTGTTCGTGCACAATACCCCAGGTTGGATACAGGACCTCACGGTACTTCAGCAGGTGCCGGAACGCGGGTTGCAATCCCGCCGCCGCTTTTATGTTTTCACTAACGGCGGGACCGTTGTTGGTCCATACGTTGCCGGGCCCATTGGCATTTTGCAGGAATTTTTGCGAAGGTGTCCAGTTGTCCTTTACCGTTATATGCGATGAACCTTCATCGGTATAGAGATAAAACCAGTGACTTGGCAGGTGCGCATACGGTGCTTTGTAAGCACTGTCAATAGCATTCCCGCTGATCTCCGTTCCCGGTTGTGCACTGAGGGTGTAGATGCCGGCAACGTCGTACAACTGCCGGGCAAAGCGATGAATTTTGTTGCCCATCACTTTGTTTGCTTTCATTACGTTCGGTGTCGGGCTCCAACCCCACCCCAGGGAAATTCCCATGTAAGGAAGTTCGGAAATATCGTTGTGAGCAATGGTGCTGTTGCGGAGGTAACCGCCACCGATGCCCACGCATCCCCAGTCTTCGTTGCCCACATCATTCACCAGGTTATTGGTGATGTTAATGTTGCTGCTCACCTCCCGCTCGTCTTTGGGATTGTAGGGCAGGTGCACTTCAGAAGCTTCGTCGGAAAAGTGACCGGCAAGAATCGCCGTCCCGCCTACATCTTTAAACAGGTTGCCCTTGATGCCGGCATCCTGAACGCCTTTGCCAAGATCAAGCCCCGTTGCTGCCAGGTGTTCAAACCGGCAACCGTCAATGTTTATATTGTTAGCAAATGCAATGTTTACCGCAGCCGCCGGACGGCCCACCCAGGCCTGGTTTTCCAGCGTTTGTTTGTCGGCGGTGCCGGGTTGTTTTAGTTTGTATGCATCCAGCATGTACATGCCAATCTGGTGTGGCACATGGCCCTGTTGGGAAGGGCGCATCCAGGTGGCATGCTGGAAAGCAATGTTTTTGAAATGCACATTCGCTACCGGGTGGTCCAACGTTCCTTCTACTCGAACCAACGTCTCCAAAGCCGGTGCTATCACTGTTGCCGTTCTAAGGTCTTCGTTGCTCCGTGGCCAATAGTAAATCTTTTGCGCGGCTTTGTCCAGGTACCACTCTCCGGGGCTATCCAAAAACTGGATGGCGTTGGTAAGATAAAAGGCGGAATTGCCGGTTTCTTTTGAATGCCAGGGCGCCGGCCAGGGATGTTCCGATTGTACCTTGCTTTCCGGCTGGTGAAAGCTAAGCAGAACGCTATCGCCTTTTACCTTGATAGACTTCACCCGAAGGTTTGCGATGGCCCACCATTGGTGAATGACCATCTCCAAGCCGGGTGTATCTGCAATGCTTGTAGAGGGTTTGGGTATCCAGCACTGTTCCGTTTTATGATCCCAGGCAAGAATCCGGTACATGCTGTCAGCATTCCTGTCCCTGGCACGAATAGCTTTTTTATTGTTCACCCAAAGCTGGCGGAAGTCAAGAATCGCATCACCTTTCACCGGTGCATCGGCTATCCATACCTTTCCTTTTGCGTTGGCAGGAAGATGGCGAATGACGCCGCCTGCTTTTTTCCATCCCGTGATTTTTTGCCCGCCACTAAAGATGACAGTTTCATTGATGACTGCTTCAATGGTTGTTGGACCTGCAGCCGTTCCTGCATCTTCTGAACGGATAAACAAGGGCTCTTCAAACCGGTAAACACCGCCGCTTACGTAAATGCGAATGCCTTTTTCGGCACCGGGATTTTTTAGACGACGCCATTCCCTTGCCTTCCGAAGGGCGGTGTGCACCGTTGCCAGCGGTGCTTCCTTCGTGCCTTCTGCCCTGTCGGAGCCATGGGTGGCCACATAGATCTGCGCCTGCGCTTCCGGCAGCAAAATAAAGGAGAGGCAGATGAGCAGAAGGCAACGCATATTGAATGATGGCTTTATTTTGAATGGGTTGGTTGAAAAATTGATTTTAAATAGGCCGTGTTGGCGCTGAAATTCTTTTTCACATTTGTGGGTTCCCTTGCATCTCTCGATCGTTCGATTACCAGCCAACCGGTCCAGCCCATGTTGTCCAGCGTTTGTTTCACTTTGTGTAAATCAAGCCTTGTGTTGTATTGCAGCCACACACCATCGTCATCGGTACAATGGATCTGGATGATATTTTCCCTGCCAAGGATTTGCAGTTCGGCGCTGACATCACGTCCATTTTTTAAGGCATTGGAAAAGTTGAAATAGCTTTTGATGGCTGGTGAACCGATCTCCTTCAGCAGCTTCCGTTCTTCCCTTGCTTCCAGCGCTGTTTCAATGCCGATCAACACACCGGCTTCTTCCGCCATCCGGCCGGCAACTCGTAAACGGGCTACCACCGAATCCCGCACGCCTGGGTTTTTTACCAGGTCGCACTGAATACCCATCGGCAAAAAGGCCACCGGTACTTTCATCAGTTTCATGGTTTTTATACAGTCGGCAATGGATTGAATATAGGCCTCCCGCTGGCAGAAGGATTGTGCATAGTATCCGGTCATGGCCAGTGATGGAATCTCCAGTCCCAATTCTTTTGCTTTCGCGAGGAACTGCATTCTGATTGAGTCAATCAGAAGTTTGTTGTCAAATGTGGGACGATTCCCCAGGCCCCCCATGTCCACTTCCATGCCATCGGCACCAATTTCTTTTGCCAGGGGGAAAGCACTCAGTTTCTGCCGCTTTAAAATCATCAGGTCAATCACGGCAACTTTGTATTGGTCGTTTGAAACGGTATTGCTTTTCGCAGTAGCCGACTGTGATTGTTCAAAAAGTGCTACCACATTTTCATAACCTTTTATCGCATTTGGTGGCAGGTTTTCACCCGTTGGTCCAAATACTTTTAATGCTTCTTCTTTTTCGATGGTGATGCTTGATTCGTTAATGCCGGATGTCTTGTTGGTGATGGCTGTCTTATTCAAACCAAAATGACGGGCCACAAACTGGTAAAGTGCGGCCCGCTTTGATTTGCCGTAATCATGACCTTCTGAGGCCAAGTGTTCATTCTGCACCGCATCCTCTTTTCCGTAAAAGCCATAGATTCTTTTGACGAAAGGCAATTCCTGCTGCGGTACGTTTTGTGTCCAGTCTTTGCCGTCGGAAACAATCAGCATCGGTTTGGGTGCTACCATGGCCGCGATTTCGGCATTGTTGGTACCGCCGCCGCACAGGTGAATTCCCATGCCGCTTTCGCAAGGGCAGCCACCGCTGTGATAGGAGGACAACATAGCCACCGGAACACTCAGTTTGATGCGGTCGTCGATGGCTGCCAACAGCATGGTCTGGCTACCGCCGCCCGAGGCACCTGTAATGGCCACACGGCTTTTATCCGCTTCTTTCAACGAAAGAAGGTAATCCAGTATGCGGATGGCATTCAGGGTTTGAATGCTTTGCACCAAACTGCGACGATGATCGCCGGATGTAATTTGCAATAGACTTTCGCCGTCCCAGCCAAAGAGGTCATAACTAAAGGCCATCGCTCCCATTTGTGCAAGCGCCGCACAGCGGTATTGTGCATCTTCGCGGTAACGGCCTTTGGAGAAGTGGCCATCGGGATTTAGCACCACAGGAAGTTTGCCTCTCGCTTTCGATGGACGATACAAGGAACCGCTGACGTAAAGCCCCGGCAAGGTTTCGATGGCGATGTTTTGTACGGTATAGCCCTTGAAATTTCTTATCGTTGAAACAATGGGTTGAGAAGCGGGTTTGGCAGGCAGGGTTGACAGCCGCAGGGAAGAAAGCAAACACTGTTTTAATGAGGCTTTCCGGGTTTCCCAGCTTTGCAGATTGTGGTATAAGCCTGACAGGTAACCTAACTGCTCCCTTCCTTCCTCCACCGTCTTCAGATGGTATTGAAAAGCCTGCAGCTTGTATTTTTTATCGCCTTCTTTTGAAACAGTCAAATCCTGCGAAGCCAGAATGCTCGCCATTGTTTTTTCCGCATCAGGTTTATAACGCCAATCCGCATACGTAACCCATTTGTCTTTAACGAGGTCATCGCTGTACCGGATGGAAATGCCATACCGCTCTTGCACTTCCGTCAGAACCGTTTTCAGCGGTTTGCGAAACTGGTCATCAGACGTTTGAGCCAACGAATAAAGGCTGGTGATCCAGCACAGCAAAAGCAATATGTAATTTTCTTTTCTACGCATTGACAAGAAATAAAAAAAGAGGGAGAGTAAGACTACACTCCCGTCTAGAAACGACTACTTGTTTATGGAAAAAAATTATTACCGAAAGTTCAAACGATTGCCGTTCTGAAATTCAAAATCTTTTACGAAATGAAGGCGAAACTTGTATTTCCTGAAGACGGGCAACGGCTTTTTTGTGCCCTGCAAGGCGTGCAGCAAACCATTCAAATAGCAAGCATCTTTCATACGCAAAGAGATTTAGACTGTTAACGGAAGTGGTCAGGGTTACCGAAAACCAAATGTTTGGTTTCTGCTATAAAATTATCCTACTAAATAGAGTTCAACAATGTCATCTCTTACTGAATTACTGGATGATATTACTGTTGTAAAGTCCTGTCCATTCCGTTATGGAATACGGGAAAGCCGTGCCTGCGGCAAGCTTGAGAGGAAACAGCTTTTTCTCTACCCGGAAGAAATTACTAAAAATCTTCAGTATGCAACACGAATTGCTTTGCAAGGAGAATGATTACGATTATAAAAGCCTGGCAGGCTTTTTCTATTTCCCTCCCCTATACAAGTGAAGTTTAAAAATGCAAGGGTGTAAATAGTATACTTCCATCGCTGCGTATAGCGAAAGGCTGCTGTTCAGCCCTGCGTCTAATTTGCGTAAGGCGAGAGTAAATCGCTCATGTTATTCGCGAAGCTTTTCCCAACATCAAATTCTAAAAAGAGAAAGAACCTTCCCTTCTCAGTCTTTTGTTATTTCACCCGACGCGGGTGGCTGGTAACCTTTTAACGCCGGCCACTTGCCGTTGACTATTTCTTTTAGGACCAGCTTTGACGGATCAATTTTGACATACTTAATTTTTTGCCGGCGCCAGGTGTACACCACATGTACCATTCCATCCCTGCTTTGGATCACCGAAGGATAAGAATACTGGCTGATGGGGGAATCTTCCAGGATGGCTGCAGCAAACCATTTTTTACCGTCAGGAGAGATGGCAACATTCAAGGGCGTACGGGCTCCTTTCCCGTTTTTCAAACTATCATGCGGACGCACATGGTTGTACACCAGCAGGTGTCTTCCGTCCTGCATGGTCACCGCGTCAGTACCGCTGTTGTTGTTGGGCAAGCCTGAGGGTTCTACCTTCGACCAGGTCTCTCCTCCATCGGCTGACCAGGACGTGATCAATGCCCGTTGTTTGCTGCGGGCCAGCATTTGCAGTTTGCCGTCTTTGTGTTTCAGAATACTGGGTTGAATAATGGTGTAATCCGTACCGCTGTTGATGGGTCCCACTTTACGCCAGGTTTCTCCCCTGTCATCCGACACTTCAAAATGAACCCGCCAGCCCGGGTTACCCTCGAAGCTGGAAGGCGCAATGATCTTTCCCTTCACCACCTCCGGTTTATTTTTAATAGGGCCTAAAAAGCCCTCCTGCAAAGAGATCCGTTCGCTCCATGTCAGGCCATTGTCTTTCGACCGTTTCATAAATCCTTTCCAGTCGGCCACCTTGTTACCTATCTTATAAAATAACAATAAATCACCACCCGGAATTTGAAATAAAACCGGGTTGTAAGTGGCTTTGCGAACTGTATCATTGATGCGGCCATCGGCAACCGAAACAGGTGGTGTCCATTTGTTATTAACCAAGCGACTTACATAAATTTCCACATCCGGATTGCCCTCTCTGGTGCCGCCAAACCAGGCCGCCACCAAACCGGCAGGCGTTTCTACAATAGTTGCTGAGTGAGCCTGCGGAAACGAGGCTGTATCGTAGATAAATTCATCTACCAGTACCCCTTGCTGCCATTTGCTGAGCTGCGCCTCTGCACTGGTGAAAGTAATAAGCAGCACGAGCACTAAATAAAATCGTTGTTTGTTCATCACGTTTCGGGGTTGATAGTTATTGCTTTTTTTCCGCTTCTTTTTCTTTTTTCCGCTTGTCAACATAGGCCTTGAACAGTTCCCGCCAGTTGCGGCCATTGCTGTTCAGGTATTGCTCACTTTTGGTTTTGTAGATTTCAAAAATGGCCGATATCTGGTTCATGTTTTTGTAGTCGATGGCCTGTTCTCTCGCCTGTTTTAAAAACCCAAGAATTTTTGCTTCTTCTTCCGGCGTCAGGTCCGGAACGATGGCTTTGTATCCCTGCATAGTAAAAGCCACTTTTCCAATGGTGTATTTATCCAATACAGCCTCTACCTGCTCAGTCGTGAGTTCTGCTTTCAGCGTTGCCATCAGGTCGTCGTGTAGAGATTTGGGTATGGCTGAATTGGCAATGACCTGCCTGTCAAGTTCTGACAAGCGATTACCTGTAGCAGGATTGATACCGGCGGGAACAGTGGTATACGGATGCTCATTGTGCCAGTCCCGAATGGCTTTTAAATGAGAAGCAATGGCGGCTTTCACCTTTGCTTCTTTGGCTGCATCTTTCAGGTTCAACGCTTGTACCCACTCGGCAGCTTTCGCTTCCTGGTCCGCACCTGACTTTTCTTTTTGTTCCGCGGTTGTCATTTTTACAGGTGTGGCTTTGGTTTCATTTTGTGCCAAAGCATGATTACCCAATAACGTAAAAAACAAGACGAGCCCGAGAAAGAAAACGCTGGTTTGTTTTCGCATACATCAATTTTTTAAGGGTGATGTTTTTGTTGTAAAGACATAATCCCCACTGCCCACCTGGAACACGGCCCGGTCTTCTTCCATCTTCAGAAACCTTACGCCTTCCAAAGCGTTGGCAGGTTGGCCACTTTCCATTACATCCGCTGCTTGTGCTGCGGGTATATACACCAGTGCGGTTGTATTTCCCGGGACGGTGATATTCCATTGCAGCTTCCCCGCTACTTTTTCCCATCGGCTGTTGATAGTGCCGTAAGGCGACCGGTAAGAAGAGGTCACATGGTTTAATCCATCAACAAAGGACGGTTTCATCTGGATTTTTTTAAACGCTACTTCCGCTTTGTCAGATTGAATGCCACCAAGATTTTCAGTCATCCAAATCAGCAAATCACCCAGGAGCATAACATGATTTTGTGAATTCATGGCCGGATTAGCGGTGTTGCCATTCCACAATTCCCAGATCGTGGTGGCGCCATTTTCCGCCATATAGCCCCAACTGGGATAGGTTGTATTGGTGGCAAGTTTATAGGCAATATCAGCCCTTCCAAATTTTGTCAGCCAGCGCATCAGCCATTGCGTACCCACCACACCGGTGCTGATATGTCCCTTGTTCTCCACCATAATCTTCTGCACGATCTGCTGAAACACTTTTTCCGCATCAGCTGGCGGCACCAACCCAAAGGCCAGCGGTAGCAGGTTGGCTGTGACCGTGTTGTTGCTGTATTGGGCTTTCGCTTTGTTATAAAAGTTATTGGCAAATCCTTCCTTAACCCTGTCCGCTTCGTTTGCAAAGGCAACCTTATCTGCCAGGTTGTTTGTCAACAAGGCAAAATCCTGCATTAATCCTAACAGGTGATAGTAATACGCCGTTGCAATCAGGTGCGGGTCTGTTTTGCGGGATGAATCTTTGCTGTGGATCAGCTCCGGCGATTCCGGTGGCACGCACCAGTCACCATAACTGTCTTTGGTGATGATGCCATCCTGTCTTCTGTATTTTTTTTTCATGTACGCCATCCATTTTTTCATGGATGGGTAATGCCGAACAATGACTTCTTTGTCCCCAAACTGGCGGTAAAGCATAGCAGCGATGGTGAGGTAAGCCCCTGGCCAGGTCATGTTGTCTTTGTAATAAAACCAGAAGCTGGGCGCCACATCCGGGATGCTACCTTCCGGCGTTTGTGCATCACGAATGTCATCCAGCCATTTCGCATACAGCTTGCCGTTATCAAACAAAAAGCTTTCCCCGTAAGCGCCGGTGGTACGGTCGCCGAGCCAGGGCTGCCGCTCGTTGCGTTGCGGACAGTCTACCGGCATTCCTTTGTAATTGCTGAGAATTCCCCAGAAGGCATTTTTATAAACCTGGTTGATGGTGTTGTTGGATGTTTCCAGCTTGCCAATGGTGGCCAGGTCATCATACACCACTTCACCGGTAAAATCATCCACCGAAGGTGTACCGGGATAGCCCATTACTTCAACATAACGAAATCCATGATAAACAAAGGAAGGACACCAGGTTTCCCGGCCGCCTCCTTTTAGAGTATAGCTATCCGTTACCTTAGCATCCCGCAGGTTCGCAACATACAACTCACCATTGGGCTGCAAACTCTCGGCAAAACGCAGGGTTACTTTATCGCCCCGTTTCCCGATCACCCCTATTTTTATCCAGCCTGCCATGTTTTGCCCCATGTCCAGGATAAACTTTCCGGGTGCAAGCTTTTTGATCGAAATCGGACGCACCGTATCCATCACTTTCATGGGCTGGTTCAGTTGGGCCGTCAATTTTCCGCCGGGTGCTTTCACAGCTTCTACCCGGAGCCATTTGGTATCCGTAAACCCAGTCGTATTCCATCCCGTTAATTCTTTGGTTGCATCGTATTCTTCACCGTCGTATTCGTTGTTGGTGCGGATGGGCCCATCGGCTGTCACCTTCCACGATTTGTCCGTTACTACGGTGGACTTGCTGCCATCGGTGTATATAATTTCTAGTTGCAACAGCAGTTTAGGAAACCCGAAAGTGTGCCATTTGTGCGGTTTAAAATTCTGCCGCATGGCAAAGAACCGGCCATTGCCTAAAACAACGCCAATGGCATTGTTTCCCTGCTTTACCTGTGGTGTGACATCAAACGTATTGTACAGAACCGTTTTGCTGTAGTCCGTGGGCGCCGGTGCCATCACCTGGTCGCCAATTTTTTGCCCGTTGATGTAAAGTTCATACAGACCCAACCCGGCTATGTAGGCGGTGGCCTTACGGATGTTTTTGGGTGCCGTCACTTCTTTGCGGAAATAACGGGCCGAAAGCCGTGCAAACTTGCTGACGCTGTCCCAGGGAAATGCACGGTCCAGCCCAATCCAGGAACCTTTCCAGTCCGTGGGTTGCAACAAACTCATGCTAAAAGAAGCCGGCGCACTCCACCGTTCTTCACCGTTGTTTGTCCACAGTTTTACTTTCCAGAAAACATGCTGCCGGCTTTGCAAGGATTTTCCGGCATATTGAACATGCAGCGATTGGTCAGATGCAATCTTGCCGGAGTTCCAAAGGTCACCTTCGTTTTGCGCCAGCTTTTCTGCCGAAGAGGCCACAAGCACCTGGTAAGCCGTTTGTATTAAGCCTCTCTCCTCCCCACTGAATTGCCAGCTTAACCGCGGTTTCGTCACATCAATGCCGACGGGGTTTGTCAAGCGTTCGCAAGCTAGGTGATGAATGTGTAGTGCATTCAAGGCCTTTGCGCTTTCCAGGATAAAAAAGCAAAAAAGGAAAAAGACTATATGATAATGTTTTTGTTTCATGCTTACCGGGCTCCGTTTTTCTGTTCTCTGAAATCAAAATACAATGTCAGTTGCAAGGCTCGGGTCGGGTCTTTCTCGTAATCGTAAAAAATATTTTTTTCGCCCATCGGGCCGGTGGTTTGTGCTCGCTGTGTTTTGGACCCGATGCTGGGAATACCCTGCAGAAATGAAATGTCGCCATCAGGGAAATACGTTTCGTAATTGTGCCATTGATCTGTTTTCCAGGCAGGTGTAAAAAGGCGAAAAAACAGCCCTTCGTTGTCGGTATAAACGGTGAATGGTTGCGTGGTGGTTTCAAAACGACACCAATACAGGTTGGCATGATAGCCTTTGAACTCCGGGTAGTTCCAGCTTTCACCGGTTTCGGTATTGTTGTAGTCCTTTTGCCAGACGCCAAACGTTGTGCCCTTCAGTCGGTTCTTCCAGACACGATAAGGACCATCACCCATGTATTCCACCCCTTTCAATTGCGCTTCCGGGAAGGAAAAATTGACCCCATTGAACCAGGTAAAATAGTCGGATGGAAAATACCGCACCTGCATCTGCACAAGACCCGAAGGATAGATCTTCCATTGCAGGGTGTTGTAACTCTTTTGCCGGTCGAAGGTGGACCGAATCACCAAGGTGTCCTTTACGTAGTGATGTGTAAAACCAGTGCTATTGTTCACCGCATCCTGCAGCACCGGTCCTTTGTTGAATGGAATGATACCCCCGCCGTTTTGAACCTGTTGCAGCCGGCCATTGTTCCGGTTAAGATGTAGGGTGACACCATTGGCAGTTATGACAAACAATGAATCCTGCTCCTTCATCTCCGCTTTGCTAAAATTGGCCTGTTGCTGGATCGCCTTTGTTGCCAATGTGGCTGGCCTTGTAATCGGAAAACTCCACGTAAAGATTTCATTGCCATCCAAGCCATAAGCGGTTACATACAGTACATCGTACTCTTTCCAGTTCTTTGGCAACAAAAGTTTCAACTCTCCTTTCGCCAATGGCTTTATGTTGGGAGATGGAATCACGCCTTTTGTATTGGCGGCAGCGGGGTTGCTTAACTTTTTTAGCTGGTAAGTAAACCGGCATTGCGCTGTATTGGTAAAGTGGTACCGGTTTTCGATTGGAAAGGTGCCGTCAAATGCCTCGGTAATCAACCTTCTTTCAAAATAAATAGGACTCCAGATTTCCTTGATGGCATAATAACTTCCTTCCTTTTGGTGGTATGGTCCCACAATGCCGTCTGCACCGCGGTGCTTGTCGGTATCCAGCGAATCGTTCCAGTCTTTGCGCACCACTGCCTGGTCGGCAAAATCCCACAAAAAGCCGCCGGCACTAAGCGGGTTATGCCACATCTTTTCCCAGTAATCTTCCAGCCCGGCACCGTGCCCGCCATCAAACTGACCGTGCAAAAATTCTGTGGGCAGCACAATCTCTCTTCCTGCCTCATAATTGGCAATGCCGTAATTGTATTCACGGTAGTGTTGTGTCTCGATGCCGCCAAAGAGCTGCCAGGGATGCACCACCGGCCGTTGCTGAATATCGTAAGCTGTAAACAAGGTGTCCAGTTCAAAATTGTGACCGCCTTCGTTGCCGTTGGCCCAGATGATAATGCTTGGATGATTCACATCGTGGGTGATCATTTCTTTTAGCAGCTTCGACCCTGTAGGCGTATCGTAATGCCCGTGCCAGCCCGCCAGTTCGTCCATAACAAAAAGACCCAGTGAATCACAAACATCCAGGAAGTGGTCATCCGGGGGATAGTGCGACATGCGGACCGCGTTCATGTTCATGTCCTTTATCAGCTTCACATCATTGATACTGATTTTTTTATTGGTGGTGCGGCCAGTTTCGGGGTGAAAAGAATGACGGTTAACGCCTTTTAATTTCATTTTTGCACCGTTTACGTATATGCCGTCACGTTGCTTCACCTCTACTGTGCGGAAGCCAATGTTTTTGGAAACTGTATGAACCGGTTTACCGTTTTGGTACAGGGTAAAAACAGCTTTGTAAAGGTTGGGAAATTCCGACGACCACAAAGCTGGAGTTGAAAATTTTGCAGTTATCCTTGTTTTGCCCATTGCTGATAGAGTGGATACAATGGTTTTGCCAAAGGGCTTTCCGGCTTTAGTAAACAATTGCACCTGGACCTTGTCAGCATTTCCAGCCGTTTCCACAGCGGCGATAAAACGGCCGTCGGCTTTTGCGTTGACAGCCACTCCTGCAATGTGCGATGGCGGCAATGCTTCCAGGTACACCGGCCGGAAAATACCACCGAAGATCCAGAAGTCTGCTTTGCGTTCTGCTTCATTTACCGATGGATTGGCGGAATGTTTGGCAACGGTCACTTCCAGCAGGTTTTCTTTGCCGTACTGGAGCAAGGAGGATATATCATACTTGAAAGCATAAAATGCACCTTGGTGAACAGGCCCGGCCGATTGTCCGTTCACCTTTACTTCGGCGTCGGTCATCACCCCTTCAAAAACAAGGTTTATTTTTTTTGATCGCCACGCAGCAGGAACGGTGAAGCTGTGTTTGTACAGCCCTTTTTCTTTGCCCCGGATGCTGTCTTTGGCAAAGCCGTAGTCATACTTGCCAAATCCCTGCAACTCCCAACAGGAAGGCACTGCAATGGAAGTCCACTTGCCGGCATTCATGCCACCGGTGCAATAAAACTGCCAGGCCACCGTGTTATCGCTGCCTGTACCGGAGAGGTATTTAATTTCGGTCGATTGAGAAGAAGAAACGTAAAACGTAAACAGCAAAAAAGAAAGAAAGGCTCCCGGCAACAGGTTTCCCTTTTTTTGGTTTACTTGCTTACGCATGAAATCGTAATATGACTGCGCTGACCTCAATTGCTTCCTGATGTTTTAAATGACGAGATGTAATACGCCGCTTCTTTGTCTTTTTCACCACCCTTGGGCAAATCATAGTCCTGATCCGTTGGTGTGTCGGCATCCGGGAAACGGCGGACATGACCGGTACGGAAAGCAACCCTCTCAATGGAAGACAGCGGCGCAAAAAATATCCCGGGAGGCAAGGCTTTGCCATTTACCGTAACATAGTAGAACCGTGTGGCTGTGTTCAATTCGACGCGAAAATTGTATTCTTTGCCCGCTTCATACTTCATTAGGTGACGGTTTCGATAGCCAGCTTTTGTCAGAAGATTTCCGGCCGAATCAAGCGAAAGTCGCACCCCCGGAACCCCTTTGGCGTCCAGGAATTCAATATCCAGCCAGCCGCCTGTATTCTGCCCGGCGATAATCGTAAACTCGGTCACCAGTTTTTTTGAAGTCGGGATCACTCTTTCCGCTTTTGCATAATCAAACGGGTCCCAGTCTTTCAGCGCCAGCCATTTTGCACCGTTTCGCTTTTCTATGCGTACCGGGGCCCAAAGGCTGCTGTAAATGTTCCATTCCGCCAGTTCTTTGTTATCGGGCATTTGATTGAATACTTCAGCCGCATGCGCCGTTGCTTTTTCCCTGACCGGTACAGGGACTGAAGACACCCACATGTCTTCCTTATTCATACTATACGTCACCCATAAACGGTTACCCGGTGGCGTTCCGTTGCCTTCAAGGATACCCCTGACATATTGCGGTCCGTATGATTTATAAGCACCGCCATACCGCATGGCCGTGATCTCACCATTCACCAGTAGCAGGTTGTTATACTGCAACCCATCCCTACTCACGGAAAGGGCTAGGGGCCAGCGAAACTCAGAAGGGTTATAAACCGTCGCATAAGCGCCATCACTTGTCTTCTGTCCCCAGATCTTTGCATTGCTGTTGACAAAACCCGGTGCCCGAAGGGGATCGTAAAGCCAGCTTTTCCCGCCATCTTTACTGATGGTTGTCAGTGCATTTTTCCAAAGACCAACCACCCTCCCATCAGGAAGGTGATAATAACTGAATGCTTTTACCTGTTTTTTCAGCGGGATCAGTACATCATCCCTGTCGGCTTCTTCTACCCATTGCTGCATCATCAGCGGGCTGGCCAGCAGTTCGTTACAGGCTTCCACAAACCCTTTGTCTTTACTTGCCGTATAAAACGGATGGCTTGTGTTGGTGGCATTCCACCTTTTGTTGTAGCGGATAAAATAAATAGGTCCGTAACTGCCATCCTTGTTGATCTCTCTCACCACCCGACCGATCCCGTTGCCATCGTTTGGGTCATCGCCTTTGCCCATTACAATACCATAGTAGGACAAAGTGAGTAACCGGTTTTTCTTCGACACAAAAAAGCCCATGCGCTGGTGATTGACCACGTAAAGGTCTTTGGCCACTTCGGTTCGTCCTTCTTTGGTAGTGCCGTCAGGGATCTTATAAGGCGGGAAAATAATCTCCGGATTCGACCAGGTATAGCCATCTGCGGAGGTCTGTAAAAAGGTTTGGCCCGGTGGGATGTGTTCGCCAACAGGATTGCTCAGAAACTGCAGATAGTACCGTCCGTTCCAATAGGCAAGCATTGGAGCATGGTTGTAGGTCCAGCTTGTACCCGCCCACTCCGGGTGCTCGCGGTTGGCCCGAAAGGTTTGAAGGTTGTGCACACCAATCGCCGGTGACAACTGGCCATGGTGGTAATCCACATTCACGAGTGTATTTCCGGTATACCGAACAGTGTCCTGTGCTTTTGCGTTTGTCAACAGCAACAGACCACCCAGTAAGAAACTAATTTTTGAACCGCGTTGCTTCATACTTCTATTTCTTCTTCACGTTTTAAAATGTTTTTACTACCCCTGCCATATATTTCCAATGCACCTCTTATTGTTTACCCAGGCTCTTCTTCAGATTTTTGAGGGTCTTACTATCCACCTGCAGGATGGTTCCGTGTTTGTGTCCTTCCGGCAGTCGTACTTCGTTGGTCGCATCGGTAAAGGAGACAAAATCTCTTGTTTTTTTCGCCCCATAAATTTTGTCACGGTACTGGTCGTAATAAACCAAGTAATCATCTCCTACTTTGGCTACTGTCGGACCCTCGGTAAAATTGGGAGAAAATGGCGGCGATGGGTTCGAATAGGGTCCCAGCGGATGCTGCGCAAAAGCGACTTTGATATTCCGCTCCGGCCTTGTGTTATCTTTTAAAACCAATATATAATCCTTCGCATCGCGTTTCACAATCACGCAATCGATCACGCTAAAGCCCGGATCCAAAAAAAGTTTGGTCTCCGAAAACGTAGTAAAATCTTTCGTGGTGGTATAATACATCCGGTGGTTATTGTTTTCCTCTTCCTGTCCTTTTTCAAACCGGTGCGGAACGGTAGAGGCCCAGATGATGATGAAATGGTCTGCCACATCATCATAAAACAACTCCGGTGCCCATACGTTGACCGTAGTGGGTTCATGTAGCATGACCGGTATTGCTTTCTGTTCCGACCAATGCACCAAGTCTTTGGAGCTGGCATAACCAAATGTTTTTGTGCCTTTCCACGCCGATGTGAAAACAAGATGATAGGTGCCATCCGGTCCCTGCACAATGGATGGATCCCGCATGACATGGCTGTCGAGGACCGGCTTTAAAAAGGTCGTATCGAAATCTCTCCATTGATAGCCATCGGTGCTATATGCCAACCGCAGGCCTTCTGTGGCCGGTTCGCGAAAAGATGTGAACAGGTATGCTTTCCGGTTGCAGGAAATCAGCGTTAGCAAGCAACCGAAGAAGAGACCGTATCGATAGATTTTCAGCATGCGTTCTTCTCCTTTTATTTCACACTTCCCAATACCAGTACCCAGTCGTTGCCTTCACCAGTTTCACCGGGAGGGTCGAATGATTGCACGCCTTTGTTCGGAATACGGGAAATGCTTTTTTGGCTGCCGTCCCGCGGACTGTACCAGGAAGCGTTGACTTCTTTCCCGGCTATTTTTCCCATCAACACTCCAAAAGGCCGCCCAGTATAATTGTAGATAAAGGCATAGTCCTTTCCGCGGGAAGCTACCAGGTAATTGTACTTCTCACCGTTTTCTCCGGCAATCAGGCTTTGATCTGGTACACGGTCAAAATAGGGTTTGGACAGCAATAAATTTTTGACATGCACCATCTGCCGGGCGCCTTCATCGTTCAAGGCATCATACCAGTATTTTTTTGATCCGTAGGCCGTGGTGGTATCGGAAGGCTTGTGCATTTGCATAACGCTGTTATGTCCGTAGGTATGCCCGGCCCCTCCCGCCAGTACGCCCCACCAGGCATAGCGGCGCATATCGGCCGCCTGCCAGTAGGGTTTTGTGGTATCGTGAAGACCATAAGGAATGAGTTCATAAGAAGGTTCGCCGTCAAAAGAAGGCTTGGTTGGGTTTAGGTTGTAATCCATTTGCAGGAACTTGTAATTGTCCGGTCCAAAACGGTGCTCTGCCAGCGAGGTGTCGAGGTCATAACTGCGGTGTCCGGACTGAAACATGTTGAAGTCGAGCCAGGGTTCATTGTGAAACCACTGGCTGGACGTGGTGCGGCCAAACGGATGAAAAGTGATCAGATGATTGGTGTCTGTTGCACGGAGGGCAGATCCCATGATCTTCCAGGTTTCCGTAGAATCGGTACCCCTGATATCGCCGCCATTCAGCCAGATGATGTTCCACCGGTCTTTGTACCGGTTGGCCAGCCAGGTTGCATAGGTTTCTCCCTCACTTCTGCTCACCCATCCGTTTTTTACATTGGTGCCCCAGATAGGAACCATTGCCATATAAAGCCCTCTTTGTGCCGCCTGGTCAACGATATAGTCAACATGGTCCCAGTAATCATATTGGGCTGTATCTGCAAAGGAAGACCCTGAAGTGGTCAAGGGGGTTGCGACGTTTTTTTTCACCAAGGCCGAATCGCCGTACACATTTTTAGCGGCCACTGTATGCAATACCATCACCTGCACAACATTGAACCCTTTTTGCCTGCGATCTTCCAGATACCGGGCTGCTTCCTCGCGGTTCAATTTTGAAAACAGCAGCCAGCCTGTATCGCCCAGCCAAAAGAATGGCTGGCCATTGCCATCGGTGAAAAACCGCTTATTGGCGGAGATCAGCAGTTTTTGTTTGCTGGTTATCGACGCCACTTCGCCGCAGGCTGACAAGGCAACCAGGAGAACGAAAAACAAAAGTTTATTTACGTGTACTGCTTTCATGTTGTTTCAGATTTTGTGCCGGCTGCAACCAGTAAACCACGGCGCCATGCTGCTGGCTTTGTGCTTCGAAGTCTTTTCTATTTGCTATCGTAATTTCATTACCGATAAAACCACCTGTTTTTGGATCGATCACACGCAGCTGGTATGTACCGGCCGGCAACGTCAGTGGTAAAGTCGAGGCTTCTTTTTTATAGACGATATAACCTTTCTCTCCTTTTAAGATCCATGTATCCGTTTCATTCTCAGTCTTTACTGGCTTCATGGAAGCAGCCGCCTGCAGAAAAGCTTCACCCAGTTTAGGCAGCGAAGGAAGCGAGCCGCCGGCCATCAAAACCGCCCAACCCATACTGTCCCAATTGTCGCCGGAATACATCACTGCTTTTGCCGGAAACTTTTGTTTGTATTCACGAACCGCACGGTATACCTGTTCGGGTGATGTGCGTTTGGGTTTCAGCAGGCGGGCATGTTGACGCGGTGCCAGGTTTTGTCCACCCTCTGGTGCATACACCGTTCCGTTCTCCTGGTAGTGCCAGTAACGGATATCGATCACATCCACGACAGCAGACCTCACAGGGTCGGCCAGGATGGCGTCCTGTACATCTTTAGTTGTACTCAGCCCAACCAGCGCCCCTTTCCCGGTTTCTTTTTCCCATGCTTTGATTGTATCCAGCCAGAACTGCACAAAATGCAGGGGCCCGGTGTACTCGGCGCTGATCAGTTGCAGCACGCCACTGTTGTCCCTGAAATTATCGAGGCATTTGCGGATATAGGCGGTGTGCAGTTTGCGGTAGGCCGGGATCTGCACATCGTAAAATTGCTCGGCCATAAAGATGCGTTTGTCACCGGCATAGGGCACCGGCTCGGGAAATGGCGTGTTGTTGATGTTATTGGCCGTGCGCCAGGGAAAATCGGCATAGTGTGCACCGGCTTCAATGATGTTGTGTTGGAAATAATTTTGGTGCACCAGGAGCAACCCTTTCTGGTCAGCCAGGTCGGCAAAGCTTTTCAGTCGGTTCCAATACCAGTGATTGTACCTGGTAAGGTCGTACTTGCTCAAGCCATCCCAGGCGGTGTCTTTTCCGCTGCGGGCAAAGGGCAGCTCGTAAAAAGGTGCCCATACATCCCCATCCATCCGGCGGATACGTTCGTGATCATCTCGCCTGCGATCATACCACAAACCGTAGTTATGTTCCATCGCCACAATGTTTGCTCGCTGCATGGCCGTCGTCATGCTGTCTAAATCATCGGTCAGGCCACGGCCCGTTCTGCCCGGAACAAACCGGGTAAGGTGCGGCTTTGCTTTCGGCAGATCCGTTGGCAAAATGCCGCCACTCCACCATTGAACATCGGCTCTTTTCCCTGTCACCAGTTCGCTCCCTCTAACCAGCCATCCGTTGGCAATGGTTAAGGAGGGCTGTGAAGGAGCGATGACTACTTTGTTCAACCCAACCTGGTCAATGGTTTTGACACCACTACCTGTAATGGGTATACGATTTAAGAGGGTAACCGAATCGATCCAGTCAATCAACATCGGTGCCGGTGTGTAGGCTTTTTTCGTTAGCGCCATGGCTACCTCAACCGGCGGACTACTGGAGGCTTCGCCATCAAATGGAAGAAGAAAAGCCCGGGCCATTACATCGTTATTCAGTCTCGCTGCCAGTTGGGCATAGTACAAACTGCGGGGTTGAATTTGTTCATTGGAACTCTCCCACCAACCGTCGCCGGCAAACTGCGCCCAGGAACCAAAAGAATAATTATTGGCAGTTGGCGGTTTGTAATTGTCAATGCGTGCAGCGGTGCTTTGCCAGAACACAGAATTGGCCGCACTCCAGCCAGCGCCATTGCCATCCTGTCCGAGGTTGCCAAAGCGCAAGGCATTGCCGTCCACATTGACAATGTCAAAAAGGACACCCGAGGCCCAGCTATCAATGGTGCCGCTAAAACTAAAGGGCAGCACCGACTGGCACTGAACAAAAGCATTGGGTCCCGGTGCACAAAACCCTACGGCAAAATCGTGGTAACCGTATTCGGCATAACAACGTTGAAACAAGGTTTGCTGCCCTGCCGTAAAAAAACTATATCGCCGCTGGCCGCCAATTTCGGAAACGGGTTGCAAAGATTTGCAATCTTCCACGGTAACCTGTTTAGCGGATTCCAATACGGCCACAGCCGAACCGGCAAAATGTTGAAAGGTTACTTGTCGCACCCAGGCATCCGCTACATTTTCCAACGTAATGGCCATCCAGCGGTGTGCTTCATCTTTGGGATTGGAAGGATCATACTCGGATCGCAACGCAAGATTTTCGATCCCTGTTTTTTCGATGCGTCCGGGCCATAAAAGTGTTGCAATCAAACCACCACCAAAAGCGGAATCCAGGGCCGTTGTGATGGGCACATCAAAGGTTAGTTGATTGCCAGCGATGGAAACTATTTTTCGTTCAAAAAAAAGATCCCTGTCTCCCGGCTTCCATCCCGTGGCCGTAATGCCGCCGCCAAAATGATCGGTGCCCAGTGTTTTGATCCATGCCCCGGTTGACGGCTTGCGGATAATGATGGCGTCACCGGTTCTGAAAGAGGCGGCATCCGTTACCGTTAGAGAGGTGGCACTAACCGGCACGTAAGCGTCCGCGACTTTTTGCTCGTTTCTGGTTTGTTTATCATTCTTTCCAAAAACGCGGATCAGTGTTTCCCTGTCTTTTCCGGCACCAATCAGCACCGTACCCTTTTCGCCCATGCCGCTGCCGCGCAACACCACGCCGGATGCCGTTAGCTTTAGCTGGCCGGCAACAACATAGGTTCCTCTTTGCAACAACACGGCACCCCGAAAACCATTTTTGTCAGCGGGTAACGTGGCAACATAATCAAGGGCCGATTGAATGCGCAGCGTAGCATCGCCTTTTGTAACCGGTACGACCACCTTAACCGGAACGGTTGGTATAGCCTCTTCGGAAGCGGCATACCCGCAATACGAAAAATCAGGAATGCGGTTACCGAGGGAATCCGGTGTGTATCGTAACAGGCCTTTCTCAACATAAAGCGGACTCGGTGGCCGCTGGCTTTTCTGCGCATGCACAAAATTTGCCATAAGAACCAATACCAGGAGAAGCAAGGGACGCCATTGTGGCGCCCCTTTTCTTTCTGATCTGCTTTGTGAGAGAAACGTCCTTGTCACCATGTAAACATTTTCACTGCAATGAAACCCATTTTTATTTACCAGCCATGTCCGATTTCGACTGTACCGTACTGGCAAGGGGCATTACATTTTTTGTATTCACGAGGCTGTTCAGGTAATTTTCAATGTTGGTGTAACCATCTTTGTCCTTGTCCAATGAGGCGTCGTCCGCATTCTTCGGATTCAGCCCGTTCTTTACCTCCCACGTATCCGGCATGCCGTCGTTGTCAGAATCTTTATACGGTGTGCCCTTGTATTCGGGATAACCACCCACCTGTGCGATGTCCGTGATGATGCCCTGCTTGTAAGAGTCAATGGGGAGGCGACGATGCTTGAATTGTGTTTCCGGCAGCTTTACACCGGCAAGGGCATTGATTTTTCCCGTACGCACCTGCTCTGTTATGCGCTGGTCCACGGCATCCCTTTTGGGTAAGGTAGCCCCGGCATTCGCCAGCACATAATCAAACGCCTCCGTTGCGGGCAGTACCGTCAGTTGAGGCATGGGCAAGGGCTTGCTGACTTTTATGTAAGGTGTGTACTTATCTGTATTCGGCAGGTCTTCAACCTGCACACCACCGGCCCAGTTATCTTTTGTGATTTCCGGGTGGCCTTCCATGATGTTGCCGGCAACATAGGCACGGCCAAACACCAGGTATTTTAATTTGCTTCTTCCCGATTCTGGCTTTAAGATCCGGTGTCCAACGTCATTGTTAGGCGTTGCGGGACCGGGTTTGAAATAGTTGTTGATGATGTTGTAACTGGCCCGGTAATCGCCACCATCAATGGAACGGTGAACCCAATTAAACACGACGTTGTTCACAAAATTAAAGATGCCGTTCCAGCCGATGGAAGGATTACGGCCCGCATTGTTGGCCCAGAGGTTCCGCATAAACGTACAGTTCTCACCTCCCAATGTACTTCCAAATGCATGGTTCCAGGTATCGAGTGCTTCTCCAAAAATGGAGTTTTGAATGGTGATATTAACGGTGGGCAATTTTTGCTCGGTGGCACCGGTGCTGTCATTGTACATGTGCCGGTACATGCTCATGTTTTCGTCCAATCCCCAGCTAGCTGATACATGATCGATGATGATGTTGCCAACAGGATTGCCGCCAATGGCATCATCTCGCCTGCCGACAAAGGTTTCACCGCGGCGGAACCGCATGTAGCGAATGATAACATCATGGGTATTGATCCAGACACTTTCCCCGGCCACACATACGCCATCGCCCGGAGCACTTTGCCCCGCAATGGTGATATAAGGCGCACGGATAATCAATGGTGTTTTCAACCGGATTATGCCTGCCACATTGAAGACAATGGTTCTTGCCCCACCCTGCTCACAGGCCCAGCGCAACGAACCCGGTCCATCATCGTTCAGATTTGTTACCACATACACCTTACCGCCACGGCCACCAAAACTGTATTTACCGCCTCCTTCTGCTCCCGGGAAAGCGGCTATTTCTGCCTGCGGCAAATCGGTTGGCCTGCCCGCCCAGGGAATATAAGGTTTGCCTGCTCTTGCTTCGGCATCAATGATGGGCCAGGCTTTGTTCCAGGCTTCATCGGAACGTTTACGGGCAGCATTCAGCAAAGAGTCAGACGACCGCTGCACATCCTGCGGAATCGTTGGATACTGCGCTATGACAGGAAAACCAACGCCTGCCGTGAAACTGAACACACAAAAACGAACAAGGAATTTTTTCATCGATAAGAATTATTTATTGGATTGCGCCTTTGTTTGAGCTTCCTTTTTGCGTTCGAGATCGGCTGTTGCTTTTTGAAGATCATAGCCGGCCGCAGCAAGAAAATTATTGGCACGTCCCCGGTATTTTATAAACCATTGCTTTCGCATATCGGCTGTTTCAGCATCCATGGCATTTTCCCTTGCTTCATTCAGGTAAGTTTTTACCTGTGCTTTCTGCTGTTCGGTGAGGTTAGGAAGCAAGGCCAGGAAACGCTTGTATTCTGCTTGCAACCCGTTTTCTGTCATCACGTCTTTCACTGTTTCTACCTGGGTTGCTGTTAACAAAGATGAAAGTTTACCAAGAAACGTGGCATGCAGCTTATTGAATTTTCCATTTGCCGCATCCCAGGCCTTTTCGCTTCGTGCTTCTGCCAGTTCTTTGTTAACCGAAGATTGTTCCAGTGCCAAAACAATTGCTGCTTTACGAGAGGAAAAAATTTTGTTTAAGCTATCAAAATGGGAATCCAGAATACTCTCGATCGCAGCGCGTTTACCAGCATCAGCTATATTTAATTTCGATAGAATTTGCTGAGCCCTTTGATCTAGGGTATGCTTTTCTTCATTTTGTGCAACACTTTTTTGGGAAAATGCAGTCAACTGAATTAACGAACAAAGAATCAGCGAGTAAATTTTCATTCTTTACGCTTAAAACAAAGAGGAATGTTTCTACCTGTACTTGTTTGACTTAATGAAACAGCAGGCAATAAACTTCTATTGCCTATGTTTCCTTATTGAAAGTTCACCTATTGAGCAGAGTTAAAATCACCCATTCCTCCGTTGTAATCCAACCATCCTACTGTTTGTTTCAACCAAGGGTTAAATGATAAAACTGTACTGTGTAGTCCCGATAAGTAATAATTTGGTCTGAATAGAATAGTTACGGGTGCGTTACCATCCCTATCCATTGCCTCATCAAGCGGTGTCATTACAAACTTTGCATTGTACAGGGTTTTTAGTTTAGCAATCTCTGTTTGAAAGCTGGAAGCAGAAGCATCCGGATCAATAAGAATATTTCTGTCTGCATTGGTCAGTGGATCGGAATTGGTAAAGGTTTTGGCTTGCCAGTAATAACCTGTCCGACTGGTTCCATTTATGGGATCTAATCCGAGTTTTGTGGTTGTATTTGCGGTAGGATTCATAGATGAATTACCGTCATACAGCAGCCATCTTTTGATATCCCAAAACCGTTTTCCTTCGTAAGCCAATTCCACCCTGCGTTCATACAATACAGCTTCAATTGCTTCATATTTACTATTCAGGTCGCCTATGCCATAATTGTTTGCGCTTGGTATGCCTACACGGGCACGGATTTTTCCCAGATATTGAACTGCATTGGAAATCTCGCCCTTGGCAGCATAACATTCAGCTATATTCAGTAATAATTCTGCGTAGCGGTATTCAAATATGTCTGTTCCGGAAAAAGCAAGTGCTGTGGTATCTGCATCGGGGTTTGACATTTTCCGTACAACAGCGGGACTTAAAGTTTGGTTTCCACCATTGGCACCATAAAATTTAGGACTTCCGGTCGCAGTCGGTCTCCATCTGTAAAAGAAAGTAGTTCTGTTCGGATTTCCTTTTCTGCCCCACTTAAGGCCTGAAAAAGCAAACGTGCGGTAAAAACGTGGGTCCCTGTTTTCAAAAAAGAATGTATCTACGTAACCGTTAGCTTTGGTTGGACGTTTGCCATCTGCCAGCGGAAACAGATCAAGCATCGCTTTTGGAACGGAGATACCACCGCCGCCATTGTAGTCTTTTGGCCTGATTGTATTTTCCCAGGAATTGTTATAACCGGTAGAATTTGACGTAGTGTTGGAAAGCAACACGGTAAATATCGCTTCCTTGTTTCCTGCATTATCATTAACAATCGTCATTTCTCCCCACTCCTTTGCATTGTTACCATACAGACCATAACCTGCAGCTGTTAAAGCAGTTTCAGCCTGCAGGCCGGCTTGCAAAGCAGCCTCCCATTTAGCACTTCCGGGATTGTCCCACTCTTTGTTGAACAGCGGACTGGCTGCCATCAGTAGAACACGGCTTTTCATGGCCAACGCTGCTGCGCTTGTAAACCTCCCATAGTCAGTGGATGCTGTAGCCCATTTTGCCGGTAGCAACGCTGCTGCCGAATCAAAGTCTTTCACAATTTGAGCAAAACATTCAGTAGCTGTAGACCTCGGAATTCGAATTGATTCGTCTATATTACTGGCTTCCTGAACCTTTAATACCAAAGGAACACCACCATAAGTACGCACCAAATAAAAATACTGCAAAGCTCTAAAGTAATAGGCCTGGCCTTTTGTTGTACGTTTAAATGACTCGGAGAGTGCTTGTCCTTTTTCATCGATTTTTTCCAGTAAAAAATTTGCTAACCGAATCCGCGTGTACGGCGTATTGGCTACACTGGCTGTAAGAAGTCCTCCATAATAGGCGTCTGCATCAGTAGCCAATTGCAGATTTCTATTGGGATTTATCAAAGTGTTGACCGTTCCGCCAATCTCTTCCGTCATTCTGGTTTTAGAATCATCATAATTTCCTGCGGCCCCCTCCGCTTGAATGGGATTTCTATAATTTACAAACATATAATTATAGATCCTGTCAATATAATATTGGGTTAATACTTCGTTATCAAAAACCTGATCTTCTCCATATTTATCAAACGGCTTCATTTCTTCAAGGAAGTCCTTTTTGCAACTCATTGCTATCAGCGAAGTGAAAGCTATAAGATAAAATAATTTATTTTTCATATGTAAATTCTATACTGTTAGGGAAGATTAAAATCCAATATTGATGCCTAGTGACCAAGTACGAAGTGTTGGATATCCAACCTCTGGTCCATCGTACATGTTACGGTACTTTCCCGGATAGGGATTGTATAAATCCCACAGGTTATACCCGGATAAAATGAACTTTGCATTGGAAATATTCACTTTGGAAAGTAGTGTTTTTGGCAAGGTATAACCTATGCTTAAAGAACGCACTACACACCTGAAAGAGGGCATCGTCCAAAAATCTGAGTTTGCGTAAGCTGCATCATAAAAAGCCATGTTTGGATATTTGCCGTTAGGGTTGTCAATCTCATCATACATGTCGGTCAAATAGGCTACCTGTGCCCAGCCGGCGTTTGTACTGCTGGTCCCCTGCTTTACTCTGTCTATACTGTTCCATCCGCCCCAGCTTGTTTGTACCTGGGCCATCAACGTTATTGATTTCCAATTAGCACTCAGATTGGTAGCGATTCCGTACGATTGATTTCTCTTGACCAGTTCAACGTAATCTTGATCGTCAATGATCTGTCCATTTTGGCCGCCTATGGTCCTGGCATTTGAATTTCTATCTCCAGCAATATCTTCATAGGCCATCATACCTTTTCTCATACCAGCTCTGGTTGATATATTCGCATCCCCGGCATTATAAAGAGGCGTTGTGCCTGCCTTTGAAGCCAGGTCAGTGAGATAAGCCCAATAAGCATCAAGGTCTGCATCTGTTCGGAGAATACCATCCCCTGCTGATGTTCCTTTCCAGGTTCTGTATCCCCACTGTGCACCAATTAGGGAGTAACCTTCCACTCTTTTTCCTGCGAAAGTGGACGGGTAATCAAATGGTTGGTCGAGGTACTTTACCACTTTATTGTTAGACCAACCGAAGTTCATGCCAACTGAATAATTGAAATCTCTGCCAATGCGGTCATTCCACGTAGCTGAAATCTCTGACCCCCAAAAATTCACAGCCGCGTAGTTCTGTTCAGCAAATGCACCACCAACCGAGATAGGGACATTCGTTGTACCGGTCATCAATGTCAACATATCAGTAGATGAATTGTAATAACCGTCTAAATTCACCGATAACCGGCTATTTAAGATTGAAAAGTCAATTCCGATATTCCGCTGTATCGTTTTATCCCATCTGATATCACGATAAGGCGTTGGGTCTGGTGTAATGCCATAGGTATAGTTGCCACCACTCGTTCCAAAGGCCATACCCTTGTCAAGGGCCAGTTGATACAATTGCAGCCATTTCCAAGCTTTTACATTATCGTTACCAGTCTTACCAACAGAAGCGCGAAGTTTAAGAAAATTAATCCAAGTAACATTTTTGAAGAAGGATTCGTCTGAAACAATCCAGCCAAGTGACAGGCTTGGGAAAAAGCCCCAGTAATTTTCAGGTGCAAATTTGCTGGAAGCATCGCTGCGGAACAAAAAGCTGGCGAGGTACCGGTTTTTGTAGCTGTAGTTAGCACGACCCAAAAAAGATTGCGTTCCTCCTATTTGTCGATAGGTAATGGTATTCGATGCGTTTAGCGTTCCTGCGGAGACAGATGTTCCGTTATAAACACCGGGAACAGGGTTCTCATAGATCTGGTAGCGGTCTTCGTTTGTAACTTTCGATTGTTCACCGGAAAGCATTGCTGAAATGTTATGATCGCCAAACCCACGGTCATAATTCAAAAAGAAGTTAATCTGCTCTAAACTACTAGTTGTATTATCGTAAGTCACCCTCGAATTATTTGTGTTGACAAACCTGCTCCAAGTTGTGGTTGGGGAATACAAATGATTATTTGCAGTAGCCAGGTTTGTTCCCTGATAAAATGTTATCGGCATCTGTACCTGCTCTGTATTGCCGGAAGTATTGGTTATAGCATAATTGCCTCTTACAGATAATCCTTTAACAAAGGGCAAATCGTATTGTAGTGAAAAGTTGCCAGTATAATTAAAATTTTTATTACTGGTAAAGGACCCATTGTTCAATAAAGCGTAGTAATTCCAGTTGGAAAGCGAGTTGTTGCCTCTAGGCTGTCCGGTTTTGTTTGGGCCCAACACAGGCGAAACATAACTTGTAACCCCATTTATAGTGTACTCCCAAGGGATGTATCTTGGCATGTGTAACAGGACACTATAGTCATTCTGTTCGCCTCCGTTAGCATAGCCATCGGAGAAGTTGATCTTGGTAAATGATTTCTCAACGTTTGTGCTTGCCGCCGAAAGTATGATTGATAACTTTACACTGTTCATTACTTTAACATCTGTTCCTGACCGGAATGTCCATCTGTTAAAATCCTGAGAACCCAAATTGGCACCTTGCCTGTAGTAAGAACCACCGGCAAAATAAGTAGCTCTGTCAGAACCACCACTTACATTAAGAGAATGCTGCATCGAATTTGCACTTCTCCAATCATTGGCCAGCCAATCGTAGTTCAGTTTTGCCATGGCGGCTAATTCTTCCGTCGAGAAAAAGTTATTGGCATTGGTACTTCCCAAACCACGCTGTAATCTGTTCGAGAATATACCATATTCTTCTGCATTCATGACCTTGCTATGGCTGATGGCATCATTTGTTTGAAATTTTCCTGCATATGAAATTGTTGGGGCACCAATTTTCCCTCGTTTTGTTTTCACAACGATTGCACCCTGAGAAGCTCGTGTACCATAAATAGCAGCACTGGCATCACGCAAAACAGTTATGCTTTCTACTTCAGATAAATCTAAACGGTTAAATGCATCTAAAGTGGGCAAATTCGTTGCCGGATCAATTTGCACCACATCATCAATTACAATCAAAGGAATCGTACCGCCGCCATCTTTTCCCCAGTTGAATTGCTGACGAATACTTACCTGCGCCATTTCGCCTGGTCGAGTACTTCCACCTGTTACATTTAGTCCAGGAACCTGACCTCTCAGCATCTCTGAAATAGAAGCAACTGGTAATTCTTCCAGTTTTCTTGGACTTACCGCAACAACGGAGCCGGTAACATTCCTTGCTCTTTGAGTACCATACCCAACGATTACTACATCGTCCAATTTTGTGTTAATGGAAGAAAGCGTGACTATCATGTTTGTTTTGTCACCCACCAGAATTTCCTGAAAGGAATAACCCACAAAGGTGAAACGAACAACAGACTCAGGAGCTACCAAAATACTGAACTCACCTTTTTCATTTGTAGTGGTGCTTCTGTTGGTTCCTTTAATGCTTACAGAAACACCCGAAAGCAATTCATTGTTTTCGCCGCGGACAACGCCGGTAACGGTTTTGGATTGTGCCCATGACTGTAAGCAGCCGAAAATCACAAGCAGCAGAACGAGCAAGCGCCTTTTTAGTTGATAGTACATACGACTATTGTTTATTGAAAAAAAATTCTCCTGAGTTGATGCATCCATACGGCAATTGCGTTTGATCACCGAAGCTTTTTGTTTACTTTACCAGGAACCCACCAAATTTGATTTTACCATGTCTCTCTGGTGGGTAGCAACCATTGCCCCCATTACTGATTATTAGCTGCCGCGTCTTTGCGCCTTTTTTGCCAAGCCTCTCCTTCTTTTTTCAGATCATAACCAGCTGCAGCGAGATAGTTATTGATCCTTCCCTTGTATTTTCCAAACCACCAATGTTTCTTTTCGGATGATTCAGCGCTCATGGCAAATTCCCTGGCTTCTACCAGCCAATTCATGATTTGCTTTTTTTGCTCTCCATTCAGATTGGGCAGCATGTCTAAATAGCCGTTGTAGGTTATTGGTAACACGCCATACGTCATCCCATCTTTTATTTGTACAACCTGGTCTTCGGTGAGTTCTGTCGCCAGTTTAGCGAGGTAGGATTTGTGGAGTCCGGCGATGGCTGCTGCCGTTGTTTCTTCAATGGATTTCAGGCCCGCTGCCAGTGCTTCTTTGTCGGATGAAAGTTTTTCTTTGACCGCTTTCACCTGTTCATCATGGGTTGTGTACACTGTATTCAACGCTCTGTATTGATCGGCTACAAGGGAAGTAACCCTTGCTGATTTTGCCGCATCGTTGATCGCTAATTTTGCAACAATTTTTTCCGCTCTCGAGGTGATTGTTTTTGTATAGGCCGCTTCTTTATCCGTTGCGGTAACTGCGGTCTGCGCCTGTAAGGTCAGGTTCGCAACGAGAACAGAAAAAGCCAGCAGGTAAAACTTCATATAGCAAAATTGTTAGCGATTAAGGGGTAAAGTTTAGTAGCTTTCGTAGGAAGTGTTCCTGTACTATTCTCTCTTCATAAAATTTGCAACCAATCTATTTTCTCGTACAGCCACCTAAAGGTATTAGGGTTTAGGAGCCGGAACAATGTCATCTTTTTTTAAAATAATGGACAATCTTACTTTTTTTATGCCTTTCATGGCAAATAAAATTCCGCAATCGTTTGCGGAAAAATGGCCTGCACGAATCCTGCCCTTTCAATGGTTACACTTGGACATATCTTTCTTCCCTCGTAAAAAAATTAGATGGCCGAACGCATTGATTTCGCCATATCAATTAATGCGGGTTAGACTTTTCAAGAGAGCCAGGAAATGCGTTGAAGAAAATTGAGTTTATAAGACTGAAAGCAACCTGTTACTGACAAGTTGCTTTCAGTGCTGCAAACCAGTATCGGCCTTTGGCAGGTACCATCACAATGATGCACTATTTGCTTATCAGTTAAATTATTCGGCCTGCAATTGCAGGGTGACTGGCGGAAGGCCTTCAGTTCTGGCTTCCAGCGTAATCACCCCTTTTTTTCCGTTTGTTTGAACAATGGCCAAACAAAGCCCGTTGAACAGTTTTCGTTCCTCCCCTTTAAATGATTCTAAGCTGACCGGATTTCCATTGTCCACCCCTGCAAGAAATGCTGGTCCTTTTACAGTGAACCTAATTTTATTATCCGCATCCGGAATAGGTGTTCCATCAGCATCGAGCAATTTTACCGTTATGAAAGAAAGATCGTTTTTTGCGGCAGATAATTTCTTTCTATCAGCAGTTAATTGTATACGGACTGGTGAACCGGCTGTTTTGATCTCTTTTTGCAACACCGTCCTTCCTTCTTTCCTCGATACTGCTTTTAGTGATCCGGGGCTATATTTTACACGCCACATGACGTGCAGGCTGTCGCCCGTTTTTTTTCGCACACCCTGCGATATGCCGTTTACAAACAACTCCACTTCATCGGCGTTGTTGTAATAGGCCCACACATCCACATCCTGTCCTTTTTTCCAGTTCCAATGCGGAAAAATGTGCAGCACCGGTTTTGTTGTCCATTCGCTTTGGTAGAGATAATATACATCTTTGGGAAAACCAGCCAAATCAATAATGCCGTAATACGAGCTGCGGGACGGCCATTCGTACGGCACCGGCTCGCCCAAAAAATCAAAGCCTGACCACACAAAGATCCCTGCCATATACGGTGCTTTCTTTACGGCCTTCCAGCTTTCTTCGTGTGTTGCCCCCCAATACGCATAGGTGTTGTCGTAAGCCGATGCGGTATGTTCCGGGTTGCCATGGTCTTTTGATTTGGAATCTCTCGGCCAGATGCGGGCACTGTCGGACGGAAACTCATAATGTCCTCGTGTGGCCAGTGCCGAAGCGGTTTCCGTTGCCAGAAAACTCTGTCCCGGGAAGCGGCTTGGAAGTGATGGGTAATCGGCGTGCTTGTAATTAAACCCGATATAATCCAGGGCACCGGAGCGATAAATAAAATTTTTCTCCGCGACGTTTTCCGTCAAGGCAGATGTGACCGGGCGGGTGGGATCATGCTGCTTTACAATCTGCACCAGTGTTTTGGTAAGGGAAAGGCCGGTACTGTCGAACTGTTCGCGGATCTCGTTGCCAATGCTCCACATAAAAACGGAAGGATGGTTGCGGTCACGTTTCACCATTGCTTCGAGGTCCTGCTTGTGCCATTCAGCAAATTCCAGATGGTAATCGAACTTGTTCTTGCGCTTTTGCCACATGTCGAAAGCCTCGTCCATCACCAGAAAGCCCATGCGGTCGCAAAGCTCCAGCAGTTCCTGCGCCGGCGGATTGTGTGCCGTACGGATGGCATTGCAACCCATTGTCTTTAAGATTTCCAACTGCCGCTCAATGGCACGTATGTTCACCGCAGCCCCCAACGCACCCAAGTCGTGGTGTTGGCAAACACCCAAGATTTTCAGGGGCTTTTCGTTCAGGTGAAACCCGGTGTTTGCATCAAAACGAAATGTGCGAATACCAAACGTTGTTTCAAAGCGATCCAGCAGTTTTCCTTTTTGAATAACCCTAGTCACCGCTTTGTAGAGATAAGGGCTATCAACCGACCATAGTTGTGGTTTAGGTAATAAGATGGCTGCCGTATGATTTGTATTTCCTTTGCCCAACAAAAAGTTTCCGGTTGCTGCGTTTCTTTTAACCAGGTTGCCGGCAGCATCATAAATCTCGTACACCAGGTCTGCACGCTGGTCCTTGTCCGAGGTATTGATGAAACGGGTTTGCACGTTGATCAGGGCTTCTTTCCTGTCAACCGTAGGCGTGCTGACGAAACTTCCCCAATGATCAACAGCAAGGCTGGTTGTCGTTTCCAGCCATACTTTACGGTAGATACCTGACCCGGTATACCAGCGGGAGCTTGGTTGGGCCGAGTTGTCCACCCTTACCGCAATGGTATTCTTTGCCGGCCATTTTTTTAAGAACGGTGTCAGGTCATAGCGAAAGGAACTATAGCCATTGGGCCGCTTGCCGAGAGAATGCCCGTTGATCCACACTTCGCTGTTACGGTAAACCCCATCGAAGTTGATGTATACCATTTTTCCTTTCTCTGTTTGTGGCAGGCGGAATGTTTTTCGGTACCAGCCAATGCCAGCCGGAAGCGCACCCTGATGATAAGTGGTTGGATGTTTTTCACTGAATTCTCCTTCAATGCTCCAGTCATGCGGGAGCTGGAGAACCCGCCATTTGCTGTCGTTGTAAACAGCACTACTCGCTGTGCTGTCATCACCTAATAAAAACTTCCAGTCCTTGTTAAATGGAATGACTGCCCGTGGTTGTGCTGCCAGCAGCAGTACTAAAAATGCGAATTGAAAAAGTAAAATAAGTTTCTTCACGATGAGTATCTTTTCACAGCTTGCGTATGTATTTGCACGTTGTTGTACAGGTCAAATGGTGATGATTAGAAAAGAGATGATCAAACAATCCTTTTTCCGGAACCGGTCAGCGGCTGTTGTTTGATCGGATAAAATTTACCTTGCTTTTTCCCAGGTCCTTTGACGTCGCAACAGCTATTCCTCTCTGCTCCTTTTTATTCACGGCATTGTAAAAATGATACACTACCCCGTTGTGTTTGATCACACATGACTTGTGGGCATATAGCTCATCAAAAGGCTCTGAGGATTCAATAAGATTCACTCCTGTCCAATCGGTCCAGTTCACCAGGTCGTACGAACAGGCAAAACGATTGAAAGCACCTTTGCGATCCTGCCAGAACGCACCGAAATAAAACATGACCCAAACATCGCCGATCTTTTGCAGAATCGGGTCGCCGGTAATGCCGACCGGGTGATGCACAACAGGTTCCACACCAAACCGCTTCCAGGTCACCATATCATCGGACACCGCCATCCCAATGCGTTCGAACCACCGTGTTTTTTTATTGTCGGTGGCCGTATCGCCATTGGCGTTGTAATACATCACAAACGAGTAACCGGTCATTTTTTTCTTATCACGGATAACCGTGCTTTTGAATAATTTTTTGTTCTCCCACCAACGAACGTCGTTATCAAGTGCCGAAAGTATAGGCTTTTCCAACCGGCGAAAGTAATGCGTGGTGGGATCTGCTTCTGTATAGGCCATTCCAAGTGAAAGAATCCCTGCCTCGTAACCCTTTTCCTTTCCACCGAAGTAACTCATCCAATACTTGCCCTTATAGGATTGAAGCTTGTATTTTCCACCCCATTCTGTATCGACCAAAGAGGGATAGGCAGCACGCTGGTGCGCATCCCATGCTGTTGTGTCGTTTGAAAACGGTAATGATAAGCCTACGGTCGTCCAGTTGAGCAGATTCTTGCTTTTGGCCAACCAGGTTTGGTACCCCCTGCCGTCAAACTGGATGTAGGTCATGTACCAATCATTTCCTTTGCGAAATACGGTGGGACAATCTATTTTGAGCGAATCGTGTTGCGGCACCACAACCAGTCCGTATTTATACGGCGTTTTCACTTCGTGATAGACCTGCTCCATGACAGCTTGCGGAACCGCTGCCGGACCTTTTTGTGCAAAGCACTGGATTGCGAGGAAGAACCCAGCAACCGTTAGAAAAATGTATCTGTTTTTGTTCCTCATTTTGCTGCAAATTCTTTTGAAACCAGATTGGTAACAACAAAATTGAACGTGCCGGAACCGACCCGTAGTTTCGTCTTACCACTTTCCTTTCCTTCTATTCGAATGTGTGGATTTTCTTTGATCGGCCTGTTGTTCTCCCGAATGGCGGAAGCCGAATCACCGGGAAGGTAAACGACGGCCGTTGTATTAACCGGTACGGTTACGTTGAGGGAAAACCGGTCCTTTTCTTTTTTCCAGTCTGTTGCAATCAATCCATAAGGCGAGTCATAATGGCCACTGGCAAAGGTTACATCGCCAACGATTCGAGGGTGTATTACGATCTCTTTGTGGGCAATTGAGTGGGGCGATTGTCCCAAACCAGCCAATGCGCGGTAGAACCATTCCATGAGATGTCCCAGCATAAAGTGGTTATTTGAATTTGTTGGCAACGCTTTCCAGGATTCCGTTAAGGCAGTTGCCCCGTTTGCCAATTGGTAGCCATAACCCGGAACATCACTCCGGCTGTTCATATCAAAAATGACATCATCTCTTCCGGCATCGTGTAAAACGCAAAGCAGGTAACGGTAACCGACATCCCCTGCTGTAAAACTGTTGTTCCGGCTGCGGATGTCTTTGATGATATTTTCTATGACAGCCTGTTTATGTTTTGGTTCTACCAGGTTCATATAAACGGCCATGGCATTGGCCGTTTGGCTGCCGGTAGCATATTGTTTGGTTGCCGCATTAAAAAACGTTTTATTGAATGCTTTCCTGACGGCCATCGCTTCTTTTTCGTAGGCTGTAGCGTCGCCAGGTTTGTCCAACAAGCGGGCTATCCTGCTTAAGATGCGCAGATCATAATAATACATGGCTGTGCCGGTAACACCCATGGGCGTTAACTGTGAAACTCCCGGGGGTTTGGGTCCCAGGTCATACCAGTCGCCAAGGCCTTGCGAAAGAATTCCCTTCTTTGCTTTTATTTTCAGATAGGCGGCATAGCGCTGCATCACGTCATAATTCTCCTGCAGAACAGCCTTGTTGCCATACCACTGGTAGAGATACCAGGGAATGATGATGGCGTTGCTGCCCCACTCCGGCGTATCCCGGAACATATCGCCACCCCATTCAAACTTCACATACTCCGGGGCGATAGCCGGTATCAGTCCACTGTCTGTTTGCGAATAGCGCATATCCAGCAATTGCTTTTGATACAGCGTCGCCACATCATAGGTGTACCGTACGGAGTTGCCCATCAGGTGGGCTTGTTCCAGCCAGCCTAGTTTTTCCCGGTGCGGACAATCGGTAAACACACTGACCATGTTGCTGCGGATGGCCCAATCGACCAGGGAATGGGTGCGGTTGAACAACTCATTGGAAGAATGAAACGTTCCGACTGTTGGGGCCGAGTTCCGGATATGCAATCCTTTAACGCCGATAAGTTCGGGCAACCCTGTAACGTTCTTTTCCCCTTTTGGTACGGCACCGTCAACCTGCAGGTAGCGGAAACCATAATACGTAAACCACGGCTGCCACGATTCCACGCCTTCACCTTTCAGGATGTACTGCAGGTAATGTGGCCCGCCGGTTACTTTTTGTGTGACAGAACCGTCTTCTTTTACCAGCTCCCCGGGATAAATACGAACCGTGTCTCCCCTCTTACCTTTTACCTGTATGGCAGGAATGCCGGAGGCGTTTTGCCCAAGATCAAATACCCAGCGGCCTGTACCAACTGCCAATTGTTTTTGTGGTGTGAATGCCTGCATCACCTTCAACGGTGCTGCCTGTTGTGCGTGGAGTTGCGGCGGACCCTCTACTGTTACCACACGCTTCCAGGCGGCATCGTCATAGGCAGGTTCATTCCATCCCCATTTTTCCAGGAGAGCATTGTAATCCTCGCCGCCATAAATGCTGGAAAAAGTGATTGGTCCCGGCGTTGTTTTCCACGAAGCATCACTGATTATTTCTTCCCGGCTTCCGTCTTCAAATTCCAGTGCCAGGCGGCAAATCATTTTCGGGTAGCCAAACGCTCCTTTTAACTTTCGGTACCGGCCCTTTACCGGGGGAATGTAATAAAAACCGTTGCCCAGCATAACGCCAATGGCGTTCTCACCATCCCTGATCGCATGGGTGACGTCAAAGGGAACATACAGGGCCTGTTTGTCGTATTTCGTCCAGCCTGGATCGAGGAAATGATCACCAATTTTTTTCCCATTCAGATAGGCTTCAAAATGGCCCAAACCTGCTATAAAAAGGGTTGCCTTTTTAAGCCCCTTTTTGGCAACGAAGGATTTGCGCAACAGCGGCAATACATTGTTCCCATTGTATGTATCTTTTTTGCCGTCGGTTGGGAGAATATTCAAAAGACTGTCCGGCAGCTTTTCATAAGCGATCCACTGCGCACCTTTCCAGTCCTGTTTTGCTGGCAAACCCATTTGCCAGTACGAAACAGGGCTCCAGGCAGATTGTGTGCCCTTGTTATCCCAGGCCATTACTTTCCAGTAGTAGGTTTTTACGGGCAGCAGCTTTTTGCCGGCATAGGCAATGTGTAACGATTGGTCGGTTCCTACTTTTTTTGAATCCCAGATATTGCCCTCGTTTTTTGCCAGCAAGCCCGGATCATCGGCCACTAAAATGCGGTAAGCCGTTTGCAGCACGCTTTTGTTCGTGGAAGCTAACTGCCAGCTTAGTAACGGCGATTCTTTTTCAATCCCCAAAGGTGCTTCGGCATTTTCGCAGGTTAATTTTAGCACAGCCAGTTTCTGCGCCAGGCCGGGCAGCGAAATTATAAGAACCAAAAAAAGTGAGAATATTCTAAGCATTTTATTCATCCTGATATTGAGCCAGACACGCTTTACTCCATTTCCACCGTGGCTTTGATGACGCCTGTCTCCGGCTTCAACCAGGAGGGGAAATGTTCTTTTACTTCCCCAAACTGCACACGATGGGTTATGTAGGTTGTCGGACTTACATAGCCCGCTTTCATAGCACCCATCACCTGCTCAAAGTCAGTCCTGGTTGCATTGCGGCTGCTCATCAGGGTCGCTTCCCGTTTGTGAAATTCCGGGTGAGAAAAACAGATCTCGCCTTTCTGCAAACCTACCAGTACATACCTTGCCCCATGGGCCATGTATTGAAAGGCGTTATTAATTGCTTTGAGGCTACCGGTTGCATCAATCACCACAGTGGGCATATCGCCGTCCGTGATGCTTTTTAGTTTTTCCATGGCATCTTCCACGGTGGGATTGACCACAAACGGCACCTGCAGCTTTTCCTGGCAGAATTGCAGGCGGGCCGCATTGATATCCATCACGATCACGTTACCACCGGCAATGCGGGCCGCTTCGGCCACGCCCAAACCAATTGGGCCGGCACCCACCACCAAAACAAATTCTCCTTCTTTTACACCGGCCCGCCTGACGCCATGGGCACCAATCGCCAGGGGCTCAACCAGGCTCAATTCATCATAACTCAACCCATCGCCATGCAGCAGCGAAGTAGAAGGAACCGAAAGGTATTCTGCGAATCCGCCATTTACATGCACGCCGCAGACTTTAATGTTGGCGCAACAGTTGGTCAGTCCAGAGCGGCAGGCAATGCAGTTTCCGCAATGGAAATAAGGAATAAACGACACTTTCTCTCCCACGGCAAAACCGGGTGCATTGTCAAATGCTACCAGCTCACCTGCCAACTCATGTCCCAGTATCCGCGGGTATTCAAAAAACGGTTGCGTACCCTCAAAGGCATGCAGATCCGTGCCGCAGATGCCGATGCGTTTGATCCGGATGATGGCATGACCCGGTTGCTGAACCGGTTCGTTCCTTTCTTCATAGCTGAATTCACCGGGCTTTGTGCAGACTAATGTTTTCATACGTTTTCCCTTTATTGCACATCCAGTGCATTTACCGTTAAACCACTCACCTCCTCTGCAGACAATCGCACAAGGTAATTGCCGGCATTGATCATGCTTCCGGTTGTGGCATTGATATAATTTGATTTCCCAACTCTTGTTGGGGTAAATTCTATTTCTTCTTCTTTCATCAGCGTTCCGTCTGCAGCCAGCAACTGCAGCTTTCCCTTCATGACCTGCTGTGTTGGATTGTTGTAGGTTACCGTTAGGGAATAGATATCCGCTACGCCAACCGAAAACGTCCATTCGATCTTGTTGTCGGCTGAAGCCTTTTCAAAGATCACCCTGTCCTTGCCATCTACTTTACCCTTTTTCAATCCGGGTCCGGCGATTGTCGCATTAAACGCTTTGTAGCTGTTGGAAGGCTTGAGATCATATGCTGGCTCCATGTTGGTTGACGGCACGGCCATCACCAATTTATTGCCATCGCCTCCCAGGTTTAGAGTGGCCCCTTTCCCGTATCGTTTTCGGTACACCTTTAATGCGCTTTCATCATCCAACCGCACCCATTCCCTGATATCTTCAAAATCCTGGAGCCAGCCAGGGCTTTTTGCAGCCGAATCCACCGCTACAAAAACATCCGCATCAGCTGTAAGTGATACGGTGAGATCAGCCCTTCTTTTTGCTTTGATCCATTGTGCCCCGTACAGTACCGAAGACAAGGCTTGAATTTTTCTTTCACCGTCCGAATAAATACCTTCCCCCGTACGGAGCCAGTCTTTTACTTCAACGCCATCAGACTGAATGGAATGTATTTTCAGCAACGCTTCTTCTGAAGGTGCCGCTCTTTTGTTTTTATCCAACGTGGCAATGGCAATGGCTGAAATAAGGGCCTGCCCGGAAGCCGTTCGAGGAAACGAAACGGTCAGCAGGCCACCGGTTACTTTTACGTTTACCGATTTCTTTAACGCCCCGGCGTAGCCCGCCTCTTTCCAGATATCAACATCTTTCAAAACCGTTTGCTCATTCACCGCTACATCAAAAAGCCGCCATCCGGTCGCCTGCAGGCCACCACCTCTTCCGACCCAGGGTTCTGTAAAATAAAGTTCTACCAGGTATTCGCCATTCTGTACCGGGAAGTCATACCGCAGCTTTTGGCGGCCGTAACGAAATTGCTGAAACAGGCCCCAGTCTTTGGTTCCGGCTATTGGATCAGTGAAGGAGCGCTGACTGGCAAAAAACGGGTGCATACCTTCAAAGTCCGCTGTCCAGGAAGAGGAACCCCAGGTATCTTTCGCCTTCCGTTGCCGGTCCGCCAGCCACCTGTTGCCGTTAGTGTCCCGGTATTCATCACCCCCGCAATTGACCCGATAGAGATAATGATATCCTGCCTGCGGGAGCAATACATTTTTTGCCCCTTTATAGAATTCATTGAAGTGTGGCGCTTGCGGAAGGTGGTTCAGAACGATGTAATCCTTTGCAACCGCTTTGCCGTTGACGTAACCTACTGCATAAAGTACATTGTATTGAATATCGGCGTCATCCCATTGAAAATGCGTACCCTTGCCTGACCGTTTTCTTTTCCCCAGCGATTGTGTACCCACATCGTTGAACAGCTCAACTTCATCGCAATTGGAATACACCACAATGCCGTCTTTTTTACCGGGCTTTGTCCACCTGTCGGGCCAGGTATGCGAGACGATGTAAACCATCGGGCTGGTTTCTTTTGGTGCATAGTTGGACCGGAACATGTAAAATACATCAAGTGGCTCCTCCCATGGCGTTAAGAGTCCTTTGTAATTGACAGGGCCTATCCTGTCCAGTTCCCGTAGCCCCTCGCCACCCTGTACCCTGCCGGGATTGTCGTGCGAGGTAAACAGCCACATAAAATGGCCGGCAGCACTGTCTTTTGCGGCTTCCGCTAAACGCAGCTTCATCTCCATCAGTTGCGTCATGCGATCTTCGCTGTAGGCGCCGTTTTGCACGAAAGGTCCTTCGGTATGCAGGTCCAGCGTTCGCCAGGCACCGTATTCACCAATCAATACCTGGCGCTTTAGATCATCGCTATACGTTGCCGGGTTGCCGCCGTAGGTTCCTGTCCAGTTTTGGGGCACATCCCAGTCGGTACCCGAACCACCGTTACAGGTAGTGACCAATCGTTGCGAGGAAGCAGTGGGGTCCATTTCGCGGATGATGGCCATACACTCCCTTGCAAAATCTTCAGGAAGCTTGCTTTCATTCTGCAGGCCCCACATGACCACTGAGGGACTGTTGCGCCGTTCTTTTACCCATTCCCTTAACAAGGTTTTAAAATTCTCACGGAACGCTTTTGTGTCGTACCAAACATGGGCACTGATCTGTGTCCACAACAGCATCCCGAGACTATCCCAGTGGTGTTGGTAACGCAGGTTGTGCGGTTGGTGAGCATCACGGAAGGCATTGAATCCCGCCGCTTTCATTTGCGCCGTACGGGAACGAATCTGCGCCGCACTGAATGCATGGCTGTTGCCCAGCAGGTGTTCGTATTCGGCAATGCCATTGATAAATACCGGCTTGCCGTTGAGAAAAAACTGGTTGGAATTATTCCGCCCGATGGGCCATTGGATGGTGCGAATACCGAAAGGCGTAGTGATGCGGTCAACCCGCTTGCCGTTTTCGATCACCTCCGAAACAACCGTATACAGGTATGGATCTTCCAATGACCACAACCGAACGTTTTGTAAAAAGGCAGATTTTTGCTTAACAAAGCGGGTAGCGCCGATTGGTATGGAAGTCCTGGACCGGGTTTCTGAAATGGCCGTTCCTTTTTTATCCAGCAGCCGACTGACAACAGTCACATTCCGGACTGTATTGCTGTAATTTTTTACTTCTGTTGTCACATTTACCTGTGCTTTCTTCTGTGTTGCCGTGGAATCATTCCAGATGTGTACGCCAAACGGTTCAATGCGCACCTCGTTGGTAACCACCAGGTGCACCGGCCGGAAAATGCCCATGGGCTGTGACCCTTCGGAAAAACCTCTTTCGTCGGAACAACCGCCACAGACCCAGGGAAGGTTCTGGATATTGGCCGGGTGGTCTGCACGAACATCAAGGTTATTTACCTTGTTGAAAAGAACCTCATCGGTAATGTCGATGGTAAAGGTGGTTCTGCCGCCGGCATGATAACCCACCTTTTTTTTGTTGAGCCAAACAGTCGCATACGAACTTACCCCTTCAAAAAAGAGGAAGATGCGTTTCCCTTTTGACTGTTGCGGCAGGGTAAAGGTTTTGGTATAGTACGCATATCCATGACGGTTGCCGTGGCGGAGCCGCCGGTAACCGTCGTATCCATCCCAGTTGTGTGGCACATCTACTTTTTTCCATTCAGCCTTTTCAAAAACGGTTTGCGCAAAAGAATCATCGCCTGCTTCCAGGGTGTCACTGGCTCTTGTGTACCAATCGTTGTCGAGTGAAATTTCCAAACGAGAGTGGCCTTGTGCTATCGCTGGATGGGCCAACAAAAAAAGAAAAGCAAAAAGAAGCACACAAATGCTTTGTATCACTTTGTCTTTCGTTCTCAGATATTCAATTACGAAATGCATCAATCTCACTAAGTGGACGGAAGTAGCCCGTCTATTGCAAATATTTTGTTTTGTAACTATGTTCATCGCAGCAATGCTGTTTCACGGTTCAGGTTATACGTTTTTCCTTTGCTGGTTGGGAACGAAATCAATTTCCCCTTGTACCGCAACCGGCATTCATTGCCATTCAGGGAAAGCACTTCCACACTTACCAGCTTCCCCTCCTTCCATTGCAAGGCCAATTCAAAACCACCCCTGGCACGGATGCCTTTTACCTCGCCTGTACCCAAAGCCGATGGCAGTGCAGGTAACAAGTCAATGTAGTCGGAATGGCTTTGCACCAGCATTTCACCAATGCCGGCTGTACCGCCAAAATTGCCATCGATCTGGAAGGGCGGGTGTGCATCAAAAAGGTTTGGATAAGAACCGGCACCACCCTGTTCTGCTGGACTGAGCAGCATCTGCACCAGTTTGTAGGTATGTTCACCGTCTTTAAAACGGGCCCAGAGGTTGATCTTCCAGCCAAGACTCCATCCCGTGGCGGCATCGCCCCGGTAGAGCAATGATTGCCGGGCTGCTCTCATCAAAGTGTCGTTCTTTTCCCAGGTGATCTCAGCCCCCGGGTAAACAGCCCAAAGGTGCGAGACATGGCGGTGATTATTTTTGGGATCATCAATGTCCTGCAGCCATTCCTGCAATTGCCCGTGGCGCCCGATTTGGTCCGGTGCCATCTGCGCCACCTTTTTCGCTAAACTATCCCGCAAAGCATTATCAATTCCCAGGACCTCACCCCCTTGTATAACCGCTTTGAAAAGGGACCGGATAAGCTGATGGTCCATGGTTGGTCCCGCCACCAGCCCACCCTGCTCCGGCGAGTTGGAAGGACTGCTGATCCACCAGCCGGTTTTTGGATCCTTCACCAGGAAATGGTTGAAGAAACGGGCGGCCTCTTTCATGACAGGATAGCCCTTTGTCGCTAAAAATTTCTTATCACCGGTGTAGAGATAATGCTCCCACAGGTGATGACTCAGCCAGGCGCCGCCCGTGACCCAAATACCGTGGTTGGACGCATTAATTGGGGCTGTTCCCCGCCAAAGGTCTGTGTTGTGGTGGAGTACCCAGCCCGGTGCATTGTAATAAGCTTTGGCAGTTGCCCTGCCGGCTTCGGCAAGTTCCGCCACCATTGTCAGTAACGGTTCATGCAGGGCAGAAAGGTTTAGACTTTCAGCCGGCCAGTAATTCATTTCCGCATTGATATTGGTGGTGTATTTGCTGCCCCAGGGTGGCGAAAGGAGGTCGTTCCAGATGCCCTGCAGGTTAGCCGGACGTGTACCGGGCCGCGAACTGGCGATCAATAAATACCGGCCGTATTGCGCATACAGCGCAACAAAGGAAGGGTCATGAGAACGGGCAAATTTTTCCAAGCGTTCATTGGTTGGCAGTTTGCTGTTCTCTCCATCTTCAAAGCGCAAGGAAAAGGCGTTGAAATAAGACTGGTATTCTGCCCGGTGGGCTGCTTTTACTGAAGCATAGGATTTGTCCTTCACAGCCTGCAATGCTTTTTTACAAATGGCCAGCGGATCTGCCGTAATCTCCTTGTAATTTTTATAGTTGGTTCCGGCGGTCAGGTAAAGGGTTACTTCGTCTGCCCCGCTTATTATGATCCTGTCGCCTTTTAGAGTGACGGTTCCGGCTTTGGTTTTTACCTGCAATAAACTTTCACCACGCAGTGCTCCGTGCTTGACTTGAAGGGAAAGAGCCAGTGTATTTTTGCCCCATTTTTTTACAGAAGAATGCTTGTGCGGACTGTTTACCAACGCATCAAAGCTGATACTGCCCTTTTTGCTGGCGCTTAGGTGAATGACAATGGCCTGGTGCGGTTGCGACGCCAGGTACTCCCGCCTGAAATTAATTCCATCCGCTTCATACGTGGTGGACACCACTGCATTGGATAGATCCAGTTCCCGATTGTACGCATGTGGGGTGTTGGCATGTTTGAATTTCAACCACAGATCACCAAAGGGCTGGTAGTCGGCCTGGTACCGGGCCACTGCCGGCGGTTCATCGCTTTGAATAAAATATTTCCACTTTTTTACCAGCGAAATTTTTGTTCGTTCCTCTCCTTCGGGATAAATACCAATATGTCGCGAGGTATCCTTGTAACCGGCAATGCCACCTTTGTCCACAAAATTGAATACCTGTATGGCGATTGTATTTTTCCCGCTGACCAGCAACTCTTTCGGAAGCCTGTATTTGCGGGGATCGGTACCCTCGGTATGACCAGCCAATTTGCCGTTCACGTAGGTGTAATCCATGTCACGGACGCGATTCAGGTCCAGTACCAGGTCTTTCTCTTTCCAAGCAACCGGCAATTCAAAACTGGTACGAAACCATACGGCACCGTCCAGTCCTTCATAGCCAATTGTTTCCCAGCCTTCATAGGAAGGAACGCTGATCTCCATCCACTCGCTGTCGTTGTAAAAGGGCATCGCCGGATTGCCTTTCCATCCTTTTAACGACCGCATTGCTTTTATCCATTCTGCCCGGTTGCCTTCGTTGCTTTTCAGTCCCATGAACTGTTCGCTGGCCAGCTTTTCGGCTTCTTTTTGGTTTCCTTCCGCCAGCAATTGCCGGATCCGAGGGAGATATTTGTATGCATCTTTTTTATTGTAGTCTCTTGGCCCACCTGTCCACAGCGTTTCTTCATTAAACTGGATACGGTCTTCTTCCACGCCGCCGAAGATCATGGCACCCAGGCGGCCATTGCCGATGGGCAGGGCATCCGTCCATTTGGCAGCGGGCTCTTTGTACCACAACCTGAGATCCTGCGCAACGACAGGCAGAACAACTTGCAGCAAGGAACAAACAATAAGAAAACGTTTCAACATAAAATTTTTTATGGTACCGGCAGCCATACTGCCTTCCTCTCCTGTTGCGTCGCACACTTGTACTGTTGGAACAACTGGCAGCAGGCAAATCACATTCCATCATTTTTTTCTTAACCATGGAAAGCGTTGCTGCCGCGGTTTTCCTACTCCTGCACAATGTTTTCCTTTACACTGTCCTCTTTCACCACCGGTTTGGCAGCATGAACAAAATTGTTGTTCTTCAACTGAACCCCTTTTGTTTTTTCTCCCTTTGCCTGCAGGAACACTTCGGTATCCTTCACCGGGTTGTTGTTGTACAGGAAAGCATTTTGCACATTCGTTAAAGAGATGGTTGGCTTGCCTGTTACCGGCTTTAACGTTTTAAATCCATTGACGGTTAAGCCATCCACATTTTCCGCCACCAATGCGGAGCCCTCTTTTGTTGTGATGCGCACATTGTGAAACTCTATGCTCTTTGCCTCTTTAAGGATGGCGCCCTGTTGTGCATCCATCTGGATGTCATTGAATGTAATGTCTTCGACAGGCATCTCGGACAGGCCATTGATAAAGATGGCCTGTTTGGTTTGCGCCGTAACATTGCTGATATGAATGTTGCGGAACTGCGGCGTTCTTTCAGACACGGGTTCGGGAGCTGTTTTTGCGTATTGCATGTCTAACACAATCGCCTGGTCCCTGATATTTTTCATGATGATATTGTCCACCCGGATGTCCTCCACCACGCCACCACGGCCGCGGGCTGTTTTCAGGCGGATTCCCCTGTCAGTGCCATCGAATATGCAATTTGAGATCGTAATCTTTTTTACACCGCCGCTCATTTCACTGCCGATTACCACACCGCCATGTCCCCGCAGCATCACGCAATTGGTGATGGTGTAATTCTCCGCCGGCCTTGCTTTCATCCGGCCCGGACGATCTTTACCGGATTTGATGGTGATGCAGTCGTCGCCGACGCTGATGTAACAATTGGAGATGCGCACATTGCTGCAGCTTTCGGGGTTGATGCCGTCCGTATTCGGTGAGGGTGGGTTATTGATGGTTATAGCTTGAATCGTCACGTTGTCGCAGAACTCCGGGTTCACCGTCCAAAAGGGCGAATTGATAATGGTGATACCTTCGATCAGGACGTTCCTGCAATACATCGTCTGGATGAAAGGCGGTCGCAAAAAGCCCTTGTGAATTTGTCCCAGGTTGTCGGGCCAGATGGTGCTCTTGTTCGCACTGTCAAACAGTTTTGACCATTTACTCTTCGGCTTTTCCGGCGTCCAGCCTTCGGCAAAGTCCCACCATTTTTTTCCGTTCCCGTTGATCAGTCCACGACCGATGATGGCGATATTCTCCGCATTGTAAGCGTAAAATAAGGGGGAGAAATTTTGCACGTCCACGCCTTCGAAACGGCTTTCCACAAAGGGCAGGTAATGATCGAAATTGTCACTGAAGTGCAGCTCTGCGCCGGCATCAATAAAAACGGTGATATTGCTTTTGAGATGAATGGGACCGGTCAGGTATTTCCCGGCAGGAAAATAAACGGTGCCACCTCCTTTTTTTGATGCGGCGTTGATGGCTGCAGCAATGGCGGCTGTGGCTAGTTTGGAACTGTCGTTCTTAGCGCCATAGCTTAGCACATTGTAAAATTGCTGTGCCTTTACACCATCTGTGGCAGCCATAAAGGCAAAGACGAACAAAAGGTTTCTGGTAGCTTGCATGGTTAGATTTTTATTTTTACCGGTTTCAGGCTTTTTCCCGTATAGATTTTTTTACCATCGGCATACACCTGAAAACCACTGCCGTTTCCGTATCTCGATCCGTCTTTATCCCAGACAATGGTCAGCATTTTGCCGTGGTATTTTACTTTTTCCAGGCGAAACCAGTTCCACTTGCCATCGGGTAAAAGGGGATGCAGTTCCAGCACGTCATTCTCTCGTGGCTTCAAGCCAATCAGGTCACTGATCACAAGGTCGGCAAAGGTGGAATGGTTGTAATAGCTGCTGCGGGGATTATCGCCTTTCAGCCACTCCCCCGTTTTTTCATCCTGGTATTCGCCCAGGTAGGGCAGACCTCTTTTCTGGTGCGACCAGGCATATTTATGCAATTCGTTGTAAAAAACAGCAGGTGTCATGTTCGCATGGTGCTTGTAAGTTGTTAACAGGTTTGATAAACCTTTCAGGGTTTGCGAGGTAGCATAAGGCCATACGGCGCCATCCCATTCGCAGCCATGACCCGAACCATGCGTACGAAAGAGCGGGTGTCTTCTCTCGGCGGTGGTGATGCCCCAGGGCGCACAAAAACCGGTGGTATCAATCAGTTCATTCCACTGCACCGCGTATTGCTTTTTGTCAGGCGGTAGGTTAAAATACCAGGGAATAAAACCAATGGCTTCTTTGGCATCATTCAACTGACCATTTGTATGCATCACTTTGTAAAACGATTCCCGCCGGTCCCAGAGGCTGTCCTGAACAAGCTGGCGAATGGCCTGTGCTTTTTGGGTATACAACGTTTTGATGCTGTCAATGCCAAGAATTTTTCCCATACTGGCAAGGGCCACTGCATTGCCGTACATGTAACTGTTGATGGTGGGTCGCCGGTTTTTTTCTTTGCGGCTGCCGCTAATCGATTCTTCCATGGCATCACGTACATCAAACTGCCAGAAAAGTCCTGAGGGCACGCCTTTTTCCGCTTCCCATGCTTTGTAGTCAGCGTCTAAAACGGCAAGGTTCTTTCGCAAAAAATCTTTATCTAGGTTGACCAGATAACGATTGAGGAGGGCATGTTGCAGCCAGCTGCTGAAGGCTCGCAGGTGCGGCTTTGGTGTTTTGGGATCTACATTTAGCCAGAAGTTGATATAATCGGTGAGATAGGTTTCATCGTGCAGCCAGCGTAACTCGTTGATGTGATGTCCCAGTCCGCTGCTCACGGTGTTGTGTTTGCCGGCATGGTTCACCGGCGTAATAAACTCGGTAAAAACAAAGCCATCCGGCGTTTTCTTCAGGTGCTTTCGTATAGCCCACCAACGGTAATAATAGATTTTTTCCAGAGTTGTATCCGGGCATTCAAACAAAGGAATGTTTTGCGAAAGCCAGTCGTAGGCTTTGTCGTTGGGAACAAAGTTTTTTACGTATTCCGAATCGATGTTGTTAAACGATGAAACATAGCTTTTTAATTTGCCTGTTTGCAAATCGCTCTGTTTTGTTTGGGCATCGCTCCTGCTTGCGGCAAGCAACACAACAACCAGGGCCAAAACGTTTACCGTATGCATACTTTTTTTTCTCATGCTTGCTTATTCAAATAACCAATCCAATTCTTTTTTAACGGCACCGGGAATGAGCCCGGCATCAAAGGCATGAAACGGTTGCGCATCATCCACGAAACCCAATACAAGGGCAGCGCCTTTGCCCAAGGTCAATGTGTTGGTACCGGGTTTAAACGTAAAGGTGTGGATGTTCACCGGCGGCAATCCAGAAATGAGCAGGGCGTTCCTGATTTTCGGTTCTGCCTGCCCGTAATCATTGGCCGAAGCATCGATTTCCAATTGTGGCGGCTGCAGGTAACGCCGGTCGGTGTTGTTGAAATATCCCACCAATACTTTTACCGGCTTTTGATTGGTGAAGCGCAGCGAGGTGCCTTCCGTCATCTGCTTTGATTTGGACAGTTTCAACGCATTTAGCGCGGCTAATTCCGTTGCATAATCCTTGATATAGGTAGCGGTATCGGTAAACAGGCTGCTGCCTGTAGAAATGGAATAATATCCTTCGGGCTTGGTGTGCACGGTAACGTCCGCGTTTTGAAACACTGGTTTTGGTGCAACCGCACTGGCCGGCTTTGGCGATTTTAATGAATCGATATTCCGGCTAAAATTGGCCAACTCTTGCTGGTAAAACGGCAGGAGCTCTTCCCAGGTTTTGTTTTTGCCATCGTCACCACCAATGGGAATTTTCCGTTGTCCTGTTTGCATGCTGTTGGCATAGAGATAGGTGTCTTTGGTGAGCTTGACCAATTCATTGAAATAATCCATGCTTTTTTCGAGATGCACTTTTCCCTTTTCGAGATCTCTTATATCATTCGAATACTTGTAGCGCAACACCGCCAGGGAAGCTTCGGCTTTTGCCGCAAAATGTTCGGCAAGGGCTTTATAAATCTGCATGTCGTTCTTCAGCCGGTTGAACTCTTCTTTATTTGCTTTTACAAAAGGTGCCGCTTTTTCCATGGCAGCTGCCGCTTTTTTGCCGTGTTCTCTTATTTCGTGGATGATTTGCACAGGTGTTTCGCCGATATGCTTTTCTCCATTCCATTCCTTTTCGGCATATTCAGTCAGCATTTCACCTTCGGGTCCTTCGGAATTATACAGCAGGGTAAACAACCCATAGCGGTAGGGGTTGATCAGTTGGGTCATAAACATACCCAGTGTCAGGGTTTGCCGGTTTCCGTCGGTAATCCCAAAGCGACGTAGCAGCTTGGGTGCAATTTCACCCGATTGCTCATAGGCTTCCAAAATGTTCTTTGCAGCAGTTGCTGTTGTGGCAAACTTTCCGCTCAAAAGATCCGTCCAGTAAGCCACTTCGTTTTGGCGGTTCCGGTCTGCCTTCCAGGCGTAGCGACTCCAGGCTTTGTACCAAATCCAATCGCGATCGATCTGCAGAATACGTTGCGGTGACTTATCGGCTGTATAGGGCCAATCCCAGTAAGAGGCCTGCGGATACAAGTGCAGTCCATTGCCACGATGAACATTGTGCATGGCCTGCACGGATTTTTGAATAAAATCGGGTGAGCCGTACCGGAATGGTTCCAGGTTGGCCAGGATGTGAACATTTTCAATCTGTACCGAACCAAGGCTACTCAGCTTCTGGTGCAGTTCTGCCCACGGACCGCGGGGCGTGTAGGTGGTCAGGGCTTCACCATTGTATTTGGCTTCGGTATATAAATTCTTGTAGAGCGGTAACGCGGTTTCCATCACGCTGGGGGCATCGGTATCATGGGCCCGCAAAACAATCGGGGGCTCTTCCATTTTTCCTATTGCTTTCAAGCCATCTTTTACACCCGGAATGATCGTTTGGGTAAACCAGTCGATGTCATCCTGCCCAACGCCTTCCATGGCCTCCCCCAGCGCCACCATCAAACCAACATTGGGATATTTTTGTACAAAGGCAGCGATGGATTTTCGAGTGTAATCGGCAATAACCGGCACGATCGGACGATTTCGGTCCTGCGTTTTAATGTTGTGCTTTTCCGCAAAAGGTTTGGAAACAATAATGTTGTAAAACATCTGGATGACCCAAATGCCACGTTTCTCCGCTTCGGTGGTAAGAAAGGAAAAGATCTCTTCGTTTTTTTTGAAGGTGGCATCGTCCACTTCAACAGCATACGGATACTCTTTCAGTTTAACCAGCGAAGCAAAGGGGTGACCGTTCCAGAGAAAGAGCGAATTCATACGGTTATACACCATAGAATCAAGGGTACGCAGCCAGAGTTTTTTATCGTAAAACCAGGGAAAGGATTCCGGTGTATAAGGATATTCATAAACATGCCGGCCCGGCAGGTAAGTTGATTTTTGCAGGCCGATACAGGCCCCGCGTAATACCATCTCCGGCGCATCGGTAAGAGAAAGCTGTCGGGGTAATGTTTTCGTTGCTTTTACGTTTTCGGCCAGTTCAAGGCAGCCGTACAAAACACCGGATGGATCGCTGCCGGAGATCAGCGTTGCGCCGTTTTTCGTTGTGAGCAGAAAGCCTTCTTTGCCGGCTTTGTTGGCTGTATCAATTTTAAAGAAGGCAGCGGCTTTGTCCACAAGGGCATCTCCCCTGCCTGCAATCAGCACTGCCGGCACCGCAGATCTAGTAAACTTATCACTTGTCGTTGTGTTCACGGTATAGCCAGCACTTTGTAAGGCTATGGTCACTTGTGAAGCACCATACAAAAGACGGGCAGAGGGTTTTTGCGGCAGCACAACCCTTACCACCTTTTGTTGCGCCTGCGCCGAAAAGCCAGCTACAGAAAAAAGGAAACCAAAACTTAATAAGCGCAGTAATTGCTTCATCATCAGCAAATCGTTTAATGATAAGAATCTGTTTTTACCAGTGAATTCAAATAGTGTTCGAGCATTGTATACCCATTGGACAAACGGTTCCGGTCCGACGGATCAGCAGGATCCAAGCCGTTCTTTTTTTCCCATATGTCTGGCATGCCATCGTTATCTGAATCCGCTTGGATGTTTCCATTTTTGTAAACCGGCCAGCCACCAACGGCCTCCGGCGAATCGATGATGCCGGCTTTTCCAAACGAACCGGTTCCGGATGCTTTGCGTGATTTGGTTTCTCTCACAATTCGTGTATCCACCGCATCCCGTCGGGGAACTGTAGCACCGGCATAGGCCAGCACAGCTTTCAATGCCTCTTTAGCGTTTTGTTCGGGCAAAGCAGCTGTAATTGAAAAAGGCTGTATTGCTTTGGCTGCATCCCTTTTTCCTTCCGGCACTGCAGCTAGGTCCAATCCCAACCAGTTATTGCCAGTGAGCGCCGGGTCATTTTCCATTACATTTCTTTGCAGATGCCACTGCCCTACCCCATTTGATGCGGCGCCTGCATCCAGGGCCTGCATAAACTTTAAGGCAGATGGAGTTGCGGGACCGGGTATATAATAGTTGGCTACCAGGTTGACCTGGGAAACGCCACCTTTTATTTTGACGTCTCCGCCATAGGGTGCATTGACGGACCCCCAGTTGTAAATAACATTGTTACGGTAATCAATCAAAGCAACCGTATCGTGTGCCCGGGAACCATTGAAACGCACCGCCCTGCTGTTTTGATGGGCAATCAGGTTGTGGTGATAAGAGGCATATTGACCGCCCCACACACCACCATACGAACGGTGGCCTTTCTGATGGCCAGCTTCGTATAGGCCTTCACTGACAATGCACCACTGCACCGTTGTATTCTTTGTATCGTACATGGCGGCACATTCTTCATTTGCCCAACTAAAAGAGCAATGATCCACAATTACATCATGGCAGTTCTCCATATTGAAGGCATACAGACCGGTTTTAAGCGTTCCGCCCGGCCGCGAACGGATATAACGAATAATAATGTTGCCTTTATTCCCTTCTTTGGCAGCACCATTGATGATGAAAGAATGGCCTTTAAGACAAATGCCATCACCCGGTGCCGACTGGCCGGCGATCGTGAGGTTAGAACGGCGAATCACAAGGGGTGATTTTAGTTCGATAATGCCGCCGACGGCAAACAATATTGTGAGTGGATTATACGGATACGACTGCAGTGCCTGTCGCAGGCTGCCGGGTCCATCATCTTCCAGTGTGGTAACTTTCACCACTTGCCCACCCCGGCCTCCACTGGCCCATTTTCCAAACCCTTCGGCACCTGGAAACGCAACAGTTTGTGCAAAAACTAACTCAGAAATCAGTAGCAGAAATGAGATTAAAAAAACATTAGAAAAATACTGGCGGGCTGTCTTTCGCTTTTCAGGATTTGAAAAAGCCCTGGAATAGTAAGATTGTCCATCAAAATAGTAATTTCTATACATAGCAAAACAACGATAAAGCCAATATATCTAAAAATAATCAGACTGCGGCAGCAAGTGTCTTGTACTATCATGTTAAATCTATTTTAACGACAAAAACGGGATACGAAAAAAGTACCGGAAAATAGGATGATTGTCCATGTTTAGCGAAAAGGCCGTAGGTGAAATTGGTTGAAATGCCGGGTAACATTGTAGAATCGGAAGACCAAAAACTGCATTACTTTCCTTAAAAATTTGGATTCAATCTACTCGTTATGGCGGCTAAGAAAAGGAGAGAAAAAAAGGGAAGAAACCAGAAGTAAAGAAAGGAAGCTTTTTAAATAAAATGGATAGCGAAGCGGAAAAGGCAAATGAACCTTTTCACGATTTTGCTACCAACAGGAAGTGTCAATAGTTTGGAGCAACTTGTGTTGAATGGCTGAAAATAGATAGGAAGTTTACAATTTCACCCGGCAACCAAACACAATTAATTCGGAACTTGTTCGGCCAGAAGTTTTGCTACCGGTAGTAAACCTTTTGACCGAACAAGCTGGTATAATGGATATGCATCAGCTATTCGCCAATGCTCTGTCCAGGTGTACATAGCCACCATCGACATGAATCAATTGTCCGGTGGTATGCGAAGAACGTTCAGAAAGTAAAAACGCCACCATGTTCGCAATTTCCTCTGCTGTTGTCATACGGTTCTCCAGCGGTATTTTAGCGGTGATTTCTTCCAATTTTTCCTGCGGGTTCGGAAGTGTTTCAATCCAGCGGGCATAAAGCGGGGTAAAACATTCCGCTACAATTACAGCGTTGACGCGGATGCCATATTTTAAAAGTTCGACAGCCCATTCTCTTGTCAGCGCATTACGGCCGCCGTTTGCCGCCGCATACGCCGATGTTTTTCCTTGTCCGGTTTCGGCTGTTTTAGACCCTATGTTGACAATGGAACCCTTGCTTTGGATCAGCGAGGGCAAGGCATGATGCGCCAACAAATAATAATGCACCAGGTTTTTGTGCAGGCTATCAATAAATCGCTGGTAGTCCCCACCTTCCAGACCAACGCCATCGTTGACACCCGCATTGTTAACCAGGCCATCAATACGGCCATGTTTTTTTACAATGTGCATAACAGCACGCTGACATTCTTCAGGTTGGGTCAATTCCGCTTCCACGGCATCGCATTGCAAGCCTTGCGCTATAATTTCATTTACCAATTTTTGGTTGTCTGCGGCACTGCGGCCAATGATCACCGGCAGAGTGCCTTCTGCCGCCAATACTCTTACGATACCTTCACCGATACCTTTTGCGCCACCACTGACAATAATGATTTTGTTTTGTAATCCTAAATTCATGCTTACCTTTTTATTTTATAGTATTTGGGACAATTCACTAATCACTCAAAAGCCTTCCGTAAAATAAACGGATTATCCTTTTACAATGTGTACGGAAGTGAACCTACGAATTAAATGTAAAAACAGCGTACTGTTGAATCACGGTAGCCCCATATTAATACTTTGTGTTCCTGAAACGGAGTAATAAGAATTCTATAGATAGCTATTCAGTTCTTACAAATTGAATACATGTACATTTAAAATCACAAACGATATATAGAAATCTACACCGTTATTAATGATTGTATACCTAATATCGCCTTTCTCTTTTCTGTATACTTCATTTGCAAAATCAAGCGTTGATATCTTCGAATTACAGAATGTAGAATTGTTTTTTGTATTCTGTAAATATCAGATATACATCTACTTACATTAAAGTTTAAATCTCTGCGGTTTCACCTAATAAGGCTCTAAATCGGTCAATTCATTGTGCAGTTGCAAAACAAATAACCGGATTCCAGCTACTCTTTGCATGGCTATAGGCAAACGAAGAAAGACAAAGCAGCAGTAAGGGTAGAAGTTGTTTCATAACGAAAGCTTTGAGGAGTGTAAGGGCAGCACCAGCAGGTGCTGCCCTTTTTGTTTGTTGATGCTATTCTTTTAGAACCCTGTTGTTTTCACCAGTTTGAGGGTAACTTTTTCGGCTCCCTGCACTACTTCGGCAAAGTAGGTTCCGGGGCGGTAGGTGCTACCCACCTGCATTTGTGTGCCCGCTGCGATGGTCTTTGTTTCCACCAGCCTGCCCACTCCATCAAGTATGCGCAAGGTGATCCGTTCAGTTGCTTTTGCGCCGCTTACCTGCAGCGTAAAGTGCGAAGGGGAAGGATTGGGCAGAGCTTTCACGCTTAGCCCACTGCTGCTTGCTGTTACTTCCTGTCCCACTCCAGTCTTTGTATCACCACCACCTTTTTGGGTGATGCTGTTGTAGGTGCAGGTAATAACCGTGGGGGCCGAAGTAGCCGAGCAACCGTTCTTTGTTACAGTAACCGTATAACTTCCGTTTTGCCTTACGGTAATGGAGCGGGTGGTTTCACCAGTTGACCACCGGTAGCTGTCCCCTTCAGTAGCTGTGAGGGTAACGCCCGTTCTAGCACAGTCATTGCTGCTACTAGCCAACACCTCTCTGAAGGCGCTGTTGGGAATAGGCGTTCTATTGGGTATGCCGGCTGCAGGATTGGTCCAGTGTAAGTACCCCCAAAATTCGGACAGTTTAGAATTGGAGTTTTATACTTAAATTCAAAACTGTTATCATGAAGCAAACACGATTTACGGAGACGCAGATTGTCTCTATCCTCAAGCAACAGGAAGCCGGCCGCACGGTGAAGGACATTTGCTGGGAGCACTCCATTTCAGACGCGACGTTTTACAACTGGAAAAGCAAGTATGGCGGCATGGAAGCCTCGGATGTAAAGCGCATGAAGGAGTTGGAAGAAGAAAACGCAAGACTGAAGCGTATGTACGC
>JACJGO010000023.1 GCA_014163555.1 Flavisolibacter longurius
CCATACCATCAAATCCGTCGAGAACCACTTGTGCCGGGTGCTTAATAAATACTACCACAACAAAAAACTCCTTATTCAACTATGCCAATACCCTTATACCCGTACCTAATAAGTGAAAACAGTATAAACCCTTGAACTCGAGAACTGACCGGTTTCACGTCTCACATTTTACTATTTTAGGGTATGATTCAGCAAACACCCTGGTTTGAACGCCGGTTTCATTTTGATTTTCCGCTCAGCCATTTCCCGGTGGTTTTCAGCCGGCTCGAAGGCAGTATTTTTCGCCTGCAATGCATCCTGGCAACCGCAGATGATGAGGCCTGCAGCCAAAGTCAAAACGGCTGGTCGGTAAAAGAACATCTGGGCCATCTCACAGACCTGGAAGAACTGTGGTGGGGCCGCCTGCAGGATTTTCTAGACAACAAAGCGGAATTGCGTTCTGCTGATCTCACGAATACAAAAACTAACGAGGCCGGACACAATGAAAAAAGTTTGGAGCGCCTAATGCAGGCCTTCGTTGTTGAACGGCAAAAAACGCTGGAAACCATCTACCATTTTGACCGGGGAACGTTAGGTCTAACCTCTGTCCATCCGCGTCTGCAACAACCCATGCGACTCATCGATTCGCTTTATTTTGTGGCTGAACATGACGACCACCACATTGCTAAAATTTCTGGCCTTTTGCGCAAGCCCGAAGAAGAAATCGTTGATTGATTTTCTCTTCTGAAAACAAAGGTTTCATCAAGCATTTTCTTTAAGAAAATTACCACATTTCGGCACCCCTTTTTGCTAGCTTTTTTAGTATTTTTAATGGATGAATGACCGAGTGCTGGAGAAGCTTTCTATTCTTGCTGATGCTGCCAAATACGATGTGTCCTGCTCTTCGAGCGGAAGCAAACGCAAGAACGAAAACAAAGGGTTGGGCAATGCTGAAGGAATGGGTATCTGTCATGCCTATACGGAAGACGGACGTTGTGTATCGCTCCTGAAAATCCTCCTGACCAATCATTGCATTTTTGATTGTGCGTATTGTGTCAGCCGCAAAAGCAACGATGTAAAAAGGGCCGCTTTTACAGTGCAGGAAGTGGTGGATTTGACCATCAACTTTTACCGTCGCAATTACATTGAAGGCCTTTTCCTAAGCTCCGGCATTTTTAAAGACCCTGACTATACGATGGAGCGGCTGGTGCTCATTGCCAAAAAGCTGCGTACCGAGCATACATTCAACGGCTACATCCACCTGAAAACCATTCCGGGTGCCAGCGATGACCTGATCCGGGAAGCCGGACTGTATGCCGACCGTCTTTCCGTGAACGTAGAGATGCCGACAGAACAAAGCCTGAAACTGTTGGCGCCGGATAAAAATCGGGAAGACATGATCCGTCCGATGACTTTTTTAAAGAACGAGATTGTAGCCAACCGCGAGGAGAAAAAAGCATTGGTGAAAACCCGCCTGTTTGCGCCTGCCGGTCAAAGTACGCAAATGGTAATTGGTGCCACGCCGGAAAGCGATTGGCAGATCCTGAAAATGGCGGGTTTGTTTTATGACCAGATGAAGCTCAAACGGGTATATTATTCCGGCTATGTTCCGGTGAGCAACGACAACCGCTTACCGGCCATCGGCACACCGGTACCAATGGTGCGGGAAAACCGCCTGTACCAGGCTGACTGGCTTCTTCGTAACTATGGTTTTGGTGTTGATGAAATTGTATCGCCGGAAAACCCTTTTTTGGATATGCAGATTGATCCGAAGCTGGCCTGGGCGCTTCGCAACCTGCACCAGTTCCCGGTGGACATTAACCGGGCGGATTTGGATGTAATCAAACGCATACCTGGTATCGGTCTTCAATCGGCGCAAAAGATCTGGGAGGCACGCAAGTTCAACAAACTGACCTGGGATCACCTGAAGAAATTCAACATTGCCACCAATCGGGCCAAGTATTTTTTGAACATGAAAGTGCAGGACTTCCGGCCAAAAGATTATACGCCGGAGCAGATCCGGAATTTTATTCTGGCCACGTCGCAAACCAAATACGCTGCCAATCATTCACCCCAATTAAACCTGTTTTAACCATGCAAACCATTGTTTATAACGGCAGCTTTGAGGGCTTTTTGTGTGCCGTGTTTGATGTGTATGAATATAAATTAACGGACGTGAACATTGTGTCGGCGCACAAGCATCAGCCTTCGCTTTTTGCTGAACCACACCATGTAAACTTCAACCTGCAACATAGCGATCGTGTGTGGAAAGGCCTGCAGAAAAAGCTGACAAAAGCGGCACAGGACCAGGTCTACCGCACCTTTCTTTCCGAGATTGATGGCATTGAAAACACACTGTTGCAATACATACAATACGTGTTCTCTTCCGAAACCTTTATGGAAGAAGATTACAGCAATGCTGCAGTTCTCACCGTTTTTCAAACAGCCAAAAAGGTGTGGCGGGAAAAGCACCGCATGGAAGCCTTTGTCCGCTTTCAGCACACGGCCGATGGCCTGTATTATGCCATCATCGACCCGGACTTCAATGTGCTGCCGCTGATTGCCGATCATTTTAAAACCCGTTATGCCGACCAGCGCTGGATGATCTACGATGGCCGTCGCCGCTACGGGCTTTATTACGATCTCAACTCTGTTACCACCGTACAGATCCAATTTGCCGAAGCAGTTGGCAACAGCAGTGATGTGTCGCAGGTGTATGATGAAACGGAGGCTATTTACCAGCAGTTGTGGAAGCAGTACTTCAAAAGCATCAACATTGCAGCCCGTAAAAATACAAAGCTGCATATCCAGCACATGCCACGCCGTTACTGGAAATACCTTCCTGAAAAATCGCCCCTGGAAAATGGCGGCGGCTTGCAGGACCGGCTAACCAACTGGACCTATCGGAGAGCCTAGGAAAAAGTAGGCGGTAAGGAATTGGCAGTAGGCTGTAATGGGTATTTCATAACTACGAAGCAAAAACCACAAACAACAAACCCTGCTCCCTTCAGTCTGTATCTTTGCGGCATGCCCTTTTTCACCGACCAGTTGAACCGCACCATTGAACTTACGTCGAGGCCTACACGCATTGCTTCATTGGTGCCTTCCCAGACAGAGTTGTTACACGATCTCGGGCTGGGGCCAGAGGTTGTTGGCATTACCAAATTTTGTGTACATCCAGAAAGTTGGTTTCGGGAGAAAGCCCGCATTGGCGGAACAAAAAATATCAACCTTGAAAAGCTGGCTTCTTTACAACCTGATTTGGTCATTGCCAACAAAGAAGAAAATGTCAGGGAGCAAGTAAAAGCATTGGCTGAACAATTTCCCGTTTGGGTAAGTGATGTAAACACCCTTGCCGATGCGTATGGTATGATCGAAAGCCTTGGTGCGATAACGGGAAAGGAGGAAACAGCAAAAGCAATGGTTGAGAACATCCAATTGCAGTTCTACCAACTCCAAACTTCAAACAACAAACTACAAACTGCTTATCTTATCTGGAAAGATCCTTACATGACGGTCGGCGGCGACACCTTTATTCATCACCTACTGGAAGCAGCAGGCTTTCAAAATGTGTTTGGGCAAGAGGAACGTTATCCGGTTATTACTATCGACGATTTGAAGAATAGTAATTGCCAATGCATCCTGCTTTCTTCCGAACCCTACCCTTTTCAGCAAAAGCACATTAATGAATTTTTGCAACTGCTTCCAAACACGCAAATTATTTTGGTTGACGGAGAAATGTTTAGCTGGTATGGAAGCCGTCTGCAGAAAGCCCCGGCCTATTTCCGTACGCTTCAAAAACAATTAGGCCTGTTGATGTAAATTCGGGCTATGCAGGATAATGCGAAGCCATCCCGGAAAAAAAAGTTCTTCCCCCTGAGCCCGGCATTACGCCAATACTTAAAAACGCACGGGCGGGAAACGGTATTGCCGGTTTCGTATAACGACCTGCTTCATATAGGACACTCAGTTCCCCTGCTTGACAAAGCAGGAAAAGATACGCTTTGGGAAAAAGCGCTGTACGAGGAAAAGCATTGGACCAAACTGAAAGCCGGTCTTATCAAGCTGTATGCGATCCTGAAAACGGAAGGTGATTACAGCTTTACCAAACATCTGGACGTAGCCCGGGTGGATTATTGCACCTTTGGCAACTCCCATCCGTTTCGCATTCGAATTGTCAATAATTACAATGACAATTACGATCATTATTACATCAAAAAAGAAGATGCCTCCCGGGTATATGGATTAGAGTTGGAGCATATTCTTTCTCCCAACCGCATCACCTTTTTATCGCACAACGATACACTTGTGGAAGAACACATCCCCGGCATTCCGGGTGATGCTTTTATCCGGGATTATTTTGATCGTCCGGAAACCAACAAGATCCGCATAGCCAAAGAATTTGTGAAGTTTAATGAGCGTTGTTTTTTACGCCTTTTGGGCGATATGCGCAGCTATAATTTTGTGGTGGATATCACTCCCGATATCGAAGATTACCAGTACCGCATCCGGGCTATTGATTTTGACCAGCAGTCTTATGAAGGCCGGAAGAGCTTATACCTCCCTCAATTTTTTAAAGAAAACAATCCGTATGTAGAATTGACAATGAAATACCTGAACAAGGATTCCATCGAGCAATACCAGGCCGAAGAACGGACCCTGATTGCCTACCGGCTGGCCACAGCCCGCTACCGGATCATGGAGTTGTTGAATGTGATGGCAAAGGATACGGTTTCAACCGAAGAGAAAAAAGCGCAGTTAAAAAACGAGCTCGGGGAGCATTTTCAAACCCATGCATTCCGTCGCTGCCGGACGATGGGAGAACTGGTAAAAACAGTTCTGCGGTATGCGCTGAAGCCCCATCTTTCCCGCCTGCAGCGTAACTTAGGAAAGTCCTTGCATTAAGATACTTCTGACGGAGAGGCAATGGTTTCTACTTCCTCCTGGTGCGGAAAACAAACCCGAAGCCTGCAGCCTTCGCCGGAACTGGAATCAACCGAAAGTTTTCCGTTGAATGCTTTCACCCGGCTGGCAATGTTGTTTAGTCCAATGCCATTGGTGCGGGCCGAGGGCTCAAAGCCTTTTCCGTTGTCTTCCACCAGCAATTCTGTTTCTGTATCGGTTTGTGAAAGCACAATCGAAACAGCGGTGGCGCCGGCATGTTTTATAATATTGTTCAATTGTTCCTGTACAATGCGGTAAATAGCTAGTGCTTCTTCTTTCCGGATAGACCGATGATAACTCTCTGCGCAAAAGTGAATTTGAAATCCTGTGCAGGTGGAGAGGTTTTCTATCAGCGCCTGCAAGGAGTCAACCAGCGATTGTGTTCCCAAAGTGGGTGCCGACAACCGGTGCGAAAGCTTTCGAATCTCGCCAATACACTGCATCAGGTAGCCAATGGAACGGCCAATAAGTTCGTTTCGCAAGGGCTCTTTTTGAAGAGCTGTTTCCAGGTAAAGTTTTACTGTAGTCAGTATCTGGTTTACGTTATCGTGCAATTCATGCCCGATCAGCTCCCGCTCTTGTTCCTGTGCAATGATCATTTGCCTTGTCATGATCCGCTGGTAACGCTTTTGTTCATTTTGCAGCTTTTGTTCAATGCGCTTTCGCTGCGTTACATCGCGGATCAACAGGAGGCTGTACCAACGGCCACGTTCATCCGTAAACGAAGACATAGCAATTTCGCCAATAAATTTCCGGCCGTTCCCGGTGTGAAAAACTACCTCCTTTTCATCGATGCAAAAACAACCGTTTTTATCCACCGATACCTGTAGCGCAGGCTCTGATTTTTCAAATAGTTTCTTAAATGCAATCTTTCTACTTCCTGTCAATGTTTTACCAAACAGCGCCGAAGCTGCCTGGTTAATGGCTTCTATGGTTCCATCCGACCGTACCAATAAAATAGCATCCAGGCTGCTTTCAAAGATCGAACGGTATTTTGCTTCGCTTGACCGCAAAACTTTTATCATACGCCTGCGATGGCTCAGGGAAATGAACACGGCCGTCAAAAACACAAGCAGCAAAAAACTGGTGGAAAATCCAAAGAACAGATCCCGCTTTCTGCGTTCTTCGAAACGGGCCAGAATATCAGACTCCGTTTTTCCAATGGTGGCAATTATAGGCAGGTTCTGTAACCGGCGATAGCTGAAGTAGGTGGGAATGCCCCGAATGGCATCTTTCGCAAAATAACTGCCTACTGGATTTTCGGCCACATAAGCAAACAGCGGGCTTTTGCTGATGTTTTCTCCATTGCTTTCCACCTTACCGGTGCGACGGGAATAGGTAATGCCATCCGGTGAGATGAGGGAAAGAATATCATTCTCCCGCAAACTGGCCTGCGAATAAAATGACATGAAGGTTGATGGAAGGACTTGCATGGCCACGGCACCCAAAAAGCGACCCTCCGCATTGTGCATTCCACGGCTGATTACAATCACCGGTTTTTGAATGCTGCGTGATTTTAATGGTTTGGTGATAATGAGGGTATCTCTTTTTGATTTTAAATGTGCAAAAAAGTAGCGGTCCCCTATCTGCAGCCGACCAGTTTTTATCGCCGGATAATGATAGACTGCAGCACCGGTACTGTCGGTAATGGCCAGTCCGCTGAAGTAAGGCACCGTAAAAACCCCACTGGTTAAAAAACGTTCCAGGTCTATTTTTTTTCCGCTTCGCAGGTATTCCTGTTTTACCATCTGCAAGGTAGCGTCGGCATCACGGATGGTGCGGATGGTATGTTGCTCCAGTGTAATTGCCAGGTTATCGTTGTGCTCAATAGCAGCCTGCAGCGTTTCAGTTCGATCTGTTTTAATCTGCCGGAGAATTTGCGTCCAAATCAGGAAGAGCAACAAAAAATAAAAACCTGCTAACCAATAAACCAGCAAACGATTTTTACGAAGCAGCGCTTTCATATTTTCACCATTTTCAAACCTATAACAGACAAATCCGGAAGCAGATTAAAAACCCCGCTAACAAAAGAAACACTTGCACTGGTTTCTGATAATCGCTCAACGTTTTCGTTCTTCAAAAACGGATATGGAAAGTGGTAATAAGACGGAAGCAAACATTTGAAATAGGGAACAATTGCAAACCGTTTGCTGGCATTGCAGAATTGAATATTGGGATCAGCCGGGTATCCGGCATGTTGATATTGGTTTTTCATAATCAGTACGTTTATCAACTTTCATCTTCCAAACAAAAGACAAAAGGGTCAGGCACCTAAAAAATCATGAAAATAGATTGATTTTTTTCAATGGGTAACTTTCCGGCAGGCAAAAACCCTGTTGTAATGGTTATTACTTACAACAATCGAATGATAATGAAGTAGCAGTGGATAAACAGGATTAAAATCAGTTGTCATGCCCAGTCGAATCCTGTTGTATACAATGCCGAATTTCTTATATTCGCCCCACTTTACGGTTGTCTTGCGCTGGGTAACAAACTTTTAATCAAAAACATCCCGAACAAAAAATGAAGAAATACTCTACCGGAGTTCTTTTTGGCGATGAACTGAAAGCACTCCTGCAAGATGCAAAAGACAACAATTTTGCCCTCCCCGCAGTCAACACGATTGGCACCAACACCATCAACGCTACACTGGAAACGGCAGCCAAAGTCAACTCGCCGGTGATCATCCAGTTTTCGAATGGTGGCGCCCAGTTTATTGCCGGTAAGGGCATGCCTAACGATAACCTCCAGGGCAACATCAGCGGTGCTATTTCCGGCGCCCTGCACATTCACAACGTTGCCAAATATTACGGCGTTCCGGTTGTCCTGCATACCGATCACGCCGCCAAAAAATGGCTGCCCTGGGTTGGTGGTCTTATTGATGCCGGCGAACAGTTTTTCAAAGAAAAAGGCCAACCCCTGTTTTCTTCTCACATGATGGATCTGTCAGAAGAACCCATTGAAGAAAACATTCAGCTTTCGGTAGAATTCTTCAAACGGCTTGCACCGCTCGGAATGGGAATTGAAATCGAGTTGGGTGTTACCGGCGGCGAAGAAGATGGCGTTGACAATTCAGGCGTGGAAAATGATAAATTGTACACACAGCCCAATGAAGTGGCTTTTGCGTATGAAGAACTGCGGAAAATTGGTGATCTTTTTACCATTGCCGCTGCCTTTGGCAACGTGCACGGTGTGTATAAGCCGGGTAACGTGGAGTTACGTCCCGATATTCTGAACAACAGCCAGAAATATATCCAGGAGAAATTTGGTACAGGGCCCAAACCGGTGTTCTTTGTTTTCCACGGTGGCAGTGGTTCACCACAACACCAGATCCGCGAGGCTATTTCTTACGGTGCCATTAAAATGAACATTGACACCGACCTGCAATGGGCGTTCTGGGAAGGCATCAAAGACTTCTACAAAAAGAATGAAGGCTACCTGCAGGGCCAATTGGGCAACCCCGAAGGGGAAGACAAACCCAACAAGAAATTTTATGACCCCCGAATATGGTTGCGGAAAGGCGAAGAGTCCTTTATCAAGCGACTGGAAGTTGCGTTTGATGACCTCAATTGTATCAACCGTAATGCGTGACGTCAACCGTGAAATGTCAAACGTGAAACTGTGATCTCACTAAATTCTATAAAACCCTGCCTCGTGCAGGGTTTTCTTTTTTAACTACCTCTCCAACTATACCTATTCCATCATCCACATTGAAAATGACGAAACGACACATCAAACTTTAAACTACAAACGTCAAACAACAAACTCCAAACTCCCAACCCTTTCTATCTTTGCCGCGAATCTTTATTTGCTTGCTATTTAAAAAACAAAACCAATTATGTCTTCGAACAAAATTCTGGAGATCCTTGGCGACAAGGCGGAGTACCTGTTGAATCACACGTCAACCACAATCAGCAAAAATGACCTGCATCTTCCCTCTCCTACCCATGTGGATGATATCTGGGTGGCCAGCAATCGCAGCAACCAAGTGTTACGTAATATGCAAATGCTGCTGAATCATGGTCGTCTGAGTGGCACAGGGTATTGCAGCATTTTTCCTGTTGACCAGGGCATTGAGCACAGCGCCGGTTCGGCATTTGCACCCAATCCCATTTATTTTGATCCGGAAAAAATCATTCAACTCGCCATCGAAGGCGGATGCAATGGTGTGGCTTCAACGTATGGCGTGCTGGGCATTATGAGCCGCAAGTATGCGCACAAAATTCCTTTTATTGTAAAGATTAACCACAACGAGTTTTTAAGCATGCCCAACCGCTACGACCAAACCCTGTTTGGAACCGTAAAAAGCGCATGGGATATGGGTGCCGTTGGCATTGGCGCCACGATTTATTGGGGCAGTGCCGAAAGTGCACGGCAGTTAAAAGAAGTGGCGGAAGCTTTTCAGCTTGCACACGAGTTGGGCATGTGCACCATTCTGTGGTGTTATACCCGCAACAATGCATTTAAAGTGGAAGGCGTGGATTACCACACTTCCGCCGATCTTACAGGACAAGCCAATCATCTCGGCGTTACGTTGCAGGCCGATATCATTAAACAAAAACTACCCACCAACAACGGCGGCTACCTGGCTACCAAGCACGGCAAAACGCACAAGCTTGTTTATGAAAAGCTCAGTTCCGACCATCCTATCGATCTTACCCGTTACCAGGTGCTCAACTGTTTTAACGGACGGGTTGGTCTTATCAACAGCGGTGGTGAAAGCAAGGGAGAAAGTGATTTGCAGGAGGCCGTGACCACAGCCATCATCAACAAGCGGGCTGGCGGCATGGGACTGATCCTGGGGCGGAAAGCCTTTCAGCGGCCGTTTGAAGAAGGCGTACAGTTTCTTAACCTAATCCAGGATGTTTACTTAGATTCTAACATCACAATTGCCTGAGAATAAAATAATTCAGGAGCTAAGCCTTTCCTTCGGGAAAGGCTTAGCTCCTGCCAAACAGTGTCCATTTTTGGCATTACTTTTTAGGTACAGTGGGTTGGTTACCGATGGAAACACCGCCTGCCCAGTGTGGTAGCAACAATCACCAAAGAAGCGCCAGGGAAGGTTGAACGGAACGGTGCCTGTCAGCCATTTGACAGCGATTATGCGAAATCTAAAGACGATGTTATGAACCTGATTGATGTACTCTTGTTGTTGATTGTAGTATTGGCGATGTGGGCCGGCTGGGCAAAAGGATTTATCCTGGGAATTTCCGATCTTTTTGTATGGCTTGGCAGCTTGCTGCTGGGGTTTATATTTTACCAGGATGCCGGCCGGGTTCTGTATAAATTGTTTCCAGCCCTTGGTGTCTGGGGTTTTCCGCTAGGCTTTTTGCTCACCGTAATATTGTCACGGATCATTCTTTCTTTTATCGTCAACCGCTTTATTCATCATACCACACCCGATGCCCACCTTTCGCCTGTCAACAAAGCCATGGGGGTTATTCCGGGACTGATCACAGGCTCAATCTATGCAGCCATTGTGGCGGCGCTGCTTTTGAGCGTACCCATGTGGAATGGCCTGGCAAAAGAAGCCCGTGAGAGTAAAATTGCCAATCAACTGGGGGTTCAGGTAGCATGGTTGGACGAAAAGTTTTCGCCCATATTTGGTGAAGCTGCGCAACAAACCATGAACCGCATGGTGGTAAAGCCGGAGTCTGATGAAACGGTAAACCTCCATTATACCGTAAAAGATCCCAAAGTGCGTCCTGACCTGGAAGCGCAAATGCTGGACCTGGTAAACAAAGAACGCACCCAACGCGGCCTACCACCTGTAAAAGCGGATCCGGAGATGACGAGAGTGGCCAGAAAGCATTCGCAGGACATGTTTGCCCGTGGCTATTTTTCGCATTACACACCGGAGAAAAAAGACCCCTTTGATCGGATGCGTTCGGCCAATGTAAAATTTTTAACCGCCGGTGAGAACCTGGCCTTGGGAAGAACCTTAAAGATCTGTCATGAAGGCCTGATGAATTCACCAGGACACAAGGCCAATATTTTGAATCCCTCGTTTGGTCGACTGGGTATTGGCATTATGGATGGAGGTATCTATGGCCTGATGATCTCGCAGGAGTTTCGCAATTAATTTTTCTGACCGAATTCAACCAGAATAGATTTCGTGGTGTGTATGTAACCCCTGTTTACGCTTACTTCCAATGTTATTGTAAAGAACTAAACAGTGCTGTTCTGGCAATGTATTTGGTGCTTTGTCACCAAATTGTTTCACCCTTTAACTATTAATCTATGAAAAATGTATTCCTGAGCCTGGCAGCAGTGGTTGTGCTGGCTGCCTGTGGCCCCACAACGTACACCAACACTTCAGCCAATGAGGCCTACAGTACACCGGTCAATTTGCAAACAACGTTCTCCACGCAGTATCCCAATGCTGCCAACGTAAGCTGGTCGGCTTATGATGCAACCACTGTTCCCATTGACTGGGAAATGACTGGTTGGTCAACAATGGATGCATCGGACCATGTGGTAAGTTTTGACATGGACGGACAGCGGTATTACGCCTGGTATGACACAGACGGCACGTGGGTTGGCAGCACCTATGCCGTTGACGATCATTCCAAACTGCCTACTGCTGTACAGACTTTGCTGAATGACCGCTACACGGGCTACAGCATTGTAAAGGTTCACCAGGAAATGTGGAAAGATCAAATGGCGTACGAAATCAAGCTAAAGAAAAATGATGACGACAAAGTAAAATTGCTGGTGGACACCCAAGGGAACGTGTTGAAGGAAAAACTTAAAGACTAACAGTCTGTAACAAACGTTCTTATTAAAATGCCTAAACATAAACCTATTTTATGTTTAGGCATTTTCTTTTTATACAAATCATACATGTGGCTTCAAAGAAATGAAGTCACACACAAACTACATCTTACTCAATCCGTTGAAATTATAGCCTCATTACAAACAGTCGTCAATATCACAAAGCCCTAAGCATCCACATTTACAACAACTTTTCCAACGGTTTCGCCGCGCTGGAACTGACGAATGGCTTTATGCATTTCCGTAAAGGAAAATTGGTGACCGATGTGCTGCGGCTTCAGGTTTAGTGCCTGCAGTTCGTGCAGCATCTGGTGCATCAAGTCTGTTTGCTCATAGAGGTAAATGAGGTTAAAGCCCATCAAGGATTTGTTTTGGGTTGGCAAGCGCAACGGATCAATTTTAGGTCGCTTCAGATAACGCCAGAACATCTTTGGATAATTCGGCCGCGAACCATGGGTGGCAAAACTGGCGCTTCCATACACAACCATCCGGCCCATGGGTGCCATGGTTTTCCAGGCGTCCAGCAGGATTCTTCCCCCTATGCATTCCATCACAAGGTTCAGCGGCCGGTTGCCCAATGCGGTTTTTAATTTTGCATGAAAATCTTTATCCCGAACGATTACCGCATCATATGCTTCTTCCCTTTGTAAGAAATCCACCTTTTTAGCAGAACCCACTGTGCCAATGGTGTAGGCATCGAAAGTTTTACAAATGCGATTGGCCAGCAGGCCCACGCCGCCGGCCGCACTGTGAATGAGCACAGTCGACCCCCTTTGCAGGTTACCCAGTTCTTTTAGGGCATACCAGGCCGTTAGTCCCTGCACCAGAAAGCCCGCCCCTTCTTCAAAACTCCAACCTTGAGGTAGCAGTAGCACATAACGGTGGTGACTATTTAGGTGAGAAACATAACCACCAAACATGGTGGCTCCCATCACCTTATCTCCTATCTTCCACTCCTTCACACCTGAGCCAACAGCTATGATCTCACCGGCAAATTCAAGCCCGGGGATAAAATCCGTTTTTGGTGCTGCCTTGTAAAGCCCTTGCATGGCGAATACATCTGCAAAATTGAGTCCGATGGCTTTTACTTTCACCGTGACCTCATCGGGTGATGGCGAAAGCAGGACTTCTGTTTCCTGCTTTAGATCCCGGATCGATCCGGTCCTGGCCATACGGTATAGCTTTCTTTCCAACATGCATAAAAATTAAATTCTGAATTTGTTTTTCCTGGTCATCCGATTCATGAAACCGGATTTGACGATTGGTTGTAAAGCTATAGATTCAGTGGGTGTAATATTACGAAAGCGCTTCCCTATCGTTCAGTTGCCCGTTTTTATAATGGGCAAAGAAATCATGTATATCCCTTGCAGGTATCCAACCGGCAAGAATGCGGCTCCGCAACAGAGCATTGCCACTACCTTTGCTTTTAAATACAAAAGCAATGGAATTAGGGGTTGGCATGTTTGGCGATCTTTCCTTCAACAGCAAGGATGAAGTACAGAGTACGCAACAGCGTTTGCAGGAGCTGATAGAAGAGATCAAACTGATGGACGAAGTTGGGTTGGATTTTTTTGGAATTGGTGAACACCACCGGCCGGAGTATGCGGTGTCCACGCCGGAGATCGTGCTGGCTGCGGCAGCCACCGTTACAAAAAATATTAAGCTAGGAAGTGCGGTTTCCGTGCTTAGTTCCTCTGATCCTGTCAGGCTGTACCAGAGCTTTTCCACTATCGACCTTATTTCCGGTGGCCGTGCCGAACTGGTGGTAGGTCGCGGGAGCTTTACCGAATCATTTCCCCTTTACGGTTATGATCTTTCACATTACGACGAACTGTTTGAAGAAAAACTTGACCTTCTACTTCAGATCAATAAAAACAAACGTATTAGTTGGAAAGGCCGTTTTCGTCCGGAACTGGTAAACCAGGAAGTGTTGCCAAGAGCCGTAAATGATCAACTCAATATTTGGGTGGCCGTTGGCGGTACACCCGAATCCGTGCTTCGTGCAGGACGGTATGGACTGCCGGTTATTTTTGCTATCATTGGCGGCAACCCGGCCCATTTTCAACCCTTGTTTGATTATTACCGGAAAGCCTACTCGCATTTTGAACACAACCCGCAAACCTTACAGGTCGGTGTGCACATGCATTCGTTTTTTGGTGAGGACAGCCGGCGGACCGCAGATGAATATTATCCCCTTTATGCTGCGCAAATGAACCGCATCGGACGGCAGCGGGGCTGGCCGCCGTATCAAAAGCAACAGTTTGAAGCCGGCAGAAGTCCGCAAGGTCACCTGCTGATCGGAGATGCGTCCGAAGCCATTGACAAGATCTTACACATGCATGAAAATTTCGGCCTGACCCGTTTTTCGGCGCACATGGATGTGGGCGGTCCCTCGCATGCAGCCCTGATGAAATCCATAGAAATCTTTGGGACGGCGATTGCTCCCAAAGTAAGAGAAGCCTTAGGAAAATAAAGGCATTCCAATTTTACATTGAAAGCATTTTTTTACCGGGATACTGACCCGGGTAAAGGTTTATCCTGTTCTCTTTGTGTCAACCGGCAACCCTTTACGAAGTTACAGATGCCGGATCCTGCTCCAGCTTCCGGGGCAATACAATCATGGGTACAATGGATTTGTACACCAACTCGGTTACCAAGCCTTTTTTAAAAATAAAATCATGTGTTTCCGGATCACCGGCTTGCAACACAAGGTAGCTGTCCTGCCTGTCATTCATATAGCGTTCAATTTCCTTTACTTCGTTGCCGCTGTGCAATACAATCGTTGAGGTTGTGTATCCCTCAAATTGTGCGGCTACTTCTGCCAGCGTGGTTTTCGCTTCACCACTCTCCTCTTTGTCCGGAGTAATCGACAAAAAGGCCAGGTTCCTGATATTGCCGGGCAATTGCGAAAGCACTTTTTTAAGACGGTGGCTGTCGAATGGAGCGTCCGGATCTATCGCTATCACCAGCTCTTTTGGAAAACAAAGCTCCCGGCCCAGTGGCACAGCAACAGAAACAAAATCCGACTCCTCCAGTACTTCTACCGCTTTGCTACCCAGCAACAGTTGTTCAAAAAACGATGTGCCTTTAATACCAATGAACAACCAGTCGAAATAGTCGGGATTTTTCAGGTTATGAAGCGTATCGGCTATTCTTTTTTCACTGGCAATCATAGCAGGCATGGATTCAAACAAAGGACCCGCCAATCCTACCAGGCGTTCATATGTATCTTCCCGTTCATTTTTGTAAAACTGCTCCCGAACATTGGCACTGGCACGGGCCGGCACAATTCCGGGCAACTGGTGAATCAGCACCACTTCTGCGTTCAGGTAGGCACTAAATCTACGTGTGTACTGAAGCGTTGTTTCAACGTATTCCGAAAAATCAATCAGGGAAAGCATTCTGTTTTTTCGTTGCATGGCGTTGGCGGTTTAAAAAGCCTTTTGATAAAATGGCCAGATGAACAAAAGCCTCAATGGAAGCGTCAAGATACAATGAATTCATGAACCCATTGATGACCTGAAACCGTTTTGTTATTTTCACTTCCCATCATTACCATGCATAAAAAAAGAGTTTGCTTTCGGCAAACTCCTTTTCAACAGAATTAACGTGCTTATTGCTTTGCTTCTTTGTTGTCCTTGTTTTTTCCAAGACCATATCCGGCAGCGCCACCCAGTACACCACCAATCACAGCGCCTACTGCACGGTTCTTTTTGTTGATAACGGCACCAATGACAGCACCACCAGCCGCACCAATCACCGCACCTTTCTTGGAGTTATTCCAGCCACCTTCTTTCGCACCTTCCTGCGACTGAGTTCCTTCACCTGCTGATCCTGAACCGGTATTCGAAGCTACATCACCATTGCCGGCTGAAGGCGTTGGGTCGGGCTGTGGCTGTTGTTGCGGGGTCGGTTCGGGCCGTTCCTGAACCGGAGCCGGCTGTTGTTTTTTTACCGTTCTGCGTACTACCGGCGCAGGCTGCTGCACCCGCACTTCGCGAATAACCGTTACTGTTTTTACAGGTTCTTCGAGTTGCTGCATTTCCTGCACGGGCGTAATTGCTGCCAACTCATTCTGTGCTTTCCATGCCTGGAACTGGGCCAGACCGGTTGTGTCAATCGCTGCAGCATTTTGCTGCGTAGACTGGAGGGTTTTTGTTTCATCTGCCACAGGATTGCTGGTGCAGGCTGTAACCAAAAAAGCAAGAGGTAAAATGGGTAAAAATCTTTTCATATGAATGTGTTTTGTTTTTCCGTTTTTAGGATTTGCAGAATAAGAAGAAAAAAAGGCTCCAAAGTTTTATAGCAGGTTGTTAAAACGGCTCATTATTTCAGTAAAAAGGCCTGCCGTAAACGGCAGGCCATTAGAAAACCCTCAACCTATGAAAAAACTAGTTTACCGGCCACCCGTACTGGACGTAGTGGTCTTCTCCAGCATGGCTTTGTATTTTTTCGCGTCTGCATCCTCCGGGTTCAGCTCTAAAACTTTGTCAAAATATTCGATTGCAGCGCTATAATTTTTCGTTGTGTTGGTTTCATAGGCAGCCATATAATTGTAGGCTTCCATCATCCACTTTTTATTGCTTTCAGTTGGCTCTTCTTTTTGCAACAGCTCAACCAGTTTTTGGTAGTGCGGTATGGCGAGCCCTTCTTTCATTCCGGAATCACGTGCGGCATTCGCACGGGCCTGCCAGTAATAACCAAAACTTTGATCGGGATATTTGCTCACGTACAATCCAAATACGCTGTCGGCTGCGGCGTATTCCTCCGCCCGGTAATGTGCCAACGCCCAGTTAAAAAGATCTACATTGGTAGCTTTTGGATTGCCTGTATAAAACATGCCGGACCATTTGGCTTCGTTAGCAAAATCTTTTTCGCCTTTGTACAAATCCACCAAGTTCTTGTAATAGGGATATGTTTCCGTTGAATCCTGCACCAGCGTTACCGCTTTTGAAAATGCATAGGCGGCAGAATCTGTCTGGCCCTGGGCAGCATACAGGTTAGCCAGAATTTCATAATCTTTTGCTATGACATTGCTGTCGCTTTCGGCTGCAAAATAGCGGCGAAGGCTTTGCAATGCACTAGCGGTATCTGCCAGGGCCGCCTGGCTGTACCCAATCAGTTTGTACAAACGCGGCTTTGTTTTTTCACCTTGCTGCGAAATAATGCTGTTGGCTTTATCAATCGCTGCCTTGTAGTCTTTGTTCAGGTAATTAAGGTCCGCAATGTCGTAATCATTCTGCAAGCCTTTGTCCGCATTGGCCATGTATTGCTTATAATATTCCATGGCCTTTTCGGGATTATAACTGAAATGGTAGAGGTAAAGACGATACAGGGCCGGCGCATAAGCCGGATCGGCTTTTACGGCCCGGTCAAAATAATTCAGGTACATTTCGCGGTTTTTCTGCGAAAGAAAAATGTCGCCTGTATTGTAAAGTGCCGGCGCATAATTTCCATTCAGGTTTAGGGCATCACGGTAAGCCTTATACCCTTCCGAACTATTGTGCAGTTTCCGATACGCATCGCCCAGGGCAACATAAAGTGCCGGGTCTTCTTTTTTTCGCTCGATTGCTTTTTTCAGCAGTTCCACGGCATAAGCCGCATTTCCGTTTCTGGCATCGTTATGCGCATCTGCAATCGCCAGCATCACATATGCATCCTTGTTATTTGTTTCATCCAGCGCCTTTTCAAATAGGGGTGCGGCTTCCTGCGCTTTGTTTTCTGCCAGCAGGATTTCTCCTTTAGCTACATAGTAATATGCATCATCCTGTACGGCTTCCGGTGCTGTTTGCAGGACTTCTTTTGCCTGTTGCAATTCGTCAACCGAAATGTAGGATTTTACCAAACCATACCAGGCCTGATCATTCTTCGGGTCTTCTTTTACAACGGACTGAAAACTGTTGGCTGCGCTGTAATAGCGTTGGTAATAGAGATGTTTCTGGCCCTCTTCGACCGATTGTGCCAACAGTACTGTATTGGGAAAAACCAGCGTAGATAAGAAAAGAAATTTCTTCATAGATTATTTGTTTGGGGGGTTTTAAAATGATACAATAGGAACTTCCGGTTCTATGTCGGAACAGAAAGGAAAAAAGCCAAAACCCAAAACAGGATCAAGAACAAGAAATCGCTAGCGTTGTTTTGTTTTCTGGCTTTTTTCCAACACTGAATTAGCTCCCTGGTGAGGATCCGTATGATTACGTTTGAATCCAAAGCTAAATGCACTGAATTAGGCTTCTCTTAATCTGAAATTAGAATCGCATTAAAAGAGAATACCTTTATCATGGGTTAGGCTAAAAAAGCCTGATTTTGCAACACAACTTTTCTAAAGACGATGGAAGAACGCAAACTGTTACTGGTAGAAGATGAACAAAAGATAGCGGACACCCTGAAGATGGGTCTTACTGAAAACGGTTATCAGGTGGATGTTGCCTACGATGGTAACATTGGCTGGAAGTTGTATCAGCAGCAGGCGTATAACCTTGTAATCCTGGACCTGAACCTGCCGGGTATCAACGGCTACGATCTTTGTAAGAACATCCGGGCAAAAGATGCCGCTGTGCCCATTATCATGCTTACGGCACTGAGCTCCCTTGAAAATAAAATTGAAGGTTATGATGCCGGTGCCGATGACTATATCATAAAGCCGTTTGCATTTAAGGAACTGCTGATGAAAATCCGGGTGCTGTTGAAACGAACCATGAACCAGCATATTCCTGTAGGGACGATGTTAAAAGCGGCGGATCTTGAAATGAATCTTGACAGTAAGGAGGTAAGCCGCGGCGGCAAGACTATCAACCTGACGGCTAAAGAATTTCAACTGCTGGAATACCTGCTTCGCAATAAAAACCGGGTGGTTTCCCGTGCCGATATTGCCATTAATGTTTGGGACATTGACTTTGACACCAACACCAATGTTATCGATGTTTATATCAACTATCTTCGAAACAAGGTGGACAAGCCCTTTGACCAGAAACTTATTCAAACGCAGGTTGGCATGGGTTATATTTTGAAAGAGCGGTAAACGCAAACCTGCCTATTTTCCATGACGGCGATTATCGGTTTGCCATGCGCCGCCACTACCAGACAAAGATTAATTTATGCCGGTCCGGTTACGTATAACCTTGTTGTTTTCACTGTTGGTGTTTGTTATCTTCAGTCTTGTTTGCATCAGTATTTATTTTTTTTCGGTGCAATCGCGGCGTGATACCATTCAACTGCGCCTGGCTAACCGTGCACTTACCACGGCAAAGCTGTTAAGCCAGCAGCAAATTTTTGACCTCGAACGAATCCGGCAAATTGACTCTTTTACCACAATTACCCTCAAGAATAAAATTGTTCAAGCGTACGATTACCAGAATGCCCGTTTTTACAGCTATAAAGACAATCCATCCGAGGAATTCAAAGTATCGAACGACATCTTAAATGAGGCTCGAATCAACGGCCGCCATTTTTTTGAGCAAAATGGAAAAGAAGTTATCGCGTATCATTATACCGATAACAATGCACGGATGGTCGTCGTATCGGCAGCAGAAGATCTGGATGGTCATGCCACGCTTGCCAAACTGAGAAGCACTCTTTTGATCAGCTTTTTAACCGGGAACCTGATTGTATTGGCCGCCGGATATTTTTTTGCCGGCCGGCTCATCCGTCCCGTGCAAAAGATCACACAGGATGTTGCGGATATTTCTGCGCACAACCTTGTCAGAAGGCTGCAAACCGGGGCCACCAAAGATGAATGGCACCGCCTGGCGGAAACGCTTAATGAACTGTTGAACCGGTTGCAGGAAAGCTTTGACATGCAGCGGCGGTTTATTTCCAATGCCTCCCACGAACTTTCCACACCGTTAACCTCCATCTCGAGTCAACTGGAGATTGCCCTCCAGCGGGAACGCACAGCCGAAGAATACCGCAACGTCATTCAATCGACCTACCAGGATGTAAAGCACATGAGCAACCTGACACTGACGCTCCTTGATTTTGCAAAAGCATCGGGCAATGCCGGCGGACTGGAACTGAGCAAGATCAGAATTGATGAAATTGTGCTGGAACTTCCGGCCCAATTGGTTCGCATCAATCCCGGTTATGCTGCCACCATTGCGTTTGATGACCTGCCAGAAGAGGAAGAAGCCCTGCTGGTTTACGGAAATCAACCCTTGCTGGAAACGGCCCTGAAAAACATCCTTGTGAATGCCTGTAAGTACAGCCCGGACCAACAGGCGACCGTCCGGTTGCGAACGGGCAATAAAAAGGTTATTCTTGAGATTGAAGACAAGGGCATTGGCATTCCGCAGGAGAAAATCAAAGACATTTTTCAACCCTTCTACCGGGTAGAAGGAAACAACATGGCCGGTACCGACGGGTTTGGTTTAGGGCTTTCTCTTTCGCACCGCATCATCAAGCTACACAACGGCAGCATAGAGGTAGAATCCAAAGAAAATACAGGATCAACCTTCCGGGTGCAATTGCCTGTAGCCGGCCATTCTTAAATTCTAACAAGTTTCTAATTCACGGTTAATCCATTCTTAAACAACTGTACACAATTTACAGTTGAAATGAGGGTGTTTATTTTCAAATACAGTGTTCCCCTGGTCTATGCACTTACCAGTGCCGTGCTGGTGCTTTTTTTTGCTACGGCCCTGTTGTACCAGCAAAAAAGCAAGGCGCAAAGTGTAAACCGGGTACTTATCCTTCAGAATGATTCCATCCTCTCCGAAAATATTCAGCTAAAAAATGCCTTGCTGCAACAGGAAGTAGGGCCAACGGAAAAAAAAGACAGACTTTCCGTGAAGTATCCGTAAACACGGCTGGCTGTACAAAAAAACCAGCAGACAATTTTTGAACCGCGCCTTTTGCTTGCCATAAAAAAAGCCCGAAACCGGGCTTTTTTACATGCGTCAGTTAGTGCACGGAAGCCATCTGTAAGTGGTTCAGGCTTTCGAGCAACGAAATGACCATCTGCGGGGTTTGAAGGTTAAAACGGGCATAAGAAGCTTCTGTACCCACTTTTATGGTATAGCAGGCTTGTTTTGAAGACAGCACTTTAAACATGTCTTCATCGGTTCTGTCGTCACCGGCGGCAAAAATGAAATCATAGTGGTTTTGTGACAGGATCTTTTTTATAGCTGTTCCCTTGTCAACACTGCTGCTGCGAACCTCCACGATCTTATTACCGCCCGTAACCTGCAGGCGGCGGGAAGAAATAAACTCATTCAGTTCACCCATCAGTTCCAGGGCTCTTAGCTTACCCTGTTCGGGGTTGGCATTGCGGTAATGCCATACAATGGAAAATTCTTTTTCCTCGATGCTGGAACCGGGACAACGCCGCACATACATTTCCATCACCTGGCTGATCGATTCTTTCCATTCGCTTTGCGTTTGCACAGCCGTGGTCCACTCACCCCCTTTTTCTTTTGTACGGGCACCATGCTCCGCTACCAGGTTCACCGGCAGGTGACCAAAATAGGTTTGCAGCCAGGCGCTGCTGCGGCCACTTATCAGATACACATCGTTCGCTGCATTCGCCGATAACGATTCGATCAATTGTAACAAACCCCGACCCGGCACGGCCATCTGCGGCTGCGCGGCAAATGGCACAAGCGTGCCATCATAGTCCAGCAACAAGAGGCGTTTTTTCCCTCGCCGGTAAGCATCCAGCAGGTTTCGCTTTGAATGTGCATCCAGGAAAAAAATCTGGAAGCTTTCCTGCTTAAGTTTGATCTGCTTCATCTCGCCAATAAAATCCTGCGCCCAGGTTTGCACGTTGTAGTGCGACACCCGCCGCTGCATGGCATCCATGCGTTTTTGCTGCTCTTCCACCGGCATTTCCAGGGCATCTTTGATGGCTCCCGAAAGCTCAATAATATCATTGGGATTGATGCAAATGGCATCGGTTAGCTCCCGGGCTGCACCGGCCATCTCGCTAAGCACCAGCACGCCTTTTTTATCCTGCCGGCTGGCCACAAACTCTTTCGACACCAGGTTCATACCATCCCGCAACGGTGTAATGAGGGCAAGGTTACAGGCAGAATACAAGGAGATCATTTCATCAAACGACAAACTGTTGTACCGGTAAATGATCGGTTGCCAGTGCACACCTCCTACCCTACCATTGATGCCGCTCACCAGTTCATCAATGATGCGTTTTCGTTCGGCATACTTGGTAATGGTATCACGGGAAGGAATAATCACCAGAATGAAAACAACCTTGGCCCGGTATTCAGGATTTTCTTCCAGGAAAAGTTCGTAGGCCCGCAGGCGGTTTTGCACACCTTTGGTGTAATCCAGCCGGTCAACCGAAAAGATGATTTTTTGTCCTATTAATTTGTTCCGGAGCGAATCCCGTAGCGAAATAACGGCATCGTTCCGGTACGCTTCATTGAACTTTTGGTAGTCGATGCTGATGGGAAAGACATCCACTTTAATGAGCCTGTTATCATAGCGCAGAACATGCCTGTCGTTGTCGAGCCCCAAAACCAGTTGTACGCTTTGGAGGAAATGCGCCGCATAATCCATCGTATGAAAACCCACAAGGTCCGCCCCCAGTAATCCTTTCAGAATGCCCTGCTGCCACTTACGGGGCAACATCCGGAGAATTTCATAAGATGGGAAAGGAATATGCAGAAAAAATCCGATGGTAAGATCGGGCATGTGGTTGCGCAGCAAACCTGCCAGCGGCAACAGGTGATAATCGTGAATCCAAACCGTATCACCGGGCCTTGCATACCGAAGGATTACTTCCAGGAAGTGCTCATTGGCCAGCAGGTAATGTTCATAGTATTCGGGGTTGTATTCTGCAAAGGATGGAAAGTAGTGAAACAGCGGCCACACAACCGAGTTGGAAAAACCGTTGTAATAATTGTCGTATTGCTCTTTAAAAAGCATTACTGGCAGGTACGTGTACAGCGACGTATCCAATTTGCGTGACGCTTCGTCCCAGGCTGAAGGGTTGCAGCCGGGCACGCCAACCCAATATGTTTCGGAATAACCGCTGTTGTCGGCCTGGAGAAAACTATCCATAGCCGTGATCAGTCCACCTGAGGAAGTTTTGATTTCCACATCGCCAAGCGTATTCTGTTGCACGGTAACTGGCAACCGGTTGGAAACAATAAATAGGCGGCTGTTCTTCTTCATATCAATCCGTTTATGGTAAGAGAGTAAAAAGCAAGGTAGGCCGGCCGTAATAGAGGGGCATTAAACCTTCATTAGATTATTATTAAATATTCGGTGGAGCCATTTTTTTAATCCATTGAAACAGAAACGGATTTCTTATGTGAATTAAAAACAGGTTAGAAACGGGCCTGCAACCCTGAAATAACTGCTTTGCTTTAATTTTAATGACACCTTTACCGAACATCGACGTGATCGACAAAAAAATACGGAATGAAGTATAGTCTTTATCTGGTTCTTTTTTCATTTGTGCTGCTGCAGGGCTGCGACCTGCGCAAGCGGGAAGAAGCGCTTGTGCAAAAGGAAGCAAGGTTGAACGAAAAAGAACAGGAACTTTTGCTGAAGGAAAAAACGTTGCAGATAAAAGAAGAGGAACTGGTAAAACGGGAACAGCGTATCGACAGCACGAGGCTGATTGATTCGTCTGCCCTGCACAATGCTGCGCTTCCCGGTTTGTGGGATGTAAAGATGACCTGTACGGAAACCTCGTGCCCGGGCTCTGCGGTTGGTGATACAAAAACCGAAGTTTGGGAGATTTCTTATGTTGACAACAATGTAATTGCCAAGGCCATGGTGAACAATGAACTGGTACGAGCCTACAGCGGCCTGTTTACCGGCAATACGCTGGAGTTGGTTGACAACCAGGAAAACGTTCCAAACCAAACCCCAACCCGTATTGTTGTTCGGTTGCGTCTGACCAGCAATACGCTGCTGGAAGGAACCCGGGAGATTGAACGGCTGAACGAATGCAAGATTCTTTACTCCCTTACGCTCACCAAACGCACTTCTCAACCTTAACCATTCGGGCTTTATGATAGTTTTACTTAGCGATGTTGATTTCTCTTTGCCCTTAAAGAACCCGGTCATAATTTTCGCCCTGGTTCTTTTTATCATTCTTTTTGCTCCTATCCTGTTTAACCGCATCAAGGTTCCGCATATTATTGGGTTGATCCTGGCCGGTGTGATCATTGGTCCTTATGGCTTAAACCTCTTGCTTCGCGACAGCAGCATTGTCCTTTTTGGAACAGTGGGGCTGCAATACATTATGTTTTCGGCCGGGCTGGAAATTGACCTTGAAGAATTCCGGAAAAGCCGGCTGGCCAGTTTTGTTTTCGGTCTGTTTACATTTCTGTTTCCCATGATTATAGGCACCCTCATTACCTATTACTTTCTCCGCTTCAGCATTGAATCTTCACTGTTAATGGGAAGTATGTTTGCCTCGCATACGCTACTGGCTTATCCAATTGCCAGTAAGTATGGCGTAGCCCGGATTAAATCCGTTACCCTCAGCATTGGCGGTACCATCATCACCGATATTCTTTCGCTCTTGGTGCTGGCCACCGTAGCCGGCGTTACACGGGGCGATATCGGGCCAACTTTCTGGCTACGTCTTATTATCGGTACACTCCTTTTTGGCCTGATAGTATTTACCTTGTTTCCCCTGATTGCCCGCTGGTTTTTCAAGAATTTCGAAGACAACATATCACAATACATTTTTGTGCTGGCCATGGTTTTCCTGGGCGCCTTCCTTGCAGAAATGGCAGGCCTGGAAGCCATCATCGGAGCGTTTCTTGCCGGCCTTACACTGAACCGTTTCATTCCGCACTCTTCTGCCCTGATGAACCGGATCGAGTTTGTGGGCAATGCTATATTTATCCCGTTTTTCCTCATTGGCGTGGGTATGCTGGTTGACATCAGCGTTTTGTTTACCAATTGGAATTCGCTGCTGATCGCCGTTGTAATGACCATCATTGCCATTGGTTCAAAATTCCTTGCCGCCTGGTCAACGCAAAAATCATTCAAGCTTTCCGTGGCTGAACGCCGGATGATATTTGGTTTGAGTACTGCCCGTGTGGGGGCTACCCTGGCCGTAGTGCTGGTTGGGTATAACATTATCATTGGTGAAACGGCTACCGGCGACCCTATTCGTCTCCTGAACGAAAGTGTGCTGAACGGCACCATCGTTATGATTCTGGTGACATGCACGATCAGTTCATTTATCGTTGAAAAAGCGTCCCAGCAACTAGCGCTGCAGACGGAAAACCAGGCCGCCATTGTGGATGCATCGGATAAAATACTGATCTCGCTGGCTTACCCTGACACTGTAACCGACCTGGTGGATATGGGACTAATGCTGAAACCCAAAAAAAGCCCCACCCCCATTTATGCGCTGCACATCATCAGTGATGAACAAACTACAGACAATGCCCAAAGTGCCGGCAGGAAAATGATGGACAAAGCGGTAATGCAGGCCTCGGCCACCGAGCAAACGATTCTTCCACTGACGCGTCACGATGCCAGTATCGCCAACGGCATTATTTATACCGTTCGAGAACAGGGTATCACCGACCTGCTGATTGGAATGCATCACCAATCCGGGCAGCGTGATTTTTTTGGAGTTATAGCGGAAAAGATCCTGCGGCGGGTTTCTGAAACCGTATTTATTTACAAGTCCGTGCAGCCACTGAATACGTTGAAGCGTATGGTGGTTGTGATACCGCCGAGAGCCGAACTGGAACCCGGTTTCAGTCACTGGTTTTACAAAGTGGCAAACATTGCCAAGGAAACCGGTATCTCACTCCATTTTTATGCAACGGCCACCGTGATTAAAGAATTAAAAGACCTGCAAGCCATCAGCAAGCTTTCTGTAAAAACAACCTTTCATGAATTTCCAAACTGGGATGATTTCCTGGTGCTTTCCAGGGAAGTGAAACAAAATGATCTATTCGTGATCGTGGCTTCCCGCAAGGGGCATTTTTCGTATCACAATACCCAGGACCGGCTGCCCTATTACCTCTCCAATTATTTTACAGAAAACAGTTATATCATTCTTTATCCCAAACAACTGGAGCTGGGTTTGCAACGCGATGATATCTTGCACGCAGATGCGGCACTGGCAGAAAAATTTGTAGAAGGTGTAAGCAATGTGAATAAGGTCGGCGACTTTTTTAAAGGCATATTCACCAAAAAGAAATAGGACTAGCGGCCAGCAAGGATTGTTTTTATGAAACTGTAATTGAAACAATGTAGAAAGAAACCCGGCTAAAAACCGGGTTTATCTTTTTTGCATCATATACAAAAGCTAGCTATGGTTCGAAATAATTACTCGTTGTTATTGCTTGTTATGAAAATCCGTTCGCATGGCACTTTCCTTATTTAAATAGCCTTTCAGCCAGGGCTTTATCATGACCATAAATATCTTCGCGAAAGTTGACCATGCCTTCGCCGTCCACCCAGGCCGTAAAATAGGTAATGGCCACTGGCACCGGTTCGTCCAGCGTCACCCATTTTTCCTCCCCCGCATACATGGCTTCCTCTATTCGGCTGTCCGTCCAATTGGGTTGTTTGCGCAACAGGTATTCCGCCAGCTTCGCCGGTTCTTCCAGCCGGATGCAACCGTGGCTGAATGCCCGTTGGTTTCTTTCGAAAAGTGACTTTGCCGGCGTATCATGAAAATAAATTGCATAGTTGTTTGGAAAGAGAAATTTTACCCGCCCCAATGCGTTGTTGCCACCGGGCTTCTGGCGGATCACCGGCAAGCCATTCCGCGTTCCGGTTTGCTCCATATTTTGCCCCGCCAGGTACGATGGATTTCTTTTCATAGCCGGTAAAATCTCGTTTCGTACAATGCTTTCCGGCACGTTCCAGTAGGGACTGAAAACAATGTATTTTACTTTATCATTAAACACAACTGTTTTATTGGCGGCTTTCCCCACAACGATTTTCATGCTGAAAACCCGTTTGCCATCTTCAAACACATGCAGTTTATAATCGGGAATATTCGCCAAAAGGCGGTTGCCTGGCGGATGTGCCGGCATCCATCGCATCCGCTCCATGTTCATCAGAATCTGCTTGATCCGTTCCGATACGGGCTTGTTCAATTGTTCCAACGTGCCGCTTCCAACAATGCCATCTTCTACCAGGCCAAACCGGCTTTGTGCCCTCAGCACGGCATCATGCAATGCTGCACTAAAGACTAGGGAATTATCTTTTGGACGATAGTCACCTACAAGACGCAAGCGTTGCTTTAATAACGGAACGGCATTGGAGGTATCGCCTAGCCGCAACGCTTTCCCGTCCAGGGGAACGACAGGCCAGCCACCGCTTTTTTCAATGTTGTAATACGTAAGCAATTCTTTGCGCAACATTTTATACTGCTGGTTCACCGGCTCCCAGGCGTCCAGTTGTTCGCCATTGCGTTGAATAAGCGAATCCAACAGCACTATCGGGTTGATCTTTTTCCGGGGTATATTCCATTTCAAGTCTGCAGGATCAATCTTTCCGGCAAAGGCATACTGTGCATAGTCAAAGAAATGTTCGGTCAGCAACAGTTCAAGTTCCCGGATTTTTTCAGGTGGCAGACGCAGCATTTCTTCACTGTTTACCAATTCTTCCATTTGCCGGTGGAGTTGCTTATCATACAGGGAGCTATCCTGCGTATAGTTCAGGAAATTGTTGTGCAGGTTCCAGAAAGAGCGACCGTGTTCGTCCAATCCTTTTTTAGAAAACCAGGCAAACTGGTACTGACGGCTGTGGTAAAAATCCCGTAAATAGTCTGCCTTTGTTTTTTCAATGTTGTGCGTGGAAATAAAATTCTCAATTGCCATGCTATCCAGTAGCAGATCCGAATAGGCATCTTCAACGGCTACACTGTCTGTGGTGGTCCTTGCTTCGTGGCTGCTGTTATCTTCCAACTGGTTACCCGCATTGGCACAAGCAACGACAAGCAGTGATAAAAGCACCCAACACACCGTATTATTTAATCCTCCTTTCATCCCTTTCTAATGTCGTTCTAATTTATTGTGATCAGTGACTAAAAAACCTGATTCCCATCAGTGTACAAATACTATGCACTTCGCACAATTCTTGTAAAACAGTATCTTAAAACCATTGTGAAAAATAGTTTTTTTCATTGGCTGATCAACCGGTCTAAACGCATCCTCAACAGCATAGCATTTTATCCTGCAGTGATCGCGATTCTTTTCCTGGGGCTTTCTATATTGATGATCTACATTGATTATTCCCAGTTTGGGAAAAAAATCAAGTCTACCTGGGATCTGCTCAAACTACGGGATGCCAGCACAGCACGCAGTATCATCTCCGCTATTGCCGCCGGAATTATTTCCCTGACCGTATTCAGCTTTTCCATGGTGATGATCGTACTGAACCAGGCGGCATCGCAGATGAGTAACCGCATCCTGGATAAATTGATCGGCAATCGTTTTCAACAGTATGTTCTAGGATTTTATATCGGCACCATCGTTTATTCCCTCTTTCTTCTCAGTACCATACGCGATATTGACTCCGGGATTTATGTACCCTCTTTGAGTACATATTTACTGATCCTGCTGACGGTGGGTGATATTTTCCTTTTTATTTATTTCCTGCACTACATCACACAGTCAGTGAAGTATGAAATCATCATCAGCCGCATTCACCATCAAACCAAAAAAGCGCTGCGTCATACCTGTCGGTTGAAACAGGTTGCAGAACAAGGGAAAGCCCTAGAAGGTATCATTATTAAAACGCCGCAATCGGGAATATTTTCAAGCTATAACCGCGAAGGACTTCTTTCAGTTCTGAAAAAGCACAACGCCCAATTATCCTTTCTGCACCCACTTGGCAGGCACCTGGTTGAAGGTGTTGCCTTGTGTACTGTTACGCCTGAAAAATCAATTGAGGCCGAAGACCTGTCAGAAGACCTTTTTCTGCACATTTTTATTACGGATGAAGAATTCATCGATGACAACTTTACGTATGGCATGCGGCAACTAACTGAGGTGGCGCTGCGGGCCCTGAGTCCGGGGATCAATGATCCGGGAACTGCTATCAACAGCCTGCATGCACTGGCAGACCTGCTCGCCTATCGTTTGCTGCACCATCCGACCAATATTTTTTATGATGACGAAGAGCATCCCCGCATCCGAACACAAGAGCCATCCATTGAAGTGATAATTGATCATGTCTTATTACCCATCTGGGACTATGGAAAAAAGGACCGGCTCCTCCAGCTTGAAATGAAACAGGTGTTGCTGCAATTACAGCAGGTATCGCCACACCCTGTTATCAGCAAATTGCTGGTAAGCGTACACAAACAGATGGCCGAAAACGAAACCTAAACTGTCTCACCCGAATATAAAAATTAGTTCATGAAACCGCAGATCCGCTCAGAACGAAAAAAGCTCATTCATACGCTTGAAAACATACTGGAAGGTCCTATGATCTTTCTTGGATTTGTGTGGCTGGCACTGCTGGTGGTGGAACTGGTATGGGGACTACCACCCTTTTTAGAAACCATTAGTCTTGCCATCTGGGGATTGTTCATTCTTGATTTCCTTCTCAAATTCATACTGGCACCGGACAAGGTGGCGTACCTCAAAAAAAATATTCTCACGGCCATTTCGCTTTTGATCCCGGCCCTGCGAATTTTCCGGGTACTGCGGTTTCTCAGGCTGTTTCGGGGCATCCGCCTGATACGGGTTGTGTCGTCGCTGAACCGCACCATGAAAAGTTTGGGAGCTACCATGAAGAGAAGGGGTTTCGGCTACGTGGTACTGCTTTCCCTGGTGGTAACGTTTGGTGGTGCTGCCGGTATGTATGCTGCTGAAAAAGGAAACCCGGGTTTTGAAAGCTACAGCCTTTCCCTGTATTGGACTGCTATGCGGGTGATCACAGCCGGTAGTGAAGCTTGGCCTGTCACATCCGAAGGCCGGACACTTGCTTTCTTTATTGCAGTTTTTGGCTATGCCATCTTTGGTTATGTTACGGCTACACTGGCAACATTTTTTATTGGTCGCGACGCAGAAAATAAAGAAGCACCCATGGCAAGTGCAAAAGATGTAGCGGAATTAAAACAAATGATTCTTCGCTTAAACCAATCGCTGGACGAAAATAAGGATCAGAAGAAATTCTAGCTGGATAGGATAATCGTTATCCGGGAATCAGGTAAGAATGGTCGGCAACGTGTTTTTGCATTCATAAAAGAGATCAACTCTAAAGCAGCTTACTGAGAAAATCTTTCCTGGCTATTTCAATGACCATAAAACAAATGCTACGCATCTAGCTTACGCCATTATGGTTTGTCACGTTTTTCAATGATAGCCAGCTCTTTTTCGAGGAAATAATTCAATATGGTTCGAATAGCTGCTATGGCCGCCAGTTTGCCTATGTCATCCCAGGTAGGGGCAACCGCTGTGCGGAGAATATCGGCAGCCAGCAAGAGTTCAAGTGAAAGCGTTAGTGTGCTGCCAAGCTTAACCCGCAGGGTAGCGGTATCAAGGTGATGATCTTTTGTAAAAACGGTTGGAATGAATCGAACAAATAATTGAATCAGGCCGATCCCAATCACAACAGCAGCCAGTGCTTCCACCACAAGGCTGAGATGCAGGGCAAACGAGCGAACAATTTCTTCCATACAGGCTTCCCTGCAAAATTGCTGCCTCTCAAATCTGGTTCGCGATGGCTCACTATAGAGACAAATAACGGGCAGTGGTTTGATTTTTGTGCCAAAGAGCGGTGGCGAATGCAGCAATTCGGCAAAGGCACAAACGAATGGAAACGGCAGAATCCAAAGTAGAAAAGAAACCGGCAGGCCCGGCAGATTATCTGGCCAATGAGCGAACCTTCCTTGCCTGTATTTGTACCGGCATTGCCCTGATGGGCTTTGGGTTTGTGATTGTGAAGTTTTCCGTTTTTCTGCGGCAGACAGCCTTGCTAACCAACGGTCAACTTCCCATACCGGAAAACCGGTTCTCTGCCGTTACCGGCATCGTTATGGTTATCCTCGGCGCCCTGGTAACGTTACTTGCCTATATACGTTACCGACATATTGAAAAGCAACTCCGGCAGAATGACTATTTCCCTTCAAAATGGTTATCCTTATTGGTTACAGTTGCCATTGTGATCGGCTGTATCCTGTTTGTACTTTTTTTGTTGCCCGGTCTTTCCTGAATTGAAATTGTTTAAACCATATCAAACCTCTCAACCAACAAGAAATGAAAATAATTACGAAGCAACTACGACAGGTACCGATTACATAATGCATCCAGTATTCACGTGCGAAGAAATTAATGCTGTAAGCAAAAACTACTGACGAAAATTTTCAGCAACTATGGATGAAGCCTTCCGGAAACATGCACGGACCATTTCAATCAGACTTGTTCTTACCGTTTTGTTTTTTTGGCTGTCGCTGTTCCTTTTCGTAATGGCGGTGGACACAATTTTTGTAAAGGGAAAGGACAAGTTTGACAATGCTGTTTTCCGTTTTTTCAACAACCTGGCGTCTGATGAATTTTACAACGTCACCAAATTCATTACGTTTTTTGGCACCACTAAATTTTTACTGCCTGCCTTTCTGGTCCTCCTCCTCTATTTTATTTTTACTAAGCAGAAAAAATACGCCATTGAACTGGGCATACTGGGTGCCTCCAGCACAGGTCTACTCTTCGGACTCAAAGCTTTATTTAAGCGGGAACGGCCGGAGTTCCCGGTGTTTGAACATGTAGGCGCTTATAGCTTTCCCAGCGGGCATGCCTTGCTGAGCTTTGTGTTTTGCAGCTTTCTGGTGTATTGGATCTGGAATCGCCGCACAAAGCCGGTTCCCAAATACCTTCTTACACTTTTTTTACTCCTGTTTGCTTTATGCCTTGGTATCAGCCGGATTATTTTGCGGGTACATTATGCCACTGACGTTCTTGCCGGCTTTTGCATTGGTCTTACATGGCTGATCCTGAATTTTTGGGTGCAGAAATATGCAGAGAAAAAAAGGGCGAAAATACAGAATGGATACCACCAATCGCCTTCAAAGCATCCCTGATGTATCAGGCAACATATCCTCATCATTTAACCAATGCCTGTACTGGTTTAGTTTTTGCGACCTCTGAACAGAAAGATTGTTTATTAAAAAAATCAAGGTATATGACAACACAGTTACAAAGCCAGGGCTCTCTTTTCGGTGTAAAGAATTTCATTTTATTTCTTACACTACTTCTTGTAATGGTTTCCTGCGCAACCCGTGAAAAATTTGCCACGTCTACCGTTGTGCCTGCCGCAGTGGGAGAAGTAAAAGTGAAAAAGGACGACAACCAAAATTATCTCATCGAGGTTTCTGTTGAAAACCTTGCTGAACCCAATCGACTCCCTCAACCAAAAAATGTATACGTGGTGTGGGCACAAACCGGTGGCGGCAACCCGCAAAACCTAGGTCAGCTCCGTTCTTCAAGCGGTTTATTCAGCAGCAAGCTCAAAGCCGAATTAAAGGCAGTAACGCCGTTCAAGCCTTCCCGGGTTTTTATCACGGCAGAAGATGCGGCTACTATTCAATACCCAGGCTCTTATGTTGTGCTGAACACAAATACGTTTTAAGCTGTTGAATGCAGCGGAATCAATCCGGTTTTTTTCTGTATTAATTTTATAGAAACAGCTTATAGCAAATAAACATAGAAAAAGAAAGCCCCTGTAAATGCAGGGGCTGATTTTCTCATTAAAAACAAAGAATTATGCGGTGTAAAAATATTGCGCTTACAGCATGAAATCCGCTACTGGCAGGCATTCTAATGAAAATCTAATTCTAAAAGCCGGCCTCTTCGCTGTTTCATAATTTTCTTCATCACACATTACCTGTTTTGCTTTATTATTTATTGCATCATAACCATACAAAGAAATCCAGATCAACACAAGGACAGTCAAAGCCGAGGTATAAAACTAACCCATTGCCGTTAGGCTAATTTTATACCCTTTGCTTCGATTCAAGCCAGGTGTTTAAGCTGGAATGCTGTCCTTTTTCGCTTCTCTTTCCCAGTTTCGGTGTTGCAATATTTCATTTAAAAAAGCGTCAATCACTTCTTTGCCTTTTTTATCGTTTTTTGCCGTGACAACACCTTTATCAGTTCCCGTGTCATCAAACACAGAAAGCTCAGGAAGCTGGCAGGCTTCAACCAGGGCTACGCCTTTGCCAACGGCTGCAATGGGTTTACCATATTTATAGGCTTCCCGGATAAACTGAATGGCTTTACCCAACATCAACAGTTTGTTTACAGACGCGTCACCGCCAGGTACAAAAACGGCGTCATATAAAAAGGAAGCAGCCGTTGCATGGTTTTTATCAGTAGTCACATCACTTCCTTTTTCCGCTTTGCGGGTGCCATGGTTTTTTGAAATCACTTCACAGGTAGCGCCTTCTTTTTCGAGTGCTTTTTTCAGGTCGGAAACTACACTGCCGTCTACGCCATCTTCCGCCAGCACGGCCACTTTTCTTCCTTTGAGAAGCGATGGATTCTTATCGTAGCCAATAGTTCGCAAGACCGGTGATACGTCCACCCTTTTTTTGTCTTTGTTGGCTGCAAGAGGTTGGGCGATTGCTACGCCGGTTGGTGCTTTTACACCCAACCCTTCCGCTACTTTTTCGGCCAGCTCGCTGTCGATCCTTGCCAGGTGATCCACCATGCGTTCGCGAATGTGCATGTGTTCCACTCTGCCCAATTCAAAATGAAAGCCCTCAACAATGTGCTGTTTTTCGGTATCAGTCATACTGCGGTAAAACAATTGCGCCTGCGAATAATGATCACCAAAGCTCTCGCTACGTTGTTTTACTTTATGGCCATCGATCTTTTCGGCATAATGAGAAAATGCGCCGGCATCGGCTCCCACTGCAAAGGGGCAGCCGCCTGCCAATGAGTTTGGTGAATAATTTACCCGGCTTTTCATGTTCTGCTGCCGCATATAACCGTCCTGTTGGTTGTTCACTACAGGTACATGCGGACGGTTAATGGGTATCTGCGCAAAATTGGGTCCGCCCAGCCGGATAAGTTGTGTATCGAGGTAAGAAAACAACCGGCCATGTAACAACGGATCGTTTGTAAAATCAATACCGGGAACAAGATTGCCCGGATGAAAGGCAACCTGTTCGGTTTCCATGAAAAAGTTATCGGGATTGCGGTTGAGAGTTAACTTTCCCACCCGCTTTACAGGCACCAGTTCTTCGGGCCAGAGCTTTGTTGCATCCAGGATATCAAAATCAAAATCAAATTCCTCTTCTTCTTTAATGATCTGCAAGCCGAGTTCATATTCCGGGAAAGCACCTTTTTCAATGGCCTCCCACAAGTCACGGCGGTTAAAGTCCGGATCAACACCGGCCAATTTGGAAGCTTCTTCAAAAACGAACGAATGCACGCCTGCCAACGGTTTCCAGTGAAGCTTACAGAAATGGCTCTGGCCTTGTTCATTGATCAGACGGAAAGTGTGCACGCCGAAACCTTCCATGGTTGCATAGCTGCGCGGAAGGGCCCTGTCGGATAGCACCCACATGATCATGTGCATGCTTTCGGGCATCAGCGAAATAAAATCCCAGAAGTTGTCGTGGGCTGCAGATGCCTGTGGCATTTCATGATGCGGTTCCGGTTTAATGGAATGCACCAAATCGGGAAACTTGATGGCATCCTGGATAAAGAAGACCGGCATGTTGTTTCCCACCAGGTCATAATTGCCTTCTACGGTATAAAACTTTGTGGCAAAGCCCCGCACATCTCTTACGGTGTCAGCCGATCCCCGAAAGCCCACCACGGTAGAAAAACGGGTGAACGTTGGCGTTACCAGCGATGGATCCGTGAGAAATTTTGCCTTAGTGTATTGTTTCAGGTTGTCATCATAAACCCGAAACTCACCATGCGCAGCCGATCCTCTGGCATGAACAACTCTTTCGGGAATCCGCTCATGGTCGAAATGGGTCATTTTCTCGCGGAAATGAAAATCCTCGATCAGGGTTCCCCCGCGTACAGAAGCCTTCAGTGAATTGTCGTTGTCGCTGATTTTTAATCCCTGCTCTGTAGTCAGGTGTTGAGAGAGCGGTGGATTGTTTTTTTCCTTTTTACCCATATAATTGAATTTGTTTTACCTGTTCATATGGCCGGGGAAAGCAAATCGAAGGCAACAGTGAAACTGCAGTGCTTGCATTCGTTATGATAGAAGAAAATAGGCCCGTATACGTTCACACCGGATCCGTATCTATAACAAAGCCTCACATTTCTATTACTCAGAAGGTGTACAGTCAAAAACTGGACCGCAGCTCAGCATTTGTAGCCATGATGGATAAAGTCTATACGTGATAGTAAATGATGGAATGGGTAGCCTTCACGGCTTCTGGTTACATGTTCCTTTACTTCTTTTCCGCTTCTATTTTTGTCTCGACACTTTTTTGCACTTCCTCTGCATCAAAACGGGTCAGGTATAGTTCTCTAACCAGCACCATCAACACAACCATCACAGGTGTGGCGAGTACGAGGCCCCATCCCCCTGTCAGCACGCCCATGATCAATTGCGCAATGATGATAAGCGCTGGCGGGATACTTAACATGCGCTTTTGAATTTGCGGGGTTACAAAATTGCTTTCCAAAATCTGAACAGTAATGTAAAGGCCTGCCACGACCAGTGCTGTGGTTGGTCCCTGCAGAAAGCCAACCAGCACTGCCGGGATCATGGCGATCAGCGGACCAAAATTGGGAATAAAATTGAGCAAGCCCGCCATGAGCGACAGTACCAGCCACATGGGAACGTCAATAATCAAAAGCCCAATGGCCGAGAGCACAAAAACAACCAACATGGCAAAAATCTGCCCTTTCAGCCAGCGACTTAACGAAGCCCCCAATTTATCAACAACATCCTTTGCCTTTTGCTTTCCTGAAGGAGGAACCAGTTTAACCATGCCGTTGATATAGCTTTTGGGCGATGCCGTGAAAAATATTCCAAGGAACAGCACTACGTAAATATCACCCAGCACCCCAAACGTACTCTTGAAAAACGTTTGCAAAACAGATGTTGCCTGCCCGGATACATCCTTTGAGGTGGCTGTTTCCAGCACACGCCTACCAAGCCCGCTTTGGGCCAGTTTGCCTTTTACATTTTCTACGGCCGATGGCAGGGTTTCTTTCAGGTCGCTGACCTGCGTCGATATTGCATTGCCCGCCAGCCAGAAAAATCCGATGAGTAAAAGAAGTGATCCTATAATAGAAATGACCAGTGAAAGGCCATTCCTGATGCCGAACCTTCGTTCGATAATGCCGGCCAATCCTACAAAAAAGATGGCAATGAGCGAACCGGCGAACAACAACAGCAGTACATTAAATATGGCCTTAATAATCCAAAGCAGAATGACCACAAGCGCTATAATGCCCGTTGCCACCCATATTTTTTTCTGAAAGTCTTTCAACTCTTGTTTAGACATACCCTCCTGTTGCCTGCATCTTTAATGCCACACCTTGCAAAGCCCGTTTTCGAACCGGGCAGGACAATGCAACAGAAGTCTCAGAAACGAAAACAATTAAGGGTAAAAACAAAAATGCCATCCGGAAGATGGCGTTTGCAGAAAATAAAAGAGCCCCACACCCGGGGCGCATGGTTATTTTGCTTCCTTTGACCGATGGCAGATGACCTCAACCGAAAAGCTGAAAGCCAAGGCAAAGGCAATGCCTTGCCAGAAGGATTGGTCTTTCACAAAAGCAATGATCATCATTACAAAGCAAAAGATGCTAACCATTACCGTCAGGGCGTTTTTTTCAGTAAAATATTGTTTCATATGTGTGACTTGTTAAAGTGGATCTTACACGAAGCGTAGTGTACGCAAATGTAGGCGCCTAAAGAATTTGACAAAATATATTGTCGTTAAAAACCGGAAAACCTTCGGCCAATTCTTTATCATCTTGCCCTTCCTGCCCAGTACGCCGACTCTGATTATGCAGATGACCGTCAACAGGAAAATAACGAAAATATACCTGTCATATATTGGTCTTCAACGAAAACTTAGACCCTTTTAACCCCCTGTTTTCTATATTTACATTTCATCTAAAAGATTAGGTAAATGAGACCAAACGATTTTCTTTTCTCTAATGCACCCGAACCTCACCGGCTCCGTACCAAACAAATCCTGAAGCAACACCCGCAGATCCGGAACCTGATTGGAAAGAACGTTTACAGCATTTTTGCTATTCTTTTCCTTGTTAGCATACAAGTGGTTCTGGCCTGGTTTGTGGCCGATAAGAGCTGGTGGTGGATTGTTGGGGCCGCTTATTTGATTGGGGCCTTTGCCGATCATGCGCTTTTTGTGATGATCCATGAGGCCACGCATAAACTTATTTTCAAAGGTGCCGTTGCCAATCGACTGGCTGGCATCCTCGCCAACCTGCCACAGGTTTTCCCGAGTGCCATTGCGTTTGAGCGGTACCATATCAAGCACCACTCTTTCCAGGGTATTCACGAGTTGGACGCTGACCTTCCCAACCGTTGGGAGGCGAAGCTTATCAACAACTATTTCATTGGAAAGGTTATCTGGTTTTTGTTTTACCCCTTATTCCAGGCTTTCCGTGTGGCCCGTTTGAAAGAAATCAGGCCCTTTGATGGTTGGATCGCCCTGAACTGGTTTGCCAATATTGCCTTTGTTGCGGCCATCTGGTATTTTCTGGGACCAAAAGCCGTGGCCTTTTTAACCCTGAGCTTTTTCTTTTCCGTAGGCTTACACCCGCTGGGCGGACGCTGGATCCAGGAACACTACCTGGTGCACGGCGAGCAGGAAACGTACAGCTATTACGGACCGCTGAACAAAGTGGCTTTTAACGTGGGTTACCATAACGAGCACCACGATTTTCCGTCCATTCCCTGGAACAAACTGCCGCAGGTTCGGAGACAAGCTTCGGAGCACTATGATACGCTGTACTATCACACGTCCTGGACCAAGCTTTTCTTCCGCTTTATTTTCGACAGAGAGCTTTCGCTTTGGTCGAGAATCGTACGCAAGAACCGCGGGAAAGTAAAACTGACCGATGAATCGAAGCCGGATGTAGAACTCGTGACAGTGGAGAAAAAAAGCGAAGAGATGGTGTAAAGAACCCGTCCACACTTGCCAATCCCTACTGAAGAAAGACTGATTTTATCTTACATGGAAACACCAAATGCACATAAAATTGATATGAGAGGCCAACACATCCTGTGGGCTGATGATGACATGGACGACCTGATGCTAATGCGACAGGTGCTGCAGGAGTTGGGCGATAACTATAACATTAAAGAAGTACACAATGGCAGGGAAGCCCTGGATTATTTATACCAGGGAAAAACGGTTCGAAACCTCCCCTGCCTTATTATCTTGGATATGAACATGCCGGTGATGGATGGCAAGGAAACGTTGTCGCGGATAAAAAAAGACGAAGAGTTGCGTGAGATCCCGGTTGTTTTTTTCACCACGTCCAACAGCCAGATGGACAAACTTTACTGCAAGCACCAGGGGGTTGAAATGATCACCAAACCACCGCAGTACGCCAATTTAAAAGACGCCGTGCAAAAGCTTCTGAAATATTGTACACGATAAAGGCCACTTCGGTGGCCTTTTCTTTGCATATTGCCTTGCAAAATAACACCCATGAAAAAGGCAATTGTTGCAGCACTGGCTATCTTCTTTTTTACCACAGCATTTTCTCAAACACAAATCGGAATCAAAGGCGGCATCAACATCAATGATATTGACGACAGCCGTTTTAAAAACAACACCGCAACCCGGCTGGGTTACCATGGTGGTCTTTTGTTTCATATTCATGTAAAACGCCGGCTGGCCGTTCAACCGGAAGTAGTGTTCTCCTCGCAGGGTGCCAAGTACACGCATCCCGATTTTAACGGCGACCTGGTGACGAACTACCTGAACATCCCCGTACTGCTGCAGTACATGGGCAATCATGGTATACGCCTTCAAACCGGTCCGCAGTTGGGTTTTCTCCTCGATGCTGATTTAAAACGAAATGGCAATACCGTTGCCGACCTGAAACGCAGTATGAATGAAGCGGATTTTTCCTGGGCGTTTGGCCTGGGTATTTTATCCCGTAGCGGATTGGGTGCTGATGCCCGGTTTAACCTGGGACTCACCGATATTTTTGAACAGGGTGGACGCCAATCGAAACACCGTGTCTGGCAAATTGGTTTGTTCTACCAGTTCCGGCCGTAGTGACTTCGTTCGGCATTAAGTCAGACTTCAAATTTATTTACCAGCAAAATAATTTTCTAGGAAAATGTCTCTTTTGGGAGACATTTTTTATTTTCAGGACTGATACCAAAGCTCATGGATTTTTCTTTTACCAACGAAGTTTTACTGGAGAACATCCGTGCTTTGCTTCGGCCCCTGCTACCGAACGATGTTGAAAATTTGCTGACGGTTGCCATGGCGCAACCAAACCTTGTGCAATACTCGCCTTTCCAGATTCATACGGCAGATTTACTGGCAGCCTACATTAGGAACTCTCTTGCCGAACGGGAAGCCTGCTTTCGATACCCGTTTGTGGTGTATGATAAGGAAGCAAAGGCTTATGCCGGCAGCACGTCCTTCGCCAATATTTCCAACAAAGACCGCCGCCTGGAAATCGGTTGGACATGGATCGGCAAGCGCTATCAGGCATCAGGACTCAACCGGGCCTGCAAATCCCTGCTTCTCTCCTATGCGTTTGACCAACTGGAATTTGAGAGGGTGGAACTGAAAACTGATGCCCGCAACCTTGCCTCCCGTACAGCCATAGAAAAAATCGGTGGCGTATATGAAGGAACCCTGCGCAGTCATACCCTGATGCTGGACGGATTTAGACGGGACACGGTTTATTACAGCATTTTACGAAACGAATGGCCGCACCTGAAACAAACGGTTTTTCAGCAATGGTTTCAAAACACGGTACCCACGGGCATGGACAAGTGAAATGCAAGCTTCCTGTCCCAAATAACAGTTTTGATTCCCGCATTAGCCATTTCTTATGAAAGCGCATTTCAGCCTCCTACCCTGCCCTAGTTTTGCGCCATGGTCTTACAGGTTTATGCCATTTTGATGGTGGTGTTGTGGGTGGGCATGTGTTTTTACCTGCTCATTGTATCGCGGCGCATTGCGTATTTAAAAAGCATTCCGGCACTTACGGAAAAAGATGTTCCCTCCGTTGCCGTGATCATTGCCGTGAAAGACGAAGAAGCCGAAGTGGAAACCGCTCTTCAAACTGTGTGCAACCTGGATTATCCGGCCCTGAAGATCGTTGTGATCAACGACCGCTCAACCGACAACACGCCGCAAATCTTGGACAGGATGGCCCGGAACAATCCCAGGATCCAGGTCATTACCGTTGAAAGCCTGCCGGCCGGTTGGCTGGGAAAAAACCATGCGTTGTACCAGGGCTACCGGGCAACAACATCGGATTGGATGCTTTTTGCTGACGCCGATGTTCTCTTTGCACCGGATGCGCTGCGAAAAGCAATGCATTATGTGCAGGATAATAAGCTTGACCACCTGACCGCCCTTCCCGAGATCACGTCAAAGTCGCCGCTATTCAAAAGCGTCATGACCACGTTTGCCCTGATGCTGAATGTAAAACTGCGCCCCTGGGATATTGCCAACCCTAAATCAAAAGCGTCGATGGGTGTAGGGGCATTTAACCTGGTGAAACGATCAGCCTACGAAGGTGCCGGAACACACAAGGTAATTTCCCTTCGCCCCGATGATGACCTGAAACTGGGTGAACGTATCAAGGGGGCCGGGTTCCGGCAGAACATTGTTTTTGGGGACGGTGAAATCTCCCTTCAATGGTATACCAGCCTTCAGGAATTTGTGGCCGGCCTCATGAAAAATACCTTTTCGGTGGCCAACTACAATATTTTTATGGCCATGGGAATGGCCCTATCCACCCTGCTGCTGGTGGTGTTGCCCTGGCCCCTACTTATTTTCATGGGTTATCCATATTATTTCGCCGCAGCCATTATCCTGCTTTCGCAACTTTCCATTATGTTGATGGTGAAAGGCATCAGGGCTGTTTGGTGGCATGCGCTGATGATACCGTTTTCAGGACTGGTGATGGTGTACATTATCCTGGTTTCCTCTTTCCGTACCTTACGACAGGGCGGTATTTACTGGCGAAACAGTTTTTACTCGCTGGCAGAATTAAAAAAACAAGCCTGATTCCTGTAACAAACAGAAGATAAATGACGTCAAAAGGTTGTTCCGGCTAAAAACCAACCATATGACCATCATGTCGTTTGCTCTTCCTGATCAGTCCTTTCTCTACCGTACGCTGCAGCGTTGTCATTATATTGACCATTGCCAGAAGACGTTTTCAGATGTGGAGGATACAATCCAGATCACCGATGCTGTGAAGGCTTTTTTTTCCGGAGAATTGTATTGGATAAAAACCTTGCTCTTTCTTCGAAATAAAACAGGAAGTTTCCTTGGTATTAAGCCCTTCACTGAAAATAGAAACTGGTGGTATGACAGCAAATCAGAAGGGCTCATCTCCTTCCCTTTGCAATTGTTCAGTCATTCGGAGAATGAAATTGTTTTGGGTGCCGATGACAGGCACCTGAATTTCCGGATTTCCTTTTTCCTTGAAAAAGCATCAAATAAGCCCGGGTCAAAACGGCTGACCATTACCACGATGGTGCAGTTTAACAATGCCTGGGGACGGGTTTATTTTTTGCCCGTACAGCCGCTGCACAAGCTGATATTATCAGCGCTCCTGCGTAGCGCTGTTCGTACCATCGAGAAAAGGCTTCCTGGAAATGGAATAATAAGATAAGGACAGGAATCAGGTTTCATTCAGCACCAATGCATCCAGGTTTTTCAGGCCGATGCTTTTTTTGGAAAGAAACCCTTCGGCATACTTTACCCCGATGCGTTTGCCGAGGAGCCGGGCCCTTGCCGTAAGCGCTTCCATAAAATCCGGTGAGGAAATATAAGTTTGCGGGTCGCTGCTGGCATCGGGCAAAAACTGAGTGCGGTAGGCTTTGATGGCTTCGGTGCGCTGCTCCCATACATCGGTTACATCCAGGATAATATCGGGTTCAAAAAAACGGTCTTGAATGTAATGCAGCAGCATTTTCGGCCGCCATTTTTCCTGCTCCTCACCGTTATCACCAACCGTTTTTATCTGGCGAAGACCGGCAAAAAAACAGGCGTCGTAAATCAACCAGCCGGCCCGCCCGTGATCGGGATGACGGTCTTCCAATATATTGCCGATGACAATCTCCGGCCGGTATTTGCGAATAACTTGTATGAGTTGTTTCTGATGCTCTTCGTCGTTGCGGAAAAAACCATCCCGCATTTTCAGGTTTTCACGTACGGCCAGTCCCATGATCTTAGCCGCATCGGCAGCTTCCTGGTAACGGGTTTCAATAGTTCCCCTTGTTCCCAGTTCACCCTGTGTGAGATCAACAATGCCAACCTTTTTTCCTCTCTGGGCTTCGCTGATTAGCGTCCCGGAGCAACCTAATTCTACATCATCGGGGTGCGATCCGATGGCGAGTATGTCTAGTTTCATGGGTGAAAGATAAGAAGGAGTCAGGAGTCAGAATTCAGGAGAAAGGAGATTGGAATTATAGTTTACTAGAATTATATTACCTGAATGGAAAAGAGCAAAACGTTTCTGGACTTGGTTGTTTGGCAGAAAGCGCATGCTTTTGTATTGTTAACTTATACTTGTACGGAAGGTTTCCCAAAGCATGAAATCTATGGGTTAACAAGCCAATTTAGAAGAGCGGCCGTTTCCATAGCTGCGAACATTGCTGAAGGTTACAAGAAAAAAGATTATAAGAGTAAACTGAACTTCCTCAATATTTCTCATTCTTCTTTAGAAGAATGCAGATACTATATCATTCTTTCAAAAGACTTAGGTTATCAAAATGATGATAACCTTTTACTACAGCTTGAAGAAGTCAGCAAACTTCTAACCGCCTACGCAAAAGCAATCCAACAGAACCATTCTGACTCCACACACTGTATCTCCTGACTCCTCTACTTATGCACTTCCGACGTAAAATGAAACTCAATATCCGGGTTGTTGGTGCGTTCGGTATTCAGGAACCATTCGCTCTGGGCCAGGTACACAAGATGACCGTCTTTGTCTTCAGCAATGTTGCTGCTTTTAAAGCGGGTAAACTCTTCCAGCTTTTTCGGATCCTTGCTGGTGATCCAGCAGGCTTTGTAAAACGGAAGCGAGTTGAAAACCACCGAAGCGCCATATTCATGCAATAGACGATACTGGATCACCTCAAACTGAAGTTCGCCCACACATCCAATGATTTTTTTATTGCCGCCATACTGGGTAAATAACTGTGCTACACCTTCATCCGTCAACTGTAGCAAGCCTTTTTCCAGTTGCTTTGTTTTCATTGGGTCTTTGTTCACCACTTCTTTAAAAATTTCGGGTGAGAAGGTAGGAATGCCGGTGAAAAAAAACTCCTCTCCCTCTGTCAGGGTATCGCCGATCTTAAAGTTTCCGGTATCGAAAAGACCCACCACATCACCAGGATAGGCATCGTCCACAATGCTTTTTTCGCGGGCCAGGAAAGAATACGGATTGCTGAAGCGAACGTCTTTGTCCAGCCGTACGTGGTGAAAATATTTGTTGCGTTCAAACTTACCCGAACACACCCGCAAAAAGGCAATACGGTCGCGGTGCTTGGGATCGAGGTTGGCGTGAATCTTAAAAATAAAACCACTGAATTTATCTTCATTCACGGCCACTTTGCGGGTGTTGGTTTCGCGGTCCCTTGGCGCCGGCGCAATGCGAATGAATGTATCCAGCAATTCCTGCACACCAAAGTTGTTGATGGCACTGCCAAAAAACAGGGGCGCCACATCACCGGAAAGGTAGGTGTCAACATCCAGGTCGCCGTAAACACCGCTGATCAGTTCTACGTCTTCGCGTAGGGTGTCTGCATCTCGTTCCCCGATCTTTTCGTCCAGGTCTTTCGACGACAGGTCGGCAATCGAAATGGTTTCTTCATCGCCGGCCTTGGTATTGGCGGTAAACAGGCGCAGGTTTTTGTTGTGCAGGTCATACACGCCTTTAAAATCCTTTCCCTGATTGATAGGCCAGGTCATAGGGTGCAACGAAATCGAAAGCTCTTTTTCAATTTCTTCCAGCAGGTCAAACCGGTTCTTCCCATCGCGGTCCATTTTGTTGATGAACACAATCACCGGGGTTTTGCGCATGGCAATCACCTGCATCAGGCGGCGGGTCTGGTCCTCTACCCCATTCACACTGTCCACCACAAGGATAACACTGTCCACAGCCGTCAGGGTGCGGTAGGTATCTTCTGCAAAATCCTTGTGACCCGGTGTATCAAGCAGGTTAATGAGGGTACCGTCGTATTCAAAGCTCATCACCGAGGTGGCAACGGAGATACCCCGTTGGCGTTCGATCTCCATAAAGTCGGACGTTGCCGCCTTTTTGATCTTGTTGCTTTTTACGGCGCCGGCCACCTGGATGGCACCACCAAACAGGAGCAGTTTTTCCGTCAGGGTTGTTTTCCCCGCATCGGGGTGAGAGATAATGGCAAACGTTCTGCGTTTGTGTATTTCGTTCTGATACTTCATTTGTGTAGTGTAATTGTGTGATAATTTGACTATGGATGCCGGAAGCGTAAATGCCAGTTACATTTACCCAAGCAGAATCTCTCCCTGTGTCCATTCTCGCATTACCACATCGTTTTCGCGGCGCGAAGGTACAGCCCCGAACGTTAAAGAAGATTTGAAATAAGATAAACGGTTAGTGGCAGACCAAGTCTGGCATCCCGATATGCCATCCACAATTATTGTTAATGAAAATTTAACCGGGCGGATAAATGGGCTATAGTGTGGAATTTCTACCTCTGGAAAATTGCCCTCTTTCACCAATTTATGCTGTATAAATTTGATTTTCAGTTTACTATAGAATTTGGTACTATTTTTCGAGAGATTAAGCTGTACAAATTGTAGTGCTATGTCACAGGAGATTAGGAAAAACGCAGGTGGTGAAAGGGATACAAACCGTACCGCTAATCAGTCGGGTGAACGAAAAAATTACGAGGGGTTCGAGGGTATGAACTATGAACAGCCCCGGCAGCCTTTCAATCCGAAAAATATAAGCAGGAATCGCTCCAAAGATGAACGTAAAGACGGAAAACGACCGGACGAAGGATAATCCTTAATCTCCAATTTTAAAAAAGTCTCTTTTGCAGGAGACTTTTTTTGCTACCAAGAATTCATTAAACGCTTGCCGGTAAGTTACTGTACCATTTTCAGATGCCGGTTCAGCTTTTCCAGCAGGACATCGGTATTAAAAGGCTTGGTAAGAAAATCATCGGCGCCATAGGCTTCAAACTGAAGCGCTGCTCCCGGGTGGCCCGAAAACATAATCACCGGAATATGGGTGGTGGCAAGAGAGGCTTTTAACTCCCGGCAAAGTTCGCGGCCGTCGTACCCGGAAAGCAAGACGTCAAGCAAAATAAGGGAGGGCAGGCCTTCTTCCAGCTTCGCCAGGGCTTCTTCCCGCCGCGAGGCCGTTTCTACCGTATAGCCCTGTTTTTCCAGCAACCGGCGCATCATCAGCCGCACATCGGGATCATCATCAATTAATAAAATGGATATCATATAGCCTGAATCGTTTGGTGTTTTTTCATAGTTTTTTCACAACAAAAAATAACAATGATAATAAATGTTCGGCATATATAGCGCAGCTTTCGTGCTGTTTTCCGCTACATTTGTCCCATGCGTCGCTTTCTTGAGATCGCCGGAAGCAGTTTCAGAATTGCCATGCTGGAGTTGTGGAAAAACAAGCTGCGCACCTTTCTTTCTCTCTTTGGCATTACCATCGGCATTTTCTGCATCATCGGTGTGCTGGCTACTGTGAACAGCCTCGAACAAAACCTGCAATCCGAGATTCGGTCGCTGGGCACCAACACCATTTATGTGGACAAATGGCAGTACAGCGCAGGCCCTGATTTTCCATACTGGAAGTTTGCCAAACGACCCGTGCCTCAATACGGCGAGCTTCCTGAAATTATGCGGCGCACCACCACGGCCAAATATGCCGCCTTTAAGATCAATGCACTCAGCAATGTGGAAGCCGGCAGCAGTGTAGCAGGCAATGTTCGCATTTATGGCATTAGTGACGATTTCGTCAACATTCAACCGCTGGAGATACAGGCAGGCCGCTTTTTAAGCGAGGCCGAATTTTACCGCGGTTCCAATAACGCAGTGCTTGGGTTTACCTTGGCCGAAAACCTTTTTGGCAGCCCGGAAGCGGCCCTGCAAAAACTAGTGACCATCCGGAACCAGCGGGTCAGGATTATTGGCGTTACGAAAAAGCAGGGCACCCAATTAATTGGCGGTTGGGGTTTCGACGGGTCGGTAATCATGCCCTATAAATATGCCCGCACCATTATGGATGAAACAAAAGCGGAGCCCCTGATTCTTGTACAGGGAAAAGACGGCATCAGCAGCACAGTGTTGCAAGACGAATTGAAAGGCACGATGCGGGCCGTTCGCAAGCTTCGTCCATCGGAAGAAGATAATTTCAGCCTGAATGATGTTGCTGAATTTAGTACCGTCATGAGCAAGGCTTTTGTTAGTGTAAACATCGGGGGCTGGATCATTGGCGCCCTCTCGTTTATTGTAGGGATATTTGGTGTGGCCAACATTATGTTTGTGACGGTAAAAGAACGCACATCGCAGATTGGGCTGAAAAAAGCTCTGGGCGCTCGGAAAACAGTCATTCTTACCGAGTTCCTGCTGGAATCGGCCTTTCTCTGTATTCTCGGCGGGCTGGTTGGATTGCTGCTGGTCTTTCTGCTTACACAAATCGCTACTGCCGTCCTAGGATTCCCCATCTTTTTATCTGCCAGCGTCATCACAGTGGCTATTTCTATTTGTATTGCGGCGGGTATTGCCGCGGGCATTGCACCGGCCTACCGGGCGGCCACCCTCGATCCGGTGGTAGCCATACGCAGCTAAGTAATGCATAACAAATGGGTTGATTCGTGGCGTAGTTTTGCCGCTGTTTTACAAAACCTGTTTTCACTTGTCAGTAACAATACTAGCCATAGAATCTTCATGTGATGAAACCTCGGCATCGGTCTGCCGGGAGGGAGCCATCCTTTCCAACTATATTGCCAATCAAAAAGTGCATGAGCAATACGGTGGCGTGGTGCCGGAACTGGCCAGCCGGGCACATATGCAAAACATTGTTCCGGTAGTGAATGTGGCCTTGAAACAGGCCGGTGTTGCGTTGGCAGAAGTTGATGCCGTTGCTTTTACGCAGGCCCCGGGGCTGATCGGCTCCCTGCTTGTCGGCAGCCAGTTTGCCAAATCGTTGTCCCTGGCGCTGAACAAACCCCTGCTTGCCGTGCACCACATGCAGGCACATGTGCTGGCCAATCTTATTCCGGAGCGCAAGCCTTCCTTTCCGTTTCTCTGCCTGACAGTGAGCGGCGGCCATACGCAGATCGTTGTGGCCAACAGCCCTTCCGATTTAAAAGTGATTGGCGAAACGCTAGACGATGCAGCCGGCGAGGCGTTTGATAAATCGGCTAAGCTGCTGGGACTCCCCTACCCTGGCGGTCCGCTGATTGACAAATACGCAAAAGAAGGGGATCCCAAACGCTTTGGCTTTGCCGAACCGCAGATCCATGACCTTGATTTCAGCTTTAGCGGGTTAAAGACTTCCATTCTTTATTTCCTGCAAAAAGAAGTAAAGGCAAATCCTGATTTTATCCAGGAAAACCTGGCGGACCTCTGTGCCTCCATCCAGGAACGGATCATTACCATCCTGCTGAAAAAGTACAAAAAGGCAGCGTTGCAGACAGGCATCATGGACCTTTGCATTGCAGGCGGCGTGTCCGCCAACAGCGGCTTGCGCAAAGCGTTTGAACAATTGTGCCGGGATAATGGCTGGAACAGCTTTGTACCGCCGTTTGAATATTGCACCGATAACGCCGCCATGATTGCCATTACAGCCTATTACAAATTCCGGGAGGGACACTCCACCCCGCTTTCGGTCAGTGCATCGGCCCGGGCAAGCTGGTAATTTTCATAATCGAAATGGTAATAAGAAATGTCGATTATGCATACCATATTCTAAACCGAATCAATGGCCAACCCCTATTTCCGTTTTAAGCAGTTTACGGTTTACCATGACCGTTGCGCTATGAAGGTTACCACTGACGCCTGCCTGTTTGGCGCCTGGACAGCGGAGACAATAAACAATGAACAATTGGCAACTGGTGACAAACGGTTTTTAGATGTGGGAACCGGAACCGGTCTGCTGTCGCTGATGGTAGCACAAAAAAACAATGGGAAGATTGATGCTGTTGAGATTGATGCCGGAGCAGCCGTGCAGGCGGCGGAAAATATAAAATCATCACCCTGGCAAGATGCCATCCAGGTTATCCAGCAAGATGTTTTGCAATGGCAGCAAAAAACAAAATACGATGTCATTTTATCCAATCCTCCCTTCTATGAAAATGAGATCCGGTCAGAAACAGAGGAAAAGAATGTTGCCCATCATGGTGAAGGGTTAAGGCTGGAAGAACTTCTCCTGTTTATCAAACGGAACATAAAAGAAGACGGAACTTTTTTTCTCCTCCTGCCGGCCAAACGAAAATCAGAGATGGAGAGGCTGATGAGAAAACAGGAACTCTATGCAGAAAAATTGGTGATGGTACAACAAACCCAGCGTCATCAACCCTTCCGGATAATGCTCCAGGGACGATGCCAAAAAGTAAATGAAATCTGTGAAAGCCTGATTTCCATTAAGAATAGCGAGGATGCCTATACGCCGGAATTTATTTCACTGCTAAAATCCTACTATCTCTACCTCTAAGTGCAAACAAGTCTTCGTTGATTTCGGTCCTGTATTTTCATTGTTCCACTGCTTTAGCGTGGGGTTTATTAAAATTTTAAATTTATCGTTGTATCGGCTTTAGCCGAATGATGCTTCAAAACCAAATATCGCATTAACCTTCACAGTTTATTATTCCCTGCCATAAATGGTGAAATTAAACGGATTGAAACGGAATGGAACGCATCCAACATAACAAGGAACACCAATGTATTATAACTTTATCTCAATATCCTAATATCTTAATGTCCAAATTCCTTATTTCTGAAAGCGCAATCATTTATAAATTCCGGTATACTTTTTCCCTTCCATCATATAGCCCCTGTGCATCCGCTCCGAATTAAATTCCATACTGATGTTTCCTTTTGCATCCACGGCAATCAGCCCCATATCGCCCCTTTCATCCTTTAACTCCTGGTGCAGCAGGTACTGGCTGGCTTTGCGCAATGAAAACTTTTTATATTGAATAAGACAGGAAAGATGATAGGACACTACGTTTTGAATTAACACCTCACCATCACCGGTAGTAGAAACGGCACAGGTACTGTTGTTGGCATAACAACCCACACCAATCATGGAGCTATCGCCAATGCGACCCGGCACTTTGTTTTCTGTGCCGCCGGTAGAAGTAGCAGCGGCAACATTTCCCTCTTTATCCAACGCCACCGCGCCTACCGTTCCGTGTTCCTTTCTTTTCACCTGGTATCGACCGGCGTCTTCCATGCTGTTGCTGGCTTCTTTCAGGGCTTCTTTGTATTGCTCAAAGGCATGATCGGTGATAAAATAAGCCTCCGGCATCACTGTCAAGCCAATTTTTGTAGCAAACTCCAGGGCGCCCATATCGCCGAGATAAATGTGCGCTGTTTTTTCCATGATGGCACGGGCAAGCGAAACCGGGTTTTTGACATTTTTTACAATGGACACAGCACCGCATTTCCGGTCCTTTCCGTTCATGATAGCGGCATCCATTTCCACTTCTGCTTTTTCGTTAAGTGAAGAGCCTCGTCCGGCATTAAAGAGCGGATTATCTTCCAACAATTTTACCGCGGCTTCCACCGCGTCCAACGCCGTACCGCTATTGTCCAGAATACTGTAACCCGCTTCCATGGCATCGTTTAGCCCTTTGCGGTATTCGTTCTGGTGTTTTTTGATAAATTCTGAATCAGGCCCTGCACCGCCATGCACAGCTATGACAATTTTTCCCATGAAACCTATATTTCTTCGGATCTGAATTGTGAGATCTCTGCTGTTAGACTATTCACAAGATCATGGTAATTCTCCAGGTCAGAAACCCATATTTTGCCTTTTTTACGAATCACCACTTTCTCCGGAACATACCCTTCTCCACTGTTGTTCGTCTGCCCGAATAATCGCAACTGGTAGATATCATCTTCCTGCCGGGTTACATCATAAACCAGGGGTGCGTCTTTGTAGAGGACCATTATTTTTAGTGCCATCTTCTTTGTTTTTAATGCGCATGCACCGGCGAACTTACCCCGGTGAAGTTTCTGGAATTAATGTCAAAGACATCAGAATGAGTCATCATGTGCACCACCAGGTTGGCCACCGAAATGGGCATCCCGTTCCTGATATCCGCAATGTTATTATGACTGATGCTGGTTCCGTCGATCACTACAACGGAACTGGAGCCAATGGCACTCATTTTCGTGCCTTTTTCAATGATCACACCGGTATCTTCATCCAAGCCAATACCTACAGCGCCGGGTTGTGCGGCAATGGCCTGTACCAGCCGTCCGAAACGGCCCCTCGCATCAAAATGCGTATCGATGATCACTTCCCGCAAAAAGCCAAAGCCAATGCTGAGTTCCACTTTTCCCTTGAGGTAAGCCTTTGTTTCATCGCCACCGCAGATCATCGTATTGCTCATGGCGGCCGCACCGGCGGAGGTACCGGCAATCACAAAATGCTCGGTTTCGTAGCGTTCGTGCAGAATATCCATAAACTCCGTTCCTCCGAGTACTGAGCATAGGCGTAACTGATCGCCGCCGGAAAAAAGAATGCCGTTGCATTTTTCGAGACGCTCCAGTACTTTCTTCGAATCTGCCTCTTCGCGTTTGGTAATCTTCAGGTGACCAATATCAATGCAGCCCAGTTTTTTAAATGATTTTTTATACACCTGCGCCACTTCATCAGGGATAGAGGAAGCCGTGGTCACCACTTCTATTTTCGGCTCTGATTTTTTACCGCAAATGCCTACGATCTCGTTAAGGATGCCCTGCTTGAAAAAATCAAGGCTGTTCTGCCGTTCTTTTTCTTCTTCCGATCCTTTGTCTTCGGCACCACCAACTGCGATCAAAACTCCTTTGGGTAACTGCATGTTTTCATGCAATGAAAAAACATGCCATTGTGAAGCAAATGTGTCTCCCCCAGAAAATACTAGCTACTTGTTTGGGTTGCTTGCGAATACCTGAAAGTCAGCCGTATAGAAATGTTGAGGACGAAAAGACACAACGAAGCAGAACAATAAAAATAGTTTAAGCGAACCTGACTTTTGGCCCAAAATTTTTCATATTTCTACAGACGCAAAATTTGCTTGCATGCTGGTACAAGATATAAAAGTGCTGCGAGGACCAAATTACTGGTCAGTTAAACGGCAAAAGATCATTCAGTTTACACTCGACTTACAGGAACTTGAACAAAAACCCACCGATACCATTCCCGGTTTTCTGGAACGGCTTCAACAATTGTTGCCTTCTCTCCACGAACACCGTTGCAGTGTGGGTAGCCCCGGCGGCTTTTTTGAGCGGGTGCGGCGGGGCACCTGGATGGGTCATGTGATTGAACACATAGCGTTGGAAATTCAAAGCCTGGCTGGCATTGAGGTAGGCTTCGGACAAACCCGGGGAACCGGCAAGGAAGGAGTATATCATGTAGCTTTTGAATATGGCGAAGAAGCCGAAGGCCGCTATACCGTAAAGGCGGCAGTGGCCATTGCAGAAGCTCTTATCAAAGGCGAACCTTATGAAGTGCAGAAAGACATTGCCGAAATTCGCACCCTTTGGTTTCGTGAAAAACTGGGACCGAGTACGGGATCGATCGTTGAGGAAGCCAAAAAGCGAGGTATCCCCGCCATGCGCCTCGATGGTGATTCGCTGGTACAACTGGGGTATGGCTGTAACCAAAAACGGATTGAAGCAACCATCACTTCACACACCAGCATGCTGGCAGTGGACGTTGCCGGTGACAAGCACAAAACAAAACAGCTCCTCCAGGAATCCAATTTGCCGGTACCGATAGGTGAAGTGGTGACAGATATCGAAAGCCTGAAAGAAGCCGCAACAGCCATTGGTTATCCGGTCGTGATCAAACCGCTAAATGGCAATCACGGCAAAGGTGCTACTATCAATATTCAGGATTGGGAGCATGCCAAGTGTGCTTTTCACAGGGCACAGCAATACGGCAGGCAGGTGATTGTTGAAAATTATATTCAGGGCAGCGATTTCCGTATACTGGTCGTCAATTACAAATTTGTAGCGGCTGCACTGCGGACGCCGGCTACCATCACCGGCGATGGTCGTCACACCATCCGCGAACTGATTGACATCGCCAACAAAGATCCCCGCCGAGGCAATGGTCATGATAATATTTTGACCGAGATTCACGCCGATGACGTTTGCCTGGAGCTCCTGAAAAAGAAAGGGTACACCCTGAAATCTGTTTTGCCGCAGGGTGAAAGCCTGGCCTTAAAACCTACGGCAAATTTGAGTACGGGTGGCACGGCCACGGATGTAACCGATGACGTACATCCGCAAAACCGGTCGACCTTTGAACGCATTGCCCGCAATATTGGTCTTGACGTTTGCGGCATTGATGTAATGGCGCCAAATCTTTCACAACCACTGCGGGAAACCGGAGGCGCCGTGCTCGAAGTAAATGCGGCACCGGGTTTCCGGATGCACTTAGAACCCACACATGGACAACCCCGCAACGTGGCAAAGCCGGTTGTGGACATGTTGTTTCCCAACAAGAGCAACGGAAGGATTCCGATAATTGCCATTACCGGCACCAACGGAAAAACCACCACCACCCGCCTGATGGCGCACATTGTAAAAACGGCGGGATTTGTGACCGGGTTTACATCTACGGATGGTATTTATATCAACGATGAACAGGTGCTCAAAGCCGACTGTTCGGGTCCATCTTCTGCAGAAGTCATCCTACGCGACAGTGCCGTGGAATTCGCAGTGCTGGAAACGGCCCGAGGTGGCATTTTGCGTTCAGGTCTTGGTTTTGATCAATGCGATTGCGCCATTGTAACCAATGTGGCCGAAGATCATTTGGGCCTTGGTGGTATCGATACATTGGAAAAACTGGCCAGGGTAAAATCGGTGGTACCGGAAACGGTTAGTCCCAATGGTTTTGCTGTACTGAATGCGGATGATGACCTGGTATATGCCATGCGGGAAAAGGTAAAATGCAAGGTCGCTCTCTTTTCATTGGACGAATCAAGTCCCCGCATTGAAGAACACTGTGCTGCCGGCGGACTGGCTGCCGTATACGAGAACGACTACCTCCTTCTTCGCATCGGCAATCATTATCTTCCCATTGAAGAAGCCGCTAATATTCCCATCACTTTTGGGGGCAGGGCAACCTTTAATATTGCCAACGCACTGGCTGCTGCCCTTGCAGCGTATGCGACCCGCATAAAACTGGGTGTGATTCGCGAAGCGTTGCGCTCTTTTGTGCCTTCCTCGGAGAACACGCCAGGACGCATAAATGTATTTGAGTTCAATGATTTTACAGTAGTGTTGGATTATGCCCACAATCCGCATGGCATGAGGGCCCTGGGCGGTTTTGTAAAAACCTTTGATGCAGAATCCAGGATTGGAATTATTACCGGTGTTGGCGACCGAAGGGATGAAGACATTATCGCTATGGGCGAAGAAGCGGCCAAAATTTTTGACGAGATCATTATTCGCTACGACGAGGATATGCGGGGCCGTACGCATGAAGAACTCAACCGCCTACTTACCACGGGAATAAATCGGGTGAGTACGGATATCCCTGTCGCCTATTATGGCAACGAATGCGATGCCGTGGAAAAGGCAATGCAGGAACGAAGGCCCAAAACAGTTCTTGTTGTATTAACAGAAAATATACAGGCAGTAACCGAGTGTCTTCAGAAATACAAAAAGGAGGAAGAAGAAGTCCTTGTCAAAATGAAAGCAGCGGTTTAAAATGCATTGTGGAAGAGTTTCATCATTTGGGCGGCGGATTTCAAACAATACTGATAGTCGTCACCCGGTAGGTTGCAGTGCCGAAAGAATAACGGTTACCATAAGGAAAATTCCGGGATAGAAGGCCTTATCAAACATTCACATACAATAGCTACCACCAAGGGAAAGCATCCCTTTAATGGGATGTTTTTCCAGTAATCCACAGCCTGGAATATATTTCTGGGGATAATGGCCAATAGGCATAATAACTGCATTATTCCCCATAAAGAGAACAATCATGGAACAGAATAAATATAATCCCGATAATATAAACGAAACGGATAACAGGACCGGCAACTACGACAAGGCCAACGACCGCATGACCTTTATGACCGACCTGGAAAAGGTGCAGGAGAACCTGGAGAAGTATGGTTATACAGAGCAGTTCAGGGTGGAAAAAGGAAAGCTGGTAGGTATGGAAAGCAAAAAGAAATACAAGCCGGCCGATGTAAAGGCGGTAAACTTTTATCGCTTTGAAGGCATCTCGGACCCGGACGATATGAGTATCCTCTATGCCATTGAAACCTGCGATGGATCCAAAGGAACGCTTACCGATGCCTATGGCCGGTATTCGGACGAAGACACCGGTGCTTTTATGAAGCAGGTGGAAGTAGCCAAGAAAACAGAAGGAATGGATCAGTAAAGAAATGGCAACCTTGCGGCGGAGAGGTTTGTGAATGAAGGCAGTTACTATTTGAATTGGATAGATTGTCAAGATAGATCTATGGAGTGCCGTCGGGTAATGCCGGGCACTCCTTTTTTTAAAAAAAAGCCTGTTGTAGAAACAACAGGCAAGAGATTGACTGCTTACATGAGAAAGTACTACAATATAAAACTTTTTACGGTGTTCCTTTAATTTTTTCAGTACATCGATATTAACGACGTAAGTTCTAGGTTTTTGATCCGGAAGCCTTTTGTAGATTTGAAGCGGACTTCGGACAATACTGCATCCGGAAAAAAGATGGCTGTCATAACAGACAAGCCTTTGTCAGCAAACAATTCAAGCGATGCATTATCAATAACCAGGGTAAGATCCATTGCATTACCCGTTGCTATGCGAGGCGCAGTATGCCGTGCGGCAAATTCTTTAGAAAAGGCGGCGTCACCAGCGTTTCTGCGATCGATAAAATATTGGTTCGTATTCTTCTTGTATCCAACTGTTAATTCCTGTCCACCTTGGTTGGTAAAAACAATGGTGAAATCGTTAATGCTCTCTGACTGAAAAGAAATCTTTGCCGGAACAGGCGCAAACTTTGTTTGCTGGGTCAGGTTATAATTGGTCGCATCAATGCCGTTGACCATTATCGTTTTTTCAGCAATATGTTCCAGTTCCCGTAGGGGTGCAGATCGCAGAAAATACCGCTCTCCTACCTTTTCCAGGCTTAACTCCCTTGGAAGCGTCATAGCGCTGCGCCAGCGTTGTGTTGGTACCAAGTTGGCATACTGCCAGTTGCTCATCCAACCCATAAATAATTTTCTGTTGCCGGTATTGTACCAGGTAACACCAGCATAGTTATCGGGACCATAGTCGATCCAGCGGGTATCCGTTTGAAACGGTGTAAAGGTTTTGCCATCAAAATCCCCGGTAAAATACTGTGTGGCCGAGCCGCCATTGGGACCACCGGGATTTATACTGACCAACAAAACCCAAACGGTTTTACCATCCACATCAAGGGGGAAAAGGTCCGGACATTCCCATACGCCGCCGTGTGCTCCAACGTCTTTGCCGAATTCACTTTCTTTCGTCCAGTCTTTTATATTGGGGGATGAATAAAAAGTAATGCGGTCGAGCGTCGCAAGAGTCATGATCCATTTTTTCGATGGCTGGTGCCAGCTTACTTTGGGATCACGAAAATCTTTGATGCCTGGATTTTTCACAACCGGATTGCCGCTATATTTTGTCCAGGTCTTGCCTTCATCCACACTATACGCGATACTTTGATTTTGGTAGGCAGAACTCCCGGCCTTTTCACCCGCATGATCATGATGGGTAAAGATGGCGGCCAGTGGTGGTTTCCCATCTTTTCCAAAACCGGACGTGTTAGCCAGATCCACAACTGCACTGCCCGAAAAAATAGTCCCCAGGCTGTCCGGGTACAAGGCAATGGGCCTATGTTCCCAAAGAATGAGATCTTTTGAAGTGGCATGCCCCCAGTGCATCGGTCCCCACACGGTGCTATCCGGGTTATGCTGGTACATAAGATGGTAAGTGCCGTTGTGATACACCATGCCGTTGGGATCATTCATCCAGCCGGTCTTTGGCGTAAAATGAATTTGCGGACGGTGTTTTTCGTTTGCATACCCAGTTTCGTTCATTGCTTTTTTTACGCTGTTGCAGGAAAGAAAACCAGCGGCAGCGCAAAGAGCAATTACGGTTAAGCTTGTACGATAGTGAACGAACATATGCCAACAGGATTAGATGAATTTATTTAACCAGCTTTCTTTCCAGGTCTTCCAGTGAGATGCCTTTTGTTTCCGGCATTTTGGTCAACACCCACACCAGTTGAAGCGCCATCATGGCCGCAAAAAATGCAAAGATTGGCCAGGGATTGTCTTTGAAAATACCGCTTTGCGCATCCAGGAAAACAGGCGTTACCAGTGTGATCAGCGCAGCAAATACCCAATGCACCGATGCACCGAAGGATTGTCCCAGGGCCCTGACATTATTGGGAAAAATTTCGGCGATAAACACCCAGATAACAGCGCCCTGCCCGATAGCATGGGCTGCAATGAAAAGCAACAAAAATGACAACAGCAACCCGGGACCGGCACCGCTGTAAAAACACCAAGCAACGGCCGCCAGGCTGACGATATAACCCAGCGATCCAATCAACAGCAGTGTTCTCCTCCCCAACCGGTCGATGAGGTACAAACCCACAAATGTGAATACCAGGTTAGTGCCGCCAATGGCAATGGAATTGAAAAGCGATTCTTTGGCGGCAAGCCCGGCTCTTTCCAAAATTTCAGGGGCGTAATACAGTATAAAGTTGATGCCGGAAACCTGGTTAAAAAAAGCCACCATAAAGGCCAGCCACATTACCCGGCTATACTTCTTGCTAAACAATCCGCTGCCCTCTCCTGCCCGCTTTTCGTGCCGGTTGCTTTCACGGATAGCCGTTATCTCGGACGCTACATCCTGCACGCCTAATTTTTTCAGTACATTTTCGGCCGCCTGCACATTACCTTTCCGGGCCAGCAGCCATCGCGGACTTTCGGGCACACCCAGCACCAGCAAGGAATACAGCACGGAGGGAATGGTCATAATGCCAAGCATATAACGCCAGTCGTTTTCACCGCCTACCCCTTCTAAAAAATAATTGGACAAAAACGCTATCAGGATACCAAACACAATGTTGAACTGGTACAAGGCTACCAGCCGTCCACGGGTAGCCGGCGTGGAGATTTCCGATACATAGGTTGGCGCTGCCACTGAAGAAACACCGATTCCTACGCCACCAATAAAACGCAGCAGCGAAAAGCTGTAAGGCTCCGGCGCCAGGGCTGTTCCCAGGGCGGAAACGGTAAACAGGATGCCGATCCAGAATAGCACTTTTTTCCGTCCGTATTTTTCTGTGGGCACACCGCCGAAAATGGCGCCTATTACCGTTCCCCAAAGCGCCATCGACATGATAAAAAAACCATGAAACAATGGCGAAGTTTGCCAAAGCTCTTTAATGGGCAGGTTGGCACCGGAAATCACCACGGTATCGAAACCGAAAATAAAACCGGCCAGCGCCGCCGTCAGTGAAATGCGGATAATATAACCGGTGGTACCGGAAGAAGTTTGCGCAGAGAATTCCGGTTTGTTGGTCTCAACAAGCATGTTTTTGATTTTTTGTTGGCAAGAAAAAAGATAGCAAGAGTTTGAAGTGTCTTTTCCTGCTTTAAGATAATGAATTGTTGGCTGCGAGAAACGATTCTGCTAACTAAAGCCAATGGAAACCTGTTTACGGGTATAGCAGAGCGTTAGGAATCTTTAGAGGAAGTAGCAGTTTACCATTAACAAAGAGGAAGAAATGTTCAATCTACAGAAAGAAAGTTTTCTAAACACGCTTTTCTGTTAAATACTGAATGCAGGGATTGGTGTGGTAAAAACCTACAGCTTCCAACCTGAGAGTAGAGATCATTCCGGCTTATTTGCTCCAGCCGCTTCCATATACCCTTTTTTCAATTGCTCATAAAAAGAACGTTTGTCTATTAGCAGGGCCGCAATGTTTGCAACCATGGCGGCTACCAGCAGGTGAAAAATCACGCTGTGGCGGTCGGTCATTTCAAGCACAAGGATCGCAGAGGTAAACGGTGTACGGGTAACGCCGGTGAGGAAACCCACCATGCCGCCAAGAATAAGAATGTTGGCATTGGCCCCGGTAAAGTCGAACATACCGGCCAGCCAGGAACCAATGGAGGCGCCGGCGGCCAGCGAAGGGGCAAAAACACCGCCTGCTTCGCCGGTATTAAAGCTAAGGATTGTCCCTACCATGCGCATGGCCACCGTATACCAGGGACTGTGTTTTTCCCCGGTAAACAAAACGGTATTCATATACTCGTAACCGAAGTACGAACTTTCTTCGGAATAGGCAGGTCCACTACGAATTTGATCTTTGTCCAGAAAGCCTGCACCCAAGTTCCTCTCATACCTGCCATGTAAACATGTAATTTCTTTCCGGCGACCAAAGACCGATATTCTTCAGCCGTTTACGTGTGTAACGGAATGTGAAAACATTTACAATCTTTAAATGGTATGCCAGCGTTTTTCAGCCTAGCGGATTGACCTTTCCTTTTCAACCATTATTTTTAGCCCATGCCGAAGAAGTTTTTTGCTATTGCCCTGTTAGTTATCCTGGTGCAGGCGGCTGGTGCACAGAAGCTTGACTCACTTTTTGAAATCCAGTGGAAAGCCGATCCGCAGGAAAAAGTTTATGTGCATTTTGACAAATCGCATTACAATCCGGGAGAAACCATCTGGTTCAAAGCTTACCTGTTTACCGGGAATCAGCCTTCCGTCACCAGCAAAAATTTTTATGCAGAACTGATGGACGAGCAAGGCAATGTGCTGCAACAAAAAACAGCTCCCATAGCGTTTGCCAGTGCCAACAGTCATTTTGATATTGATTCCTCTTTTACCAAGTCCGCCGTTTTTTTTCGGGGCTATACGATTTCGATGCTGAACAGCGACACCAGCTTCCTGTTTACAAAACCAATCCGTATCATTCAATCCAAAGCAATAGCGGCAAAGACCGCTCCTACTAAGGCCTCCCCTTCGCTCCGGTTTATGCCCGAAGGCGGTAATTGGATCATAGGTGTTCCCTCGAATCTTGCCTTTAAAGCCATTGACGATGGGGAAAATCCGGTGGAAATTACCGGCACCATCACCGACAATACCGGCGCCAAGGTGGGTGAATTCCGTTCAATCCATAACGGCATGGGAACGGTAGAACTGACGCCGCTGGAAGGACGGACCTATACGGCAACCTGGAAAACAGAAAGTGGAAGCACCTTCACCACCGCATTGCCAGTTGCAGTAAAAGAAGGTGTCAGCCTGCGCATTCTGAACCAGGGGACCAACAAACGGTTTGTGATCCATCGCAGCGCCAATGTTGGCGAAGCAGCGCACCAGGTGCATATTATCGCTTACATGAACCAGCAGCTCATGTTCAAGGCCGACGCCAACATGGAAAGTAAAACTTCTATCACTGGCGTTTTCCCCACCCAGGAGCTGCCCTCCGGCATTTTACAGATCACCATCTTCGATAAGAATTACAAACCCCTTGCTGAACGTATCAGCTTTGTCAACAACCGCAATTTTGAATTTGACGGCGATGCGTTTTTCTCGCAAAAGAATTTTACCCGCCGTGGATTGAACCGGGTTGAAGTGATTATTTCCGACACGGTACCGGCCAATCTTTCCCTTGCCATTGTGGATGCCGATCTGAATGAAAAGCCATTTATGTCGGATAATATCGTCAGCCGCTTTTTGCTGACCGGTGACCTGCGGGGAAAGATCACAAGGCCTTATTATTATTTCTACAGCAACAGCGACAGCGCAGCCATTCACCTGGACCTTGTGATGCTGACCCATGGTTGGCGGCGTTATAGTTGGGACGATTTTTTTGCCGGAAAAACAACGCCTCCCCGCCTGAAAGAAAGCAATTATTTAAGTCTGGAAGGCAAAGTGGCTGGCCTGCCTCCCGGAAGCTACCGGCAGGGGCTTGAACTTGCGGGTGTGTTGCAGGCTGCCGATTCTTCCCGCATGATCCTGAGCCTTCCGGTTGACCGCAGTGGCAATGTGTTCACTGATGGTCTGATCTTCTTTGATCAGGCAAAGCTGTTTTTTAATTTCAATTCGAAAAGTCTTGCCTTTGACAAAAGCATGCTGCTGGTGAACAATGGCTTGTACAAAAGCTACCGCAATGTGCGCCTGGATTCGCTGCTCCGCAAAAATCTTCCCACGGTGCCTGAAGAGATGCTGCCCGGCAACAATAACATCCGCACGGCCCTGTTGGCAAACAACCGGCAAATGGCCCGCAAAGGCATGCTGGAAAATGTAACGGTAACGGCCCGTACTAAAACGACCAAAGAAAAAATGGAAGAAAAATATGTGACCGGTTTGTTTGGCGGCGACGGGTACAGCTTCGACCTGGTGAATGATCCTTTGTCCACTACGTATCAAACCATTTTCCAGTACCTGCAGGGCCGCGTGGCCGGTCTGCAGATCAGCGAAGGAGGGCCCACACCGTCATTGATGTGGCGCGGCGGCACGCCGGTGTTGTACCTGAACGAAATGCGGGCCGACCCTTCGCTGGTGGCGTCCACGCCGGTAAGTGATATCGCGTATATTAAAGTGTTACGACCCGGTTCCAGTGTTGTATCAGGCAGCGGTGGGGGTGTAATTGCCATTTACACCCGCAAAGGCGGCGATGCACAGCCTGACCCGAATACAAAGGGATTGAGCTTCGTACAGATGACGGGCTACTCTCCCGTTAAGCAATTTTATTCACCGGACTATGCCACTTTCTCCGAACGGGATCAGTTAGACGATGTGCGCAGCACTTTGTACTGGAATCCTTCCATTATTCTGGACAAAGACCGTCGCCGGTTGCGCCTGCAGTTTTACAACAATGATATCACGAAACAATTTCGCCTGGTGATGGAAGGAATAAATGCGGAAGGAAAAGTCATCCATGTAGAAAAAGAGATCAGCAACTGGTAAGGCCAGCGAATGCTTTTTTTACCCCTTCCTTACAAACTATTTTATTGTTGTGAATTGTGATTGCATTCTGCAGAAAATGCAACGGATCAGATAAGCTCTTCTGTGCTTTCAGCGCTTTATTAACATGATCGGTTGATCTCCAATAAAGGTGTTCAAAACTTGTTTGTAATTGACAATATGAAGGCGTTAACCGGACTTACATATTTAATATTTTTATTGCACATTGTAAACCAAAAATAAAAGCCATGAAAAAAAAGATCCTTCTTTTTGCTTTCGCTGTTATTTCCGTTGCAACGTTGCATGCACAATCCAACGTAGGTTTTTCGGGAGGCATACGGTTAGGCCTGCCCGTAGGTGATTTTGGCGACTCCCATAGTTTTGGGATTGGTGCCGAAATCCAGGGAGAAGCGAGACTTGCCAGCAATGTCACCATTCCATTTTCAGCTAGCTACACTCATTTTATTGGAAAAGAATTTTTAGGTGCTCGTGTCGATGGTGTGGGCTTGATTCCCATACTGGCCGGTGTTCATATTTACCCTTCACCACAATTTTTTATTGGTGGAAAACTGGGTTACGGGGTTCTGACCGGTGGTGGCGACAGTGAAGGTGCGTTCAACTATGAGCCGCGCCTTGGCTACAATGGCAGCAAAGTACAGGTAGCGCTTGGCTATAACGGCCTGACCAAAGATGGCTCAACCCTCGGACACATTGCACTGGTAACAATGATTAAGTTTTAAGTCAAATACTTCTCCAATCAAAAAATCAATTTCCGCACCATCTGTATTCAACAACACCTGTTTTAACAGGCTTCGAACGGTGATATAATACCAACGCTCCTCAACCCAATCGCATGCAAAAAAGAACTTCCAAAAGGAAGTTCTTTTTTTTTTATTATTCTTTACAACTATAACATTCAACAGGAACAAAAGCTTGCCTATCGTTATCCAGTTAAATAATGGTTTTTTGTAAAGATTTTAGAAGAACTGATTCTGCACCAAACAGCGATAACTTGAATATTGTAATTTCTGGCCGAACAGTAAACCTGACCTGCTATAAATGTCCTGATGCTGGAATCCTATCTTTTTGATTATTGAATTCCTAGGGCAGAATCCAGTGCTTAATACTACGGCATTCTGCAAGTAATTAAAAAATTTTCAATGCTGTTGATGTTAAGAAGACTGTTACGTTAGAACTAATTTTTAAAACAGGTTAAAACGATCCGAAACGATGCAAAATAGGGGGTAGTTCACCTTTTTTTCAGGTATTTATTTTTCGCAAGTGTAATAAACTGATATAAAAGCACATATCCCAAAAGTTCAGGTTCCATTGGTATACAGAGTAAGTCTCAAATCAGTCGATCTCTTTCAGGGGAAGGATTGGTGTTCAAAGCCTATGCAGGTCATGCTCAAAATCTCAATAAATAGGCAATTTCCAAACTCCACAGATTTCTTGCAGTTTAACCTTCACGCCGTTGTAATAACACCTGCCTATTATTGATTCCAACATGACAGGGAAAACCACTCCCGTGAAGTGGAAATACAATAAGGCAAAAACCGGCAAAATGACTCCGATGTATCGTTTAGTCTAATGATAATATTCTAAGAGTGTACCAACAGATTGAAAACTTCGTGGCGAAGCACTGGCAAAAATCAAACGACTTTTCTACTTTGAAGATTTTTCGATAAACATCATTAGCACATAATTTTGGCTGCAGTCTCTAATTTTTACAGTTGTTTTTTTAAGCAAGATGCTTGCGGTTAACTCACCGTTCTGGTCTCTAGATGTACTTATCCATGGTTTTCGTGTGCTTCCTTGTTTTTTGCTGTATCCGCTGATCATCAATCTTTGCGTATAAAACAGTAGCAGGAACACTTCGTAATAATGTTCTTTTTCCGGCGATTCGCCTACTATTATTTACCTCCAAGGAGGTATAGCATCTACCAAATGCAGCATCTATATTTGCCCACATTAAAAATCCAACAGTATCGTATGAAACATCTTTACGCCTCGATTGCCTTACTCTTTTCCCTTTCTTCTTTTGGTCAAGCCGGCTCCCTGGTGAGCACCTTTGGCACTGGTGGCAGGGTGCAGACCAGCTTTTCTTCTTTACAGGACGGAGCCACAGCTCTACTTGTTCAGCCAGACGGTAAGCTGGTAGCAGGCGGAACCAGTCTGTTTAGCGGTAACCAGGATTTTTCCCTGGCCCGGTATAACACGGACGGCACCCTTGATCTTACGTTCAGCAGCGATGGCAAACAAACCACCGCAATCGGAACAGGAAGCGATATAATCAATGGCATGGCTCTACAAGCCGATGGAAAGATTGTAGCCGTTGGTGAGACGCTTGTTGGCTCCACCTACATGGCCGCCATTGCACGGTACAATACAGATGGTACCCTGGACGCAAGCTTCAGCGGAGATGGAAAACATACGGTTACACTGGGAACCAAGAACGCCTATGCCTATGCGGTGGCAATCCAGCCGGATGGAAAAATCCTGGTGGCTGGCTACACCTTTGAACCGGGAACCGTGGATTTTACCGTGTTTCGTTTCTTAAGCGATGGTACCCTCGACGTCTCATTCAGTGGCGACGGTATCGCTACGGTGGATTATGCCTCCACACTTGACAATGCCTATGCAATGGCGCTGCAGCCGGATGGTAAAATTCTGCTGGCCGGTAACGCCTCTGCCAATTTCATGCTGGCCCGGCTCAATTCGGACGGCTCAATGGACAGCAGCTTCGACGGAGATGGAAAGCTGGTTACTGTATTCGCCAACGGTGCCCGGCTTAACACAGTAGCCCTGCAGGCAGACGGAAAAATCGTGGCTGCAGGCCAGCGGTCCTATAATGATCCAATGATGGATCGCACAGTATATGATGGCATAGTAACCCGTTATACTTCCACCGGGCAATTGGATGCTACCTTTAACGGCACCGGTCAGCTGTCCCTGGATCTGGGTTCAGATAATGACAACATCCGGTCTGTGAAACTGCAAAATGATGGAAAAATCATGCTTTGTGCAACCGGGAACATGAACTTCACCCTGGCTCGCCTCAACACAAACGGGACTTTAGATAACAGCTTTGATGGCGATGGAAAGGTTGACGTAAGTTTTGGATCACCTTCCTACAGCAATGCCCTGGCCCTTTGGGGTGATCGGATCTTTATAGCCGGTTCTATTAATAGCCGCTTCGGACTGGCTGCCTACCAAAACGACGCTTTCCCGCTACCGGTCACGCTGTCATTTTTTGGTGGAACAAGACAAATCAGCGGTGTGCAGCTATCCTGGCAAACTGCGAGCGAACAAAACACGGATCATTTTGAGTTGGAACGCAGTGCTGATGGACGCAGCTTTTCACCCATCGGCCGTGTAGCTGCAACGGGAAACACTACCTCCGCAGTCAAATATGGTTTTCTGGATACCCATCCTGGAACAGGAAGCAAATATTACAGGGTGAAAGTGGTTGATAGAGATGGGAAGTTTTCCTACAGTGAGGTTATCAACGTAAATAACCCTATAATGGTCAAATTGGATCTCTACCCCAACCCCTTCCGCCAGCATGCTACCATCAAAATGGGAGGTGCACAGCAAGCCGGAATATTTACACTTCGGGTGCTAGATGCAGGGGGCAGACTGGTGGACATGAAAAGAAATCTACCGGCAGGACAAACCATACAGTTGGGAAGCCAATACAGACCCGGTACCTACATGGTTGAAGTTGTCCAGGGAGACAGACGCTACCAAACGTGGCTCATCAAAGTTTCTGAATAAAGCCCTTTAAAGATTTAAGCGAAAAGGCGGCTCTTTGGGCCGCCTTTTTGTTGTGAGCGATTGGGGTCGGGAGGAAGGATCTACAATAAAAGGAACGGTGGTAAAACCTAATTCTTGCGTTCAATCGGTGGAACCTGCGACTCCAGCTTCTTCTTCATTATAAATAATGGAAAGCTGCAAAGGATTCGTAAGGACGATTCGTGGTCTTCTCTTTTATAATTCAACCTTTCGCTGACCTTTGCCTTACTCTTCAATTACGGCTTTTCTTAAGATGCAGAGGCCTGTTTTCCTTACATCATCCCAGATAACGTTACTGAGTAGTTGTTTTGGAAATGCACCCATCAAATTGATTAAGATTCCTGTGTTCGTTGCCGATTCAAGGTAGTGGGCACCAAAGATTTTACCCATCACGGTTACGCTGTCACCGACAAAATTGATTACATCTTAGAGTTTGACACCTTTTGTGTTACTGTATTAATAGTATCGATGACAGCCAAAAGAAGAAACAGCTGTTTTAAAGTGAAAAGATCAAGCGGTAAACAATCATTACTAATAAAAAGGCCCATTGTTGAAAGCGGAGCGTTTCCAGGTCCCGTTAATGGCAGATGCCTTTTTGTTGTCTTACCGTCGAGCCTGTGTGAATAGACCTGAGTTGTTAACGTCCCTGCTTTAAGGTACTGTTTTTGCTAAATACGTATAAACCATACCGGTACCATGAACTGTCGTGCCTCCGTGCTGTTCCAAAACGCAATTGCACACTACACCATCACAGAAGAAGAGGAAGGCGTTTTCCTTGCCCATTTGCAGCACTTTAGTGGATTGAGCGAAGAGACTCCGCCATTGAAAATCCTGCTCATGCGGGGAATCCGGCGTTGGATCGGGAGCTTGGATAATCAGCAGGTACTGGATGCGCTGGGGCACGCAATCGATAAAAAGTCTACGTGGGCTGCGCCTGCCAAACCGTTGTCACAAGTCATAACCTCAAACCAAACAGAGCAACCAACGGTGGATGAAAGTTGACTTCCCTCACTGCGTACAGACCTTTTCCAATGATAATAACCATTCATCAAAGGAGGAAGTTTTCGAGTACCTCAAATTATTATATACTTCTCTCCCATCCATTTTGTACGTTGGCTAAAACGGGAATACCAACCTTCGGTGCACCGTAGATTATCCTTTTAAATTGGTGGAGCAATGGCATGTTTCAAAAACGAAATCCTGTGTTTAGCTATGCAGGGAAGCGTGAAAGCAGGTCAGCAATCATGCGATGAATGTGTCCATGAACAAAACAAGATAAACTTCACTGTACCGAAGAATACATCGCTCGATTTTGCCTTGAGTGAAGATGTTTTCATGAACTTAAATAAACATGTGGCGATATCAAATTCTTTCTATTTACCTATGCCGAGGATTTTGGCTAAAGAAGGGGCAAAATTTTAATTGAAAATTTATAAAATTCGTTTTAAAAAAGAAAAAATCCCATATCCAATCATACCACCCAAGGTGTTGAGTAACACATCATCAATATCTGCCTTTCCAATTTGCGCTATTCGCTGATAAACTTCAAAACAAACACTCAGAGCCATTGTTGATACCATAATTTTTACAAAAGTGGCCGTAGACCGAACCACAAGGGGAAGTAGCAATCCCAGGGGAACAAATAGCAAAATGTTACCGGCGAGATTGAAAAAGGCAGATGAGGTAGAAACCGAATCCGTTAGAAAGAATTTAATAGTTCGAAATGGCACAACGTTGTAATCTCTATAGGAGGAGTTAGCATGATGCTTTTTATAATAACTGCTTGCAGGAACGATACGAAAGAAAAATAATCCTTTAAAAAGAACAATCCGTATCAGTGCTGCCAAATAACCCCAAAAAACAATCACCAAAATCAAACGCTTCTTCTTCATCAGAATCAAAATATGTAAATACAGGTTACCATAAAAACTTCTCAATTTAGCGTACATTCATAACAAGTGCATGTGAAAAAAATTTTAACTTATGCCCCAATAATCAAAATCTCAAGGCTAGGTAGAGAACACTTAAAACTTTCAACCTGGATGAATACAAAATCTTGAATGCCATTTGGGTGATCTCACAGAACTGTTCATGCTTAAATTGGACGACAAGCTGTAGTATACCTGAATTTGCAATTTCTGCCTCTACTTACAATTTTCGGAGAAATGTAGTTTTTTGAAAATCCGCCACTTTATAACCAGCTCAGCACAACACGATTTTGAAGGGGTTAACACCTAGTCCCCACGAATACCAGCAGCTGAATCGAGCGCTTCAACATAGAAAAGATCAATGACAGTTGATTTGCGAATTGATCATCGTATACACTCTTTGAATGAATAGAATACTATTTTCTTAAAACACAGTTTTAATTGAGTCTAAACGACAAAAATTGTGTGCTGTTTATCGGGCTATCACGTATTTCTTTTGCGTAAGTGGAAAAAAAGGTATGCATTTAAATAGCAAAAAAAGATGATTGGCAATCGTAGTTTTGGTTTTCAGCAAACCTTCGATAGTCAATTATAAAAGCAAAGGAATTTTATGTTTTATCCCGCCAAATAAAAAAGGCCCCATTTCTGGAGCCTTGAAAAAAATGAATTATTCTTTATCACTTGTTTAAGTAAAGCTTTTCACTCTCAATGCCATCAGCATACACAATACGAACAATGTATAACCCTGCCGGCAATCGATGGGTATCTATGTTGCAAAGGCTCTGTCCTTTGGCAAATTTGCTGACTCTACTGAAATGCACCCGGCCATTTAAGTCTACCAATTCCAAACGTCCCTGCTTTTCGGTTTGAGTAATGTAGGCTACCCGAACAAGAGAAGGATTGATAGCACTTGCACTTAATAAGCTGCTATTCTTCTTCATATTGATGGTCTGTACATGACTGTAAGCAACAGAACCGTCCAGTGAAGTGACCCGCAAGCGGTAGTGCGTTTGACCTGGCCATGGCTTCACCTCCAGCGAATAGGCGGTGCCCGTGCGGCTGGTGCCCAAGCCCTGTACCGAATCGATCGGCTCAAAATTTATCCCGTTGCGTGAACGCTCCACAACAAAATAGTGGCTATTGATCTCATGGCTCGTGATCCACTCAAAAGCCACCATACCACCTTTTATCGTTCCGGTAAATCCTTTAAAGTCGATAGGCCGCGCAAAATAGCGAAGGTCATAGCGGGCTACCACCGGATAGTGATCCGATGTGGAAGAACCATAGCTGCTGACCCAACTGCTGACGTAATTTGCAACGTGCGCAGATTGCGGCACATAGGCAATGCCTGTTTCATTGGAAGCAACCTGGTGATCGATCATATCGGCGTAGGATGTTGTGGATGCACTACCGGACAGGCTTAGCGGAAGTGTAATGGGCTTGTAATTCTTCTCATCCTGAACAAAGGAAACATATGAAGTCACATCTCCCGGAATACCAGTCGCGATGGTCTTGTCCAAGTCATCGTTGAAGTCACCCAGCATAATGATATTGGCAAAAGGATACTGGGCATTCAGAGAATCCCGCAGTTCATCAGCAGCCCCTTTGCGACGCATCCATGACTCCTGCTGTTCGGCAATGTCACCCGTATTGGCTTTTCCATGTACCAAAATAAAATTGATGGTGGTAGTGACGCCTTCCAAGTTTACCTCAGCTTTCATAAGGTAAGGGAAGCGACCACTGGCCCAGTTGTTATAGGCTGAAGAGCTACCTCCATTACGCAACACACCATAAGTGCTGATGGACTTCACCACGTCGGCTTTATAAATAAAGGCCAGTTTTTGGGCCGTTGCATAATCGGGATCCGAGGGGTCGTCGGCATAGGACCCATAGTCATTGATGGTATAGGCATAACCTGGCATTTGCGCAACCATTGCTTCCAGCCGTTCGATGTTTACCACTTCAGAAAGAGCATACACATCGGCATTGAGCTTTTGAAGGATCGTTTTTACGTTTTCCTGTTGCTGGCTATCATTGGTCGGACCGTTGGGGCCACCGAACCATTCCACGTTCCAGTTCACCACTTTAAGAGCCCGTAAGCTGGTACCGGAAAGTGAAGTGATGTCCCGGGTTACGCCTTCGCTCGTGGCGATGATCTTACCGCTGAAGTCAACATTAGCAGTTGTCGGCACAAAACGTACATACAAGTTCTGCACGCCTGCTTCGGTGGCTTCTTTTGGCAGCTGAACCGTTTTTGAGAATACACTGTTATCCAATGACAGTTCAAAGCCGGCGGGTGCCGTAAATGCAATGGCATTCTGCAGATTATACGCATCTACTGTGATGAGTGATGATGCGGATTGAGTGCCAGCCTTGGCATAATCAAAATTCAACAAGGAAGGGCTGGTGATGACTACCGGCTCGGGAGCAACATCTTTTGTAATCCTGAAATTATCCAGCGTCCAACGGGAAGCATTTAGTTGGGGCGAAGACGTATAAACAAAGGCGATGTAAACATTATCTCCTTTGAAAGCACGCAAATCAATTTGGGAGGACGTAGTCCACTGGGCAGAATTCACGGCCGGGAAATGCCCCCTGATCTCTGTCCATGTAAAGTCACGTGGGTGGCTGGTGCCATCATAGTCAGTAGAAACAACCAGTTTCAGTCCAGGTCCCTCAAAGGCAGAAATCGTAGCAAAAGAAAGTACCGGGTAAGGCATGGTGCTTAGATCAAAAGAAGGCGAGATCAACCAATCTTCATTTTCCTGAGCACCACCTGCATAGCCGTTGATCTGAATAGAGCCGGAACGATCCACACCAAACGTAGCACCGCAACTCCAGGTCTGGGCACCGGTGACACTATACTGTGTAAAGCCACTTAATGCATTTCCGTTGCAATCATTGAAGTCAAAGAAAAGCTTTTGCTCGCCAGTTGTAAAGGACCAGTCAGTGATACCGGCAAAATCATTTCCGGAAGCATCTTCCAGTGCATCGGCACTGATCGCAATGGTGTAAGTGCGTGAAGGCTTTAGCGTAACATCCAACCGGAGTGTATTGCCATTCACAACGACACGGCTATCGGCAATGGGAAGCGTTAGTAGATCGCCACCGGTACTTACAACTGATATCGTGCCGGTGCCGCCTTCTATCTTTTGAATGCCTTCATCAAATACAAGGCTTGGTTTTACAGCCGTTACTATACCAGTGCTCTGTTTTTCTGGCTGGTAAGTAGTAATGGCAGGTGCGTATGTATCCTTTACCGGACCACCTGTGGAGATTGTAAAGTCATCGATCGCCAATCCATCATCAGAGCTGGCGGCGTCAAAATCAGTCCAACGAATATAGAAAGTGCTTCCGGCCGGAATGTTTACATCCGTTACTATATGCGTGATCACGATTCTGTTTTCATCGGCGTTCCCATTCCTGGCCCCAGCAGCCGAGAGATTGGGTGTTTCAAAATCCAATGCATCAATATCTGTCCAATTGCCCGTTCCCAGGCTGGTCGCATTCAAACTTAACTGGAAGTCAAGGCGGTCTTTCCGTGTGGTGGCACCCAACCGCCACAATTCACCTGTGTACGTAATCGTAAGCGAGGTTACGGTACTACCCGTATTATTGGTAAAAGAAGCACCAATAGTTGGTTTCAGCGTTCCGGAAAGCAAAGTACCCAAGGCTCTTTCCGTACTGCCCGATGCACCAAAGCTGTAAACATCCCCAGCGTTACCAGAGCCGGTGCCTACCGAATATGATCCATTCACACTTCCGGATGTTCCCGTTTCGAGGATTTGCCAACCGGACGGAAGGATATTACTTGCGGTTGTGCCGGACAGGGTATTAAAATCTTGGGAATAACCCGAACCAGACAACGGCGCTTGTGCCTGCAATATCGCAGGCGCTGTGCAGCACATTCCCAACAAAAAGGAAAAGTAGAGTTTCTTCATGTGTTTACGTATAAATGAATAGTTGATGAGTAAAGGAATTGTAAGTTTCAATGGAAGCGCACAAATATAAGAGGAAACAAAACGGGCGATCGGCCCTTCCTATTAAAATTTTATTACCAATGTGAAAAGCTTTTATATATTTAAAAATAAGCACTGGAGCGGCAAAACCTCCTGGGAGGCGATAGAAAGTTCTATAAACAGGAATATTGCAGTAAACACACCATTTCCCTAAACTGGATCACGCTAAACCTATATGGAAAAATAGACCATAAAAACAAGGAGATGTGGAGTGCATTATGATGAAATACCCAAGCTCTCTAAACCGCTACTGCCTGAGCCAATAGAAGAAGGGAACTCTTTAACCAAGAGTTCCCTTCAAAATGCCGGTTATCCTCTTTAAGCGGAAGACGGTGAGCCAAAACCCCGCAGTGATAAGTTAGATGCCGCTGCTTATACTAACTTTGGCGTTGTGCATACTGCCCTGCACAACAATATTATCTATCTCTTTAGTAGAAATAGCCATTTGCAAATTTAATGATTGCATGATTTACATGTTTATGCAAAAGCATTATGTCACCTCTATCGTCGCCTCAAAAGAAAAGCCTCACCAAACTCACACCTGAAAAGGGTTTCAAATTTTCGTGTGCCCAGGACTGACATAATAGCTATCCATTATCGCATTGATAGTAACTTTATCATGTTTATTATTTTAATATGAGTAACAATACAATAAGAAAAATGGTGTAAATAACAGCTAATCACAGCCAGGTATGTTATCAAGTAACAAGTCCGCAGTGAGTAAATTTTTCTTATAATGACTTGTACGTTGATAGAAGTTAAAAGAAACCTGCGTTACACCGGAGATGAATGCGATTGATTTTGCGCCATTACGCGTTGCCGATTTTGATGGAGTTAAACAAATTTTGCGTTTCCATTACCTTTTTTAAACAAACACAAGATTGGAAAAAGCAGGTTAAACAACGTGTATCCTTTACCGTATGTCGCAATATCGTACAGAACATGTAACGAAAGCGAACAATCTCTTTGCATCACAACTTCTACCAGGTTGAATATCATGCAAAAGCATTTTGGTTTGGTATTGGCTGCAAACTGATGTCGCCCGATGCCTGTGTTGATTATAGTTCAATAAAAAAAATTGAATTGGCGGGAGATTGGTCTTTTCACCAACTGTCTTTTGTCAACGATCAAAATACACCTTATGCTTTTTTCCTATCTGCGGACAACGTTGGGCACTTTACTGAAAAGGCCACTTTTCACAAGCATCAATGTGGTGGGGTTAAGCATCGGCATTGCCAGCGCAATGCTCATCTTTTTTTATGTGTCAAATGAATTGAGCTTTGATCGTTTCCACACTCACGCAAACCAGTTGTATCGTATCAACTCGCTTCAAAATAACTCCGGTGAAAGCAATCTGGTGGCCACCACGCCGCCGCCCCTGGCTGCCGCATTGCGTCGTGATATCCCGCAGATCTCAAATGCCTCCCGTATTGGCAAATGGTACGCCACCCTCAAAAGAGACAGCGCTGTCTTTGAGGAAAAAAGCATCTACGCTGTGGACGCTTCTTTTCTAAATATGTTCAGCTTTCCGTTGAAGCAGGGTAATGCGGCAACGGCTCTGCAGACTCCTGATGCCATTCTCTTGACCGAAGCCACTGCACGAAAATATTTTGGTAATTCCTGGCAGCAGCAAACGATTATCGGTAAAGTGTTAAAAGCAAAAGCAGGCGGTACTGAATTTTCCTTTATCATACAAGGTGTATTAAACAACCCTCCCGCTAACTCATCGATGCAATTTGACATGCTGGTGCCGTTTTCTTTTTTAGAACAGTTTGACCAAGCAAAAGATCAATGGGGCTTCAATTCCTACTACACCTATATACAAACGTTAAACCCCGTCGATATTGAATAGTTAACGCAGAAAGTCAACACTCAGTTCAAGCAATACCATCCTAATTCCTCCACCCGGTTACAGATACAGCCATTCCCGGCTATATATCTTCATTCGAATTTTGCCTTTAACTCAGAACTGATCGTTCCGGGGAACATTACTCATGTGAAGATTTTTATCGCCACCGGTCTTATCATTCTTTTATTGGCCTGTATCAACTTCATTAACCTGAGTACGGCACGTTCGTTAAAGCGGTCGAAGGAAGTTGGTCTTCGCAAAACAGTAGGTGCTTCCCGGCTACAATTGGTCTTTCACTTTTTGGGAGAGGCAGCCATTTTATGTGCCCTTGCTATGGTAGGAGCTCTTTTTCTAATAGAATTGTTTTTTCCGATTTTCAATACGTTGTATGGCAAAAGTATTGTCCATGCGTACAACTGGCAATTCTGTCTCGGTGCATTTGTTCTCTATCTTTTGCTGGTGTTGCTGGCCGGGTTGTATCCGGCATTTTATCTTTCGTCTTTTCAGCCTGCCAAGGTACTCAAGGGAGTCACTCATCCACGTAAATCCTTACGCTTCCGGCAAGCGATGATGTTATTGCAGTTTAGCCTGTCTGTTATTATGATCATTGCTGCCTTGGTGATAGGACGCCAGCTTCGTTTTATACAAACAACCGATCTGGGATTTGACCGCTCCCACCTCTTGTATCTACGCCTGAAGAGTCCGGATGTGAAGAAAAATTACAAGGTGCTGAAAACGGAAATTCAAAGACAGGCTGATGTTGTTACGGTGAGTGCCACAACGGCGAACCTTATTGATGTAAGCAATGCCACCAATGGCATCAAATGGGAAGGTATGCAACCGGATGATGATTTTCTGATGACACAAATGACAGTGGATGACAACTTCCTGAAAGCAACCGGTATGAAGTTAACCCAGGGGCGAAATTTCTCCGCAAGAAATGTTTCTGACTCCGATGCTTATCTGATTAATGAAACAGCCGCCAAACGAATGGGCATGCACGGTAATGCCATAGGCAAGCGCCTCACGTTTTGGGGCAATGAAGGCCAGGTAATTGGCGTGGTGCGAGACTTCCATTTTCAGCCCACCAGCATTCAGCCTATGGTTCTACGTTACAGGCCCGAAGAATGGCATTTTAATTTACTGGTTAAAACGAAACAAAATGAATTAAGCTCAACAATCGCAACCCTGCAGAAACTTTACAAAAAGTATGTTACCGAATCAGCCATTGAATACGGTTTTGTAGACCAGGGAATTGATGCCTTGTACAAAACTCATCAGGGCACAGGACGAATCATTAACTGTTTTACAGTTTTGACGATTCTACTTTCGTGTTTGGGACTTTTTGGCTTGGCGGCGTATACGGCTGAACAGCGCACGAAAGAAATTGGAATCCGAAAAGTGTTGGGTGCCAGTGAATCCACCATCGTAACCATGCTCTCAAAAGATTTCCTGAAACTGGTGGTCGTATCTGTTTTGATAGCATCACCGATTGCAGCCTATTTCATGCAGGGGTGGCTGCAGGATTTTGCCTACAGAGTTCCGCTTAGCTGGTGGATTTTCCTGGGCGCTGGCGGAATGGCGTTCGTGATAGCATTCGCCACAACTGTTTTTCATGCCACTAAGGTAGCCATCGCCAATCCCGTCAACAGCCTGCGAACCGAATAAACCAACGCGGTGGGACGCAGCCGTTCAAGTTGTTGAGCAACTAAATTTGTTATTTAATCTTCTCCCATCTACTTTCAAGGCAAAATGTTGGGTTATCTCAATTTGCGACTGACTTTCTTACCCACTTTCACTTATGGCAGATTCGAGCGCCGCTCCTGCGACGTACTGAAGGTGAAGGTGCAAAACTCCGCCTTACATAGTGTTTTATATGAGATGTTGACACTCTGCTACTATCCTGAAAAGTAGCAAAGTACCAGCGGAACTTTTCAAGTAATTTTCAAAAATTCCAGTTTAATAGCTCTATTAGGAATCCAACATCTAAGTTTAATACTTAAGGCAGAATCGAGCAATTGGACCTTTGTTGTGTTGTAAGTGCATTATTTAACTCCTTAGTTACCAAAGTGGCAAGTTGTAAGTACTTAAGTTTCATCTACCTTACCCCTTAGCTTCAATGGCTGAATCAAGCATTAACACATTCGGTGTTCCAAAGTGTGCTTCTTCATTCAGCTATTACTACAAACTTGAAGAAAGCCAGCACCCTGCTTTTAGCCGGGCGAGAAACAAATAAATGTAAAACAGCGTTACCATAGTATTTTCCAGGGAAACAGTCACCTTCATTTTCTTAAACAAAAAAGCAGCATTTTTTTGCAGCCTTTATTTGACCTTTTGATTCACGGGCGATTAAAATCCTTCTCCTTTCACCAGTTTTACCGTCCTTGTTTTTTCACCTTGGACCACTTCAGCGAAGTAAGTTCCGGGCCTGTAGGTGTGACCTATCTGCAGGGTTGTATTTGCAGCAATGGTTTTTGTTTCGATTACCCTTCCCAGTATGTCCAAAATGCGGATGGTTACCAACTCTTTTGATTGGGCACTGCTGATTTGCAGGGTAAAGTGCGTAGAGGAGGGATTGGGCAGCACCCCGACATGCAGCTGACCGCTAGCTGGTATTCTTACCTTTGCTGTGCTCCTGTTTCTCTCACCACCTTTTTGGGTCATGCTGTTGTCGATACAGCTTACCACCATCGGCTCTGAGGTAGCCGAGCATTTGTCTATGGTGACGGTAACCGTAAAGCTGCCGTTTTGCTTGACGATGATAGAGCGGGTGGTGTCTCCGGTGCTCCACTGGTAGCTATCGCCTTCCGAGGCCATCAGGGTCAAGCCTTCCGGTGAACAGCCCTCACCACTCAGCACCTCTTTGAAAGCACTGTTGGGAATCCGCGTTCTTGCCGGGATGCCGGCATTGGCATTGCCCCAATACAACTCTATGCCTTCTGAGCCGGTGGCTTCAAAAAAGGTGATGGCAATGGGATACATGCCAGCGGAAGGAAAAGTAAAAGAACCACCCCGGAATTGCATCGCATGTAGCCCGTCGTTATCTACTATTGGGGTCACATGATGGCCGTAATTGCCTATATAAAGTCTTGAGCCATCATCTGAAGCCGTTTCGAAGTAGTAGGTGCCCCCTTTGGGAATAAAGATCCTGCCCTCCCATAGAAAAGCAAAATTATTATTGCGCCTTTTAGGCGCGATGTCTACACCGCCAACAGTTCCAGTAGCAAGTGGTGTTAACCCTCCAAAGTCTGGAAGACTGCTCCAACTTCCTTCGTAATATTTGTAAGAAAGACCGGCAGAAGAGGAATTGTATTTCAGGTGAAAGAATGCTGCGTCCGGAATGGTCGTCCGGGATGGAATGCCTGCTTCGGGGGCTGTCCAATATACCTTCATTTCTGCAGCGCCGGTAGCCTGGAAGAAGGCAATGGCAATGGGATACAATCCTGCCACGGGAAAGGTGTACCAGCCACCACTAGTCTGGGCTGCGTGCTCCCCATCATTGTTCACGACCGGTGTTATATAGTGGCCATATTCCCCGATATAAAGCCTTGAACCATCATCGGAATGTGTTTCAAAATAATAACTGCCAGCATTCGGAATAAAGATTTGACCCTCCCAGAGAAAAGCAAAGTTCTCGTCGCGCTTTCTGAGTGAAACGTCCACCCCATCTTTGATTCCGGCTGCCACCGGTGTCAACCCACCAAAATCCGGAAGGCTCGTCCAATTGCCTTCGTAATATTTGTATTGAAGACCACGGGATACAAATGTTCCACCCGTAATTGAAATGACCGGAATTACATTGATAGAGAGATTGCTACCATTGTCTCTACCCACCACCGCAGGAGAAGCAGCCACCACTCTAATCCGGTAGCTACTGCCTGGTGGAACGTTAGCCGGAATCGTGGCTTCTATGGCTACGGATGTAGTTGCCATAACAGAACCAATGTTCATCGGGTTGGCGAAACTGCCTGACGCATCACTGAGTTGGGCTGTAAATACATTTCCAGCTTGAAACGTTCCCGCTATGGTAAAGCCGATTTTCAGAGATGAACCAGCGCAGTGCGGCGACGGCACCGAAGTTGTTACGATTTGTGGAGACTCTGTTATTGTGTACCTCCATAGGTCATTTAGATATTGGGGGTCGGCAGCAAAGCTATGGCCATCCCCTCCCATTAACCAAAGGTTGCCCGAAGCATCTGTCCAAATGACAGAGGCATCCCTTGGGCGTGGCTTGTTTGTGTCAGATGGGATGCCTTTGGTGCCGTAGGTGCCCCTCTCGTTCATTATGCTATCACCACTGACCCACGTCCACTCCGCTGTAGAAGGATTGTACTTCCACAAATCATTAAAAGTGCCGCTTCTGCTGCTGGCAAAAATACGGCCGCCAAAGAGCCACAAATTTCCCGAAGCATCTGTCCAGCTGATGGCATCCCTCCTTGCACCGGGTTTATTGGTACTCGCAGCAGTGCCTTTGGGGCCATAGACACCGGGTCGATTGAGAATGTTGTCGCCGCTTACCCAAGTCCATTCCCCGGTAGAAGGGTTGTACTTCCAAAGGTCATTCAAATAGCCAGTACTAATGATTCCCGTTGAATAATATCCACCCATCAACCACAAATTTTCCGATGCGTCTGTCCAACTAACGGCGCCGGCCCTTCCTCCTGGCTTGTTTTGACTGGATGGAATGCCTTTGATGCCATACACACCAAATTGTGCAGTGGTATGATCACCACTGACCCAGGTCCAAAGATTGGTTAAAGGGTTGTACTTCCAAAGGTCATTTAACGAACCTTGGGTTCTGCTGCTGGCAAAACCACTGCCGCCAAAGAGCCACAAATTTCCCGAAGCATCTGTCCAGCTAATGGCATCCCTCCTTGCACCGGGTTTATTGGTACTCGCAGCAGTGCCTTTGGGGCCATAGACACCGGGTTGACCAGTTATGTTATCGCCGCTTACCCAGGCCCACTCCCCGGTAGAAGGGTTGTACTTCCAAAGGTCATTCAATATTCCTCCGCTACCCGCAAGGCCATAACCGCCAAAAAGCCAAAAGTTACCCGATGCGTCTGTCCAACTAACGGCGCCGGCCCTTCCTCCTGGCTTGTTTTGACTGGATGGAATGCCTTTGGTGCCGTATACGCCATGTTGACCATTTAGGCTATCACCGCTGACCCAGGCCCATTCCGCAGTAGAAGGATTGTACTTCCAAAGGTCATTTAAAGAAACGTCTTTGATTGTATTGTAGTTGCTTGCAAGGCCATAACCGCCAAAAAGCCAAAAGTTACCCGAAGCATCGGTCCAACTAATGGCGTCCGCCCTTCCGCCTGGCTTGTTTTGACTGGATGGAATGCCTTTCGTCCCATATATGCTTGGTACACCGATTACACTATCTCCGCCCATCCAGGTGGCTGTGACGGTAGTTTGTGCAAACGCCTGGCGCAGGAAGCTGAGGGACAGGAGCAGGCAGAGGAAACTCTTTTTCATTTCAGTTTCAGTTTAGGCATGAACGATAGAAGATCGATTTCAAAGTTTTTCTGATTTAGATTTCGATTAAAATTTACATTCCGTTTCCAGAAGAGTATATTGTTGTGCTGCCCGGCAATGCGATGAAAAGCAACGGGGCTGATGATGGTCGCCCTCACCTGAAAAAGACAGATAGGATAATCAGCCTTTTTCAGGTTACAATTCAAGGCAACGTTAGTCTGTTGTTTTGACCAGTTTGAGGGTTAGTTTTTCTACTCCCTGCACGACTTCAGCAAAGTAGATTCCGGGGCGGAGGGTGTGGCCCACCTGTACCGCTGTGCCGGCAGCAAGGGTCCTTGTTTCCACCACTCTTCCCACCACATCCAACATGCGCAGGGTGATCCGTTCGCTGCTCTTTGCACCGCTTAGCTGCAGGGTAAAGTGCGAGGCACTTGGATTGGGCAAGGCTTTGACACTTAGCTTCTCTGAAGCAACTGTCTTTGTCAGTGCAGCACTCTCTTTTACAGTGCTTGTAGTGTTGGTAATGCTGTTATCGGTGCAGGTAATCACAGTCAGTTCCGAGGTGGCCGAGCACCCCTCCTTAGTTACAGTAACACTGTAACTGCCGTTTTGTGTGACTACAACAGAGCGGGTAGTGTCACCCGAGTTCCACAGGTAGCTATCGCCTTCCGAAGCGGTGAGGATGACGTTACCGCATGGCGCAACCCCTTGCTGAAAAGCTTCATCCGGGATTTGTGTATGCATCGGTATACCAGCATCATTGCTTCCCCAGAAAAGCTTCATCTGCTGCTCTCCACTTTGCTCAAAGAAAGAAAGAGCAAAGGGATACTGCCCTGCCGCAGGAAAATGGTACCACCCCCCTCTGAGCAACGCTGCATGTTGCCCGTCGTTGTCCACCACCGGTGTAACATAGTGGCCATAATTGCCGATATAAAGTTTACTGCCATCATCAGAAAGGGTCTCGAAGTAGTACCAGCCTGCACTGGGAATGGTAATCCTGCCTTCAAAAAGGAAAGCGAACTGCTCGTCCCGCTTTCTGCGGGATAGATCAATGTTGGATACCTGTCCCCTCTCTACCGGTGTCAGGCCACCAAAATCCGGCAGTTTATCCCATGTGCCTTCATAGTAGGCATACGTCAGTGTGGACGTGGTATAAGCCGGTGGTTCAAAAGCATGATCGGGTATAGGCGTGTGCATCGGGATGCCGGCATCCGCACTGCCCCAATAAAGGTGCAGTTGCTCTTCGCCACCCTGTTCAAAATAGCTCACCGCAATGGGATACTGCCCGGGTGCAGGGAAGGTGTACCAGCCACCCCTTGTCTGTAGGCCGTGCTGGCCGTCATTGTCCACCACCGGTGTAATGTAGTGGCCATAGTTGCCAATGTATAACCTGCTGCCGTCATCGGATGTTGTCTCAAAATAGTAGCGACCAGCTTTGGGAATGGTGATTTGACCCTCAAAGAGGAAAGCAAAACGGTCGTCGCGCATTCTTGGCGAAAGCGTCACATTCTGCACCTTGCCTGAAGCAACCGGTGTTAAGCCCCCAAAGTCCGGAAGGACAGTCCACGAACCTTCATAATACTTGTACGAAAGACCTGAAGAGGAAGAACCAGAAGTCGTAACAACGATGGACGCAGCAGATGCAGGACAGCGACTCAGTTCAACCAGTGAACTGTTCCATGGTAAGGTTGAAAAACTGCTCACGCGGCTTTCTCCATTCTGTCCGGTAAAGTCCTCCAGTTTTGTGTATGTATTTGTACTGGCATCGATAGAAAACAGAACACCTCTATTGAAGTTTCCACCACTTGCCATTCCGTACAATTTTCCATCACTTGCCCGGACGAGGCTTCCGCGAGGGGTCCATCCTTCATCGTAAGTGAGCGTTTTTACGTTCACAACCTCCTTCGTTTTGGGATCAAATGAAAAAATAATATTACCGGCGCCGCCATAAAGTTTCCCGTTGTCAGCTTGAACAAGTTTCCCTGTTGGATAATTGTCAGCATCGTAAAGTTTTATATATGTCGCCGTCGACGGGTCAAAGGAGAAAATGACACCTTTGTTAGTCGCCCCTCCAATGCGTGTTACCCCATATAACAATCCATCGTGGGCCAACACAAGGCTACCTTCCGGGTTGGCGCCATCGGGTCCGGTAAAGTCTTTCAGCTTGGTATAGGTGCCGCTTGCCGGGTCATAGGAAAAGATCACACCCAGATTATTCGCCCCTCCTTTTGGGGTTAAGCCATAAAGCTTTCCCAGCGGTCCTTGCGCAAATTCGCTCATTGGATTGGCGCCATCGGGTCCGGTAAAGTCTTTCAGCTTGGCGTACGTGCCGGTAGCAGGATCATAGGAAAAAACAACACCCAGGTTACTCGCCCCTCCTTGCTGCATCAAGCCGTACATTTTTTTGTTGGTGAATTCAGTCATACCGCTGTACGGATCTTTTCCATTGGCACTATCCAAGTCTTTAAGTTTTTCATAAACTCCAGATGCCGGGTCGTAGGAAAATAGCACCCCTTCTTTTGTAGCGCCGCCGTTGTTTGTCATTCCATAGAGCAGGCCATTCGACGCCTTTGTGATGCTCGACGTCATGAGTCCATTCACCATTTCAAAATCTCTGATTTTTCGATAGATATTCGACACTGGATCCAATGAAAACAGCACGCCGAGACTGTAGTTTCCACCGTATTTCGTGACTGCGTAAAGCATGCCGTTGCTTGCCTGCATAAGACTGCCTTCCGGATTGGCGCCATCACTTCCGGCAAAGTCTTTCAGCTTGGCGTACGTGCCGGTAGCAGGATCATAGGAAAAAACAACACCCAGGTTGTTTGTACCCCCGGAAGACGTCATGCCGTAGAGCATGCCGTTGTTTGCCTGCATAAGACTCCCCTGTGGCGTGGCGCCGTCGGGTCCGGCAAAATCCTTTAATTTGGTATACGTGCCGGTAGCCGGGTCAAAGGAAAAGATCACGCCAAGGTTGTGTACACCCCCGGAAGACGTCATGCCGTAAAGCATGCCGTTGCTTGCCTGCATAAGACTGCCTTCCGGATTGGCGCCATCACTACCCGATAAATCTTTCAGCTTTGTCCGTATCTGGCTTTCTGGGTCGAAAGAAAAGATCACACCCCGGTTGTTTGTACCACCAGCGGAAGTCATGCCATAGAGCATTCCGTCAGTTGCTTCCAATAGAATTCCAATCGGATTCCAACCTTCGGCAGATCCAAAACAGGAAACAGGTTCCGCAGAAGTGCCATTAAAGTAATAAATGGCCCCCTGGGCCATGCAGCCACCTCCTGCGGTCATTCCATACATCTTCCCGTCCTTGGTAAGCAACAGTCCCCCAACGGGACCAGCACCATTCCAACCTCCAAATCCAGCTGCAATTTCTATTCTGTGTGTCAATGGATTAAAGGAGTATACGACGCCCCGTACATTGAAAAAGTCACTACTTGGACCATACAACTTCCCATCACTTCCAATCGTTAGGTTTCCATGTGGGTTTTGGCCTTTTCCCTGACTAAAATCGCTTTCCTTGACATACGTATCTGTCGACGGGTTATAGGAAAATACGGTTCCCCGGTCTTCCTTGCCACCCCGTGTCGTAACACCATAAATTTTTCCAGTTGGCGTTTCCACCAATTTCTGGTCAGCCGGGTAATTGCCGTCATTGGGCAGGATAAGGACTGCGGTAAGCGAATTTGTAGCAACATTATATCGTGAGATTGTGGATTGGGTAGCCCCATACAATACCGGCTGAGCAGAGAGGTGTACCACCACAGCCATTACAAAACAAACAAGTGTCAGAAGACGTTTCATTTTTTTGGTTTTAGGTTGATGACTAGCAAAAAATAGCAAGGTGCCAAACGTGGATAGCAGTATCCGGAAGTATACAAATCTTACGCAATTGTTATACAACAATCCTCAGAAGCAGACGTGTGCATTTCAATCTCTCTGGTTAGCCTTCAGGAGGTAGGATTGGAAGAGCAAGGCATCATGTATGATGAATTACGAACCTTGAGCCAAAAGCAGCATCAAGTTACACCATCACTAGCAACCTTGTATTGAGAATTGTCAGCACATACAATGAAAAAAATCATTTGTTTGTCTTCCAAACATATCGCTGGCAACACGCCCTGAAGAAATAGGAGTAATTTTTTGGCGAACGGGAAAAATGAACTGCAACATCTCCCGCCCGAAGCACGCATCACCGCTGTCTTCACCAAGCAGAAACCGGACCTTCTTATTCTCTACCGGGTGATTACGAGCCTTGGCTTTGTTGATTTTGAACACTGAAGAAAGCTTCGGCTGTTGCAAAATTATGGTGAGGACCAACACCATCGTTTGGTATGTGTCTGTCTTACTTTTCAAGTAAAGTCTGCACATAACCAATATCATAGTCATGCTCTCCAGGTTGAAACTTATAACCGCAAATATTTTACAAAAAGGGAGAGGGTAAGTTTGCAAAGTGTAAGTTCATCATTATCCATTAGCCTTGCACAGGTAATTGCAATTGTAAAATAATAAGTTTGTAACATTGACAGTTCCTCGTTTTAACCCGTACAGGACATTATCTTATTGAGAAATGGAAGAATATATCCTCATACTATAGTCGTTTCAAAACTACTTCCCGTTCTTTTTCTAAGAAAAGATTAGAGTATTCAATTTCGCCAAATCTCAATATGACATCAGATTAGTATGCGCCGACATTCTCCAATATTTTAAAAATTCGATATTTTATTGCGACAGCAGCATATTTGACTCAAAGAAAGATTTATTATTATGGGAAACATTATTGAGTGCTGATTGTAAGATGATCATTATCTCCAAGGTCATGCCTGAAATTTAAGGGTGGCTTAACTCTAATCCTAGTCTAATCATGGCACAGGCCATTACAAGCTGATATCCGAATATTTCTATTGGAGATATTTCTACCGATACTCAAGAATTTCAGGCCTGTTTTTCTTATTATGTTAGATTGTTATGGTTTAGAAAGAATGTAACAAAATTGGAAGTAATGAAACAGGATAAGATTTTAAAGGAGAACTAACACATGAAGAATGGAATGTCGTCCGCAATATTATCCAAAAGAAATATGGGCCCCGTGCATGTCAGCTGCCTAAAAAAGAAAAGGAGGGTGCAAAGTTTTGGCATCTACATACTAATGAAGCATAAATTTTATAGCGTTTCATCATAGCATTACTAAAAGTAAGAAGGTAGTGAAACTTAGCAAGTAGAGGACATTCAGGAGCAGTTCTATAAATTACAATGGATTCTTGATACACAGTATCAAGCACATTTATTCTCAGACGCTTATGTTTACAATTTCTCATCTTTTAAGACCTATCCATTCCCAGCCAGAAATACAGCCTTGAACGATGCTTTTATAAAAAATCCCGATAACATTTAGTGGAGAAGCCTGAAGGTATATTGGAGGACATTTTACCAACTTATTTTACCCCCGTGACAGCCCATTGCTGGATATAAGGGCATTATTATACAGAGATGCAATTTATTGCGGAGAAGGAGATGGCAAAATTATTTTCAGTTAAAGCAGAAACATGTGGACTGAATTTAAACTTATTTCCCAAGCGTAACTGCCATATATGGCTGGCTCCTTTAAATATCGGGTCGTATTTAAAGGGATGTGCTGCCATTGCCGAGGATAGATGCCTCAAAGGAGATTCATTTCAAATTCCTATTCTTAATGTTCATCAAACAATATTTTGTGGCGAAGATTTTATACAGCAATGATTTATAATCATGGAGAAAGATGGATGGGAAAAAAATAGCAGTGGTTGAAAATAGTTCGAAGACTTAAGCCTATTAAATGTCCCCTCAGGCGTCCCCTAAAAAGAAAAACCCTCATCAAACTTACGCCTGATAAGGGTTTCAAAATTTACTTGTGCCCAGGACTGGATTCGAACCAGCACGCCCTTTACGAGCACCACCACCTCAAAGTGGCTTGTCTACCAGTTTCAACACCTGGGCAGTTTTACGTTTACCGTTTGAAAGTTTACCGTTTACAGTTAGCAAGCAGCGAACAGGAAACGTTGAAAAGTAACTGTGAAGAGCGGTCGCAAATGTAATGGTTATTTTTTCAAAACAATGCGAAAAGTTGTTCCTTTTCCCACTTCGGAATGCTTCACGGTAAGGGACCCCTGGTGGTACTGATCAATAATTCGTTTGGAAAGGCTCAGCCCCAATCCCCAGCCCCGCTTTTTGGTGGTGAATCCTGGTTTAAACACCTTGTCGAGGTTCTGCCGGCTGATGCCTTTCCCGGTGTCCGATACATCGATCACCACTTCCTTTTCGTTGCCGGAAATATCCACCGTAATGCGCCCCTTGCCTTCCATGGCATCCAACCCGTTTTTCAGAAGGTTTTCTATCACCCAGTCGAACAGAGGCGGGGATATTCGGGCCAATATGTTTTGCTGGTGCGCATTGATGGCAAATGTTACTTTGCCGCCAGCCCGTTTTTGTACATAATCCACCATGTTCTCTACCTGCAGCACTACGTTCTTTTCTTCCAGTTGTGGCGAGGAGCCAATCTTCCCGAACCGATCCGACACAAGCCGTAGCCGCGATACATCTTTTTCAATTTCGTACACAAAATCTTCCTGGCTATGCGTTTCTTTTAAGATCTCCACCCAACCTTCGAGCGACGAAACCGGTGTGCCCAACTGGTGCGCCGTTTCTTTGGCCATGCCGGCCCATACGCCATTTTGCGTGGAGCGAAAAGAAGACCGGATGGCCTGTATGGTAATAAAAATGAAAAGACCAACAATAAACAGTTGTATCAACGGATAATACCGCACCTCTTTCAGCAGTTGCGATTCGCCATAATAGTACCGGTTACGTTGTGTTGAGTCCAGTGGATTTACCCATTCCACCGAAAGTTTGCTGGAGCGGAAATCATTTAGCTTTTCCCGCAGGTAAGTGTTCTGGTTTAGATCACGGATTGTATCCCCCTGCGACCAACCACCGGTTACTTGGGCAGAATCCAAATTGACCCATTCAAAAATGCTGTCCCTTTCATTGGTTGCAATAATTGGGATATCGTTTTGCCGTGTGATAATCAGCGGCAGCGTAACATCGTTATTGGCTGTATTTAAGAGTGATTTTCCAGCTTCAAGCCAAAGCTCCACTTTGCGGCGCTCATCTTTTGCAATCTTGTTGGCGAGGTAGGACGAGTACGCGATGGTACCGCTTACAATCAGGATGGCAATCAGTGCCAGTAGGGTTCGCCAGTTGAGGAGTTGCCGGAACATAGCTCCGAAAATAAAGAGGATAGGTCCGCATCTGCTATATTTGAAAAAAATATTTTCTTGCCGACTGCCGAACCATCAGTAGCCATTGTGATTTTAAACTGGAACGGGAAACACCACCTTGCACAATTTCTTCCTTCTGTTTTTACCACTACCTATTCCAATGTAAAGCTGGTGGTAGCCGACAATGCCTCCACCGATGATTCGCTCCATTTTTTGCAGGCAAACTATCCGCACATATCGATATTAAAGCTGACCGAAAACCATGGCTTTGCCAAAGGCTATAATGAAGCCCTGAAACAGGTGGAAGCAGATTATTACATGCTCCTGAATTCGGATGTGGAAGTGACACCGAATTGGCTGCAGCCCATGGTTGCTCTCCTGGAAAAAAATGATTCACATGCAGCTTGTCAACCCAAGATCAGGGCGCATAAAAACAAGCCTTTTTTTGAATACGCCGGTGCGGGTGGCGGTTGGCTCGATGCCTTTGGGTATCCGTTTGCAAGGGGTCGCATTTTTGATATTTGCGAAGAAGACCGATTGCAGTACCAGGACTGCGAAGAAGTGTTTTGGGCAACCGGTGCGGCCATGCTGATACGCAGCAAGGTATTCCACCAACTCAAAGGTTTTGATGAATATTTTTTTGCCCACCAGGAAGAGATTGACCTTTGCTGGCGCATCCAACTGGCCGGGTATAAAATCTTTTGCTGTCCCGAATCGGTAGTGTATCATGTAGGCGGCGGCACCTTGCCAAGGGGCAATACCAAAAAAACCTATCTCAATTTTCGCAACAACCAGATCATGCTGGCCAAAAACCTTCCCTGGAGCGAAAAGTGGTGGAAGATACCGTTTCGTCTCCTGCTGGATCATGTTTCGGCTGTGAAGGGTTTGCTTGGCGGCGAGGGTGGTTACTATATTGCCATTGTGGAAGCCCACTTTGCTTTTTTTTATTGGGTGGTGTTTGGCAACAAAACCTGGGTGCCTAAAAAGCGACGTAAACTGTGTACGCTGGACGGTGTGTTTTGCGGCAACCTGGTTTGGGAACATTTTGTGCAGCGAAAAAATACTTTTGCGGCTATCGTCACCAAGAAAAAAAGTTAACCGGACTTGTTTTCTCTACGCCTTACCCCTTATTTTTGCACCACAAAATCAGAACATGGATTATCGCCAGGCAGAATATCAGGAAGAACTGCAGAAAGTACAGGATCGTGACTTCACACACAACTGGGTTACCTCCTCTGCTTTTATTTTCTATTTGTCCATTGCTTGTTTGATTGCCTTTGCGTTTGGTACCTGCTATTCGCTTTACACAAAGCGTTTTGAAAAGGCGATTCCGCAGCAGGAGATCGTTGTGCCTCCAAGCACGAAATTTTTACCCGAGTACAAATAAATTTTCAAGATTTTTTTTGTTGCAATTATTACGACCCTTATTTTTGCAACCCGTTCTTAGAAACACACACGCGGAAGTAGCTCATTTGGTAGAGCACAACCTTGCCAAGGTTGGGGTGGCCGGTTCGAGCCCGGTCTTCCGCTCCAAAAAATCCTCCCATCGCGGAGGATTTTTTTTACAAACTCGTGATGGCCTTCACTAATTTCGAAAGGCTTACATTCGTTGTTCAACTGCTCTTTTGTTTCTTCGCCCTGGTGGTGAAATTGGTAGACACGCAGGACTTAAAATCCTGTTCGCAGCAATGCGAGTATCGGTTCAAGTCCGATCCGGGGCACTGACTTTCAATCTTTTACAAAGGTTCACATGAGTGAACCTTTGTTGTTTTCTGTGAATTTGCAAACAATTTGCAAACAAACTGCCACAGACAGTCAGTTTTCAAATTTTGATGAAAAGAACTTAACTGTTTAAAGTTACGTAGCTATTTGTTAGCTGTACGAAATTGAGGAAGTTTAGAATTTCGTTGGCTAATTGAAGACTCATCAACAGAAGATCACTGTTTTCTGTCGCTCTGGATCCGCATTAGTAATTTTTATTATTTAAGGGCTCCTACTGCCATTTAGTTTGTAAACTCTATTGCTTAAAATATACTTACAATAACCTTCTCAACTTTTCAGCAGTTCATTTGGTGATAATACTCCTTTGCAGATTTTCCAGTATTTCATAACCCACAGGCGATCAGTTGTCTTTCCCATCCTCCCAGCAGAATTCGATTTACCGTTGGTGTACGTTCATTATATCGGGTAAATCATCTGAAATTACAAAAGCGATTCTTTGTAACCAACCACGGAAAAGGTTAGCAAAACCGGTACTCAGCACTTAGCTTACTCAGGGAATAGCGACTATGGTTCGAGATTTCAGCCCCACCTCGTGAAATCCGCCGCGGCTGGCCTTTGCCGTCTCATCTGTGTTTTGCTTTCGTAAGAAATGGCGCCAACATCATGCATTCCCGATCACTCAAATACACACCTACCCTTTATAGCAAACACTTTTCTTCATCCCGCCCAAAGAACATACCTATCCAAAACCATTTTTGAGCTAAGCTCAAATCTTCTCATGTACAAAATTCACAGTATTCAAAAGTAATTAGACGAACCGAGGGTTTAAGTGCAAACTGTTTTACTAACTTGTGGTTCTGTTGTTTGATACTGCCTATTAAAAATCCACTTAAAGATTTTTGTTGCCCCTTTTGCACCACAACGCATACGAACGTAAATAATGACAGCAGACACAAAAGTTAGCAAAGCGATAAATAGTATTGCCATATTAATGTTGAATAAATCAGCAATAATCCCTGTAAGAATTGCTCCAATTGCATAGCCTAAGTCTCTCCAAAGCCTAAAGACGCCAATGCTCTTTGCCCTGTCCTGCGGATTGGTGTTTTCGGCTACCGTGGAAAGAAAGGTCGGATATACCATTGCTGTTCCCCATCCGAGAATCGAAGAAAGTATAATGAAATGTAACATGGTATTTGCCCAGACAAGCAGCAATAAAGCAATTGCCTGCAATAGCATTCCTAAATAAAGCATGTCCTTCTTACAGAACTTGTCAGCCATCTTCCCGGTAACTAACTGGCCGAGACCCCATACGGCCGGGTAAACTGCTGTTACAACGCCTATCTGTGCAATTGAAAAGCCTTTTGTTGCTAGTAGAATTGGAAATATACCCCAGGTCATGCCATCGTTCAGATTATTGACCAAACCCGCCTGCGTAACAGAACCCAAGTTTTTATTCTTCCAGGTGGTTTCCCAGAAGATGCTTTTAAGAGCAGGGACATTACTGGTTATCGCTTCTTTTGCTACATGGTGTTTCGTATCCTTTACAAAGAATACGCTCCCTAAAAGTCCCAGTACTGCTAAGACGATACCTACATAGAAAGGATAAGGCCTTACACCAAACTCACCTGCTATCCAGCCGGTAAGAAAGGCAATGGCTGCCACAGCGATGTATCCTGCAAATTCATTTAAACCCATAGCAAACCCTCGTTGCTTATCGCCAACCAGGTCAATTTTCATGACCACGGTACTTGACCATGCTAACCCCTGGTTAACACCCAAAAGCACATTGGCCGCAATGATCCAGTTCCAATTGATTGCAAACATGAGAATAAACGGAATAGGCAGGCCAATTATCCATCCAGCAATGAGTAAATTCTTTCGACCAAACCTGTTTGCCAGCGATCCGGTGTAATAGCTCAGAACAAAGAGATTGCAGAGCAAAAAAACAGGATCGAGGAAATGTCGGCAAAAGCTGAAAGAGCGCACCAGGCCAAACTGCGTTTCTTTACTAATATTTCACATGAGTTTCGCACTCCGATGACGCTAATTCTGGCACCCGTAGAAGAACTGCTACAGAACCCAAAACTGCAGCCGGCCACCAGGCAAACGGTACAGCTGGTGCAGCGCAACGTGATGCGGCTTTATCGGTTAGTAAACCAGTTGATGGACTTTCGGAAAGTGGAGATTGAAAAAATGAAACGGCGGGTTTCCGAAAATGACCTTGTTGCTTTCACCAAAGATATCACAGCATCGTACAATGTTCTGGCCGCACAGAAGCGGATTGACCTCCAGTTCTTCACTACTGAAAGAACCCTTCCCCTTTGGTTTGACGTGAACATGATTGACAAAGTCATATTCAACCTGCTATCCAATGCTTTTAAGTTCACCAAAGAGGCCGGATACATTTCTGTCTCTGTCAACAGAACTGAAAAAACCGCCCAGATAACTGTCGAAGACAATGGAGTGGGCATGAGCAGAGAAGCATTAGACCATGTATTTGAACCTTTTTTTCAAGGTGAGTATGAAAATTATAAAGGTTCAGGTCTGGGCTTGGCACTTTCCAAAGAATTTATTGAATTGCACAAAGGCATCATCAGGGTCAATAGTGAAAAAGGAAAAGGCACAAAATTTACTGTTGAATTGCCGCTTGGAAAAGAACACTTGTCAGCAGAGGAAATCAGTACCCAGCATAACCAGCACTCACTTATCTATGAAGAAGCAAAGATTTTTACTTCGGAGCTTCTGCCAATAGCAAAGCGGCAGGACACTGAAACAACAAGCGAAGGACCACAAAAGAGCCAGTGTATTCTTCTAATTGAAGACAACGAAAGTCTCCGGAATTACCTAAAAGAACGGCTCGAGAAGCACTATCATATACTGGAGGCCGAAGACGGCAACAAAGCACTGAGCCTGGCAATAGAAAACATTCCTGATTTAATTATTTCGGATGTAGTCATTCCTGGAAAGAGTGGCCTGGAAGTAACACGCATCTTAAAGAACGATGTCAGAACCTCCCATGTACCGATTGTCCTTCTCACGTCGAGAAGCGAGGAGCAGCAGCAACTGGAAGGAATGAATGCACAGGCAGACGCTTATCTGACCAAACCATTTAGTCTTCCCATTCTGGAAAAAACCATCAGCAATTTTCTGCTCAATTGTGAAAAGATAAAAGCACATTATTCAGGGGAAGTTTTTGCCGAAGAAAAGCAACAGGCATCGAGAAAAACGGATAGAAAGTTTATCAGCGAATTCACAGCTATTGTAGAAAACAACCTGTCGAATGAGAACTTTACGGTGGAAAACATTTGTGCAGTGATGGCCCTTTCCAAGGTGCAGTTGTACCGTAAAGTAAAAGCACTCTTGAATTGCAGTGTAAACGACTACATCATCAGCACCCGGCTTCAGAAGGCAAAATATTTTCTTCAGCACGAAGACCTTTCCATTTCAGAAGTGGCATTTAAAACCGGCTTTGCCTCTTCCACGTATTTTTCGACAGTTTTCAAAGCAAAGTTTGGCATGAAGCCTTCCGAATTCAAGAGTGGAAAACCTATTGGATAAGCAAGCAGAAGGAATTTCAATCATCATTTGTCTCTCTGTGTAGCCTGTGACAGGTTTAGGAAAGATTCTTGGATCACTTACATCTATCAACTTGTATGCACAATTCCCATCAGGCTCAAAAAAAGGTAAGCATTTGCCATTCGCCAATCCTGTCTTTTTAGATTTGCCCTAAGCTTTCTATGCTTTCCTTTCTCTCTGCTTATGCTTTTCCATAAGTCATTCGTGATGTCTGCGAAACCAATAAACACAGTTGCGGTAAATCGCTCTATCCTTGCTGCTTTTGATGCTTTCGCATATTCCCAGACTCCAACAACATTGGGTGGATTAAGGCAAGGGGGCCGGCAAAAAAATTACCGGTAAACATGCTCCTTTGCATATTGGTTGATTCTTCCTTGGTGGCGTGAGCACTTTCAATAAACGTCTTCTGTACCATTACTTTCTTTTTGCCTTTCCATGTTGGATATAGAGAAAACATGCGTTGGAAATGAAAAGTGCCTATCCATTCGATAATACTGCTGAGCTTAAAATTTCTATTGAATGATGATAACATAATTTAAATTTTAGAAGATTGATCATTTAATTTTCAGAAGCAAAACCTTCCATAATGTTTACTTGAGCCGTTCCTCAACTCACTTCGGTATAGTCCCACTCTACCCTTCACCCTTGTGATCGTTCGGCATAACAAATGTTCAGATGGATTATAAAGACTGAGAAATGCTGGAAAAATGCGTCGTTGACCTCACCAAGTCAAACATGTTATTTTAGCAATTGTCCCGCTATGGTATGTAACAAATTCAATTTCCCGTTATTCACCGAATAAAGGACGTTTTTTCCTTCTCTTCTTGCACAAACCAACCCAGCCTGTCTAAGGATAGCCAGATGTTGAGACGCCACTGATTGCTCCAGATTTAATTTTTTATACAGATGGGTCACCGTCATTCCGCCCTTTCCATTTAGGGTTACAAGTATTTGCTGCCGCAACTTGTGATTTGCAGCACGGAAAACCAATCCTGCTCTTTTCAAGTCATCTTTGTTGATGACTAATTCCTGTGAGATTGTTACCATAAACTTGCACAATAATGAAACAGTTAAAGAAGGGTGACAGCATTCCAACATGTGAATACTGGCATGGTATCAACTAATAAACGGGATGGTACGCTGGTGCTTGTGCCTAAGCGTAATTAGGCATACGCAACCTGATCCCGCTCTTTTAGAAGGACCTGCTTGAATAAGTCTTCGTCCAGTAGATCTGCCACAGATGCCACCACAAAATCAGGCGCATAGCCATAATTGGCAAGGTCTTGTTTGTTCGTTACACCTGATAAGGTTAACACCGTGGTAAATCCCATGGAATCAGCACCAAGAATGTCGGTGCTCATCGTATCGCCAATCATGATAGTCTGGTTAGTTGCCAGGCCCAATTCCTTTCGGGCCATTCGCATCATGATGGGGCTTGGCTTGCCCACGCTAAACGCCTTCTTTCCGGTAGCAAACTCCAGCATGGCTACATAAGCCCCACAACCGGCCCTGTATTTTCCGTTACCCACCGGGCAGTTGGGATCCAGGTTCGTTGCTATCAATTTGGCACCACCTAGAATAAGATTGATTGCTTTATCAACAGACTCAAGCATGATGGTCCTGCCTTCGCCGATGATTACATAATCCGGATGATCATCAATGATAGAATAACCCACTTTGTGCAGTTCGCTCAGCAACCCGCCCTCACCGATCACATATGCTGTCCCATGCGGCTTTTTCGAAGCCAGGTACCTGGCTGTGGCCGTTCCACAGGTAAACACATCTTCTTCGGTTACGTCAAAACCAAGCCGACGAAGCTTATAACACACATCCCGACTGGTCCGTTGGCTGTTATTCGTAAGAAAAAGAAAAGGAAAGCCATTCAATCGTAAGTTGTTGATGAACTCCACCGCACCTGGTATTGGCTCGCTTCCCTTATATATTACCCCATCCATATCGATTAAAAAACCTTTCTTTTCCATAAGTGTATGTTTAAAAAGCGTAAACGGAAAACGCCTGCTTCTGCCTTTCAGCAGGCGAATCATTTTTAATTTTTGATTTCAGCATCATCGCTAAAACATGCCTTTTACCACGGATGTATCCACAATTAAATACCTAAACTCAGGCTGCATGATGCTGCAGCTCTTCTTCATTTATTTTTTGCAAATACTCCTTTAGCGAAATCCTCCCTGCAAACAAAAGGTTGTACAAGTGGTTTTTGTTTACTATAACTTTTTGCTCTCTATTGTTCGATTTCTCTTTGCTTGTTGTATTCTTTATTTCGTGTTTCATAATTTTTTAAATTTTGTTTTTAGGCTCTCATCAGTTGCACATTTTTTTCAGGCGTGGCAATAAACGGTTTAATTTTTACACTGTTTGTAGAACCAGGCGATTCTTGTGTCTTACGCTCTCCTATTCTCGAAGTACTGCCATCAGGCCATGCAATCAATCCGCCCGGCGGATACATGCCGGAAAAACTAATGGTATGTATTATTCTCTGTTTCGCTCTTTTCTTATAACTGTCATTTCTGTTCATAGGTTTTAGGTTTTAATCATTAGCCGGCTTTTCTCAACCGGATTTTTTACTCTTCACATCAAGGCATTTTTATTCTACCTACTTTGCTTCTGTTCCTAAAAACAAAAGCCTGCTATGGTGGTAGCAGGCAATCGTTTTCGTCTATCGGTCTTCTTCTTTACTATCGCTCCAGTACGCTTTTTTTATACAACAAAGATACAATGCTTGTTTAAACGATTAAACAATTAAAGTGCCAGCTTTCACCTTTTAACACTTTTAGTCCTTTCTGCTGCAAAACTTGACGCCGGACAAGCCCATACAAGATGAAAACAATTCACCCTAGATGGAACCAATGAAGCAAGCTTGAATAAAAAGTCCACTGTAGAAACAGCGGACGTAAACGATTGCTTGCTATATGAAAAGTTTTTCATGGCTTCACTGTTATATGAACATTGTTGTAATTGAAACTAATGAAATGACTGGCTGCATGTAGACCCATCTTTACTCTTTTTTACGCAAACCACCTTTTCTCAAAAGCCTTAAAATGCAGTTCAGGCGGAGGTTTCATTGTATTTCAATTACGATTTTCTCTGGTTAATCTGCAATCTTGCCCCGGCTCTTACTGATAAGAAAAGTGATTAGCAAACCCATCAAGGCAATAAGAGCAAACGAAACCCGGAGGTTGAAAGCACCTGCTATGATACCAATTACCGGAGGTCCCATCAGAAATCCTAAAAAGCCAATGCTTGTCACGGCCGTTAAAGCCATACCTGCCGAAGTGCTCTTTGCTTTACCAGCCTCGCTGTACACAAGCGGAATCACTGAAGAAACGCCAAACCCTACCAGTACAAACCCTATTAGTGCTGTAGCCAGAAACGGGAACAGCACCGCCACACCAAGCCCAGAGGCAATCAGCAATCCGCTGAAAAAAATGGTCCGATGAAACTTTAGCCGGTTGGCTACCCAGTCAGCAACAAAGCGGCCGGTGGCCATTGCACACATAAAGGCTGTATAGCCAGCACCTACCCAGTTTGCATCTGCTTTTACCACTTTCTGAAAATATATGCCGCTCCAGTCAAACATTGCGCCTTCGCAGATCATGCAACAAAAAGCAAGAATTCCAAGCGTTAGCAATGATTTATCTGGCTTGACAAACAATTTTGTTGGGGCTGCGCTGCGCTGCTCATCAGGCACAAGATATTGAAAAGTGATAGCGGCTCCCGCTACCAGCACAGTGGCAATTATCGCAAAATGTGATACCGACACAATTCCATTGCCGATCATATAAGAACCAACTCCGGCAGCAATAAAACCAGCCAGGCTCCACAGGCCGTGAAACGAGCCCATGATGTTCTTACCATACCTTGACTCCACTTGTACTGCTTGTGTGTTGATGGCAATGTTGGAAATGTTGCCAGCCATTCCAAACACCACCAGAGCTGCAATCAGTAAAACCGGTGTTGTTGAAAAGCCAATAACAGGCAATAGAAGGCTGTAGAGCAGCAGGGCATTGGCTGCCACTTTCTTACTACCGAACCGGGTTACAAGTGCTCCTGAAAAAACCAACGATACCAGGGAGCCTACCGGAATAGCGAATAAGATCAGGCCTAGCATGGATTCAGACAAGCCCATTTGTTGCTGTATACTTGGTATACGGGAAGCCCAGGTAGCAAAACAAAGTCCCTGCAAAAAAAAGAGTGTGCTGACCGCAACCCGGTAAACTTTATTTGTTTTATTAATGGATAATACTACCTCTGACATATTCTTCTCCTTTCTTTTACTTCATGAATCAAATATTCCCTTGCTGCATGCTACTTTTCAGAGCATTATTTTTACCGTCCGGCATCAAACGATCTGAACATGCTTGTTAGCTTTTAGGGCTGCACTGATCAGACTGCGGTGTTTATCCGAGGGTGCAGAAATCAAAACCAGTCCGATGGCCTGGTCTTGCAAAATATCCTCGCAATCAGCTGTAAGTTCAAGTTCAGGAAAACGCTTGCGAAGAGCCGATTTTGAACTTTCATGAAAAGCGAACGCCTTTTTCACATTCAGGTTTCTGGGTAACGATGCTGACCTTTCCACAAAGCTTTTTTCCAGCGTTTCGCATTCGATCAAGCCAATGTTTGTATGATGGTTCATAAAATGAAATAATATTAAGTAATTTGTTTAAACGATTAAACAAATAAAGCAAGATTTCCTCATATTTGGAAATAATCATCTGTTAAAGCACTCCCTCTGAAGAAGAGAAGGAATGAATTAAGGTGGATCATGCCAGCACCTGGCTGGTGCTTTTGCAAATAAAAGGGCTTTCCATTGTTAACTGGTCGGGATATATTTTTTCACGGTTCAGCCATTCCCTGTTGACTGAGCTACAACTAATTCTGCAGGCAAGTGTAGTTGTTTGGAACCAGTTCCTTTTGACATGTCTTGCAGCAATAACTGAACAGCCTGTTGTCCGATTTCATGCAGCGGCTGACGGATATGTGTCAACGGTGCATAAAACAATTCAGTTGCATCAGATTGGTCAAAACTGCAAAGAGCCAAATCAGTAGGTACACGCAATGCCAGGCGGTTGATGTATTTTAAACCGAATGTGGAAAGCTTATTGGAGGCGAAAAACAAGGCATCCACAGGCTCGGGGCCTTGAAGAAGTTGTTGGATACTCTCTTCCACTTCTTCTTTTGCTGCATCAAGTTGAACTTCCCGAATTTGGGATTTTGGCAGTGTTCTGCCATTATCTTTCATCGCCTTCAGAAACCCCTTTTTTCTGTCTTGAAGATGCAGAAGACTTGTTTTGAAGCCAACCATGCCAATCTTCTTTCGACCTGTCTCCATCAGGTGAACAGCACACTGATAGGCAGCTTCGTAATTATTGACACCAACATAACTTACATCGAGCGTGGGAAAATAACGGTCAATCAAAACAAGGGGGATACCCCTCTCCTGTAGCTTTTTTATCTGCGCTTCGCTGTTTTCTGAAGGCGCTATGATCAAGCCATCCACCTGCCTGTCGAGTAACACATCAATTAATTTTTGCGACCGTTCTGCCATTTCATCCGAGCTGCCAAAAATGACCGTGTAGTTGCTTTTTTCCGCTTCATCTTCGATAATGCGGGCAAGGGTAGAGAAAAAAGCATTGGCAATATCCGCTACAATCAGTCCGATCGTAAACGTTTTATTGGTCTTTAGGCTTTTGGCAATCTGGTTGGGCCGATAATTTAACCTTGTAGCTGTGTCCCTGATTTTCTGAGCAATTTCTTTACTAATTCTGTTTTCCTTTTGATTATTAAGCACATAGGAAACCAACGCAGTGGAGACACCTACCTTTTGTGCAATATCTTTCAGCAAAACTCTTTTCTCCATGGCAACCGTTACATAAAACCACAAATAAAAACGTCTTATTTGTAAGAGACGTTCAAAATACGTCCTTATTTATCAAAGATAAGAGGTGCCATTTCCTGAGAATAAAAAAGCCCTCGTAAAAACAAGGGCTGAAAAGCAATTGCCTGTACTGAAAAGTTTCTCGAAACGTTACCTTATGTACGACTCGGCATATTATTCACTTTGTATTTTACACTGTAGCACTGTACATATAACTCATTTTTTATGCTTGCAAAAATAAACCAGCTTTACCACTACAACTTTTTCAATCTTTTGGTTTGTGTTTTGTCGGCTTCCATGATGCTAATAGCGAAGCCGCCACCCGGCGCCGAAAGCTGGGAGAGTTTCGATCCTTTGTTTACGACCATTTTGCTGATGGTATAAGCCTGCGGGTTGGTCTTGAAATGTGCATTCTTTGCATCAGCGTAAATTGTTGCGATATATGTTTTGTTTGAATCAAGAAAGTCAAACCGGATTGTTGCCAAGCGGGATGTTTCCCCATTGACATTGCCAACAAACCAGTTGTTCGTTCCTTTTGCCTTCCGGGCTACTGTAACGTATTCTCCCGGTTCTGCTTCCAGGTACTTACTGTCATCCCAGTCCAAAGCCACGTCTTTTATAAACTGGAATGCATCTAAAAACCGGTTGTAATGTTCCGGCAGGTCAGCCGCCATTTGCAGTGGACTATACATTGTTACATAAAGCGCTAACTGATTGGCCAGCGTACTGTTTACATGTGATTTGTTATTCGGATTTATTTTACTAATGTCCATTTCGAAAATGCCCGGCGTATAGTCCATAGGCCCGCCAATGAGCCGGGTAAAAGGGAGAACCGTTACATGATTAGCTTTTGAGCCACCAAAAGCCTGGTATTCGGTACCTCGGGCAGATTCATTACCAATGAGGTTGGGCCAGGTACGAGCTATTCCGGTGGGGCGCACCGCTTCATGGGCATTTACCATCACCTTATACTGAGCTGCTTTTTCAATGGCATACTGGTAATGATTGTTGATCCATTGGCTGTAGTGGTTTTCGCCACGTGGGAGAATGGGACCGACATAACCACTCTTCACTGCATCATAGTCATTTTCCTTCATGAACTTATACGCCGTATCCATATACCGCTCATAATTACGGGTAGAACCGGATGTTTCGTGGTGCATGATCAATTTTACGCCTTTTGCTTTTGCATACGCTCTTAATCCTTTCACATCAAAGTCGGGGTAAGGCGTCACAAAATCAAATACGTAGTCTTTTGAATTACCAAACCAGTCTTCCCAGCCAATGTTCCAGCCTTCGACCAACACGGCATCAAAGCCATGAAGGGCAGCAAAGTCAATGTATTTTTTTACATTGGCCGTATTTGCTCCATGCGAATTGTTGGGTTTTGCTTTCGCAAAATCGGTGATACCTAATTGCACAGCCGGATGGTCGTTTGTATATGACCAGGAAGATTTGCCAGTAATCATTTCCCACCAAACGCCGATATACTTTGTTGGCTTAATCCAGGAAACATCTTCTATTTTGCTTGGCTCATTCAGGTTGTAGGTCATTTTTGAAGCCAGGATCATACGGGCATCATCACTGACCATCACCGTACGCCAAGGAGTGGTGCAAGGCGCCTGCAAGTAACCCTTATCCCCTCTTGCATCAGGTGTCAGCCAAGATTCAAAAATCATCTGCTTGTCATCCAAGTTCAGATGCATGGCGGGAAAATTGATCAGGGCAGCTTCATGCAGGTTGATGTAAAGACCATCACTACTCTTCAGCATCAGAGCCGTTTGCACTCCAGTAGGAGAAAAAGAAGTTTGTGACAGGTTCGATGTGATAGAGTTTGTCATCAGTCCTCTGATCTCGGACAGGCGCGATTTTGTGTAATCATATTCCTGTGTATCGTAATCACCCGGGATCCAAAAAGCTGTCAGGTCACCCGGCATGGCGAATTGCGTACGCTCCTCCTTGATTACGAAATAGGTTAAATTCCGTTGTGTGGGAAACTCATAACGAAAGCCTAGACCATCATCAAAAAGGCGGAAACGAATCAGTATTCGCCGGTCGGTTTCTTTTTGTTGCAGCGTTACCACCAGCTCGTTGTAATGGTTGCGGATGTGACGAACCTCGCCCCAAACAGGTGTCCAGGTTTCATCAAATGTCGCCGTTTTTGCGTCCACAACTGTAAAATCATCCAGAAGCGACTTTTTATCATTCTTTAACTGAAAACCCATTTTGCTGGGCTTCACCACATCTTTTCCTTTATATGTCAAACTATAGGTTGGTGTGCCATCGTTTTGCAGCGAGAAAAATAACCGGAGGTTGTGATCAGGCGAACGCAATTCCTGCGCATCGGTGATATAAAAAAGTGCTGCTAGAAATAAAGATAACAGGATAGGTCTTTTCATGTCTGGTGTTCTTAACGTGTTGGTTTTAAAATGGAGAACAAATTGTTTACAAAGCCCCTTGTTGAAACAAGGGGCGCTAACGATTGCTTGCTTATCAAAACTAACTGCTTACTGTATTTTAATGATGATACAGCCATGCGGGGGCACGCTTACACTGTAGGATGACAGGCTGCCTTTGTCCTTGTGCTCCCACAAGTCCCGTACGCTGGCATTGCCGGTAATGCCCAAATCGCTAAAATTGATGGATCTGGTTTTGGCTGTACTTTCCCGGTTGAAAAATCCGACAACCCAGGCTCCGTTCGACAACTGCCCCTTCCAGATCTGACTTAAATCACTGAGCGGATCGTTGGACAAGGGTTTTCCCACAAAACCATCCGCGTTCAGCGCCAGCATTTCGGCATTCTGGTATACCCACAAATCATTGCCTATAGTATTGTATTGATCAGAAACAGTTACCGGCGCACCAGCCATCAGGCAGGCAGAAACCACGCTCTTCTTTTCATCATTACTGGCAAACGTATTGATGCGTAAAAAATCCGGGTCCAAAATCATTTTATTTCGTCCTGCGATGTATGACCAGTAGGTCAATCCGTCCATTGCATTGGCATACTGTGACCAGCCCGGACGCCTGATACCACGATCTTTCACGCTCCACTTGTCCCATTTGCCCTCACCGGTATCTTCATTAATGCGGATCATATGAGCATATACATTTTCCACCTCCGCTTCTTTGTTTAGGTTCGGCATCACAGCACTAAAGAACATGCCGTTTTCATCGCAGGCTTCTCGGATCCATTTCATGGCCTTGATATACTGCGCCTTGGTATGCGGCACTCCCACTCTGCCTATATAACGATCTTGGCCGGTTTCATACCACGAAAGAAAATCTATCCGGAAGTACTTGATGCCCATGTCGGCATAGTACTGCACATACCCTTTGATATACTCCTTGGCACCGGGACGATCCACCTGTACCCATGAAAACCAGAGGGCATTCTCCCCGGCGTTTTTCAAAGTTGATACCGGGATATTCGTACCCTTGATCAAGGTGGTTCTGTCATTGTCGGCTACATGCACCCACAAAGGGTTGCCATACATACCCAGTGTCATTCCCCGTTGCTGCAAATGATTTGACCACCAGGCAAAATCGTGTTGCCAGTGACGAGAATGGGATCTGCGGTAACCGTTTTCGTTTAAATGAGACAGATCACCCCAACCATCCATACAAATCATCTTGTAACCAAAGTCTTTCAGGTTCGCGTCGACCCAATTCACATTGGCCAAGAAGACATCTTCGGGGATATAATTATCCTGTATACCATTTTGTTCTTTTACAATATGATGTTCATAAACACTCCAGTACAGTGGCGCATTGAATTGGTTTTGTTTAACTGCATCTAAGATGCCGCTGGAATCGATCTTGGGCGTTATTGTTTGTGAGCCGGCATTTTTCTTACAACTCAGAAATGCGGCAATCACCAACATACTCACGATAATATTCTTCATTTTACTGCACATTTTCTCATGATAGGTCTAAGGAAAATTCCAAAACCCAATATGTTCTTTGTGATTCTTGCTGGAAGGATAGCAAGACGAACAGCTCTGTAAAGAGGAGCTGTTCGTCGGTTGACTATAGTTTTACAATTGAAATGGTTTCTTTCAGTTGATTGATCGTAATGCGGTAAGTACCGGCAGTTGCAATACGCCACTTATGGTCTGGGTTGCCACCAGGAACAAATTTCACCAGCTTACTATAGATACCTTGCTGATCGGTTAACGGCATAAAATAATCAGTGCCCCAATTTCCAGTAGTAGTTGGAATTTTGAACTCCCCTTCTTTCAATGGGCCTGTCCAGGTAAATGTGTAAGGATCGCCGCCAATGGCTGTCATAGGTGTGGGATTGTCAATATTCCATCCGGCTGGGGTGGCATCGCCCACCAGGTAGAGGCCTGCGAATGGTGTAAAGGGTGTGATCTTGATGCTAGGGTTAGCGCTTATATTCAAAAGAATTTTATACGCACCCGGTGTAGTAATTTCCCATTTGTTGTCAGGGTTCCCTCCGGGAATCAACTGAACAGCCGTATTGGAAAGGGGCTGGTGATTGACAGCCGGCATAAAGAAATCAGCACCCCAGTTTCCTGTTGTCACCGGAATTTTAAATTCACCGGCATTCAACACTTCGTTGTATTTGAATTGAAACAGATTACTGGAATCTACCGACATCTCATTGGGATTATCAATGTTCCAGCCATTGGGTGTAGCACTGCCCACAATCCACAGGCGGTTGTAAGATGGGCCAGTGGCTGCCGGTGTCATTTTGATAGTGATTGCGTTGGTGGTTGCTGTCTTGCCATTCACAGGAACAGCAGCGATGACGGTGGCCCTTACATCGGCAGCTGTTCCTATAGACAGGCCAAGCTTCGTCAGTAGAATTGTATTCAACTGGCTATTGGTAAAAGAACGACTGATGGCGTTGGCCGCAACGTTGGTTGTATCCGACTTATTATTGGCAGAAAGCACCAGCGAATAAGAAATCATGGTATTCGGGAAAGTGCCCCAGGAAAACTTGATAGCCTCATCTCCTGGAGCAGAAGAATTGATGATCACGTCTGTTTTCGATGCGGTTAGAACACCGGGATCCAAAGGAGCCGGTTCTGGTGCCTTCAATTCCTTACTGCAACCGGCTGTCAAAGCCAGAAGGACAAATACGAATACCCCCTGTAGCTGTCGCTGTATAATATTGATGCTTTTATTTATAGAAAAATGTATCTGTGCCATTTCATTATAATTTACTGGTTCGTTATTTCAATCCTTATTCGTATCCCGGATTTTGTTTTAATTGTGGTGACAGGTTGAGCACCGCCTGACCAATTGGAAAAATTTCTGTGTGGTTGTCTGCGTCAGGTTGCTTATCCCACCAAATGCCTGAGTTGAATACACCCCAGCGAATCAGGTCGGTACGACGACGGCCTTCTACCAAAAACTCACGTCCCCACTCATCCAACATTTCCTGGTCATTCAGTTCAATACCACTGGGATCGTACAGACTCGGCGAGCCGGCAGGGTAGTTCCGCTGGCGGACTGCATTCAACAGTGTAGCCGCACCAGCTTTATCACCTTTCCGGTATTTGCATTCAGCGAGCATGTAATACACTTCGGCCAATCGAATCTCAGCATATGCAGAAGCGATTTTATTAGGATCATTGGAAGGATAAATGGGGTACTTTACAGGCCAGATACCCGAGTTATCATCGGCATGGTTCATATTGGACACCTTATCAGCCAGCACTTGTCCGGGCGGTAAATCTCTGAACCAGCCTACCTGGTCGCGGGCAAAAATGGTATAACCACGGTTGCTTTTTACAAACTGGTTCGGGTTGTTGTGATAAGGAAGATAACCTACCAGAAACATCCCCTCTCGGGTACTGTTGCCCAGGTTTTTATAACGCTTCAGGCGAACATCATCTGGATAGCGCTGAAACTTTACAAAGGGTTTTCCTAATGTAAAAGAGTATTCCACACTGTCTACATCTCTTCCGGGCTGCATCGCATAGCGAGTATTCATGCCGCCAAAATCAGTAAAACCAAAAAGATTATGTGCCTGGTGCGGAGCCATCCACCAATACATGCCCGAACTGTATTGCCAGTGTGTCAGTGAAAAACTTCCCGGGAAACCAAAAAGGACTTCAGAAGACTGCGAATTGTTGTAATCGAATGGACCGTCCCAACGGCTTGACAGAGCATAGTTGCCATATTCACCGGCGATAATGTTTTCGCAAATCGCAGCACATTCGGCGAACTTATCTTGCCCGATATACACCTTTGCATTGAGATACAAGCGGGCCAGTAAGGCAGCGGCGCCACCTTTTGTCCATCGGCCGATCGCATCGGCGCCCAATGCCTGTCTTGTGGGCAACCCGGGAATGGATTCCAGCAGCTCCTTTTCAATCCATTCAAATGTTTCCTGAGGTGAAGCTTGGGGTGGAGTCAGGCTCTCCCCTTTTACTTTTTTGATCAAGGGAATATTGCGGTACAGATCAAATGCACGCAGATGAAACCAGGCGCGCAGGGTGCGCAGCTCCGCAATGAAATCTGCCTTATCTGCTTCAGTCAAGTCAAATCTTGCCGGGTCAATAGATTGAATATCCTCTAAAGAATTAGTGGCTAGACTGGCTCCCTGGAAAAGGGCGTTCCACATGCCACTGGTAAATCCATCTTGGCTTGTCCAGGTATGATAGTGCATGCGTTGGTATAAACCACCGTCAAACCAGTCTCCTTCCCGGTTGGGTGTCATGATCTGGTCACCGGGCAACTCCTGGGCAAAAAACAAGTCCCCATTAGCACCACCCTGAATAGTCCAGTACCCATGCTCAAATGCCCGCAAGAAATCACGGATTACATCATCTTTGGTTTGAAGAAAATTTTCTGACGTAATGCGGTCGTATAGTGTTTCATCCAGTTTTGTACACCCACCTGCAAAAAGTAGAAGAACGCAGCTAAACGTGATGTAGAATATATTTTTTGAAAAGAGTTTCATTGCTTAGGATTTAATCGTTAGAATTTGAATTGCAAACCGGCAAGTAGCTGTAAGGAAGAAGGATAATAACTCAGAGATGAGCTGATACCCGGCGTTAATCCGTTAACATATATAGATTCAGGATCGCCACCGGTAAATCGTGTAAACGTATAGAGATTTCTTCCGGAGAGGTAAAATCTTCCGCCGTTAATGTATTTTACGGGTGATTTGAAATTGAAACCCAGTGTCACATTGTCAAGCTTTACGTAGTCACCCTGTTCCAGGAAATAATCAGACAAACTGGAGTATGTTTCAGGATTAGTCAGGGCCGCATACTTTCCGTTACCATAAGCAGAAGCCAGCACATTTGCTCCCCCTTGTGTTACCGGGGTACCAATATAAAATGCTGTTGTATTGAATAACTGGTAGCCGAACGCCCCTCTGAAATAAACCCCCAGGTCAAAATTTTTATAAGTGAATGTATTGCCGAGACTTGCTGTGAACTTCGGTAACCCATTTCCAACATATTGCTTGTCTTCCGTCTTTGCTAGGTTACCTGGTATGATAGCCCCTTTGCTGTCATACACCAGCAGCCGTCCCGTAGCATCGATGCCAGCAGACTTTAGCATGTAAAAACTGCCGATCCTCCGACCTTCTTCCAGGCGTTGCGCAGAACCGGGTGAACCGGGAGCAGACATGAACACCATATCAACATAGTTCTGTCCCTGGTACGTGTCATTTGAGAAAGAAACAAACTTGTTTTCGTTCGTCGCACCGGCAAACGTCAGGGCATAGGTAAAGTCTTTTGTCCGTACCGGGGTAGCAGATAACTGTAACTCCACACCATAGTTCTTCATGGTGCCCACGTTGGCAAACGTGCTGCCTTGTACATTCGGCGGCACCGGAACATCATAATAGCCCAGCAGATCTTTGTTGGTGCGGATGTAATAGTTCAGACTTCCTGACAAGCGGTTCTTCAGTAACTCAAAGTCAAGACCAACATTGATGTTCTCCGCTTTTTCCCAACGCAAGTCATAGTTGGTATTCTGACTGGGGCCCCATACTTGGTAAGAAGTGCCATTGTACGTGTAATAGCCAAATCCTGAATAGGTATCAAGAGAAAGATAATTACCAAAATCCTGGTTGCCGGTAACACCATAATCGGCACGCAATTTCAGCTCATTGATCCAGGAAACCTGCGGAAAGAACGATTCATTGGTGATTCTCCAGCCGACCGACGCCGCAGGGAAATAACCCCACTTGTTCGCAAAACCAAACTTGGAAGACCCTTCACGGCGTAAGCTGGCAGAAAGAAAATAGGTCTTTAGATAGTCGTAATTCAAGCGACCAAAAAATGCAATCAACTTTGAATCGCTTTTATAAGAACCAACGCCATTCTGCCCTACCAACAAGTTGTAAGCACCTGATCCCAGGTTGTTGTATGTTAACACATCAGAAGGAAAGCCCTGATTAGAGGCATTCAAACCAGAGGATGTAAAATAGTTGTATGAATAACCACCCAGTAAAATAAAAGAATGTGCGTTTAGGTTCAGGTTATAGTTACCAATCCACTCCAAGCTTCTGGAGTTGCTTTTGTTATAGTCACGGTTGGCAACGTTTCTTCCGCCGTTGGCATTGATCAGGCTTGTGTTGTACGAAGGTGTAAAACCAAACCAGAAGAAATCCTGGGTTTGCTCACCTATGGTCAGCTGTGTATATAAATTGCGCAGGAGGTTTAGTCTGAAATTACCACTCCAATCCAGGTATTTACCCTCGGTGCCACTAAGTACAGTGTAGGCTTCTTCCACCGGGTTGTAAGCGCCGGAAAAACCTGTGTTGATGTTGTTATACTTCAGCGGGTTGGAAGGATCCATCACCGGCAGTGTTGGATTCAGCACAAGACTTTGGGTAAAGGCACCAAAGGTTGCCTGGTTCGATTTCAAATAACGAGGCGCAAGGGTAACGCCGACGGAATACAGATTATTGGCGGATGTATGATTCAGATTCAGTCTTGCGCCATATTCCTGTTTGGTCGCCCTGAGATCAAGTCCTTGTGCGTTACGAAAATCAAATGAAACAATATAATTGCTCCTTGCGCTGTTTCCACCTGAAAATTGCAAGGTTTGTTTATGTGATAAGGCGTAATCTCTGGTCACTTCCTTAAACCAGTCCGTATTGCCACCAAAATCCACACCGCGGTTATGTTGTAAAAACGCATCCCGTGAAAGCACATTCAACCTGTTCGTTGGCAGATCAAAACTTGCATAACCATCGTAAAAAGCCTGTGTCTGTCCCGTTCCTTTTTTGGTGGTGATCAGAATAACCCCATTGCTGCCCCTTGTTCCATAAATAGCTGACGCTGCCCCACCCTTAAGGATATCAATTGATTCAATATCGTTTTGATTGAGGTTATCGACATTCCCACCTGGAACACCATTGATAACATACAAGGGACCGAGTCCAGCGAACCGCGATGAAACGCCCCGAAGCTGGATGTTAGGTGAAGAGTTCGGGTCGGCCGGCGACGTATTCACCACCGAGAGCCCCGCTACTTTGCCTTGAATTGACATCAACGCACTGTTACCCGTAGCAGGCAGTAAATCTTTTGAAGAAAGGTGCGTTACCGCACTGGTCACCTCTTTTTTATTCAGGGTTCCATAGCCAACAGCAACCACGGTGACATCGGCTAGACTTCCTGCCGCGGGCTGAAGTATCACGCTGATAGGTCCGTTGCCGATAGCCACTTCCTGACGCACAAAATTGACGTGGCTGATTACGAGAGTGGTGGCATTTGCCGGTACACGCAGTGAAAACGCTCCGTTGTCTGCCGTTTGGACACCCGAGCCTATTCCTTTTGCAACAACGGTTGCGTTGGCAACAGGAGCGCCAGCAGAATCCTTAACTACACCGGCAACTTGCTTTTCCTGAGCAAATGCACTACCTCTAAAGAAGAGCAAAGACAGAAAAAGGCAATAAAGCAGTCGTTTCATTTTCATGTGATTTTATTTTTAATCGTTAAGCTTTCCTAAAGCCGAGAAAAAGAAGGTTGGATACTGGTAAACGGAAGAAGGACTTATAGTCGAATCGATCAACTATTCCGATTGCGATGCTGATAAGGATCTTGTTTGAAAATGCAAATGGCAAGTTTGAGATGCTATTCTCAGCAAACGTGCCACCTGTAAAAGTGCAAGAAGAGACAGAAACAATTTCATATAGCATAAAGAAGGCAATAAATCATACAAAATGGACCCTATCTACCGAAACAGAGCAACATAAATCATTTTACTTTTTCAAAAAGTAATTTTCGTTTCAGTGACAGCAGTTCGATTGCAGCGTCAATCTGAGCCAAAAGAACTTCATTCCATGGGCAATGACTTATCATAGCGTTTCAACTTTTTATCAAAACGTATCAATTTCATAAAATAGCGGAAAACCAAGCCTGGAAAGCGTTTACTGTCTATTTTGTTCGTATTCTTGATGGTGTTTTAGTCTACGGCAACTTTTTCATGCACCAGTGTAATAAACTTTTTTTAGTCTTTGTACTCGCTTCTTTTGCCACAATCTGTGCAAAGGCACAATCCTATTATTTCCGCAATTACCAGGTGAACAATGGTGTCTCCAGCAACACCATCACCTGCATGCTCCAAGATAAAAAAGGGTTTATGTGGTATGGGACCCGCAATGGTCTGAACCGCTTTGACGGCTCTACGTTCCACGTCTTCAGAAACAATAGCGCTGAAGCAAACAGTTTGGGAAGCAACTCAATTTTAAGCTTGTTTGAGGATGAAACAGAGAACCTCTGGATAGGCACCTACAAAGGCATATCAATATACAATCCGATAACAGAACGATTTACTCCTTTTCAACAGTTGGGACAGGTTGAGATACGGGCAATTAAAGGTGACAGGGACGCCAACATTTGGATGATTGCTGATCAGGTGCTTTACAAATACAGTTCCCGAAGTAAAAAATTAATACCCTATACTTTCCCGGATGCATCAACGTCTACTATCGCCATTTCACCTAATGGAACGCTTTGGGCTGTAACCAGTACTGGTATTCTTAAGAAATACAACGCAGGGAGAGATACATTTACGGATTACACCGCTGTCAGTCTTCTCTTTAAAAATCCGATTAATTCCATTCAGGACGTGTACCCACTAAGCGATTCTACGGTAATTGTCGGAACAATGTACAATGCGTTACTGTTCAATGCCACAACTGGAACAATCCGCAATCTATTCAGGGAAGCAGGGCTAACAAAAAATATACAAGTACACCAGATTCTAAAACAAGCGGAAGACGAATACTGGTTCGGCACTGAGACTGGGTTGTATGTGGTAAATCCCTCACGTAAAAAAGCGACCCTGATCCAGAAAGGCAGGGAAGATCCCTATTCGCTTACGGATAATGTGATTTACGCTTTGTACAAGGACCGGGAGGGCGGCACCTGGATTGGAACATTTTTTGGCGGCATCAATTATTTTTCGAAACAATACAACCAGTTCCAAAAATTTTTTCCTCACAGTGGCCGCAACAATTTAAGCGGAAGCCTGGTGCATGAGATCTGTAGTGATCAGTATGGCAGTATCTGGATAGGAACCGAAGACGCTGGACTCAACAAACTGGACCCGAAAACTGGGACTATCCAACATTTCATGCCTAATGGTGAAGGTAGTATCGCTTACTCCAACCTGCACGGCCTGCTGGCAACCGGGAACGAATTATGGATTGGAACCTACGAGCATGGTTTGGACGTCATGGACCTTCGAACAAAGAAAATAATTCGTCATTACGATGCAAACACAGGTCCCAGTTCTCTGTCGAGCAATTTTATTGTCACCCTTTATGAGACACGCAACAAAGAAATTCTTGTTGGAACGTGGAACGGCTTATATCGTTATAACCGAGAGAATAATAATTTTAAGGCTGACCCATTTTTTAATGTACAAATCCAATCCATACATGAGGACAGTGAAGGCACTTTATGGATAGCGTCCTATGGGAAAGGCATTTATTATTACAATGAAAAAAACGGACAGAAAGGAGTCTTCAGACATGAAGCAGGTAATCACAACAGCCTTTCCAATAACTACGTCAACAGTCTTTACGAAGACAGCCAGGAAAATCTTTGGTTTTGCACAGAAGGAGGCCTGACAAAACTGAATAAACGCACAAAGGTTTTTACGCGTTACAGTGTGCCCATTGGTTTGCCCGACAACCAGGTATTCCGCATTCAAGAAGATCAAAACAAAAATTTTTGGGTATCCACAGCAAGAGGCCTTGTCTTTTTTAATCCAGCAGTTAAAGATGTCCGGGTTTATACCACAGCAGATGGCTTAATCAGTAACCAGTTTAATTACAACTCTTCTTTCCGTGCGGCTGATGGCACACTGTATTTTGGAACGGTGAATGGAATGATAAGCTTCAATCCAAAAATGTTTATTAAAAACTCGTTTGTTCCACCAGTTTACATAACAGGGATCCAGGTAAACAATCAAAATATTTTGGTGGATAAAGACAACTCCCCTCTTACAACTTCCATCATATATGCCAAATCCATTTTCCTTCCGCATGATAGCTCAACACTTAGTTTTGAGGTTGCTGCCCTGAGCTATGTCACTCCCGAATTAAATACATACCGGTACAAGATGGACGGTTATGATAAAAACTGGACAACGATCTCTGATAACAGAAAAATATATTACACCAAACTCCCGCCTGGTAATTATACTTTTCGTGTAAAAGGTTCCAGTGGCGGCGAAATATGGAATGAAAAAGAGGTTAGGTTTGCCATTCATATTGCTCCCCCCATCTGGGCCAGCATATGGGCATATGCCCTCTACGTTCTGCTAGCCTCAGTCATTATCTTTACCATTGTACGGTATTATCACCTGGCACAAAAAGAAAAGAACAAACGTAGGTTTGAATCGTTTGAGCGGGAAAAAGAAAAAGAAATTTACAAATCGAAAATCGATTTTTTCACCAATGTGGCGCATGAGATCAGAACGCCCCTAACCCTGATTAAATTACCGTTTGACAAACTGTTGAACAGGATGCATGATCCAGAAATAAATGAGACGTTATATACCATGAAAAAAAACATCAACCGTCTTGTTGACCTCACCAATCAGTTATTGGACTTCCGCAAGGCAGAGGCCAATAATCTTACACTGAACTTTTCAAAAACCGATATCAATGATGCCATCAAAGAAGTTAGCGAGGCTTTCAAACCGATAGCGGAAGAAAAAAACATCCAGTATAAAATTGAACTTCCACGTATCTCCTTGCAGGCCTTTGTGGATCAGGAAGCCTTTCAAAAAATTCTCAGCAATTTATTTAGCAACGCCATCAAGTATGCAGAAGGCAGTGTAGTCGTTCAACTCTTGCCTTTCAGCAGCGAGGATAATTACTTTCACCTGCAGGTAAAAAATGATGGCAAACCTATTCCAGCAGAATTGAAAGAAAAAATTTTTGAGCCTTTCTATCGCATCAAGGAGACAGAAAAGCAGGAAGGGACAGGAATTGGTTTGGCTCTTTCCCGTTCTCTAGCGGAACTGCACAAAGGGTCATTGGAATTTTGTCCGTGCGGTAACACTGACAATGTTTTCCTGCTTTCCCTGCCTATACACCAAGAAACAGAATTAAACTTTAGTGAAGAAAAAGTAGAAACCCCGCAAGAAGTTCAACATGAAGAAGACTTCAGTGAAGCACAAAATAATGAACGACCCTCCATCCTATTGGTGGAAGACAATAAAGAAATCCTTGACTTTGTAGGGAAAGAATTAAAATTAAAATACAACATTCGAAAGGCGTTCAACGGCCAAGAAGCGATTGATATCCTAGTAAAAGAAAACATCCAACTTGTTATCAGCGATATCATGATGCCGGTGATGAATGGAATTGATCTGTGTAAACGAGTAAAGACAGATCTCCAATTCAGTCACATTCCATTGATTCTATTGACAGCAAAAAATACCTTAGGGTCCAGGATTGAAGGTTTGGAAGTGGGCGCAGACGCCTACTTAGAAAAACCGTTTTCCATTGATCATTTGCAGGCTCAGGTTTCCAATCTATTGATTAACCGGCAAATCGTGAAAGAATACTTTGCTCGCTCGCCACTTACGCATCTAAAAGGAATTGCCTGCTCCACGGCTGATAAAAATTTCCTGGAAGAATTAAATAGCATTATTTCGGACAACATCACTAACATGGATCTGGATGTGGAACAGTTGTCAAAATTGCTCAACATGAGCCGGCCAACACTGTATCGTAAGATCAAAGCCCTGTCTAATCTTTCACCCAATGAACTCATCAATCTTTCTAGATTAAAGAAGGCGGCAGAATTACTATCCAGCGGAAAATATAAGATTAATGAAGTGTCTTCGATGGTTGGATATACGGTGCAGGGGAATTTTACAAGGGACTTTCAGCGGCAGTTTGGTGTTACGCCTTCGGGTTATCTGCAAAAGCTTCAGGAAGAAAAAGTATAATATTTGAAATAGTTGTTCAATGTACAGAATATGGATAAAAATACTTGCACATACCCAATGCTATACTTTCAAATTCCTGAATATTGGCGCTGCTGGCATTATACGACGAGCAGCTATAGAAGTTGTTTAACCTACTGAAGTGTGATTCCTCACCTATTCGCATTTGGTAAAATCGAGCAATAATTGCTTTGGTGTACCGAAGGACAACACTTGTATGTAACTTTACATAAGCTCTTGACATGCCCTTGAGTATACAGAATAATCATTCAGCAAATTCGCCATTCTTCTCAAACCAATAAAGAAGAAGTTCGGGTTTGGTATCAGCGGGCTCACTGACTAAACCTTCTATGGCTTCAGGTCAATGAATTAGAAGGTAATATTGATTTAGGAAGAAGTGATTCTTCTTATTTATTAATTCCAATAAGCTGATTTTCACCACAGAAATGGTTCAAGTACAACAAGGTTGCCTCGACCCTGCTGGCCTTCAGGGTATCACAGGTGCAAGCAATAAATTTTACCCTAATATTGGTACTTGTAAAGAACTTCGACATTGACGTCGTATTATTCGCAGCCTTGCAGAGCAGCTTATTAGGCAGTTCCTGTGTATACTATCGTTGTAAAAGCAAACTCATTCTTGCTAGTTTTAAGTTTATAATCTGTAAAGAACCAATGGGAAAAAAGAGGTTGATTTATAGGTGATCATTCTCTTTCAAAGTAAAACCAACTGTACCGATCACACCACAACATTTATAATGCTGATTTTCGTTTATTTTCAGTTTATATGATTTTTGTAAGAGAAGCACTCGAACGTATTCAAAGCAATGTACGTTTACTTTCACCCATTGCTGTTCCGTTGCGTAAAGCAAGAGGACTGGTCCTGGCTGAAGATGTTTTTGCAGGCATTGCTATTCCGGCATTCAACCAGTCAGCCATGGATGGTTATGCATTTCGGTTTGCCGATTTTGTTCAGTCAAACGAACTGCTCATTTCACATGAAGTGGCTGCCGGCGATCCAGCCAAGCACCAGGTTGCGGCGCAACAAGCTGTTCGTGTATTCACGGGTGCCGCCATTCCAGCAGGCTTGGATACGGTGGTTATACAGGAAAAAACAGAAGTTCAAAATAATCGCCTAAAAATTACGGACAACTCCCTGGTGCAAGGCAGAAATGTCCGGCTGGTTGGTTCAGAAATCAAAAAAGGGGATCTGGCACTGGCAAAAGAAACGTTGCTGACACCGGCAGCCGTTGGGTTTTTAGCCAGCCTGGGAGTAACACAGGTTTCTGTGTTCCCGAATCCGGTTGTGCACATTATTGTTACCGGTAATGAACTGCAACAACCCGGCAGGCAGTTTCAGGCCGGACAGGTATATGAATCCAATGGGGAGATGTTGCGAGCGGCCTTGGATCAATTGCATATCGTTTCGTCGACAGTCACCCACGTTCGTGACGACAAAAATGTAATTGCGACGCTTCTCCGTACAGCGTTAGCATCTGCAGACCTGATCCTGCTCACCGGTGGGGTTAGTGCAGGAGATTATGACTTTGTCGTACAGGCGGCGGAAGAATGTGGGGTGGAAAAACTTTTTCATAAAGTGGCGCAACGTCCCGGCAAGCCGCTCTATGCCGGTAGTAAAGAAGGCAAAATGGTTTTTGGCCTGCCCGGCAATCCGGCCTCTGTGCTCACCTGTTTTTATAATTATGTAGTAGCCTCCATTGAAGCATGCACCGGCAGAAAAGCACTGCTGGAAAGAAGGCAACTGCCGCTGTTATCAGCTTTCAGTAAGAAAATAGCCCTGACACAGTTTCTGAAGGCCTCTGCTTCCCCCAATGGTGTAACACCACTGGGAGCACAGGAATCGTTTCGCCTGAGCACGTTCTCAGTCGCCAACTGCCTGATTGTATTACCCGAAGAAGCAAGGGATTACAGGGAAGGCGATATGGTAGACGTTCTGCTCTTGCCTTATCTTTAAAGCGGATGGAAGTTATCGTTTTATTTTACCTCCTGTTGTTCCTGGTAGCGTTTCTTTACGCATCTGTCGGACATGGCGGAGCCAGTGGCTACCTGGCCCTGATGGCGCTTTTCAGCATTGCACCGACAGTGATGAAGCCAACAGCCCTCCTGCTCAATTTGTTTGTTTCGCTGACGGCGTTTATCCAGTTTTACAGTGGCGGTCATTTCCGGTGGAAAGTGTTTTGGCCCTTTGCCCTCTTCTCTATTCCGCTGGCCTATATTGGCGGGCTGGTGATGGTAGATGCGGACGTATACAAAAAGATCTTAGGAGTGCTCCTGCTCATCCCCATTGCCCGCTTTTTCTTTTTCAGCAAAACAGGCAACGAAGAGCAAAAGGAAAGCAATCTTTTTCTTTCCTTGGGCATCGGTGCATTCATAGGTTTTTTGTCTGGCCTGATTGGCATTGGTGGCGGCATCTTGCTTTCGCCTCTCCTGCTCCTTCTCCATTGGACAAACCAAAAGCAAACGGCTGCTATCAGTGCTTTGTTCATTTTCGTGAACTCGCTGTCAGGACTGGCCGGCCAGATCACCAAAGGCATTTCTTTTACGGCAGATATGTACACCTTTGTAGTGATAGCCTTTGTGGGAGGACTCTGCGGCGCCTATTTTGGAGCCCTGAAGTTCAGGCAAACAATTTTGAAAAATGTGCTGGCAACGGTACTCCTCCTGGCGGTTTACAAACTATTATTCACTTCAGCGTAAAAAAAGATATGACGGTATTGACATTTGGTGTTGTGACGGAAATTATTGGCCAAAGCAACCTTACAATAGAGGATGTACCCTCCACAGAGGAACTAACCAAAAAACTCGAGGCCCAGTTTCCCAGGCTCAAAAGCATCAACTACGCCATTGCAGTCAACAAGCGACTCATCAAAGCGCCGACTCCACTGGACAACAATGCAACCGTAGCTCTTCTTCCCCCATTCAGCGGCGGTTAATCATGAAAGAACAAAACACATTATACGAACGTTACCAGCGGCAGATGATCCTGAAAGGCTTTGGCCCGGAAGGACAGGAAAAACTTCAAAAAAGCAGTGTGCTGGTAGTGGGTGCCGGTGGACTGGGATGCCCTGCTTTACAGTACCTGGTAGCTGCTGGCGTGGGCAGCATTGGCATTGTGGATAATGATGTAGTTTCCCTGCACAATCTTCACCGGCAGGTTTTATTCACCACAACGGATATTGGCAGGGAAAAAGCAGAAGTAGCCGCACAGCGATTAACGCAAATGAACCCTGATATCAGCATCGCTGCCTTTCCGGTTCGGCTCACCAATCAAAATGCACTGGATATCATTGGAGACTTCAATCTTGTGCTGGACGCCACCGACAATTTTGCCACCCGCTACATCATCAATGATGCCTGTGTGCTCCTCAACAAGCCACTTGTTTACGGCGCCATTTCCCAGTTTGAAGGTCAGGTGGCCGTGTTCAATGCAGGCAAAGGCAGTGTCAACTACCGCGACCTGTTTCCACAATCGCCCGAGCCTGGCAGCGTGTTGAACTGTGCCGAAGCGGGTGTGCTGGGTGTACTTCCGGGCATCATTGGCACCATGCAGGCAACAGAGGTCATCAAGCTGTTAACCGGCATGGGAAAGCCCCTAGTGAATCAACTATTTACCTACAATGCACTCACCAATGACAGCTACGTTTTTGAACTGTTTCCAAAAGAAGAAACATCACGTCTTCTACCAACGACCGAAACTGAGTTTCAAAAAATGGACTACGAATGGCTGTGCGAAGCTCCTGCAGTAGAAGAAATTGACCGGATTGCTTTTAATGAACTCCTACATCGCACTAATGCTGCAGCCATTGATGTACGGAAAGAAAATGAGCTACCAGAAATAACCGAATTTAATCATCAAAAAATACCCTTAAGCCTCCTGAAGGAAAACCTCTCTTCCATTACAGCCGATACCGTGATTTTCTTTTGCCAATCCGGCAAACGTAGCCTACAAGCGGCAAAACTATTATCTGCCACTTTTGGCCAAAGGAAGAAAGTGTATAGTTTGAAAGGCGGAATTCTTCAATGGAAAAAAGAACAAGATGGAAAAGAAGCCTAAAAATATTTTTGTACAGGGACCCATTGCTGCAGCTTTTATTGGGGACAGCATTCAGGCCCACAGCAGCAAAACCGGCATTGGGGCACACAGCATTTTCCTTGGACAGGTACGCAACGATGTGATTGACGGCAAAACAGTTGCTGCGATTGATTATACGACTTACGAGTGGAAAATCCGCTTAAACTGACCACTTGATTTCGTTGGAAGCTGACCATAGCGTTTCGCTCCAAACTGACCACCCCATTTCGCTCGAAGTTGACCACCTGAAGAAGGACTACACCCGGTTGTTTTAC
>JACJGO010000024.1 GCA_014163555.1 Flavisolibacter longurius
TTGCTCCAAACATAATTATTTATCAATATAAAACAGAGCAAGAAACCATCCCTGCTGATCGGCTTCCCTTAGTACAAGTGTGCGACGCAATCGGTGCCAAATCTTGTTCATGCTGCCGGTAACAAAAGCCTATTTCCTCAAACCCCGGAGCCAATCCACCAACCGGTCAGTCCAGGTCTCTAGGTATCCCTTGCCGATAGCCAGGCCAAAGCCATGACCACCAGTTGGGTAAATGTGCATCTCCGCCGGCACGCCTTTGTCTTTCAGGGCCTGGTAAAACAGGAGGCTGTTCTCCACCGGTACGCCTTTGTCGTCCGTAGCATGTATCAGAAAGGTGGGCGGTGTTTCTTTTGTAACCTGCAGTTCATTGGAATACAGGTTTGCCAGTTCGTCTGTAGCCGTTGCCCCTATCAGGTTATTGCGGGAGCCTGAATGCAGCACCGGTTTGCTCATGGAAATCACAGGGTATACCAGCACTGCAAAATCGGGCCGTGAACTATGCCGCTCAATGGTGTCGGTAGCCGAAGCATCGCCGGCATCAAAATGGGTAGCCAGGGTAGAGGCCAGGTGACCACCGGCCGAAAACCCCATAATTCCCACCTGTGCCGGGTTGATCTTCCATTTTGTTGCGTTGGCCCGTACGGTGCGGATGGCCCGCTTGGCATCCAGCAGGGGCGAAACATGCGGCTTGATGTTGCTTTTGCTATTGGGCAGGCGGTATTTGAGCACAATGGCCGTAATGCCTTTGGCACTTAAATAGCGGGCTGGGTCGGCGCCTTCCCAGTTGTAGGCCAGGATGCCATAGCCACCGCCGGGACAGATCACCACGGCCTGTCCGCTTGCATTGCTGCCCGCCGGCAGGTACACATCCATGGTAGGCGTTTGCACAAGGCTCACACGAACAATATTGGTGGTGTCCCATTTTTCCGTTTCACCTGTTTTTTGATAGTTGGGGACTTTGCCGGGAGGATAGAGGGGAATGGTCAGATCCTGGGCATAGAGCGTTGAAAAAAAGAATCCCAAAAATAGAAAGCAAAGCCATTTCATATAGCGAATGTTAATGCAGGTTAAAAGATGGTGTGTAAAATACTGAACTCTGTTAAGATGGACCAATTTTCAGGATGCAGCAGGATGGAAGGCGACAGGAACATTTTAATTTCCACCGAAATCGATTGATTGCTATGAAAGGTTTCCTCGCAGTTTTCCTGCTTTGTTTTGTTTTCACCTTTGCATCGGCACAGATCAGGCTTCCGGCGCTCATCAGCGACGGAGCAGTGTTGCAGCAAAACAGTACAGTGGCGCTTTGGGGCTGGGCTTCTCCCGGCGAGACGGTTACCATTGTACCTAACTGGGGCGGACAATCGAAAAAAGTGGTGGCGGATGCATCCGGGAAATGGATGACAAAAATAGCAACGCCCAAAGCCGGCGGTCCGTACGAGATCAGCTTCAAGGCTTCAAACACCATCACTGTTTCCAATATACTCCTGGGCGAAGTGTGGCTGGCATCAGGCCAGAGCAACATGGAATTTTTTATCGGCAAAACCAGTAACCGCTCTTACACCGGTGTACACAATTATGACGACGTGGTCAAAGACGCTGAGCATCCCACTATCCGCCAGATCGATGTGCCCAACAAAGTAGCCGACAGTCCGCAGGATGATTTTAAGGGTGAATGGAAGATCGCCTCGGCAAAAACCATCGATACCTTTTCGGCCGTCGCTTATTTTTTTGCAAAGGAGATCAACAAGGCAACGGGCTTCCCGGTCGGCATTATCAATGCAAGCTGGGGCGGCACACCGGCAGAATCATGGACTAAAAAAGAAGTGCTGCAAGCGGATACAGACCTGAACGAAATTCTTGTTCGCTACCAAAAAGCGGTGGACGTTTTCCCGGTAGAGAACGAAAAATACAAAGCCGCATTTGCCAAATGGCGGGAAGATTCCAGCAGTGGCAAAGGGGCAGCACCGGCGTCACCCATGGGACCTACGCACAACAAATCCCCATACAAATTATACAACGGTATGATTGTACCCGTTCAGCCGTATACGCTTCGCGGCGTAATCTGGTATCAGGGCGAATCCAATGCCGACAGGGCTTACCAGTACCGTAAATTATTCCCGGCAATGATCGCCAACTGGCGCAGCGACTGGAAAGCCGAAAAACTCCCATTTTATTTTGTGCAGATATCCCCGCACCGCAGCCAGAATCCGGAGATCAGGGATGCACAGTTGTACACCTACCGCAACGTTCCACACACCGGCATGGCCGTTACCACCGACAATGGCGATCCCCTGGACATTCATCCACGAAACAAAGAAGTGGTGGGAAAACGGCTTTCGCTTTGGGCCCTGCGCAATGAGTACGGCAAAAAAGACATTGTGGTTTCGGGTCCTCTTTACAAATCAATGAAAGTGGAAGGTGATAAGATCCGGATCCTTTTTGATTTTGACAGGGGTCTGGTTGCCAAAGAAGGTGAACTGAAAGAATTCACCATTGCCGGGGAGGATCAGCAATTCTTTCCGGCCAAAGCAAAAATCGAAGGCAATACCGTGGTCGTATGGAGTGAAACGGTGAAAGCCGCGGCAGCCGTACGGTTTGCCTGGCGCCATGTTCCTGGACCCAATCTTTACAACGGTGCGGGTTTGCCGGCATCGCCTTTCCGCACCGACAACTGGAAGCTGAGCACACAAGACAAAAACTAAGGCATGCGAAATCTTTTCCTGTTTATTGCTTTAACTATTTCCTCTCTTGCCCTAAACGCACAAGCTGCCCTGCCCTGGGTAAAGAACGTGGGCGCCCGTAAAATGCCTGCGGCTAAGAAAATCTTTTGGGTCAATGATTACGGAAAGATGAAGGACAGCAATGCCGTTATTTCCGGCGTCATTCAAAAAGCTATCGACGATTGTGCCCGCAAAGGTGGTGGAATTGTACGTTTTAAGCCCGGTGTGTACACTACCGGGGCTATCTTTTTAAAGAGCGGCGTGCACCTTCAGATCGGCAAAGGCGTTCTGCTAAAAGGCAGCACTAGCTTTAACGACTACCCAGAAATCGACACCCGCATTGCCGGCATTGAAATGCGCTGGCCATCGGCACTTATCAACGTGATTGGTCAACAGGCCGTGATGGTTAGCGGCGAAGGAAAGGTGAATGCGCAAGGGAAATTTTGCTGGGATAAATACTGGGCCATGCGCCGCGAATACGAACCCAAAGGCCTGCGCTGGATCGTGGATTATGATGCCAAGCGGGTGCGGACCTTCCTGGTGCAATCGTCTTCTGATGTAACGCTCAAAGGGCTCACTTTTTCCAATGCCGGTTTCTGGACAGTGCAATTACTTTACTCCGATCACATAACGGTTGATGGCGTTACCATCCGCAACAACGAAGACGGCCACGGTCCCAGCACCGACGGCATCGACATTGATTCGTCGAGCTGGGTACTGGTAGAGAACTGCGATATTGATTGTAACGACGATGATTTTTGTCTTAAGGCCGGACGGGATGCCGATGGCCTGCGGGTCAATCGACCTACCGAATACGTGGTGATCCGCAACTCCATTGCCCGCAGGGGTGGCGGTCTGTTGACCCTCGGCAGTGAAACCTCCGGTGGCATCCGCCATGTGCTGGCCGAAAACCTGGTGGCGAAGGGCACAGGCAATGGCTTTCACATCAAGTCGGCCACCACCAGGGGCGGGGTTGTGGAGGACATTCACTTTCGCAACATTACCATGGACAGCGTGGGCAATGCGTTTATGTACACGATGAACTGGAACCCGAGTTACAGTTATTCCAAACTACCTGAAGGCTATACGTATGAAACCTTGCCGGCGCACTGGAAGGTGATGCTGACCAAGGTAGAACCTGAAGAACGGGGCATTCCCAAATTCAGGAACATTCATATTTCAAACGTGGATGTAAAGCAGGCCCGCAAGGCCATCAATGCAGCAGGGCTGGAAAGCTCAACGCTGGAAAACTTTCATTTTGAAAATGTGACCATCAAGGCCGCTACCGGCGGTGATGTGTCCCATGCAAAAGACTGGACCTGGAAAGGCGTTTCCATTCAAACAAAAGACAGCAGTAAGGTAAAGCTAAAAAATTCAACCGGCGTTGTGCTATGAAAAGAATAAGCGTTTTTGTTTTATGTGTTTTGATGGTTTCTGCCATACAGGCGCAACGGCAGATGGAGGCCCTCGACAGGGGTGTGGTGGCTGTTCGTAACGGGCAGGGACAAACGTTTGTTAGCTGGCGGCTGCTCGGTAACGAACCACAAGGTCTGGCGTTTAACCTGTACCGGACAAAGGGCGGCAAAACTACGAAGCTGAATGCATCGCCGCTTACAAAGACTACCAGTTTTCTCGACAAGGAAATCGACACTTCTGCCACAGTTTCGTATGCCGTAAGAACCGTACAAAAGGGAAAGGAAAGCCCCGCCAGCAAGGCCTTCACCCTTCAACCGGGCAACCAACCTTATTTCTCCATTCCCTTACAAACACCCAAAGGTTATTCTCCCAACGACGGCAGTGTAGGCGACTTGGATGGCGATGGCGAATACGAGATCATCCTGCACCAGGCGGGCCGTGGTCGCGACAACAGCCATGCTGGAGAAACCGATCCGCCCATTTTCCAGGCCTACAAGCTGGATGGTGCACTTCTCTGGACCATCAACCTGGGAAAGAACATACGGGAAGGCGCACACTACACGCAGTTCATGGTGTACGACCTCGATGGTGATGGTCGGGCTGAAGTGGCCATGAAAACAGCCGATGGAACAGTGGACGGTGTGGGAAAGATCATTGGCGATTCGGCCAAAGACTGGCGAAACGAAAGAGGCTATATTTTGGCCGGACCCGAATACCTTACCGTGTTTGACGGCCGTACCGGTGAGGCCCTTGCCACCACCCAATACATCCCCGCAAGGCATACAAAAGAAACCCCTACCACACAGGAACTAAAAGACGTATGGGGCGATGGCTACGGCAACCGCATGGATCGTTTCCTGGCGGCCGTCGCCTACCTCGATGGCAAAACGCCAAGCCTTATTATGAGCCGTGGTTATTACACCCGGTCGGTGATTGCTGCCTGGGATTTTAAAGAGGGAAAACTGGCGGAGCGCTGGGTGTTTGACAGCGATGATCCAACAAAGCCGGAGAACCGTGCTTACCGCGGACAGGGCAACCATAATCTTACTGTTACCGATGTGGACGGCGATGGAAAAGATGAAATTGTATTTGGTGCGATGGTGCTGGATGATAATGGGAAAGGATTGTATTCAACCGGGTTGGGGCATGGTGATGCTTTGCATGTAAGCGACCTGGATCCCTCGCGGCCGGGATTGGAAATTTTCGGCATCCAGGAGCGCTTTGATGATGCGGGTGCACATTTCCGTGATGCAAAGACCGGTGAAGTGCTTTGGAAAAAACCATCGGTTAAAGCGGGCGAAGACGGCGAAGGCCCGGGCAGAGGATTGGCACTTGATATCGATCCCCGCTATCCCGGGTATGAATGTTGGGTGTTTGGTGCCGGCATCCGCGGCCTGTTTAGTGCCAAGGGAGAACAGATCTCCCTAAAAACACCGCCCTCCTGCAACATGGGTATCTACTGGGATGGTGATGTGCTGGGCGAACTACTGGATGGAACCCGCATTGACAAATGGGACTGGGAAAAAGAAAGCGTGAATCGTCTGTTAGATGCCGGAGCGTACAATTGTGTCCGCAACAACGGCACCAAGTCCAACCCGGTTCTGTCGGCAGATATTTTAGGCGACTGGCGGGAAGAGGTGATCTACCGTACGGTGGATAACAACGAGTTGCGGGTGTTTACCACGTCGATCCCAACGGACAAAAAATTTTATACGCTGATGCACGACCCGCACTATCGCCTGAGTATTGCCTGGCAGAACGTGGCCTACAACCAGCCGCCACACCCGGGCTTTTACCTTCACGAGAAAATGCAGGCTTTACCAAAGCAAAACATCGTACCGGTAAAACCAGGTTCGAAAACCGTAAAAAAATAATTTCTCGCAGAGTCGCAGAGATCGCAGAGAATCCCTCTGTGCCTCCGCGAGACACAAAACATACCATGAAAAGAAACCTGCTCTCTACACTTGTTGGATTGTTTATTGTCGCCTCTTCTTTTACCTTTTTTCAAAAGGAGAAGCCTGTCCTTTATATCATTGGCGATTCCACGGTTCGCAACGGAAGCGGCACGGGGCAAAACCAGCAATGGGGCTGGGGCAGTTTTATTGCGGATCATTTTGATACGGCAAAACTCTCCATACAGAACCACGCCATTGGCGGCCGAAGCAGTCGCACATTTTTAACCGAAGGCCGCTGGGATAAGATCATTCAAAACCTGAAAAAGGGTGATTATGTGATGGTGCAGTTTGGCCACAACGATGGCGGTCCGCTGGATGACACGGCAAGAGCCAGAGGTTCGATTCGTGGCATTGGTGAAGAATCCAAAACGATCTACAATCCCATTCACAAAAAAGAAGAAGTGGTGTACACTTACGGCTGGTACCTGCGCAAATACATTCGTGATGCAAAGGCGAAAGGCGCCATTCCAATTGTATGTTCACCCATTCCCCGCAACCAGTGGCGGGAAGGAAAAGTGGTTCGTTCGGCCGATAGTTACGGCGGCTGGGCAGCACAGGTAGCAAAGGAAGAAGGCGCCGCCTTTATTGATCTCAATGAAATGGTTGCCACCCAATACGAGGCGATGGGTACCGATGCTGTAAAAGCATTTTTTCCTGTTGACCATACCCATACCAACAAGGAAGGAGCACAGCTCAATGCGCAGATCGTAGTGGCGGCTGTCAAAGCGTTAAACGGCACCGATCTGAAACAATACCTGAAATAATGTTCAATCCCTTTCTCCATGCAAAAACGATTATTTGTTATCCTCCTTTTCTCTTTTTCCTCTTTCCACCTCTTTGCCCAAAAAATAAACCGAAAGGCGTTAGTAACCCGTCACAATGTTGTGGTGACAAAAGCGGACTCACTGGCATCCCTAACCGTAGGTAACGGGCGTTTTGCGTTTACGGTGGATGTAACAGGGCTGCAGTCCTTCCCCTTGGCCTACCAAAAAGGGGTACCGCTGGGCACGCAGTCGGAGTGGGGCTGGCACAGCTTTATCGATACGGTGGGCTACCAACGGGAGGAGTCGCTGAAAACCTATCATGTGAATGGTCGCGACATTACTTACCTGACGCAGCACAATAACCCACCGCGGAAAAAAGCAGTGGCCGATTGGTTTCGGCAAAATCCGCATCGTCTACAACTGGGTAATCTCGGTTTTGAAATCGTAAAAAAGGATGGAATGATCGCCACGCTGCAGGATATCAAAAACACCCGGCAGGAATTAGATTTATGGACAGGAGAAATTCGTTCGGCGTTTACGGTGGAAGGGGTGCCGGTGATGGTATCCACGGTTTGCGATGCCACTGCTGATGCCATTGGTGTGCAGGTGACGTCGCCACTGCTGGCTCAGGCCCGCCTGCACCTAAAGCTTCTTTTTCCCTATCCAACCGGGGCTTGGACGGATGAAGGCACGAACTACCTGCATCCAGAGCGGCATCAAACCACCCTTTCGCAACCGGCGCCGGGTATGGCTCTATTGAATCGCCGCCTAGATACTACCGAATATTTCGTAGGCATCAATTGGAAAGGCTCCGCCACGGTGAAAGAAAAGGAGAAGCATTCCTTCCTGTTGACGCCAACGGGAGCCAATACGTTTTCTTTTACGGCTTCGTTTATTCAACCCAAAAAACAGGTTGCTGAATTGGACTATGCCACCGCAAAAGGAACCAGTGCCATTGCCTGGCAGCGCTTCTGGCAAAGTGGTGGTGCCATTGATTTTTCCGGGAGCACTGACAAAAGAGCTGCTGAACTGGAACGCCGTATCATTCTTTCGCAATACCTGATGAAGGCGCAAGAAGCCGGTGATTTTCCGCCGCAGGAAACAGGACTGACCTACAACAGTTGGTTTGGTAAGCCGCACCTCGAAATGACCTGGTGGCATGCTGCGCATTGGGCGCTGTGGGGCCGAAAAGAACCTGTTGAACGCTTATTGAACTGGTATGCTTCAGTGGCGGATAAGGGCCGGGCCCTTGCGCAGCGCCAGGGTTTTGACGGTGTTCGCTGGCAGAAGATGACAGATAACCTGGGCGATGAAACGCCATCGTCTGTTGGGGCGATGCTGATCTGGCAACAGCCGCACTACATTTATTTTGCCGAGCAATTGTATCGCTTATCCGGCGATGCACAAATGCTGAACCGATACAAAGATCTCGTGTTTGCCACGGCTAATTTTATGGCTTCATTTGCGCATTACGACAGTGCCACGCAGCGCTATGTTCTTGGCAAAGGGCTGATCCCGGCGCAGGAGCGCTTTAAGCCGGAGGATACATTTAATCCTACTTACGAACTGGTGTATTGGCAATGGGCGCTGGATGTGGCCAACACCTGGCGACAGAGATTAAAGCTACCGGCAAATACGAAATGGAATGCTGTGGCTCGCAAGCTTTCGCCCTTGCCCGTACAGGAAGGCAAATATCTCTTTGCTGAGAATGCAACTGATTCGTATACCAATCCTGAATATAGGACCGACCATCCTTCCGTGTTGGCAGCACTGGGTGTTTTGCCCGCTACCGGCCAGGTAAACAAAGCGCTAATGCAAAATACGTTTGACTGGATCTGGAAGGAATGGACCTGGCGGGATACCTGGGGATGGGACTTCCCGATGACAGCGATGACGGCCGCACGGTTAGGCCTACCCGAAAAAGCGGTGGATGCCCTGCTGATGCCGATCCAAACGAATACGTATTTGCCTAATGGGCATAACTATCAGGATGAGCGCCTGCGGGTGTATATGCCGGGCAACGGCGGGTTACTTACGGCAGTTGCCATGATGGTGGCGGGGTTTGATGGGGCGAAAGGGACCATGCCGGGGATTCCTAAAAATGGGAAGTGGAAGGTAAAGTGGGAAGGGTTGCATAAAATGCCGTGATAGTATTTCGGCCCCTGTAGGGACATGCTCCTGGCATGTCCTTTAACAAATAGAATATCCGAAGTAAATTGATTGGCATCCGTAGGGACAGGCCGTGGCCTGTCCTAAAACCGCAATGCATTCAGACAGTTGTTATCATGAAGTATGGTTCTGGCGTTTTGGGTATAGGTTTTACTATGGTTTGTTTTCTACCTTTTCTCTCCCGAAAGGGTGGAGCCAAAAGTTCAAGGAAAATGCAAATGCTCCGCTGCTTTTTCCAGGCTAGCGCACAACGGCCTTTCATTACAGGATGCCTGATTCACTTGGTGAGATTCTTTCTTTTCAACTTTTGTCTTCACTGCACATTGCCCAATGCAATTATATCTACCGGCTTATAATGCAAACTACTGCAGGCGCTGCATTGCGCTACTCTTTTCCTACAGCAAAAAGAAACGTTAGCCCATGCGCAATAAGGCGCTGAACCAGCGGGCTGAGGGAAGTGGAATATTATATTGTTGTTTTCTTATTTGAAAATGGACCATTGCGTCTTGAACATTGAGCATTTTTCTTACGTCCAAAAATTCAGGATGCCACAGGACGATTGCCTTTGCACATTTGCCTAACATAGCTTTTTATATTCACCGCTATATGAACAAACTATTTCTCCTCTTCGTGGTTGCTGTTGCCCTTTCCTGCCGGGCACAAAAAATCCCTTCCAAAGATGCTGTGCTGGCACCTATGCGCCTGGCCAACGACTATTTCATGAACAAATGGCCCGATGCCGGCAAATCTATCATCACTAACCGCGAACGGCCGAGCAATATCTGGACAAGAGGGGTGTACTACGAAGGGCTGATGGCGCTCCATGCCGTTGATCCCAAAAAAGAATATTACGATTACGCGGTACAGTGGGGCGATAAGCATAACTGGAACATGCGCAACGGTATCAAAACCCGCAACGCCGATGACCAGTGCTGCGGCCAAACTTATATCGACCTGTACCTGATCGACAAAAAACCGGAACGTATTCAAAATATTAAAGCCTGTATCGACAACATGGTGCAAAGCGAAAAAAGGAACGACTGGCATTGGATCGATGCCTTTCAAATGGCGATGCCGGTGTTTGCAAGGCTGGGTGTTGTGTATAATGACACCAGCTATTTCCGCAAGATGTACGAGATGTATGCGCATACAAAATACAACCTGGCAGGTACAGGGCTGTACAACAAAGCGCACGCCCTTTGGTACCGCGATTCCACCTTTCGTCCGCCGGTAAAAACACCGGCCGGTAAAGACATTTACTGGAGTCGAGGTAATGGCTGGGTGGTGGCGGCGCTGGTTCGTACGCTGGAATTCTTGCCCAAAACAGACCCGCACTACAACGAATACCTGCAGGATTTTAAAGACATGTGCGCCGCCCTGCTTCCCCTGCAACGGGAGGACGGCTACTGGAATGCCAGCCTGCACGATCCCGAACATTATGGCGGCAAAGAAGCCACTGGCACGTCGCTGTTTACCTATGGTTTTGTATGGGGTGTAAACAATGGATTTCTGGATCGTAAAACCTACCTGGCACCTGCCTTAAAAGCCTGGAACGCCATGGTAAAAGAAAGCGTGCATCCCAACGGGTTTTTGGGTTATGTGCAGGGCACCGGCGAAGATCCTTCCGATGGCCAGCCGGTAACCTATACCAGCAAGCCTGATTTTGAAGATTATGGCCTTGGTTGTTTTTTACTGGCCGGCAGTGAAATTTATAAACTGAAATAAAAAATATTGCGGCAACTGCCTGCTTTCTACCATGCAAAAGCCTGTTGCATTTCTGGTTACCTTTTTCCTCTGTTTTGCGGCATGGTCGCAGTCCGTGGCAAAAAAGCCCAACATTATTTTGCTGCTGGCAGATGATCTGGGTTATGGCGACATCGGTCCTTACGGACAGAAAAAGATACGTACGCCAAATCTCGACCGGTTGGCAAAGATGGGAACGAAGTTCACGCAGTTCTACTCAGGTTCCACCGTATGTGCACCGGCCCGCAGCAGCTTACTAACGGGACAGCACACCGGCCATACGCCTGTTCGCGGCAACCGTACGCTCAAGCCAGAAGGACAGGTGCCACTTCCCCCTACGGCCGTAACCGTGGCCATGAAGTTGAAAGAAAGGGGATACAATACAGCCGCATTTGGCAAATGGTCAATGGGTTTTTTGACCACTTCCGGCAGTCCGGACAAAAAAGGCTTCGACCATTTTTATGGTTACAACTGCCAAACGCTGGCGCACAATTATTACCCCGACCATCTATGGGAAAACAGCACCCGGATAGACTTCCCGGAGAATACTAAAAACGATTCGGTGTATTCGGCCGACCTGATACATGCCAAAGCCATGGACTTTCTTTCCCAGCAGGGCAGTGCCCCCTTTTTTCTTTACCTGCCTTATACACTGCCACATGCCGATGTGGTGGTGCCAAGGGACAGCGTTTACTGGCACTATGTAAAAGCCTTTGGAGAAGCGCCAAAAGAACTCCCGGCCAACAACGGGCAGGGGCCTCATTTTGATCCGTATCCGCATGCGGCCTTTGCGGCTATGGTCACGAGGCTTGACAAGTTTGTTGGCGAGATATTGCAGACGCTCAAAGAAAAAGGCATTGAAGAAAACACGCTTTTCATCTTTACCTCCGATAACGGTCCGCACCGCGAAAAAGGTGGTGACCCCGAATTTTTCAACAGCAACGGCGGGCTTCGCGGCATCAAGCGAGACCTATACGAAGGTGGCATTCGTGTGCCCTTTCTAGCCTACCAAAAAGGGTTGACAAAGCCTGGTGCCGTCAACCATGAACCCATTGCCATGTGGGACCTTTATCCAACCTTTCTGGCGATGGCTGGTGTAAAGGTGGAAGAACCGATTGATGGAATTTCTGTTCTTCCCGCACTCAAAGGAAATAAACTGCCGCAGCGTCCTTATTTCTACTGGGGCCTGCACGAAGCCGGCGGCAAACAAGCCGTTCGGGTTGGCAACTGGAAAGCGGTAAGGGTGGACCTGAATAAAGAAGCTTATCCGCCCATTGAATTATACGACCTGGCAGCAGACCCGCAGGAAAAGGTGAACGTAGCGGCAAAATACCCGGAAAGGGTAGTCGCCATGAAAGCGATTTTTCAAGCCGCTTATGTACCACATCCCGACTGGCCCCTACTAGCCGGTGAAGGGGCACAAACAGCAAACTAATTTAAACCTGTACCTGCCTGTGTGGTCAATGCATAAACGGGCGGGAAAAATACATTTGCATGAAACGAATTTTTGTCCTCTATTTTTTGTTCATCGTCATTAGTGGAAATGCGCAAACGCTTTCGGTCAGTGGCAACCGCTACCAGTTTTCTGCCGGGAGCAAAGACCTGGTGATCGAGTTCTGCACACCCACCTTATTTCGGGTTCGGAGCTCCTGGAATAAATCCTTTGAAGCGCCGGAACCCTGGATGGTGGTACGGTATCAATGGAGCCCTGTAGGTGTTAAAAGAAAGGAAACAACTACTTCTTACCAACTTAGTACTGAAACGTTAACCCTCACCATTGCCAAGCGAACGCTGGCGATAGAGGTGCTTGACAAAGCGGGCAAGGTCTTGTCTTCTGAAAACGTTACCGGCGGCGGAGCCGCTCAAAAGGAGGGTGCGGTTTCCTGTACCAAACGCCTGGCCCCGGATGAACATTTTTTTGGTTTTGGCGAACGCATGGATTTCCTGGACCGGCGCGGAAAGCGGGTATTCCTCAACGTGGGTAGAGGCAAGGGCCGGCCGCATATCATTGGCGCTTACAATGTGCTCGAAGCAAACTATAGCCCCGTGCCATTTTTTATGAGCACCCGGGGCTATGGCATTTTCTTTCACAACGCTTTTCCTACGCGTTGGGACATGGGCAGTGAGCGAAAGGATGCCTATTCTTTTTCTGCCGAAGGCGGCGAGATGGATTATTATTTTATCTATGGTCCGATGTTTCCTTCCATCCTGGACCAGTACACGGCGCTGACCGGCAAGGCACCGCTGATGCCAAAGGCGGCTTATGGCCTGCATGTGGGCACTTACTCCGGTGGCACCTGGGGATACGAGCACCTCACGTCCGACAGTTATGTCATTGGACTGGCCCGCAAGCTGCGGGAGATGGGGATTCCTGTGGACCTGCTTTGGCTTGATTCCACCTGGCGGATTTTTGGCGATGTGGGCGGAAAAGGCGCTACTTCCTTTGAATGGCGGGAAACCTTTAAAGATCCGGCGGCCATGTTTGACAGCCTGTATGCGCTGAACTTTAAAATGGTGGGACTGCACCTGCGGCCACGCTTCGATAACGGTAAAAAACTGAAATTACTGGATACTGCCCAGCGATTAGGATTCACCTACCGCGAAGGCAATCAACCCGGCGAGTTTGTCAATTTTTTTGATTCGGCAGCGGTTGATTTTTGGTGGAACCGTGGAGTAAGGCGTGTGGCCGACATTGGCGCTAAATTTTTAAAAACTGATGAAGGCAGTGCCTTTGGCGGACTGGCCAATGAAAGCGAGAAGACCGGTCCGCAGGGGGCAGACATTGCCAAACTGCACAACCTGTTCCCGCTTGCCTATGCCAAAGCGCCGTACGAAAAGTTTCAGCAGTACAATAACCTGCGTGGCCTCAACCAAACCCGCGAAGGCTATGCAGGCATCCAGCGGTATCCTTTCATTTTTGCCGGCGACTGGCCCAGCGAGTGGCAATATTTTGCACCTGTTATCAAAGCAGGCTTAAACATTGGTCTTTCCGGTGTGGGCAATTGGGCGCATTGCATGGGCGGCTTTGAGCACCCTGCCGACCCGGAGCTTTACATCCGATGGGTGCAGTTTGGTATGCTGAGTCCTGTGGCGCTGGTGTTCGGGATGGATCATCCCGGATACAAAGAACCCTGGAATTATGGTGCCGATGCCTTGCGCAATTTTAAAAAATACGACTCCCTGCGTTACCAGTTGATGCCGTATATCTACAGCAATGCCTACCAGATGTACAAAACGGGTGCACCGTTGATGCGTGCCCTTGTGCTGGATTACCAGGATGATGAAAATGTGTACGAGATCAGTGATCAATACCTGTTTGGAAGGGACCTGATGGTTTGTCCGGTTACCACCAAAGGCGCCCAAACCCGCACGGTTTACCTGCCGGAAGGCGAGTGGTACGATTACTGGACGGGAAAGAAGTATAACGGTAAGCAGTATGTGCACGTGGTAACGCCGCTGGACACGATGCCCATGTTTGCCAGGGCCGGAGCCATTATCGCACAACAGCCCGTAATGCAATATGTGGATGAAAAGAAGGTGGATGTGCTGACGCTGGAAATCTTTCCAGGAAAGAGCTCTTCATTTTCGCTTTACGAGGATGATGGAAACAGCCTTGAGTACCAGGCGCAAGCCTACCGACTGACACCCATTCGACTCAACGAAACGGCAAAAGGATGGCAGCTCGCTATCCAGCAAAGCGAAGGAAATTATCAGCCTGCAAGCTATCGTTACCAGATTAAATTCCACCTTGCTAAAAAACCATCTGCAGTTAGCGAAAACAGATCGGTTTTAAAAGAAGGAAGACAGGGAGCAGGCTGGTATTTTGATGAAGAGAATCAGCTCTTATTTGTTCAACCATCAGGCAATAACGGGCAACCACTTAGCATTACGATTTCAAAATAAACTGTTCTCCTAGCGATAATACTTGTCGCTTTGGCTGCGTGACAAGCTGTAAGATCATCTCTGCGGATTATTGTATTTTTAAGGGTAATAACAATTACCCTTATCATGAAAAGATTTCTTCCGCTCCTTTTGCTTTTCGTCGTGCTTTCCTGCGCAGCACAGCCGTCTAACAATGCAGCTCGTGAAGTGCTTTTCCGCTCCGTGCATGTGATTCCCATGGAGACCAACACCGTGCTTCGCAATCGGGATGTGTTGATCAGAGATGGCAAAATCGCAGCTATTGGGGAAGGGGGAAAATTAAAGCCCGGTGTCGGAGCAAAGGTCATTAATGCAAGCGGCCAGTATCTTATACCGGGACTTACCGAAATGCATGCCCACGTACCACCCAACGACAACGTGGAAGCGCAGAAAGAAACGGCAAAGCTGTTTGGCCTTTATGGCATTACCACTATTCGCGGCATGCTGGGACATCCCACGCACCTGGCCCTGCGACAGCAATTGAATAGGGGCGAATTGTGGGGACCACGGTTCTTTACCTCCGGTCCGTCTTTTAACGGGCAAAGTGTAAAATCGGCGGAAGAAGCGGCCGCCCTTGTTCGCAAACAAAAAGAAGCCGGCTATGATTTTTTAAAACTGCATCCCGGCCTTACGGTGGAAACCTTCACGGCTATGGCCAATATAGCCAAAGAACTGGGCATCCCTTTCGCGGGGCATGTGTCCTACGATGTCGGCGTATGGCGGGCCATCGATGCCGGTTATGCCACCATCGATCACCTGGACGGCTTTGTGGAAAGCCTGGTGCCAAAGGAGGACCAGTCAGAGCAAACCAATGGCTTGTTCGGGATGTTCATTGGCGACAAGGCCGATACCACAAATATCCCTTCGCTCATTACAGCCCTAAAGCAGAGAAACATTTGGGTTGTGCCCACACAGGCGCTGGCCGAACGATGGATGTCACCGGTGCGGACGGCCGAAGCCATGCGGGCTGAACCCGAAATGAAATACATGCCGTCCAACACGCTGAACAGTTGGGTCAACAATAAAAACAACCTGGCGAAAAACCCGGCTTATAATGCCGATGCCGTCAACCGCTTTATCAACCTTCGCCGCAAACTCATTCGTGAATGCAACAAGGCCGGCGTGGGGCTTCTTTTGGGTTGTGATGCGCCGCAGGTCTTTAATGTGCCCGGCATCTCTACCCACCACGAATTGCAGTACCTCGTCGATGCCGGCCTCTCGCCTTATGATGCCCTGCGTACCGGTACCGTGAACGTTGGAAAGTTTTATAACCGGCCCGACATGGGCGTGGTAAAAGAAGGTGCCGTTGCCGATCTTGTTCTCTTAAAAGCAAACCCGCTGGAGAACATTGCCAATACAAAAACAATTGCCGGGGTAATGATCGGCGGACGGTTTCTTTCCGAAACAGAAATTGCGGCAGAATTAAAAAAGCTGGAAAAGCGTTAAGCCCATCAGCAACCGAAGAAAACCGGCCATGATACTTTCTCGCAATCGGATAGAAAAGTAGTTTCACTTTTCACAGCTTTTGCACACCGTATTTGCACCGGATAGATTCTTCCCAAAGCACATTGTCCTCTCCACCTATCTTTGAGCCATGCTAAAGATTGGTGTTTTTGGTACCGGCCACCTGGGAAAGTTTCATTTGAACAACTGGAAAGAGCTCCCCGATGTGGAGCTGGTTGGTTTTTACGATCCGGATGATGCCATTGCCAAAGAGGTGGAGGAAAAATATTCACTGACACGATTTTTGTCGGAAGACAGCTTGATTGAGGCCTGTGACGCCATTGATGTGGTAACCCCCACACAATACCATTTTGCCCTTTGCGAAAAGGCCATCAAAAAAGGCAAGCATGTGTTTGTGGAAAAGCCCATGGCAAACAGCATCGAGGAAGCCAAAGAGCTGGTAAAGCTGGTGCAGGAATCCAAGATCAAGTTCCAGGTAGGGCATGTGGAGCGGTACAACCCGGCCTTCCTGGCCGCGCAAACACTGAGACTTACACCCATGTTTATCGAGGTGCACCGGCTGGCGCAATTTAATCCTAGAGGCACAGAGGTGAGTGTGATTCTCGACCTGATGATCCACGACATCGATGCCATCCTTAGCCTGGTGAAAAGTGATGTAAAGAACATTTCTGCCAGCGGCGTGGCCGTGCTTACCGATACACCGGATATTGCCAACGTTCGCATTGAATTCAACAATGGCTGTGTGGCCAATCTTACCTCCAGCCGGATCTCCATTAAAAAAATGCGCAAGATGCGTCTTTTTCAAAAGGACGCTTACATCTCCATCGACTTCCTGGAAAAGAAAACGGAGGTGATCAAGCTGAAAGGAGAGGAGGACCAGAATGTATTTGCGTTTGATATAGAAACATCGGCCGGTATCAAGACGATCGCTATCGCTAATCCGCCGGTGCCCGAGGTGAATGCCATCCGGAAAGAACTGGAAGAATTTGTAGAAGCGATCCGGGAGAATACGCAACCGCGGGTAAATGAAATTGATGGCTTCCGGGCCCTGGAAGTGGCGCACCAGATTTTGCAAAAGATCAGTCATAACCGGGTGTCGCAATAGCGCAATGGCATTTAAAAAATATATCCACCCTTTCTGGTATGCTCTCACCGATTATGGAAGCGCCGCCATTGCCTGGGGGCTTTTTTATTTTGCCCGCAAGCAGTTGCTCCAGGAACCGCTGACGGTTGATTACCGGTTTTGGATCGGAATTGTTTTTGTACCCGCCGGCTGGCTGGTGCTGTATGCGCTTTTGGGTTCCTACCGTTCCGTGTACAAAAAATCCCGCCTGGCAGAAGCTACCAATGCCTTTGTTTGTGCGTTGATTGGCAGCATTATTCTTTTCTTTTTGTTTATACTGGACGATACAAGGGGCAACAGCCGGTATTATTACGCCGCCTTTTTTACCCTGCTTTCCTTACACCTGTTTTTTACCTTGTTGGGGCGAATGCTGTTGCTGGGCATTGCCAAGCGACAACTTGTGAAAAAAATCATCCGGTTTCATGCGGTGATTGTGGGGACACCGCTTCATGCCGGCAGGATCTATCGCGAAGCGGGTAGGCAGTTGGCAGAGGAAGGGTACCAGGTGGTAGGTTTTATCAATACAGCCACTGAACGTATTGGCGGGCAGAAAGACCTGCCGATGTTGGGTGATACGGAAACATTGGAGAGGATCATCGAGGATAAAGAAATAAAACTGGTGGTGCTGGCAATGGATAAAAAGCAGCAACCCTTGCTGGAGGCCCTGCTGGTGCGTCTCTCGGAAAAAGACGTGGCGGTAAAAAGCGAGGCCAGTGCCCTGGACATTCTTTCGGGGGCCGTACGGCCGGTGAATGTGTTTGGGGCCGTCCTCACCGACCTGCAAACCGGGATGATGCCCGACTGGCAATTGAACATTAAACGGGTGATTGATTTTTGTGGTGCCCTTTTCTCCCTCGTGATCTTGTTACCGCTTTTCCTTTATGTGGCGTTGCGGGTACGTCTATCGTCTCCTGGCCCTATTCTATACCGGCAGGAGCGGATCGGGTACAAAGGCAAGCCGTTTACTATGTATAAATTCCGGTCGATGGTGGTAGATGCAGAGAAGGGCGGACCGGCGCTTTCTTCGGACAACGATCCTCGTATTACGCCCTGGGGACGGGTAATGCGCAAATGGCGACTAGACGAGCTGCCGCAGCTTTGGAACATCATACGGGGCGACATGAGCCTGGTAGGTCCACGACCCGAACGTCGCTATTACATCGACCAGATCATTGCACAGTATCCCTATTACAAATACCTGCTGAAGCTCAAGCCCGGACTAACCTCCTGGGGAATGGTGCAGTTTGGCTACGCCGAAAATGTAGAGCAAATGATCGAACGCAGCAAGTTTGACCTGGTTTATCTGGAGAACATTTCGCTGCTGCTTGATTTTAAGATCATGCTGCACACGTTGCGTATTATTTTTTCGGGAAAAGGAAAGTAAGAAGATATTGAGATATTAGATATTGGGATATTATTTGGTAGCGTGTCACTGTACAGAAATCTGTTTTTTAAGCAAGAAACTGATTTTAAATTTTCACTGGTTTTGGTAATCCCCACCATGCGCAGGTAAACATCATCAAAACTCACTGCGGCTTCTTGCATGAAAAAACGCAACCATTTTAATGGTTGCGTTTTGAAATCAATATCTATTATTTACTATCTCAGCATCCTCTCACTCGCTCACCACTTTCACGCTGCGCTCCACAAAGGCCGTCAGGTCGGCGCCTTTCAGCATGCCTTGTGAAAGCAGGGCCAAATCAAACACCTGCTTGGCCAGTTGCGTAGCGTGTGTTTCGTCAGACTGCAGGATCTTGGAAACCAGTTTGTGGTTGCCGTTGATGGCCACTTTGTAGCTGTCGGGCAGGGTGCCGTAAAAGCCCATGCCGCCACCGCCCATGCGGGCCATATCCTTCATGCGGCGCATCCATTCTTCCATGGTAATGGTCACCGGCAATTCTTCGGATGAAAGGCTTTCCACTTCCACTTTCATGGTAGGGTTGTTGATCGCCTTTTCAAACACTTCTTTTACCTTTTTGGTTTCGTCTTCGGTAAGCTGGTGTTTTTGGGCATCTTCTTTTTCAATCAGTTTGTCCATCACATCGGCATCCACCCTTTTGAATGAAACTTTTTCCAGCTTCATTTCCAGTTGCTGCATAAAATGGTTGTCGAGTGGCATGTCCATCACCAGCACATCGTAATTGCGCTTGTCGGCCGTAGCAATGTAGCTGTGCTGCTTCTCTGCATCCGGTGTGTACAGGTAAATGGCGGTGCCGTTTTTGTCGGTCTGAAAGTCCTTGACCTTGGCGTTGTATTCTTCAAAGGTGTAGTGCTCGTTCTTGGTGTTGGTCAGCAGGCAAAAGTCCTTTGCTTTTTCGTAGAACTTTTCTTCGGTGATCATGCCGTATTTAACAAACAGGCCAATGTCCTTCCACTTTTCTTCATAGGCCTTGCGGTCTTTTTTATACAGCTCATTGAGCTTGTCGGCCACCTTGCGGGTAATGTAGCTGTTGATCTTTTTTACGTTGCTGTCGGCCTGTAAAAACGAACGGCTTACGTTCAGCGGAATGTCCGGTGAATCGATCACACCGTGCAACAGCATCAAAAATTCCGGTACAATATCTTTTACTTCATCTGTGATAAATACCTGACGGGAAAAGAGCTTGATCTTGTTTTTCTGCAGCTCAAATTCATTCTTCACTTTCGGGAAATAAAGCACGCCGGTCAGGTTGAACGGGTAATCCACGTTCAGGTGGATCCAGAACAGGGGCTCTTCCGACATCGGGTACAGCTCGCGGTAAAACTTCAGGTAGTCTTCGTCCTTTAATTCGGAAGGTTGCTTTGTCCAGATGGGCGTTGTGTCGTTGATGATGTTCGGCACCTCCACATCCTTGTACTTGGTCTTGCCTTCTTCATCCACACCATCTTCTTCGCTTTCGGTTTTGGTACCAAACTGTATGGGCACCGGCATAAAGCGGCAGTATTTTTCCAGGATACCCTGCAATTTCCATTTGTCCAAAAACTCTTCGTTCTCGCTGTTGATGTAAAGAATGACGTCTGTTCCGCGTTCCGTTTTAGCCCCTTCGGTGATCTCAAATTCCGTGCTGCCATCGCAGACCCAGCGGGCCGGTTCGGCGCCGTCCTGGTAGGAAAGCGTTTGAATCTCCACTTTATCGGCCACCATAAACGCCGAATAAAAGCCCAATCCAAAGCGACCAATGATCTCGTTGGCATCTTTTGCTTCCTTGAACTTTTCCATGAACTCCGTGGCTCCGGAAAAGGCAATCTGGTTGATGTACTTTTTAATTTCTTCGGCTGTCATCCCAATGCCTTTGTCGGACACGGTGATGGTCTTTGCCGCTTCATCCAGCGTAATCTCAATTTTCAGGTCCCCCAGTTCCTGGTTGTACTGACCAAGCGAAGAAAGCCGCTTAACTTTTTGGGTGGCATCCACGGCATTGCTCACCAATTCCCGCAAAAAGATCTCGTGATCGGAATACAAGAATTTTTTGATGATGGGAAAAATATTTTCTGTATGAATGGAGATTGTTCCTTTTTCCTGTACCATAGTTTAGTTTATTAAGTAATTGTTCAGGGATTCGGCCCAATTCATCAATGGGCGTTCCAAAGTAAAGGATATTGACACATTGACAGCGCAAATTATTTTCTGGTGTTTCTAAGCGACCAATTTTAGTTGTAAAGCCCACTTTTTCTGCTGGAAAAGCTTGCAGCAGCCTGAACAAATTGCAGCCTCTGCTGTAAAAAAATCTTTTCCCCGATTTGTTCCTGACAGAATGTGGGCATGTAAGTTGTATATAGAATCCTGAAATTTTCATTGCTAAACAAAAAAACACTGAAATATGAAAAAGACGTTACTGGCGATGCTACTTGCGGGTGGATCTATGAGTTTATTTGCACAAACAAACCCAACTACCAATACACCCACGCAGGAGCCTACAACCTCACAGCCTACAACCTCACAGCCTACAACAACACAGCCCAGTACAGACCCCAGCATGCAGACCAACACCATGCAAAACAACACAATGACCAACACCAATTCAAACATTAATACATGGAATGGTGTATCGGTAAACAGTACGTCATGGGCGCCTGAACGCGACCCCTCCTGGAACTGGAACAACTATGGTGTTTGGAGCGGCAGTGCCAACTGGAATGCGAATCCAAATTCACCAACAGGAAATACAGCCGCTAACATGAACAACAACAACATGAATGCGGATGGTACCATGAGCTCAACCGGTAACTACAGTGCCTATGGTGGTACAGCTGTACCCTACCTGCCGGCAAACGTTCAGTTCCGTTTTAACCAGGATTTCCCCACAACGGCCAACACACCGTTTAGCTGGAATCAGTATGGTGAGTGGTTCCATACTTATCACATGAACAACGGTCGGTTGACACAGTATTTCTATGATTCAAGAGGTAACGGTTATGCATTGGCTCTGCCTGTATTGCATACCTATGTTCCTGAGAACATCGTAGCCAATGCGCTGAACAAGTATGGTTCCAGCCTGTATTCCATTTCAATGGTAAAAACAAATGGAAATGACAGCACAGGTACCTACCAGATTGGCCTGTTGGATCGTGGTCAGTTGTATATGCAATACCTGGATGAAAACGGTGTAACCGTGGGTGATGTTTGGCGTGTGGAAGAAGTTGATAGCACAGGTGTGATGACATCAACAGAAACCAATGCCGCTATGGGTAGCGATATGAACACCAATCAGAGTGCAACTAACCAATCAACGATGGGTAACACGTCTGATATGAATCAAACACAAACCGCTACGGATCCTTCCAGCCAGGTAACAGAAATCAAGACTAAGGAAGGTAAAACTGAGATTGAATATGCCGATGGTTCGCAAACCAAGATCAAAACCGAAAAGGATAAAATAAAGATCAAGACCAAAGACGGCAAGAAAACAAAAATTGAAAACGAATAAGTAAGGCGTATAAACGTCAATCAAAAACAATATGGAAAAGAACCCGGGTGACGGGTTCTTTTCTTTCTTAAAACGACACGTTTATGGATAACAAAAACAGGTCTTTGAATAAAGAGCAGGAGCAGGGTTCTAAGGCCACATCGGCACAGCAAAGCAACAACCCGTTTGAAAACAATCGCACGGTAGAAAACGACATTCAGCAGTCCCAAGAAGAACTGGATAACGAACAGACCTTTAAGGAGGCCAGCACGGAGAGAGATTGAGGAGAATAGGTGGTGGAATGGTTTATCCGCAAGTCAACTGGCAGAAATCCAATTTTGTTCTTACCAATAAAACAAATCTTATGAATAAAAAAGATGAAAAACGCCTCGATATTCCATCGGAGGCCAACCGGGAAAAGCACATCAACTTTATGGATGCCGAAGAAAAAACGGCTTCTGAAAATATTTCTGATGAGAAGCGTTTTGGTGCTTCCGATGAAGACAAAGAACGCCGCCGGCAATGGCAGGAAGGATTGGAAGAAGGAAGAAAATCTGCAGACCAAAACCGTGACTGATGGTACCACAATTTGAGCAATCCACATTTGAAAGCCAACCCGTGCAATGCAAAAAATGTGGCTGGTCAGGAACCGGCGCCGAGGCCCTGCTGATCGACTTTTACGGGGTTACCGAAAACCAGGAAATCTATTGTCCCGAATGCGACAAAAAGATCGGCACGGTCGTAAAAGACAACCGCAGCGATCCACCGGGTGAAAGTGCCACCGATCTTAGTTTCCAGATTGGTTAGCTTTCTTTGGGTGAAGATGCCAGGAGGCGTTCCTCAATCACTTGTTGAAATGCATTTTTGGGGATGGCTCCTTTTTGCATCATGGGTGCTCCCTCCACTGGGATAAACAGGAGGGTAGGAATGCTTTGTATGCCGAACAGGGCTGAAAGTTCCGCTTCCTTGTCTGTATCAATTTTATAGATCACCAGCTTTCCTTCATATTCATTCGAGAGTTCTTCCAGTACCGGCGCCACAGCTTTACAGGGACCACACCAGTCTGCATAAAAATCCACAATTGCCGGCAGCGAACCGGCGTATTTCCATTCCTGGTCTTTCGTATAATCAAAGATTTTCTCCCGGAATCCCTCTGCTGTCAATTGAACTGTTGCCATGCCTTTTTTTCTTTTTCTCTTCCATAATCAGGCCAGCCCTTTTCCATGAGCGGCAGCAATTCACTTTTAGTGAACGTTGCTGTGCACCGAATGCTGCTATGTTTGCAAAAAATACGGCACATGATGAAACGACTCTTCTTACCTTGTTTTTTGGTTTGCGGGCTTCTCTTTCACAGCGCAGCCAACGCAAAGAACGTTTATCGTTATACGGTTGATCTAACCGATGTCTCCAACGACAACCTGCAGGTTGAATTACTGGCACCCGCTGTAAAATCTGCAACCACTGTTTTGTCCTTTCCCAAGATTATCCCGGGTACGTATAGCATCAGTGACTATGGAAAATTTATCAGCAATGTAAAAGCGTTTACCAAAAGCGGGAAAGCCTTGCCCGTCACCAAAGCAGGCGAGAACCAGTGGCGTATCAGCAATGCAACCACCCTGCACAAAATAACCTATGTGGTGGAGGATATTTTTGATACCAAAAAAGAGCACAATGTGTATCCGATGGCGGCTACCGATTTTGAAGCTGGAAAAGCATTCGTGCTGCATACGCCGGGTGTGTTTGGCTTTCTCAACGGCATGAACAAACTTCCGTTTGAGATTACGGTGCAAAAGCCTTCCGGCTTCTATGGCTCTACGGCACTGATACCCGCCAGCACCACTGCTTCGCAGGATGTTTTTAAGGTAGACAACCTGGATGTTTTATACGATTCGCCCATCATGTACACAGTTCCGGATACATCCACGGTTAAGGTGGGAAATGCCGATGTGCTGGTTTCGGTTTATTCGCCCAACAAAAAGCTGCAGGCAAAAGAAATTGCCGGCTGGATGCAGGAACTGCTGGACGCCACAAAAAATTATTTAGGTGGAAAGCTGCCCACCGATCGCTATGCTTTCCTGTACTACTTCCACGAACCCGCAGCGGAACACTCTTTTCCCCGGGGCCTGGGCGGTGCATTGGAGCATGCTTCCTCTTCGTTTTATTATGTGCCCGAAATGGAGCCGGAGCAGATCAAAAACATGCTGGTGGACATTTCTTCGCATGAATTTTTCCATATCATCACGCCCCTGACCATTGCCTCCAGAGAAGTAAAAGAGTTTAATTTCAACGAGGCGGTTTTATCCAAACACCTGTGGTTATACGAAGGAGTGACCGAATACACGTCACATCATGTACAGGTAAAGTATGGTATGAACACGGTGCAGCAGTTTTTAGCCAAGCTTTCGCAAAAGATCACCAATTCGCGTACACGCCATAACGATACGCTTTCATTTACCACGATGAGTAAAGAAAGTGCCGGCAAGTACAAGGACGAATACGGTAACGTATATGAAAAAGGCGCCCTGATTGCGGCGGTGCTGGATATTTACCTGCTGCACCTGTCCGATGGTGCGTACGGGCTTCGCAACCTTACCTATGACCTGGGTGTACGCTATGGAAAATACAGGGCCTTTAATGATGAAGAATTGTTCGATGAAATTGCAAAGCTTTCCTATCCCGAAACCCGGGAGTTCTTTCGCAAGCATGTGGAAGGATCCGAACCGATTCCGTATGACTATTATTTTGGACTTGCCGGCGTAAAGTTCTCACCTGTGGTGGAATCAAAAACCATGAGCTTTGGTGGCATCCTGCCAACCTTAAATGAAAGCGGGCAGTTGGTTGTTGGACAGCAATCACAACTGAATGAATTTGGCAAGTCGCTTGGTTACCAGGTCGGAGATGTTTTGTACGCTTTTAATGGAGCGCCGCTGAGCCCGGAACGGTTTTCCAAAGTGGTGGACAGCCTGAAAAAAGTCAGCAAGGAAGGTGAACCATTTGAAGTCAGCATTGGCAGGAAAGGCGCCACTAGTGCCATTGAGCCCATGACATTGAAAGGAAAAGTAACAATGGTTACCACGACTGAAAGAAACAAGCTGGAACTGATGCCTTCTCCCACCAAAAAGCAGGAGACGGTACGACGTGCCTGGCTTACCACCAACCAGCCGTCATCTGCTGCCAAAGAATATCCTGCCAACCCTGCCGATGTGGCTTCAGTGGATGCCATACTGAAAGCAACCTATGATGTCATTTCCGGTCCGGCCGGTCCGCGCAACTGGGAACGTTTTCACAGTCTTTTTTTGCCGGCGGCCAAAATGGGTGCAGCCCTGGCAAGGCCTGATGGTAATGCTGTTTTTCGTTCGTTCACACCGGCTGAATACCAGCGGAACAACGGGCCTATGTTTACGCAATTGGGCTTTTTTGAAGAGGAGCTGGGCCGGCAGATGACACAGTTTGGCAACCTGGCACATGTGCAATCGGCTTACCAATACAGGATGGCACCGAGCGGAAAAGTTGAAAAACGCGGGGTGAATTTTATCACGCTGGTAAAAGCAGACAACCGGTGGTGGATAGCAGAGATTGTGTGGCAGGAAGAAGGGGCAGGCAATCCTATCCCGGCGGGACTGGTGAAGCCAATGGGCAATTGACAATTAGCAATAAGCAAATAAGAAAAGGGTGTTTTTTACAAGACACCCTTTTCTTATGCTGCAAATTTTTGAATCAGGGATTATAGGTTTTTAGAAAGGTTTCGATCTTGTTGTAGGAATCGGTAAGATTGGCACCCGTCCAGCCGTGCCCTTCGGTTGGATACAACACCATCTGTACGGGTACATTGGCCGCTTCCAGCTTTGTTTTTAAGGCTGTGGATTGCGAAGGTGCAACCAAAGGATCGGCGCCACCTTGCAGAATCAAGGTCGGCGGGCTTTGTGCCGATATGTAATTGATAGGACTGGAAGTCTGGTACAGTTCCGCATTGGTAGCCGGTGTTCCTTTTAATAATGCTTGCAGAATAAATTGCTCCAGTTGTGTGCTAGCGCCGTTATACATGGCCACAAGGTCGGTAGGACCAAACATATCCACCACCGCTTTTAGTTTAGGCGTATTGTTTTTATAGGCCTGCAAAAGTACCAGGTGAGCGCCGGCCGATACGCCGAGTGCCGTCATTTTTTCCCGGTTGAAACCGTATTCCTCCGCTTTGGCAACAATGGCATCAAAGGCTGCTTTCACATCCATTTCCTGTGTGGGGAATGGATTGGTGGAGGGCAATTGTCCCAAACGGTAATTTATGTTGAAGATTGCATACCCGGGCAGCCGCTGTTTGAATACCGGCAGGTACTCATTCAGCTCGGTTTTATCGCCGCTACTCCATGAGCCACCGTGCACCAGTACCAGCACTTTGGTTTCCGTGGTGTTTCGATTGGCAGGAAGATAGACATCCATTTTCTGAGCCGGATCGGGGCCATAGGCAACATCCAGCATTGTTTTTTCCGCACTGTCCTGACGGGTGTCTTCTTTCTGGCAGCCAGTGACAAATACAAAAAGAAGCAGGGAAAAGAATAGTTGTTTCATATGATCATTTAAACAAAAAGGGCAGCTAAAGATGCGCTTTTTGTTTTAGGTAAACGCCCGATCCCAGCAAAAATTTTAGGGAACGTACTGCTCCAGGAAATTTTCAATCCGGTCAAAAGAAGAAACCAGGGCTTGTCCGTACCAGCGGCCGTGTCCTTCGGATGGATAAATATACAGCTCGTGGGGCACGCCACTGTTTTCAAGCTTTTGCGCCAAAAGCTTTGATTGCGAAACATTCACCACTACATCTTTTTCGCCGTGGAAGATGAGTGTTGGCGGCGATTGCTTCGTGACGAAATTTGCGGGGCTGGAACTTTCAAAAATACCCCTGCCAGCTTCCGGCGATTGACCTGTGATCATTTGAAGGGCCATTGGTACCAATGGATGCCAGGGCTTTTGGTACATGGCTACCAGGTCGGTTGGACCGAAATAATCAATCACTCCCTGAATGCGAGGCGAGTCATATTTGTAAGCTTGTAACAACGCTAAGTGGGCACCGGCAGAAAAACCGAGCAGGGAAATTTTATCCTTGTTGATGCTATACTCTTCCGCACGGGCAACAATAAAGTCCAGGGCCGCTTTTACATCAGCCTCCTGGGTAGGAAACAGGTTGCTGCCATTCACCAACCGATAATTGATATTAAAAATAGCATAGTCAGGAAGGCGGGTTTTAAGGCTGTCGATATAGCCAATAAAATCGGATTTGCTGCCGCTGGTCCAGCCACCGCCATGAATCAGTACGAGTGATTTTGTGGTGGCTGTGGTACGGTTGGCCGGCAGGTAAATGTCCATCATTTGCAGACTGTCGGTTCCGTAGGCAATGTTTACATGGGTTTGGGCAGGCAATGCCTTTTTTTCAGCCGGCGCCTTTTGCTCCGGCTGACAAGATGAAAGTATAGTCATGGATAAAGCTAAAATTTGAAGGATTTTCATGGATGTCACAATGGGGCAAGCCACATGCCGTAAAAACAAAAAAGCACCTTAAAAAGGTGCTTTGTGCTGTTAAGTTTTTTTATCGTTTACCCTTTCAGGTCAAGCCTGATCTGCAGCTCATCCAACTGCTTGTTATCAATGCTGGCCGGCGCATCCAGCATCACATCGCGGCCACTGTTGTTCTTGGGGAAGGCAATAAAATCGCGGATGCTTTCACTGCCACCCAGGATAGCGCAAAGACGGTCGAAGCCAAAGGCGATCCCACCATGCGGCGGCGCACCGTATTCAAAGGCGCCTAACAGGAAGCCGAATTTGTGCTGCGCTTCTTCTGGACTCATGCCCAGTGCAGCAAACATTTTTTCCTGCAATTCCCGCTGGTAGATGCGGATGGATCCGCCGCCAATTTCGTTTCCGTTCAGCACCATGTCATAGGCATTGGCCTTGATATTGGCGTAAGGATGCTGCAGGTATTCCGCCGCATTTTTAATTTCCGGATCATTGCTGATCATGGTTTCAATTTGCGAAGGTTTGGGTGAGGTAAAAGGATGGTGACGGGCCACCCAGCGGTTTTCATCTTCGGCATATTCAAACAGCGGAAAATCCAACACCCAAAGCAGTTTAAACTCATCTTTTTTACGCAAGCCCAGGCGCTCACCCAACTCCAGCCGCAGTTCGGCAATGGCCTTGCGGGTCCGCTCTTCTGCGCCAGCCAAAATCAGTACAAGGTCGCCAGGTTTAGCGTTCACATAAGCGGCAATGGCCTTCAGCTTTTCCTCATCGAAAAACTTGTCCACGCTGCTTTTCAACGTACCATCAGCATTGTACTTTATGTTCACCAATCCCTGCATGCCAATCTGTGGCCGCTTCACCCAATCGGTTAGTTCGTCGATCTGCTTGCGGGTGTACTCGGCAGCGCCGGGAACAGCGATGGCGACTACGGTTTCTGCATTGTCAAATACACCAAAGCCGGTATTGCCGGCGGCAAGGGGAGAAGCCTGCAGCGCTTCCTGCTTTTCCATAAAAACAGTGGTTGGCATCTTCAGGTTGGCCACCTTCATGGCAAAACGGATATCGGGTTTGTCGATGCCATAATGAAACATGGCATCTTCCCAGGTCATACGTTCTACGGATTCGGTATAATCAATGCCTTTCACCTGTTTGAAGATCGATTTGATCAGCCCTTCAAACATATTGAGGATATCTTCCTGCTCCACAAAAGCCATCTCACAGTCGATCTGTGTAAACTCAGGCTGACGGTCGGCACGCAGGTCTTCATCGCGGAAGCATTTTACAATCTGGTAATAACGGTCGTAGCCACTCACCATCAGCAGTTGCTTAAAGGTTTGCGGCGACTGCGGCAGGGCATAAAACTCACCGGGATTCATGCGGGACGGCACCACGAAATCCCTGGCACCTTCGGGAGTGGATTTGATCAGGAACGGCGTTTCAATATCCATAAAACCCTGCCCGTGCAGGTAGTCGCGGGTGGCCCGGTTAACGGCATAACGCAGCTCCAGGTTGCGTTTCACCGCACCCCGGCGAAGGTCAAGATAGCGGTAACGCATCCGCAGGTCATCACCGCCATCCGTATCATCCTGGATGGTAAAGGGCGGAATAGCGGATTTATTCAAAATCGTAAACGAAGACACTTTGATCTCGATCTCACCCGTTGGAATCTGCCCATTTTTGTTGCTGCGTTCCACCACAGTGCCGGTTATTTGTACTACGAACTCACGGCCAAGCGGAGAAGCGTCAAGTTGATCATTCAGTTCTTCTCCAAACAGCAGTTGGGTAATGCCGTAGCGGTCGCGAAGGTCAACAAAAGTGATGGAGCCGAACTTACGAACGGTTTGCACCCATCCGGCCAGGGTGACTTCTTTATTAACATCGGAAAGGCGTAATTCACCACAGGTATGCGTACGAAACATAGTCTTAGTCTAAAGTTTTAAGTTCAAAGCTGAAAGTCCGTACACGACGGTTTTTCAGGCGGCAAAGATAGCGGCTAATGGATATTGGTTATTGGATATTGAGATATTAGGTTATTGCGTTATTGTGTTAGCGATAGTACGATGCTCTTTCGGCTTTGAACTGTAAACTGAAGACTGTGAACTGTAAACTTGTCTACAAATCAATCCCGATCTTTTTCATGAGAATGGAAGCGTTGAGACTTTTGCAGATTCCCTGTTTGAGCTTGTAATCGAAATAAAGTTCTTCGCCTTCCACTTCTACATCAAAATGATAGTTTTCAACAGAAGCCGGGTAGCTGGTTTGCAACTGGGCCAGTTCCACATCATGGGTGGCAATGACCGCGACGGCTTTTTCCTTTATCAGTTGTTTCAACAAGGCAGCAGCGCCGGTGTGGCGGTCGTAAGAATTGGTGCCGCGTAAAATTTCATCCAAAAGGATAAAAACTTTTTCGTGCTTTTTTACCCGTTCAATAATGCTGCGTAGCTTTTTTAATTCAGCATAAAAAGTCGATGTGTTTTCGGCAAGGTTGTCGGCAATACGCATGCTGCTCAGCAATTGTGCCGGCGACAACACAAAGGCTTTGGCGCAAACCGGTGCACCTATTTGTGCCAGTACAATGTTGACACCAAGGCTGCGCAAAAACGTGCTTTTCCCTGCCATATTAGAGCCGGTGATGAGGCCAATTTTTGCCACGCCTTCCACACTATAGTTATTGTTTACCCGCTGTGCCTGCGGAATCAGGGGATGACCGATTTCTTCTCCCTGCAGAACAAAATGCTCCGGCCGGAAGGAAGGAAATTGCCAACTTGAATAATTAAAGTGCAGGGTACATAGGCTGTGCACAACCTCCATTTCCGCCAGGGCGGCAAACCATTTTTTTACAACGGGTTTATTGCGCCGCCGCCAGGCATTTAACGAGATCATTTGCCGAACATCCCAAAGCAAAAAAGAGTTGAAAACAAACAGTCCTACAATGTTGTTACGCAGGTCAAATCGATCTAAAATCTTTTGCAGTTCTTTCAATTCATGACCCGCAAGACTGTTTTGGCATTTAATTTCTTCCTGAATGGATTTCAGAAGAACTGCTTTCGCCGGCAGGTTTTCCAGCCAGTTGATCAGCGCCTGCAGGGTAGATGCTTCTTTTACAATGCCTCCAAGATGAACATAAGTAAGAATGGCTTTGCGGCTAAGCAATTGCGAAATCACCAGGTAAAGCAGGAACAGCATCGAAAATACCGAGCCGGGAATGTAACCAAGAATAGCGGCAACAGCAGAACCTAGCGTCAGAAAACTGTAAACCGGGATAATGACCTTCCAGGCAGGTGCAGTGAAATGCTCTTCTTCTTCCTGCAGCCAGGTTTCCATTTTCTGCTGCGTGGCCTGTGTAATGGTGGTGAGCATGGCATGTGCCTGCCATTGCTGTCGCCAGGGAATGTTATCCGAAAGTTCTTTTATGGCTTCCTGCCGCTTCAATACCTGTTCAACGGAAAGTGGGGAGAGTAGGTTCGCAGCAAGAAGTGCCTTTCCTTGCTCGGTGAAACAACGGCTTAGCCATTGGTAAATAGAGGCTTTTCCAAAAATATCCAGGTCATTGGCATAAGGATGTTCGGGCGGAAGAAATCGGCTTCCGTCTTCCCGCTCAAAAAAACGGTGCGCCAGTACCTCCAACTCTTCTTCATTTATCCGGATCAGAGTTTTGGCGTTGCGGATCTGCGTATTGTTGGCCACATCTACCGATACCAGGTAAAGCAGAATACCAATGCCGATGACAGTAGGCAGCAATCCCCAAAGACCGGCTGTGGTAAACACCTGGTAGGCGGCAATTACGGTTACAAGAAAGACCGCCAGTCGCAGCCATCCCAGGTTGGATCGTTTTTTCTCCAGGCGGGCCAAGGCAGTTTTGTATAGCTGCAGTTGCTGATTGTATATGGTATGTGGAGAAGATTCACTCATGGTTAAAAACGGCAAAGTAACGGATTGGTTTCTGTTTCCCGACAGGATGAATTGCTGGCAAGTTGCAAAATGCCCAAAGCCGTATGATCTGACATGTTAACTTAGACGAACCAAAAGCAGCTTATGGTGCAGTTTACAACCACAATCAAAAAGTTTGATAAGCAGGGTGAAAAAACCGGTTGGACCTATATTCAGATTCTGTCCAAAGAAGCCGAAGTAATGAATCCCGGTGTAAAAACATCGTACAGAGTGAAAGGGAAACTGGACGATTATGCCATCGAGAAAATAGCTATCATGCCTATGGGCGATGGCAATTTTATTATGCCCTTGAATGCCACGATACGGAAAAATATCAGCAAAGGCAAGGGTGATACGGTGCAGGTAAAACTGGAATGGGACAAAGAACCGCTTGCCCCTGATGCCGATTTCCTTGAATGTTTGCAGGATGATCCGGAAGCCCTCCGCCATTTTCAAAGCCTGGCAAAAGGACACCAGAACTATTTCTCCAAATGGATTGAAAGTGCGAAAACGAGTCCTACTAAAGCGAAACGAATAGCCATGGCCGTAACAGCCCTTTCCAAAGGACTAGGTTTTCCGGAAATGCTGCGGGCACAAAAAGCGGAAAAGCAAAAGCTGGGATGGTGAAGGGTCAACAGTGAGTATTGGTCGTTCATTACTCATCACTCACTATTCACCACTCACCACTCACCATTCTCTACCTGTCGTTATTGAGCGTATCATCGATCTCCTCGATGTCACCCCGTTTGCCATCCAGGTCTTCCTGCATTTTTTCAATGTCGGTTTTACGCAGGTCGTCGTTGGAAACGCCAATGGTGTTATCCTTACGGGGATCAATACTCTTGTCGTGGCGATCTTCTTCCGGCGTTTGCAGGGTGCTTCCCGGGGCACCATAAATCTTGATTTCTTCTTCCTGCCGATTGTTCTGTTTGTTATCGTTTTTCTTGCTCATAGTTTCATGTTGTTAAAGGTGAAGCATCATCTCGGCTACCTGTACCCAATTTTTCGGATGCAGGATCAGCCGCATCGCCAAATTCAGGATTCAATTCTGTTCCAGCAACGCCTTGTGATAAATTGTCTTTGGGCACATTTGCTTTACTGTCGTTAAGCGTTGGTGCATCGGGCTGCAGACGGCTGTTACCGGGAGGCGCCGATTGCGCCGGGCTGTTGACCTGCAGGTTTTCCATTCGCCCTTCGTTGTTCTCTCTTCTTTCTTCCATAACGTTTGTATTTACACAGGAGTTTGTCAAGGTTAGGACGCATCACCACTGGAAACTTCTTTGCTGTGCGTGGTGGGTGTGTTTTCCGCCGTTTGGTCCATGGCAGCATCCGGTACACCTTCCAACTCTTTTTCGCTGCGGGCCGGGACGTTGATTTCTTCGCCGTCCGGTGTTTGCACATACACATGGCTGCGGCCTTTTACATCTGTATTTTGCTGTTGCGGTTTCATAGCTTATTTCTCAGTAAAAGCGGAAATGTTATGCCAAAGTTGTTCAGGACTTTCCTTTGCATTGGAATAAAGACACGAAATCGTTAAGCAATGCCTACTCAACATTTACGCATTATAGGAAAAGTGCAGGGCGTTTATTTCAGGGCCTCTGCGAAAGAAATGGCTGATACACTGGGGGTTACTGGTTGGATCCGAAATACGCCGGAGGGCAACGTAGAAGCATTGGTATGCGGAGCACCGTACCAGTTAATAGACTTTGTGGATTGGTGCCGACAAGGCCCTTCAGGAGCCGTAGTCACCGGATTTGAAGTGGAAGAAAGAGAGGAAGAACACTTCGAGGATTTTAGAATTATCCGGGGATGAAGATCAGTTTAACAGCCGGGCTTGCTTGTGCATATCAAACCCCAAACTGTCCTCTACTATAGCAAAAATTACCCACCAACTCAGCTATTCCCGTTTAGGCCCGGGCGGCACTATTTTGTTGCAAAGGCAGGGTGTACTGCATCATTTGTTAACCGTTTTAAATTCTGAGTGTTATGGCAGAAAGAGGTCAAACAGACAATCAAGGCAGAATGGACCAGGAGAATCGTGGTATGGGGCCTATGGGTATTCCCCAGCAAAATGAAACCGATAGAATGCGAATGGATTCTTCCGCCAGCAATGGGGAAGAGCAAGGTAGTCGTAAAACGTCAAACCGGGGTTTTGCCGCCATGGATCCTGAAAAACAGCGCCGTATTGCCAGTGAAGGTGGCCGCGCTGCACACCGCCAGGGCGTAGCCCATGAGTGGAGTCGTGATGAAGCCCGTGAAGCGGGTCGGAAAGGTGGGCAGATCGTTAGCCAGAACCGAGAGCACATGAGTGAAATTGGAAGAAAGGGTGGACAGAGCTCCGGTCAGCGCCGTCAGCGGACCAACGATGAAAGAGGCGACATGTAATCGCCAAAAGTGAATAGTCAGTGGTGAATACGGAGTTTACGAACTCACCCTTCACCACTGACCTATCACTTTGTTATTCGTCAAAGCGTTTATCTGCTTTTTCATCCCCTTCACTGTCTTCTCTGAAATTATCCGACGCCGTTCGGGTAAGGTTTTCTTTTGCGCTATCCGTTTCTGACGTACTCATTGTATTGGCACCCTGGCGTGCATCCTCATCGCGGAGGTTTGGGTCATTTTGCCTGCCTTCTTCGGTAGGCCGGTTGCGGGTAATGTCATTTTTTTCCTGCATAACGTTTTTGTTTTCATATCAAAATTGTTATGCCAGCAGAAATCAGTAGGCCGCATTCTCAAACTCAAAACGATTGCTTTCCTGGTAGGCGGCAAACGCTTCCGGATCGCCATAGGGACCATGGTATTTGGCGCTGCTGAAGGCTAAAATGGGAAAGAACAGGATTGGAAGAAAAATCAGTCCCAATGTAAATCCAATGTCTTTACCAAAGCTTTTCGAAAGCAGGTGCGTGGATTTAATGGCAACATACAGGTTCACCAACGGGATAAACAGAAGCAGCATCCACCAACCGGGTTTGCCCACAACCTTCAGGTGAACATAAAAATTGTAAAGGGGAATAAGGGAAGCCCAGCCGGGTTTTCCTGCTTTTTCAAAAATTCGCCATTGCGAAATAATGCTGATGAGGGTGATGGCGCCTATAAAGGCCAGCATGGTGACAATAATCGCCGGATCAATGAGGGGTTCCGACTCGTAGTAATAGTTTTCTTCCATAAGGCAGATTGTTTTGGGTTAAAAAAAGCAAGTTTATAAATTTCCTGCTACTTTAGCAATCTATCAAACACGATTTTCAATAGACTATGAAAAAAATCTTATTCGGTTCCGGTCTCCTGGCGGCGATGGCCATGACCGGCTGCAGCAACAATACCGCAGAAGCCACAAGCCGAAACGACTCATCCGCGCAAACAAAAAGCACGACGGCAGAAAACAACGAACCCCCCAAACCAACCCTGGATACAGCCCGGTACAGCCAATTGATGGCACATCTGGCCAACGGTGATACCACCGGTCGCTGGCCGGTAAAAGGACCGTTACCCCTGCCAGGCGCTATTCTGCCTTTTAACCGGGTAATAGCGTATTATGGAAACCTGTACAGCAACCGTATGGGAGCCCTTGGCAAATGGCCTAAAAAAGAAATGATTCCCCGCCTGCTGGAGGAAGTCAAAAAATGGAATGATGCTGACAGTGTGATCAAGTCCATTCCAGCCCTGCACTACATTGCCGTAACGGCTCAGGGCAGTCCGGGTAAAGACAATAAATGGCGTTTCCGCATGCCGTATAACCAGATTGATACCGTGCTGAATTGGGCCAAAGAAATTGACGCCATTGTATTTATCGACATTCAGGTTGGACTGAGTGACCTGCAGGCCGAAGTGCCACACTACGAAAAATACCTTTCCCTGCCCAATGTGCACCTGGGAATTGACCCCGAATTTTATATGAATTCGAAAGGTGGCGCCCGTCCGGGCAGCGTAATTGGTTCGGTGGATGCCCGTGAAATTAACTGGGTGAGTGATTACCTGGCAGGCCTTGTTCGTAAGCACAACCTGCCGCCAAAAATGTTCATGATTCACCGATTTACACAGGGGATGGTTACCAACTCCAAGAACATTAAACTACACCCGGAGCTGCAGATAATTATGGATATGGATGGCTGGGGACCCACGGCAAAGAAGAAAAGCACGTATTATAGCTGGATCGCCCCCGAGCCGGTGCAATTCACAGGATTTAAGCTGTTTTATGTGAACGACACAGAATACAGTAATCAGGCGGAGCTGATGACAAGGGAAGAAATCCTGAATTTACGTCCTAGGCCGATTTATATTCAGTATCAGTAAGCCTCACATAACCTCTGTGGTGGGAGGAACAGCCAAGGCTCAAAGGCCTGTTCTTGTACGATACATTTTTTAGCTTCTGCCAGTTTTTCTGGTGGAGGCTTTTTGTTTTTATAAGGAAATTGCCCTTTCTCGTATGGGATGCCTCGGGAGTGCCGTCGCCGCCGGCAGATGTATTTATGAATTGTTGCCAATTATTGGCATATACCATATCCTCACACCAACACATCTCCAAAATCTGGCTTTTTATCAAACACGGCTTTGGCAAACGGACAAACCGGCGATACTTTCATTCCATGCATGCGGGCATACTCTACAGTTTTGTGCACCAACGAATACCCAATATTTTGTCCTCTTAATTCATCATCCACTTCGGTATGTTCAATGATCATGGTATTATCGCTGCTAACCGTATAGGCAAGCTGGGCAAGAATGTCTTCTTCATCAGCAACAAAAAACACACCCCTGTTTTCACCATCTTTATGTTGAATAGTCATAACTGCTTTTTCTATACCTAAAAAAATATTTTGCCAAATCATTCATCCTGCCGCATATTTGCACAAATGAAAATGATCAGCAATAAATTTTGGTGGTGGCATACAAACTCTTTTGGGGTTCTGTAACGCTGTTGCCGTTATTTATTTACTATAATCAGAGCCCCGCAACCAGCGGGGCTTTTTATGTTACCGTGTATGAAGAAGATACAAATTGAAACGACAGTCCGGAAAATGCTTGCCGATGTGTATACTCCCGTCGGCATTTACCTGCGATTGCGTGACCGCTTTCGGGATACGGTGCTCCTGGAAAGTACTGACCACCACGCTGCCGAAAACAGTTATTCTTTTATCTGCATTAATGCTATCGGTGGTATCGAAATCAGGGAAGATGTGGTGGAAACAAAGCTGCCGGGACAGCCTGCGCAACGAACGCCACTAGGAGGGAACAACCCTCTACAGACGCTTCTTTGGGATTTCACCCAGCGTTTTGAAACGGTTTCTGCCGATTCCAAAGCTGCCCGGTTTGCACAAGGATTGTATGGCTATTTCACCTTTGACGCGGTGCAGTTTTTTGAAACCATTCAATTTCAAAAAAATAGGGACAAGAATAATCAAATTCCTTTTGCCCGCTATCGGTTGTATCAGTATGCAATCGCTATCAACCACTACCGTGATGAATTGATTCTGTTGGAAAATAGAGTGGCCGGTGTGGAAAGCGAAGGAGAGGTTGTGGAAAGCCTGATCAACAGCAAAGACGTTCCTGTTTTCCCCTTTAAAACAGCATCCGCTGAATCGTCCAATATGGAGGACGACGATTTTCGCCAGATGGTAAAAAAAGGTATTGCCAGTTGTCATCGTGGCGATGTTTTCCAGATCGTGCTGAGTCGCCGTTTTCAGCAAAAATTTTCCGGAGATGAATTCAATGTTTACCGTGCACTTCGGAACATTAACCCATCACCTTACTTGTTTTTCTTCGATTATGGAGATTACAAGCTGGCAGGTTCTTCGCCCGAAGCGCAACTGATCATTCGCAATGGCAAGGCTATCATTCATCCCATAGCGGGAACGTTCAAACGCTCAGGCGATGATGTAGTGGACCAGCAGCGTGCCGATGAATTAACCAGGGATGCAAAAGAGAACGCCGAGCATGTGATGCTCGTAGACCTGGCCCGCAATGATCTCAGCACGGTTTGCACCAATGTGGAAGTAACCCAATACAAGCAGATCCAGTACTACTCGCATGTGATCCATATGGTGAGTGAAGTGACCGGTGATATAGCCGAAGGCAGTAATCCGTTTGATGTGTTGTTTAAAACCTTCCCGGCCGGAACCCTTAGCGGTGCCCCCAAGTACAAGGCTATGCAACTGATCGACAGCCTGGAACCCACAGCCCGCAGTTTTTACGGCGGTGCCATTGGTTATGTGGGCTTTGATGGCACCTGCAATCATGCTATTATGATCCGAACCTTGTTAAGCAAAGACAATACACTTTTCCTGCAGGGCGGTGCCGGTATTGTAGCAGCCAGCAATCCTGAAAGTGAATTGCAGGAAGTGGCCAATAAACTGAATGCGTTAAAGAAAGCCATTGAGATGGCGGAGGGAATTGCGTAAATGGTTTTTGTTGAAATGTTGAGAAGTTGATCAGTATAAAGCAAGTTGATTTTAAAAATTGAACAATGAAGCTGTTGGTGTTTGACAATTACGATTCGTTTACCTATAACTTGGTTCACCTGGTAAAGCAGGTGGATAAGAAAATAGAAGTGGATGTATTCCGCAATGACGAAATCCCGCTGGAAAACGTAGCCGGTTACGACAAGATTATTTTGTCTCCGGGACCGGGAATACCCTCGGAAGCCGGGCAGTTGCTGCCATTGATAGTGGAGTATGCATCCAGCAAATCCATCCTCGGTGTCTGTTTGGGTCACCAGGCAATTGGTGAAGCCTTTGGTGGAACACTGGTGAACCTTTCAACTGTTTATCACGGTGTGGCTTTGAATTGCCAGTTACAGTCTTCGCCCTTGTTTGAAGGACTGCCGGAACAGATTCCTGTTGGTCGCTACCACAGTTGGGTGGTAAGTCGTGAAGGTTTTCCAGAGGAATTGGACATTACAGCGCAGGATGACAACGGCTATATCATGGCCTTGCAACACAAAACTTACGATGTGCAGGGCGTGCAGTTTCACCCCGAAAGTGTCTTAACACCGGATGGCGAAACGATTCTTCGCAACTGGCTGAAGCGGTAAAGAGAGTAGTTAAGAGGAGTTGATAGGTTAATAAGTGCTTTGAAATTCGTGCAATCCGTGTAAAAATTTGTGTTTACAATTCGTGTTTAAATGAAGAAGATATTACAACAGCTTTTCGAACATAAAACACTCTCCCGCCAGCAGGCGAAAGAGATTATGCTCAACATTGCCAGGGGAACCTACAATGATGTAGAACTGACAGCCTTTATAACAGTGTACCTTATGCGTAGCATTACCATCAACGAACTGCAGGGATTCCGTGATGGCCTGCTGGAACTGGCAGTACCCGTTGACCTGAACGGGCAAAAGGTAATGGACATCGTAGGTACCGGTGGTGATGGCAAGAACACTTTTAACATCTCCACCTTGTCCTGCCTGATTGTAGCCGGTGCCGGCAAGAAAGTGGCCAAGCATGGCAACTACGGCGCTACTTCGGTCAGCGGTGCTTCCAACGTGATGGAAACGCTGGGTTATAAATTCAAAAACAAAAACGATAGCCTGAACCGGGAACTGGATGAAGCGGGATTTACATTTTTGCATGCACCCCTGTTTCACCCGGCGCTAAAAGCAGTGGCCGGAATCCGCAAAAACCTTGGCTTCCGTACCTTCTTTAACATGCTGGGACCGATGGTGAATCCCGCCAAGCCGGAATACCAATTGGTGGGTGTGTTTAACCTGGAGATGGCACGTATTTATAATTACCTGCTGCAACAGGAAGGCAAACCCTTTACCATCATTCATGGATTAGATGGCTACGATGAAATTTCGCTGACATCCGATACAAAAGTGATCACCAATGCGGGTGAGAAGGTCTTGTCTGCAGAGCAGATCGGTAAGCGTACCGTTTCACCCATGGATATTTACGGCGGCGGTACAGTGGATGAAGCTGCAAAGATTTTCATGAGAGTATTGAAGGGCGAAGGCTCCTGGTCGCAGAACGCAGTTGTGTTGGCAAACGCCGCAATGGCGCTGAATTGTATGGGTGATTTTAATACTTACGAAGAGGCATACAATGCTGCCTGCGAAAGTCTCGAAAGCGGGAAAGCACTGGCTTCGTTTCAGAAGTTGATCGCCATGCAGTAAAGGTTTGTCGTTTATAGTTTGTGGTTTGTAGTTGATGTAATTTGAAATAAGTAATAGCAAAGCTTTATTCGTGTAATTCGTGAAAAAATTCGTGTTGAAATGAATATTCTGGAAACCATCATTGAACATAAAAAAGGTGAAGTCGCCCAGCGTAAAAAAGACTGGCCGGTGGCGGTGCTTGAAAAAGAGCGCTTCTTTAAGAGGACTCCTTTTTCGCTGAAAAAGTTTCTGCTGGATGAACGAAAGACGGGCATTATAGCCGAATACAAACGGCAGTCACCATCAAAAGGCATCATAAACAACCGCGACAGCGTAGAGGCCGTTACCAAAGCCTATTTTGGCTATGGAGCTTCAGGTATTTCTATCCTCACTGATCACCGGTTTTTTGGCGGTTCGCTGGACGACCTGGTAGCGGCAAGGGATAACAGTCTGCCCCTTTTGCGCAAGGATTTTATGATTGATGAATACCAGATTATAGAAGCAAAAGCTTTCGGTGCTGATGTGATCCTCTTGATTGCTGCCTGCCTTACACCACAGGAGGTAAAAACACTTTCTGTTGCCGCCAGAAATCTTGGACTGGAAGTATTGCTGGAACTGCACGATGAATCGGAGTTGGACCATATCTGTGATACGGTTGATCTGGTTGGCGTTAATAATCGCAACCTAAAAAATTTTGAAGTGGACCTGGAGCATTCGGTAAGACTGGCCGCGCAGATCGATAACCGATTCATCAAAGTAGCGGAAAGCGGCATCAACGATGTAAAAAATATTCACTACCTGAAACAGCATGGCTTCCGTGGTTTTTTGATTGGTGAATATTTTATGAAGCAAGCCAGCCCCATGATGGCGTTCAAAGAATTTACCTACCAGTTATGAAGGTGTCGGTAGTATCTTTAAGGTTTTTACAGGAGCGGTTTCCTGGTGCTGCGGTTGCTGTTACGATTCACTGTCAAAAAAGGATAGGATGAAAGTAAAAGTTTGCGGCATTACACAGCTCGATCAGCTTCTCGCTTTGCCGGATATGGATGTCGACTATGCCGGCTTTATTTTTTATCCGCCCAGTCCGCGGTATGTCGGCAGGACAGGCCTAAGCGGTGCCGATGTAAAAAGATCCAACGTAAAATTGTACAAAGTGGGTGTATTTGTGGATGCGAGTTATGAGGACGTTATGCGCAGTATTGATGAATACGGCCTGGATATGGTACAGTTGCACGGCCGCGAAACACCCTACGAATGTCAGAAGATTGTCGCCAATATTGATGTGATCAAAGCCTTTCGTTTTTCGGAAAATGACCATGTGGGCTGGATGATCAAAGACTATTATGAAGATGCCGATTTCTTCCTTTTCGATACCGGAGTTCCAGCCCCGAAAGGAGAAAGGGAAAACAAGGCCTTGTACGGCGGAACTGGCCGCAAGTTCGATTGGAAGCGGTTGCAGGATGTTGCCATCCAAAAACCTTTTTTTCTTAGCGGTGGCATTGAACCGGATGATGCGGAAACGGTTCAGGCCTTTATGACAACGCCGGCTGCCAAACACATGATCGCGGTTGATATCAACAGCCGCTTCGAATCGGCGCCGGGAGTAAAAGACCTGCAGAAAGTGGAGCAGTTTATTACCGAATTAAAACAATTGCATGGATAAAGTAAATCTTGTGCAGAAATTTGACCTGGTAACAGATTATTGGAGCCCAAAAGTGGTAGGTGATTTGAATGGCCAACAGGTAAAATTGGCAAAGTTTAACGGTGAATTCATCTGGCACCATCACGAAGCAGAAGATGAAGCGTTCTTTGTTCTGAAAGGAGCGTTTCGGATGGAATACCGTGATCGTTCGGTTACAGTGAACGAAGGGGAGATGTTGATTGTTCCAAGAGGCGTGGAGCACAAGCCTGTGGCGGATGAAGAAGCGTGGGTAATGTTGTTTGAACCCGACACCACACGCAACACCGGCAACATTGTCAACGAACGAACAAAAACAAGTCTCGAGAACATCTGACCGGGAAAAAGAAAGATAAACAGGATGCATCCTTTTTTATCCTGCATCCCAATTCAGAAAAATGAAAAAGCTATGAGTTATCATATTACCCGCAAAACAGAGGAGAAAGGATCTGCCGTTGAATACGGTTTAACAAAATCATTGTTTGCGCCGGATGAGCAGGGCTATTACGGAAGTTTTGGCGGAGCCTATATACCCGAGATGCTGCATCGCAACGTGGAAGAGTTGCGGACTAAGTATCTTGACATCATCAATGAAGCTTCGTTTCAAAAAGAGTACAACCAGTTGTTGCAAGATTATGTCGGTCGGCCTACACCGCTCTATTTTGCCGAGCGACTAAGCAAACAATATGATGCACAGATCTTTTTAAAACGCGAAGACCTTTGCCATACCGGCGCCCATAAAGTAAACAATACCGTGGGCCAGATTTTGCTGGCCTTGCGGTTAGGCAAAAAACGCATTATTGCCGAAACCGGCGCCGGGCAACATGGTGTTGCCACAGCTACGGTTTGTGCATTGAAAGGCATTGAGTGCATTGTGTACATGGGTGAAAAAGACATCGAGCGGCAGGCACCAAACGTAGCCCGGATGAAAATGCTGGGTGCCAAAGTGGTTCCGGCAACCAGCGGCAGTAAAACGCTGAAAGACGCCACCAATGAGGCCATTCGCGACTGGATCAACAACCCGCACGACACGCATTACATCATCGGCAGCGTCGTAGGGCCCCATCCTTACCCCGATATGGTAGCCCGATTTCAAAGTGTGATCTCCGGCGAAATGCGCTGGCAGTTAAAGGAAAAAACAGGTAGCGAACTGCCCGACAAAGTGATTGCCTGTGTGGGCGGAGGCAGCAATGCCGCAGGCGCCTTTTACCATTTTCTCGATGATACGACCGTAGAACTGGTAGCGGTGGAAGCAGCAGGCGAAGGCGTGCATTCCGGTAAAACGGCGGCCACCACGCAACTGGGCCGCGAAGGCGTATTGCACGGCAGTAAATCGCTGGTGATGCAGACAAGTGACGGGCAAGTGGTGGAACCGCACAGCATATCGGCAGGACTGGATTACCCGGGCATCGGACCGTTGCATGCACACCTTTATCGAAGCGGCCGTGGAAAATTTTTAAGTGTGACGGATGAAGATGCGTTAAAAGCATCTTTTGAAGTGGCAAAGCTGGAAGGAATCATCCCGGCGCTGGAAACGGGGCATGCCTTTTCAGCCCTGCGGCAATTGGAGCTGAACGAAGGCCAGAGAATTGTAATCTGCCTGAGTGGAAGAGGGGACAAGGACCTGGCAACCTATATGCGGGTGATGGATGGTGAGTGGTGAGTGGTGAATGGTGCTACTTTTTTAGATGTGATTCCTGATCGTAAAATATTTTCAATGAACAGCAAATCGGCAACATACACAGGTTTTGAATTTGAAGTGGAAGGTTTCCCGGCCCTGGCCGTCATCAACAAAGACCTGGCCGACCCATCATTGCAGGCAGGTTATCCCCATGCCGTACTGATCGGCATTGTGCCGGATACGTATAACGAGTACGGTCACCCGACAGAAGAGGAGTATGATTACCTACTGGAGGCGGAGAAAAAAATGATCGAGTACTTGGAAGAACAGACCCAAACGGTGCATGTTGGTCATACCACGGCTTTTCGCAAGCGGGAAGTAATCTTTTATACAAAAGAGGCCGACAAAGTGGATGGCTTTCTCAACTATTATTTATCGACAGTGGAAAGAGAAACTTTCTACGAAATAGAAGCCGATCCGGAATGGAAAAACGTTTCGGCTTTTTACGAATTGTTATGAGCAGATTATCGGAGCTTTTTACACGGAAAAAAAAGGGTGTCGTCAACGTTTATTGTACGGCCGGCTATCCTCGTTTGGATAGCACGCTGCAGGTGATGAAGGCACTGCAGGCCAACGGTGCCGACCTGATTGAATTGGGTATGCCGTACAGCGATCCCCTGGCTGATGGCCCGGTGATACAGGCCAGCGGCAGCAAGGCCCTGCAAAATGGCATGACCATCGCCACGCTTTTTGACCAATTGGACGGTTTCAGAAAGGACATTACGGTACCGGTGATACTGATGGGTTACCTCAATCCTTTGTTGCAATACGGCTTTGAGAAGTTTTGCGCCAAAGCGGCGGAAGTAGGGATCGACGGCCTTATCATCCCCGACATCCCCATGTTTGAATTTGAAAAGGAATACGGTGCCATCATAAAAAAACACGGACTTGATTTTATATTCTTAGTGACCCCGGAAACGTCCGAAGAACGGGTGCGAAAGTTGGACGACTTGAGCAGTGGATTTCTATATGCCGTGTCGTCATCGAGTATAACGGGTTCGGACAAGGACTTCTCGCCGGTAAAAACTTATCTGCAACGATTGCAGGCGATGAACCTAAAGAACCCCGTATTGGTGGGCTTTGGCATTAAAGACAAAGAAACATTTGATGCGGTGGCAGCCTATTCTTCCGGTGCCATTATCGGCACCGCGTATATCCGTGCTTTGGAAGACGGGAACGATGTAGAAGGGGCAACAAAAAAGTTTTTGGGAGAAGTATTGGGTGTTGGTGCAAACCGCCAGCCAGTATGATAGACAAATATTAAAACTAAGAGCGGAAGACGGGACTCGAACCCGCTACCTACAGCTTGGGAAGCTGTCGCTCTACCAGGTGAGCTACTTCCGCATGATCAGTTCACCAGTTTACGAATTTACAAGTTCACGGTTTTTGAAACCATAACTTGTGAACGTGTGAATGAGTGAACTTGTAAACTAATTTAAAATGAATCTTGCAATAATCAAATACAACGCAGGAAATATTCAGTCGGTGATTGCCGCGCTGGAGCGGTTGGGCATTCAAGGGAAAGTGACTGATGATGCGGAAACCATAAAGGGAGCCGATAAAGTAATCTTTCCCGGGGTGGGAGAGGCCAGCAGCGCCATGGCCAGCTTAAAACAAAATAGCTTGGATAGCGTGATCAAAGACCTCAAACAGCCGGTTTTGGGCATTTGCGTGGGCATGCAGTTGCTCTGCGAACATTCGGAAGAAAATAACACAACCTGTCTGGGGATTGTACCCGTAAAGGTGAAAAAATTTCAACCCGGAAAGGACTGGATCAAGATACCGCAGGTAGGTTGGAACACCATCTACTACCTGCGTTCGACCTTGTTTGCCGGTGTGCCGGAAAACAGCTATATCTACAATGTGCACAGTTATTATGCAGAGAGCAGCGATCACACCATTGCAACCTGTAACTATGGCCTCGAATACGCCGCTGCCGTGCAAAAGGATAATTTTTACGGCGTGCAATTTCACACGGAAAAAAGCGCCGAAACCGGCGACCGTATCATTCAAAACTTTTTGAACAGCTAATGGAGATCATACCCGCAATTGATATTATTGAAGGCAAATGCGTCCGGCTTACGCACGGCGATTATGCGCAAAAGAAAATCTACAACGAACACCCTCTGGAAGTAGCCCGCCAGTTTGAAGATGCGGGCCTGCAGCGATTACACCTTGTTGACCTGGATGGCGCCAAAGCCGGTGCTGTCAAGAACTGGAAGGTATTGGAAACCCTTGCCGGCAAAACCTCTATGGTAATCGACTTTGGTGGCGGCATCAAGTCGGAAAAAGACGTGCAGATCGTTTATGATTCCGGTGCCGCAATGGCCACGGTGGGAAGCATGGCGGTAAAAGAAAAAGAAACCTTTGTGTTATGGCTGCAAAAATGGGGCGCCGAAAAATTCCTGCTGGGTGCCGATGTGAAGGGAGAAAAGCTGACCATTAGCGGCTGGCTGGAACAAACGGAGATTTGGATCTATGACTTTATAGAAGACTATATCCGAAAAGGCGTGCAGCAGATCTTTTGCACGGATGTTTCCAAAGATGGTGCACTGGAGGGACCTTCCACGGAACTGTACCGGAACATCATTAAAAAATTCCCGGACCTGCATTTTATTGCCAGTGGCGGGGTTAGTTCGCTCGACGATGTGTACCAATTGAAGGACATCGGCTGTAAAGGCGTCATTATTGGCAAAGCCATTTACGAAGGGCGGGTGCAATTATTGGATCTTAAAAAACTGAATGCATAACTATGCTGGCAAAACGAATCATTCCCTGCCTCGATATCAAGGACGGCCGTACGGTAAAGGGTACCAATTTTGTAAACCTGCGGGATGCCGGCGACCCGGTGGAGCTGGCGGCCAGCTACGCGAAGCAGGGTGCTGATGAACTGGTGTTCCTCGACATTACGGCGACCGTGGAAAAACGCAAAACGCTGGCCGAACTGGTCAAACGCATTGCCCATACCATCAACATTCCGTTTACGGTGGGTGGCGGTATCAAAACCGTTGACGATGTTTCGGTTTTGCTGAACCACGGGGCGGATAAAATTTCGATCAACACGGCTGCGTTTCAGTCGCCGCAGGTGATCACCGATATTGCCAATACAGCCGGCAGCCAGTGCGTGGTACTGGCCATCGATACACGACAGGAAGAAGATGGCGAATGGTATGTGTACCTGCATGGTGGTCGTACCAAAACAGGCACCAAATGTTTCGACTGGGCCAAAGAAGCGGTGGAAAGAGGCGCCGGTGAGATCCTGCTCACATCGATGAATCATGACGGCACGAAAGCCGGTTTTGCATTGGACATTACCAGGCAACTTTCAGAACGGTTGCCCATCCCCGTTATTGCCTCAGGTGGCGGTGGCACGAAGCAGCATTTTGCCGATGTGTTTAACCTGGCGCATGCTGATGCAGCCCTGGCTGCGAGTGTTTTTCATTTTAAAGAAATTGAAATACCAGCGCTCAAAACGTTCCTGGCCGATCAGCATATTGCCGTGCGACAATAATAGGTAGTTACCTCAAGAGCATTCATTGCCTATTGCTAATTGCCTATTGTCTATTGCTGATTGATCCTATTCCTGCTCCAAACCCGAAGGCCCCAGCAATAAGGTCTGCCGGCTGCTGTCTATTGTAATACCCTGTTGCCGCCTTTTTCTTCCAAACAAAAACTCGCTGAACGAATCAAATTCTTTGTTGTACGAAAGGCTGGTGCCGTAACGACGTGTTTGGGGGCTGCCGCTGGTGGTAAAGCCATTAAGGAAATCAATGTTCTGCCGGTAAAAGAACGTTGTCCGCAACGAACCCGTTTTGTTCAACAGGATTTGCAGGCTAACATCCGGTAGTATCTGGAAGGTTTGCTGGATGTTCGACTCCAGCGGAATGTCAAAGCTTCCTCCCACAGACAGAATGGCCCTTCCGTTGAAGAGCGAAGTCCCCACACTTATGTTGGACGTTGCCTGGTTAAATAGCCGGATTCCCCTTGCATTGGGATCAAAGAGGTTGCGGTTGTAAAGCGAACCGGAAAGATTCAGTGTAAACTTATTGCGCAGCACTTTCGAAAGGATCTGGTTCAACTCACGGTTAATTACATTGAACAACACACCGGAAATGGTGTTGTAAGCCAGTTCTTCAAAGGGACGGGCCACAGTCTGTCCGGTTTCATACGGCGCAAACGAATTGGTTACAACCAGGAAGGTGACCTGCTTGGTCAGCTCATTGGTATTGCGTTCCAGTTGCTGCAGGGCAAACTGCAGGGAAGGTTGCGAATAGGCAATACTGTTCGGAGGAAATTCCAGCCGGAAATCAATATTGGGCGCAAACAGGTCGCCGGTAAGTGTAGCCGCCACATTCACATCATCGCGAACCCGCATGAGGGAACGGGATGTTTCCTGGTCAACCACAAGAGTGTTAGCAAGGGGAGCAAAGCTTACGTTTTCCGCCGTATAGTAGGCATCCAGGCGAATGTTGGCCGCATAGGGATCACCATTCCATTCAATGTAGTTATTGGCGCCTTTCCGTACAATAAACGGCCGTTTGAATACGGATTGAAACGTAAACAGGTAATTTCCTTCTTCAATATTATACCGGCCGGAAATGCGCAGCGGTGCGATGGTTCCCGAGGTGATCTTTAAGGTGCCGTTGCCACGGCCGCGGATTATATCCCCCGTTAATTCATCCAGGATCACTTCAACATTCACATACGGGGTAGCCGTCATCGTTACTTCGTAGGTTATATTCGTTTCGCCGCCACGCTTTTCATTCTCTGTCATTTCGCGACCATACTTTTTCTCCACCATAAAACTGGCCTGGCCGGTTTCGCGGGTCTGTGCCGGCGGAATTGTGATGTACGAACTATCCGTTGAAGAGGCTTTCACGTCGATAAACATGTTCATGTCGTACTGCGGGCCCAGCAACACAAAGGTTCCCTGTCCATAAGCACGGCCGTAAAACTGCTGGTTGTCCTTGTACGTGGTGTTGATCAATTCCATTTGGGGCGATACCGTTTGCACAGCCAGGTCAAAATCCATGTCCTGGAAACCATTGTGCTTAATGCCACCCGTTATGCGCCCCAAATTACCCTGCCGGTCTCGTATCTGAATGCCGCCGAGGTCAATAAAATCCGGTTTGAGTTCAATATCCGTATCCTCAATGGTGTACGGCACTTGCGTGAAGACAACTTTAAAGCCGGCATTGCGCAGTCGTACTTTGGCCAGGAAATCGCGGTTGCTTCCTTCACCAACAATGTTTACATCACCCGTCATGGTTCCCTGCAGGTCAGTGAACATCGTTCCGACAAAACGCTCCAGGTATTTCAACTGAAAATTATCGGGTCGCAGTGTAATGCGGTCCTGGAAGGCATCAGCTGTGTCTTTCAGGTCCATGGCGAGGTCAAAATTGATCTTGTGCTGCGGGTCCAGGTTGTTGCCCCGGGCAATGAGCATCCCGTCCACATTGTTGTACCGGCCATTAATCACAAGGTCGCCAATGCTGTCGTTGTCCAGTTGAATGGCCGAACCCCTTAGGTCCGCATTGATCATCATTTTGCCGGTTGGGTTTTCGGCAACAATGGTTCCCGATAAGGATCCTTCCAGCTGCATGTCTTTTACCACCAGCGGGGTCAGGTCGCCGAGGTTCAGGTTCTGCAAGGTTACCTGCAGGTCGTTCCAGGTGCCAATATCAGATGCTACCGTTTCAATGCGCACTTCCTGCGGTCCTTCCCGCAGAATCACCTGGCCGTTAGCTACGGCATTCTGCCGCAGGTTTAATTCACCCCCTTGTTCAATGCTCCAGGTTTTTCCATTCAGCACAAATGAAGAGGGATGAAAAAGTACGGAGATGCCATCGCTGTACGTTTTGATCTGTGCTGCCAGCGATGCCCGGTTGATAGCAATATTGGAGTTGGTGGTGATGTTGATATCAGAAACATCGTTGCTTGCCCTGACGCTGAAATTGACCTGCGGCAGCGTAATGCCTTTCGACAGCGTCGCATCGGTAGCGGTGCCGTTCAGTACAAGGCTGTCTAGCGTACCCTGTCCTTCCAGGCGGATGTTGGAAAACGCATACTGCTGGTAAGCAAACTGCGGTACGTCGGCATCCAAGGTCATGGTATTGGCCGTCGTGTTCAGCGAACCTTTCAGCCGGCTGTTGTTCAGGCCCGAAATATTGGGATCCAGTAATCGCAGGTATTCCTCCACGTTACCGGTGGTAATGTCGAAGGAGAAATCCTGCGGGGTATAGGTTTTCGGTGCAGGTATATAGGCCGGGTAGTAGCGGTTTAAGAAATGCCGGAAAGCGGAGGGCAGTGTGGCAATGTCGAAGTTGCCGGTAATGCGGCCGTCAAATTCGTTGGAGCTCACGGCAAGGCTGCGCTCATTGTTGATGTAATAAGAGGCAACATTCAGGAAATCGAAAGAAAGTTGCTGTCCGTTGGCCAGCAGTTCTGCATTGCTGATCCGAGCCGTTCCAATCAGGTTCGACAAATTGCTGCCCTGCATGTTCAACGTAAAATCGCCTTTCAACTGGATGTCTTCCTCGGTTAATTGCAGCGCTTTCAAATCGGCTTTACGAATCTGGGCGGTGGCATCAAAAACCGGGATGCTTTTGCTGAAATCGATCAACCCGTTCAGGTGCAGGTCCGCATTGGGATCGTTTATGGTAAAATCGCCGTTCAATTGGCGTTTGGAAACGGTTCCCTTTCCCCTGATGTTGCGGTAGGTATAATCGCCATAATGAATCCGGCGCACCATGCCATCGATGTTCAGGGTCATCCGGTTCCAGTCGAAACTGCGGCCCTTCACATCGCCCTGGAAATCGACAATACCCAGATCAGGACTGTTGATCAACCGGCCCAATTGAAACCCACTGGTGGAAAGAGATCCCGAATAAACCGGTTCTCCATTTTTGGGAATTTTCATGTTCAGGTCCGTGGTCAGTGTACCCAATGCAGTTTGAATCGTACCATAAGAAACAAAGTCGTTAATAAAACCAGTAAAAACACCTTTAAAGCGGAGGTAAGAAAGGGCCCGCACATTGGGATTGCTTACCCTTGTCAATTCGGGGAAAAAGCTGACCGCGTCGGCATAGGTTGTGCTCAAATCAGTAGCATCAATGTTCAGGAGGGTTTTATTGATGTCGGGAAGGCCAATCACACTAATGTTGCCATTGATGATGGTATTTCCCATCCGCACCTGCAGGTCTTCAGAGCTCAGCCTGTCAACGCTGCCCGAAACTTCACCGTTAATGTTGATGGTTTTTTTCCAGGTTCTTGCTTCCGGAATAAAATAAGCCAGGTCGTCGGAGGAGATTACCGACCGGTCAAAATCGGCTTCCATGGTTACCCCATGCACAAAATCTGCAAAGCCACCCGGCCCGTCTGCCTTCAGGGCAAACGACCGGCGCAGGGTAGTGCGGTCGGTTTGCAGCAAAAGATCATCAAACCGGAAAGTATTCGGTTGGATGGTCAGTGCCGTTTGCAGGTTGGACACCGTAAAACCGCTTCGTTCTTTTGTTGCCAGTTTTACCGAAGCCCGGATGGTATCACCCTGCATCGTAAAATCTGTTGCCGTACCGGTAATGGCCCGGAAATCCATATGAGCACCGTCGAAATGCGGTACATCCGGAACATAGTCGTCATTGTCCATCCGGAAGCGACCATTGTTCAGCGTAAGGTTGTTGACTACAATGCGCCAGTCGTTTGGTGATGAAGTTGTATCGACAAATTTTCCTTTGTAATTCAGCGTGGAAAAATAGGGGTCGGTAATGGCAACGGAATTTACCAACACTTCTTTTTCGGAAATGGATATGTTGCGGGCATCCAGGTCCAGTGATCCGATACTGACGATCATGTCCGATCCCTTCCAGGCGTCTTTTTGTACAAAGCGTACCTTATCCAGATCTACCGTTTTCAGGTTGAACTCGATACCGGCTTCTTTTTTTACAGTTGCTGTATCGGTAGAGGCAAAATAGTTGGCCAGAAAGCCATAGTTCCAGACAGAATCGGTGCGGTTAAAATTGATCACCGCGTTTTCCAGGCCAATGTATTCCAATACAGCCTTGTCTTTAAAAAAGAACCAGTCGGTAATACGAACCTTAACGGCACCGGCATAAAGAAGGGTGTCTTTTTTTTGATCTTCGATGTAAACACCTTCCAGGTCCATTCGATTAAAGAAGCCGATGCTGACGTGGTCGATGGATATTTTTGTTTGCAGGTCTTTGGAAAGGCGTCCGGTCACCTGGCGGGCAAGCCAATTCTGTCCCCAGTCTGTTTGCAAAAATGCCCAGATCACTATGAGCAGCAAAAGGATGGAGAGAAAGACACGGACAAGTATTTTGAGCGGTTTCCTCAACGGCAAATTTGTGTAAAAGTAGGTATATGTCCTTTTCAGACAAATACAGAAACGTTTGGTTTCGTTAAGAATTGTGAAAGAATGGCCGGCCGGTAACTGTTAATGGACAACTGGCAATAGACAATGGGCAATGATTACTTCCGGAATATTCTTTCTTTACCTTGTCCATTGCTAATTGTCAATTGCCTATTGACTTCATGGCACATTTGCTGCATAGCAGTATCGACCCAAAAGCCCGGAAATATGAAACAAAAGATTGCACTGGCAATACACGGAGGTGCCGGAACCATTCTGAAAAGCAAGATGACAGCCGAACTGGAAAAAGCATACACGGATGCTCTTCGTACTGCACTGCAAAAAGGATATGAGCTCCTGATGGCCGGCGGCTCTTCGCTGGATGCCGTGGAAATTGCGGTGCGGGAACTGGAGGATTGTCCCCTGTACAATGCGGGTAAAGGCGCTGTGTTTACAGCCGAGGGAAAAAACGAGCTGGATGCCTCTATCATGTTTGGAAAAGATTTGTCCGCCGGAGCAGTCGCCGAAGTCACCACCATTAAAAACCCGATTGTTGCAGCCCGGGCTGTCATGGAAAAAAGCGAACACGTAATGATGGTAGGACGGGGTGCTGAGGAGTTTGCCCGCTTGCATGGGTTGGAAGTAGTTGACCAGGACTATTTTTTTACCCAAGAACGTTGGGAAGCCCTCCAGCGCATCCGCGAAGAAGATCCCAATGCTACGGAACTGGATCATGGCAGCGGAAAAGCAACGCTGAAAAAGATCAAGGAGGAAAAATTCGGGACGGTTGGCGCCGTGGCCCTGGATGTTTCGGGTAACCTGGCGGCCGCTACCAGCACTGGCGGCATGACCAATAAAAAATGGGGACGGGTAGGGGATTCGCCCATCATTGGTGCAGGCACGTACGCCAATCAATTGTGTGCGGTCAGCTGTACCGGCTGGGGGGAATTTTTTCTGCGGCTTTGTGCTGCCAAAACTGTAGCCGACCTGATGGAATACAAAGGGTATTCTTTAATCAAGGCAACCAGTGAAGTGATTTTGAAAAAACTGCCGCAACTTGGCGGTGATGGGGGATTGGTGGCTGTGGATTACAAAGGCGGCGTTGCCCTGCCGTTTAATACTGAAGGCATGTACCGCGGTTATGTGAAGAACAACGGGAAGATCGTGGTGGAGATTTATAGATGAGCGGAGAATTGTAGGATGCAGGCAGATAGCCGCTGGCAAACAGTCATTGGCGATAGGTAACGGTTTAAAGATATCTGATGATAGCAGGTTCTGCTATTTAGAAGGAATAAATCTTTTTCAGATTGGCTCAGGGCGCACGGCTAAAAGCTAGCAGCTATCCGCTTAAAGCTTCTTTCCCACGAAACGCCAGCCAATCAAAACGCCGGCGGCTCTTTGCAAAATCATGGGTCCTAAATCACGGTTGTTTAAGCTGCTCAGGCCATGTTCGTAATGGGCAAGAATACTCAAGCCATTGGCTAATTGGTATCCCAATTGCACATTCAAAAAAGCCGTTGCCCGGCTGTACGCCGTGTTGCTGAACGGCATATCCCGGTTGATGGTTTTTATTCCGGCACTGTCAAAGGATTCTTTGCCCGATAACGCAATATCAAACCCCGGTCCCAGGCGCACAAAGGCAGATTGGTCGCCCTGCGAAAGGTTAAACTGAAGCAGGGGCGTTAAAACAATGCTTCGCAGGGAGACATCATTGTTGCGGGCATCTTCATTGGGTGGAATAGAAGGCAGGTTGTACGATTTTACCTTAAAACCTTTCTGGCTGAAATAGAGCGAAGGGGCAAAATACAAGGGTCCTTCAACCTGGTTGGTAAGGCCTATGCCCGCGAGAAAACCCGGCTTGCCTTCTGTTTCCTGTTTTACGTTCAGGATGGTGTATTTGGCGGTGGCGTACTGTGCCCCGGCAAATATGCGGACCTGCGCTTTTGCAAACATTCCGAAACCTACAAAGAGCGACAAGAAAAAGAGGCATTTAGCTAACTGCATACAGGTTGATTGGCGGCAAAAATAGTAGAATTGAAACAGACAAATGGTATGCAGGCTTTGAGCTATGAGCCACGAGCTATGAGCTATGAGCCTTTGGCCATAAGCAAACAATTTAAACCAATGATTAATAATCAATAACTCAATAACCTAATATCTAATATCCAAACCCCTACTTCCCCAACCACTCCTTAAACTCCGAGGCTTTCTCCCGGCTGATCACCACTTCTTTTTCCGTAGGTGGTTCCAGTTCCAGCAGCAGCTTTCCGTTCAGGTGGGTATGAATCTGTGCGATGGATTTTACCTGCACAATAAACCCGCGGTTGGCACGGTAAAATTCCTGCGGGTCCAGCATCTCTTCCAGTTCATCCAGGGTATAGTCCACAATGTATTTTGCCTTGTTCCAGGTTTTAAAAAAGCAAAGGCGGCCTTCGGCAAAAAAATAAGCTATCTCCGTGGTTTCAATGGAAACCAGCCGCTGTCCCTGTTTTACCAGGAACCGGTTGCGGTAAGATCTTTTTTGCTGTTGTTTCAATTCGTTCAGCAGCGTTTCAATCTGCACCGCCGGCGATGGCGCATACTGTTGTTTTAGCTGGTTATATTTTTCCAAGCTGTTTTTAAGGTCGTCTTTTTTAATGGGTTTCAGCAGATAATCGATGCTGTTCACCTTAAAAGCCTTCAGCGCAAATTCATCGTATGACGTGGTGAAGATGACGGTACTTTTAATATCCACCTCATTGAAGATGGCAAAGCTTTGCCCGTCGGAGAGCTCAATATCCATCAGGATAATATCCGGATGCGGATGATTATGCAGCCATTTAACCGAATCAGAAATGCTGCCGGCCGTGCCCACCACTTCAATGGCAGGATCAATGGCGTAGAGGTGCTTTGTCAGCCGTTCAACACCCAGTTCTTCGTCTTCAATGATCAGTACTTTCATAAATGCGTTTGGTTGTTTTTGATGAGGGGAATGGTTACGGTAAAGCTGTCTGCCGTCTCCTGTATGGTTACTGGCGGTTGTTTCAGCAGTTTGTATTTTGCATTGATGTTTTGTAAACCCACTTTGTTAGAAGCAACCGGCCTGGTTTTCTTTTGCAGGTTGTTCTTTACCACCAGCTTGCCGTCTTTGGTGTAAAGTTGCAGGCGCAGGGGTGTTTCGGCCGAAACAATGTTATGCTTTACGGCATTCTCTACCAGCAACTGCAGGGTCATGGGTGGAATGAAATCCTGCAGGGCTTCCGGTTCAATACGAATACTGCTTTGAAAACCTTGTCCAAAGCGGGTTTTCAGCAGGTGGTTATAACTTTCTATAAAGCGGATCTCTTCTTTCAGCGTGGTCGTATTTCCCTGGTTGTTGCGTAAAAGATAACGGTAAACCACACTCATTTCTTCTACAAAACTATCGGCCCTTCCGGGGTCTTTGGAAATAAGGGTGATCAGTGAATTCAGGTTATTGAAAAGAAAATGCGGGTTCACCTGTTCTTTCAGCGAATCGTATTGCTGCTGCAGGTTTGCCTGCGCCAGTTCTTCTTTTTCCTGCTCAATCTTGCCCGTTTTTTCACTAATGAAAAGCAGTTCATTCACTGCCAGAATAATCCAGGTAAGCGGCATGGTCATGATCAGGGCCATTGATACCATGTGCCCGAATGGTTGCAGGGTATAGTCAAAAAGAAAGGGACGGATGTTGATGAAAAGCAGCCGCGCTATGGTGGCTGTGATGTATGCGGTAAAAAAGACTATGATCAATCGTTTGGTAACACCTGTGTTTTCTTTCAAGCCACGGTAAATAAATGATAGCACCCACCGGCAGGTTTCCAGGATGACAAGGTTTGTAACCAGCAGGAACAGCGCCATCTTCAGGTTGGCAGGACTGAAAAAATCATCAAACAGGTTGGCATTAAACCAACTGATAATGCTGAGGATCAGCACCACCCAAACCCGTATCAGCAAATTCACCCGTTTATACGTTTTCATAGGCTGTATTTATAGTGGATGTAAGATTGCCCGCCTCATTTTTTTCATCCTGCAGGGGCAACTGAACTCGGAACAGGGTTTCTGTTTCTTCGATGTCGATTTCTTTTTGCTGCAACAAACTGTAGCGGGTGAAAAGTTCTTCCAGCTCCGAAATCTCGGGCTGAATAGTTTGTGTTTTTGGTTGCCGGTTATTTTCCACCACCAGGAAATTTCGTTCGGTATAAACCCGGATCGTAAGCGGTGTACCCGTTGAAAGGACATTGGTGCGGATGATGTAATCAACCAGGAGTTGCAAGGAGGTAGGCGGTATGCCGAAAGGCAGCAGGTTCGTATTGGGCTGAATCCGTATCTGCAGGCTGTTTTCAAAGCGAATCAACAGAAGTGCCGCATACGAATGAATGAACTTGATTTCGTTTTCCAGCGTGGTCAGATTGTCATCGTAATTGCGCAGCAGGTATCGGTACACAGTGGCCAGTTCCTCCACAAATTTTTCGGCCCTGGCAGCATCCCTGTATAAAAGTGAGCTGATGGTATTAAGACTGTTGAAAAGAAAATGCGGATTGATCTTTCCCCGTAAGGCCTTCAACTTGTTTTCGGCCTGCTGGCGCAGCAGCTCATTTTTTTGTTTTTGCGAAAGCCGTAAAAGGTATTGCTGGTAAACGGCTTCCAGGATGCCGGTAATGAGGAGCACCACCAGCGAAAGGTTGACGCTATAAAGGAGAAAGTTGTCCAGCGTCATGGGCGGGTCGGCTTGTGCCAGAAAGTTTCTGCCGATAAAAACCTGTCCCTGGTTAATGGCAATAGCCGCAACCAGGCAGATGAAAAGCGTTACCACGATTCGTTTGAGCGTATTGGGCAATCCCGGAAACCAGGTGCGGGCCAGGCAGGCCAGGTAAAGACTGGAAAGCCAAAGCGCTGCTACGCCTGCCACCTGGAAGAGAAAGCTGGTAAGGTCAGGAACGTTCGTGGGAATGGCAATGCCTCTGGGACTGATGATCCGCACCAGGGAAAACATCACGATCCCGATAAAGAGAACCCGTTTCTCAAAAAGGGCCATTTCCTGCTTCAAATCCTGCATGAGGTGCACTTGTTGGCGATGAAAAAGGTTAACGATAAAGAATGCTGCCTAGGACCGGTAGCGTATGGCGAAAAAGGGCCGTAAAGCTAACGGAACTCCGATGTTTAAAAAACGGAAGGCGAAAAATAGCCAAACGATCTCAAAGCCGGAACAGCAAGGCTGCATCCCGCATGGATCCGATAATCCCTAAAGCAAGCTTCGACTGTATTGGCATAATACCCGCAAGTAATGACAAACCCTTCTGCACGACAAACGGGAATGCATGAACCTGAAGAAAATGCGTATGAAACAGCGAAGGCTTGCCATTTATCCTTCCCACGGACCGGTCTTCAACATTTGATACAGCATTTTTGACGGTTCATTCCCCTACACCTTTCTGATGCATTTTTTTCGGAGCAGCTTTGTGGCCACAAAAACTACCCGCTATGCTTCGACTGATTTTTTTGCTGCTGCTGGTTTTACTCGGTATCAATGGGCTGTTCTTTTATAAAGCAAGCGCCAAAGAGACGACCGTAAATACGGTTTGCCAGATTGCCTGTGCCGCAAAAGAAGCAAAAGCCAATGGCTCCTTTGTACTGCCGGGTGCTCTTGTTGTCTTCATGTAAACTGCTTAATACAATCGCTCTATATGCAAACCTTACGTTTTAACCCATTTAACCAGGTCCACAAAGGCCTGCGTGCCCTTTTGTACGATACCGCTCTTTTGCTGCAGCATACCAATTTTTCGGCTGAAGAAGAAATCGCTGAGGCGGTGGAGAGAGTCCGGTTGGTGAATACCCTGTTTGACCATCATGCCCACGTTGAGGACAGCCAGATTTTCCCGCTTCTCAAAACCTATGCCCCTGAAATTGTGGATGATTTTGAATTCCAGCACCAGATGGACCATGAACTTTCCAAAGGGCTGGAAAAATGCCTGCACCTATTTACAGAGACCAATTCACCGGAGCAGAACCTGTGGGCAGGCAACGAATTGCTGCAGCATTTTAATGCTTTTCTTGCTTTTAACGTGGAGCACATGAAAAAAGAAGAAACCATTGTGAATGCCTGCCTGTGGCGCTATTTCAGCGACGAGGAATTAAAGCGGAAAGTACAGGAAATTGCTGCTTCCATTCCACCGGAAGAAAACAAGGATTTTGGTTTTTGGATGCTGCGCGGCATGGCCACCCATGAAATCATTGACTGGTTCAACGAAATCAAGCTCGCCGCTCCGCCACCGGTGTTCCAGGCCTTTTGCGACCTGGCAGATGCCGCCCTTCCTGAAAAACAATGGAACAACGTAAAAGAAGCCCTGCAGGAAGGTGCCATGCTTGCATAATCAAATTGACTTGCCTACCTTACTCACTAAACCAAACCACACATGCGTAAAACAAAACTTGCATTCGTAACGCTTCTGGCGGGCAGCGCCATCGTCTGGTCCTGCCAATCCGGTACCGAAGCCAAATCCCCGGATGAACCGCTGGTGCAGGCGGCTTTCTCCAAGGAAGAAGCTGTTAAAAGAGGACAATTCCTGATCCTGGCCGGTGGCTGTAACGATTGTCATTCGCCGAAAAAAATGACTCCGCACGGCCCTGTTATTGATTCGTCGAAATTGCTTTCCGGTCATCCGGCCGGCTCACCCATGCCGCCCATTTCCGCTTCTGCGCTGCAGCCGGGTAACTGGGCACTGATGGCACCGGATGCTACTGCTTTCGTTGGCCCGTGGGGAATTTCGTATTCTGCCAACCTTACTTCCGACAGTGCCACCGGTATTGGCGCCTGGACCGAACACCAGTTTATTCAAACCATGCGTACCGGTAAACACTTGGGCATGGACAACGGCCGCCCTGTACTGCCGCCAATGCCCTGGGAAGGTGTGGGTAAGCTTTCCGACGATGACCTGAAGGCCATGCTGGCTTATTTTAAATCGACCACGCCAATCAATAACCGTGTACCCGGTCCCGTTACTCCGGATAAAGTTTCGGTAGCCAAATAATTTCCCGATACAAAAACAAAAAAGAGCAGTGATGAACTGCTCTTTTTTTATGGGTGAAAATGTAATTAGGATCCAGCCTGCGATTCCTTCTCCAACTTCCTGTTAAAGGCCGCCGAACCGCCTACGGGAATGGAAAGCGATTGCCAGTCCTGGCCTTTTATCCATTTTCCGAGGTAAACGATTTGGCCCACATGCGAGCAATAATGTGCTACCTGGCGGTTGATGGCATCAATAACAAGCAGGGGTTGTGTGCGAATGGTAATTGTTTTTAGAAGGTCTTCTTCCTGCAATGCTTCCAAAGCGGAAAGAAAAACTTGCCAGCCCTCTTCCCACTGTTGCAAAAGCGCTGTTTTTGTGGCCGCGCCGTTTTCAAATTCAGCGTCGCGTTGCCGCCAAGTTTTCTCACCGTCTTCGGTAAGAAAGTTTGTCCAGCGGCTCAGCATATTGCCGTGCAGGTGACGAATGATGATGGCAATGCTGTTATCACCGGGACTGGGCTGCACCAGCATTTGTTCGTCGTTCAACTGGGCGAAAGTTTTATCGCCCAGTTCTTTGTATTCTTTCAGGCGTTTTATAACCGATGAAAGAAAGGTTGTTCCTACTGACATGGTTCAAAATTTTTTCAGGATGAATGGAAATGCAGTTTTTATATTGAGCCTTCCTCCACAATGGGCCTTTCCTTTTAAAAACCTGCGGCTGAATCATCTCCGCGGACATCTGCCACCGCTTCAAAGCTTCCATCGGGTAAAACCTTGATGGCTTCCACACGACCGATTGATGAACGCTCAACAATTTTATAGCCCATTTTCTCCAGCGCCTCTCTCACTTCTTTTGGAAAACCACGTTCTACCGATACATTGTCCGGAAGCCATTGGTGATGAAACTTTGGCTTGTTAACGGCTTCCTCTGTACTTAATCCAAAATCAAGAATGTTCACCAGGGTTTGAAACACCGATGTTGGAATGGTGGTACCACCGGGTGTGCCAACCACCAGGAAAGGTTTCCCGTTTTGCAGTACCACAGTAGGTGTCATTGCGCTGAGCATCCGTTTACCTGGTGCAATGGCATTGGCTTCGCCACCAATAGCACCGTACAGGTTTGGTACACCAGGTTTAATGCTGAAGTCATCCATTTCATCATTCAGAATAAAGCCAGCGCCGCCCACAACGGTTCTGCTGCCATACGAATTATTGAGTGTGGTTGTTACCGCTACAGCATTTCCGGCGGCATCAATAACGCTCAAGTGCGTGGTTTCTTCACTTTCAGCACGCAGTTGTCCGGGCTTGGTAGCCGTACTGCTGCCGGCTTCACCGGGTTTATAATCACGCATGCGGTTATTGAGATAAGCCGTATCGGTCAGTATCTTTACTGGCACAGGGTAAAAGTCGGCGTCACCCATGTGTTCGGCCCTGTCGGCAAAAGCCCTGCGCTCGGCTTCAATCATCAGTTGCACAGCCATAGGGTGGTGAAAACCATAGGTAGTAACCGGTCGCTCTTCGATCATTTTCATCATCTGGTGCAGCAACACACCGCCACTGCTGGGCATGGGCATGCTGAGCACCGTATATCCTTTATAGCTAAATTGGTGCGGCTCCCTCCATTTTGCTTTGTAGTTCTTTAAGTCTTCCAGCGTGATGATGCCGCCACCGCGTTTCATTTCTTCAATCACCAGTTGTGCCGTAGTGCCTTCGTAAAAACCGGCAGCACCGTTGTCGCGTATACGTATTAGCGTATTGGCCAGGTCGGGCTGAAAAAGGGTATCGCCTGCCTGCCAGGGTCTGCCTCTTTGAAAAGCACTGTTCACGGTATTATACTTTGCCAGGTCATCCTGAATGCCATTTAATCCTGAAGCTTCCCGCTGTGTAATCACAAACCCTTTTTCCGCCAGGTCAATTGCCGGTTGAATCAGGGTGGCAAAAGGAAGCTTGGCATGTTTCGCCGTTTCAAACAACCCGGCAACGGTACCGGGTACACCGGCCGCCAGGTGCCCGTTCAGGCTTTTTCCGGCCAAAACATTTCCGTCTGCATCCAGGTACATATCACGACGGGCCAGGGATGGCGCCATTTCGCGGTAATCCAGTGCCAGGTTTTCGCCACCGGCGGTTCGGGCCACCAGGAAACCGCCACCACCCAGGTTGCCGGCATTGGGATACACCACCGCCAGCGCCAGTTGCGTAGCCACGGCGGCATCAAACGCATTGCCGCCCAGGCGCATCACTTCAATGCCTACCTTACTTGCCAGCGGGTGTGCCGAAGCCACAGCAGCTTTTTGGGACACTACTTTTTTGGTGATCGTGTATTGATAGGGATTGATGGATCCATTGGTGCCAACCATGCCTTTGGGTGCAGAGCAGGAAAAGCAAACAATCAGGAAGGAGAAAATAAATAGTCGCATGTGATGATGTTAGTGGTACAAACTTAGGGATGGTGGATGATTTGCCGCTTTTCAAAATCCGGATGCTTCAATTACAATCCTCAAAAATTAATAGTAACTTCCTGTTACTTTCTCCAAAGCAAGAACGCAGTTCCTTTCCCTGAAGACTGTTCCCTGAATATGCCGGCTAAACCAGATATGTTTTTCAGTTGTTGATTCTGCAAAGCAGCAGCCCTCTATTCTTATACAAACGAAAACCTCAGTTTATGAAGAAACATTACCGCTTTGTTGTTTTGACAGTTTTATCTGTCATTAGCTTTTTATTTGTTTTTGCCCAAAATGTAACGGTTCGCGGAACCGTGAAGGATGCAAGCGGGCAGGGACTAGCCGGTGCCTCCGTTACCATTAAGGGCACAAGTCAGGGAACGTTGGCAGATAACAGTGGCAATTATTCGCTTTCCGTGCCACCTGGCCGGCACACACTAACGGTATCGTACGTTGGTTTTACTACACAGAACGTGGATGTGACCGTTGGACAGAGTGGTGCTGTACAGGATATCATTCTTTCTGGAACGCATGATCTTGGTGTGGTGACCGTAGTGGGCTCCCGCAGTGCGGCCCGTACCCGTACGGAAACGCCGGTTCCGGTTGATGTCATCCCGCTTTCGCAGGTTGTCAATGAAATTGGCCAGGTGGATCTCAACCAGATCATGAATTACATTGCACCTTCTTTTCAATCGGCTCGGCAAACCATTTCAGATGGAACGGATCATTTGGACCCGGCACAGTTGCGGGGACTGGGAACTGACCAGGTGTTGGTGTTGATTAATGGTAAACGGCGGCACCAGTCGGCATTAGTGAATGTAAATGGCACCGTGAACCGTGGCCAGGTGAACACAGACCTTAGCGCCATTCCCGCAACGGCCATTGAAAGAGTAGAGATTCTTCGGGATGGGGCATCGGCACAATATGGATCGGATGCCATTGCCGGTGTAATCAATATAGTTTTGAAGAAACGGACAGGCTTGCTGGAAGCCGGCGCCAGCTATGGTTTTCACCATTCCAGCTATCCAAAAAATTATGCGCTTTATCGCATTCAAGGTAAAACGGATGATCCCAATGTTTCCGTAACCGATGGCGAAACCTTTCAGGGTAATCTTGGTTACGGATTCTCCATTGGTCGGGGCTATCTCACCTTAAACGGCGAGTACATCAACCGCCAGCCTACCAACCGTACCGGCACGTTTACCGGCGGCATATACCCGAATGTGAACGGACAAAACCGCGACGATTCCATTTTATCGGAAAATAGGCTGACCCGTAACTTTTTCGATATCCGTGCAGGGAGTTCCGGTTTGAAAAGCGGGGCCTTGTTTTACAATTTTGGTTACCCAGTGGGCGGCAACAGTGAACTTTATCTTTTTGGTGGCTACAGTAAAAAGGAAGGCAATTCAGCCGGCTTTTACCGCTATCCCAGAGATATCCCGACCAATGCAACCACCTATGCCAGCAATGTGTTTTCCGTATTCCCTGATGGTTTCCTTCCCAATATCGACACCGATATTGAAGATCTTTCCGCATCTATTGGTTTTCGTACGCAGGTAAAAGAATGGAACCTGGATATCAGCAATACATTTGGCCGTAATACCTTTGATTTTGGCGTCAGCAATTCATTGAATTACTCTCAATTTGCTGTAACCAACAATCCGCAAACTTCGTTTGATGCCGGTGGGCTGAAGTTCTGGCAAAACACAGCCAATTTAGATGTGTCACGTCGCTTTGGGGTTCTGCAAGGCCTGAATATAGCCGCAGGATTGGAATACCGTGTGGATGCCTTTGGTATTCGCAGTGGTGAAGAAGCATCGTACCGGAATTATGATGTGCCGTCGAGGGCGGCCGCCGGCGCCCAGGTATTTCCCGGCTTTTTAAATACCATCGGTGATACCAAAACCCGTAATGCGAAAGCAGTGTATGTGGACCTTGAACAGGACTTATCTACAAAACTTTTGGTAACCGGTGCGGTGCGGTTTGAAAATTACAGTGATTTTGGATCTACCCTCAATTACAAATTCAGCAGCCGGTTTAAGGTGTTGGAGGAACTAAACCTCCGGGCCTCTATCAGTACTGGTTTCCGGGCCCCTTCACAACAGCAGAAATATTATGCAAAAACCAACACGGTGTTTGTTTCGCAAGGTGGAAACCTAGTGCCTGTGCAGGCGGGTACCTTTACAAACGACAGTCGCCTGGCTCAACTGCTCGGCATCCCGGAACTGCAGGAAGAAACAAGCAGTAATTATTCGTTTGGTGTAACAGCAAGACCCTTTACCGGCTTCGAGTTTACCCTCGATGCGTACCAGATCAATATTGACAAACGCATCATTCTGACCAATAATTTTAATGGCAACAGCAATGCGCAGATCAAACAAATTTTGGATACAGAAGGCGCACAAACCGCCAACTTCTTTACCAATGCCATTGATACCCGGGCAAGAGGGCTGGAGGCTGTAGCCACTTATAATAAAACATTTGCCGGAAAACATGCACTGCGTACGGTACTTGCCGTGAACATAACCGATAATCAGGTTGTGCGAGACCCGGTAACTAAACGGCCGATCATTTATGCATCGGATATCCTTGTGAATGGCGGACAATTGGGAAATTATTTTAACCGCGAAGATGAAAGCCGCATTGAAAGGGCCAATCCCAAGGACAAAATTTCACTGGCCTTTAATTACAAGATTAGCCGTTTGGGTGTGATGCTGCGCTTTGTACGATTTGGTGAAGTCCTGTACCTAGATCCAGGAACTGCGCCGGTGGCCAATGCATTTAACGGAAACCAGTTGGAAAGTGTTGACCAGACCTTTTCCGCAAAAACGGTAACGGATCTTTCCATCTCATACCAGGTGTTAAAAACCCTGACGGCTACAATAGGGGCTAATAACCTGTTTGACGTATACCCTGATGTACAGACGCATAGTGCCAATCAGAGTTCCGGTCGATTTGTTTACAGCCGGCGGGTGCAGCAAATGGGATTTAACGGCGCTTATTATTTTGGCAGACTGAGCCTGCAATTGCCTACAAATTGATTTTTAATTTCCTTCATCTAAGGAAAACGGCATCTTACCAGGTGCCGTTTTTCATTAAAAGCGTGAGCATCTATTTGAAACGGTTGAAAAAAGACAATCCCGCCGGATAGCGGGATTGCAGGTTATGGCAGGGATAACGCATGTTATATGCCGAAATAAATCTTCAAGGGTTAAACCTGTTTTCGGGACAGACACTAACGTTTCATGTTGTACGAAAACGGGCTGTTAAAGTTTGCTGATCACAACATCCTGTACGGTACGCACCTGTGGTGTTACTTCATAGGTTTGCGACTTTTTCGATTTTAAACCGGTAACGGAAAAAACCAATTTGGATGTAAGATTTTCGTTGTTATCGAGGGCAAACTTTTTCGTGAACGTACGTTTGTCAATTTTTTCCTTGTACAAAACTGTACCATCATCACCCTGGATCGTCAGGAGATAAGATTCTGTATTGTCATTGACCATGTCAAACTGAAACTGTACCTGGCTTTTTACGGTACCAGCATACGAAATATTGACAAAGGGATCTGTATCTTCCGAAACGCCTTGTGCGGAGGCCGTTGTCAGGTTCATAAAAAGTAGGGCGGCAGCGCCAAACCGAACGAAACTTGCTTTAACTGTTTTGCTAACGAATTGCTTTTTCATAAGTTTTTACATTTACTGTTTTCGAATATTCCTTTTTCATCGCAACGCCAATCGATAGCAGCAAGCAAATTATTTAGTGCACTTGTAAAAGAACTGTTCTGTTTACGGGTGTAAAGGTAGCGGCGTGCCTGAGGAGAATGAAAACCAGATTTGGCACTGCATTACTATCGTAAACTTTCTGTACGGTGTTCTGAAACCCTTTGCTGTAGCGGGTTATAGAAACAAATCGCTACAATGTCCAACCACTTTTTTGTGTACAAGCAAGGCTTCGCTTTCCCTTTTCTATAAACAATTTCTTAACGTTTGATGTTGCGAAAACACCCTTTTTGCCTGCACTGAATGACTTTGGTTTTTCCTGTTAAACCATCGGGCCGATAATCTATACGCTGTTTATTGTTGCAATCCTTTTGTGGTAGTTTGCTTTTGTAAAGACTGCAGTTTATTTTGGCGGCGCTTCTGTTATGAAGCAAACAGGTTGCTTTCTCAAATACCTAAACCGACCGGCGGCAACCGGCCCTCGCTTCGGCGGGGGCTTTGTTTTCAACCGTTGTATCAATTCCGGGGGTAATATTGTTGCTAAATTTCCATTCTGAATGCGTTTCTTTTTATCCCTTTCTTTTCTGTTTTTCTCCTCGCTTTGTTTGGCACAACTGCAAACGCCGGAGCAGTTTTTAGGGTATAAGATCGGCACCCGTTTTACGCCGCATCACCGACTGATGGATTATTACAGGGCAGTGGCTGCAGCCAGTCCGTCAACCGTTAAACTGCAACAGTATGGAACCACCAATGAAGGCCGTCCGCTGATTGTAGCTTATGTATCATCGGCTGCCAATCTTTCGAACCTGGAAGCCATTCGAGCCGCCAATTTGCGTATGGTGAATTCCGGTAAAGCCGCTGATGTCGGCCAACCGGTGATTGTCTGGTTGAGTTACAATGTGCACGGTAATGAGCCGTCTTCTTCGGAGGCAGCCTTGCTTACGTTGTATGCACTGGCTGACCCTTCAAACCAGATGGCAAAACAATACCTGCAGAACACCGTTGTTGTTATGGATCCCTGCCTCAACCCAGATGGGAGAGACCGTTATGTGAACTGGTATAATTCTGTGGTAGGAACGCAGTACAATCCGTCGCCAGAAGCACGGGAGCACAACGAACCCTGGCCGAGAGGAAGGGCTAATCATTACAATTTTGACCTGAACCGCGATTGGGCCTGGCAAACGCAAACCGAAAGCCGTCACCGTGTAGCGCTGTACAACCAATGGCTGCCGCAGATTCATGTGGATTTCCACGAGCAGGGCCCCAATGAACCCTATTATTTTGCGCCGGCCGCAGAGCCGTTTCATGAAGTGATCACCACCTGGCAGCGGGATTTTCAAACTACCATTGGCCGTAATCATGCAAAGTATTTTGATGAAAAAGGCTGGTTGTATTTTACCAAGGAACGCTTTGATCTTTTGTACCCTTCTTACGGTGATACCTACCCGATTTATAATGGTGCAATCGGCATGACGTATGAGCAGGGAGGCATTGGTGCCGGTCTCGGAATGGTCATCGAAAATGGCGATACCTTAACCCTTGTGGAAAGGGCTTTGCACCATCATACAACCGGTATGAGCACCATTGAAGTGGCCTCAAAGAATGCAGCGAAACTAAAAACGGAATTTGCCCATTATTTTGAAACGGCCAATGCCGGTGTTGGAGACTACAAATCCTTTGTTCTGAAACCGGGCAAGAACGATTCGACTCGCTTTGTTTCCCTGTTGGAACTGCTGACCCGAAACGACATTACATTCTACCCTGCAAAAGCAGCATCAGTAAGGGGCTATAACTATGCAACCAATAAGGAGGAGTCATTCAGCATTGGTGAAAACGACATTTTCATCCCCTCTGCACAACCACGAAGCAACCTGGTAAAAGTATTGTTTGAACCGACAACGAAATTATCCGATTCGGCTACCTACGATATCACCGCCTGGTCTTTGCCTTACGCATATGGCATTCCCACCTACGGGACAAAATCGGCCGTATCGTACAATAAAACTGACGCAAGAATAACGGAGAATAAAAACCGTAATGCAGGCATTACCGCCGAACCCTACGCCTATATCATTCCCTGGAATGATGTGCGGTCGGTTAAGCTGGCCGGTGCCCTTTTGCAAAAAGGAATTAAACTGCGGTTTGCCACCACACCGTTTGCTTCCGGCGGTAAAACCTTTGACCGCGGATCGGTGATTTTGTTGCGAACCGGGAACCAATACAACCCATCGCTTTGGCAAATGGTACGGACGGAAGCAGACAGTGCCGATGTACAATTAACGGCTGTCAGCAGCGGTTTTGTGGACAAAGGCCTGGACTTTGGCAGCAGCAGTGTATTGCCGCTGAAAGCCCGGCGTGTGGCCCTGTTTACCGGCGAGGGCACCAGCAGCCTGGCCGCCGGCGAAGTATGGCATTATTTCGACCAGGTTATCAACTACCCGGTAACCCTGATCAATGTGGCCGATGCGGGCCGGATGAACTGGAGCCAATATGATGTGGTGATTATGCCGGATGGCGCCTACCGCTTTCTTGCGGATAAAACGGCTGCAGATGCTTTTCGCAACTGGATCAGCAGTGGCGGTCATGTAGTGGCGATGGAAGGCGCCGTGGCGCAAATGAGCCGACTCGAGTGGAGCCTGAAAGCAAAAAAGCGGGACGATGCTGAACCAAAAGACCTCGCGGAATACATAACCCGATACGAGAGCAGGGAACGGGACGCTTTACGCGGCATGACACCGGGATCTATCTTCCGGGTGCAATTGGACAATACGCATCCGCTTGCCTTTGGTTATCCTGAGTATTATTATACCCTGAAGCAGGATGCCGCTATCTACGAATTTATCAAAGAAGGTGGTTGGAACGTTGGTGTGCTTCGCACCGACAAACCGGTTGCCGGATTTGTGGGCACCAACCTGGCCAGCCGCCTGCAAAACGGTTTGCTGTTTGGTGTGCAGGACATTGGCCGTGGCTCGGTAACTTATCTTGCCGATGATGTGTTGTTCCGAAGTTTTTGGGAAACCGGCAAACTGCTTTTCGCTAACGCTGTTTTCTTTGTTGGACAATAAAACGTAACGTCAAAAATCAAAACCAAACGTCAAAAGTTGCGCAGGCGGCTTGTTGATTCGAAACCATTGTTTGATTTTTGACGTTTTACATTTGACCTCTATCGTCATTCGCATGAAAAGAATCTGTTATTTGCTTGCTTTATGCTTCACGCTGGGTTCATCGGCGCAGGCACCCCTGTTTCCCACGTCCGGTGACATTTACCTGGGTATTAAAAAGCTGAATGTACTGGGCAGCGTGTTGTATTTCGCAGCACATCCCGATGATGAAAATACCCGGCTGCTGACTTATTTTTCAAAAGACCGGTTGTACCGTACGGGCTATCTATCCCTGACCCGTGGCGATGGTGGTCAGAACCTGATTGGTGAAGAACAGGGCGTGGAATTGGGTTTGATTCGTACACAGGAACTGCTGGCCGCCCGAAGGATTGATGGCGCGGAGCAGTTTTTTTCACGGGCCTTTGATTTCGGCTATTCCAAATCACCGGAAGAAACCTTTACTAAATGGGATCGCGAAAGAATTTTAAGCGATGCGGTTTGGGTCATCCGCAATTTTCAGCCTGATGTGATCATAACACGTTTTCCTACTACAGGCGAAGGTGGTCATGGGCAACATACGGCTTCGGCTATTTTAGCGGTGGAAGCTTTTCGTGCCGCTGCCGATCCAAAACGTTTTCCCGAGCAACTGCAATATGTAAAACCCTGGCAGGCCAAACGCATACTTTGGAACACCTTCAACTTTGGTGGCAACAATACTACAAGCCCCGACCAGTTTCAACTGGACGCGGGTGATTTTAATCCGGTATTGGGAAAAAGCTATGGCGAGATTGCTGCCGAAAGCCGCAGCCAGCACAAAAGCCAGGGATTTGGTTCGCTACGCGGAAGGGGAGAGGCGATTGAATTTTTTAAGCCATTGGGGGGCGATACACCAAAAACTGATTTGCATGAAGGCGTAAACACAACCTGGTCGAAAGTGCTTTCCGGTGCAGCGTTGAATAATGTTCAATCCCAGATAACAGAAATTACCCGCAACTATGATTTTGCCGCGCCGCAGAAATCAGTGCCTGCACTGACAAAACTTTACAAAACCCTCCAAAGCTTGCCGCAGAACAATGCCTGGGTGGTGCAAAAAACAAAAGAAGTGTCGGACCTGATTGTAGCTGCCAGCGGATTGTGGCTGGAAGTGTTGGCGGCCACTCCCAATGCGGTACAGGGCGATTCGTTGCAGTTTTCTGTGGTTGCTAATGACCGCCTGGGAACTGGCGTCGTGTTGAAACGGGTGCAGCTTGATGCCTTCGATACCTTTTTGTCCTCTTCGCTTTCACGAAATAGAAATTTTCTGCTGACAAAAAAGATGCTGGTGCCGCGGACCAAAGAACTAACTCAGCCCTACTGGCTTCGGGAAGAAATGCAGGAAGGTTATTTTGTAGTGAACGATCAGAAGAAGATTGGTCAGCCTGATATGGACAAAGCTTACACGGCAAACATCCTTCTTTCTTTTCATGGCGAAGAGATTCGTGTTACCCGGCCGATGCAATACCGCTATTCAGATGCGGTGAAAGGTGAGATCTACCAACCTTTTTATGTTTTGCCTCCGGCAACGGTGTCTGTTGCACCTTCGGTTGTTCTTCTGCGTCGCAGCGATACCACCTCACAGCCCATTGCGATTTTCTTTACGGCGCAAACCGCGTTATCGGGAACGGCCTCTCCGCATATCCGTTCGGCTGCCATTGACTCAACGCTGCACAATGTACCGTTTACATTGCCGGCCCGTTCTACGCAGGCCTACACATTCAGGGTCTCTTCTCCTTCCATGCAAAACCGCAACGAAGACCGGGGATTCGGATCTGTGATTTATAATGACAAAAATGGAGAGCACAGCGCTTACCTCACCATACGGTCTATCAACTACGATCATATTCCAACCATTCAATATTTCTTTGGCAAATCAGTAAAGATTTTAAACCTTGATCTGAAAACGGCAGGCAAAAAGATCGGTTACATTGTAGGTGCCGGCGACAAAGTTCCCGAAGCGCTGGAGCAAATGGGATATGAAGTCACGCTGCTGACGGACAAGGAACTGGAGCGGAACAACCTGCAGCAGTATGATGCCATCTTTGCCGGTGTCCGTTCATTTAATGCCAACAACTGGATGGATAAATATTACGATAAGCTGATGGCCTATGTTGCCAATGGTGGCAACTATATCGTACAATATTCGCAAAGCAATGGCGTACGAGGGAAGTTCGGTCCTTATCCGTTTACGATCGTAAACCGCCGGATCACGGATGAAAATGCGCCGGTTACCTTCCTGGCGCCGGAGCATCCGGTACTGAATTATCCCAACAAAATCAATCCAATTGATTTTCGCGGCTGGGTGCAGGAGCGTAGCCTTTACCATGCAACGGACTGGGACAACCGTTTTCAGTCGGTATTGCGTATGGCCGATCCCGGCGAGCAACCGCACGATGGCAGCCTGGTTGTGGCAAAACATGGCAAAGGATTTTTTACCTATACAGGGTTATCTTTCTTTCGCCAATTGCCGGCAGGTGTTCCTGGAGCTTACCGTCTTCTGGCCAACCTGATTGCCCTGAACCAACAAAAATCACTCTGATGGCTGAAAAAAAAACGGATAATAACCGGGCTTTTATTGCTTTTGTATTTGTCGTGATTCTCGGGTATGTCCTGGGCTTTTTCCTGAAAAAGGTCACGCTGGGATTGGTGATCGGGCTTGTTCTGGGACTGCTCGGAACTGGTTTGCTGCGCAGAAGACGTTAGGGGATGGTGAGTGGTGAGTGGTGAGTGGTGAGTGGTGAGTAATCAGTAGATACTGGAAAGGTGTTAAAGGTGGAGACCATAAACATCATCTACAAGAAAAACAAATTGGGTATTACAATAGAAATAATTCTGTATGGAAACAAAACCTGATAAACCGCCACTGTTCAATTCCTGGGCATCCTGGTATGTTCTTGTCATTTTATTTCTTTGCCTGCTGATATTTTTATTTTACCGCTTTACCCAAACCTTCTCATGACGATTGTTGACTGGCTTGTTATCATTGCGGTGCTTGCGGGCATTATTCTTTACGGGCTTTACAAAAGCCGCACAACAAAAAGTCTCGAAGGCTATTTTTTGTCGAACCGCAACCTGCCCTGGTATGTGGTGCTGCTCAGTATTATGGGCACCCAGGCCAGCGCCATTACGTTTCTATCCGGTCCGGGGCAAGCCTTTGCCGATGGGATGCGGTTTGTGCAATATTATTTTGGGCTGCCGCTGGCGATGGTGGTCATCTGCATCACATTTGTTCCCATTTTTAATAAGCTGAAGGTGTACACGGCTTACGAATTTCTGCAAAACCGTTTCGACACCAAAACCAGAACCTTTACGTCGTTTTTATTCCTCTTGCAACGTGGCCTTTCCACGGGCATCAGTATCTATGCCCCTTCTATTATTGTTTCCTCCTTGTTTGGCTGGGATGTTTTCTGGGTGAATATTGTGATGGGAGGCATGCTGATCATTTACACAGTCAGTGGTGGTGCCCGATCGGTGGCGCATACCCAAAAAATACAGTTGATCATCATCTTTTCGGCAATGACCGCAGCGGCCTGCATGGTGGTGTACCTGCTGCCGGCGGGTGTTGGCTTTACCGATGCCTTGCATATCAGCGGCAAAGCCGGGCGAACCAATGTGATTACATCGGGAGTAACGGAAGAAGGCTTTAATTGGAACGATCGTTATAACATCTGGAGTGGAATCATTGGCGGCTTTTTCCTGGCACTGTCGTATTTCGGCACCGACCATTCGCAGGTAGGCCGCTACCTAACGGCGCAGAACAACCGCGAAAGCCGCTTGGGCCTTCTCATGAATGGCCTTGTAAAAGTGCCAATGCAATTTGGCATCCTGTTGATCGGCGTACTGATTTTTGCGTTTTACCAGTTTTCGCCCTCGCCGATTTCCTTTAACGATGCCCTTTTGAACGAGATCAATGCCACACCTTACAAAGATTCCGTGGCGCAACTGCAGAAACAGTATGATTCTGTCTCTGTACAGAAAGCGCAAACAGCTATCCTGTATACAGAATTGCGAAAAGCAGGAGCGCAGACCGATACGGTGGAGCAACGGGTGCAGCAGTTGAACCAGCTGGGTGAAGAATACCGGAAGGCTTTTCGTGCCATCAGCCAGCAGGCCGTCAACCAAAAAGGCGAGGATGCGAATTTTGTCTTTCTTTCCTTCGTTAAGAATTACCTGCCGCAAGGCTTAAAAGGACTGCTTATTGCCATTATTTTCCTGGCCGCCTGGGGATCGATCGCGGCGGCGTTAAACTCATTGGCAGCCAGTACAGTGGTGGATTTTCACCAGCAGTTTGGTAAACAACATTCCGAAGCGGAAGAATACAGAATGGCTAAATGGTACACCCTGGGATGGGGTGTATTTTGTGTGCTGGTTGCTGAATTCGCCCATAACCTAGGGCAAAGCCTGATCGAAACGGTAAATATCTTAGGCTCCCTGTTTTATGGGGTGATCCTGGGCATTTTCCTGGTTGCGTTCTATTTAAAAAATGTAAAAGGAACAGCCACGTTTATAGCAGCTATCCTGGTGGAATTATTTATCGTGGCCCTGTTCTTCAAAAAAGACCTGCCGCTGGTAAGCGGGCTTCCGGACATTAGTTTTCTTTGGCTGAATGCAATTGGTGCCATAGGCGTTGTGCTGCTTGCGCAATTGCTGCAACTGTTCATGCAAAAGAAAAAAGGTGAAGTATCTCTGTAAACGGCCGGAATCATTTCTATATTTTCCGAAACAAGAAAGAACACCCGAAGGTGTTCTTTCTTGTTATTACAAATAAATAAGTAACTGTTATTTCAGGTTAGCCAGCAGCTTTTCATTCAACTTTACATAATCATCATTTTTCTGGGCTTTTGCCAGTTCGATGGATTTATTGGCCGCTTGCCGGGCATCGTCTTTTTTACCCAGCTTAGCCAATGCATTGGCCTTTTGGTGGTAGATCCAGAACGCATTCGGGTTTTGCTCAATGGCCTTGTCAAACCAGGTAATGGCCTGGTTCAGGTCTTTACCGCTTTCGAGGTAATACATGGCTGCACCAAAATAAGGGCGATTGTCGCGGTTCATCAGGTTATTGATCTGGGCCATCACTTTGCTGTCAATGTCTGTTGTAACGGGGATGCGAACGGCTGTTTTATCCCACATAATAGCCAGGTCAGTTGAAGTAGGCGTGATGTTCTCAAACTGCATGGTAAAATTTTCAACCGCGGAATTCAATTGCGTTGGTTTTACTTTCACACGAAGCAGGTCATCTTCCTGCTTGTACACCGTGCCCCAGTTTTCGCTGCCTTTGTTAATGATAATATCCCACTCGTTTTCGTTGGGAATAGTGAAGATGGCATATTCACCGGCTTTCAGCGGCTTACCACCGATGCTGACATCATCATTGAACTTGATGCGTGTTGCCTGGTTGGCACCGGTACGCCATACTTTTCCGTAAGGTACCAGGTCGCCAAAAATTTTACGGCCTTTCATGGCCGGGCGGGAATAAATAAGCTGCACAGTAGAAATGCCAAAATCCTGTTGAAGGGTTTGTGTAGGACTGGGAGCAGGTGTTCGCAATTGTTGCGCATCGGCTGCAAATGAAGCAAACAAAATCGTTGCAAATAGCAATTTTCGTATCATAATTGTCAGGTATTTTGCCCAAAGATAACGAAGCAGCCTGCACGACAAAATCGGCTTCCGGAGGTAGGCTTTTGACTACTTCTGTACCTGCAACCGGTAATACCCGGTGATCTCTCCCGCCCCCAGCTTATCCCACAACCGAAAGCGGATGATGTAATAAGGAATATCAGGCCGGGTAGAAGTGATCAGCGTCTTCAGTCGTACTGTGCCGACATCTTCTTTTTTAATCCGGGGTGCATTGGCAAAAAGATCTTCTGACTGCAGCACGGGTTCGTTGTTATGTGTAACGATGGACTGCGTGGCTCCGGGAGATACCATTCCTTTTTTTACCGTCCAGCCTTTGTTGATGTGGAATGTCAGGAAAACAGGTTGGCCGGCACGAACCATATTTTTGGGGTTGATAAGGTTTCCTTTTTCATCCGCCAGAAAAGCGGACGTGATTTCTAAACCAGAAACCTTTTCCAGTACAATATTGTTTAGAATGGTTTGCTTGTTACCCGACTTTACTTCGCTCTTGAAATGCGTTGTGGCCACACTGTCTCTGTCAGGGGGAGTAGTTGTTACCTCGTTGGTGCAGGCTACCAAGAGAAAAAACAAAACGTATAAAACAGGTGTTCTTTTCATGCTGTGAACACTCACAGCAATTGCTACGCCGAAATAAAAAACCCGCACGACGCAGAGGTGATTTCAAAAATCTGCCCGGCAGAAAGCGTTCAAGCCGTTAGCAGATGAAAGAAATTTTCTACGGTGCGGGTTCTGAGATTAGGGAGTTATGGAAACATGAGAAAAAGATTCCGGTAAGCGACAGGTAACAGTAAAAACCTTTGATAAGATAGAGTACGGATTAGGTTTTAGCAACCATTGTAAAGGTTCAGACCGGCCCGGTCTTACCGGAAATATGTTGAACTGTGTTTAGCAGTTTAAAATTTAGGACAACGCATGTTGCTGGGCGTACTGCCATTGTTGCCAAAACGCCAGCCGCAGCGGATAAGGGTGGAGAAAAAGGCATCGTTGTTCCGTTTTTGTCCGCGCATTTCGCCATCATCCGGACGAGACGTTGTATTAAAACCTCTGTAATAAACCTGCTTGGCTACAACAGCATTTTCGGGTAACAGGTATTTATCAAACAAGTCCGGGTTAATATAGCTTGTGCTCAGATCGTCGATATAATCCGTAAATGTTTTGCGGTGCAGGATCTCCATTCCGATGTACATATCCTCCGATACATAATACTTGGCGCCAAATCCCATCGGAATTTCAACTTGGGTAAGGCTGTACATTTTGCGGTTGGGATATTCTTGCATGCCTTGACCTTCGGTACGCAGGTCACGCAGGTTCACCCAGCGTGTAGTGCCATTGGGAGAATAGTATTGCGTTTGCGGATTGAAACGGAACATACCCACACCAATCAAACCGTAGGGACGAAGCTTGCCTTGCAGGCCGTCGTATTGCTCAATAAAAACAGTAGGGTAAAACTCCAGCGCTGCATATGCTTCTGTCATTTTGGAACGGAAGTGCAGGTTGCGAACCTTGCGGGAAATTTCCGCACCGCCCTTTTCATTGATCAGGCTATCGGCGCCTTCCAGTTTGCCACTATTGAAAGCCAGGCGAAAGCCAATCCATTCTGTTGGATAAACATTCACCTGAAAGCCAACAGATACATTTGTTGCAGGAAAATTAATGTCTTTTACAAGGGTGGTACCGCGGCCGAAATTGCCACCAAGATCACCAAGAAAAAATAAGGGGCCAACGCCTGCACCAACTTCTACTTTACCATAACTGACAGATTGTGCCTTGAGGGAGTAAAACGAGAGGGTGCTGAAAAAGACAAGTACGGCTGTACGCAAACAGAGTACAAATAGTCTCATAGAATATGGATTTAGATCGTTTGGATTTCGTAGACGAAAGTAGCCGCCCTGCCAGTAAAATGCAAGCAAGTCGTAAATAACTTTTCAATTATGGGTACTAGTACGCAGTAGATTTACTGCGCATCGTAAACCTACGACTGGAGGATTAAGAACCAATTAAGAATAAAGATTTGTAGTAGCCTAAAATTGTTAAAGAACCATGTAAATATGTTCGATCCCATCTTCCAGGTAGATGTCGCTTACCTGCTGAAAGCCGAATGATTCATAAAAGTTTTTGAGATAAAATTGCGCCCCGATGCGGATGGGGCCTTTGCCAAAAAGATGGTAGCAACGATTGATGGATTGTCGCATCAATTCCCGTCCGGCCCCGCTTCGCCGCACCGCAGGCGATGTTACCACCCGGCCAATGGAAGCTTCCGCATAAATATATCCCGGCGGTACCAGTCGCGTATACGCAACAAGCTTGTTGTTCCAAAAACCCATCAGGTGGCAACTGTCCTGGTCTTTGTCATCGGCATCCTGGAAAACGCAATTCTGTTCTACCACGAACACCTCATTGCGCAATTGCAAAATGGCATACAATTGATACGGTGTCAGTGCCTCAAACTTTTTTTCAATCCACTGTATCTGCATAAACCAGATTTATCGTTCAACAACTGGCAGTACAGGCAGGCTTTCGTTGCCTGGCTCCGCTACCGATTGAACAGCGAAGAAATAATTGTCTTTGGAATAAGGCAGGGTGATGGTAGTGGCATCGGTAAAGAACTTTTTCTGCCATACCGGTGAAGTGGTCTCCCGCATCAGAACATAATAGCCTTTTGCCTTTCCAGACTTCGGAGTTACCCAACTTAGGGTAGTGGTGTTCGTTAGGTTTCTTACCTTTATTTCAACCGCCTGCGGTGCAGAAGGCGCTTTGGCAAGGTTGGCCAGTGTTGCCAGGTTAACGGCAGTATTCTTGCGCAGGTATTCAAAGTCCATAAATTCGGTAAGATCGCCATATACAATGCCGTTCTCGGTGCGCAGGTCCTGGTGCTGGTGATAAAAGTTTTCATTCATCTCCGAGAGGCGCACAGCGGCATAGCCCCGCTGCACAAACGGCGTGTGATCGCCACCACGAAGAAAACGGTCGTTGCGGTAAATCATCACGACTTCCAGGTTGGGCACATAACGTTCTCCCACTTCCTTTACATAACGTGCCAGGGTGCGGGCCTTGCCATCGTTTTCCAGGCCCAGGTTGCGGATGTTTTGCAGCACCCGTCCTGTATCCTGTACCGAAAAGGCTTCGCTGAATACCCTTACCTGCGTATTGTTGATGATATTGGTTTCGCTGCTGTTGTTGCTGCCCATGATGTCGTTGTTCAACAGCGCATCAATCTGCCATCCCTGCTCTTTTGCTTTATTGGCCAGGTAAGTGGCGCCTAATAATCCCTGTTCTTCACCGCTAAAAGCAACAAACATGATAGTGGCCGGAAAACGGTGTTGGCTCATGATGCGGGCACATTCCATTACGGCTGCCACGCCGCTGCCATCATCGTTGGCCCCGGGTGCATCGGCAGTGCGGTTGAGCACATTGCTAACCCGGCTGTCAAGGTGACCGCTAATCACATAAATGCGTTTATCGGCCGTATCCGTTCCTCTCAGAATAGCCATGGCATTCCCAAGGTTGGTGCGGGTATCAATCCGGCGGCCATCAGGTTGTAAGATAGTCGTGTCCACAAATGCTGTCATCCGGCCATTGCTCTTTTTACCCCATTCGGTAAACTTTTGCACCACCCATTCCCGGGCAGCACCAATCCCCCGCTTTTTGTCGGTGGTAGAACTCAGTGTATGCCTTGTGCCGAAACTGACCAGTTGCTGTATATAGGCTTTCAGGGAATCGGCAGAAATTTCTTTCACCATCTGTTCAATCTGCGGATCGCGGTGGATAATGGTTTGCGCGGAAGAAAGGAGCGAGGTGAAAAAAAGTATGGTGACGATCAAAAGTTTTTGCATGCCGGGAGATTTTCGGGCATCGAATATAAGCACGGTATGGATTGTTCTATTTATTCTATTTTTGAAAAGCAACCTGTATTCCCCTTATGAGAAGAGCTGTTCTTGCGCTGTTCATCGTTTTTCCCGGTATTTTGTTTGCACAGTCTGTGAACGATACCATCCGCATCATTGGTGTTGGAGATATTATGCTCGGAACTTCGTTTCCGACAGGTTACCTGCCGCCTGATGATGGACGAAACTTGCTAACGCCGGTGGAGCGTTATCTGCAGAATGCCGACATCACATTTGGTAATTACGAGGGTACATTGTTTAATGGAGAAGGCGAAATGAAAAGGTGCAGGGATTCTACCAAATGCTATGCATTCAAATCCCCGGAACACTATTCAACGTACCTCAAGCAGGCTGGGTTTGACCTGATGAGCATTGCCAATAATCACAGCGGTGATTTTGGTCCAGAAGCAAGACAGCAAACCGCAAAGGCCCTGCAGAAAGCCGGTATACTTTCCAGCGGAACCACATCGCAACCCTTTGTTGTTTTACGAAAAAATGGCGTCCGGTACGGACTGGCTTCGTTTGCTCCAAACCGGGGTACGCAAAACATCAACAACTACAAAGCCGCCCGAGAAATCGTTTCTCACCTGGACAGCATTTGTGATATTGTGATCGTTTCATTTCATGGCGGTGGCGAAGGCACAACGCATCAGCATGTCCCTTTTAAAAAGGAAATTTTTCTGGGCGAAAACCGTGGTGATGTGCACCGGTTTTCCCGGGTGGTGATTGATGCCGGTGCGGATGTTGTATTCGGTCACGGTCCGCATGTTACCCGAGCGGTGGACCTGTATAAAAACCGTTTTATCATTTACAGCCTGGGTAATTTTGCTACCTACGGCCGCTTTAACCTCGACGGACCCAATGGCATTGCCCCCATCATGAAAGTTTTTGTAAACCGGAAGGGTGAATTTTTAAAAGGAAAAATCATTGCCACCAAACAGGAAGGCGAAGGTGGCCCGGTGCCGGACGAAAGCGGGGCTGTAATACAAAAAATTCAAAACCTTACGGCAAAGGACTTTCCCAAATCAAAGCTCAAAATAAGGGACGATGGCACGATTCTTAAGCAAGTGCCTGCACCAACGAAACGAATACGATAAATGGATACAACCGATCTTGCCATTGCCACCATCACCTGGGCCCGCGATGAAAAAGAAGAGGCTCTCCTGGGCGAATCGCTAACTACACTTTCACGGATAGGGCTACCTGTTTTTGTAACCGATGGTGGTTCTACTTCGAGTTACCAGGACCTGGTGCGGAACTTACCGAATGTTTCTTTTTCCCAGACGAAAGGTTTATGGGCACAGGCAAAAAATAGCATTACTGAAGCGCATCGTTCCGGAGCGAAAACAATCTTATACACGGAACCCGATAAGCTACAGTTTTTTCAGCACCACCTGCCGCAAATGCTTGAAAACAGTCGTTGGGATGAAAAGAGCGGTGTTATACTGGCAACCCGTTCGGCAAAAGCCTTTGCGTCATTTCCGGCCTTCCAGCAGATGACGGAAACAACCATTAACCGTTGCTGTGCAGAGGTCACCGGGTTTGCTACGGATTATTTGTACGGACCGTTTCTTTTTACCACCGACCTGTTGCCTCACCTGGACGTATTGCCTGAAACCAGCGGATGGGGATGGCGTTCCTTCCTGTTTGTAAAAGCTCACCTGTTAGGATATACATTAGAAAGCTGGGAAGGCGATTATTTCTGTCCGCCGGACCAGCAATCAGACGACAGTGTTGAGCGCATTTACCGGATGAAACAACTGGCCCAGAATATTGAAGGCATTGTGCTAGCAACGGCTACGCATAAAACCCAGTAGTCTCTGTATTCGCTTATCTTAATAATCATATTTTTCCTTCCACAGGCTGCGTAAAAATTTTCGCAGCTCTTCTTCTCTCGGGTTGCGGCCCGGGTCATAAAACTTTGTTCCGCTTAAGGGGCCGGGCAAAAATTCCTGTTCGGTAAAATTGCCTTCATAACTGTGGGCATACTTGTAATTTTTGCCGTACCCCATTTTCTTCATCAGGCCTGTAGGCGCATTGCGTACGTGAAGCGGTACTGGCAAATCACCCTGCCTTCGCACTACCTCCAGGGCTTCTTCAATGGCCATGTACGACGCATTGCTTTTGTGCGAAGATGCCAGGTAGGTAGCACATTGGGCCAGAATGATCCTTGCTTCAGGATTTCCAATTTTATTCACAGCGTCAAAACAGACGTTCGCCAGCACCAATGCGGTAGGATTAGCATTGCTGATGTCTTCGGCCGCAAAGATCACCATGCGCCGGGCAATGAATTTTATATCCTCACCACCTTCCAGCATACGGGCCAGCCAATAAATGGCACCGTTCGGATCGGAGCCGCGCATAGATTTGATAAAGGCAGAAATAATATCGTAATGCTGTTCGCCGGTTTTATCGTAAAGTGCAATGCGCTGCTGCGCAATCTGCATCACCTTATCATCTGTAATTTGAATCGTAGTGTTTTCTGATAATGCATCCACTACCAGTTCAAAAAGATTTAGGAGTTTGCGGGCATCACCACCGGAAAGGCGGATCAGGGCTTCCGTTTCTTGCAGGTCGATGTTTTTTGTCTGCAGCCATTCGTCTTTCTGCATGGCGATGCGCAACAACGTTACCATGTCTTCTGCTTCCAGCGATTTCAATACGTAAACCTGGCAGCGGCTGAGCAAGGCACTGTTAACTTCAAAAGAGGGATTTTCGGTAGTGGCGCCAATGAGTGTAATGATGCCTTTTTCTACCGCCCCCAGCAAGGCATCCTGCTGTCCTTTGTTGAAGCGATGAATCTCGTCGATAAACAGGATGGTGCCTTCCGTTTCTTTGGCTTCGGCAATGGCTTCGCGAACATCTTTTACACCGGAGCTGATAGCACTAAGCTGGATGAAGGGTACTTGAAGCGTATGCGCAATAATGTTGGCGATAGTAGTTTTACCCGTGCCGGGTGGTCCCCAGAGTAAAATGGAAGGGATTTTGCCCCGTTCTATGGCGGTTCGAAGGATGCTGCCTTTCCCGGTGAGATGTTGCTGGCCAATCAGGTCATCAAGACTGTGGGGACGCATCCGTTCGGCTAAGGGAACTGCGGTATTCATGGCCTAAAATAACGCAGATTTGCCCACTGCAAAAAGATTGGGCGGATTGATTTTATTTTGACGCTTTTAAGGAATTTCTATGACAGATTATGTAATCAACGTTACGCAGATTGAAGAGTTGCAAACCATCCAAAATGTCAATGAACTCGAAATTATTTTCGGAAGGGCCAAAAGTGCCGTGGTCAATGGGGCGAAAGTGATCCTGGTGCGAAAAGAAACCTCAGGAAAAACAAACAAGTTTGATGAGATTGATACCCTGGATGATCTCGACAAATATCAAAAGGGGGTGTTTAAATATTTATAGGTTTTTGCTTGAACCACGGAGACACAGGGGCACGGTGAATCATTGTGCTCCCCTGTGTATTCCCTGCCGCTGTAGATCGGAAAATGGCTGAATAGAATTCCAAACCGCACAAGAGTGCGACGCAACAGGAACTCCATCGATATCCTGCGGCTTGTACCAAAACAAAAAGCCTTCACAAGGATGAAGGCTTTTTGTTTATCGTAGCAAAGAAAATTTTATTTCTTTTCCGCAGTTGTGGTCGGCGCTGTTGCGGCTTTGTTCAACTGCTGTGTCATTTCCAGTGAAATGGCGCTTTTTTCCATTTTAATATAGCTGCCCGGGTTGATCTCCAAGTCAATGGTACCGTCGTCGTTCACACGGTTGATACGGCCATGAATACCGGCGATGGTTACGACCTTGTCGCCTTTTTTCAGGTCTTCAATAAACAGCTTTTGCTGCTTTTGCTTTTTTGCTTGCGGACGAATAAAGAACAGCCAGAACACCAGCATGATCATCCCCATAAAAATGAGAGAAGACATGCCGCCAAAAGGGCCCGGTGCCGGTTGTGCCTGTAGAATGAAAACCATAATGCTTATTTTAAATTGTTGAACGGTTATTTAATGTTTGCCGAAAACGCCAGCTTGTTGTTAATCCCATTGTTACGGTTGCTGTTGTTGGCTTCCACGTACACATCTTTGGTTACATGACCCGTAAAGTTTTCGCTGTTGAATTTTGCCTTGATCACACTTTCGGCGCCGGGAGCAATCGGCTCTTTCGGCACATCCGGTGTGGTGCAGCCGCAGCCGGCCGTTACATTGCTAATGTATAGCGGTTTGTTGCCAGTATTTTTAAACTTCCAGGTGATCTCTGCTACCTGTCCTTTCTGCATGTTGCCAAGGTCCTGCACAACAGGGTCCAGCCACTCGATGGTAGTGTTGCGGGAAGAGTCCTTTAGTGCAGACTGTGCATCGGTAGCGACGTGGTTACCGGTCTGCTCCCCAGCGTCTTTTTTATCAACAACGTTGCAGGCAAAAACCGCAGTACTCAGTAAGATTAAAAATGTATACTTCATGGCACTTGCTTTTTACTGGTTGCAAATGTATACGAAATGCTTACGCTTTTTTAAAATCGCTCTTTTGTAACTGGTTGGTGCGAATTAATTCTTTGTGAATATTGTCAAGGATACCATTTACAAACTGACCGCTTTGCTGTGTGCTGTATTCTTTGCTGATATCAATGTATTCGTTGATGGTTACTTTCGGCGGAATGGTCTCGAAATAAAGAAATTCCGCCACACCCATTTTCATGATAATCATATCCAGCGAAGCAATCCGCTCCGGGTCCCAGTTTTTCAGCTTGGGAACGATCAGCGACTCCAGGTGTTCGGCTTTTTCCAGCACGGTGTTGAGGAGCGATTTGGCAAAGTCCCACTTGTCGGGTGTCATGGTTTGCTGAAAGTTTATAGTGCCCGGCTTTTGCAACATTTCATCCAGGGTCTGAATCACCATTTCACCATCATCATCCCAGTTCATGAAATTTTCTTCGATGTGCGAGGTAAAGGATTCGTTGTGCAGCATCAGTTCGCGAAAGATAAAATCTAGGATCTCTTTTTCACCCTTTGTGCTTCGCTCCGCAGTGGCGATGTATTGCTTGTATTCCGGTGTTTCTACCAGTTGCAGGTAAATTTTTCGCACCAGGTCTTTGTCAAGACGGTGATGGGGCTTGGCCTGGTCTATCGACTGGCGATAAGTGGCATCTTCCTTAATCCTCCACAACAATTCATTGCCGGCAATCTTGGTGTTTACATTCAGGTCTTCAGCAGAAGGCAGGTGCTTGGAGCGGCGCTGGTATGAATCCGTTTCGGCATAACCGGCTACTTCGGTCAAAAAATAAGTCAGGTATAATAGCAGGTCTTTCGACTGATCAAAATGTTTTTGGAGAGCTTTCACCGGTTCGCCGGGCTTTGTTGCACTTTCCAGCGTCGATAACGTATAAATCGTCTGCATCACTTTCACGCGTATATTCCTTCTGCTGATCATTGTTAGAGAACTTTTGGGGCGGCGAAGATAGGAACAAACGCCGAACTAGTCCGGCTGGCTTCAAACGCGGACCGAAGAAATATTCCGAATTAACGCGGGTTTTGGATTGATGAGGAAGACTGCGCCGCTTCAGAAATGAACGGCAAAATCACTCCTGCTACTCATGGTACTCACCAAAAAGCAACAGCAATCTTTTGCTGATCATTTTCATCCCCGCCGCATCAATTGCTTCGCTTCGTTTTGGTAGCTGCTTTTTGTCCCTGTTTTTTAGGCGGTGCCGGGCTTTTGTCGTTTCGGCCCAGTGCTGCATAGCCACCCCCAATAGAGCTTGGTGTGGCCTCGTGCCCGGTTGGGGTAGCCCGTTGCCCGTTTTTAAAATGATAGATCTTACGGTTGTTGAGCGTATCAGAAGGTTTTACTGCTTTTTTGGTCGTTGCCTTTTTTGTACTGCTGGCAGCGCCTGTTGTTCTGGAGGCATTGCCTGTGGCTGTTTGTGCCGATGCGGCTGCAGAAATTCCCAATAGGATCGTTGTTGCAAAAATCACTCGCTTCATAATCATTCGCTTTTCACTCTAATTCGAACAAATGCGGGGCCAAATTGGGCGCCTGTCCCCCGGTGGGGCACCTAGGTATAATCTGCTTGTCCCCATTTGCCCATTTCTGTCAGCAGAATGATGTTGTTGGTTTGCTGAATAGACTTACAAAATGTAAAACTGTGCGACGCAACAGAAGCTGAATAGTAGTGCTTCAGCCCAGTACATAAAAAAGAAAAATGCCTGTTTTAACAACAAGCATTTTTATGACAAAAAATTTTTTGCTAAATGAAGAACTGAAAAAGAAAAGCAATAATGACCTAAGTCTCTCCACAGGGGGACAGTGGGCCTATAGATACCGCACAGGATTTCGTCTTGCAGCCGAAATATAGCGCTTCATATTCATCCAGAAAGCCAGCACCATATAAACTACAATCGGAGAGCCGAGCGTTAAAAAAGAAAGATACATGAACCACATACGGATCCGGGACGTAGCAATCCCCATGCGTTCACCAATTGCAGAGCAAACGCCAAACGCCTTCCATTCAATGAAATTTTTAAACCGGTTCATGGGACTAATATAGAATTTTTACCATTACCGCAAAAAGGCGGCATGTTAATTTCTTGCCCTCTTTTTAGTAATTTCGCACCACTTTTAAACAGGCTGCAAATTAGATGCCTGTTACAAACTCAACAATTTAGTATTATGGTTTTTGACCTTGATCTGATTAAAAAAATATACGCTGAGCTGCCAGCCAGGGTAATGAACGCAAGAAAGTTATTGAATCGTCCGATGACCCTCGCTGAAAAAATTCTGTATGCGCATACGTTCGTACCCACCACCCGCACCTTTGAGCGGGGTAAAGACTATGTTGATTTTGCTCCCGATCGTGTAGCGATGCAGGATGCTACGGCCCAAATGGCCCTTTTGCAGTTTGATACCTGCGGCCGGGAACGGGTGGCTGTGCCTTCTTCCGTTCACTGCGATCACCTGATCCAGGCAAAGCTGGGTGCAGAACAGGACCTGAACGCAGCCATCGATACCAACCGTGAGGTGTATGATTTTCTTTCTTCTATTTCCAATAAATATGGTATCGGCTTTTGGAAGCCGGGCGCAGGTATCATTCACCAGGTAGTACTGGAAAACTATGCGTTTCCGGGTGGTATGATGATCGGTACCGATTCGCATACGCCCAATGCCGGCGGATTGGGTATGATTGCTATTGGTGTAGGTGGTGCAGATGCCGTGGATGTTATGGCCGGCCTTCCTTGGGAACTGAAGATGCCCAAGCTGATTGGCGTAAAGCTTACCGGAAAAATGAGCGGATGGACCGCTCCGAAAGACGTGATCCTTTGGGTAGCGGGTAAACTGACCGTAAAAGGTGGAACCGGTGCCATTGTAGAATATTTTGGTGAAGGCGCCGACAGCATGAGCTGTACCGGTAAAGCCACCATTTGTAACATGGGTGCTGAGATTGGCGCTACCTGTTCGCTGTTTGCTTACGATGATCGTATGGCCGCTTATCTGGCCTCTACCGGAAGGGAAGATGTGGCTGCCCTGGCAAATAATATCCGTGAACACCTGCGTCCGGATGAGGATGTTTATAACAACCCCGGCAAATATTACGACCAGGTTCTTGAACTGAACCTCGATGAACTGGAGCCGCATGTAAACGGACCGTTCACTCCAGACCTGGCAACACCTATTTCGAAAATGGCGGAAGCGGTTGCCGCCAATGGCTGGCCCGACCAGGTTGAAGTTGCGCTGATTGGTTCGTGCACCAACTCTTCGTATGAAGATATCAGCCGTTCGGCCTCTATCGCTGCACAGGCCAAAACAAAAGGACTGAAAGCTGCCTCTGAGTTTACCGTAACGCCAGGCTCCGAACTGGTTCGCTATACGATCGATAAAGATGGTTATTTGAATACGTTTGATGAGATTGGTGGTATTGTGCTGGCCAATGCCTGCGGACCCTGCATCGGGCAATGGTCCCGTCATATTGACGACCCCAACCGTAAGAACACCATTGTTACATCGTTCAACCGAAACTTTGCCAAGCGCAACGACGGGTTGGCCTCCACACATGCATTTGTGGCATCACCTGAGATTGTTACCGCGTATGCTATTGCTGGTCGTCTTTCATTTAATCCTTTAAAGGATAAACTGGTAAATGACAAAGGCGAAGAAGTAATGCTGGATGAGCCCACCGGTTATGAGTTACCTCCCCGCGGATTTTCGGTTGAGGATCCGGGCTACCTGGCACCAGCCGAAAACGGCAAGGATGTGGAAGTGGCCGTTAGTTCAACTTCCGACCGCCTGCAGCTTCTGACGCCATTTCCCGCATGGGAAGGAACTGACCTGAAAGGTCTTCGCCTCCTGATCAAAGCAAAAGGAAAATGTACAACTGACCATATTTCCATGGCGGGTCCGTGGTTGAAGTACCGTGGTCACCTCGACAACATTTCCAACAACATGCTGATTGGTGCCGTGAACTACTTCAACGGACAAACCGACAGCGTGAAAAATGGGCTTACCGGTGCCTACGGTCCCGTACCCGCTACACAGCGTGACTACAAAGCGCATGGCATTGGCTCTGTAGTGATAGGGGATGAGAACTATGGTGAAGGTTCTTCCCGCGAACATGCGGCTATGGAACCGAGACACTTGGGTGTTCGGGCCATTATCGTAAAAAGCTTTGCTCGGATTCATGAAACCAACCTGAAAAAACAGGGTATGCTGGGTCTTACGTTTGCCAACAAAGAAGACTACGACAAAGTGCAGGAAGATGATACCGTTGACATCCTTGGCCTGACCGAGTTTGCGCCCGGTAAGCAACTGAACGTTGTGCTGCACCATGCCGATGGCAGTTCCGACAAGATCAAAGTAAATCACACTTATAACGAACAGCAGATCGAGTGGTTCAAGGCCGGTAGTGCACTGAACCTGATCCGGAGGCAGTTCGGCAAGGGATAAATGATTCCATCTTAATTTTAAACCCCACAGATGACAAAGCTGTGGGGTTTTTTATATGACGCTCGACAGCATCCTTCCTTTTCTTTTGATCCTGCTTCCATTTGCGCTGGCCTTTTTTACAGAAGCACTTGTGGTTTATTTTTTTAAGATTAGCCGCTTCTGGGCCTCGCTTGGTGCTGTCATTGTTATTAACCTGCTTACGCTGTTGTTGTTGTATGGGAGTAGTTTGCTGCTGGGAAAACTAGGCTATGAATTCAATGGATTGTTGCTGCCCCTGCCAGTGATGCTTTTTTTCTGGTGGCTTTCTGTTGTTGTGGATGGTGCTTTGCTGAAATTGTTTTTTCAAAAAGCTGATGGAAAAAAAGTGTACCTGGCTTCCATGCTGATGAACACATTGTCTTACCTGGTGCTATTTTTTTTTATTACAAACAGTCATTGATTTTGCTGTTCTATGGTACACGAACAAAATGGTCATTGCGTCCAAATGTTTCAAAGATGTGTTCCAGTTTGTTTTTATTATGAGTAAGCAAATATTCTGTAATAGCTGTTGTGGACTTATAATAATCGTTTTTCTTTTTCCTTACTATTAAAGACCAAACTCGTTAAAAATGTATCCGACATTACTGGCTGCTCATTCACTCGTTCGCTGGTTTGTACTGGCAAGCCTTCTTTATGCCCTTTTTCGTGCCTACAGGGGATGGCTTTCGAAAAAGCAATTCTCTAAAAGCGACAATAGGGTCCGGCACTGGACAGCAACCATAGCGCATATTCAGTTCCTCTTAGGCGGATGGCTTTATTTTATAAGTCCGCTCATTCATTATTTCTTCGATAATTATAAAGCAGCTATGCATCAACGTGAGGTACGTTTCTTTGGTATCGAGCATAGCCTGATGATGTTGATTGCGATTGTTGTGATCACCATCGGCTCGGCAAAAGCAAAACGAAAACAAACCGACCATGAAAAGTTCAAAACCATGGCTGTTTGGTTTACCATCGGTCTTTTGATCATTCTTACATCCATTCCCTGGGGCTTTTCACCCTTAACTAGCCGTCCTTACTTTAGAGGGTTTTAGAGCGTTGTCAGGAGGATATTAGTGATGGGCCACGATACCAAATGGCTATGAGGGACGACATAGAATATTTATAGTGATAACGTATGTTTGAGTTACCGGGTAACAACAACATTACTTGGCTAGCAGATAACTTGATATTCGGAATATTCTATTTCTGTTTTCCCCAGCGAAAAGATTTTACGGATACGCCTGCCAGGTCCAAAGCTCTGTTCACAACCGTTGCGGCCGCCTGCTCCATGGATTCGGGACGGCTGTAAAAAGAAGGCGAGGCAGGGCAAATAATACCGCCGGCCAGTGTAACCGTTTCCATATTGCGGATATGCACCAGGTTGTATGGGGTTTCACGGATGACCAGGATAAGCTTTTTACGTTCCTTCAACATAACATCTGCTCCTCGTGTGATGAGGTCGTTGGAGATGCCTGCTGCAACCCGTCCCAGCGTACCCATGCTGCAGGGAACAATGATCAGGGCATCGTATTGAGCAGAGCCAGAGGCAAACGGCGCCGAGAAGTCCTTTGTGGTAAAATAGCGAGCAGGAAAGTTTTGGTAGTCGTCTTCGTTCAACTCGGTACGCCAAACTTCTTTTGCATTTTCCGTCATCACCACCGACAGTTCAGTGATCTGTTCTTTCAGGTCGCCTAGCTTTTGCATCAACAACTTGGCATAGATCGATCCGCTGGCACCGGTTATAGCAACTGCAATTTTTTTCATATTGTCCTAGTGAAGATACAATTGAAAACAGGTTTTGTTTGGCTTTGGCGGATGCCCACAAAAAAAGAGACCACGAGGGTCTCTTTTACACATGATGTTTTTTTATTTAAAAAGCGGCCTTTCCTTCATTGATGCTGCTGCCAACTTTTGTTTTGTTCACGTTCTCATTACCCAGGTTCTCCAGTATCCAGTTTGTCATTTTTGTAAACAGGTGATACGTGGTGTTGTCCGTAGTACCACGGATCCCATGGTTCTTGTTCGGATAATAAGCCGATTCAAAATCTACATTGGCCTTAACTAGGGCGGTTACCATTTGGGTACTATTTTGAAAATGAACGTTGTCATCGGCCGTTCCGTGAACCAGCAGATACTTGCCCCTGATCTTATCTACAAAATTGATGGGTGAGTTTTCATCATAACCTTTCGGATTTTCCTGTGGCGTACGTAGGAAACGTTCCGTATAAATATTATCATAATACCGCCACGAGGTAACCGGGGCTACGGCCACAGCCGCCGAAAATACATCGGCACCTTTGGTGAGAGCGAGTGAACTCATAAAGCCGCCAAAACTCCATCCCCAGTGACCAATCTTTTGGCCGTCAACATACGCTTGCTGGCGAAGCCATTTGGCAGCGTCAATCTGGTCTTCAATTTCAAATTTACCCAACTGCAGGTAGGTTTTCTTTTTAAACTCCTCGCCACGGAAACCCGTACCCGTATTGTCGAATGATACAACGATAATGCCCCGCTGCGCCATTAACTGGTACCAGTAATGGTAACGGTGTATGCGGTTGGCCACCTCCTGCGAACCCGGTCCGCCGTAGTTGCAAAAAAGCACCGGGTATTTTTTAGAAGGATCAAAGTTGGCAGGCTTGAGCATAAAACCGTTGATCGAATCGCCGTGACGATTGGGAACTTTGATAAATTCAAACGTTCCCAGATCGTAAGAGGCCCGTAAGGATTTGAGCTGGGTGTTTTCACTCAGCACAGCTGCCTGTTCTGCCGACAGTTTGCCCTTGTTGTTTTTGATGGCATAACGCACTACCCGTTGCGGTGAGTTGATGGTGGAATGCCTGTCGACAAATGAAGTAAAATCAGGGCTCATACTTACAGAATGCCATCCGGAACCAGAGGTTAATTGAACTGTTTTCTTTCCACTGAAATCCGAAACAAAAAGGTTGCGGTCCATGGGTGTGGGATACGCTACTGAATAATATACCAACCCAGCCTTTTCATCTACTCCGTGAATGTCGGTGACATCGCTGTTCAACTTTGTGATTTCAGTGGTTTGCTTACTATCGAGGCTTTGCAGGTACAAACGATACCAGCCTTCTTTTTCGGAACCGTAAAGCATTTGTTTGCCATTTTTCAAAAACCACCAGTCGTCATTGATGTCAACATAATACTTGTTTTTTTCTTCGTATAAAGTTGAAGAATTGCCTGTCGTAGCGTCTGTTAACAGGACCTGCAGGTGATTTTGCAACCGGTTCATCCAAAACACAGCCAGGCTATTATCGGATTGCGTCCATTTGATGCGGGGAATGTAAATATCGCCCTGTGTGAATTGTGCAGGAACGGTGTTACCATTGGCGAGGTTATAAATATGGATCGTTACCGTTGAATTGCTATCGCCAGCCTTGGGGTATTTGTACCGGTAATCTTTGTTGTACTGGTCGTCGTAAAAAGTAAAGTTGAACTCCTTTACACGGCTTTCATTAAACTTATAAAAAGCCAAGTGTTTTCCGTTCGGGCTCCACAGGTAGGCCTGGCTAAAGCCAAATTCCTCTTCATACACCCAATCGGCATTGCCATTGATAATGTGGTTCCATTTGCCATCATTGGTGATGGCTTTTGTTTGACCGCTGGAAACATCAAACAGGTAAAGATTATTGTCAAACACGTAGGCTATCTTGCTTCCATCGGGGGAAAATGTAGGATGCAATACCTTTCCCTTGTTGAGCCGGACCGTTTTTTTTGTCGCCACATCATAGATATAGGCGTTGTATTGCGCCGAGCGGCGGTAAATGGCTTCACGATCAGTGCGGAATAGCACATTGCGGTTGTCTGCACTCACGTCATAATCATCGGCATTGATCAGTTTTCCGGATTCGTCTTTTACATCCTGCGGATTAAAAAGAGCTCCAAGTTTCCCGACATCCTGTGATCTCACCACCTCATCGCGGAAGGTGTTTTTCTTGAAAACGTCATCAAGCGTCAGTTGTTTTTTCTGAGCCAGAGAAAGTACGGGCAATAGAAAGGCTATCCAAAATAGGCTTCTCATGTGTGTTTAGCGTTTAGGGGTAAAATTAAATGAAAACAGAGATGGATATGATAGTAGCCGTGAAACGAACGGGTTTTAAGATTCCTTTGTCAGGGTAGGCAGGATTATTGGCGAAGAGTGGCGTATCAATGGAATGGGTGCATGAAACAGTAAATAAATACGCAGATATGCAGTAAGGTGAGAACAAATTTGCCAGCAAATACAAAAAGTGTATGGAACGTTTGGGAGGTTCCTGGTGTTTATTAAAATTCTATTCTTCTAGCAGGAAAAACAAAACCTACAGAATCCGTTTCAGGTTCAGGTGAAAACGCTTGTCCTCATTTGAAACGCCAAAGGCAAGTTTGATGGATACTTTATTAAGCGGCGAAACAATGATGCCGCCACCGTAACCAAAATGCATTTTCGTTGATTCATCCCCCGGATGCCAAACCCGGCCCTGGTCATAAAACGTAAACACACCAAATTCCCCTTTGTAAAATTTGGTTTCAACGGTAGGAAGCCAACGCAGCTCGTTTTGATTATAGAACGACGTTTTTCCGTAAAACCGGAAACGTTCAAAACCGCGAAGAGTATGGGTGCCGCCAACGGTGTTCAGTTGAAAAAAATCCGGATTCCCAGTGACCGTGGCCAGGCCCGTACTCAAGGCTGCAGAGAAATCGGCGAATAATGGTATGTACACATCAATATCGCCAGTAAAACGGGCGAATGAATGCCCGCCTCTTTGCATGTTTTCCGAGTAGGCCGCTGTAGTGATAAATTCCCAGCCCTGGGTAGGAATGATGCGTCTGTCCAGTTTTGAAAAACCATAACTGATCCGGCTGCCTAAAAAGTCTTGGCGCATGTATTGTGCCGGGGCAATTTCGCCGATTTTATCATCGGTCATACGGTCTTCGTCTTCCCGCACCCGTATGCCATCGTACAACAGTTCCCAGCCAAGCGTGTGGTAGCCCTGAAAGCTTTTGTTCAACCCTACGCTTCCGTAAAGATTTTCAGTACGCAGCCAGTTGAATTTTTCATTGGAAGGATCCCGTACCGTTTCATTGCCAACACCGTAATAATTCATTCTTCGTACGCCGTCATAACCTGCTGTCAGTGAAGCGTTCCAGCCACCGATTACCTGTGGAAAAAATGCCCGGTAATAGGGGTGAAATGAATTCTCTGTAATGGAATAATTAAGGCCGATGGTATGTTTGCTGGAATAGGTCTGTTCGGCAGAATCGTTGTTGACGATATTATAGGCTACGCCTACATGCCAGCGATAGAATGTATTGCGGTTGGCAATGGGTTTAAACCCTGTTTTCTCCTTACCCCTGCTTCGAATCAGGGTATCTTCGGGTACCTGGCCGCCGCCACCGCCTTGCTGGCTATAGCCAGCTGCAAAGCAGAAAAGCAGCAAAATCAAGATGACAGTTGGTTTCTTATATTTCATACTATAGCTGCACATACTATAACACCACTTCTGTTGATATATTGCAGAAATCCTAAAATTGGGCCAGAGTTTTCCACGCAATGTTCCTGCACTAAATGCACACTTGTGGTTCTTTAACTGACCGCCATACAGGTTTATGTCAAACCGGACAATTCAGCCTGAACTGTACAGATTTATTCCCGAATCACTTACATTTGCCGCCCATATTTATCTTAAATCCTTTTATGGCAACAACATCAGATATCAGCCGGGGCTTGATCATTAAGCTTGATGGCAGCCTTTACAAAGTAGTAGAGTTTGGCGAAAACAAAACGGCCCGTGCGGCAGCTAAGGTTTGGGCTAAACTGACTGGAGTGGACAACAACCGCTCCATTGAAAAAACCTGGAACAGCGGAGATACCATTTATCCGGTTCGGGTGGAGAGAAAAGAATACCAGTTTTTATATAAAGACGACACCGGCTACAATTTCATGGACAACGAAACCTTTGAGCAAGTGGCTGTTGCCGAAAACCTGATTGATGCCCCGCAGTTTCTGCGTGATGGTGATGCCGTTTCTGTTTTATTTAATACAGAAACCGAACAACCCATGAACGTTGAACTGCCTGATAAAGTGGTGATGCGTATAACCTACAGTGAGCCAGGCCTTCGCGGTGACACGGCTACCCGTACCTTGAAGCCAGCCACCGTGGAAACCGGTGCTACGGTTATGGTACCCTTGTTTGTAAACGAAGGTGACCTGATCCGTGTAAACACCAAGACCGGTGAGTATGTGGAAAGAGTGAAAGAATAAAAAGGTTGAGGGTAAGTTTTAGGCTGAGTGTAACCGTTGAAAATGAAGGAGAAAGAAAATGATAACAGGGAAGAGGCTTTCAGGAGCCTCTTTTTTTGTCCATCGAAACACAATTCCAGACACGTTTTCAACCTGAACCTCAATCTTAACCTAATGGTAGAATATCCTATCTTAGCCACCTGTTTTAAATCAAAACCCAAATAAATTAAAACAAATGGATTTCAAGCAGATTCAGGAGCTGATCAAAATGATCAATAAATCGAATATTGGTGAGGTAAGTATCGAGCAAAAAGATTTTCGTATTACTATCAAACAAAAAGAAGACAACATTACCCAATTAGTTTCGGCCCCGGCATCCATGTCTATGCCGCAGGCAGTGCAACAAGCCGCTCCTTACCAGGCACCAGCTTCTGCGCAGGTTTCGACTCCGCAGGCCGACGCATCCGCTGCTTCGTCTTCTGCCGGATCTGCTAACTTGGTTACCATCAAAAGCCCTATGATCGGTACGTTCTACCGCCGACCATCGCCTGACAAGCCCAATTTTGTGGAAGTGGGAAGTGAAGTGTCTTCCGGCGATGTGGTTTGCATTATTGAAGCCATGAAGCTGTTTAATGAAATTGAAAGCGAAGTAAAAGGCAAGATCGTAAAGATCCTTGCAGAAGACTCCACGCCGGTTGAGTACGATCAGCCTCTGTTTTTGGTAGACCCTTCATAACAATGCGATAATGTGATAATATGCTAATGTGATAATTATCAAAACATCACATTTTTTAAACCATTATCGAATTATCAAATTGTCCAATTATCAAATTATAGTCTGTGTTTAAAAAAGTATTGATAGCCAACCGTGGCGAGATTGCTTTGCGAGTGATTCGTACCTGCAGGGAAATGGGCATAAAAACCGTAGCCGTTTATTCCACGGCCGATCGCGACAGCCTGCATGTCAAATTCGCCGACGAAGCGGTTTGTATTGGAAAGCCTCAAAGCAGCGAATCTTACCTGAACATCCCCCATATCATGTCGGCCATTGAAATTACCAATGCCGATGCCGTGCATCCCGGCTATGGATTCCTGGCCGAGAATGCAAAATTCTCCCAGATCTGTGCCGATCATGGGATTAAGTTCATCGGCCCCAATGCCGATATGATCAACAAGATGGGTGACAAGATTTCGGCAAAAGAAACCATGATTAAAGCCGGCGTACCGGTCATCCCGGGCAGCGAAGGACTTTTGGACAGCCTGGAGCAGGCCAAAAGCATTGCCCGGGAAATGGGTTTCCCCGTGATCCTGAAAGCAACCGCCGGTGGTGGTGGCAAAGGCATGCGCATTGTGTGGGAAGAAAGCGAGATGGAAAGGGCCTATTCCACAGCCAAAGCCGAAGCGGCTGCCGCTTTTAAGAACGATGGTGTGTACATGGAAAAGTTCGTAGAGGAGCCGCGTCACATCGAAATTCAGGTGGCTGGTGATCAGTACGGCAATGTTTGCCACCTGAGCGAACGTGATTGTTCTATTCAGCGCCGTCACCAAAAACTGGTAGAAGAGTCGCCATCCCCATTTATGACCCCTGAACTGCGGGAAAAAATGGGCGAAGCTGCCAAAAAAGCGGCTGGGGCCATTAATTATGAAAGTGTAGGTACCATTGAATTCCTGGTGGATAAGCATCGCAATTTCTACTTCATGGAAATGAACACCCGTATCCAAGTAGAGCACTGCGTAACTGAAGAGGTGATCAACTACGACCTGATCAAAGAGCAGATCAAGATTGCCATGGGTGAGAAGATCTCTGGGGCAGACTATATGCCGCAACTACATGCCATTGAATGCCGCATCAATGCCGAAGACCCGTACAATGATTTTCGTCCTTCACCCGGAAAGATCACAGTTCTGCACCAGCCAGGTGGTCATGGTGTTCGGGTGGATAGCCATGTATATGCCGGTTATGTGATTCCACCGTTTTATGACTCTATGATCGGGAAATTAATAACCGTGGCTCGTACCCGTGACGAAGCCATCGACACAATGTACAGAGCGCTGAGCGAATATGTGATTGAAGGGGTGAAAACAACCATTCCTTTCCATTTACAGCTTATGAAAGACGAACGGTTCCGCTCCGGTGATTTCAACACCAAGTTTATGGAAAGCTTTAAGCTGAAACCGTAAGCCGGACGGCAGACGTGAGACGACAAAAGATAAACGTTTTTATAGCAAAAAACCTCCTGGGAACGGGAGGTTTTTTATCGGCAATTTGTCTATTGCTCATTGCCTATTGCTTATTGACGTATGTGATCAGTCTCTTTTTCCTTTTTTCCAGTTTTTATTCTTGTCTTTTTTGTACCAGCCTTTGTGCTTGCCATTGTTGCCTTTTGCATAACGGGCTTGTTCGTCACGGGAGTAACGGTCGTCATCATACCGACGGTCGTCGCGGCTGTTGTACCCTCTATTGATCTGCTCAATTTTTCTTTGGCGATCACGCTCAAGATCACGGATCGCTCTTTCTTTTTCGGAAGAACTCAGGTAAGGGTTGTTGCGGATGGAATTGATTTTATCGCTATACTCCCGGTTTACGCGGTCAATTTCATATTGCCGGTTGGAGGAATACGTACCGTCGGGATAACGGTCTGAGCTTCCCCGTCCCAGTACAACATCGCGGTCGTTGCGGCCGCTGTAGGTTCCATTTTCATTTCGGTCGCCAAGAACCACACGACGGTTTTCTTCCCTTGATTGGGCATGAAGGGTAGCGAATGCACCAATAGCAATCAAAAGTGTAAGGATCTTTTTCATGGTCTTTGTGTTTCCTTATTTACACAGAAATATGTGCCATAAGTAAGTAAATTAGAAAAGTTCATGTTAAAGCAGGTTCAGCCCGTTCAGAAATTAGGCATCTTTTGACAATTAACGAAGGGGCATCTTTTTTGTGCCACCCCACAGATGTAAATCTGTTAAGTATGAAGCGATTCAGTGCCATATTCAATTTTGCCGGCGGAATGGCAGTTGCCTTTCTGCTGGTATCGCCGTTTGCTTTTAAAAGTATTGCCAATAAAAGTAATAGGCCAGAACCGGTGACAGCAGAGTGGCGGGCACCTGCCATTCCACAGCAGCTTTCTTTTGCTGGTGAAGAAGTGCCATTGGATCGCTGGGATGTTAGGGAACGGTTTGACCGGGAATTGTTGATCAACTCGTATAGCACGGCCAATATTCTTTACCTGCTGAAACTTTCCAATCGCTACTTCCCAATTATTTCGGAACAATTGAAAGCGAACGGTGTGCCGGATGATTTTAAATACCTGTGCATTGCCGAGAGTAACCTGCAGAGTGGTGCCCGGTCAAGTGTTGGCGCCGTAGGATTCTGGCAGTTTATGGGCTATACCGCCCCGGGATTTGGGCTGGAAACAACGAATGCTGTTGACGAGCGGATGGACCTTGCACAATCTACCGATGCTGCTGCCAAATACCTGAAACAGGCCTACAACAAATTTGGTAACTGGACCGCTGCTGCCGCTTCCTTCAATTGCGGACAGGGCGGTTATAACAAGCAGGCTACATTTCAGCGCACCAATCATTATTATGACCTTCAGCTTCCGGAAGAAACCAACCGGTATATTTTCCGCATTCTTGCCTTTAAACATATACTGGAGAATGCCGAGGCCTTGGGTTTTAAAATGAGTGATGCTGAAAAGTACAATGAGATTCCTTATCGCACGGTTACAGTTACCTCCAGTATTCCCAATCTAGCTGATTTTGCCATTCAAAATGGAACTACCTACAAGATTCTGCGGTTAATGAATCCCTGGGTACGAGGACAGTCGCTGCCTGTTGGAAAGGGAAAATCATATGAACTCAAGTTCCCGGTAAAGCCGTCATGATGAACGATTAGCGGAATAAGATGTTACATTTATTCCGGAGAATAAATCTATATGGAATTACCTGATCTTTCGCAACCGTTTTGGTTCGCTGTGGCCGCCCTTGTTGTGTTTGCTGTTGTAATTGGTCGCTATTTTCTAATAGCTGGTGTATTCTATGCTGTTTTTTACAAGTGGGACAAAGAGCGCTGGCAGCAGCGAAAGATCAATGAGCGGGGTTACAAAAAAGACCAATTTCGAAAAGAGGTAGGCTGGAGCATGCTAACGGCTGCCATCTTCGCTGTTTCGGGTGCGCTGCTCGGATTGTTATGGCAAAAAGGGTTTACGAAAATTTATGCAGATGTAACGGAGTACCCGATTTGGTGGTTACCGGTCAGTTTACTCATTGCTCTTTTTGTACACGAAACTTATTACTACTGGCTTCACCGCTGGATGCACCATCCAAAAGTTTTTCGGATTGTGCACAAAGTGCATCACGACAGTAATATTACCTCACCGTGGACAGCCTTCTCTTTTCATCCGCTGGAAGGCTTGTTACAGGCGGTTTTTCTTCCTGTGCTGCTGATGGGGCTACCTATGCACCTGTATGTCCTTATCATCCATCTCACCATCATGACTTTTAGCAGTGTCATCAACCATCTCGACATTGAAGTTTACCCCAAAGGATTCCACAAGAATTTTATGGGTCGCTGGCTCATTGGCGCCACCCATCATTCGCTTCACCATAAACAGTTCAAGTATAACTACGGCCTTTATTTTACGTTTTGGGATAAATGGAAGCGGACCGAAAGCCCGGTGTTTGAGAAATTGTTTGAAGAGAAAACGGAGGGGAGAGGAGGTTGAGGATAAGGTATAGGTTGAGCAGTTGATATGTTGATAAGGTGATAGGTAAATAATTTACATTTTAAATTGATTGTTTGATATCCGTAGGGACACGCCGTGGCGTGTCCTGATAGGTTTTACCAAATGACTTGGATCGAATCAGTACGATAACTTCAATTATGCTTGTATTTCAATCTGAAGGATTGCTGTGTTTATAGAAAGGAAGTGAGTTAAATATTAATGGCTCTGAAGGATACTCGTGATTCTGCGAATAAAGAAAAAGCCCCCTGAAAACTTAAGGGGGCTTTTCAATTATATAAGACTAACAAATCTCTTCCGAATTGTCACTGGTGAACTTTCACCAATCACCTTACTCATACAAATTGGCTGTGGTTGTTTCCACCAATTTTTTCGGCAGGATCCATGACAAAAAGCTGCCCAGTTTGTTCACAACACCTACAATCACCTCGGCTTTTTTGCGAAACATACTTTCGACAGCTACATTGCCAACCTGTTCCGGCGTCATGATGACCTTTTCCGCTGCCTTCATGGCCTTGGGGCCAACTTTTGCCCGGGAATTGAATTCGGTATCCGTTGCACCGGGGCTGATACAGGTTACACTCACCGAGGTTTTGCGCAACTCATGACGAAGTCCTCTTGAAAAATAAAGAACCAGGACTTTGGATCCAGCATACAGGCTTAGAAAAGGAACGGCCTGGTAAGCTGCCGATGAAGCAATGTTCATGATGTACGCCTGCTTTTGCTTTTTCAGTTGCGGCAGAAACAGGTACGTCAATTGCACAAGTGCTGTGCAGTTTACCTGCAGCATGTTCACATGCTGCTCCAGGGGATAGCTTTCAAAAGCTCCACTCAGGCCATAGCCCGCATTGTTCACCAGTACGTTTGTATCGAAATTTTGCTGCGAAGCCCATTGAAAAACATGCTGGGCACCGGTGGGAGTGGAAAGATCAAGTGCCAGGTAAGCAACTGTGACCTTATGTTTTGATTCGATTTCAGTCTTTACCTGCTGCAGCAGGTCTTCACTTCGGGCAACAAGGGCAAGGTTATAACCTTTGGCGGCCAGACGAAAGGCAATGGCTTTGCCAATGCCTTTACTGGCGCCGGTTATCAGTGCATACGACATGCAGAATTAATTTTGTACGGTAGAAGCAAAACGGTGGTAGAAAGGTGTTTTGCTGTTTTTATCTTTTGGCATGTACTTGCCCGTTACCACAGGGAAATACATTACCCGGCGACGGCTTTTCTCGCCAATGAACGGTGACTTTTGTACGCGGTGCCAAAGGCGGCCGTCGTGTACAGTAAGATCGCCGGCATTGATATCAAATCCAACTTCTTTCGGGTCGGGTTTGTGATCGATAAAATATTTTTTACCAAACAGAAGACGCAGCATGCCTTGTTTGTGTGTGCCGGGAATAATGCGCAGGCCACCGTTCTCAAACGGAACCGTGTCCAGGTGCAAACCTACATTCAGCATGGGCATAATCTTTTGGCCGAGGAATAAGTCCCGCGGGCTGTCGGTATGCCATCCCATTTGCGAAAAGGCGCTGTCATCTGTGCGCACATAATTGTTCAGCACAAGGCCGTCTTTTTCATCTTCGCCAATCCGGCCTTCGTAAGGTCTTACCAGATCAAGCAATGCCTTTAAACGAGGGTCAGAAAGCAATGATTTTAAAACGGGGCTATGTTGGGTCAGAAAGCAAAGACGCTGAATGCATTTGTTGCCGTGTTCGTCCTTGCCGAATTTCAAAGGAATCCCATTCACCTTATCGATGCCGGCATCCAGCCATTCTTTTTCAATCCGCTGCGTTTCAGCAAGAATCTCCTTTACATGCTCAGGCGTAATAAAGTTCCTGAACAAAATAGCTCCTTCCTTATCGAAAAATGACAGTTGTTCGGCAGTCAATTTGGTTCCCAGCTCGTAGTAAGGAACAGTTAACTTTTTCATGGTTGTAAGGTTTTATTGTTAACTGAATAGGTTTAAAAATAAATATTCTTTCAAAACTGTAAAGAAAAAGATATTTACAACCCACCCAATCGGTTATTAGTCAGATACCAGTTTTTTAGCGACGAAATAGCACAAATATGCAAAAACAGGTGCGGCTATAACGTCAATGGTATAGTGAATATGTTGTATGAGAATCAGGATGCCAATCAGTATGCCGCAAAGCAGGGCGATGGTTTTATCACGCTTGTGTTGAAAACAGTAAAAAAATAAAAACTGCCCGGCAGTATGGCCTGAGTAGAAAAGATCCTTGGTAATAAATTCATCTCCATAAAAAGAATTACTCAGGGGATCTACCAACGGAATCAGTCCCGGAGGTGTTTCCAGCGGAACCAGTGAAATAGTGATATAACGAAAACAAAGGTTGAAGCAGAAAGCACAAAAAAATAACAAGGTCAGTTGCGGGTTCCGGATGCATTTGATCAGCATCCACAAGCCGGTGCCCCAAAGCAAGACAAAAATACCAATTGAAACATCCCGGGCCGGTATCGCATCCAGTATGGGGTCGCTGATGATAATGCCCTGTCTTCCTTCAATGATCTGGAAAAAATAGGGGAGTACGGATAGACAAATAAGGCAGCCTCCAAACGAAACAAACAACCTGCGCCGGAATAGCGGGTTCTTCATTGCCTGTAACCAGTTCTGCTGCTCTTTCGATAACGTTTTAATGCTTGCCTCCATTAAAGGGTCAAAAATTGAGTTTGCGAAGATAGGTAATCGGTCGAAGCGGCATGGAAGGAAAGGGGACTGAAACCGTTTTTGATGAAATTTTGACATTTCTTCCCATTAAAAAAATGCCTTTCCACGAGTTTCTTGCAAAGAATGCAGCCTTTCCTGAAATTTTTTCCGTTTCTGACGGCATGGCACAATCTTCGTTTACCTTTGCCCGCCTTCACTATCATGGCATTCTGGCTTGAAGTGCGGGCAAAGCCTCAATTCATTTAAACCAAAAAATCATACACGTATGGCTAACAAAGTTAATGTTACCCCTCTGCACGACAGAGTGATTGTGAAACCCGCTGCTGCAGAAGAAAAAACTGCCGGTGGTATTATTATCCCAGACACTGCAAAAGAAAAACCCCAACGCGGAACCGTGATTGCTGCGGGTCCTGGTAAAAAAGACGAGCCTGTAACTGTGAAAGAAGGCGATACGGTATTGTACGGTAAATATGCTGGAACTGAAATTTCAATCGAAGGCGAAGATTTCCTGATCATGCGGGAAAGCGACATCCTGGCGATCGTATAAGAAAGGCGACGAGCCTTGAGCTTCGAGCCATGAGCCAAAAAGCTCGCAGCTCATAGCTAATAGCTCACAGCTTCCTCAAACATTTTCAAACAAAAAACACAACATAGATTATGGCAAAACAACTGTTTTTCGAAACTGATGCCCGTAATAAAATGAAGAAAGGCGTTGACGTTCTGGCCAACGCTGTAAAAGTGACATTAGGTCCAAAAGGCCGCAATGTTGTTATCGAGAAAAAATTTGGTGCACCAGCCGTTACCAAGGATGGTGTTTCTGTAGCCAAAGAAATTGAGCTGGAAGATGCTATCGAGAACATGGGTGCGCAGATGGTGAAAGAAGTGGCTTCTAAAACCGCTGACATTGCCGGTGACGGAACTACTACCGCTACGGTTCTGGCCCAGGCTATCATCACCGAAGGTTTGAAAAACGTAGCCGCTGGTGCCAACCCAATGGACCTGAAGCGTGGTATCGACAAAGCCGTTCGTGCTGTTGTTGAAAACCTGCATGCACAAAGCCAGCAGGTTGGTAACGACAACCAAAAGATCCAGCAGGTTGCTGCTATCTCTGCCAACAACGACGAAGAGATTGGTAAGCTGATCGCTGAAGCCATGGAAAAAGTTTCTAAAGACGGTGTAATCACCATCGAAGAAGCAAAAGGCATCGAAACCACTGTTGACGTGGTAGAAGGTATGCAGTTCGACCGCGGTTACATTTCTCCTTACTTTGTAACCAATAGCGAAAAAATGCAGGCTGAACTGGAAAATCCTTACATCCTGATCTATGACAAAAAGATCAGCAGCATGAAGGACATCCTGCACATCCTGGAAAAAGTTGCCCAGCAAGGTGCTCCTCTGCTGATCATCTCCGAAGATCTGGAAGGTGAAGCACTGGCTACCCTGGTGGTAAACAAACTGCGTGGTACCCTTCGTGTGGCGGCTGTAAAAGCGCCTGGCTTTGGCGACCGCAGAAAAGAAATGCTGCAGGACATTGCTATCCTGACAAAAGGTGTGGTGATCTCTGAAGAGCAAGGTTACAAACTCGAGAACGCTGACCTGACTTACCTTGGTAAAGCTGAAAGAGTGGTAATCGACAAAGACAATACTACGGTTGTTGGTGGCCGTGGTGAAAAAGATGCCATCCAGGCTCGTATCAACCAAATCAAATCCCAAATCGAGAATACAACTTCTGATTACGATCGCGAAAAATTGCAGGAGCGTCTTGCTAAGTTGAGCGGTGGTGTGGCTGTACTGCATGTTGGTGCTGCTACCGAAGTAGAAATGAAGGAGAAAAAAGACCGTGTGGATGATGCCCTGCATGCAACCCGTGCGGCTGTAGAAGAAGGTATCGTTCCTGGTGGTGGTGTAGCTTATGTTCGTGCTATCGAAGCATTGACCAACCTTAACACCCTGAATGGTGACGAAGCTACTGGTGTTCAGATCGTTCGTCGCTCACTGGAAGAGCCTCTGCGCCAGATTGTTGAGAACTGCGGAATCGAAGGTTCTGTCGTAGTAAATAAAGTTCGCGAAGGTCAGGGAGACTATGGTTTTAATGCCCGCACCGAAGAGTACGAAAACCTGATCGCTGCCGGTGTTATTGATCCAACCAAGGTTAGCCGCATCGCTTTAGAGAATGCTGCTTCTATCGCCGGTATGTTGCTGACTACCGAGTGCGTAGTTGCTGATAAGCCTGAGCCGAAAGCTGCTGCCGGTGCTCCGGGTGGTATGCCTGGTGGAATGGGTGGTATGGACTATTAATCCCCAACAGGCTAAGCAACATGTGTGCTGCTTAGCTGATTATAAAAAAGCCTCATCAGAAATGATGAGGCTTTTTCTATAAAAATTTATCCGAAGCGAGTGCAAAATTTTTATTAACTTGTAAGCATTCCTTTACTGTTTCCTACGACTACATCAACATTGGCGCTGTTTTAGCGGTGAATCCTTCCCTTCCGGAAACGAAAAATTACATAACGTTTAAAACCATTGGCCATGATTACTAGATTCTTCAGTTGGATTAAGAAACGCTTTACAAAAGGAAATAAAAAAGCTACTGATGGTTTAAACGATAATCCTTTCCTGATCCTGTAAACAACAGGGTAACCTTATTACACGAAACAAAACAGTATAGCATAAACGAACCGCTCTTTCAAAGCGGTTCGTTTTATTTTATAGGAGAAGTCAACATATTGGTTAGACCAATTAATTTTTTCACCCTCTTGACAACATATGTTCTATTCAATATATTCGTATTCCTGAAGTGAAAATCCAAATCCTTTTCTTACCTGTTAATCTTGCCGGAGAAGAACAAGGTATCCTTACCGGCAGGTATCTACCGGCTAAGCGGTTGATTCGGGTGAAGCCAACGATGCGTAAATTTTTCTAAAGCTCCCTTTCACAGGGGAGCTTTTTTCTTTTGTGTGTTTGAAAATGCTTCTGGCAAGCCGTTTGTAAAGTCAGCAGTAAACATGTGAGGATATGAAAAAGAAAGTATTAAGTTTTAGCGCTGCTTTATTGCTGCTTGGAGTTACATCATTTGCACAACGAGGTCAGTTTCGTGCCGGTTTGAATCTGGCCAATGTTTCCGTAACCGAAAACGGCCGGGTGGATGAAGCCAACCAGTTATCTTCTTTCCAGGTTGGTTTACTGACAGACATTCCGCTGGGTGGCAACTTCCTGGTATTACAGCCGGGAGTGATTTACACCGGTAAAGGTGCAAAAGTGCAGCGAGGGACAGAGGGAACATCCGGGTATTTTAAACAAACCTTCAACCCGCGGTATATTGAAGTGCCGCTGAACCTATTGGTGAAAGCACCCATTGGCTCCAGCAGCCGGTTTTTTGTGGGAGCAGGTCCTTATGTTGCAATTGGAGTGGGCGGTACGGCACGCACCGAGGGTACCCGTGCTATTCTGGGTGACTACAGCTTTGAAAGGGATATCCGTTTTTCCGATGATGATCCCACAACGTTCAATGAAGAAGAAGGAACAGGACTGGGCGTGGTCAGACGATTTGATTATGGCCTGAACGGTACAGCAGGAATCGAAGGCAAAAGTTTGATCCTGGGTGTGAATTATGGGTATGGGCTTGCCAAACTGCAAAGCGGCACCAATAGCGGCGAAGACAACAACAACAAGCACCGTGTATTGAGTTTTACGCTTGGCTTTAAGTTTTAAAAGATTACCGCATAGAGAAAAGGCCATTCTAACGAATGGCCTTTTTTATGTTACCGATTTTAAATCCTATTTCAATCCATTGTTTACTTCTGAAATGTAATGCCTTGTCGTACGGACGTAGTGGAGAGGATCTTTTTCCGTTTCATCATTTGCCGCATCTTGAAGGGATCATAAATCAAAAGCGCCAAAGAGGAAAGGATTGAGCAGATGACGGGAAGAAAGCCAATAGGATTTAGAAAGCCCACAGGAAGTATAAGAACAGCCGTTATCCCATTTACAATATAAATAAACCTTTTCTGGCGACGCTGTCCGCATACGTATTGCCGGGTGAAATGAATGGTAGTACCACTCAGCACGATGAATACAAGTCCGAACAAAAGAAGACTGTAAAAGGAAAAGCTAAACTGAAAGCTGCCTGCATTGTTTCGCTGGATGTTGACCACCACTACGGCAATGAAATGTGCCCACATGTTGAGAAATACCAGCAGGGGCGGAAGCAGCAAAATACTTGAAAATACAAAGCCTGTCATGCGCCGGCGCAGGCAAAGGCTGATTGCGGAAGCGCCAATGATGGATAAGCCAATCAAAGCATTGTCAATATACGCTTGGTTCATGAGGCTGATTTTGGTGCAAGATGCTCGGTAAAAAAGCCAAAACCAACCGGAAAGGGCTGAACTGTTTTGAACGGCCCTTGAGGTTGATGAAAAGCAACATGAACTGTTTCTATCGGTGAGTGCAGATCAGGTTATTTGCCAACGGCTATGGATAGGTGAAAACAAAAAATGCCGCCCTGAGGCGGCATTTCCCATATAATGCTTTTATGATCAGGCATCCTTGCCATGACAGTTTTTAAACTTCTTGCCGCTACCACAGGGACAAGGATCGTTGCGGCCGATCTTGGGACCAACTTTGATGGGTTCCTGCCGAACGGCAACATTGCCCGCCGGACTGGAAGGATCATAGTAGTCTTTTTCATTGGCTGCATAATCATCGCCCACGGCATCAATTTCATCTTTGTTTGCCTGCAGGTTGCTCATATCGGTCCGCTGCTGGTGGCCTTCGCGTAGGTTCGGCATCTCCTGCTGCTGAACGGGCAGTTGTGCATGGCAAAGGAAGGAAACAACCTCGCGGTTCAGCTCCGAACTCATGCGGCGGAACAGGTTGTACGCTTCCATTTTATAGATCACCAACGGATCTTTCTGTTCAAGGTAGGCTGTCTGCACACTTTGTTTCAGATCGTCCATAGAGCGCAGGTGCTCTTTCCAGGTATCATCAATAATGGCCAGTGTAATGTTCCGTTCCATGGCGTTGCACAATTCCTCGCCGCCGGTTTCCACTGTCTTATTCAGGTTCACCAGCACATTGATGCCTTTACGGCCATCGCTGAATGGTACAACTACGTTTTCAATTTGGGCACCCTGCGTTTGACGAATATTCTGGAACACCGGAACCGCTTCAGTTTTGACACCTTCTTTGTGGCGTTGATAGTTCTCGATGGCCTCTGTATACAACCGCTCTGACAGTGTATTGGCTGCTGTAGTCTTGAATTCTTCAGGAGAAATCTGGAAGTCCAGTCCGAAGGTGACAATGCATGCCATGCGGAACCCTTCAAAGTCTTCCTGTTCTTTGTAGGTGCTGACAAGTTCTTCGGCGGTTACAGAAAAAGCATTGTCTATATCAAGCGCCAGGCGTTCGCCAAACAAAGCGTGGTTACGGCGATCGTAGATGGCGTTTCGCTGCATGTTCATTACATCATCATACTCCAGCAGGCGCTTACGAATACCAAAGTTGTTTTCTTCCACTTTGCGCTGTGCCCGTTCGATAGATTTGGTGATCATGCTGTGTTGGATCACTTCGCCTTCTTTGTATCCGAAACGGTCCATCAGCCCGGCAATGCGTTCACTACCAAACATGCGCATCAGGTCATCTTCGAGGGATACGTAAAACTGCGAAGTACCAGGATCACCCTGACGACCAGCACGACCCCGAAGCTGCCTGTCCACACGGCGGCTTTCGTGGCGTTCCGTACCAATGATGGCCAGTCCACCAGCTTCTTTTACACCAGGTCCCAACTTGATATCAGTACCACGTCCAGCCATGTTGGTGGCGATGGTTACCGCACCGGCCAAACCGGCTTCGGCAACAATCTGGGCTTCCCGTGAGTGCTGCTTTGCGTTCAATACGTTATGCGGAATCTTTTTCACCTGCAGCATACGGCTGAGGAGTTCACTTACTTCTACGGAAGTGGTACCGACAAGTACGGGGCGGCCTGCCGATCGCAGCGCTTCTATTTCGTCAATTACAGATTTGTATTTCTCTTTTCTTGTTTTGTAAACAAGGTCCTGCTGATCTTTCCGTGTAATAGGAATGTTGGTAGGGATGGAAACAACATCCAGTTTATAAATGCTCCACAATTCTGCGGCTTCCGTTTCGGCCGTACCGGTCATACCGGCCAGCTTATGATACATACGGAAGTAGTTCTGCAGCGTAACCGTTGCATAGGTTTGTGTGGCCGCTTCGATCTTTACATTCTCTTTTGCTTCAATGGCCTGGTGCAAACCATCGCTGTAGCGACGGCCATCCAGGATACGACCGGTTTGTTCGTCCACAATCTTAACGGCACCTTCCATCACCACATACTCTACATCCTTTTCAAAGAGACTGAAGGCTTTCAGCAACTGCTGAACCGAGTGAATACGATCGGCCTTGGCAGAATATTCATTCAGAACGGCTTCTTTCTGCTGCATTTTTTCTTCCGCAGGTGCATCTGAGGTCTCTACTTCAGAAAGACGAAGGTTGATATCGGGCAGAACAAAAAACTCGGGGTCTTCACCACCATGGGTCAGCATATTGATGCCCTTGTCGGTCAACTCAACCGATTTGTTTTTTTCATCGATATGGAACAGCAGTTCTTCATCTACAATATGCATGTTGCGCTGCTGGTCCTGCAGGTAATAGTTTTCTGCTTTTTGCAGTTTTACCTTGATACCGGGCTCACTTAAAAACTTGATCAGCGGGCCATATTTGGGGAGTCCACGGTACGCTCTAAAAAGAAATAGCCCGCCGCTTTTGGGATCGTCATCGCCTTCGGCAAAGCGCTTTTTGGCTTCGTTGAGGTAGCCGCGAACCATACGCTCCTGCGCTTCCACAAGTTGTTGTACGCGGGGACGAAGAATATGGTATTGCTGATCGTCGCCCTTGGGTACCGGACCCGAAATGATCAGCGGCGTACGGGCATCATCGATCAGTACAGAATCCACTTCATCCACCATGGCATAATGGTGTTTGCGCTGCACCATTTCCTCAGGGCTGTGCACCATGTTATCACGCAGGTAGTCGAAACCAAATTCGTTGTTGGTGCCATAGGTAATATCAGCCTGGTAAGCACGGCGACGGTCTTCGCTGTTTGGCTGGTGCTTGTCGATACAATCCACCCGCAGTCCTAGCCATTCGAAAATAGGTCCGTTCCATTCACTGTCACGACGGGCCAGGTAATCGTTCACCGTTACAATGTGCACACCTTCACCGGCCAGGGCATTGAGATAAGCCGGTAGGGTAGATACTAGTGTTTTACCTTCACCGGTTGCCATTTCGGCAATTTTACCCTGGTGGAGTACGGTACCACCAATCAACTGGACATCGTAATGTACCATATTCCAGGTAACCTGGCCACCGGCGGCCGTCCAAGTGTTTTGGTAAACAGCTTCATCACCAATAATAGAAATATGGTTTTTGGTAGCGGCTAGCTCCCTGTCAAGGTCTGTGGCCTTAGACCGCAATTCGGTATTCTCCTTAAAACGGCGGGCAGTTTCTTTTACCACGGCAAAAGCTTCCGGAAGAAGCTCTTTCAGGATCTCTTCAATTTTCTGGTCGCGGTCTTTTTTTAGCTTGTCCACCTGCTGGTACACAGCATCTTTACCCACCAGATCGTTGAAGGACAGTTCTTCTGCCTGTCGGTTGGTTTCTTCAATCTGGGAATCGATTTCTTTGAGATGTTCATTAATGCGGCTACGAAATTCTACCGTTTTATGGCGTAGTTCGTCGTTGCTGAGGTTTTGGTAAGAGCTAAAATGCTCATTGATTTTAGCGATCAGCGGCTGGATGGTTTTCACATCTTTTTCGGACTTGCTGCCGCCAAACAATTTTGAAAAGAATCCTATCATAAATAAAAATATCAGTTCATTAATGGAGATCGGATTGGTCTGGGCTGCTTTTTCAGACGGGTTCTGCTCAAGCTGACCACCGTATCTTTGCCTTTTCTGACGGTTTTGTTTTTTCCGACCGTTAGCTTTGTCAAAAAAGGTGCTAAGTAAACTTAGTGGCCATTTTGACAGAGCGGCCAAAGATAATCCATTTAGGTGGGCTTTTCCTTGCTGAAATCGTTCTGAACCATCACCTGGTCGTTAAAAATTCTTAACGGAGCTGCTCTTGGGCTAGTGTAGAAATGAATACAGGTTTATGAAAGTTTATTTTCCCTTTTTCTGTCTCTTTTTTTTGCTGGTTTCCTGTACAGATGAAGACCGTGACCCATCTGAGGAGGTTTCCCTTCCCGGTAGCCTTTACCAGAATTTCCAGGTTTGGGGTGAGGAAGGAAGGGAAGAGGTGACCATCCGGTTGCAGTTTCATGAGGGCAACCGGAATGGTGATGCAATTGCACTGGAGAACTCCGGATCTGTTTACCTCAACGATACGCCGTTACCGGCTGACAGCACCAAATTTAATGGCGTGTTTTACGAAATTTCATTGCCGGTGGCTGATTTTACTGGCAGTCATACCATCCGTTTTACCGGACCGGATGGGAAAAAATACAGGGAAGAGTTCAGTTTTGCACCTTTTTATCTGGCCAAGGAAATTCCGGCAGAAATAAAACCAAAGCCGTTTGACCTGGAACTTCAGAATTTTGGAAAAGGCTCCGAATTTGTCCGGTTGGTAATGATAGATACCGCCATGGTAACGGACGACGTAAATGAAGACGTTTTAGTGGAAGAGGGGAGAATTTCCATAACGGAAGAATATCTTGCCAATCTGGCAGCAGGTCCCATTTATTTAGAAATCTATAGAGAACAGGAGGAGTTGGTTCGAAACGGCGCCCGGGGTGGCGGAAAACTGGTGATCACCTATGCTCTGAAACGTCAGTTCAACTTGCTACCTTGAGAGAAAAAACCCTTTATATTGGGTTTAAATCCACCAAACCGTTAACATTTCCCCGAATTCTTCACATGCCAAAACAAAGCATGGAATTTACCCCTATCTGCCTTACTTTTGCCGCCGAATTCAAAATGGTTCAGCAGTTCATAATTTCTGGATGTAAGAGCGTAATCGGTTTATAACCAGTAATCATGTGAACAAGTGAGCTTGTAAACTAAAAAAGAATGGCTGGTCAGTTAAAAGAAGTTCGTAACCGAATTAAATCAGTACAAAGCACGCAGCAAATTACAAAAGCCATGAAAATGGTAAGTGCGGCCAAATTGCGCCGTGCACAGGATGCCATTGTTCAGATGCGCCCCTATGCCCGCAAACTGCAGGAAATGCTCAGCAACATTGTGAGCAATACCGAGGTGGAAGGCGGCAACACACTGGCCGTGGAGCGTTCGGTAGAAAAGGTTCTGCTGCTGGTGATCACTTCTGACCGCGGACTGGCCGGTGCCTACAATGCCAATATCATTAAGCTGGCAAAACAGATTGTTCGCGAAAAATACAGCAACCAATATAGCAAAGGCAATGTGACGGTGTGGAGCATTGGAAAAAAAGGGTACGAGCATTTTGCCAAGATCGGTGGCTACAACGTATCGGATACGCATAAAGACATCTTTCTAAACTTGACATTCGAAAATGTTCAGAAAGCTTCCCAGGCGGCTGTAGAAGCCTTCCGCAACCGCGAATTCGACCGCGTGGAGGTTGTGTACAGCGAATTTAAAAATGCCGCTACGCAGCGCTTTGTTTCCGAGCAGTTTCTGCCCATTCCAAAAGCACAAAACACCGGTGGAAGCACGGCCAAAGCCGATTTTATTTTTGATCCGGGCAAGGAAGAACTGATTGCCGAACTGATGCCCAAAATCCTGAATACGCAATTGTACAAGGCGGTCCTGGATGCCAATGCTTCAGAGCATGGTGCCCGCATGACCGCGATGGACAAAGCCAGCGAAAACGCCAACGAGCTGCTGCGCAACCTGAAAATTTCGTATAACCGTGCACGCCAGGCGGCCATCACTACCGAGCTTACCGAGATTGTAAGCGGTGCGGCTGCATTGAAGGGATAATTAATTCTATAATCGGATAATGTGCTAATGTGATAATTGGCTGCTTTAAAAATTGCTTGCCTTAATTATCACATTAGCACATTATCGTATTAGCACATTCACATGGAAATTTCAAACCTTATCCCACATATAGAATCTCTCATTTTTGCTTCGGATAAACCCCTGACGCCGGCTGAAATTACAGACCTGTTGAACCAGGCTTTTGGTTTTATGGAAGAAAAGCTGATTGTGGAGCAGGTGGATGCTGCTTTAGAAGGGATCGTGGAAAAATACAATTCCGAATTTTATCCTTTTGAAGTAAAACTCAGTGGCGGCGGCTGGCAGTTCCTAACCAAGAAAGAATTTCACAAAACCGTGGCGCAACTCAACGGGGAAAAATTTCTGAAACGCCTTTCCTCTGCTGCCATGGAAACGCTGGCCATTATTGCATACAAGCAGCCGGTAACGAAAGGTGAGATCGAGTCCATCCGGGGTGTGAGCTCGGATTATGCCGTGCAAAAGCTGCTGGAAAAAGAACTCATTGTCATTACCGGACGCAATGAAAAGATGCCCGGTCATCCCCTGGTTTATGCTACCTCAAAAAGTTTCATGGACTATTTCGGCATCAACACACCGGAAGATCTTCCGAAGATCAAAGAAGTGCTGTCTGACCAGGTTGTAGCACCAACAGTGGTAAACCATACCGAATTTGAACAAAGCGAAACGCTGGCTGTTTCGGATGAGGGCGAACTGATTCTTGCAGATGATGAGGTGCAAAACTCCGGTGAGCCTTACGTAAACGGTCACTCGTTTGAGGAAGCACCAGATGAAACTTCTGGCGATTCAGAGGAGGAGGAACCGTCACCCGGCGATGGCCTGCCCTCGGAAACCCTGGACGATGAAATGGCAGGCGAAGAGGCGATAGCTGACGAGATTTTTGCTGCTGAAGACGCGTTGGAGGAGGGAGAAAAGCTTGAAGAAGAAATCTTGGATGAAGATAGCCTGCCCTCAGACGATCCGGATGAAGATAACGATGACACTGAGCCAGAGGATAAAAAAGAAGACTAATCTTTCCCTATTCAATTGAATTTATAAACACAACAGGTATCATGTCGCAACGATTAATGCATGATCAATTACTGCGTTTGGCCGATGAATTTGGAACGCCGCTGTATGTTTACCATGCCGAAAAAATAAAAGAACAATACGAAAAGCTGACGACCGGATTTGAAGGAATTGATGCAAAGTTTTTCTTTGCCTGCAAGGCACTAACGAACATCAATATCCTAAAATATATGCATTCTATTGGATGCGGAATCGACTGCAGCAGTATCAATGAAGTAAAGCTGGCCCTTCATGCTGGCGTGCCACCAGAAAAGATTTTGTATACATCGAACGGGATCTCGTTTGCCGAAATTGAAGAAGCTGTGGAAGCCGGTGTGCATGTGAATATCGACAGCCTGTCGAACCTGGAAAAATTCGGGAAGAAATACGGAAACAGTTACCCGGTTGGTATTCGCATTCGTCCAAATATTTTAGCGGGCGGCAACCTGAAGATTTCCACCGGTCACGAAAAAAGCAAATTCGGAATTCCTATCGATCAATTGGATCAGTTGCTAAAGCTGGTACAAGAGCATACAATAAGAATTATTACACTTCACATTCATACCGGAAGCGATATTAAAGACGCCGATGTGTTTGTACATGGCATTAAAGTGTTGAATGATCTTGTTCCACATTTTCCTGATCTGCAGGTCATCGATCTCGGTGGAGGTTTCAAAGTTCCCTATGAACCTGATGATGAAGAAACCGATATCAGGCACATAGCTACACGGCTTAAAAAATACCTGGATACCCATCTATTCAGCAACGGTAAAACCTACCAGTTGTGGTTTGAACCGGGAAAATACCTTGTCAGTGAATGCGGCTATCTGGTGACAACTGTAAATGTCATTAAAGACAACGGCTCACAGATTTTTGCAGGCATCAACAGTGGTCTCAATCACCTGATCCGACCAATGTTGTACGATGCCTATCATCATATTGCCAACCTGTCGAACCCGCAGGCGGTTGAAAAAGTTTATACAGTTACCGGTTATATCTGCGAGACAGACACCTTTGCCAACGACAGGCTGCTGCACGAAGTGCGGGAGGGCGACCGGCTGGTTATTTATAATGCCGGTGCTTATGGATTTGAAATGTCTTCCAATTATAACTCGCGGGAAAAACCTGCTGAGGTATTGGTGAAAAACGGAAAGGCAATCCTGATTCGCAAGCGGGATACATTTGAGGACCTGTTGCGAAACCAGTTAGATGCGTTATAAATAAGAAACCCCTTCGGAAAAAGGGGTTTCTTATTTATCGAAATCAATTTTGTTTAGAGTGTAGTGACATTCATCACAGATGTAATCTTATTGGTGGTCGTCATTTCATTGCCCCCAAGATTCATCGTTGTTTCCGTATTATTCGTTGTTGTTTTCTGTTTGATCAAACCGGTGGCCTTATCAATCAAAACAGTACCGGCTACTTTTGAAGCGGCATCGACATTAACTTTCATCCCCATGGTTTCCTGCGACATTTTTGTGGTGCCTTCTGTTTCAAAGTCAACTACAACTTCTTTGTCCGTAATGCCCTTTACTTTATATACTGATTGGTACATATTTCCATCGGCATTTACACTGTCCTTCCAGGAATCGCCAATTCCAATTTCCTTTGCAGGTAGAACCTGAAATACAGAAGGATTACCCACTTTTGGTATGCCCGCTGCTGCATCCAATCCCGGTAGCATCATCGACATCATGCTACCACCAGCGCCTTCTTCTTTTTTCTTTGGGCCTTCTTTTACAGCAACAATTTTACCGTTGGCATCTATGGTAAATTCAGGCTTCTGCTCCATTATTTCTTTAATGGGTTGGCCTAGTGCACCTTCTAAATCCTGGGGATTATCAGAGTCGAGTTTAATCTCCTGCGATCCTACGGAAAAGTTCATTTTTATGTTTTTGGGCGTCCGCACCAGCGTATAACTGTTAGGTGCTGCATCTTGCACGGTGTAGGTGTCGGCAAAGGTGACTGTTCCTGAAGACGGGCCCATCATCGACTGCCCGGTGATGTTTAAGTTTGTTACCACTTCCAGTTTTTGTCCCTTGGTGAGGGTGATTTTGCCGGATGTTTTTTGTGCCGCCGCGCCAAGTGAGAGAGCACTAAACAGAACGAGAACTATTTTTTGCATGCTACGTGTGTTGATGTTCATAGATTTCGAAAATACGGACGGAAGGGCAACTGCACATCATCGAAATATATAAGAGAATAGTAAAATTCATTCCCTCATCTTATTAAGATGAGTTTCCAGATCCTGTATTTATTTTTAATTTGATTGGTAAAAACAGAATAATACTGTTTTCACTTATTAGGTACGGGTATAAGGGTATTGGCATAGTTGAATAAGGAGTTTTTTGTTGTGGTAGTATTTATTAAGCACCCGGCACAAGTGGTTCTCGACGGATTTGATGGTATGG
>JACJGO010000025.1 GCA_014163555.1 Flavisolibacter longurius
TGCCATACCATCAAATCCGTCGAGAACCACTTGTGCCGGGTGCTTAATAAATACTACCACAACAAAAAACTCCTTATTCAACTATGCCAATACCCTTATACCCGTACCTAATAAGTGAAAACAGTATAAGTCTCCCCTTCAGGGGGACAGGGGGAGAAATAAAGAATCCCCTGTAGAAACAGAGGATGTTGATTAGGACATTGCATACCCGGTTATGGCAATCGGGAAGCCTCTTTAATATTTTTTTCGGCAGTAAATCGGTTTTGGAAAGAAAAAATGGGTTTGAAAAAAAAGTGCCCCGCTAAGAATAGCAGGGCTTCACCCTTAACCATACGAAACCAAGTTCTTGAATATTTTTAATCGGTCGATGTAGTGTTTCGATTGACAATGTAAAAATAGCCTGCCCCTGTTTTATTTTCGATGGCCTTTCGGCGAAACCCAATAAACTATCGGTTCAAATAACAGACGTATCGCCAAAGTATAAAGTTGGCAGTAAGGGGTATCAGGGCAACGAAGGTTTTGTTAAACTGCCTCGCGGCGCAAAAGCATTTCCACTTCTGTTTTGGCTCTTTCGCAATGGTTTTTTACATAATCCAGATCAACTGAAAAATTGCCGTCTTCGTTTTTAATCGCATCTTTTTCCATCCGGTCAAGGTAGGGGTGTAGCTCCTCGGACAGGCCTACATAACCAACGGTGGATTTCATGCTGTGGGCGGTTTGTTTCACGGCTTCAAAATCGCGGGTTGAAATAGCTTGTTCCAGTTGCCCGATCTCTTCAGGCACCTGAACCAAAAACTGTTCAAGAATTTGCTTTTCAAATTCTTTGTTGCCACCGGATAGATCCGACAGGTAAGCAAGATCAATAAAACCCGTGATGGGTTGCTCTGCAGGCGGTGCCGGATCGATAGCTTCCAGGTTTTGCGCATGGCGTCCGATCATGTTATAAAGGATGGTTTCTTTAATAGGTTTCGATACATAATCGTTCATCCCCATCTGCAGGCATTTTTCTTTTTCGCCAGCCATGGCATGGGCTGTCATGGCTAAAATGGGGATGTTACTTTTTAGTTCGTTGCGAATAACGCCTGTGGCCGTATAGCCGTCCATGCCCGGCATTTGTATATCCATCAGCACAATGGAGTAAGGACGCTTTTTCAGTTCTTCTACCACCTCGCTGCCGTTGCTCACCAGTACAAAGTCGATTCCCCAGCTCCGCATCAGGTGCGAGATCAGGTGCTGGTTCATGGGATTGTCCTCGGCAATAAGTACAGTTATTTTTTCCAGCGGTACGGCTTCTTCCTGCGCTGACAACGCAGCTGCATAAAGCTGGTTTATGTCAGGAACCTTATACGTGAGTTCTACAACAAAAACAGATCCTTTGCCCTGCTTGCTTTCAACATGAATGGCGCCGTTTTGCAGCGATACCAACTGCTTTACAATGGCCAGCCCAAGGCCGGTGCCACCAAAGCGACGGGTAGTTTCGGTATCTGCCTGTTGAAACCGTTCAAAAATGGCTTGTTGTTTTTCTGCTGAAATGCCAATGCCGGTATCGCGGATGGCAATCTGCAACCGGGCTTCTTCTTCTGTTTGGTGAAGCGCTTTGATGGAAACCGATATTTCTCCTTTCTCCGTAAACTTCACCGCATTGCTGATCAGGTTCACTAAAATCTGCGTTAGTCGTACGGCATCACCCGATAAAACATCCGGCACATCGGGTTCAATATGGATAGAAAAATCAAGGTTTTTTTCTTTGAGTTTTTCGCTGAACATGGCACCTACGGAACTTAATAAACTGTGCAGGCTAAACCGGGTTTCTTCAAGCGACATCATGCCGGCTTCAATCTTCGACAAATCAAGGATATCGTTGACAAGGGCCAGCAGGTTTTCGCCGGCCGAATGAATATTTTGTACATACTGGCGCTGCTCGTTGTTTAACTGGGTGCGGCGCAGCAGGTTGGTAAAGCCCAGAATGGCATTCATCGGCGTCCGGATCTCGTGGCTCATGTTGGCCAGAAACTGTTCTTTCATGCTCGCCAGTTCCTTGCTTTTTCGCTCCGATTCGTTCAGCAACGTAATCATTTTTTGCTGTTGCCGCCCCTGGTTTAACATGTACCAGAATGCAGCGATCACCGCCACCAGTGCAATAAAGCCCAGCCCGAATCCCCACAGCCGTGTTGTATATCCTCTTTGTTCAATAGAGCCTGTTAGTTTGCTCAGTTCTGTCTGCCGGTTTGCATTCAGGCTGATAATAATAGACTCAATGCTATCGCGTATAATACGCCCCCTGCCGGTGTTGATGATACGTTGTGATTTGCCCAGACCTTCTTCGTAAAACGCATTGATGATGGTTTGGCTGAATTCGATCTTGCGATTTACCAGCGCATACAGTTTCCGGTATTCGGCGGCAAGTTTGGTGGAGTCGGAGTGGGACTTTAGCTTTTGTACCTGTTGCCGGATGTTGTTGATCTTTCCGTAAACACCATCAATGTAATTGCTGTCGTTAGTAATAACAGCGCCGCGGATATCGCTTTCCACCGTCAGGATATCGCTTTGCAGCTTGCGCAAATTGCTCTGCACCTGCATTTCCGTGGTCAGGCTATCGTTGCCCGACAGGAGGCGGGAAATGTTGTAGCCCGAGATGACCTGCAGGAATACAATGAAAATAATTCCCAGCAGGAAAAGCCACATAATCCAGTATCGTACATCCGGCTTGCGCATGAAAGGCTGCCGAATATACAAAATTCAAATTTTCAGGAACCGGTTGGGCGTGAAGAAATTATAGAACGTTTGTAAAAGCGGATCAGGAAGTAGAGGCAAACCACGGAAACCAGCAGGCTTCCACCAATCACCCAGCCCCGTTTTTGGGTAATCACCTCGGTGAGGAAATAGTATTCACCCACGATCAAAAGCGATAACAGCACAATAAAAACTACAAATCGTTTCATGGTGTTTGTAAGAAAAATGGCAGTAACGGGTGCTGCCGCCTGTTCATTCTGTCGATTCCGGGTAACGAATAGATTCGGTCGCGGTTTTAACACAGGATACTAGTTTTGGTTGCGAACCAATATGGAAGCTGTAAAAGGGTTACGGATTGAATATGTTGCCTTTAACAGAAAGATATTGGTGAGTACAGGACGAAAATAGCAGTCGGCTTTCCGATGTTTTTAATTGTTAGGCTAAATAAAAAAAGCCTTCGGCGAAGGCTAGGTTTACTACGATGAACAAAGAAGGTAAACGTGAGAGGTTGGACGTCAAACGTGAAAAAGGTATGAGTTCACAAGTTCACGGGTTCACTCGTTCACAAGTTAAAAACACACCAACAGCCTACAGTAAGTCAGATTGAAATTTTGATGATCTGCCGTTTCACGTCTGACATCTCACATTTGACGCCTCTACAGCAGGTTCAACCGCTTGTTCAAATTTGCCTTATGCGTATCGGCAACGGGGATGGTCGTTTTGCCAATGGTGATGGTGCCTTCCTGGATAAAATCAATCTTATTGATGGCAACAATATAACTGCGGTGCACCCGTAAGAATTTGCTGGCAGGAAGTTTTTCCTCGATGGATTTTAGGGTCGCATGCACCACATGAAACTTCTGCGGCGTGTGCACTTTTACATAATCGCCCATCGCCTCGAGAAACATAATATCGTCGATGGATATGCGTTTGAGCATGCCGTTGTCTTTCACAAACACAAAGCTCTGCTCTTCTATTTTGACTTCTTCTTTATTGCTGTCCAGTGTTTCCTGGGCTTTTTCCACGGCCTGCAGTAGGCGTGCCTGCGAAACCGGTTTTACCAGGTAATCCACTACGTTCAGCTCAAAGGCTTCTACGGCGTAGTCTTTTTTTGCGGTGGTGAAAATGATGAGGGGTTTTTTGTTGCCCAGTTTTTTTATCAGGTCAATACCGCTGATGTCAGGCATTTCGATATCCAGGAACAGAAGGTCAATCTGGTTTGCGCCTAACTGGTTGTAGGCTTCCATGGCATTGGCACATTCGGAAACGATTTCCAACGACTGAATCTGGCTTACCAACTGTTTCAGCGCCATTCGGGCCATCTTATTATCATCAACAATTAAACACTTCATAGCTAAGGGGTATGAACAAATATAGGAATAGAAGCGAAAAACCAAAAACCCAATAATCAAATGCAAAAGATTAAAAATCATTTTTATATGAAAGGTGCTGGGAGTATAGCAAGGATCGTTTCAGGCTGAAGAAAACAATTCATCTTGCTGGCTCTTTTCCTAATTTCAATTTTGAATTCGCATTGGTCAGCAGCAGCAACGATTCTCAACCAAAATACCTTGCAGGCAATTATGAATAGTATCACGGGCAATCTGGTGGATTTGCACCAGCAAAAAATCTATCCTGCCGATATCAGTATCGATGGCGGCCGCATTGTGGCCATACACCCGGCAAGCCGGCCGGAGGGGAATTTGCCCTTCATTCTTCCGGGATTTGTCGATGCACATGTGCACATTGAAAGCTCGATGTTGATACCATCCGAATTTGCCCGGCTGGCGGTTGTACATGGAACTGTAGCCACGGTTAGCGACCCGCATGAAATTGCCAATGTGTGCGGCAGCAAGGGCGTAGAGTTTATGATCGAAAATGGAAAGACTGTTCCGTTCAAGTTCAATTTTGGGGCACCCAGTTGTGTGCCGGCCACGGTGTTTGAAACCGCTGGTGCAGCACTTGACAGTAAGGCTGTGGAAGACTTATTACACCGTGAGGATGTGCTTTACCTGAGCGAAATGATGAATTTTCCCGGTGTTCTGCATGGCGATACGGAGGTGATGAAAAAAATTGCTGCGGCAAAGAAATGGAACAAGCCGGTGGATGGTCATGCCCCGGGATTGCGGGGAGAAGCGGCAAAACAATACATTGATGCCGGCATCTCCACCGATCACGAATGTTTTACCGCAGAAGAAGCGCTGGACAAACTGCAGTATGGCATGAAAATCCTGATCCGCGAAGGCAGTGCTGCAAAAAACTTCGATGCCCTGATTTCCTTGTTACAGGATCATCCCGACGCGATGATGTTTTGTACCGACGACATGCATCCCGACAGCCTGGTGTTGGGACATATCAACCGCCTGTGTGCAAGAGCCGTTGCCAGAGGCATTGATGTATTCAAGGTATTGCAGGCCGCCTGTGTCAATCCTGTAATGCATTACAAATTAAAAGTGGGCCTGTTGCGGCAGAACGATTTTGCAGATTTTATTCTGGTAAAAGACCTGGCCAACTTTGAAGTGCTGCAAACCTATATCAATGGCCAACTGGTAGCTGACAACGGAACGTCGCGGATTGAACGAAAGCCTTTACCGCTTGGTAGCGTGGTAAATAATTTTCACTGTCAGCCAAAGCTTCCGGCCGATTTTGCCGTGCCCTTTACCAACCAGGAAAAAATACCCGTGATTGAAGCACTCGACGGACAACTGATTACTAACCAGGTTTTTGCTGCGCCCAAAGTTGAAGCCGGAGACATTGTGTCCGACACGGCTAACGATGTATTGAAAATTGTTGTGGTGAACCGTTATAAAAATGCTCCTGTAGCCAAAGGATTTATCCGGAATTTTGGATTGAAGGCAGGTGCTATTGCTTCTTCCGTGGCGCATGACTCGCACAACATTGTAGCCGTGGGTGTGGATGACGAAACCATCTGCCGCGCAGTGAACCTGGTCATTGAAAAGGAGGGAGGCGTGAGTTGTGTGGGTGATGAAAAAATGGTGGTTGCACTTCCGGTTGGTGGCCTCATGAGCACTGATGATGGCTACGTTGTTGCCAAGGACTATGCAGCCATCGACAAGGCCGCGAAAGCGCTGGGTAGTACATTGTCAGCGCCTTTTATGACGCTTTCCTTTATGGCCTTGCTGGTAATCCCGCACCTGAAACTCAGTGATCTTGGATTGTTTGATGGCGATTCGTTCCGGTTTGTAGAACCGCTTTAGCCGCATCGATGGCTGTTTCAAAGGTTATTGTATTGTAGTATATTTATAGAAACCAATACGATGGCCGACAATTTCTTTTTGGTGCTGGCCGCCATTTTGTTGCTGCCGGTGATTCCTGCTTACATTATCTACAAATTTTTACCTGCCAGCGATACGGATGTCAGTGGTCCTTACAAAGGACTTTCGTTAAAACTGAAAGGTGCATTTGCCGGCTATTTTTTACTGGTAATCGTAGGGCTAGCGCTACAATACACGGTGATGAATAACCGGCAGCAAAAAGAGATTGAAGCCCTGCAGCGGTACGTATCACAAAAAGACGCTTCCATCAGGCAATTGCAAGCGCAGATTGCAGCATCGGCCAATCCAGTGATCGACTGGCATATAAAAGGCATGGTGCAACCCGTGAAGGAGGGCACCCGCTTTTTTTACGATGATGGTACAACCCGTAACGATCCTGATGGGAGTTTTGACCTGATCAAGCGGGCCATTGCCAAGGAAGGAAAGGCGTCCCCGCCCAAATGGGTTTGTGTATACAACAACAACACCGGCTTCCGGGTTGTTAGTCTGAACCGGGATGTCAATCATCCCGACATTGCCGCTTTCAACGTGGAGTTTGATGATCAGAAACACGAGATCAGGATCCAGCGTCCCATCGATATCAACAGCATGGAAAAGGACAGCATTGTAGCTGTAGCCAATTTCATTGAAAAGAACCCAGCATTGAAAGCGCAGGTGCAACAAATTGAACCGGCCCTGCTGCCAAAGGCAGATAAGATCAGGGAAGAACGACTACTGAACAAAGCAGCCTTGCAAAAACTTACCAATACGCAGCTTCAACGCAACCCGTAAAGCCATTGTCATTTGGTGATTGCCAATGGCCCATTGAGCTTACGCTTCCTGCCCTATCCATAAGGCGCCTCCAATGCTGTCACGCTGTGCCCCGGTAACCGACGAAAGAACAGTATATTCCTGCCGCCAGCGTAACACGCCGATAAAGGCCATGATCAGTGCTTCTTTGTATTGCACCAGGGCCGCATCCGGCACAACCACCGAAACATTCAGTGGTGTCAGAGATTCCGTCAGGCGTTGAATCAGAAACGTATTGAAGGCACCACCACCAGTCACCAGCAGTTTGGCATCGGTAGCCTCAGGTACTTTTATGGCGGCTGTGATCTGTTGTACGATATGCTCAACATAAGTTCGCAAAGCATCGGCAGTGGAAAGGCCGAAGGATTCTACCAGCGGGAACACTTCGTCGGTACCAAACTGGTTGGCCAGTGATTTCGGGTAGGCCTGACCGTAATATGGAAGGTTGTTTAACTGTTGCAACAGATCATCCTGTATCTGGCCGCTGCTGGCCAGGCTGCCACCGGCATCATATTCCTTTCCCTCTTTTGCTACAAGCATGTTCAGTACACGGTTGGCGGGACAAATGTCATAGGCAATGTAGGCATCACCGTTTTTGAACGAAAGATTGGCAATGCCACCAAGGTTCAAATAATAATCGTAGTCTTTGAGCAGATATTTTTCGCCAATGGGTACAATGGGAGCACCCTGCCCGCCAAAGGCCACATCAAGGGCCCGAAGATCGCTTACCACCGGCAGTCCGGTTTCGGCAGCAATGGCAGCGCCATCGCCAATTTGCGCCGTCATCTTCGGCGGTACATGAAAGGTTGTATGCCCATGCGAAGCAATCAGTCCTACTTTGAATTGCAGGTTATGAGCCTCCACAAACCGAAGCACTTCTTTTCCCAGGTAATGTCCATATTCGGTGTGCAATAGGTGGTAGTCCAATGCAGGCAACGAAGTGGCCATTTGAAGCTTTTGTTTCCATTGGTCGGTGTACGGATAACAGTCGGCCGCCACGATCTCGAAATTCCAGGCGCCACTCTGGTGAAAAAACTCGGCAAACACAATATCCAATCCATCCAGCGAACTTCCGCTCATCAGGCCAATAGCTCTGTATAACATAATTTCTGATTTCTGATTTTCGAACTCTAATTTCGCGAAGGTAGAAATTCAAAGCAATGGTGATCAATCTAAGCAAAGAACATTCGCTGGTAAGCAATTGGGTAGCAGAGTTGCGTGACGTAACCATCCAAGGCGACCGGATGCGTTTCCGGCGCAACCTGGAACGAATTGGTGAAGTGGCTGCTTTTGAAATCAGCCGCCGGTTGCCTTACGTGGAAAAAGAAATTCAAACCCCCTTGGGTACCGCCGTTTGCGAAGTGCTGGAAGAGCAGCCGGTACTCACCACCATCCTGCGAGCCGGCCTTGCCCTGCACAATGGCCTGCTCAGTTATTTTGACAAAGCCGACAATGCCTTTGTATCAGCATACCGCAAGCACAGGCCTGATGGCAGCTTTGAGATCATGCTCGAATATCTTTCCTGCCCCGAAATTGAAGGCCGTACGCTGATCATCTCTGACCCCATGCTTGCCACCGGTGCTTCGCTGGTAAAAACAATCGAATACCTGAAAGAAGAAGGAACTCCCAAGTCCATTCACATTGTTACGGCCATTGCCTGCACGGTAGGCATTGAATTTTTGCGCCTGCATGTTCCGGAGGCCACAATCTGGTGTGGCGCCATCGATGACGAATTGACAGCAAAGGGTTATATCGTTCCCGGATTGGGCGATGCCGGCGATCTGGCATTTGGAACAAAAGTTCAGTCCTGACAAAATAATTCTTCCGAATCAGCACTTTTTTTCCTTAATTTACTCTCACTTTCGTATCACAAATGAGAAAAACTGTCTGCTTTATCGTGCTTATTGCTGTGTGGAAATTGGCAAGTGCCCAGGATCCCAACTTCTCACAGTTCTTTGCTTCGCCGCTAACCCTGAACCCTGCTTTGACAGGTAAATTCGATGGTGTGATCCGCGTGGCGGGGAACTATCGTAACCAGTGGCCAACTATCAACAATGCCTTTACCACTTATACGGCTTCCCTGGATGCCGGCATCTTAAAAAACAACATTCCGCAGTTCGACCAGTTTGGTGTGGGTGTGCTGGCCTTTTCCGACAAAAGCGGCAACGGCGCCCTGCAGAATAATTTCCTTGGAATTTCTACAGCGTATCACAAAGCGCTGGATGAAAACGGCTACAATCAGTTTGGGCTGGGCTTCCAGGGAACCTTTGTCAGCAAAACACTTAACGTAAACGGCCTTCATTTTGAAGACATGCTGCGATCGGATGGCTTTACCGGTATTACAACCGAATCATTTTCCAGTTCCAGCATGAACGTTTCTTACTTTGACCTGAACGTAGGGATGTTGTTCAACGGTTCAACCGATGGTTCCAACAACTATTATGTGGGGGCCTCCATGTATCATATCACCCGCCCAAAAGAAACCTTCCAGGAAGGAAATTATATCAAAGACCCCAGGGTAACCCTGCAGGCCGGTGGTATGCTTCCCCTGGCTGAAGACAATGCCGTTCACTTCAGCGCCATTCACAGCCGGCAGGCCGGTGCCGTGAATACAGTGTTTGGCGGTGCGTATATGCTGAACTTGAACAACGATCCGGAGCGGATCACCAATCTTTATCTCGGTAGCTGGTTTCGTCTCGGCGATGCAGCCATTCCATACATCGGCCTGGAAATTGGCTCACTGCGATTTGGTGGCAGTTACGATGTGAATACGTCTTCACTGAAGCCGGGGTCGAACATGCGTGGCGGGGCTGAGTTCTCGCTGATCTATGTAAAACAGCCAAGCGATCCGTATGCGAAAAAGCTGAACTGTCCGAAGTTTTAAGCTCCCCCCTGTCTCCCTGAAGGGGAGACTTAGGTTTAATAAACTGTTTTTCTTCTATCATTTTTTTAGCAATACTTTTCTACTAATAAAAAATGCCTGTTCAAAGAGCAGGCATTTTTCTTTCTGTACTAAGCTGAAGTGCTACTATGAATCTTCCGTTGCGTCAAACGTTTGTACGGCTTGTAATTCTATTCAGCAAAAAGGCAAATACAGTCTGTTGTAAGAAGTATTGAAAACACAAAAGGTTTTATCGATCTAAGTCTCCCCTTCAGGGGGACAGGGGGAAAATCCTGGGCAGCAGGAGCCAGCAAAACAGTGTAATCAGGATCACTGAAATAATGTTCATGATAAAGCCCACTCTTGTCATGTGCTTTAACTTGATATAACCACTGGAGAAGGCAATGGCATTAGGCGGTGTGCCCATGGGCAGCATGCTGGCACAGGAAGCCGCCAGTGTCATGGGAATACCCAGAATAAGCGGATGGATCTGCGCTGCTTCTGCCAGTCCGCTTACCACTGGTGCAAATACAATCACCTGCGCCACATTGCTCATAACTTCCGAAACAAAAAGCGAAATAACCGTTACCAGAAAAATCAGCATCAACGTGCTAAAACCAAACTGCGCAAACCATTTGCCCAATTGTTCAATCAGGCCGACATTTTCCAGTGCTGTGGCCAGCGCAATGCCGCCGCCAAAAAGCAGGAGGATACCCCAGGCCATTTTGCTGGTATCGCTCCATTCCAGCAGGCTTTCTCCTTTTTTCTCCGCCGGTGTAACGAAGAGAGCCGTTGCTCCCATGATGGCGATCATGTTGTCATCCAGTTTCAGCGGGCTTATGCTGTTGATCAAATCTTTTGTGATCCAAAGCAGGGCTGTTACCAGGAAGATGGCGAACACTCTTTTTTCCGGTTTCGTAAACGGACCCAGGGTTGCCAGTTCCTTATTAATGATGTCTCCCGTGGCACTGTCATTTTTCATGCTGTTGGGATAAAGCCACTTCACCATCACCAGGTATAAAATACCCATCAACAGCAAGGAAAGCGGTAAGCAAAGCAGCACCCAGTCTGCAAAGGCAATGGTGTCGTTGTAGCGTTTGTTATAAAAGCCGGCAAACGCCACGTTTGGAGGTGTGCCAATGATGGTAGCAACCCCTCCGAAATTGGAGGCCAGAGCAATGGCGATCATGATGGACATGGCAAAATTGGCCATGCCTTTTTTACCTGCATGGTTTTCTTCCATCACCTTCACAACCGATAAGGCAATAGGAAACATCATCATGGTTGTGGCTGTGTTGCTCAGCCACATGCTGATGGCACCGGTGGAAATAATAAAACCCAGGATGATGCGGTCGCCGCTGGTGCCGGTCAATCGAACAATATTCAAGGCAATGCGCCGGTGCAGGTTCCATTTTTCAATGGCAAGCCCCAGCATAAAACCACCCATAAATAAAAAGATGACCGGGTTGGCATATGACGTTGCCGTAGCAGCGATGGGCGCAATTCCAAACAGGGGAAAAAGGATCAGCGGCAGCAAGGCCACTACCGGCATGGGCAGGGCTTCCGTTACCCACAAGCCAATCATCAGCGTAGCAAAGGCAATGACCAGTGCGGCCTTTGGTTCAACACCAAACGGATTCAATAAGTAAACAGCAATGGCTGCAATAACACAGAGTAGCGCTAAGACCTGTCTGGAAAACTGTACTGGCAATGGGAAAATTTTTGCCGAAGTAAGATTGCAAAAACCAGAAATCAAAAATTGAGTTTTCCGTTGCGGATAGCTGGTTTTTTACTTGTTGCTTTTCGTCCGCTGACATACGGATTGTTTTTCAGGTAAAACCGGTAATGCCATTCGGCGTGTTCGCCGGCATAATCCACACCAATCCGAGACGAAGAAACAATGTCCTCATCCTTTACAACAAAGCCGTCATCGGCAATAAAAAGTTCACTGCTTGTCAGATCCAATCCGCATTGCGATGTATGAAAACCAAACGCTTTGCCCACCCGTCCCGGCCCGCTGGTGATGGAATGGTCCCAGGTTTTTTTCCCGGTGCGCTGCAGCATGATCTCTTTTCCTTCTATCGGTTCCACCGCCCGGATCAAAATCGCATGCGGCACGCCTTCTTTCGCTGTTACAATGTTGAACATCTGGTGAATGCCGTAGCAGAGATATACATAGGCTCGTCCGCCTTTTTGAAACATAACCTCCGTTCGATCTGTCCGGCCTTTGGAAGCATGGGAAGCCCGGTCCTGTTCACCGGCATAGGCTTCTGTTTCCACAATGCGTCCGGATGTGATCTCTCCTCCCCATGCCGTGACCAGCACTTTGCCAAGCAGTTCCTTAGCAAGGGCAACCACATCATCCTGTAGGTAAAAAGCGATCGGAAGTTTTTTCATACACGATCAGTTCACGAGTTTACAAGGTCACCTGTTCACTTGTTCATAAATTGCGCCAACCCAAACGGTGAATCAACTTCGCACGAATGTCCACTGACCATTCACCATTCACCTTTCCCGTATATTTACCGCTTTAAATCTAAGGCTTGCTCAAGGAAATCATCATTGCCATACAGTCCTTTTTCGAAGCACACACCTTTATCCGCAAGCACCGGCTGTGGAAGTGGATCCTGATTCCGGGAATCATTTACGCTGTACTTTTTATGGTGGGAATGTACACCTTCTGGAATTCTTCCGATGCTGCTGTTACCTGGTTGAGCCGGCGCATTGGGCTGGAAGCCTGGTTGCAAAAAGAACGCAGCGAGTGGTTAAGTTTTTTCTTTGTGATGGTCGGGCTGATTTTGCGCCTGATCCTGGTGTTCTTTTATTTTTCGCTTTTCAAGTTTTTGTTCCTCATCATTGGCTCGCCGGTGTTTGCGTATTTAAGCGAAAAAACATCGAGCATTATCGAAGGGAAGGATTTTCCGTTTTCTACATCACAATTACTAAAAGATATCTGGCGTGGCATTCGGGTGGCCCTGCGCAATGCGGTATGGCAAACCGTGTATGTCATCTCCATCCTGCTGCTTTCGCTGGTGCCGGTAGTGGGGTGGGTAACTCCGCTGGTCGGGCTTTTTATTGAATGTTATTATTATGGTTTTTCCATGCTGGATTATAGCCTGGAACGAAACCGTATATCCCCGGCCGCCAGCATTGATTATATCGGTCATCACAAAGGCCTCGCCATCGGCAATGGCCTGATGTTTTACCTGATGCATGGATTGATTATTGTTGGCTGGGTGTTGGCGCCAGCGTACGCCGTGGTGGCCGCAACTCTTAGCTTGTACAAAGTACAGGAGCCTGTGATCCGCTATGAAGCGGGCATTGTTCGATGAACAAGAGTGATTGCCTTCAGCCACCACAGACCATAAATAACAAACGTTTCTTCTCATGCCTGCTACCGTTTATTTGATTCCAACCGTATTATCAGAAGGTGTAACGGAACCTTTGCCGGCTTACCTGCTGGATGCGGTAAAGGCCTGTTCTGTGTTTTTTGTGGAAGACGAACGCACCGCAAGGCGGTACCTTAAACTTCTCTGGAAGGAGATGGTGATCGATAATTACGAGTGGTTCGACATGAAGAAGATGACGCCTGAAACTTCCTCTTCTTTTCTGCAAAAATTGAAGGAACAAAAAACCATCGGCATTATCAGTGAAGCCGGCTGCCCGGGAGTAGCCGATCCGGGGCAGGCCCTTGTGCACCTGGCCCAGCAAAAAAGCGCCATCGTAAAACCATTGGTTGGACCGAATTCCATTTTGCTGGCCCTGATGGCCAGTGGCATGAATGGGCAGCGGTTCCAGTTTGTCGGATATCTGCCCATCGACAATGGCGAGCGGGCAAAAGCCATTAAAGCACTGGAAGCCGAATCCAGACAAAAATCCTGTACGCAGATCTTCATTGAAACACCTTACCGAAACAATCAAATGCTGGAAACACTCATCAAAACCTGTCAGCCGCAAACACAGCTCTGCGTTGCTGCCGACCTAACTGGTAAGGAAGAAATGGTGCAAACCAAAACGGCACAACAGTGGAAAACTGCACTTCCGCAGCTACACAAGCGGCCGGTGATTTTTTTGCTGTATGCACAAGGATAAGGGAATACAACAACACCAGAAACAATCTTTCCGGTTCCCTTTTCTGTGCCTACATTTGCCGCGCAATTAAAAGAATATGGTAGATGTAATTCTGGGCCTGCAATGGGGCGATGAAGGCAAGGGAAAAATTGTTGATTACTTTGCTTCGCAATACGACATCATTGCCCGCTTCCAGGGCGGACCCAATGCCGGGCATACCTTGTATGTCGGCGATAAAAAGATCGTTTTACACCAGATTCCTTCCGGTGTTTTTCATGAACAAACCGTGAACCTGATTGGCAATGGCGTAGTGCTGGATGCAGTGACGCTGCGCAAAGAAGCGGATAAGGTTGCTGAATTTGGTATTGACCTTAAGAAAAACCTTTTCATTTCAGAACGGACGCACCTGATTCTGCCTACGCACCGGGCATTGGACAAGGCGGCAGAAATGTCGAAAGGTGAGGGCAAGATCGGTTCTACGCTGAAAGGCATTGGCCCTGCTTACATGGACAAAACCGGTCGCAATGCTCTACGGGTTGGTGATCTGCTGCACAAAAGTTTTACCCAGCAATACATCAAACTTCGGTTGAAGCACCAGAAGCTATTGGACAACTATAATTTTAACGAAGACATTTCAGCCTGGGAAGAAGAGTTTTTCGATGCCATTGAGTTTTTAAAATCGCTCAATATTGTCAACGGTGAATACTTCATCAACAACAAAATTTCGCAGGGCAAAAGAGTCCTGGCCGAAGGCGCCCAGGGCAGCATGCTGGATATCGATTTTGGAACCTTCCCGTTTGTCACATCCAGCAATACCATCTCTGCCGGAGTATGCAATGGCTTAGGCGTAGCACCACAAAAAATTCGCGAAGTGATTGGCGTAAGCAAAGCCTACTGCACCCGTGTGGGCGGTGGTCCTTTCCCCACCGAACTGGAAGACGAAACCGGCGAAAAGCTGCGGAAAATAGGAAACGAGTTTGGCGCTACAACCGGTCGGCCCCGTCGTTGCGGCTGGATGGACCTTGTGGCGCTTCATTATGCCTGCATGCTGAATGGTTGTACACAAATTGTAATGACCAAGGCTGATGTGCTGGATGCCTTCGAAGAACTGAACGTTTGCACGTCTTACAAAATTGATGGCAAGGAGACCGCCGAAATTCCATTCCAGATGACACACAACAAAATTGAGCCGGTGTATAAGTCATTCAAGGGCTGGAATACCGACAGCACGGCCATAAAAGAAGCTGCCGACCTGCCAGGTGAAATGAAAGATTATGTAGCTTACCTGAATAGTGTTTTGGGATGCGAAGTAAAGTACATTTCAAACGGTCCGGGTCGCGATCAGATTGTAAAAATTTAAGGCGAAAAAAAACTTGGTAAAATTTGGCGGTTTGCCACTCTTAAATAAATTTTACACCGCTAATCAGGATATAGTTATGGCAGAAATATTAGTTGAGGAAATCTCCTCTGGAACAACCTTACTGGATACGTTACTGGCACAGGCTAAAGGCCGTTCTCCGAAAAAGAAAACGGAAGACGACGACGATGATCTGGACGAAGATGTAGCCCCGAAAAAAGGCGGAAAAAAGGCAGCAGATGATGATGTAGATGATGATGACGATGATCTGGACGGGGAAGAAGAGGACGATGACAACTGGGATCCAGATTTTGAAGAATTCGATGTGCCCAAGTCAAGAAAAGGAAAAGGGAAGGCGGATGAAGAAGAGGACGATGATTTCAAAATCGAAGAGGAAGAAGATTTCAGCGACATGGATCCGTTTACGGGTGGCAGCGGCTTCGATGATGACGAAGAAGATTATTAAATTTACATGCATACAGACCTGGCGTCCTGCACTTTTCCCATTGCCGATCTCCCAGGTCTAAAGAAAAAAGTGTTGAACTGGTTACGACCGTTCAGCACTTTTTGTTTTTTGGACAATCAGCAGTACCCTACAACCTCACACGAAGCGGAATGTTTGATTGGCGCCGGTGTGAAGGAATGGGTGCAAACAGAAAACATTCAGGATGCAGATGTATTTTTCCAAAAGGCAAAATGGCTTTTCGGGCATCTGTCGTATGACCTGAAAGTTCAGTTGCACGGCTTGTCCACCGCAAAAGAAGACCCGATTGGTTTTTCGCTGTACTGCTTTTTTGTACCTCAGGTTGTTCTGGAACTAAAACAGGGCTCACTCACGATCTATGCAGAAGAGCCTGCAGTAATCTTTCAGCAGATCTCAGCACAGCCGGAAAAGAAGGATACTTTTTCTCCGCCCCGTCTTCAAATCAACCCTGTAATGAGCAGGGACGCATACCTGCAAAACGTAAAGGCATTACAGGCTCATATCCTGCGGGGCGATTGTTACGAGATTAATTTTTGCCAAGCGTTTTTTGCGGAGAACATTTTATTGGATCCTTTTGTCATTTTCCAGAATCTAATGACGGTTTCGCCCAATCCTTTTTCAGCGTTGTATCGCCTGGAGGATAAATTCCTGCTTTGTGCGAGCCCGGAGCGATTCCTGGCCAAGCGCGGCAACCGTCTCATTTCGCAGCCCATTAAAGGCACCAGTAAAAGAAATTTGCAAAACAGTGTTCACGACCAGCAATTAAGGCAGGCGCTACGGATGAGTGCAAAAGAACAGTCGGAGAATGTGATGGTAGTAGATCTCGTACGAAATGATCTAACCAAAATCTGCAAGCCTGCCACCGTGGCTGTAGATGAGCTGTTTGGCATTTACTCCTTTCCGCAGGTACACCAGATGATTTCAACCATAAGCGGCGAAATAAAGGAGAATGTGACGTTTTCAGAGATACTGAAAGCTACCTTCCCTATGGGTTCTATGACTGGTGCACCCAAACTGCGTGTCATGCAATTGATTGATGAATACGAGCCAACTGCCAGGGGGCTTTTTTCAGGGTCGGTCGGCTACAAAACACCGGACGGTGATTTTGACTTTAATGTCGTGATCCGAAGCATCCTGTATAATCAAACGCAGCAATACCTTTCTTACCTCGTCGGCTCCGGAATCACTTTCTATTGCAATGCAGAGCAGGAATGGGAAGAGTGCATGCTGAAAGCAGAAGCGATTAAAAAAGTGCTTTCCGTTTAGTTTGTAGAAAGATGATTTAATCTATAGAATATTTATCCCCGAATCGTTTTTCAAGGGATTTTGCCCATTTCGCTACGAAGGATTTTTCTGTTTTAGTGATCTCCTTTGTGCCTCTGTGACATTGAGGTTCAAAAAAAAGTGCTGACTGAAAACAGCCAGCACTTCCTGCTTAGGTGGAAATAAGTTTATCCTTTGATAGTTCCTAGCAGCATACCAACGGATTGCTGCAGAATCTGAATTTTTGCATCTCTGAACGCGGTCATTTTATCATTCGGCAGACGCAGATCGTAATTGCCTTTTGCCGACAGTTGCTTATCAAAATTCGGGTTCAGCTTATTGAACTCAGTAAGATTCATTTGCAGAACTTTTGCAATAGCTTTTGAGTAATACTTCCCCGAAATGTTCTGCATAGCCAGCGAGGCATCGGTTGTAGGCACATTGGCGTAGTCAGCCAGCAGCTTTGCCGTTTCATCCTTGGTCAGGGTTGTCAGTCCGCCTTCCCCTTCCATGATGTAATGCGTGGCAATGAACTTCTTTACATGTGTACGGCTTTCTGCAGGTAAATGATACTGCAGGTCCCAGAAGTTACGGCTGCCGCTGCGTTTGATGGCGGTATTCACCTTGCCGGGACCACCATTATACGCTGCTATCACCAACAGCCAGTCTTCGTACAGATCGTAGAGGTAGGCCAGGTAACGGGCAGCTGCATACGTACTCTTGTAATAATCACGGCGCTCATCAATCTTACCGTTTACACGCAGCCCCAGATCACGGGCGGTTTCGGGCATCAGTTGCCAGGGGCCGCCGGCGCCTTTTACAGATGTGGCTGATGTTTTCAGTTCTGATTCAATAACCGCCAGATATTTAAGTTCGGTGGGCAGTGCTCTTTTTTCCAGAGCTGTTTCAATGATGCTGAAATAACGTTTGCCGGTGACTTTCAATCGTTCCAGGTTGTCGCCTTCTTTGTCCATGTAGTCTTCAATAAAGGCTACGGCTTTCGGGTTCAATCTGCCTAAGTGAAAATTGCTTTCAGAAGTCTCGTCAAAAAGGTTTTTAAAGCCTTCTTTCGGGTTTCCTCTCAGAAGCTGGTTGGTGTCCGTGGTGTCAGTTTGTGTGGTTGCTTTGCCCGTAGGGGTGGCGGCTGCATAATCCTTTATTAAAAATGAAACAAGGATGGTAGCCAACAATAAAAGTTTGTTCATCACAAAAATTGTGTTTTAGAAGGGTGAACCAAATCGCACTGAAATCTTACTCGCCTTTATTGTTGCATCATCAGTTGATGCGAAAAGCGTTGCAAAGATACCTCATTACGGGGAGAAGAGAGGACTTGTAATCCAAAAGGAAGGTTAGAAGAGTGTTTAAAAACTGGTAAAGAAGAAGCGGGCACACCCGTTAAATTGGCAAAAACGGTAAAAATATCGCCCATGTACATGGCCAGTTTATCCTGATTTTTATCGCCGATTTTATATGCAACCGACGGTGCATTTGGGGCTATAATAAAATCGAACTGATTGAAAATCAATTCTGTTTGTTGTCTGAGCAACTGCCGAACCTGCTGCGCTTTTTGGTAGTAAGCGTCATAGTAACCGGCACTCAAGACAAAGGTGCCAAGCATGATTCTTCGCTTGACCTCGCTTCCAAAGCCGTTTTTACGATTTTGTTGATAAAATTTGGCAAGTTCTTGATCTTCCTCATGCGAATTTTTACCATACCGGATACCATCGTAACGGGAAAGATTGCTGGAAGCCTCGGCTGTGGTAAGAATATAATAGGTAGGAACGATGTATTCAGTAAGGGAAAAAGATACCGGTTCCACCGTATGGCCTTCGGCTTTTAGCTGCTCCAGTTTATCCTTTATGGCCAATGAAATCTCCAAGTCAATGGAAGGGTGTTCTATCCATTCGGGGAAGTAAGCAATGCGGTATTTATTTGTGTCACTGCTGGAAAGATCAATTTTTTCTGGAAATTGGTTAATAGCTGTGCTGTCGTAGTCATCTGGTCCTGCAATAACTTCCAAAACAACAGAAGCATCGGCTACCGACTTTGCCAATACACCAATGACATCAAAGGAGGAAGCGTACGCGATCAGGCCATGGCGTGAAACCCGGCCGTAAGAAGGCTTAAAACCAACAATACCGCAGAAATCGGCTGGCAGGCGAACCGATCCACCTGTATCGCTGCCTAAAGCCGCCATGCACAAACCGGCACTGACAGCGGCTGCACTTCCACCGGAGGAACCACCCGGTACATGCGCCGTGTTGATAGGATTATTCGTTGGACCGTAAAATGAGTTTTCGTTGGTAGAGCCCATGCCAAACTCGTCGCAATTCTGTCGGCCAATAATGATAACACCTTCGGCCAGTAAGCGTTCAACAGCCGTGGCGGAGTAAACAGAGGTAAAGTTTTGCAGAATGCCGGAAGCGGCTGAGATCTGGTGATCTTTATAGCAGATGTTATCCTTGATGCCGATGACTACACCATGTAATTTGCCTTTTTTCTCCGAACGGTCCAGTGCACGGGCACGCTGAAGTGCTTCTTCAGCAAAAACTTCTACAAAGGCATTAAGGGAAGACTGTTCGTCGATGCGGGAAAGAAAGTGTCGTACCGCCTGCTCGCAGGTGGTACGACCGCTATGTAAATCTGTCTGATATTGTTCAATGGAAGTAAACTGGAACAAATCCCTGAAATCGGAAGGTGGGTGGAAGATTACGCTTGCGTAGAAGAAGTGCTGGAGGTACGCTCTTTTTCAGTAGCGCCTTCTTCAATTTCCTTTTTCACGGTGTTTTTGGCATCGTTAAATTCACGAACGCCACGACCCAGACCACGCATCAGCTCGGGAATTTTTTTACCACCAAACAGCAGCAGGATGATGATGGCGATAATCAGAATCTCATTGAAACCTAAAGGGCCCATAATATGGATTTAATAAATGAATGAATTGAAAACAAAGGTATTCCAAAAATACGGTTACGAGGCGATCAAATTCTTCCTAAATAAAAAAAGCGTCCTGTTTGGGCAGGACGCTTGTCAATATAGTGAATAAGCTTAGGCTGTTTTTGTAGCCACGGCTCTTTTCTTTTCCTGGATACGGGCTGATTTACCGCTGCGTTCACGCTGGTAATACAGCTTCGCACGGCGTACACGACCGGATTTGTTCAACACTACGCTTTCGATGTTGGGAGAGAAGAAAGGGAACAATCTTTCTACACCAATACCGTCAGAAATTTTACGAACTGTGAAAGTAGCTGTTGCGCCTTCACCTTGTAATTTGATCACATCACCACGGAAGGACTGGATACGCTCTTTGTTTCCTTCAATGATACGGTAGTTTACGGTAACGTTGTCACCGGCTTTGAACTTTGGTAAGCTCTTTTTATTGGTTAACTGTTCGTGTACAAATGCAACAGCGGGATTCATGACTCAAAATTTAGGACGGCAAAGGTAGGAGTGTGGGGCGAATGTTCCAAAGTTTTTTTGAGCCGTGAGCCGCGAGCCGTGAGCTTTGAGCCTTTTTTAGCAATACTTTCAGGTATTGAGCCTGCTTTTAAAGGCAATCAGCATTTTTTCCTCTTCATCCAGATCCTGCAGAAGCTGTGTTTGCAAATCGTTGTTGCCCAAACCAACCTGCTGCGCAATTAAGAGCTGGGTTTCCAACTCAAAACAGGATCCAAGCGAAATCTCAACAAAACGGGCATAATCTTTATCGCTTGTTCTGCTGCTGCCTTCTGCAATGTTTGAAGGAATGGAAACGGCTGCTCTGGTTATTTGGGAGCTAAGCCCGAACTTTTCTTCTTTTGGTAGCGTGGCAGAAAACCGAAATGTGTTAACAGCAATAGCAAAGCCTTTTTGCCAAACTTTAAGCTGCTTAAAATTTTTCATTTTTCCTCTTAAACTAAAGCATATAACTACCATTTTAAAGAAAAAGCCAATGAACAAGGTTGCTCATTGGCTTTTTATCTATTGTTTAAAAATGAACCTTTTGCTCACAGCTCAAGGCTCACAGCTATTAGCTCACAGCTTCCCTATCTCGCCACATTCACCGCCCGCTTCTCCCGGATCACCGTCACCTTGATCTGTCCCGGGTAGGTCATCTCGGTTTGGATCTTCTGGGCAATGTCAAAGGAAAGGCGTTCGCTTTCGTTATCGGTTACCTTATCGGCTTCCACAATCACCCGCAGCTCACGGCCGGCCTGGATAGCATAAGCTTTCTCCACACCGTTATAGGCTTGGGCCAGGTTCTCGAGGTCTTTGATACGCTGCAGGTACTGCTGCATAATCTCGCGGCGGGCTCCCGGACGGGCACCGGAAATAGCATCACAGGCTTGCACGATGGGAGAAATTACGTATTGCATTTCCATCTCGTCGTGGTGAGCACCGATGGCATTAACCACAGCCGGGTTCTCTCCATATTTTTCCGCCAGTTTCGCACCCAGCAGGGCGTGGCTCAATTCTGTTTCCTCATCGGGCACTTTACCAATGTCGTGCAGCAGACCGGCTCGTTTGGCAAGTTTGGGGTTCAGTCCCAGTTCGGAGGCCATTATACCACACAGGTTGGCTACCTCACGACTGTGCATCAATAGGTTTTGCCCGTAGGAAGAGCGGAAACGCATCTTACCCACCAGGCGAACCAGTTCTTTGTGCAAGCCATGAATACCCAGCTCTATCACGGTACGTTCACCAATTTCCATGATCTGCTCTTCCAGTTGGCGCTTGGTCTTTTCTACCACTTCCTCAATACGGGCCGGGTGAATACGGCCGTCGGTAACCAGGCGCTGTAAGCTCAGGCGGGCAATCTCCCTGCGGAGCGGGTCGAAGCAAGAAAGAATTATGGCCTCCGGCGTATCATCTACGATCAGGTCCACACCGGTAGCCGCTTCAATGGCGCGGATGTTCCGGCCTTCGCGGCCAATGATCTGGCCTTTGATCTCGTCGCTTTCGAGGTTGAACACCGTAATGGCGTTTTCAATGGCCTGTTCGGCGGCGGTACGCTGGATGGACTGGATAATGATTTTGCGGGCTTCTTTGTTGGCTTTTTGCTTGGCCTCGTCAATGATCTCCTGCTGCAGGCCAATGGCTTGCGAGTGGGCTTCCTGCTTCAGGCTTTCCACCAGTTGGGCCTTGGCTTCTTCGGCGGTGAGGTTAGCCAGTTTTTCCAGGCGGCGGGTGTGCTCTTCCTGGTGCTTTTCCAACTCGGCCTGTTTTACGCCAACCACTTCCAACTGGCGGTTCAGGTTTTCTTTGATGGTATTGTTCTCTTTGACCTGGCGCTCCAACTGCTCGGTCTTTTGGTTGATCGACTGCTCTTTTTGACGAAGACGGTTCTCGCTTTCGCCCAGTTTGCGGTTGCGTTCCAGCACCTCTTTGTCGTGTTCCGCTTTTAATTGAACAAACTTTTCTTTCGCCGCCAGCTCTTTTTCTTTCCGAACCGTTTCGGCTCTTAATTCGGCCTCTTTAATCAGGTTCTGTGCATGCAGCTCGGCTTCATCTACTTTCTTTTTCGTGTCTTTGGCAAAGATGAATTTACCCGCTATAATGCCCACCAGCAGGGCCACAACGGAAATGATCAGGGTAACTATGCTGAGTTCCATTAATAGATTTTTTAAGTGTTTTATTTATGTACAATCTTCTCATTCCGACAGATTTGTCAGGAGGGCGAAGATAGAAAAACGGAGTGGAATTTAAGCAAGGATGCTGAGGGTGGTAGAGGTGGAAATAAATTTGCAGGGATGAAGTGATGAAAGAGCTGAATGTTGAACGACATCCTTTTACCGCTTTTATCCCGCAAAAAATCCGCTGCCTGATCCTGGGAAGCTTTCCGGGAAAGGAACAAACCAGGGGTGGACTGGATGATACCGCCTGGTTTTACGGTGCCCCGCTGAACCAGTTCTGGCGCATCCTGGCAAAAGCCTATGGGCGGGAACTAAAAACTAGAAGCGATAAGCAAACACTTTTTGAGGAGGCCGGCATTGGCATAACGGACATTTTTAAATCGGTGATAAGGTTAAGCGGAAGCAACCTGGATGAAAACCTCCAGATAGAAGAGCACAATTGGGACGTCATTGAAGCGATTCTAAAAAAGCACAAACCCCAGGTGCTTTGCACCAGCCGCTTTGTTGAGAAGGAATTTAAAAAGCAGTTCCCGGCTTACCCGGTAGATGTACTGCCCTCGCCATCGCCGCGGTATTTTAAGCTGACGATTGATCAAAAGGCCGAGATCTATAAACAAAAACTGCCGGCGGTAGATTAGACCAAACAGGCCTGAACGTTAAGGCTGAAGCGCCCCATCAATCATCTTTTCCAGCGTTTGCAGGCGGCTGCTTACATTGTCCATGTTCACCTGGTTGGAGATGGCAGCATTCTGTTCAGTTGCAAACCACACCAGCACCATGGCAATATAATCCTGCATATCTTTTCCGGCAAAGGCAGTTTTGAATTCCACGATTTTGTCATTGATGGTCTTTGCCGTTTTCCGCACCACTTCCTCATCCTTGGGTTGGATGCGGATGCGATAGGTTCTGTCGCCAATAACGAGGTTGAGAGGAATGAGTTCATCCATGGTAGTGAGTTGTGAGTGATGAGTGGTCAATTATGACGGAGTCGTTCTATACTCACCATTCACAACTCACCACTCATTGGTTACTCGCTTAAATAGGCTATAGCCTTATCAATTTCTTTGATGTATTGGGCCAGCTTGCGTTCAAAAACCTTTTTGTCCGCTTCGGTCATTTCGCCGGCAGCCAGTTTTAAAATGGCTACCTGCTGCTGCAGTTCGTCCATCCTTTCCTTTGTAGCCGCTTCCGACTTCCGGGCCAGTGCCAAGTCTTCCTGCAGCTTCTTATTTTCCCGCTGCAGGCGGGCATGTTGTTGCAACAATTGCTGCAATTTTTCGGTGAGAGCGGTAAACTGCTGGTCAACGGTCATGCCTTGCGAATTTCAGCGCCAAGGGTTTTTTCAAGAGTGCTCATGATCTTGCCCATCCAGCTGTCAATTTCCTTGTCGGTGAGAGTTTTTTCCTCGTCGAGAAAGGTAAAGTTGACCGCCAGCGATTTTTTATCAGCCCCCAGCTTTTCACTTTCGAAAATATCAAACAGCCGCACGTCCTGCAATTGGCCGATACGCAGTTTTTTGATCTGTTCCGGGATCTCGCCATAGGCCATTGATTTGGGAACCACCATGGCCAAGTCTCTTTCTACAGCCGGGAATTTTGAAATTTCCCTGAACTGTACTTTGCGGCTAGCCACCTGCATCAGCTTATCCCAATAGAGGTCGGCGTAAATAATCGGTTGCTTGCTTTCGAATTTTTGCGCCAAGGCTTTTTTCACAACACCCATCTCCGCGACTTTATTCCTGCCAATATACCCCACCAGCGAAGCGTCGAAATCCTTGCTTTCACCTTTTTCAAACGTGATGCCTTTGATGTTGAGGGCTGTCAACAACGCGGTAACAACGCCTTTAATAAAATAGATGTCGGTTGCCGGAACCTTACCCTTCCAGCCTGTTTCGGTAAGCTGGCCCGTTGCGTAGAGGCAAAGATGATTCGTCTCTTCGTAGCTGCCCACACCGCTGGTGCTGTAGGTTTTGCCGAACTCGAACAGGCGCAGGTTGCTGTTCTTGCGGTTCAGGTTAAAGCCAATTACTTCCAGTGCCGTTTGCAGCATGGAAGGCCGCAGCATGTTTAGTTCACTACTGAGATTATTCAACAACTTTACCGAATTGCTCAGTTCTTCTTCAGTGAAATAAGCTGCATTCGTAATAGAGTTCGTCAGGATTTCGGAAAAGCCGGCACCGGTCAGGATGCCCGAAACCTTTTCTTTCAGCCGTTCGCTTTTGTCATCTTCTTCAATCGAAGGGGTAATGGTAATGGCCGAAGGGATTTCGATATTGTCCAGCCCATCAATGCGCAGGATCTCTTCCACCACATCAGCCGGGATGCTTACATCGGGTTTGTGATGCGGCACTTGCAATACAATCGATTCATCATTATCGTTTACCACACTAAACTGCAGGCTTTCCAGAATGGTGCGAACCGTTTCGCGGGGATATTGTTTGCCACTGAGCTTGCGCAAATAAGCGTATGAAAAGGTTAGCTCTTTCTTTTCTACCGGTGATGGATAAACGTCAATGAGATCAGAAGCAATGCTGCCACCGCCAATCTCTTTGATCAGCATGGCCGCACGTTTTAGTACATTCACCGTATTGGAAATGTCCACGCCTTTCTCAAAACGGGTGGCTGCATCGGTACGCAATCCATGACGGAATGATGTTTTGCGAATAAATGTGGGGTTGAACCAGGCACTTTCCAGGAAGATGTTGGTGGTGCTATCCGTAACACCGCTGTGCAGGCCACCAAACACACCGCCAATGCACATGGGTGAATCCGCATCGCAGATCATCAGGTCCTCGCTGCTCAACTTCCGCTCTTTTTCATCAAGGGTAGTGAAAGGTGTGCCTTCGGGCAGGGTTTTTACCAACACTTTTTTACCGCCGATCTGGTCATAGTCGAAGGCATGCAGCGGCTGGCCGGTTTCGTGCTGGATAAAATTGGTAATGTCAACAATATTATTGATTGGGCGAAGGCCGATGGCTTTCAGTCGCTCCTGCATCCACTTGGGAGAAGGGCCCACTTTGACACCGCTGATGCATACACCGGAATACCTTTTGCAGGCATCGGTGTTTTCGATGGTAACAGTAATGTCGAGCCAAGGCTGGTCAACCGCAAAGGCCACCTCCGGAATCACCGGTTTGGCTTCGACTTTATCGTGGTGCGAAAGATAAGCACAAACATCACGGGCCACACCCCAATGGCTCATGGCATCCATGCGGTTGGGCGTCAGGCCAATTTCATAAATGTTATCACTAAAAGGTTTGAAATACTCCGCCGCAGTGGTGCCAACCGGTGCATCTTCGGGCAGCACCAGTATCCCGGCATGGGAGGTGCCCAGGCCAATTTCGTCTTCGGCGCAGATCATGCCATAACTTTCTACGCCGCGGATCTTGGCCACTTTCATCGTCAGCGGCTCGCCGGTGGTGGGGTATATGGTGGTGCCAACGGTGGCTACCACTACTTTTTGGCCGGTGGCCACATTGGGAGCGCCGCAAACCACCTGCAGCGGTTCGCCGCCAACCGTCACTTTGGTCACCTTTAATTTATCGGCGTTGGGGTGCTGCTGCACGTCGAGCACTTCACCCAGCACCAGGCCTTGCAGCCCGCCTTTTACTTCTTCAAAAGCTTCCATTTTTTCTACTTCCAGTCCAATGGAAGTCAGGATATGGGAGAGCCGTTCGGGGTCAATACGCACAGGCAGGTATTCGCTTAGCCAATTATAAGAAATGGTCATTGATCGCTTTTATTTAAGAGTGGGCAAAGATAAAAGACAGTTTGGAGTTTGGAGTTTGGAGTTTGGAGTTTGGAGTTTGGAGTTTGGAGTTTGGAGAAAACTCTTGAAGATAGAAATGGATGGTTCTGTATTTACTCCGAAGGAGTGCTGTGTTTATAGAAAATAATAGTGAAGATGACAACGGTTCCGAAGGAGCCACGTATTTCTGATGGAACCATGGCGGCACAGGGGCACAGAGGATCGCTGTGTTCCCCAGTGATCTCCCTGTCTCTGTGGTTTAAAATGCTGAATAGAATTCCTGAACGCACAAGTGTGCGACGCAACAGAAGCCAATTAGGTATTCTGCAGCCGGCACCATAAAAAATTATCAACATTACCCCATTTTTCTATTTATCTCCTGAGAATCAACTGCTTTTTGGATATGCTGGCAGCTGAAAATGCCCGATATCCGTTACCGGGCTTAAACTGTTATCCTTTCCAAACGGCCAAATAAACCGCGGTCTTTTTCCGCACAAAAACTTGTGCACAACTGTCCGCCGGATGCTAAAAAAATTGGAATTTTGTGCATTGCATTAGCACCAATGTGAATGGAGGCGCCTATCCTGTTGATAACTTGTGCACAGGGCTGTGGATTAATTTAATTGTTATCAAATCGTTAGGCGGGATTGGCAAGGCTTACATTCGTTAACTGACTTTGGGAAACGTACGGATTGCTCGCCACCACCACTCATCCTGCGCTTCGGACCTCCAATAGTCGCTGCTGGTTCTTCAATGCTAAACGAAGTTGTATGGATATAACGAATCTTAACCGGGATAAGAAGAGAGGACGGAAAACACCGCTGGACCTGAGCACGATGGTGTATGGCAAAGTGCCGCCGCAGGCACGAGACCTGGAAGAAGCCGTGCTGGGTGCGATCATGCTCGAAAAAGGGGCCTTTGATACCGTGGCTGAAATCCTGAAATCGGAATGTTTTTATGTGGATGCGCACCAGCGCATCTTCAGGGCCATGAAAAGCCTGTCCAACAAAAGCCAGCCCATTGACATGCTGACGGTGGTGGAAGAACTTCGTTCCAACGAAGAACTGGACGTGGTGGGCGGACCTTATTACGTGACCAAGCTAACCAATGCGGTTACCTCTTCGGCGCACATTGAGGCCCACTCGCGGATCATCCTGCAAAAATTCATTCAGCGGGAACTGATCCGCATCAGCGGGGAGATTATTTCGGATGCTTACGAAGACAGCACCGACGTCTTCGACCTGCTGGATGATGCCGAGAGCAAAATCTACCAGGTTACTTCGGAGCACCTGCGCAACTCGGTGGAAACCATCGATACCGTTCTGGTAAAAACCATCCAGCGCATTGAGGATATGCGCAACCGCAACGACGAATTTACCGGTGTGCCCAGTGGCTTTTCTCACCTCGATAAAATTACCTACGGCTGGCAGAACACGGATTTGATCATCCTCGCCGCACGTCCTTCGGTAGGTAAAACAGCCTTTGCCCTGAACCTGGCCCGCAACGCGGCGCTGCATCCTACCAAGCCTACACCGGTAGCGGTGTTCTCGCTGGAGATGAGTGCAGCTCAGTTGGTGCAGCGGATTCTTTCTGCCGAAAGCGAGATCATGCTGGAAAAGATTGCCCGGGGTAAGATGGAAGACTACGAGATGGAGCAGTTGTACAAAAAAGGTATCCAGCGACTGGCCGATGCAAAACTCTTTATTGACGATACGGCCTCGCTGAACATTTTTGAACTCCGTGCTAAGTGCCGGCGCCTGAAAAATGCCCACAACATTGGCCTCATCATCATCGACTACCTGCAGTTGATGAGTGGTGTGGGCGAAGGAAAAAATACCAACCGCGAACAAGAAATTTCCAACATTTCGCGAAGCTTGAAAGGGCTGGCCAAGGAATTACAAGTGCCGGTGATTGCCCTTTCGCAGTTAAGCCGTGAGGTGGAAAAACGGAAAGACGGCAACAAGATGCCACAGCTTTCGGATCTGCGGGAATCGGGTGCCATCGAGCAGGATGCAGACATGGTTTGTTTTATTTACCGCCCGGAATACCACGAGATCAACCAGAATGAAATGGGCGAAAGCGTGAAGGGTGAAACCCACCTGCGGATTGCCAAGCACCGTAACGGTTCGCTGGAAAACCTGAAATTCCGGGCCCGCCTGGAGATCCAGAAATTTTTTGAAGACAATGGCGACGAATTCGGCGGTGGATTCTCTATGCCACCCAACTGGAAGCCGGTGACCGATACCGAGGGTCCGAAGCTCTACATCCAAACCGGCAGCAAGATGAATGACATGGATGACGATGATCCTTTCTAAGACAAAGAGATAAAAAGGGAAAAGGAGGTAAAAGAGGGAAATGTCGCTCTTTTACCTCCTTTTCTCTTTGTAAGTACACCCTGCGTCGTTTGGTAATTCTCCTCTTAGCGTAGCTTCGCAGCATGGCACTTCCGTATTTTTTTGTTGAGGATTTGGGTGAAAAAATGATTCAACTGGATGAGGATACTTCAAAGCACGCCATCGGTGTGTTGCGCATGGAAAGGGGAGAGGACGTGTTGCTCACCGATGGAAGGGGAAGCAAGGCCAGAGCCGCCATTGTTGATGATAACCGCAAGCGCTGCGTGGTGGAAATTGTTTCTGTTGCGAAAGACGAAGAGAAAGTCCCGCATGTTACAATTGCGATCTCTATTGTAAAAAATGCATCCCGCTTTGAATGGTTCCTGGAAAAAGCAACCGAGATTGGTGTCAGCGAAATTATTCCTCTGCTTTGCGATCGTACCGAAAAAGAAAAGTTCCGCTACGACAGAATGAAAGGAATTTTGATCAGTGCCATGTTACAATCACAACAAACCTGGTTGCCCGTTTTGCATCAGCCTACAGCATTTACAGAAGTAGTGAAGAATAGTGTACAAGGGCAAAAGTTTATAGCTCATTGTCTTCCCGAACAAAAGAGTCAACTGTCATCTGCCATCCGCCATCCCTCATCCCTCATTCTCATTGGCCCAGAAGGTGATTTCACTCCTGCAGAAATAAGTGCGGCATTGGAACATCATTTCACACCTGTTGCTTTAGGCAATACAAGACTGCGCACGGAAACGGCCGGCCTTGTAGCTGCTACCTTGCTGATGAATGTTTCTGCTGAAAAAGAAGAATAATTACCGCAAACCCTTGCTGATATTTTTTACGATGGTTGGCCCTTCATAAATAAAGCCCGTCCAAACTTCAATCAGGGAGGCGCCGCCTGCAATTTTCTCTGCGGCATCCCTGGCAGTAAAGATGCCGCCGGAGCCAATCACTGGAAGGGTGCCGCCGGTTTTTTGGTGAATGTATTGCAAGACTTCTGTGCTGCGTTGTGTTACGGGTTTTCCACTTAAGCCACCGGCGCCAATGGCGTTGATTTCTCCATCCTCTGTTTGTAAACCCTCCCGACTGATGGTCGTGTTGGTAGCTACAAGTCCATCAAGGTTGATCTCTTTTGCCAAATCAATTACATCATCAATTTGTGCTTCTGTAAGGTCCGGAGCAATCTTCAGCAAGATGGGGCGCTGTATAGAAAACGTTTTGTTCAGGTCCTGCAGGTGTGTCAGGATTTTTTTCAGCGCATCTTTTTCCTGCAGTTCGCGCAGTCCCGGTGTATTGGGGGAGCTTACATTCACCACAAAAAAATCAACAAAGGGATGCAGTGCACGAAAGCAGATCTCGTAATCTTTCCAGGCTTCTTCATTCGGTGTCACTTTATTCTTGCCAATATTTCCTCCAATGATTAAGGATGATGGATGACGGATGAAGGATGACTGTGTATGACGTTTGCTGTCATCCGTCATCTGCCATCTGCCATCTTTTTTCCGCCACTCCTTCAATCGTTTTGCTACAGCGTCCACCCCATCGTTGTTAAAGCCCATTCGGTTGATGAGCGCTTTGTCTTTTGGCAGGCGAAACAGGCGGGGTTTTTCATTTCCCTCCTGTGGTCGTGGGGTAACCGTTCCGATTTCCACAAAACCAAAACCCAAGGTTTCCAGCTCACGCAGATATTTTGCATTCTTGTCAAAGCCTGCACCCAGTCCAATACGATTGGGAAAAGTAAGACCAAAGGCTGTAAACGGTGCACTTTGCGCCGGTGCAAAAAAACGCTTCAGCCCATTGCGCACCGGTTGTAATGCACATAACAGGCGAAGTCCGTTCATAGAAAAATGGTGTGCGGTTTCTGCCGGAAGCAGAAATAAAATGCGGCGTAAAGCGTGGTACATGGGCTGCGAAGATAGAGGGAAAGAACGGTTGAATTTTTGGAATGAAAAATGGTATTCTTGTCAAAATGTTTAGATGCAAAAGCTAACTGTTGTTCTACTTACTCTCTCTGTACTGTTTGGGCATGCACAGAAAACCACCGACCCGCAACTGACCAACCGGTTGAAGGAATATTTTGTCCTTAGCAAAAACCTGGAGATGGACAAAGCCATGGATTATATGCACCCGAAGTTGTTCACGATTGCGCCCAAAGAGCAACTGGTAGCAGCCATGGATGCAGCCTTCAACAACCCGGAAATGAAAATATCCTTTGACAGCATGGCTATTGTGGCCATCAGTCCTGCGTTCAAATCAGGTGCGGCCACGTACCGCAAAGTGGATTATTTTATGTCCATGCACATTGCTTTAAGCGATTCGCTGGATCTGGAAAATCCGGAACTGGCAGCCGCCATGCAGGCATCTTTTCAAAAAGGGTTTCCGGGAAAAAAGATTTCGGTGCAAACAGAAACCAACAGCATTCATGTAGCAGGAAAAGAGCTATTGTTTGCCATCAAAGATCCTCAGGTTATCCAATGGATGTTCCTGGGATATGACCGGAAAAATCAGCAACTGGTGGAGCGCCTTTTTCCAAAAGCCGTACGACAGCATTTTAAACTTTTGTAGGAAGGTTGTTGATGCAACTATTTAGTTTTTCCCGTATCTTCCCTTTATAATTTTTGGTATGCAAGAAGCGTATATCGTAGCCGGCTACAGAACGGCGGTTGGAAAAGCAAAACGCGGCGGCTTCCGGTTTTACCGGCCCGACGACCTGGCCATTGATGTAATCAAAGGGCTGCTGGCCAGCGTGCCGCAACTGGATCAAAAAAGAGTAGATGATGTCATTGTAGGCAATGCGGTTCCGGAAGCGGAACAGGGTCTGCAGGTGGGGCGGATTATTGCCGCAAGAGCCCTGGGCTTTGACGTGCCGGGCATGACGATAAACCGGTACTGCGCCTCTGGTCTGGAAACCATCGCCATTGCTACGGCCAAGATCCGCATGGGAATGGCCGACTGCATTGTGGCGGGTGGTACTGAAAGTATGAGCCTTGTGCCAACGGCCGGTTGGAAAACCGTTCCGGCCTACTCCATTGCCAAGGACGAACCCGATTATTACCTGAGCATGGGCCTTACGGCCGAAGCGGTGGCCAAAGAATACAATGTAAGCCGCGATGCGCAGGACGAATTTGCGTATCATTCACACCAGAAAGCCCTGAAGGCCATTGAAGGCGGCTATTTTAAAGAAGGCATTCTGCCCATTGAAGTAGAACAGGTGTTTGTAAACGAAAAGGGTAAAAAAGAAACAAGAAAATATACGGTGGATACCGATGAAGGTCCCCGTGCCGATACTTCACCTGAGGCCCTGGCTAAACTAAAACCGGTTTTTGCTGCCGCTGGATCGGTCACGGCCGGTAACTCCTCGCAAACCTCCGACGGCGCTGCCTTTGTGCTGGTAATGAGCGAACGAATGGTAAAAGAACTGAACATACAACCCATTGGAAGGTTAGTGGCCTGCGCATCTGCCGGTGTACATCCCCGCATTATGGGCATTGGTCCGGTGGCTGCGATTCCTAAAGTTTTAAAACAATCCGGCATGAACCTGGGCCAGATTGACCTGGTAGAACTGAACGAGGCTTTCGCTTCACAATCCATTGCGGTTATTCGAGAAGCAGGCTTAAATCCCGAAACCGTCAACATCAACGGTGGTGCTATTGCACTGGGACATCCCCTGGGTTGTACCGGCGCTAAATTAACCATTCAAAACTTGCACGACCTAAAGCGTACCGGAAAAAAATACGGAATGGTAACCGCCTGTGTGGGTGGAGGCCAGGGCATTGCCGGTATTCTGGAACGGTTATAAAACCAGTTGCGAAAAAGAATGTTCATTCGCAGGATTTGGGTGGTGAATATTGGTGGATAAATGAATAGTAATTATTTAACATGGGTTCGGTAGAAATAATGTAAATTCGTTGGACCACCAACCACCACGTTTTATGAACACCACCACTACTGCGGATGCTACCATCCTCTATATTGACGATGATAGCGATGACTGTCTTTTTTTACAAACCTCCCTGGCAGATGCGGGCAATACCATGAAGCTTATTTGTAGCAACAGCGGTGAGGAAGCAATTGCCTATCTCAATTCAATTGACCCTTCATCTCTTCCCCGGCTCATTGTATTGGACCTGAATATGCCTCGCTGGGACGGTCGTCGCACCTTGCATTACTTAAAGTCGCAGCCTCGCCTGGCAGCTATTCCGGTGATTGTTTTATCCACATCGGAAAGCAAGCAGGACAAAGATGCCTGTGCCATGTTGGGTGCCGCTTCCTATCTGAAAAAACCTTTCCACTTCGAAGGGTATAAAAACATCATTGCCGATTTTGATAGGTACCTGCAAGCTTCTTAATTAAACGGTTTGCTTTGCTTTTGTGATGCCAGCAGACTAAAAGGTTCGTGTCTCATTTGTTAAGAACCTTCGGTAAAAACGTTCCGTTCCCTGTTTCACTTTATTTTTGCAACAACCGTTCATTTTTTAACTGGACAGGTTGCCGCTATTCCCGTGCAAAAAAGAGGTGTCATACAAAAAGCGATAGCCGTTTTGCTGCTGGTGGTTTTTGCCATCACGGTCACTCCCGGCCATCTTTTTCATGATGCCCTGACAACGCATACCGACGAACAGGTTTGCCGGGACCAGGACAAGTCCTTGCCCCATTTTCACAATCCCACGTATCACTGTTCGTTCGATGAACTGGTAATAACGGCTCCATTTCTTGGCGATGTTTTTCACCCGGAGGTGCAACAGCCTTCGTTCGAAATTTCGCAGCCGGTTTATTTTCTTCAATTTCAGTTTCCGTCCACATTCCGGTACACAGAGAGCCGTGGACCGCCATTGACCTGATTTACGTTTTTCGCTGCCTCTTCTTACTTATTTAAAACGATTAAATCATTGGATCAATGAATAAATTCTTGATTGTTATCCCTTTTCTGTTGAGTGCTGCCCTGGGTTTTGCGCAGCCGTCCGCCCGTATCAATTTAACTGGTAAAGTTACCGATGCCCATACCGGTGAGCCTTTGCCCGGCGCTTCCGTATTTATGGCCGATATCCGTATTGGCGCTACAGCCGATTCATTGGGCAATTACCGATTCAACAACCTTCCGGCAGGTCACCATACCATCGAGGTTTCGTATGCAGGTTTTAATTCGCAGGTTATCCATATTGATGTTTTCTCCAGTATGGTGAAAAACTTTGCCATTGCCCCTTCTGTAACCGAGCAGGCAGGTGTAACCATAACAGGAGTGGCGCATGCTACCACACTGCGTGATGCACCCATTCCGGTATCCGTAATGCGGCGCCAGGAAATGTTACAGACACCTGCCACAAATATTATCGATCTTATCTCCCGTCAACCGGGAGTAGCACAGGTTAGTACCGGCCCTGCAGTATCCAAGCCGGTGATTCGCGGATTGGGTTTCAACCGCGTGGTAGTGATTAATGACGGTGTTCGGCAGGAAGGGCAACAATGGGGTGCCGAACATGGTATCGAGATTGACGAACTGAGTGTGCAGCGGGCCGAAGTGCTGAAAGGCCCTTCCTCCCTGATGTACGGCAGCGATGCGCTGGCCGGTGTGGTAAACTTTGTGACCAACGTGCCGGTGCCCGAAGGAACGGTTCGGGGAAATATTCTGGCCAATTACCAGTCCAACAATGCGTTGGTAGGACTCAACGGAAACATTGCCGGCCACCTGAACGGGTTTAACTGGAATGCCTATATCACCAACCGCTCGGCAAGAGATTACCAGAATCGCTACGATGGCCGCGTACTGAACTCCCGGTTCCAGGAAACCAATTACGGCGGTTATGTAGGGCTGAACAAAAGCTGGGGATTTAGTCACCTGATCTTTAGTGCCCTGAACCAGGATATGGGTATGGTAGAAGGCGACCGCGATGATGCCACCGGGCAGTTTCTTGTTTATCCGGAATCAGCGCTGGAACGTGTGGCTACAAAGAGTGATTTCAACAGCCGCACACCTTTGGTGCCATTTCAAAATGTACGGCACTACAAATTGGTAAGCGATAACAACTTCAATATTGGTCGCAGCCGGTTGAAGATTAACCTTTCATACCAGAACAATTTACGCAAGGAGCTTGGTGAAGTGGAACATGCCGATGAACCCCACCTGTTTTTCGATCTGAAAACGCTTGGCTATAACCTTCAATGGACACTGCCACAAAAAAAGGACTGGCAAACCACAGTTGGCGTCAGCGGTATGCAGCAGGCTAACACCAACAAGGGCGAAGAAGCCATTATACCAGATTACAGCCTCTTTGACGCCGGTGCGTTTGTATTTATGCAGCGTTTCTTTACGCAAACAACGCTGACCGGCGGACTGCGGTTTGACAACCGGTCCATTTCATCGAAAGAAACGATGGAGCACGGGCATGAGAAATTCCAACCCTTTTCCCGGAATTTTTCCAACTTCTCCGGTAGCGCCGGTATCAGTTATCACCCGGTTGAAAAGCTGACGCTAAAGGCCAACCTGGCAAGAGGCTTCCGGGCACCAACGCTGTCTGAACTGGCGGCGAACGGCGGACACGAAGGCACCAACCGATTCGAGTATGGCGAACGTGACCTTCGCTCCGAAAAAAGCCTGCAGGCCGATGCTGGCGTGGTGGTGGATGCCGTTCATTTCAGCTTATCGGTTAATGCATTTTACAACCGTATCAATGATTTTATTTTTTACCAGCGCCTGCAAAGCCAGGCCGGAGGCGACTCGCTGGTGACCGATCATGGCGAAACCTTGCAGGCATTTGCTTATAACCAGCGGGATGCAAAGCTGGCCGGTGTTGAAGTACAGTTGGACCTGCACCCGCATCCACTGGACTGGCTACATTTTGAAAATACATTTTCGTTTGTGCGTGGCCGTTTTGATGAGGCGCTGGATGGCAGCAATAATTTGCCGCTGATACCAGCGGCCCGCCTGAACAGCGAGTTGCGTTTTGATTTGAAAAAAGCGGGAAAAAGCCTGCGGAACCTTTATTTTCTGATGGAAGCTAATTCTGTTTTTGAGCAAACCAAGGCGTTTACAGGATACAATACCGAATCCAGCACACCGGGTTATGTTTTACTGAACAGCGGTATGGGTGCCGACCTGGTTTCGCGTAAAGGAACCACGCTGGCCAGTCTTCATTTTGCTGTGAACAATCTTACCGACAAAGCCTACCAGGATCACCTGAGCCGGCTAAAGTATACGGCAGTGAACCAGGTTACCGGCCGGCAGGGGGTGTTCAACATGGGTCGTAATTTTTCGGTGAAGTTGAATGTGCCGATTAATTTTTTGTAGAGTCAACCAAGCCCCCACCTAACCTTCCCCGACGGGGAGGAACAGCTAAAGCACAGCGCCTTGCTTTTGCACGATACGATTTTAAGCCTCTGCCAGTTTTTGGCAGAGGCTTTTTGTTTTGGGTGGTAACAAAGATTTTTCTGCTGTGGATATGACAACTATTATTTTTAGAACTGCCACCGGCGGTGAGGACACCGCCGGCAGATGACCTTAAGAATGGCTGCGCATCAAAAGGCATTTATTGTAATTCACGAAATGGTGTAACCGCTTCGGGATGAAATGACAAACTTGTAGGTGGATGTTCGACCCCTACGGGGTCGAGGTTGTTTCTCTGCACCCTTTTCCACCGGTTGCACCGGTGGCTATTCAGGTTTGGCCCCTTCGGGGCCCGGAAGGTAAAATCAAGTCTTGGGTAATCAATCCAGATTATTGAGGGATAAATCCAGTTGCTGGTAGAGAAGAATGTTTCGTCATAATAGGTCAGGTGTACATGAAGATTTTATTAAATGCCTCTCACAATAAGCCCGAAGGGCTTTCCTGTAAATAGCGACGGGTATAAAACCGGGCGAAAGAATGCACAAGAAGAAACCAGAACCTCGAAGGGGTTCCCTGTTTACAATACCCCTATTGGCTAATCGTAATACTTAAAAATGCATTTGTAATTCACTTGTATAAACGTCCTCCTCCCATTTAAAATGCACAAAACACAACCGCATCGTATTGCTAAAGCTGGGCTGGTGCGGCAGCCACTCCTCCCCCTGAGGCGGACAGGGGGCCTGTCTTTCTCTCTCCAATCTGCTGCCGCCACATGGCATAATACAACCCTTTTTCTTCCAGCAAACTTTCATGGGTGCCGGTTTCAATGATCTCACCCCTTTCCAGCACGTAAATTCTATCGGCATGCATAATGGTAGAGAGACGGTGTGCAATAAGAATGGTGACCTGGTTTTGCAGCGAGGAAACATTGCGGATGGTTTTGCCGATCTCTTCTTCGGTCAGCGAATCCAGGGCGGATGTGGCTTCATCAAAAATGAGCAGGGCCGGTTTGCGGATAAGGGCCCGGGCAATGGAAAGGCGCTGCTTTTCGCCCCCCGATAATTTCAATCCGCCTTCACCAATCATGGTGTCAATGCCTTTTTCGGCCCGTTGCACAAGGTTCTGACAGGAGGCTTTGTACAGTGCATCCAGCAAGTCTTCTTCCGTAGCAGCCGGGTTTACAAACAGTAAATTTTCCCGGATGGTACCGCTAAACAATTGTGTATCCTGCGTTACAAATCCAATCTGCTTGCGCAGGTCATCGAACTGGATATTGTTTTCATCCAGTCCATTGTAAAATATATTGCCTTCAGCTGGGCGATAGAGACCAACCAATAATTTCATCAGTGTAGTTTTGCCCGATCCTGATGGACCCACAAAGGCAATGGTTTCGCCTTTTTGCGTTTGAAAGCTGATATTGTCGATGGCCTTGTGTTGCGCCGTCTGGTGTTTAAAGGAAACCTTCCTGAATTCCAGTGTTTGCACAGCCCCCAGGTGTTTGGGTTGCACCGGTTCGGCTTCCGGCTTTTTCAGCATGAGAGACTCGAAATTATTCAGCGACGCTTCGGCCTCGCGGTAGTTCAGCAAAATGTTGCCGATGTCCTGCAGCGGACCAAATACAAAAAACGAAAAGATCTGCATCGTTGCCAGTTGACCGGCCGTCAGTTCGCCTTGGTACACTACCCATAACAACATAAAAAGAATTACCTGGCGCAGAGTATTTACAAAGGTTCCCTGCACAAATGAAATGGAGCGGATGCGTTTTACCTTGGTCAGTTCCAGTCCCAGGATCTTGTACGTATTTTTATTCAGCCGCTCCACTTCCTGGCCGGTCAGGCCAAGGCTTTTTACCAGTTCAATGTTGCGCAGGCTTTCGGTAGTGGTGCCAGCCAATGAGGTGGTTTGCGCTACAATGGTTTTTTGAATGGTTTTTACCTTTTTACTCAGCAGGTTGGAGATCACCACCAGCATTATAATGCCGCCAAAATAAATGATGGGCAGCGACCAGTGAATGCGGGCCGCAAAAATGGCTACGAACACAATGCCCACGATGACGGTGAAAAGGATGTTTACAAACGAGTTCATGAACTTTTCTGTATCGGTACGCACCTTTTGCAATATGCTAAGGGTTTCGCCACTGCGCTGGTCTTCAAATTCCTGGTAGGGCAGGCGCATCGCATGTTTCAGGCCATCGGTAAATACCTTGGCGCCAAACTTCTGCTGGATTACATTCAAAAAATAATCCTGGAAGTTTTTAGCAATCCGGCTGATCATGGCCACGCCGATGGATGCACCCAATAAACTCAGCACCGGACCGGCAAAACTCCAGAAGAATGAAGGATAGGTCGTTCTGTTTTGTGTGTATTGTGTAGCCAGGTCAATCAACCGGCCAAAGATGATCGGATCTACCAGCGAAAATCCAATGTTCATGGCCGCCAGAAACAATACCAAAAACACCAGCCCTTTGTGTGGCTTCAGATACGTATACAGGATCTTCATTCTGTAAAGCTAAGGCCTAGAGCCGTTTTTGGTATGGCGCTATTTTCCAGCCTTTGCCCTGTACGGTTTTAAACAGGCGTTGCAGAAAGGGAAGCTCCTCGTAAGCATTTTTTTCCTGCTGAATGGCCATTGCATCCATGAGGTGCATCTTTTTGATCAGGTTGGGAATACTTTCTTCGCCGTTAAGGGTAAAAAAAGTTTTTAATAACTGGCGAAACTCTTTCAGGTTCCAGTAATGGGCGACCCGGTGATCGGCTGTTTTAACGGTGCCGCTTTTCTGCAAACAGTAACTAAAGGAAAACTGCTCGGCAATGTGTTTGGGAAACTTTTCATACACCACATCGGTCAGTGCCAGTACATCCTGAAGCACCGCTTTGTGACGACTGTTTAAACCTACCACACCGGCATTGTACATCTGCAGGCTTTTGTCGAACTGCACCTGCTGGTTGTTGTAGACGAGCGGTGTGGTGGACAGAAACCGCTCCCATTTGTAAAAGGATGGGTTCTCACCCTTGTTGATGGCGCCTTCGTATTGGTGCATGTAAAAGCTGCCATTTTCCAGGTCGTTAAGCACAGGTTCAATGGAATCTGTGAGATAGGTATCGGTATCGCAATACAGCACATTGCCTTCAAAGCCGGCCAGAAAGTCGATCAGCATTTCAATCTTCAGGCGATGCACAAAGTTGCTCTGGCCCCGCCAGCGTTGTGCTGTTTCGGTGGTCAGCGGCTGTATGTGGAGGTGGTGAAAAAAAGGAGCGAAGTCTGAAAACACTGCCGGCGTATCGGTATAAATCACAAGGCCTGTACCAGCCGGTGGCGTAAGGTTGTATACCTGCAGGTATTTAAGAAGTGAGTACCGGCACTCATTGGTATAATCGGTTCCGCCATAAGCCTGGTAAAGAATTGCGTTTTGCATGTGCTGGTTTCTCATTAATGGTTAATGTAGGATACAGAAGTAGTGCCAACCTGGTATTGCTGGTTGATGATCTTCGGTTGAATGATGTATGCCTTCACCAACGCATTGGTGGCGGCATGGGCCAGGAGGTTATCCGGAAAAAAACTGATCGGCGTTTGCAGTTGCAGTAAAGTTTTGGCCCCCGAAAGAGTAAGGCCGTAAGCATGCGTACAATCGTGGTAACCGGCTTTGGAAACATACAGTCCCATTTTTTTCGGGTAAAGATTGCGAATGGTGGTGTGCGAATAATTCAGGCCACCAAACATGCGCTGCAAATGATACACAGCCTTTTTCAGCGGGGCTGTTGCCGGTACGGTTTCTTTTTCGGCAAAACCAAGATAGAGCAACTCCCAGTCGGCAGGAAGTTCAGCAAGAGCAGCCGGCCAAACAGCCACTGTATTTTGATCAATCACCACATCATCTTCCAGGATCAGCACTCTTTGGTATCCTTCAGTAAGAATGGTTTTATACACCTCCACGTGGCTCCATGAACAACCGATCATACCAGGTGGCATCGGTTTGCCGTAACGGTGGTGTTTACGGGCCAGGGCACTATTGTAGATCCCCTGCTTCTCCAGCTCTTCCACCAAAAAATCCTGTTTGTCTTTTCCGTAAAAAAGTTTATAATCCAAGCCTTCCAGTTCTTTTTGCAGATGGGCATGCCGGTCGGTGGCACGCCGGAGCGTAATGACAAATACCATGTCAAAAAACTGGTTGATCTGCGAAAAAAAAGTGGACACATTGTTCATGCAGCAGGATTTTCTTCTTCCGGCAGTTGCAAAACTTGTTATTTTTCTTATTAAGTGCAGCTGCGGTTGGGATTGCGAAGATACATTGCCAAAACGTTTCGTTGACATTGGCACAACCATACGCACAGCATCCATCAATTGTAACGGCCATCGATACCAGATTTCATGTTAGAATAAAAAAATGAGCCTATTTTTCCGCCTTATTCCGGTTATTTTCTGACAAGTACATGAAGTCTGTTTTATTTATTTCCCTGATGAATGGCGGTGCCTGGGGCGGCAGCGAGGAGCTTTGGTTTCAAACGGCGCTGTATGCGGCCCGGAACGGCTATACCGTAGGCTGCGCCTTTTACGAATGGCCGCAAAAACAGGAACGGATCGACCAGTTGCGAAAAGCCGGTTGTACCCTGTATTTATTCAGCAACAAGGGTCGGCAAAAAAGAAGCCTGCTGGAGCGGTTGCAATACAAAATCACCAAGCGTAAGGTGCGATATTTTGCCAATCACCTGCCCCTTGCTGCATACGATCTTACCGTGATCAATTTGGGCTATCTCGAAATTATCGATCATTACTGGAAAGGTTTTTACAAGCATGTGCGCAACTATGCCTTGCTTTTTCATGTGCACGATGAAGCCGACACCATCAAAGAGAAACGAAAAGACCTCCTGCGAAAATGGGTGAAAGGCGCAACGCACAACCTCTTTGCTTCGATGCGTACCAAACAATTTTTGGAAAGAGAACTGGCCATCGAAGTTCCGAACACCGATACGTTAATTAATCCGATCTCCTTTAAAGCCCCGAATGAACTTACGCCATATCCGCCGCTGCAAAACGGCAACTATGTTTTTGTGATGCTGGCTACCTTGGACACCCGGCGCAAAGCGCAGGACAATCTCATCTCGGCACTGTCCACACCCAAATGGAAAGAACGAAACTGGCAGTTGCATCTGTATGGCGGCGGTCTTGATAAGCAAAAGTTGCAGGCACAAGTTGCCGAAGCTGACATGGGCGAAAAAATTATTGTAATGGGACACACCTCCGATGTACGGGCTGCGCTGTCAGATACTCATTTGCTCTTGCAGGTCACTCACATTGACGCCATGCCGCTAGCCGTTATGGAAGCGTTGGCCATGAGCAGACCCTTGGCCGTAAGCAATGTAGGCGATATGCCGTTGTGGGTAGAGGAAGGCATAAACGGCTGGATCAGTGAAAATGCTGCCATTGAGCAGATCGATGCAATTCTGGAAAAGGCCTGGCAGGCCCGGGATCGTTGGGAAGACATGGGCAGGGCTTCCTTTCAACTCTTCAAAGAAAAATTTCCGCCCGTTCCGGAAGCCCATTTCCTGAAACAGTTAGGTCTTTCTTAAGTAAAGTTTGTTGCTGACAAAATGTTGTTTTCAACAATTCGCAAAACAGTTGCCTTGGCTTTAAATAGAAAATTCTTCTTTTTCCGTCACACGGAAACAGAAGAAGAAATTCTGTTTATTTTCCTTCAGTTTCATAAATGAAAATCTTAGCAACGATATAGTCTGTTTGTATTTCTGTGAATGAAATGGGTGCAGCTCACGTATTGAATCATCGTGAATAAAACTTCACTCAAAAGAGCGGTATCAAAAATTTTATTTTGATTTTCGGTTGAAAGCCAGAATAACTTTACTTTTCAGGCCTTTTTTAAAATAGCAACAAACAGATGAAGTCTGTTTTATTTATTTCCCTGATGAATGGCGGTGCCTGGGGCGGCAGCGAGGAGCTTTGGTTTCAAACGGCGCTGTATGCGGCCCGGAACGGCTATACCGTAGGCTGCGCCTTTTACGAATGGCCGCAAAAACGGGAGCGCATACAGCAACTCCGTGAAGCAGGTTGCCAATTGTACATATTCCCAAACCATGGTAAGGACAAGGGAAATTTTTTCGAATACCAGTATTATAAACTGACAAAGCGATGGGTAAAATGGTATGCGTATAATCTGCCCTTTTCCAAATACGACAAGGTTGTGATCAACCTTGGTCACCTGGAGATTCTGGAATATCACTGGAAGCGTTTTTACACTCGCCTGAACAAATACACCCTGCTGTTTCATGTGTACGACGATAATGATCATGTATGGGAAAAACGAAAAGAAAATCTTCGACAGTGGTTGTTGCGGGCAGAGCATACTCTTTTGGCATCGGCACGCATTAAACCCTTCCTCGAAAGGGAAACTGGCATCGAAGTTCCGAACACCGATACGTTAATTAATCCGATCTCCTTTAAAGCCCCGAATGGACTTACGTCATATCCGCGGCTGCAAAACGGCAACTATGTTTTTGTAATGCTGGCTACCTTGGACACAAGGCGCAAAGCGCAGGACAACCTCATCACAGCCCTTTCTGCACCCAAATGGAAAGAACGAAACTGGCAATTAAAATTCTACGGCGGTGGTGAAGCGGAGCATCGGTTGAAGAACCAGATCGCCACTGCAGGCATGGACGGAAAAATTTCTGTAGAAGGCCATACGAAAGATGTAAAAGGCGTTCTGCAGGACGCACATCTTCTTTTACAGATGACGCATATCGATGCGATGCCGCTAGCCGTTATGGAAGCGTTGGCCATGAGCAGACCCTTGGCCGTAAGCAATGTAGGCGATATGCCGTTGTGGGTGGAAGAGGGTGTGAATGGTTGGATCAGCGAAAATGCATCCATCGAACAGATCGATGCGATTCTGGAAAAGGCCTGGCAGGCCCGCGATCGTTGGGAAGACATGGGTAGGGCTTCCTTTCAAATCTTCAAAGAAAAATTTCCGCCCGTTCCGGAAGCGTACCTGCTGGAACAATTAAACCGATAACGGCAAGTCAATCGTTCTATTCGGCCGGCCACTGTTCATTGGTAAACACCACGTTTTCACCAGCCACTTCAAACGAAAAATCAAACTGGTTGATGGTTTTGAAAACGGCTTTGGAAGAGCCTTTTTTCATGCGGTCGTGCATTTCTACAATCAGTACCCTGACCTTGGGGAGCCATTGCTCATAGTCGTGGGAAAAGATTTCTTTTTCCGAGCCTTCCACATCCAGCTTCAGCAGGTCAACGGTTGGCCAGCCCATCTTCGCCAGGATATCACCAATACTCAATGCCGGTACAGCACCCGGCGTATCGGGAGACGTTTCTTCAACCACTAACCCATTGTCGCCATGGCCAATATCCTTTACCAGCAGGTGCCCTGTTTTTGGCCATATGCCCGCCTGGATCGGTTGAATGTTGGGGTAGGCACCCGTATTGCGCCGAAGCATTTCAAAGTTTCCGCTATCAGGCTCCAGGGTCACAATGGTCGCTTCGGGATATTGTGTGGCCCAAAACGCCGCGGTTAATCCAATGTTACCGCCGCCGTCAATAATCGTCTTTGGTGTAAATGGAAATGAAATATCATAGGACTTTCGCAAAATGACTTCTTCATAAGTGAAAAAATCAAAAAGATTGTCTTTACGAAGACTGAACGGCTCCCGCAGGATCGGTGTGCGCCAGTTGCTGTAATCTCCTTTTTTGATCTTCCGGCGCAGTTTATAGGCTTCAAAAAAAGGCAGGTACTGGTCTAAATATTTGAATTGTCTCATGCTGCTATGCTGGAACGAAGTTATTGATTCAGGAGAAAGATGTTCATAACGCTTTGTTGCATAGAAAAGAGTTGCTGTAAATTTTACCCCGCCCAGCCTTCTCTATCCAAACTCCGGTACTGGATCGCTTCGGCCAGGTGTTCAATCTTAATCTCACTGCTTTCGGCCAGATCCGCAATTGTACGGGATACTTTTAAAATGCGGTCGTAGGCCCTGGCGGAAAGGTTCAACCGTTCCATAGCCGTCTTTAATAAGTTCTGTCCGGGTGTGGAAATAACACAGATCTCCTTCAACATTTTGCTGCTCATTTGCGCATTGCAATAAATGCCGTTTTGTTCTTTGTACCGCTCCTGCTGAATTTCTCTTGCCTTGATCACTTTTTCGCGAATGGCTGCTGATGTTTCCTGCGGCTTCAGGGTGGACAGTTCGCTGAACGGAACCGGCGTTACTTCCACATGCAGGTCAATGCGGTCGAGCAGGGGACCGGAAATTTTATTCAGGTATTTCTGTACAGCGCCGGGTGGACAGGTACACTGCTTTTCCGGGTGATTGTAGTATCCGCAGGGGCAGGGGTTCATGGAAGCGATGAGCATAAACGAAGCGGGAAAATCTACGGCTACCTTTGCCCGTGAGATGGTAATGCGCCGCTCTTCCATTGGCTGCCGCATCACTTCCAGCACCGTGCGTTTAAATTCGGGAAGCTCATCCAGGAAAAGAACGCCGTTGTGCGCCAGCGAAATTTCGCCGGGTTGTGGCACACCGCCGCCGCCGACAAGTCCCGCATCACTTATGGTATGGTGCGGACTGCGAAACGGCCGCTTTGCAATCAGGGTTGTGTTCTCCAGTAACTTGCCTGCCACCGAATGAATCTTGGTGGTCTCCAACGCTTCGTGCAGCGAGAGTGGGGGAAGAATGGTGGGCAGGCGCTTGGCCAGCATGGTTTTGCCGGCGCCGGGCGGACCGATCAAAATGGCATTATGCCCGCCCGCCGCAGCAATCTCCAGGGCCCGTTTGATGTTTTCCTGTCCTTTTACATCGGCAAAATCAATCTCAAAATCGTACTGCGAGTCAAAAAACTCTTCCCTCGTGTTGACTGTTACCGGCTGCAGGCTTTGTTCCCCGCTTTCAAAAAACTCGATCACCTCGCGAATGTGCTTGACACCGTACACCGCCAGGTTGTTTACCATACCGGCCTCTCTTGCATTGGCAATGGGAACGATCAATCCTTTAAAGCCCTCTTTTCTTGCCTGGATGGCAATGGGCAGTGCTCCTTTGATGGGCCGTACTTCGCCATCGAGGCTTAGTTCACCCATAATAATATAACGGTCGATGGCCTCGCCATTTTTCATTTGCTTGATGGCCGACAGGATGCCCACGGCAATGGGCAGGTCAAAAGCGGTCCCGCTTTTTTTAATGTCGGCCGGCGCCAGGTTTACCAGCACCCGGGTGCGGGCCATTTCCTTGCCAATGCATTTAAATGTGCTTTCAATGCGCTGCATGCTTTCTTTGACGGCATTGTCGGCCAGGCCCACAATAAGAGAGCCGGTGTTGGAGCCCATCCAGTTTACTTCCACGGTAATGGTGATGGCTTCTACGCCGTAAACCGCGCTGCCAAAGGTTTTTACAAGCATGCGTAAAGATAGTTTTGGTATTGGGGATTATTAAAGAGACAAATTTTTTCCGCATGATCAAAATTTGTCCCATTGTGTTGAAATCTGTGGTGCCAATTTTTGTTGCCCCAATTTTTTATTTCTTATAGTAACTGATTCATTTCATTAGTTATGCACAGGATGTTTTCCTTTAATGTGAATAAAACTTGGGTTTCCGGCTAACATATTTGTTTTTTAAGCGGATTCCTGGTTCCAATCCCCATCCTGCCTGCATCTCATTTTTCCGCACATGATTTATCCACCTATGTGCATATCTCTGGCCCCTTTTTTTCGACTGGTAAATCTACTTTCGTCTTCCCCCGAAACTTTTTTTGAGGACGAAAACCTACTTCAATCAATATAAATTATTCAGGACATGGCAAGTGCAAAAAAAACCACAACAAAAGGACTCCGGTTCACCCGGAAGTACACACGTGACGAAGTCAGCGTGTTTGATCTGTTTCAGTACGATTACCGTACATCCGTGATCCGAAACCCTAGCGGCGAAGTGGTATTTGAGATGAACAACGTGGAAGTTCCCAAGCAGTGGAGCCAGATTGCCACGGACATCCTTGCCCAAAAATATTTCCGCAAAGCCGGCGTACCCCAACCCGATGGTTCGCTGGGCCGCGAAACTTCTGTAAAACAAGTGGCACACCGCATGGCCAACTGCTGGCGGGTGTGGGGCGAAAAGTATGGCTACTTCGCCACCGAACAAGATGCCCAGGTTTTTTACGATGAACTGGTTTATTCTATCCTGAACCAAATGTGTGTGCCCAACAGCCCGCAGTGGTTTAACACGGGTCTTCACGAAAGCTATGGCATTACCGGCAAGCCCCAGGGTCATTATTATGTAGACCAGGCTGACGGCCAACTGAAAAAGTCAACCAATGCTTACGAGCGTCCGCAACCCCACGCCTGCTTTATCCTGAGTGTGGAAGACGACCTGGTAGGCGACGGCGGCATCATGGACCTTTGGGTTCGGGAAGCCCGCATCTTTAAATACGGTTCCGGTGTAGGAACCAACTATAGCAACATCCGGGGCGAAGGCGAAAAACTGAGCGGCGGTGGTACCTCTTCGGGCCTCATGTCTTTCCTGAAGATCGGCGACCGTGCAGCCGGTGCTATCAAAAGTGGTGGTACAACACGTCGTGCCGCCAAAATGGTTTGCCTCGATATCGATCACCCCGAAATTGAGCAGTTTGTTAACTGGAAAGTAGAAGAAGAAAAGAAAGTAGCCGCCCTGATTGAAGCGGGTTATGCTTCCGACTACGAAGGCGAAGCCTATCGCACCGTAAGTGGACAAAACTCCAACAACTCCGTTCGGATTCCCAATGAGTTTTTTGAAAAGCTGGAGAAAGGCGAAGACTGGGAACTGAAAGCCCGTACCGATGGTCGTGTGATGAAAAAAGTTCCGGCCAAAGAACTGTGGAACCAGATCTCTTACGCCGCCTGGCGCTGTGCCGACCCGGGAACGCAGTACAATACCACCATTAACGAGTGGCATACCTGCCCCGAAGGTGGTGAGATCCGTGCTTCCAACCCTTGCTCGGAGTACATGTTCCTCGACAATACGGCTTGTAACCTCGCTTCTGCTAACCTGATCAAGTTCTTCAACTTCGAGAACAATACACTGGATGTAGAAGGCTTTGAGTACGTGTGCCGCCTGTGGACAACCGTACTGGAAATTTCTGTACTGATGGCGCAGTTCCCATCGAAAGAAGTGGCACAACTGAGCTACGAGTACCGTACGCTGGGTTTGGGTTATGCCAACCTGGGAACGGTGCTGATGGTAAGCGGTATTCCGTACGACAGCGAAAAGGCAAGAGCCCTTGCTGGTTCTATTACGGCGATTATGACGGGTATTGCTTACAAGACGTCTGCAGAAATGGCCGAAGTGCTGGGCGCCTTCCCCCGTTACGAAGAAAACAAGGCCCACATGCTGCGGGTAATGCGCAACCACCGTCTGGCTGCGTATGATGCCGACAGTTATGAAGGCCTGAGTGTAAAGCCACAAGGCCTGAAAGCACAATATTGCCCCGACTACCTGCTGAAAGCCGCCTGCAAGGCCTGGGATGATGCAGTGGAACTGGGAGAGAAGTTTGGCTACAGGAATGCGCAGGCAACTGTAATTGCCCCAACCGGCACCATTGGTTTGGTGATGGATTGCGATACCACCGGTGTAGAACCTGATTTTGCCCTGGTGAAATTTAAAAAATTGTCTGGTGGCGGTTATTTCAAGATCATCAACCAATCGGTGCCTGTGGCCCTGAAGAACCTGGGGTATGATGAAAAGCAAACCGACGCAATCATTAAATATGCGGTAGGTGCAGGAACCTTTGCCGGTGCACCGCACATCAACCACCAAACGCTGAGCGAAAAAGGTTTCATCGCCTCTGAAATTGCCAAGCTGGATAAAGCGGTGGGCAGTGCCTTTGAGATCGGCTTTGTATTTAACGTGTATACCTTGGGTGAAGAATGCCTGCAGCGCCTTGGCTTCACCCCCGAACAATACTACAACTTTGAGTGGAGCCTGCTGGAAGCACTGGGCTTTACCGACGAGCAGATTGAAGCTGCCAACGACTATGTCTGCGGAACGATGACGACCGAAGGAGCGCCTTTCCTGAAAGCCGAGCACTACCCGGTGTTTGACTGCGCCAACAAATGTGGTAAAAAAGGGGAGCGTTACATTCATGCCCATGGCCACATTCGCATGATGGGAGCCGCACAGCCTTTCATTTCCGGTGCCATATCAAAAACCATCAACCTGCCACACGAAGCAGAAGTGGAAGAAATTGCCGATTCGTATTTACTGAGCTGGCAGTTAGGCCTGAAAGCGTGTGCCCTGTACCGTGATGGTTCTAAGTTGTCGCAGCCGCTGAGTAACAAGAGCGATAAGAAGAAAAAAGAAGACAAAGCAGATGACAGTACACAGATGACAGAGGAAAACAAAGAGAAAGCACTGTCATCCGCCATCGGTCATCCATCATCTGACTCCGCCATTGTTGATCTGGGCAAACTGACCATCCAGGAACTGCTGGAAGAAGTGCAAAAACGTGTACAGGCTTCACCCGATACGCAACTGAAACGCCAGTTGGCTACCATCGTAGAGCGTCGGTCATTGCCGGCCAAACGCCGTGGCTTTACCCAAAAAGCCAAGATCAACGGGCAGGCCATCTTTGTTCGCACCGGCGAATACGGTGATGGTACACTGGGTGAGATCTTCATTGACATGGCAAAAGAAGGCGCTACCATGCGTAGTATGCTGAACTGTTTTGCCATTGCGGTTTCTGTCGGCCTGCAATACGGTGTGCCGCTGGATGAATACGTGGAGAAATTTGTATTCACCAAGTTCGACCCCGCAGGTTTCGTAGAGCATCCGAACATTAAATCATCCACCTCTATTATTGACTTTATCTTCCGCCTGTTGGGTTACGAATACCTGAACCGCACAGACTTGGTGCATGTGCTGGACAAGCCGGAAGTAAGCAACACCGGTGAAGAGGATTGGGACGAGCCGGTAAAACAGCCTGAGTTGTCAAGCGTACGCGTTGTGGCCAGCACACCACAAAGTGTGAAAGCACAGGCAGCCGCAACACCCAAAAGCAGCAATGCGCTGGATGCCGTGAATGTGGCAGCCCGCAGCATGCAAAGCGATGCGCCGGCCTGTAATACCTGCGGACACATTACCGTTAGAAGTGGAACTTGTTACAAGTGTTTGAACTGCGGTAACAGCATGGGTTGCAGCTAAGATTACATAAGGCTGGCAGGTAGCACAAACCTGTCAGCTACTTCAAATAACTATGGACGGTAAAACCAACCTATGTTCCTGAACCAACAAGAAATCCCGCCACTCAGCGGGATTTTCTTTTTATAAATTCACCAGGAGTAGCTTTATTTACTCAGTGTCACTTTTACAATTTCGCCACCACCGGGAGGCATACCAAAGCCCCAGTTGGAAACATAAAGATTGCCATCAGGACCCATCGTCATGCCCGTAGGCAGGTTAAGCCCGGAAACAATCACTTCTTTACTGCCATTGGGTTCTACTTTCACAATGCGACCCGTGCCGGGTGTAGGGAAAGGCGCACCGCTGGTCATCTCGAGTACGTACATGCGTGACTGCTGGTCGATCACAAGACCGAGAATGGCAGAAAAGCCTGTGGCGATGGTTTGTATCTTACCCGCAGGGTTCACTTTGTAAATGGCTGATTGCGGCTGAATGGGAAAGGTACCCAGGTTGCCAAAATAAAAATTCCCTTTATAAGCCAGCGCTGTGGGTACAATATGCCCCTCTGTGGCCGATATGTCGGCTACTTCTGAAATTTGTCCATCCAGGCCTACTTCTACCAATACACCCTGGTTGGGCTCAACGGCATAAAACGATTTGCCTTTGGTGACCATGCTGTACCAAACGCCTTCCGGCTCAAAATCATCGGCCGGGTTTTCGGCCGGGTTGGCCAGTAACCAGGCGCCCAAATCGGCAATCAGCGTAGGTGTCCCGTCCGGGTTTATGCGAAAAATACCGTTAGGCATACTCGTTACCCCATGCGAACAGCCTGCACCGGCCATCAGCACATAAAGTGTATTGCCCATAAAGGCAACGTCGGAAGGTCCCATGATACTTGGATTTGGCCCGGCGTCCTGGCTGGATGCCAGTTGGTTTGTGACTACTGTGCGCTGACCACCCATACTGATTTTGGATACACCGCCACCGGTAGGGCTTCCCGTAAAGGGACCCAGCGGCAGGCCAACCTGTATATCCGGGCAGATGCCTGCTGTGGACATGTTCCCGCCGGTGCCGGCTTCGGCAACATACAGGTAACCATCGGGGCCAAATTTCAGCCCGCGGGGATTGTTCAAGCCTTTGTACAGAACCGTAACGGAGGCCTGAACCGGTTTCTTTTTGGCAGTCGATAGTTCGTTTTCTGTTGCCTGACTGGCGTCAGGGGCTGCGTCTTTTTTACAGGCAACAAAGGCAAGGCTGCAAGAGGCGATTAGCGAAAGTGAAAAGAGGATCTTTTTCATTTCATGCTCCTTTTGTTTAAAAACCGTTTAAAAATAGTGGGGCTTTTCAGTGGCTATAGCAACAGTAAGAAAGCAGGATTCATGGAGTGGTGAAATGACGTTTCTAAAAAGGCGCGGCCGGCTTCATGGAATATGGAAAGGATTGCGTAGTAAAGTAAGAAACATTGTTGTCAAATGAGAAAAATACTTCAGGTGAGGTTTTGTTTCCACTTTAACCTTTCGCTTTTAAGGGATGCCGTAGTTTTCCTTCATGAAACCCTTGTTGCTTTCATGCCTGCTGTTCTTTTTGCAGGAGCTTCCCGCCCAAAGCCTTGATTACATCAGCGTTCGGAAACAAAACGGGCGGGCACTTAAAAATTTTTATGCCGGTTCCGACATTCTATTGCAGCAAACCAACGGCGCCTACCTGCAAGGCCCTGTCAAAGCTATTCGTAACGACAGCATTTATGTAACGGTGTACGATATACGGTATTATCCCACCCAGTTTGGCACGTATGTAAGAGATACGATTAGCACCACGCATGTAGGCATCCGCCACCAGGAAATTCAGCGTATTTTTCTCAATCCGCGCAGAGGGTTTTTCAAACGCCTGGGCGGACCCCTGCTCATGATTGGCGGAGGCGGTTACATTGTACTCAATGTCATCAACGGGTTGGCTTATGATGGATCCGTCACCGACAGCAAAAATCTGCGTAAACTGGGTACGGCTGCCGGGGCCTTCGGAATTGGTTTTTTGCTGACCAAGGTTTTTGCAACCGATGGTTTTAGCGGACCAAAACACCAAATTGTTTATGTAGATCTGTAGCGGAGGATTGTCTTTTTTATTGGGCCCAGTTTACTGTTCATGCATAAAAACCACCGGTTCATGAATTGGTTTTTACGCCTGATGAAAATGGAAGTCCATTTTTTTCCGGAACATCTTCATCTTTGTTTTATCACCACAACCCATAAGAAGCCAACCGTATTCTCTTGTTCTATGTAGGTATGAAATGCACAACTTGTGCACCCGGTGCGATGAAAATGTCTGCAGGCTTGTAGAACCAGCCATGCGGGTTTCGTTTCACACAGAGCAGGAATTGGTTGTTGTGAGCTTCAACCAGTAAGTTTTTGTAAAGAAAAATCCCGCTCTTTAGCGGGATTTTCTTTTTCGTTAAAAGCCCAGTTTACCACCAATATCTCCCATAAAATTATTGGCGCCGCCAGCATCATTGCCCTGCTGGTTTCCGGTAGTGCCCAACACACTATCAATCTGGCCGCCCACCATTGGGTATTTTTGTTTTACAAAATTGGCCACTACACCCAGTACCTGTTGCGCCTTGTCGGCCGGTATGCCTGTTTTTTCAACAATTTGATTTACCAGTTCCTGTACCATAAAATTTCGTTTGTTCTAAGGTACAAAAGAAACCCGCTTTTTCTTCTTCTGTCCTCTTTACCGGCCCCGGCCGGACGCCTGTTCTTTCTTTACAAAATCCCGCAGGTAACTGCAACGGTTATACGTATACTGGTAGAATTTGGTGTTGCCGAAGCTTTTTTTAAACGCCGCAAACAGCGGATTGTTTTGAAAACGCTGCTGCGCTTCCGTTTCTGCTTTTTCATAGGCTTCATATGTGGGATAGTCGCCATAGGATGGAAACACCACCTGCCGTTGCGCACATTTGGCGACCATAAACAAGCAAGCAGCTTTGAACTCTTTGTTAGAGGCGGCTTCATAGGCTTTCTGGTACCAGGCTTTTGCCGTATGAACACCGTAGTACTCTTTCTGCCAGGGCAGTGGGTAGTTACCATTATTCCAGTCGCCACCGCTGCGATAAAAAGCCACCGCCTGCCAACTATTGCCATAATAACTCATGTTGTATAACGCCGATGCATACTGGTAATAAAGCCGGGATGGGTCAGTTCCTTTTGTTACGGCTTTGATCTTATTTTGCAGCTCCAGCAGTTTTTTGGCCAGCGTCAGCTTTGTGTATAGCACCGGTACCGATTTATTGAACCGCTGCCAGTCGTTCAGGTAATCGAAAAACGGATCCATATTAATGGTGTAAGTTTTGTCGGTTTTATAATTGTAACGTTCTTCTGTCAGGGGTTGTGCTTTGCCGGCCTTGCTTAGCCATTCAATGGCCTTTGTATAATCACGATCACGCAGGTGCGAGGTACCGATCACATCGATCACGTCATCCTGCCGAATGGAAGCAAGCCGCACCAGGAATTTTTCTGTTGCCGTTTTGGGAGCTGTCATCAGGGTATACAACTGCAACAGGCTTTCCGTGCTCATTTCATCCCTTGCATACCAAATGGCGGTAGGAGAAGAATAGTTGTAATCATTGCTTCTTCTCTTTACCAGGAAGATTAGGTCAGACAGTCCATAGGCCAATGCGGCTCTTGCCGTGTCGCCCTGTTGTTCGTACCGCTGCGCCAGCACCTGCGAAAAAAAGTTGCGGCAGAAGATCTCGTATTCCCGGTCTTCCCTGGCTTTTTGCACCAGCCATTGAAAGGAGGGAAGCAATTGCGCTTCCCGCTCTTTCGTGATGATTTTGTCTTCGTTGGCAGCTACCAGCAGGGTAACCAATTGCAACTGTGTTTTTATTTTTTCATTGCCGGCGGCTGCGTTGGCAAGAATGGCCCTGGCACCGGTATAATCCTTTGCCATAAAACGCAGGTAGGCGGCACCGGCCGCATATAAGCCTTGTTGTTTTACGGCTTTATCCTGCGCCAGTTTTTCAAAAAACAGGGCTGTTTTTTTCACCTGTGCCAATCCCGCTGCACGGCTTTGCGTGGCCGTACTGTCGTCACGAAAGGTATAGGAAACATAAAGTTGCTTGCCGCCTTTTTCCGCTGATAACTGTGGTGTGAAGTACTGTTCTTCCAGCTTATGAATTTCCCGGGTGGCAAGCAAAGAGAGCAAAGGTGATGAAGGCTGGAGTGAATACACCGCTTCCAAAATAGGCAGCTGGTAATCGGTGCCGTGCATGCCAAACATTGCCATCATGGTGGCTTTCTCCTCAGTGGTTTTGCACTGCGCAGTATAGGAGCCAACCAGGTCCTGGTTACAAAAATCGCTGGCCCATAAAAAGCCGGTGTAAGCCATTTTTTTATTCCGGTCAGAAAGCGTGAATGCTTTGCTATAGGCATAAGCGGCTTCTTTTAAGTTACCTGTTCGAAACAAGCTGCCGGCTTTATACGAAAGAGCAAGGTTGATAACGGTGGAAGATGAGTTGCCGGAAAAGTACTCGTCGTACCAGAGAATACAGTCTGCATGGCGATTATTGTAAAACGCCAACTTGCAACGCTGAAAAGCCCATTTGTCTTTCAGGAACGGATCCTCAGCTTTTGCATAGGCTTCATTTGCTTCGGCAATAAAACGGTTGATCTGTAAACTGTCTTTTGGTGTTGCTTCCCATTCGGCAGGATTGCTGATCGCTGCTGTCCTTTTTACAAATTGCAGGTACCGGACGGCATCGCTTTTTTTGGTATTGGTAAAATGCTGCGCCACAGTGTTCCGCTGCCAGCGTTGCGGCAGGGCTTTGCCGGTGCGGATGCTTTCGGCCATTGCCTTTAGGTCTTCTTCTTTGGAAAAATAAACCAGTTGAATGGCATCGTCCAGGGAAGAAGACTTGCCATACACCTTCCACTCATTTGCAATCGCCGGATCAACGCCTGCCAGCGAATCATCCGGTTCACTCCACCAATTGTCCTCATCATAAAACTTGAGCAGCGAGGTGTAATAAAACGGCTCGTATTCGGGACCAGCGCCGGCACTGTTGCTGAAGAACGACGTAAAATAATCGTGCGGGTCTTCCGTGGGGCCGCAGGTAATGCCATTGCCGGGAAACAGCGTGGCGGCGGCACTAGTGCAGGCTATGATAAAGGTCTTCCAGTTCATGCAGTGTGTAATTGGTGATGGTGTTGCGATCAAGGTGGTATAAAATTACCGAACGTTTTTCCGGTTTCAGTTTATCGGTAAGCTGCTCAGCACATTTTTTCACAACGGACGCCTCGCTCTTTTCATGGCGCAACCATTGTCCTTTTTTGAAAGCATAACCGTTGATCGTGGTATCCTGTGTAAACAGGATACGCTCTTGTTTTGCCAGTGCTGCCGGCGGCGAAAAATCCCTGACCAGGCCTTTATATCGATCGCCTTCAAAAAGCACATACCAATCAAAAATGGGCAGGGCAATATCCAGCGGAAGAGAATAGCTGTCAAGATCGCGGATGTACTTTTTTAGTTCCGCTTCTTCAATGATGGAATTTTTTGTTTGCGGGTGTCGCAGATTGCCCATGTTGTAACACATCAGCAAGCCACGGTCGGCCGGTGGTATGCCGTTTTGGCTACGGAACTTTACCTGGTGCAGGCGGATGGTAACCGAGAGTGTTTTGTCCTGAAAGAAGGCCTGCTTTTTCAACGCATCTAACAGGAAGAAGTACGCCTCTTTTGTTTTGGCTGTCCAGTCGCAATCAATTTGCACTTCGTTGGCAACAGAAAGTTTGTTGTTGGTGGCGATGGAAGAAAGCAGATTGCCAATATTGACAGCCAGTGATTCCAGTTGTTGCGGCGAGGCTTTTTGCAGCGGTTCCTGTGTAAGAAAAACAACGGGTGTGATAACGATGCTATCGGGTGGAGCCTGTTTAAAAATGCTTTTGGCAACCGGTTGTGGCGCACTCTTTTCCCCATTCCATTCAACATCAAAAAATTTTACATTAAGCTGCCGGATAGATAATTGACGGAGTGTTTCTTTTTCTTTTGGTGAGAGATGAAAAGCCGTCTTCCAGTAATAAAAAGAACGCTGCACGGTTACCGCTTCTTTTTTGTTGCAGGCGCAAAGCAAAAAAAGAAAGACGAAAACAGTGCAGCGTTCAAAAAAACGAAATGGGTTTACCAACGATGGCTATTTGCCGCCAAACATACTGTTTACGGCGCCAGACAGCATGGGATATTTTTCCAGCACAAAACGTTTGATGCTTTCCAATACCTGTTGCGCCTGTTCGTCGCTCAGGTTGGCGTCTGCTTTCAGCCGCTCAGTCAGTTCACTTACCTGTCCTTGTACATTGTCTTTGTTCAGTCCAAACATGGGGATTAATTTGATAATGAGATAATATGAGAATGTGATAATTGGTTATCGTTGTTGATAAGGAAATGGCCGGCTTTGTGTGCTGGCCATTATCTCATTAACGAATTCGCTAATTATCACATTTGCCTTAGGCTACTTTCAGTAAACTCATCTTACTCTTGTCGAATTTGCGCTGGGCGTATTCGAGATCAAGTGTGAAGTATTTTTCTTTGGAAGATGGCAATTCAAACATGGCGTCTGTAAGAATGCTTTCGCAAATGCTGCGCAAACCCCTTGCACCCAGTTTGTATTCGACGGCTTTTTCCACCATAAAGTCAAGCACATCGTCTTCAATATGGAGTTGAATGCCTTCCAGCTCAAACAGGCGCATGTACTGTTTGATGAGGGCATTCTTCGGTTCTGTCAGGATGGCCCGCAAGGTTGATGCATCCAGCGGATCGAGGTGCGTTACCACCGGCAGACGCCCGAGTAATTCCGGGATCAGGCCAAAAGCTTTCAGGTCCTGTGCATTTACATAACGCAGCAGGTTCTTTTTCATGGCTTCTTGCTGTGTCTTGTCTACGTTGAAACCAATGGTGTTGGTTTGCACCCGACGGGCAATAATGCGGTCGATACCATCAAAGGCGCCACCGCAGATGAAAAGAATATTCTGCGTGTTGATCTTGATAAGCTTTTGCTCGGGGTGCTTGCGGCCTCCCTGTGGTGGCACCAGTACATCGGTACCTTCCAGCAATTTCAGCATGCCTTGCTGTACCCCTTCACCACTAACGTCACGGGTAATAGAGGGGTTGTCGCTTTTGCGGGCAATCTTGTCAATTTCGTCGATATAAACGATTCCGCGTTCGGCAGCCGCTACATCGTAATTGCAAACCTGTAACAAACGGGTCAGGATGCTTTCCACGTCTTCGCCCACATAACCCGCTTCGGTGAATACGGTGGCATCAACAATGGCAAAGGGTACATTCAGCAGTTTGGCAATGGTTTTGGCCAGCAGGGTTTTGCCCGTACCGGTTTCACCCACCATCACGATATTGCTTTTTTCTATTTCAATCTCGTCTTTGGGAACGTCTGTCTTGTACTGGAGGCGTTTGTAGTGATTGTAAACGGCAACAGCCATTACTTTTTTCGCCTCGTCCTGGCCGATGATATATTCATCCAGGAATTTTTTAACCTCGACCGGTTTTTTTACGGTTAGCTTAAAAGCAGAAGGGGCGGCGTTCTTTTCATCCCGAACCATGAGCTCCTGTTCAATGATCTCCCGGGCATGATCCACACAGTTCTCGCAAATATGTCCTTCCTGCCCGGCAATCAGGATGCGTACTTCATCCCGGCTGCGGCCACAGAACGAACAATGTAAAATATTTTTCGCCATGTTGGTTGTTATCAAATGTTAGAATCCAAAAACAGCCCAAAAGCTGCATTCAAAGCGACAAAAATAGAAAATTCAATTCTGGGAAAAGAATAGGACGGCGTTGATTTATAGGAATCTTATGAGAAAAGGGGAATAATTAAAGCAAAACGTCAAAACGCAGCCCGGGCAAAGGAACAGGTTTGACTGTTCGGCCGGCTGAATTTTGACGTTTCAAATGGTTTGCGCCGCGGGTCAGATCATCTTTGTCAGGATCTTGTCCACAATTCCATACTCAATGCTTCTCTCTGCATCCATCCAGAAATCGCGTTCAAAATCTTTGCGAACCCGCTCAACGGTCTGACCGGTGTTCTCGGCCAGGAGGCGGGCCCCCATTTCCTTGGTACGCAGGATTTGCTCAGCATGAATCTCCATATCGGCACTTACCGCCTGAATGTGTCCACCCAGTGAAGGCTGGTGAATCATCACCTCGCCATGCGGGAAAATATAGCGTTTGCCTTTTTCGCCGCCGCTCAGCAGGATGCTCCCCATCGAGGCCGCCAGTCCCATACAGATGGTGCTAACCGGGGAGGAGATCAGCTTCATGGTGTCGTAGATGACCATACCGCTAGTGACGGAGCCACCCGGGCTGCTGATGTAAAACTTGATCTCTTTGCCGGGTGCATCGGCTTCCAGCAGGAGAAGTTTGGTAACAACATCCTTGGCTGATTTGTCATCTACCACACCCCAGAGATAAATGGCACGGGTTTCAAAAAAATATTTTTCAAGGCGTTTATAGAGCATGCGGGTGTCCACTTCGGCCCGCTCTTCTTTTTCTTCTTCACCGGGATCAGGTTCTCCAGGAACACCGGGCTCGGGTTGCATGGTATGCAGGTAACGGTTCGTCAAGATTTCTGAAAAACTCATCGTATAACTTCTTTTAGGTTTAAGATTCTATTTCCGTCAACAAACAAAATGCTTGATCTTGTTTTCCGACCTCTTACTGGTCTTTTTTCTCTTTGCGTGGATTGGTCAGCAGCACTTCGTCTACCAGCCCGTACTCTTTCGCCTCGGGAGCCGTCATCCAGTAGTCACGGGTCAGATCTTCTTCCACACGTTCTACGGTTTGATCGGAATGATTGCTGTAGATCTCGTAGAGTTCCCGCTTTATCTTTTTCACTTCCCGCACGGTGATTTCAATGTCGGTTGCCTGTCCGCCGATGGCGCCGCTGGGTTGATGCAGCATCACTCGGGAGTGCTTCAGGGCAGCCCTTTTGCCTTTGGTACCGGCACAGAGCAACAGCGATCCCATGGAAGCCGCCATGCCAATGCAGATGGTGGCCACATCGGGAGTTACGTATTGCATGGTATCGTATATACCCAGGCCGGCATATACGCTGCCGCCGGGAGAGTTGATGTACATATTGATGTCGCGGGTGCGGTCGGTGCTGTCAAGGAACAGCAATTGCGCGGTGATGATGTTGGCCACTTCATCATTGATGGGATACCCTAGGAAAATGATGCGGTCCATCATCAGGCGACTGTACACGTCCATGACAGCCACGTTCATCGGACGCTCTTCAATGATATTCGGTGTAAGGCCGGTGACAAGATGCTTAGTATAACTATCTAGCGTGTTACTCGAAATCCCCTTGTGCTTTACGGCATATTTTTCAAATTCTGATGGAAAACTCATGTTCGTCTGTATTAGTTTATTGGCAATTTAATGGAAGGTAGGCTTACAAATACCAGGCCCGGCGCAAAAACCGGACATTTTGGCTGCGAACCGCAGAGAACGGGAGAAGCAGAGGCTTTCGCAGAGAAATCTTGTTTATTTTTCAGTGCGACCACTACTAACTTGAATTCACTTGGGGAATCATTCTGGATGCTTCTATAACAGTTCACCGTGAGTTGGGACCCTGGCTTTTGGAATCTGCATACGAATTGGCACTGATGCAGGAGTTGATAGAGAAAGACTTATTGGTGAGAAGGCAAGTTCCAGTGCCACTAACTTATAAGGGTGTCAACCTTGGCAAGGCTTACGAAATCGATCTTCTGGTAGAAGATGAAATAATTGTAGAAATCAAAGCTGTTTTGGAGATGCACCCCATCTATATGGCTCAAATCATCACCTATTTAAAATTGTATAAAAAGAAATTAGGTTACCTGATAAACTTCAATGAGACATTGTTGAAAAACGGCTTCAAAAGAGTTGTCTATAACATATAACCTCTGCGAAACCCTCTGCTTCTCCCGTTCTCTGCGGTAAACCCTCGGAACAGCATTTGCAACACTCTCCCCAAATTCAATTTATGTTCATTCCGATAGGCGATGATAACAGGGACAGGCGAACAACTCCATACATCAATTATCTTTTTATAGGTATCAATTTACTGGTATTTGTTTTTTTACAGGGCATGGGCAACAATCTCAATTTCACATTTGCCTATGCCACGGTGCCGGCGGAGATACTTACCGGCAACGATATTGTTTCCGACTCCAAAGTGTTCCGGGATGCCCTTACCGGCGAACGGGTGACCATGCCCGGACTGCAGCCTACCAACATTCCTGTTTATCTAACCCTGGTCACCTCTATGTTTATGCACGGTGGCTGGGCGCATCTTTTAGGGAATATGTTGTTCCTGATGGTCTTCGGCGACAATATTGAAGACGCCATGGGACACCGCCGCTATTTTTATTTTTATCTTCTTTGTGGTGTATTGGCGGGCCTCAGTCATGTATTTACCTCCGCGTTTACAGAGCAAAGTATTTACATACCCAGTTTAGGGGCATCGGGTGCTGTTTCCGGTGTAATGGGCGGCTATATGATGTTGTTTCCCACTAGGTCCGTACACATGTGGATCTTCTTTTTTATTACGTCCGTTCCAGCATTTTTGGCAGTGGGCATCTGGTTCGTGTTTCAGGTTATCAATGGGATGGGCATGCTGGGCGGCGAAGAGTCGGCTGGCGGTGTAGCCTATGCTGCGCATATCGGTGGCTTTATTGCCGGCTTCCTGCTGATCCGGGTTTTTGCCAAACGGCGACAGGTGCAATTAATAAAGGAAGAGGAAGCGTCCTGGTAAACATTCAATGGCAAATTCGGTTGCCGAAAAGGCTTCACCATCCGCATGGGCGGGTACCTCCTGCAGGGCTTTCACGACTACCATCGAGGATTTGACATAAGTGATGAACGGAAGGTTGAGATGGGCACCTTTTTCGATCAGCGGCAGGTAACGAAGCCGGAGCAAAGGGTGAATGCGGCCAACAATATTCGTGTCTAGCTGTCCATCGTTTACCAGGCTTTGCGGACTGACCTGGAAGCCGCCGCCATACCGTTTGCCATTGGCAACGGAAATCATAAAACATTTTTTGCCCCAGTTGAAGTCTGCGGTGCTGACGGCACAGAGAAATGATCGGTACCGGAAAATATTCTTCAGGATCGTGAGCAGATAGGATGTTTTGCCAGCCCGCTTTTTTTTTCCTGAAAGATCCGCCACCACCTTTCCATCAAACCCAATTCCAATACCATTGATGAAAAGTTTGCGGTTGCAGAGCCCTGCATCCACCGGCTGCGGCACTGCTTTCAGCACCCGGTCTACCTGTTCTTTAGTGGACAGGTTGCCGTATAACAGCCAGTGAAAATCGTTGCCGGTACCGCCTTTGAAAATAGCCAGAGGAAGTTTACTCTGCGGGTAACAATTGATAAAATAATTGAGGGTACCATCGCCACCTACGATCCAGGCTTCCATTATATCCATCCAATCCGTTGGCCAGTTGTTGGTAAAAACGGTATACCTGATTTTTTTCTGTTGCAGAATAGCCTCTATGTCAATTGCAAGTGATCGGGCTTTTGCGTGAAAGGGATTGACAAGTATTGCAATGTTCTTTTCCGTTAGCTCCATAAAAAAATGACGCCTCGCAGCGTCATACAAATTTGCTTATAATTTTTTTGGAAGCATGTGCAGGGGCTATGAATTGCGTTGAGCAATAACCTTACAGTTTCTTCACGCTGCTGGCACCCGAGCTGTTCTGGCTGATGCTTGGGTTGCCCCGGTAGGCCACGTTGCTGGCACCGGATGCATCAATGTTCAGTTGCTTGTTGGCCGTGATCTCCGCATCGGTAGAACCGGAAATATCAAGCGAGGTTTCGTCGGTAACAAGATTGAGACATTTCAGCGTGCTGGCGCCGCTGGCTTCCGCTTCAAATTTCGCAGTGCTTCCCCTTAGCTGCAGGCCGCTGGAGCCCGAAAGGTCCACCTGCAATGACGACACGGCCAGGTCCATTTCGATTTCGCTGGCACCGCTGGCACCAAGCTCCAGTGTGTTGCCGTTGATCTTGTTTTCGCCAATCACTTTGGACGCTCCTGATACTTCGATCGAACGGAATTCGGGTGCCGACACATGCACCACTACCATATCATCGGAAGGCTGCAGGTTGTAGCCTTTTTTGGGCTGGATCACCAGCGTGTTGCCGTCTTTAAAGACATCGAGGTATTCCAACAGGTTTTCATCGGTTTCTATACGAACAGTATGGTTACCGTCCTGGCGTACCCTTACTTCCACGGCGCCACCGGCATCAATGCTGTTGAAGCTGCCCAGGTCGCGACTAATGTTCACAATATTTCCATTGCCGCGAACTCTTTCGCCACCAAAAAAGCGGCAGGAAGTAAAAAGCGTAGCGGCCAGTAAAACAAAAACAAATGGCTTCATGAATGAAATGGTTTTGGTATAAGACCACCAAGATAAGAAAAAGGTTACAGAGAGGCGGCCCACCCTGCCCCTCCCGGTGGGAGGACCCAGGTGTGTATTACTGCTTTGAATGCGATCAGTCTGTGTTAAAAGAGTTTGGTTTCGCCGAATAAAAACTGTGGTACAACAAAAGACCCGTAACACCTAAGCCCCTCCACCGGAGGGGGAAGGGGGAGGCTTCTTCTCCTTATCTTCGCAGCGCATGACAGAAAAAATTATCATCCTCGATTTTGGCTCCCAGTACACGCAACTGATTGCCCGTGCCGTTCGCGAGGCTAATGTGTACTGCGAGATCGTTCCGTTTTCCAAAAAGCTTACCTACGATCCTTCGGTGAAAGGCGTTATCCTTTCCGGCTCGCCATTTTCGGTGAACGATGCCGAGGCACCGGAGGTCAACGTGTTTGAATATAGTCAGCAAACACCCGTACTGGGCATTTGTTACGGCGCACAGCTTACTGCCAAGCAGTTTGGTGGCAAGGTAGAGCGCAGCAGTAAACGCGAATACGGCCGTGCCATTTTGCACCCCAGCCAGGAGGATACGCTGTTGGCAGGACTGATCCCGGCCTCGCAGGTTTGGATGAGTCATGGCGATACCATTCTGGAAATGCCCCAGGGCTTCGAAATTTTAGCGACTACTGACAGTATCCCGGTGGCGGCGTTCAGGCACAAGGAGGATACCTCGCATAAACCGTTATATGGGTTGCAGTTTCATCCCGAGGTCTATCATTCCATCGAGGGTAAAAAAATCCTGAAAAACTTTTTGGTCAACATCTGTGGCTGTAGCCAGGACTGGACGCCGGCCCACTTTATTACCGATACCATTGCTTCGCTGAAAGAACAGATTGGTGAAGAAAAAGTGGTAATGGCCATCAGTGGCGGCGTGGATTCTACCGTTGCGGCAACGCTGATCAGCTGCGCCATTGGCGATAACCTGCACTGCATTTTTGTAGACAACGGCGTGTTGCGCAAAGATGAATTTGAAACCGTTCTGGCCACTTACCAACAGTTAGGCTTAAACGTAAAAGGCATCGATGCCAAAAAAGATTTTTATAAAAAACTGAAAGGAAAAACCGATCCGGAAAAAAAGCGCAAAGCCATCGGCAAACTTTTTATCGACATCTTCCAGGAAGAAGCCAAAAAAATAAAAGGCGTTACCCTGCTGGGACAGGGTACCATCTACCCTGATGTGATTGAAAGCGTATCGGTGCACGGTCCTTCGGTTACCATCAAGTCGCACCACAACGTAGGTGGTCTTCCGAAGAAAATGCATCTGGGCCTGATTGAACCGCTTCGCTCTCTTTTTAAAGATGAAGTAAGAAAAGTTGGCCTGGAATTGGGTATTCCCGAGGAACTGATCCAGCGCCATCCTTTCCCCGGACCCGGTTTGGCTATCCGCATTCTGGGTGAGGTCACAGAAGAAAAGGTAGACCTTTTGCAACGTGCCGACGACATTTATGTTAAAGCCCTGAAGGCCCACAACCTCTATGCAACGGTTTGGCAGGCCGGCGCCATCTTACTGCCGGTACGCAGCGTGGGTGTGATGGGAGATGAGCGGACCTACGAGTTTACGGTAGCCCTGCGGGCTGTGACCAGTGTGGATGGCATGACTGCTGACTGGGCGCACTTGCCGTATGATTTCCTGGCCAATGTTTCCAACGAAATCATCAACTCGGTAAGGGGCATCAACCGCGTGGTGTATGATATCAGCAGCAAGCCACCGGCTACTATCGAATGGGAATAGCCGGACCCCATTATCGGACCTAAATGATTCGGATGAAAAAACTGTATTTGCTTTTTTCTGCTTTTTGCCTGACGATGGCTTCGTTTGATGCGGCCGCCCAACGGCAGAAGATCGCCATCTTTGCCCCGCTTTACCTGGACTCAGCGTTTACGCCGACAGGAACCTATCGTTTTAGCAATGCCTTTCCCAAATTTTTAAATCCGGGTGTTGAATTTTACCAGGGCGTCCAACTGGCGCTGGATTCCCTGCAGAGAATTGGTGCGCCGCTGGAGGTTTTTGTGTACGACACCAAGTCAAGAGCTACTGCGGTGGACCAGAAGATCCGCAGCGCAGAGTTGAGCGATGTGGATTTGGTGATTGCCCAGTCAAACCCGTATGAAACCCGTCAACTGGCTTCGTTTGCACAAAGCAAAAAAATTCCTTTTGTATCGGCCACGCTTCCCAACGATGCCGGCGTAAGCAACAATCCCTACTTCGTGGTGCTGAACACCACCCTGCAAGGGCATATCGAAGGTCTTTACCGCATGCTGCAAAAAACATATCCGCTTGACAACATTATCCTGTTCAGCAGAAGCGGTCAGCAGGAAGAGGCCATTCGCTCCCATTTTACCGAATACGGAAAAGCAACGGCTTCTATGCCGCTGAAGATCAAAACGGTTAATCTTGGGGAGACTTTTTCAACGTCGGCGCTTACGGCCCACATGGACAGCACCAAGCGGAATGTAATCATTGCTGGCAGCATGGAAGAAAGTTTTGGTCTTCAACTGGCGTCGAACTTATCCTCCCTGAACGGAAGCTACCCGGTAACGCTGGTGGGCATGCCTACCTGGGATAATTTTAATTTCAGCCGGCCCGAATTCAAGGTCCTTGATATCGTGTATTCCACCCCGTTTTTTTATAGCCGCCTTACGCCGTTGGAAAGCCGCATGGCCGCCAATTTTGAAAAGGAGATCGGCAGCCGTCCTACGGATAATTTTTTCCGCGGCTACGAAACCGTGCTTCGTTTTGGCCAGATGCTGGTGGAAGCAAAAGCCGACATAGCTTCCAGCCTGACCACAAAGGGCAATCCTGTGTTTACCCGCTTCGACATTCAGCCGGTATTCAAAGACAAACGCTCTATGGTGCTTGATTTCTTTGAGAACAAAAACCTCTACTTCGTTCGGGTTACCGGCGGCAACAAGCGGCTGATGTAAGTTCACGGGTTCACTTGTTTGCAAGTTCACAAGTTATTGGCAACGGTTCACAAAAGAAGCCGTTGCTTTTTTTTACTCCAACTTGTGAACACGTGAAAATGTAAACTTGTGAACTGAACGTCCGCTGGCATGTTAATGGCATAAACTGCCGCATGCCCCTGATTGAATTTACCGACAAAGGCCTTTACTGTCCGCCCGGCGATTTTTACATCGATCCCTGGTGGGGGGTTGACCGTGCCGTTATCACCCATGCCCACAGCGACCATGCCCGGTGGGGAAGCAAGGCCTATCTCTGTCATACCCATTCCAAACCCTTGTTGGAAACCCGGTTAGGCCCCAATCCGTATCAAACACTGGAATGGGGCGAGAGCATCGATTTTCACGGTGTAAAACTTTCTCTTCATCCGGCAGGGCACATCATCGGTTCTTCGCAGGTGCGGCTGGAGCATAAGGGAGAAGTATGGGTGTTTACCGGCGATTATAAAATGGAGAACGACGGCATCAGCGGCCAGTTTGAACCGGTGCGCTGTCACAACTTTATTACCGAAAGCACTTTTGGCCTCCCTATCTACAAATGGAAGCCGCAGCAGGAAATTTATACCGATATTAAAGACTGGGTGCGGCGCAACCAGGTGGCCGGTAAATCTTCTGTATTGATTGCCTATAGCCTAGGCAAGGCGCAACGCCTTTTGCAACCGCTTTCGGAAGTAGCTGAAAAGATTTTTGTACACGGGGCGGTTTATAATCTTCACATGGCGCTGGTGAATGCAGGCTGGAGCCTGCCGGCGGTGGAAAGGGTAACACCCGATACTCCCAAAGAAAGCCTGAAAGGCGCTGTGGTGATTGCTCCTTCCAGTGCGGAAGGTTCGCCTTGGATACGGCGCTTTGCACCTTTCGAGGTCGGTGTATGCAGCGGCTGGATGCAGGTACGCGGTGCCGTTAGGAGGCGCAACGCCGATGCCGGCTTTATCTTAAGTGATCATGCCGACTGGGAAGGCCTGTTGCAAGCCTGCAAAGAAACCGGGGCCGAATGCGTCTATGCTACCCACGGCTTCCAGGCAGCCTTCAGCCGCTACCTGCGGGAGCAGGGCATCAATGCCAAAGAGGTGCGAACGGAATATGGGAATGATGAGGAAGAAACGGCGCCAATAGGCAATGAACAATAGGCAATTCGCAAAGAAGTAAGTGCGGAAGCAAACAACTACAAACCATTAACAACAAACCACAAACCTTTCCATGCGGCAGTTTGCAGAACTGGTAACAAAAGTGGGCACCAGCACCAAAACCAACGATAAGCTGGATGCGTTGGTGGACTATTTTTCGTCGGATGCGGATGAAAAAGACAAGGTCTGGGTGATTGCCCTTTTTAGTGGCCGTAGGCCCAAGCGGGCTGTGAACACTACTCAACTGGCTTCCTATGCCATAGGGGTGGCCGGACTGCCTTTCTGGTTGTTTGAAGAAAGTTATCACACCGTTGGCGACCTGGCCGAAACCATTGCCCTCTTGCTCCCCGAATCCTCTTCTGATCGGCAGCATCCGGAAACGCTTCATTATTATATTGAAGGCTTGAAAGCCATCGAAAAAGAAAGTGAGGAGGTCAAAAGGGCATTTATTCTGGAAAGCTGGCAGGGGATGAACAGGGCCGAACAGTTTGTGTTCAACAAGCTCATTACCGGTGGCTTTCGCATTGGCGTTTCGCAAAATATCATGGTAAATGCCCTGGCCAAAGTACTAAATCTCGAATCATCAGTGATCGCCCACCGCATCAGCGGGCAATGGGATCCTTCTACCATCACCTTTGATAGCTTGCTGGGTGATCACGGCACCGGCATTGATATTTCCAAACCCTATCCTTTTTACCTGGCCTATGCCATCGAAGAAGAACTCTCAACACTTGGTGATCCGCAGGACTGGCAGGCCGAGTGGAAATGGGACGGCATCCGTGGGCAGATCATCAAACGGGGAGGGGAGATGTTTGTCTGGAGTCGTGGCGAAGGCCTGATGACGGAAAAGTTTCCTGAGTACAATGCACTGCTGAATCTCCTGCCTGATGGACTGGTGTTGGATGGAGAAATCATTCCGGCGGTGGAAGGAAAACCCCTGGCTTTTGCGCTGTTGCAAACCCGTATTGGCCGGAAGAACGTTACCAAAAAACAATTGCAGGAAGCGCCTATTGCGTTTTTTGCCTACGACCTGTTGGAATTCGAGGGTAAAGACTGGCGCAGCAAGCCACTTGAAGAGCGAAGGGCACAACTGGAAACCATCATTAAAGACATTCGTCATCCGTCACTTTTATTGTCTGAAGTTGTTCCGTTTCAAACCTGGGAGGAGTTGGGCCAGCTCCGTGAAAGGAGCCGCGATATGGGAGCGGAAGGATTTATGCTGAAAAAGAAATCCTCCATTTACGGCACCGGCCGCAGGCGGGGCGACTGGTGGAAATGGAAGATCGATCCGCTGGTGATTGACGCCGTAATGATCTATGCGCAGAAAGGTGCCGGGCGGCGTAGTGGTTTATATACTGATTACACCTTTGCCGTTCGTGATGGCGAGAAACTAGTTCCGTTCACGAAGGCTTATTCCGGCCTGACTGATAAAGAATTTGCCCAAGTGGATGCGTTTGTCAAACGCAATTCGCTGGAGAAGTTTGGCCCGGTGCGAACCGTAAAGCCGGAACTGGTGTTTGAAATTGCCTTTGAAGGTATTGCCGCCAGCAGCCGGCACAAAAGCGGCGTGGCCCTGCGCTTCCCCCGTATGAGCCGCTGGCGAAAAGACAAAAAGCCCAATGAAATCAATACGCTGGAAGACTTAAAGAAGATGCTGGAACTGTATGGGAAATAAATCTTACCTGGATAATGGATCGCTATGGACTCACCACTTACACATTGCTATCCTGCGCTGCTGGCGCTTTTTCTTTCTGCGAAGTCAAGCCTAAAAAAAACTGGTACAGGTTTACTTCTGTGGCAATGCCCAGTTTTTTCCGGAGCCGGTACCGGCTGATTTCCACACCCCTTACGGAAATGTTCACCAACTGGGCGATTTCTTTGGTGCTCAGGTTCATGCGCAGGTAAGCGCAAAGCTTTAATTCATGCGCCGTCAGGTTGGGATACCTTTCCTTCAGCAGGATCAAAAAGTTATCGTGCACCTGGTTAAAATGCCGGGCAAACTGTTCCCAGTCCTCGTTGTTTTTTTCTTCTTCCGATATAATGCGAATGATCTTTTTCAGGCTGTGCAGTTCCGCCTCGTTGACCTGGGCTTTATCCAGGTGCTGCAATTCATCTTTAATCCGGGTGAGCAGCTCGCCTTTTTTTACCAGGTGCATGGCGGTGGAGGCCAGCTCGGAGTTTTTAAATTCAATCTGGGATTCCAGCTTATCGTTTTTCAGCTTTACAATTTCCTTCTCCGACTTTTCAATTTCCAACTGGTGCAGGTACTGCAGGTGTTGCTGTTCTTTTTGGTGCTTCAGCTGTTGTTGAAGTAACTGCTTCCGGTGCCGTTTGTACAGCAAAAAGGCAAGGCTTACCGCCATCACCCCGTATACAAAATAAGCAAAGCCGGTTTGGTACCAGGGTGGTAGCACAACAAATGAGTAGCTGTCGGCTACCGATTCGTTGCCCAGGTTACTGCGGGCCTTTACATGAAACGTGTAGCTGCCCGCCGGCAGATTGGTATAGTCCTTTTCGGCTTTTTTTGTCCAGTCGGACCAGCCCTTGTCGAAACCTTCCAAATAATAACTGTACGAAATATTGGCCTGCTGCTCATAAAATGGCGCAGCGTACTGGATTTGAAACGAGTTGGTATGAAAGGGGATTCGAGGTGTTGCCATATCCCCTTGCGGGCTATAACCGCCATACAACAAACTGTCAGTTTGCCCCAGAGCCTGAACGGATCTTATGTAAACATTCAGGCTGCCGCCATGCTGCCTGTATTTTTCGTAGTTGATGTGGTAAAACCCGTTTTCGGCGCCAACCAGGATATTGCATTCGTTGATGGGGTTGATGTGCTCAAAGCCGCTGACCATTTTGTCCTTCAGTTCAGGAAAATAAAGGAGCTGCGGTTTCAGTGCGGCAAAATCAACCACACCCAGGTTTTTATCGTGGATAAACCAGATATTTCCCTGCGTATCTTCCTTTAAGTAGCGGATGCTTTTTTCGCCAAAAAGCTGTTGAAACTCCGGGGCCGGTTCAAACACATCTTTCGCTCTATTGTATATATAGATGCCTTTGCTGGTAGCGATCACGATCTTGTTTTTGACCCGGTACACATGGTTGTTGAGCGATGAAGGGAGCCCGTTTTGGTGGGTATACAACCGCACGGTTGGAAGGGTACTTTCTATGCCTTCAATTTTATAAACGCCCCGGTAGGGGTGCGAGGTCCAGACGGTATTGTTGTTGTCGACTGTTACAAACCGGGCCGACTCGTTAAAACCCGGAATGGCCTGCCGGGCTGTAATAATGTTGTCTGTTACTTGCAGCAGTTGAATACCCGTGTACTTTCCGGCAACGGCCAACAAGTTCCCGGCAGTACCAGCCTGCGATTGTACCGTCCAAAAGCCGGTGCCTTTCATAACAGGCCGGATTTGCTGCGCTTCTAGTTGATAAAGTCCATCATGCGTATTTACCAGCAGTTTGTTGTTGAGCGTGGAAAGACCCCAGATCTGTCCTTCGGCTCCGGTCACGGGTGAAAAATCGTTGTCGGCATAACTGATGTCTTTTAACCTGGGAAGCTGCAGTTGAAAAAGGCCATCGGACAAGCCCAGGTAAAGATGGTTGTTTAAAAAAGCGGATGCATAACCCGAACCATTCGTTAAAGACGCCGGGTTGATATGCTTAACGGCATTGTCGTATGCGATAAAATCAATACCGTTATCCAGGCCCAGCCAGATGTTTCGGTTTTGATCGCAGTAGAGGCTACGGATATTGTTGTTCTGCAGACCCGTCTGCCTTGAAAAGTTTTGAATGACAGTTCCTTCTTTATCAACAATATAGCAGCCATTGGTATACGTGCCCAGGGCAAATGTTTTTTCGTTGACCCGGATGAGAGAGGAAAAATATTGTGTCTGGCTGAAGGCCGCACCTTTCAAGAGGAAAGGCTGGATATCACCGGACGTAACAAGGTAAAGACCGTGTTTGCCCGTAGTCAGAAGGAGGGAATCAGCGCCAATCGCCAGGGCTGAAGTGGCCTGGAAGTCGGTTGGCAAAGCCTTTTCCTGTAAAAACGGCTGCCAGCTTCCGGCGGTAAACCGCAACAATCCTTTTTGTGCGTCTTGCGCCAGCAGGAAAGCCTTATTGCCGCCAAGAAACAGCCACTGTGTAGAACTGGGATGGACACGCATCTGATTTTGCCGGAGGTGGAAGATTTTCGTGGAAGAACGAAAGAAAACATCATCGCCAACACAAACAATATCCCAGATGTCTTCGAATGTGCGGTGCGCTTGGGGTAAGCGTCCTTTTAAGGAGGTAAATGACAAATTGCCATTTTTGTCGGGAGCGAAATAGCCGATTTCATCTTGCCCGCCTACATAAATCCGTCCTTCCTTATCGATTCCTGTTGACCGTACAATGGTTTTATTGGGCAGGGGATAAAGCTTCCAAAAAGTGCCATCGAAGCTTAAAAGTCCCTCGTTGTTGGCAAAATAAAGGATGCCTTTGGCGTCTTGGGTTATCTTCCAGTTTTGTGTACCGCCGCCATAAACCAGCTTTTTGTAATTCAAAATGGCCGGCAAACCGATAGTGTTTTGCCCAAACGAATAATACTGGGCAGTAAGCAATAGCAAGAAAAAGAAGTACCGGCTAGTCATGGTATGCTGTCGTTGAGAAAGTAGGAAATTAAGAAAGATGTAGCATTGAAGTAAGAAAAAGGCCAGTAAATCAACATTTTTTTCTGGACTGATGTAGTGTTGTTGTAGTGCAACTTCAGGTTTGGCTACCGTAGTGACCTATTTTTATGCCTCGGTCCGAAACGGTTTTGAGGTTGCTGCTGTCTCCTTCGAAAGGTTTCAGATAGAAAAAAAGACTTGCTTAATATATATGAGAAAAAAAACTGACGCTCCGCTTCAACGGGATTGCTTTGCTCCGCTTCTTTCAATTGGAATTACATAGATATGTTTCTGCCGACGCACCGGGATTTGGATGGCCAGCCTCCCTCTCTCATATTGGCGCCGGCTTTTCTGTTTTCTGCCATCCTGGCACAAAAAATAAATCTATAACTACCAGCTATATGGAATTCAAAAAACGAAAAAACGTTCATTGGTTATTGGGTGTCTTTGTTCTGGCCTCCTTTCTTCAAACAGGCTGTCAGCCCGAGGACATCGGTGACCTGGGACAAAAAGCAACGGCTTCTTTTGAGGTTGAGCCGGTTGCAGGCCGCAAGAACACGTATGTTCTTCGCAGCACCTCGCAAAACGCTTTTGGCTACCAGTGGGACAAAGGCAACGGAAACTTTGTAAAAGGACAGGCTGTAGATACCGCCTACTTTGCCCTGAAAGGAACCTATACGGTGAAGCTACGGGCCTTTGGCCGCGGGGGGTACGACAGTACAGGGGCTACGGTAACTGTAACCGAAGACGATATTCTAAACAATCCCCAGTTCAAACTGCTGACAGCAAAAAGCTGGAAGCTGGATGCTACACCCGGCGCCAACGCTATTATCGTAGGTACCGAAGGCAATCCGGGACAATATTTTGGCGGTGGTGCCCTGGCCGACTGCCAGGTGGATGATGTGTACACCTTTTCACAGGACATGAAGTTGCGCTACAACGCCAACGGTTCCACCTTTAACGCCGGCAACATCAATCCCAATTATACCTGCAGTGCCGATCGGTCTTATAACAATGTCACTTTCTCATTTCAGCCGGGGGTAACCGGTGGAGCAGGCCTGGCTACTATCACCCTGCCGGGTGCCGTACCCACGCAGTTCATTGGTGTTACCGATGTGTCTTCCAACAATTACCGCATTATTTCCATAACAGAAAATACAATGGTGCTGCGCTCCGGAACGCCTAGTCAAACAGTTCACCAGTTCAAGTTTGTTGCACAATAACCAGAGTAAACGAAATTCATTCAAAAAATTTTAGACGCTGCATATGAATCAAAAATTACGACTGATTCTCTGCCTGCTTGGCCTTATCTGTTTCATCGGCAGGGCAGAGGCACAAACCATCCAGGTAACGGGTACGGTAACAAGAGCTACCAATAACGAACCCCTCGCCGGTGCCACCGTAACGGTAAAAGGCACCAATACGGCAACAACCACCAACGAACAAGGCGCTTACACTATTAATGTACCGGAAAGAGGCGCCACGCTGGTGGTCTCCTTTGTCGGCCTTACAGAACAAGAGATGCCGGTAACAGGTGCCGGTGCCATGAACTTTGCCCTGCAGGAACGCAGCACCGGGTCTCTCAACGAAGTGGTAGTAGTGGGTTACGGGGCCCAGCGCCGGGGCAACGTCACGGGTTCGATTGGTACCGTTACCAGCCGCGAGTTGGTACAGGCGCCGGTGGCCGATTTAAGCAATGCCCTGCAGGGCCGTGTGGCCGGGGTGATCACCAAGCAAGGCTCGGGTGCACCGGGTGGTGATGGCGCCGGAATTTTTATCCGTGGCGTTTCCACCTTTGGCGGCGGAACCGAACCGCTGTATGTGATCGACGGGATTGTTCGCGGACGCAATGATTTTACCCAGCTCGATGCCTCCGAAGTGGAATCGGTGAGTGTATTAAAAGACGCTTCTTCAGCCGCAATCTTTGGCGTAAAAGGTGCCAACGGCGTTGTGCTGGTGACCACCAAGCGGGGTAGGGCGGGCCGCATTACGGCCAATTATTCCGTTAATTACGGCATACAACGGGTAACCAAGTTTAACGACAACTTGGGTTCGTACGAATACTCTACTTTATTAAATGAAGCCCTGCTCAATGACGGTCTTCCGCTGGCCTTTACCAACGACGAAATAGAAAAATTCCGCAGCGGTGCCGATCCCATTCTTTATCCCAATACCAACTGGCAGCGGCTGGTGCTGGGCGGAACAGCGCCGCAGATGCAACACAATATTTCGCTTAGTGGCGGTACGGACAGGGTACGCTATTTTGCGTCGCTGGGTTACCTCGACCAGGACGGCTTGTACAGTTCCCTGAACTTTAAGCGGTATAACCTTCGCTCTAACCTGGACATGAACGTGACGAAAACCACGCGGTTCTCGCTTGACATCTCGGGCCGGATCGAAAACCGTAACTCGCCAACTACAGGAATCTCGCAGATCTTCGAACACACCTTGCGCAACCCGCCCACCATCCCAGCTGAGTATCCCGGGGTAGGTTATGCACAGGTAGGTTCCTATGTAAATACCCTGCGGGCCATAGACCCGGCAGCAGGCTACAACACAACAGAGAGCAATGTGATCCTTACCAATATTCAACTGGAGCAACAGATTCCCTGGATAAAAGGTCTGTCGGTGAAAGCTGTGCTAGCACACGACCGAAGCCTGAACTTTACCAAGCGCTGGAGCGATAACGTTTATCTCTACACGAAAAACCCAACAACGGGTAATTTCGACCGCTCTCCTTACCAGAACCCCAGCCTGGCCGAGACCTTTGAGCAATGGAAAGCCACGGAACTGCAGGGTCACCTGAACTATAACAACCGCTTTGGTCGCCACGGCGTATCGGCGCTGGTACTGGCCATTCAAAAAGAAACGCCATACAACCGGTTGTTTGCTTCCCGCTCCGGTTACGAGTTTTCTGTTTTCGATGTTTTAAGCCAGGGACCTGCTACCAATCCCTCCGGTGCCATTACGGAAGTGATCCAGGGCAACCGTGACCGGACGGCCCTGCGCAGCCTTGCAGGCCGTGTCAACTACGATTACGATGGCAAGTATCTTTTCCAGGCGAGCCTGCGACGGGATGAATCAGAAAACTTTGCTCCCGGTTACCGTACCGGCTATTTCCCGGCATTTTCTGTTGGTTGGGTGGTCACCAATGAATCCTTTATGGACAATGCCCGTTCTTTCCTGGATTACCTGAAGCTTCGCGGCTCCTGGGGTAAGTTAGGGAACGATGCTATTGGTGGCTCCCGCTTTCTTTACCTGGCCCGCTACAATACGGTTAACAACAACTATGGATTTGGTGGTACCATTGTTCCCGGTCTGAACCCAACCGCCGCCAACCCGATCGTTGCCTGGGAAGAATCAGCCAAAACTGATATTGGCTTTGATGCCCGGTTTTGGAAAGGCCTGTTGGGCCTGGAGGTTTCTTTCTTCAGCGAGCACCGGACCGGCATTCTGGCCACCCGTTCGGCACAAATCCCATCTTCTTACGGCGGGCCGCTTCCGGCCGAAAACATTGGGGAAGCAAGAAATAAAGGTGTGGAAATAACAGCTACACATTTCCGTAGTCTTTCCAGAAATTTCTCCTACAACCTGCGCGGCAATATCACCTTTACCAAAAATGAGATCGAATACGCTGCGCAGGCAGAAAATGTACCCGATGCATTCAAGGTAGCAGGTCGTCCTATTGGTTCATATTATGGCTACAAAGCTATCGGCATAATTAAAGATGAAGCCACTTTGCAGGCCTATGGGAAAACAACCCAGTTTCCGCACGGCTTGGGCGACATTATGTACGAAGACGTGAACAAGGACGGAAAAATTGACAATGCCGACAGGCAGTGGCTGAGCAGCGGCAACATTCCCCAGGTGGTGTATGGCATCGCCGGCGGCGTTAATTTCCGCGGTTTCGAAGTGAACTTCCTCTTGCAGGGTGCCACAAGGGTGAACCAGCAACTGATCAACAATGCGGGCTTTGCCTTCTTCAACGGAGGCCGTGTAACCGCCGAATGGCTGGACCGCTGGACACCAGATAATCCCAATGCCAAGTATCCCCGCCTGACAACAAACGCCACCGCCAGCACCAACAATTACCATGTTCCGGCAGGACCTCCGTATGGCATTGGCGGCAACAGTTTCTGGATAGAGGACGCCTCTTACCTGCGCCTGAAGAATTTGGAGTTGGCTTATACCTTCCGGCCCGACTTTCTTTCCCGGATCGGCGCCAGCCAGCTAAGGGTGTATGCTACCGGCCAGAACCTGCTGACCTTTACAAAGCTCCGCAACCTGGATCCCGAGATCACAGACGGCAACGGATGGTATTATCCGGTGCAGGCTGTGTACAACTTTGGTCTTAATATTCAGTTTTAAATTTTCGAAAGAATTACATAACGCACTAAAAGATTTGCTTGTATGCTAGCAAGAAAAATAAAATGGATCGCCGGTGTTTTGGCTATTGCTACCATCGCCGGTTCCTGTAAAAAAGATTTCCTGGATGTTTTTCCAAACGATGCGCTTTCGGATGCCACCGTTTGGACGGACCTGCAGTTTGTCAACCGATTTTTAAACAATATTTACGGCACGCTGCCGAATGGTTTCTCCCGTGCCGATCAGGGGGTGGCCAACGGCTGGGCCCGCGGCATGAGCATGTTTGCCATGGCCACCGATGATGCCGAGGCAAACAACTTGGCGGCTTCTACCCATACACTCAACCAGGGTGTGATACCTACCACCTGGGGTTATGCCGAAGACATGTGGGTGCAGCATTATGCACTGATCCGCAAATGCAATATTTTCCTGGAAAGGATCGACGCTGTTCCCGGTGATGCCACCATTAAAAGCCGCATGAAGGGCGAAGTGCAGTTTCTGCGGGCCTTTGCCTACGAAGAACTGATCAAGTGTTTTGGTGGCGTTCCGCTGATGCTCAGCGCCGGTACACCGGATGAAGCCATTATTCCGCGTAACACCTACGAACAGTGCGTAGCCCAGATCGTAAAAGACTGCGACGAAGCGGCTCCCGCTCTGCCGGTGACTTACCCGGCTTCGGAGCTTGGTCGTGCCACCAAGGTGGCCGCGCTGGCTTTGAAAGCAAGGGTGCTGCTGTATGCCGCTAGTCCTCTGAACAATGCAACGAATGACAAGTCCCGCTGGCAGGCCGCTGCTGATGCCGCCAAAGCGGTTATGGCCTTTGGCCCGCCTCCAGGAACAGGCGATTACGGTCTGTATCCCGACTATTACAGAACCTTCCTTGATAAAGTGGGCAATCGTGAAGTGATCTTTGCCCGCAAGTTTCAAAGTCCTAATCTGCAACCAAGCGATGGTGCCCGTGAGAAATTATACATGAGCGTACCGGGTGTTGGCGACGGCGCCTGGGGCGGTATGTCGCCCACGCAAAACCTGGTGGATGCCTATGAAATGAAAAACGGAAGACCGATCACCGATCCGGCATCGGGTTACAATCCGCAAAGTCCTTATACCGATCGTGACAGCCGCCTGAGCAAATCGGTTTTACACCAGGGATCCCGCTACAAAATGGGCATCACCATTGAAACCTACCGCGGTGGCAATACCAATAACGCCAACCGGCTGGATAGCTCCAAAACCGGTTACGGCCTGTTGAAACTGGTGGATACAGCCAAATACGGCGCCGCTGGCCAAGCTGATAACGACTGGATCTTCATCCGCTATGCGGAAGTGTTGCTGAACTATGCCGAAGCGCAAAACGAAGCGGTTGGTGCTGATGCCTCCGTACACGAAGCGATCAACCAGGTGCGGGCCCGTTCGGGACAACCGGCCCTGAATGGCCTTTCGCAAACCGACATGCGGGAGCGTATCCGCAACGAAAGAAGAGTGGAGCTTTCCTTTGAGGAGCACCGCTTCTTTGATGTGCGCCGCTGGAAGCTGGGTGGTGTTTATTTTAATGCACCCATTCGCAAGGTGAGCATCACCCGCAACCCGGACAACAGCTTGTTCTTTAGCTATCCAGTTTGGGAAGCCCGTCAATTCCAGGAGCACCAGAACCTGTTGCCCATTCCGCAAACAGAAATTGACAGGAACCCGAAACTGGATCAAAACCCGGGTTACTAAGCAGGATTGCCGAACAGCAACACCGTTATGATAACTTGTAAAACAGGATAACTCTCTTTCACAAAGCAGCAACCGGGGCGTCTGGCAAAAGCCGGCGTCCTGGTTCTTTTGCTTTTCTTCGCTGGCCTATGCGTCTTTTTCTTTTCGGTTTGATCTATTTCCTTCTTTTTTCCTGCAGGCAGGAAACAACACGGTTTACCCGTTTGTCGCCGGCCGCAACCGGCATTGATTATACCAATACCATTACCGAAACGAAAGAACACAACGTATTTACCTATCAGTATTATTACAACGGAAATGGTGTGGCCGTTGGCGATGTCAATGGCGATGGACTGGCCGACCTGTTTTTTACCGGCAACCAAACCCCTTCCAAATTATACTTCAACAAGGGCGGGCTTAAATTTGAAGATATCACCACACAAGCAGGAGTGGCAGGAAAAAATGCCTGGCGCACCGGTGCCAGCATGGTGGATATCAACGCCGATGGCTTGCTGGACATTTATGTTTGTTACTCTGGTTTCGGCACCGAAGAAGAACGGGCCAACCAACTTTTCATCAATCAGGGTAAGGACAAATCCGGGCACCCGGTATTTGTTGAAAAAGCGGCTGAATACGGCATCGATGCGCCGGGAACCTATACAAGTCAGTCGGTATTTTTCGATTATGACAAGGACGGTGATTTGGACATGTTCCTCCTGAACCATGCCAATGAGTTTTATTCGCCGTTTTTTAATACGACGCACCTGCGCAACCTGCGCCACCCGCAATATGGCAACCGGCTTTACCGCAACGATGAGGGCAAGTTTACCGATGTCAGCACCGCCGCCGGCATCTATGGCAGTGGTCTCAATTTTGGCCTGGGCGTCTCCGTTAGTGACCTCAATAACGATGGCTGGCCCGACATCTTTGTAAGTAACGATTTTCACGAGCAGGATTTTGTTTACCTGAATAAAGGGGATGGAACCTTTCGCGAAGCAGCCCAGGAAGTGTTTGCTCACATGAGCCGCAACACCATGGGTACCGATATAGCCGATTACAACAACGACCTTTTACCCGACGTGGCGGCCATGGACATGCTGCCCGAATCGCATTACCGGCAAAAGATCCTGCAGGGCGCCGATGAATACGACAAATACAACCTGATGGTGGATAGCGGCTATGGCCACCAGAACAACCGCAATGTTTTGCAATTGAACCGCGGATTGTCAGCCGATAGCCTGCCGGTGTTCAGCGAGGTGGGGCAACTGGCCGGTGTGTCCAACACCGACTGGAGCTGGGCCGCCCTGTTTGCTGATTTTGACAACGATGGCTGGAAGGACCTGTTTGTGACCAATGGTTACCTGCGGGAATCCACCAACCTTGATTTTATGAAATACGAGGTGGCCACTGCTTACCAGCAGGCGCAGGAAATGGGCCTTGACCTGTCCACCCCCGAAACCTATGCCCGCAATATGCCGCTCTACGACCTGGTGAACAAAATGCCTTCCACCAAGATCAGCAACTACCTTTTTCGCAACAAGGGCGACCTGACCTTTGCCAATGAAACGGCAGGCTGGGGTCTGGCTGATGAAGGCGTGAGCAGCGGCGCCGCTTATGCCGATCTTGATAACGACGGCGACCTTGACCTGGTAGTTTGCAACAACAACGATCCTGTTTGGCTTTACCAGAACAACACAAGCGAAACGGCAAAGCAAAATTTTATCCGCGTAACGCTGAAGGGCAACCGTAAAAATGTTTTTGCCCTGGGGGCAAAGGTAATTGTCAGCACGGCCGGCGGCAGCCAGGTGCAGGAAATGTACCCGGTAAGGGGCTACCAGTCTTCTGTCGATTATGTTCTGCATTTTGGTTTAGGAAATGCAACAGCGGTGAAAGAAATAAAAGTGGTCTGGCCCAGCGATTCGGTTTCGGTGATACAGGCACCCACTATCAACTCCCTGGTTACCATCGACCAGGCCACGCAGCAGGCTCCTGTCGCAACACCAGCTTCACCCTTTTTATTCAAGGATATTTCCGCAGAAGCCGGCATTGATTTTTTGCATACCGAAAACCTATTTGTTGATTTTAAGCGGGAATACCTGATTCCCTACGAACTGTCGAAGCAGGGACCGAAGATGAGCAAGGCCGATGTAAACGGCGATGGGCTGGAAGACCTGTTTATTGGCGGCGCAGCGGAACAAAGCGGTGTGCTGTACCTGCAAACAAGCGAGGGAAAATTTAAACGGTCCTCATCACAGCCCTGGCAGGAAGATGCCATTTACGAAGATGTGGGCTCGCTGTTTTTTGATGCCGATGGTGATGGTGATGCGGACCTTTACGTGGTGAGCGGTGGCAGCGAGTGGGCCAGTGGCGCTGCGGGCTTGCAGGACAGACTTTATCTCAATAGCGGGAACGGCATATTTGTCAAAGACCTGCAAGCAGTGCCGCCAGATGACTTTAGCGGCAGTTGCGTAACAGCCGCCGATTTTGACAAGGATGGCGACTTGGACCTGTTTGTCGGTGCCCGTATCAAACCCGGGCAATACCCCCTCAGTACCGGCAACCGGGTGTTGCGCAACGACAAAGTTACAAACGGGTCCGTTCGGTTTACCGATGTAACGTCTGCTCTTGGCGGCGAAGCCTTGTTCAATTTGGGAATGGTGACTGACGCCGTTTGGGCCGATGTGGACAAGGACGGCTGGCCCGACCTGGTGGTGGCGGGCGACTGGATGCCGGTAACGGTCTTCCGCAACGAAAGCGGAAAGAAATTTACCAACAGCACTGCACAACTGGGATTGGAAAAGAGCAATGGCTGGTGGTGCCGCATTTTGCCTGCCGATGTTGACGGCGATGGTGATATGGATTTTATTGCCGGCAACATGGGTACCAACACCCAGTTCAAAGCAAGGCCGGAAGAGCCGCTGGTCACCTACGCCGGCGATTTTAACGGTGATGGCCGGCTCGATCCGATCATGACCTGGTACATCCAGGGAAAGAGTTATCCCTTCAACTCCCGCGACGAATTAATGGAGCAAATGCCCGGTTTCAACAAACGGTTTTTGCGTTATGCCGATTATGCAAAAGCGGCCACCGGCGATGTGCTAACCGCGGAGCAACAGGCCAGCGCCAAAGCGTTTTCCATCTATACTACGCAAACCACCCTGTTTATAAATAACAATGGAAAATTCGAAAGAAAACCCCTGCCGCAGGAGGCTCAGTTTAGCGCCGTTAGCGGTATTCTTTACAAAGACTTTGATGGAGATGGCAAAGGGGACCTCTTACTCAGTGGTAATTTTTATCCCTTCCGCGTACAGCAGGGCCGCTGCGACGCCAGCATTGGTTCCCTATTAAAAGGAAACGGCAAGGGAGATTTTGTACCGGTTAACCGGAATCGTTCGGGTTTGCTGATACCCGGCGATGTGAGAGATATGATTTTGCTGAAAGGAAAAGAAAAAGAAGTGGTGGTGGTGTCGAAAAACAGCGACAGGGTGCAGGTTATTTCCCGGCCCTAACCGGCTTGGAGAAAACAAATGAACAAGCCGTCTTGTTCCTAAATTTTATGACCTAAATAATAAAGAGTGATGAAGCAAATCGTGATAGCAGGATGCCTTTTGGTTTTGATAGCAGGCTGTAAAAAAGGCGGCACTAACGGTAACGAACAGGTGCCTTCCATCAGCATCGCTGACATCAGTGCAGCCGAGGGTTCGGGCGGGCAAAAAACAATTGACGTCGAAGTCAGTTTGTCAAAGACATTTTCAAAAGAGATTACCCTTACCTACAATACGGTGGAAGGAACCGCCAAGGCAGGAGAAGATTTTGTGGCCGTTTCCGGCGGTCAGCTTCGCATTCCGGCCAATACCACTACAGCCAAAATACAGGTGCAGGTTGTGGCCGATGACCTGAAAGAAGGCGATGAAACGTTTGTGGTGCGCCTGTCAAATCCTGTAAACGGCATTCTGGTGAGAGAAAGCGCCACCATCACCATCCGGAACGACGATACAAAAGTGGCTTTCACCAATGAGGGTTATGACGTATCTACACATGCCGGCTATACCCTGGCCTGGAGCGATGAATTCAACGGCACGGCATTGGACCCTACCGTTTGGGTATACGATATGGGCGATGGCTGTCCTAACCTTTGCAACTGGGGCAACAACGAGCTGCAGTATTATACCAACAGTGCCGACAACCTTTTTTTCCAGGATGGCAAACTAATCATTGAGGCCAAACAGCAGGCTTTTGGTGGTAAGAATTATACATCGGCACGGATCAAAACCGATGGCAAAAAGTCCTTCAAATATGGTCGCATCGATTTCAGGGCAAAGCTGCCGCAGGGCAAAGGCATCTGGCCGGCCTTCTGGATGATGCCCCAGGCCAATCTGTACGGCACCTGGCCACGGAGCGGGGAACTGGACATTATGGAAGTGGTGGGGCACGAGCCGAACAAAGTGCATGGCACCCTGCATTACGGACCGGGCCCCGGCAGCACGCAGTTTACCCGGAGCTACACCCTGCCCACGGGAACCTTTGCCGATGCCTTTCATGTGTTTTCCATTGAGTGGGAACCCGACGTGATCCGGTGGTACGTGGATGGCGTTTTGTTTTCCACGGCGGACAAAGCCGCCTTTGGCGCGGCCAACTATCCCTTCAATGAAGAATTTTATTTCATCATCAACCTGGCCGTTGGCGGCAACTGGCCGGGCAACCCCGATGCAGCAACCCGGTTCCCGCAATGGCTGATCGTGGATTATGTACGGGTGTACAAGAAGTAATTCAATAAGCGATAGATATGTAGCAGCAGGCAAGCGTTCTTAGCGGGTGACAATGCATAATGGTGCCGAAAGAAACGTGCGCTCAGACAGAATAGTGAAAACTCATTTTTATTCATAAACGCGGACAATCTCTCCGCAAACAGTTATCCTTATGCGTAGTTATTCCTTACGGTTGCTGCCGGTGCTTTGTGCCGGTGCATTTTCCCTGCTGCAATGCTCTCCGGTTCGCAACAGTACCGGTACCACTCAGGCCGGGAACCTGGTCTTTTTTGATGATTTTTCGGGTCCGCTCGACCGCAGCAAATGGAACGTGGTAACCACTGGTTTCGTGGTGAACAACGAGCAGCAGGCTTATGTCGATTCCTCCTTGACCATTTATACCGTTACCGGCGCTGCAGGCGAAGGTGCGGAGAATGGCGCCCTTGTTTTGCATCCCCGGTTTTCGGAAGGTTTTACCACCAAGGAAGGCCGGCGTTTTGATTTTCTTTCGGGACGCATCAATACCCGCGACAAGGTTTCCTTTACCTACGGGTCGGCTTCGGCCCGCATCAAAATGACGGAAGGCGCCGGCCTTTGGCCTGCCTTCTGGGCCCTGGGCAATGGCCGCTGGCCGGAAACCGGGGAGATCGATATCATGGAATACGTGGGCGAGAAGGACTGGACCGGTATTGCCCTGCACGGACCGGGTTATTCCGGCGAAACACCACTAGTGAACAAGATCTATTTTCCGCCGGGCACCGACGTGACGCAGTGGCATGTGTATTCGGTAGACTGGACAAAAGATACCATCCTGTTTAAGGTAGACGGAAACCTGATCTACCGGGCCACCCGCCCCATGGTGGAGCATTACGGCAAGTGGGTGTTTGATGACCCCAAATTTCTCATCCTGAATTTTGCCCTGGGCGGCGCCTACCCATTTAAAACCAACGGCATAAAAGAACCCTACAACGGCATCCCGGCCAGTACGGTTAACCTGATCAAGCAAGGAAAGAGCAAAATGCTGGTGGACTGGGTCAGGGTAACAGGCCTCCCGTCTTCAAACTAAAATTGCAACTGACTTCGCTATCGTTCAACAATTCAATAGAGAAAAAATGAAAGGAAAGATCTTTTTACTGGCAGCCGTCTTGGGTTTCGCTTTGCAAACAGGCGCACAGAAAGCTGCCGTTCCGGGGAAACCGGTGAAAGTAGAACTGCGCAAAACCGGGAACAGCTACCAGCTTTACCGCGACGGCAAGCCCTATTTTATCAAAGGTGCCGGTGGCAGCTCTTATCTCAGCCGCGTGGCGGCTTACGGCGGCAATTCAATTCGAACTTGGGGCACCCGGGACGGGCAAAAGGTGCTGGACTCGGCTCAACACTACGGCCTGACGGTTTTAATGGGACTGCCGGTAACGCCGGAGCGCCACGGTTTTAATTACGACGATACAACAGCCGTGCGCCGCCAGTTCGAGCGGGTAAAAGTCGAAGTGCTGAAGTACAAAGACCACCCGGCGTTGCTGGCCTGGGGCATTGGCAACGAGTTGAACCTGCAGTACAAAAACCCGAAAGTGTGGGATGCGGTAAACGACATTGCCAAGATGATACAGGAAGTGGATCCTCTCCATCCGCCCACTACGGTACTGGCCGGCATCAACAAGCGGGAAGTGGATTATATCAAGGAAAATTGTCCTGCGATTGCCATTCTTTCCATCAACACCTATGGCGGCCTTGCGACCCTGCCACGCCAGGTAGAGGCGGTAGGTTGGGCCGGTCCGTACATGGTAACCGAATGGGGACCGACCGGGCATTGGGAAGGACTGCAAACCGCCTGGAATATGCCCATTGAAGAAACCAGCAGCGAAAAGGCTGCCGTGTACAAAAGCCGGTACCAGTATTCGGTGGAACGTGACCGGGAGAAATGCTTAGGTTCTTATGTGTTCCTGTGGGGACAAAAGCAGGAGCGGACGCCTACCTGGTACGGCCTGTTTACCGAAAGCGGGGAGGAGTCGGAAGTGATGGATGTGATGTATTATTTATGGACCGGAACCTGGCCGGCCAACAAAGCGCCGCACCTCTATTCGCTGCAACTCGACAAGAAAAAAGCAACCGACAATATTTATGTTGCTGCAGGCAGTCGTTACGAAGCGCTGGCCGTGGTAACCGATCCTGATGGCGACAAGCTTAGCTACCGCTGGGAGCTGCTGCACGAACCCACCAAGGTAGGCGAAGGCGGTGACCATGAAGACCGGCCCTCTGTGGTAAAAGGTGCTGTGCAGGATGCGGGCAATGGGAAAGCCAGCGTACAGGCTCCGGCAACAGAAGGGGCTTACCGCCTGTTTGTGTATGCAACCGACGGTAATGGCAATGTAGCCACGGCCAATGTTCCCTTTTTTGTACAGAAGAAGGGCTAGGCATCGCGAAAGGTTGGAATGAAATTCTCCACTATTAAGCAAAGAGCCCTCGTTAATCGGGGGCTTTTTGCTGGAAAAGGTTTCTGTAACATCATGCAGCTGCCCGTGGGATTCAATTGGGGGCTTTCTAAGCTTTACCGAAAACAGCCGCCTGCCCAATAAGGCTAAAGGTTTTGCGGATTTCTGCAAACCGGTTATTCTTGTGCATGTTTACGTTTCGCCCGGTGTATTTTATCCTGACCCTTGTCCTCTTCACCGTTGAGCTGCTGATAGCACTTTATGTCAACGACAGCTTTGTGAGGCCTTACCTGGGCGATTACCTGGTGGTGATTCTTCTGTACTGTTTTGTAAGAACGTTTTTCAAATTACCTGTCAGCAGGGCTGCCGCTATTGTGCTGCTAATCGCTTTTCTGGTAGAGGGCTTCCAGGGTTTACAGGGCATAAGGCTGTTGGGATGGCAAAACAACCGGCTGGCAAAAACCGTTTTGGGAACCAGTTTCGAGTGGACGGACCTGTTGGCTTATTCGCTTGGTATCGCTACCGTTCTTCTTGTTGAGAAAACCCGAAGTCGATTAGTTGTAAGGCATGCCCGTAAAAACAATTAGGGTTACATTTATCACTTAACGCCAGATTACGTATGCCAACGAAAAAAGCCAGCTTAGTTTTTCTGCTCTCCTTGTTCTGCAGCCTGATGACGGTTGCTCAAAAGCCCGCCGCTAAAACCGCCCTGCCCCGACCGAAACTAGTGGTGGGAATCGTTATCGACCAGATGCGGTGGGATTACCTGTACCGCTATTACGACCGATTTGGCACCGGTGGCTTTAAGCGGATGCTGGCCGAAGGCTTTAGCTGCGAGAACACCTATATCAACTATGTGCCCACGGTAACGGCCATCGGTCACAGTACCATTTATACCGGCACAGTACCGGCCATTCACGGTATTGCCGGCAACGATTTCAGGATTCAGGCTACCGGGAAAACAGTATACTGCACAGAAGACAGCACGGTACAAACGGTAGGCAGTACGTCTGCGGCCGGTAAAATGTCGCCGCGAAACCTCCTGACCAGCACCATCACCGATGAACTAAAGCTGGCAACAAACTTCCGTTCCAAAGTCATTGGCATTGCCTTGAAAGACCGGGGAGCTATTTTGCCGGCAGGCCATACGGCCAATGCCGCCTACTGGTTTGATGATCCCTCTGGCAACTGGATCACCAGCACCTATTATATGCCGGAACTTCCGGCCTGGGTAAAGGGGTTCAACGACAAAAAGCTGGCAGCAAACTATTTAAAGCAGGACTGGAACACCCGGTATCCCGCCGCTACCTATGTGCAGAGCACAGCGGATGAAACCCGGTATGAAGGAAAATTCACCGGCAACACCGGTACCACCTTTCCGGTAAAGACCTCGCAGTTGTACACACCAACGAATTTTGGCATTCTTCGCACCACGCCGTATGGCAATTCCTTTACGTTTGCCTTTGCCAAAGCCGCCATCGAAAATGAAAAGTTGGGCAAAGGACCCGTCACGGATTTTCTTGCGGTTAGCTGTTCCTCTACGGATTATATCGGGCACAAGATGGGGGTGAATGCCGTGGAAACGGAAGATACCTACCTGCGTCTCGACGAAGACCTGGCCAGCTTTTTCACCTACCTCGATAAAACCGTTGGCAAAGGTGCTTACACGGTTTTCCTGTCGGCCGATCATGGGGCCGCCCACAATCCCAACTTTCTGATCGACCAAAAAATTCCTGCCGGTTTTTGGGAAGGCGGCACGGTGCAAAAAGCCCTGAATGCCCGTTTGGAAGAGGCGTTTAAAGAGAAGGGTCTCGTCACAAGTTTCAGCAACTACCAGGTGCACCTGAATAACCGTCTTATCCGCGAAAAAGAGCTGAACGAAGAAGCCATCCGCAAAGAGATCGTCAGCTTTATGGCTGCCCAGCCTACGGTTGCCTTTGTCGCCGATATGGCCAGGCTGGAAGCAGCCTCCCTACCCGAAGAATTACAGCGCCGCATTGTCAACGGTTACCACTCCAAACGCTCCGGCGTCATCACCTATGTGCTGGAACCCGGTTGGTATTCCGGTTCGCCGGCAAGGGGTACTGGCACCTCTCATGGTTCATGGAATTCGTACGATGCCCGCATTCCCCTGCTTTGGATGGGATGGGGCATCCGCCAGGGCCGGAGCAACAAGGCCGTGGACATGTCGGACATTGCCCCCACGCTGGCTGCCCTGCTGCGTATCCAGGAGCCCAACGGCACGGTGGGAAAGGTGATTGAGGAGGTGATCAAAAAATAAAGGGAAAACATCCCATTACCTTTTTTTCGCAGGAAAAACGAAAGCGCTTCCGCATCTTCTCAGCGTCCCGGAGGCACGAGAGGAATAGCAGCTTTTGGTTTTCCTGTTTTTGTGATGCCGGTTGACGGTTCCGGTCAGATATTCATTTCTGCACAACGGATAAATTCACTACATTACTGCTAACTATTGGCTGTAAAGATTGCTGCTTATGGATACGTTCTCTCCTTTGCCGGATGAAAGGGCAGTGTTGCATCGTTTGAAACAAAGCGACGAAGCTGCCTTCGCCCAGCTCTATAACGGTTATTGGAAACCGCTTTTTTACCTGGCAGCCACAAGGCTGAAAAGTTTGACCGATGCGGAAGAAGTGGTGCAGGATATTTTCCTGGACATCTGGAACCGGCGGGAAGAACTTGTCATTGCCTGTTTATCTTCTTACCTCGCTGTTGCTGTAAAATACAAGGTCATTACCCTGCTGGCCAAAAAGGCCCGGCTGCAAAGGCAGCAGCAAAGCCTTGCCAAAGCGGTTCCTCTTTTCGATTCTTCTGCGGAGGCCAGCAGCAACCTTTCTTCCCTGCAACGAGAACTGGAAAAACAAACGGCGCGGCTGCCCGAAAAATGCAGGCTTGTATTCCGCTTAAGCCGCGAAAAAGGGTACTCGCACAAAGAAATTGCTGCCCAATTACGGATCTCCGAAAAAACAGTAGAATCTCACCTGACCAAAGCCCTTCGCCAGTTGCGGGCGACCCTGCAACATAACATGCTGTTTTTTATTCTGGCTTTTACGGACTGATAAACTGCTTGCCTTTTTTTCAAAAAAAGTTTTTACCGGACTAAGGGATTGGTCCTTTCCGAAAGACTTTATTGTATACCCATGCCTGCAATGGAACAGTCCCACCAACGCTATACGGATTTAGCCCGCAAATGGGCAGACGGTACCATCACCGAAGAAGAGAAACAGGAATTTTCGGAATGGTTCAACGCGGAGGATAGAGATCCGCTGTCTATTCCGCCTTCATTTTCCATAGGCGAAGAAGAACTGGGCCAGCGCATGTTTCAACAAATTTTGGCCCGCCGGCAGGAAAGGGCAGGGATATTTCCGCTTTGGCGGAGAGGATGGGTGCAGGCTGCCGCCGCTGTGCTGGTGGTGCTTTCTGCAAGCTTCCTGCTTCTTTATTTTTTGCCTTCCGGGGATAACGAAAAAGTGGTGGTGTATCAAAAACTGGTGGTTGATAACAAACGGCACCAACCTACGGTATTTCCCGGCGGCAACAGGGCCATCCTGCGACTGGCCGACGGGTCGGAGATCGTGCTCGACTCGGCACAAAACGGTATCCTTGCCAGCAGCACTGCTGCCAACGTGATAAAACTTGCCGATGGACAGTTAAGCGTTTCCGCCAACGGAAAGACAGTTCCTGCAACCAATAATACCCTCACCACACCACGGGGCGGACAATACGCCATCACCCTTGCTGATGGCACCAGAGTATGGATAAATTCGGCTTCCGCTCTTTCCTTTCCATCAGCCTTCAGTGGGCCCGAACGAAAAGTCGAGTTGACCGGCGAAGCCTATTTTGAAGTGGCGAAAAAGGTCCGCCAGCCTTTCCGGGTAGTGGTCAACGGCATGGACGTAACGGTGCTGGGTACCCATTTTAACATCATGGCCTATGCCGATGAAGAAGCGGTACAAACCACCCTTTTGGAAGGTGCCGTACAGGTACGGAATGAACAGGGTAGTTCAGTTTTAAAGCCGGGCCAGCAAGCCTTGGCGAAAGGGGCCGGTGCCATCCGTGTTCGGGAAGACATCGATACGGAGCAGGTGCTCGCATGGAAAAACGGGCTGTTTCAGTTTGAAAAAATCCGCATCGAAACCATCATGCGGCAACTGGCCCGCTGGTACGGCATCGACGTCGTTTACAGTGGAACGGTCAGGGAGCATTTTACCGGTACCATCTCGAGACAGGTGGGCATAGAAAAGGTTTTTCGGATGCTGGCCCTAACGGGAGCCGTGCAGTTTTCGCTCAGCGGAAACAGGGTGACGGTGCGGCCTTCCGGCGAATAAACGGATTTTCTTACTTTTTAAAATTGCTTGCGTATGACCTAGTTTACCCAAAACTGCAGTAAAACCGGGCTTGTTTGCGGCACGCCCGGTCAGAAATTGAACTGCAAAGAAAGTTGACAAACACGATTGCTCACAACCCAAACTCAACAACGTTATGCCATTGCCAACAACGGAGCGAAAGACTGCTATCCGGTCCTTTGCCTCTTCTCCTGCCTTTTTTAAATCGCTTGTGATGATGAAATTTACCGTCTTTTTCGTGCTGGCACTTTGCTTTCAGGTGCAGGCCGGTGGGTTTGCCCAAGGCATCAGCCTTTCCGGAAAAGAGGCGCCGCTGGAGCACCTGTTCAAATCCATTCAAAAACAATCGGGTTATCACTTTTTGTACACCGATGAACTCCTGCGGACGGCCAGTCCCGTTTCGGTTTCGCTCAAAAATGCAACGCTGGAAAAAGCGCTGGAAACCATTTTTTCGGGTCAGCCCCTCCAGTACACTATTCTGGAGCGGACCATTGTGGTAAAAGCAAAAAAGGCGAACCCACAGGTAACCTTAGCAGCCCCATTAGCGGCTGACCTGCCACCGGTGATCAAAGGTGTGGTGCGGGACGCGACCGGCAACCCGCTGGCTGGCGCCACGGTGACGGTAAAAGGCACCGGCACCTCTACCCAAACCAACAACAGGGGTGAATTCACCATCGACGCCGGCAGTGCCAACGCTGTACTGGTGATCACGTATGTTGGGTTTGAAGCGGTGGAAGTGAGAGCCAGTGAAGGCACGGACCTGGCCGTCCAGATGAAACCGGCCGCTGGCGCTATGAGTGATGTGGTGATCGTGGGTTATGGTACCCAGCGCAAAGCCAATCTCACCGGCTCGGTGGACCAGGTTACCTCCGAAGTGCTGGACAACCGTTCAGTCTCCAACCTCAACCAGGGCTTACAGGGAGTCCTGCCCAACCTGAACATCCGTATGATGGACGGAAAGCCTAACCAGGCCCCCCGCTTCAACATCCGGGGTACCACCTCTATTGGCCAGGGTGGTAATGCCCTGGTGCTGATCGATGGGGTGGAAGGTGATCCCTCCCTGATCAACCCGAACGACATTGCCACCATCTCCGTGCTGAAGGACGCCGCTTCGGCTTCCATCTACGGAGCCCGGGGTGCTTTTGGCGTGGTGCTGATCACTACCAAAAATCCAACCAGGGGCCGCACCAGCGTTACCTACACCACCAATCAAACGGTGCGCAAGCCGACGACCATGCCCGATTTTGTAAACGATGGCTACACCTTTGCCAAACTATTTGCTGAATCCTCCGTAGCCTGGGACGGTCAGTTTCCGCAAGCCGTGAACAAAACCCTGAAATTCTCGCAGGCCTACCTGGCGGAACTGCAGCGCCGGCAGGGAATGGGGCTGCCGGAAGTAGAAGTGGACCCCGTGACTGGCGAATATGTGTACTACGGAAGTACCGACTGGTATGGCCTGCTCTATAAAGACCATACAAAAGCTTCGGAACACAACCTTACGGTTTCGGGCAGCGGCGATAAAGCCAGTTATTTGATCACCGGACGCTATTTCTCGCAACCGGGATTGTTTCGTTACAACTCAGACGACTATAAAATGCTCAACTTCCGGGCAAAAGGCTCGATCCAGGTGACGCCCTGGCTGCGCATTGATAACAATACCGACGTTTCCAATGTGAACTACCACAATCCCCTGAACGTGGGAGAGGGTGGCGGCATCTGGCGCAACATTGCCGATGAAGGCCATCCCCTGGCACCCTTGTTCAACCCTGATGGCTCCCTGACATTTTCTGCCGCTTATACGGTTGGCGATTTTGTGTACGGCAAGAACGGGATCGACCAGGAGCGGGGCATCCTGCGTAATCGCGCCGGTTTTACCACCGAATTTTTCAACAACACCTTCCGGATCAAAGGGGATGCTACCTACCAGGTAACTGAAGTGGAAGAAAAGCGCCGGCAGGTGCCGGTTCCCTACAGCAACAAACCAGGAGTGATCTCTTACGTGGGTACCACTACCAACGACCTGCGGGAAGTGCGGCAGAAAACCCAATACCTCGCCACCAATATTTATGGCGAATACGAGAATACCTTCAAGTCTGACCACTATTTTAAAGCCTTGCTGGGATATAACTACGAGCAGTCAACCTACCGCTCCGTATCCGCTCAGCGGAATGGATTGATCTTCGATAATGCTACAGACCTGAACCTGGCCCTGGGTTCTTCTATTTCCACCAGCGGCGGGTTTGAAGAATGGGCCATCCTGGGCGGATTTGGACGCCTGAACTATGCCTTCAAAAACAGGTACCTGCTGGAAGTCAATGGCCGTTACGACGGTTCTTCCAAGTTCCCTTCCAACCAGCGTTACGGCTTTTTTCCTTCGGTTTCGGCCGGCTGGCGGATCTCCCGGGAAGCGTTCTGGCATGTGTCACCAACATTTATCACGGAGCTGAAGGTCAGGGCTTCCTACGGTTCACTGGGCAACGGAAGTGTACCGTCTTACAGTTTCCAGGAGCAGTTTGGCGTATCACAGTCGGGATTGATCCTGAACGGCGTACGGCCCCAGCAAACCAGTCGCCCTTCGGTACTGCCGCAGGGGCTGACCTGGGAAACCTCTACCACCAAGAACCTGGGTCTCGACTTCGGCCTGTTCTCCAACCGCCTGCAGTTTACGGGGGATCTCTATGAGCGCAAAACCACCGACATGTTTACCATTGGTATGACCCTGCCGGCCGTTTTTGGCGCCACCCCGCCACGGGGCAACTATGCTGACCTGGAAACAAAGGGCTGGGAAGTATCGCTGACATGGCGTGACAATTTCGGGGTGGGCGGTAAGCCGTTCAATTATGATCTTCGCCTGACCCTGGCCGACAACACGGCCGTGATCACGAAATACAACAACCCGGAGAAAAGGCTCTCGGATTATTATGCCGGCATGCGAATCGGCGAGATTTGGGGGTATGACACGGAAGGCTTTTTTACCTCCGCTGATGATATTGCCAAACATGCCGACCAAAAGCTCTTTCTTTCCACGGCCTCCGGCGCTACCTATCCCGGAGACATCAAATTAAAAGACCGGAATGGCGATGGCGTGGTCAACTTCGGGACCAACACGGCCGACAACCCGGGCGACCGCACCATTATCGGCAACAACTCGCAGCGCTATACCTATGGCATCAACCTGGCTGCCGACTGGAACAATTTCTTTTTCTCGGCCTTTTTGCAGGGCGTGGGCAAGCAGGACTGGTTCCCCAGTACTGAAGCCGGTGTTTTCTGGGGACAGTACAACCGTCCTTACGGAAAGATTCCCCGCTGGCATCTCGACAATCACTGGACGCCGGAAAATCCGGATGCCCTCTTGCCCCGGTATGTGTCGCGACTGGCCAACCGCTCCGGTGGCATTCTTCGCGAAGCCCAAACGCGGTACCTTTTCAGTGCCGCCTATATCCGGCTGAAGAATATTCAACTGGGCTACAGCCTGCCGAAAAAATGGGTAGAGAAGATCCGTTCCACCAACGCAAGGGTGTACGTGTCAGCGGAGAATATCTGGGCTTATTCGCCACTGTTTAAAATCACCCGTGACATTGACCCGGAAAATACCGGGCCTTCCGATCAGTTGTTTACCTCTTCCAATGCCGGGGATGCCTACAACTACCCCATGCTGAAGGGGATCACCTTTGGTTTGTCCATTACATTCTAAGCACATTAATTGACTATCATGAACAAACAATATTTCTGGATTTTGCTGATGATTGCCGTTGCCCTTGGATGCAAAAAACTGGAGCAGGAGCCCCAGTCGACGGCGTCCAAGCAGGCCGTGTTCGGCAGCGAAAAAGGCCTGGAACTTTATGCCAATTCGTTTTACAGTATCCTGCCTTCGGCAAGCAATATTATTTCTGCCGATAACATGTCAGACTATGCAGCCCGTCGCGATGTGCCCCGTTTTCTGCGGGCCGGTGCCTATGCAGCGAACATTTCTGATTTTACGGCCGCCAACAATTCGGACCTGGTGGCCCTGGGCCCCGACTGGAACTGGGGATGGGGCGCCTTGCGCAACGTGAATTATTTTCTGGAAAACAACACTAATCCGGCCATACCGGAGGACGTGCGGCGGCATTACAACGGCATTGCCCGGTTTTTCCGTGCCTTCTTTTATTTTGAAAAGGTGAAACGCTATGGCGATGTGCCCTGGATTGGTAAACCGCTGGATGTAACGGATCCGGAATTGTACAAAGGCCGCGATTCCCGTACGGTGGTGATGGATTCGGTGCTGGCAGACATTACCTATGCCAGCGAAAACATCCGCACCACCAACGATGCCTCCCGCAGTACTCTTACCAAATGGGTGGCTTATGCTTTTAAAGCCCGGCTTTGCCTTTTTGAAGGCACTTTCCGCAAATACCACACAGGCCTTAACCTGGCCGCAACAGCCAACACCTGGCTGACGCATGCCGCAGAAGCTGCGAAAAAGGTGATGGATGAAAGCGGCTATAAGATCCACGAAAGTTCGGGGGTAGGAACCTCTTACCGGCGGGTATTCACCAGTACGGCTCCCGTAGGAGAAGAAGTGATGCTGGCGGCGCTTTCCGATGTTTCCCTGGCAGTGCTGCACCCCGCCAATTGGTGGTACACCAGCTCTACTACCGGTGTGCGACTGAGCTTTATCCGCAGCTTTATTCATACCTATCTCAATATTGATGGAACGCCTTTTACCAGTCGACCGGGCTATGAAACGATGCTGTTCAAAGATGAAGTAAAAGGGCGGGACCGCAGGCTGGAGCAAACGATACGGATGGGAGGCTACCGGCGCACTAGCGGCACGGCTACTACCGCAGCGCCACCTGTCTTTACCTACACCTTTACGGGTTATATGCCCATCAAATGGAGCCTGGATGATACCCGCTACGATGCCGGGAACCTGAACGACAATGCGGTTTCCATTTTCCGTTATGCTGAAGTGCTGCTGAACTATGCCGAAGCCAAAGCGGAACTGGGCACCCTCACGGATGCCGACTGGGCGGCCACCATTGGTGTGCTGCGCAAAAGGGGCGGCATCACCAGCGGACTGACGACCCTACCTACAACTGTGGATCCCTACCTGCAGGCCACTTATTTTCCCAACATTTCCAACCCTGCCATCCTGGAGATCCGCCGGGAACGAGGGATAGAATTAGCGCTTGAAGGTTTCCGGTTTTACGATATCGTGCGCTGGCGGAGAGGGGAGTTGATGACGATGGTATGGAACGGCATGTATGTACCGGCCCTGGATACGCCGATGGACCTGAACGAAGACGGTGTGGCGGATGTGGCCTTTGGCCAGTCGGCGACCCGGCCACCGACGGTGCCTTCCAGTGTTACCTATATCAACGTTTCGCCCACGGTAAACGGAACGGTGAACGGGCAGCGCCTCAAAAACGGCACTTCCGGCGAACTGACTTGGCAGGCCCACATTGCCCGCACCTGGGAGGACAAAAATTATTATTACCCGGTACCGCAGGTGGACCTGCTGGCCAACCCGGCTCTGAAGCAGAACCCCGGCTGGTAAGAAGATAGCAAGGAACAGGAAAAATAAACACCACAGTCCCTGCTAGCCTTATAAGGCTGAAGACAAAAAGGGCTGTGGTGTTTTTGTTTTCAATTGTGCAGGCTTGTTATAGATGAATTCTGGGACTTGTCCGTTCTGGAAGGCAGCCCATGCTATCACTTTACATTTTTCAGCTTTTCCAACACCAGCTTATACACCTTTCCGGAAGTGCCGGTTAGACCCAAGATGGAGGAGACGGTCAGGTACAGTTCTCCCGCCAGGTCCTGATAATCCAGCTCTTGGTTAGTAGCCACAAATAGCTGTTCATTGGAGGATGGAATAGCCTACCGGCAACCGGTAAGTAGGTATGCCCATGACGTTCTTTTAATCATAACCATACACCCGACGATGTAAGAAACAAAAGACAAAAGCCTGGCAGACTTCACCGGCTGCGTTAATATAACTATCCCTTATTCTGATCGCAGGCTGGTTACCGGGTTGGCGAGGGCTGCCTTAATGGCCTGGAAACTGACCGTTAAAAGAGTGATGATCAATACGGCCACTACGGCCAGCACAAACACCCACCAGGAAAGAGCAGTGCGGTAATCATATTTTTCCAGCCAGGCCTGCATTCCATAAAGGGCTAGAGGAACGGAGAGCAGGCAGGCCACTGCCACCAGGGCCACAAACTCTTTCGACAGCAATTGCCAGATGTTGGCTACTGAAGCGCCCAACACTTTGCGAATGCCGATTTCTTTTACCCGCCGTTCGGCCACAAAAGACGTCAGGCCAAACAACCCGAGACAGGAAATAAAAATGGCGAGAGCGGCAAAGAAGGTAGCCAGTGCACCCACCCGCTTTTCATTGCCGAATTTTTTGGCAAATTCCTCATCGGTAAAGCTGGCCTTGAAGGGAGTGGCAGGATCGTATTTTTTCAACACCGCTTCTGTTTTGGCCAGGGATTCTTTTACCGACCAGGCCGGGTTCATACGAAAGATGAAAACATTTTTTTGATCATTGGACACATGGAAAAGCGAAGGCTGTACCGGCTTGTAGGGCGATTGCACCAGCATGTCTTCCACCACGCCAATAACGGTGAAGGGCCTGTCTTCCCAACGAATGGTTTTTCCTACCGGGTCTTTGAGCCCGATAAAGGCGACGGCCGATTCGTTCAGGATAAAGGCAGCGGTGTCGGTGGCAAAGGCCCGTGAAAAATCCCGGCCTTGTTTTATTTTCCAGCCGATGGTTTTGCCATACTCCGGCGTGACGGCATTGTTCGGAAAATCCACGGCCTGGTTCGGGTCTTTTCCCTCCCAGTTGAAGCCCCCGTTTGTGTTCCATACATCGGTTACGGGGCTGCCCGATTCCGTCATTTCAACGATTGCGCCGCTGGATTTTAAATCATTCCGGATGGCTTCCGCATGTTTGTGCAGCGTTTCCGACACCGGATGGCTTACCAGGCCATCACGGTTGTAACCAATCGGCCGGTTCTGTCCCAGGTTAATTTGTTTGTACACCACCACGGTACCAATAATCAGCACCATGGAAATGGTGAATTGCAGCACCACGAGGACTTTGCGTGGCAGGGCGGCATAGCGGCCCGGTTGAAAGGTTCCTTTCAGCACTTTTACCGGTTGGAAGGAAGAAAGAAAAAGGGCTGGGTACACGCCGGCAATCAGGCCGGTGAGAAGGCTAAAGGCCAGACAGGCTAACCAGAAATAAGGGTTGGCCCACTGAACCGGGATTGTTTTTTCGGCAATGGCATTAAACAGCGGGAGCAGCAAAACAACCAGGACCAGGGAAAGCAGGAAGGCCAGGAGTGCCATCAATATTGATTCGCTGAAGAACTGCGCCACCAGTTGTTTTCGCTCTGCACCAATGGCCTTCCGAACACCGACTTCGCGGGCCCGCTTTTCAGACCGGGCGGTACTCAGGTTCATAAAGTTGATACAGGCCAACAGGAGCACGAACACCCCGATAATGCCAAACAGCCATACATTTTCAATTTGCCCGCCGGTGTTTACGCCGTTCTCAAAATCGGAATAGAGCCGCCATTTGCGCATGGGGTGAAGGAAAACCTGGGCTTTGTACCTTTTTTCGTCCGCCGGCACCTGGTACAGTTTGATGTTTTTTATTTTGGCTGAGACTTTTTCGCCGTCAACACCCTCTGCCAGCAGGGCAAAGGTTTGGGTGAAATTGCTGCCCCAGGGGTTTTGCATTTCTTTGATCCAGGGGTTCTGGCTGAGGTAAAGTTCCCAGGGGAGAATCAGTTTCAGGTCTTTAAAGCTGGTGTTCTCCGGCAGGTCTTCGTATATGCCCGTTACTTTCACGTCGGCTTTGTTATCTACCCTTACTATTTTTCCCACGGGGTCTTCACTCCCAAAGAGGGCTTCCGCCGCTGCGGCCGAAAGAAGCATGGAATTCGGTTCTTTCAATCCCTTGCGGGTGCCCTTCACCATTTTCAGGCTGAGCATTTCCGTTACCTCCGGTTCAAAAAAGTTGCCCGGTTGCAGGATGATCTTATCGCCATATTTCAGGGAGTGGTCGCCATTCCAGGAAGACTGCAATACATATTGGAAATCGCTGCCATAAAGCCGCCGGATCTCACCCGCCATGATCGCCGGATTAGCCACCTGGGTACCAACCTGCCCGTTAAAGGTCTGATGCTGCATCACCTGCACAATACGGTTGTAATGCGGATGGTATTTGTCGTGCTCCAGCGCATCATAGATCCAAAGGCCAATCAGGATGGCCACGGCCATACCGGTAGCCAGGCCGGAAATGTTGATAAAGGAGGAGACCTTGTTTTTGAACAGGTTGCGCCAGGCGATGGTAAAATAGTTTTTCAGCATATAAACCGTTTTGGTGGGAATGACACTGGTGCTTTTCCGCAAAACCGTACCCGGAATCCATTTTATTCGTAAGCAATGCTTTATGCAACCGGTCAATGAACCTGTTGTACGCCATCGAACGACCGGTGTTCGGTTTTGATACAAATCCGTTAGGGCCAGCATATGGTGTAATTTCTCTCTTACACTTTCAGGACACTGCCGGTAAAGAACCAGTGCGTCATGAATGCTTTCGACTCAGGTAACCGAAAGAGGGTTTTTGTCAGCCTGACCAGGTGTATTTGCTCTTTTCTTTTCCTTGTTCCTTTTCATGGCGAAAACCAGCAGGGGAACCGATGCATAGAGAAGGGTCAGAAACAGGTAGTCATAGGGAATCTGGATAAAATGGTAAAAGACCGCCAGGTAAATTTTCAGGCTTGCCAAAGCAAATACGGTTACCGACACCCGCTTTCTTACGATGAAAAAATAAATTGCCAGCAGCACACAGGTAGCGGCACAAAGCAGGCGATGCAACCACTGAAATGCACGAAGTTTTTCTTCCAGGCTTCCGTTGTAATGGTCATAAAAAATGCCGGCAAAGCCCAGGCCCCTGAATAACTGGAAAGGCTTTTCCTGGGCCTGTTGCCAGGCCTGTCCCTTCCACTCACCCAGTGCCGCCTCTGTATGGTATTGGAAGCCTTTTAGCAACAACTGGCTATCCTGGCTTAAAAAAGGCAGTCCATAAAGGAGGAAAATCCCGGTTGCACACAAAAGAATAAAGGTTTGCGTTTTTTTACGACCGCCCGAAAAGGCAAGAATCCATAGAAACAAAGGAACCCATACCACAATCGCATAACGCGACAACAGGCAGCAAACCATAGCTGCTGCGGCGAGCAGTAGGGAACGATTGCTTAGCGCCATGCAAAAAAGAAAATAATAGGCCACTACCAGGTTCTCCAGGGTATGGGTGTAGATGGAAGGTTCGTAAACCGCCACCATCCCGATCGGGAGAAAAGGCAAAAGGGCCAGGAAGAACTGTGATCTGGAAGGCAGGCTGGTATTGCGTAAATAAAATGCGAAGAATAACGTTACCAACAGCAGTGCCAGCAGGGCCAGTTTCCGGTAATCGATTCCTGCGAGTTCAGCCAGGGAATAGGGCAGCCATTGCATGGGTTGGTAGGTTGGAAACAGGTTGTAGGCGCCGAAGTTGATCCATTGATAGGGGACCTGTCCCTGCAAAAAGCGTTGGACAAGAACCTGGGTTTGCGCTATAATGTCGGACTGCTCCACACCAACCGAGGCTGCGGAAAGCATGGGTGACACCCATGCATAGGTGACTATCCCCAGCATAGCCACAAATCCAACCACACCAAGATATTTGCGACTGGTGCCGCTTTTTTCCATTTTGGTTGGTCGTGAAAAAAAATCATCCTGAAACGGGGCAGGGTAGCGAATGGAGAGCCGTAAGGCTGCGCCACCAATGGCCAGGGATGCCACAAAGAAAGCCAGGGCAGTTTTGTGCGAACCGAACTGATTTCGCCAGCAGGTTAGCAGAACGATCTCGGTTAAAAATCCCAGCAGCAGGAGCAGAAAATAGCGATATGACCAAACTTTTTTAAACACGGAAACAAAAACAATAGTACGTTTTCTGTCCCAAAAGAGATTATCCTGAAAGTGGGCAGCAGGAGCCCGGTATTCAAATGAAAACCCCTTGCGGTGCCGCGGAAGTTATCATATAGTTGAACAGTTGTGTAAAATCTATTATCTTTCGGCCGAATTGACCTGCTTATGAATACGCTTCTCGTTTTATTGTTTTCGATCTGCTTTGGCCCCGGGAAAGAAAATGTGTTTTTGTGCAAGGGCAGTACTATTACCACCTATCATGCCCGGAAAGAATGCCGGAACATGAAAAGCTGTTCGCAGGAGGTGGTTGAGGTAAGCCTGGACGAAGCCACTGATCAATACAAAAAGAAAGCCTGCAAGGTCTGCTACAAAGAGGCCGATATTTTCCTGTTTCCCTCGCCTGTGATCGTTCCCATTGCCGGAATGGAAGATTAGCAGCCGGCAATCTTCTGCCGAAAGCATAAAATAGTTGGGTGAGGTGAGTCATTCTACTCTCGTTTAGGCGATGACTTTCACAAACAGGCAATGCCAACAGCAGCGCAACTCTTATTGTTATTAAAAGAAGGATAAATAAAAAAGCAATAAGTCTTTTCTTACTGCTTTTCGAGTAACGGCGACCGTTAGATATTTCTTCCTGCAGGTGCGTTGCTGCTAACTTGCGCATCGCTTACAAAAAAATCCGCTGGCTTTCCGGGACCGATGAAATATGTTGCAGTCTGCCCCGTCTGTAATCCTGGTACAAATCCTGGATTTCTTCTTGCGTATCGGCAATAAAAGGTCCGTGCGAAACGATCGTATCCCCTGTGGGATTTCCGGCATAAAGCACAAAACGAACACCCTCTTTTCCGGCTGCCAGCTGCAGGCTGCTTTCAGTCGCTTCTTCGAAACGATTCAGCCAGCCAACCTGGTCTTTCTTCAAAGGTTTCTCTTCCTCGCCAACACGCATATTACCTTCCAGGATGTACAGGAATGCATTGTAGGCCGCCGGCAATGCAAACGTGGTGGATGCACCTTCCTTTAGGGTGATGTCGGCAACAATCAATGGTGTATAATTTTGAACAGGAGACGTTAAGCCTGCCAGTGTACCGCTATACAGTTTAATGGCAACGCCATCCTGCTTGCTGGTGGGCACATGCGTCAGGGAGAGGTTTTGCAGTCTTGGCAGAGCCCACCTGTCTTTTCGCGGAAGGTTGAGCCACAGTTGTAAAAGACGCAGCCTTGTTTGTTTATCGATCGTTTCTGTATGCACAATGCCGCTGCCGGCTGTCATGATTTCAAAGTCACCCCCTTTCATCCGATGGCGTTCATCGCCAATTTCACCTTCCAAAAGAAGGGAGACCGTTTCAAAGCCGGCATGGGGATGGGGACCGCCAACCGGCACGTCGTCTTTTTTATCCAGCAGGTCATCCATCAGCACAATAAAGGGATCGGTTTCTTCAAAATTGCCGGCCACTATCGGGCGGGCTATATGCCCGGCACCCAAAAACCCGGGCTGCCCCTGCGGCGTATATATTCTGATTAGGCTTCTGTTGTTATTCATAATCTTTCGTTTTACTCGTAACGTATACAATCAGCTGCTTTAAACAGCAACCGCTTCTACCTGTTTTACCATTTGAATTTCGGCATTAATTTTTACGTCTTCGCCTAGCGCTACGCCGCCGGTTTCAAGCAAGGCATTGTAATTCACGCCCCAGTCTTTGCGATTCAGTTTCCCGCTTACGGTGAAGCCGGCCCTTTCATTTCCCCAAGGGTCGTTGGTAACACCGCTGGCCTCCACCTGCAGCGTTACGGGTTTTGTTACCCCTTTCAGTGTTAAGTCGCCCCATACGGTAAACGTGTTGTTGTCCGCCTTTTCTATGCGGGTTGAATAAAACGTTAGTTGAGGATAGTGTTCTACCTCAAAAAAATCAGATGTGCGCAAATGTGCATCCCGTTGTTCGTTGTTGGTAGTAACAGAGTCCATTTGTGCTGTCAGGTGAATACTGGCTTTGCTGAAATCATCGTCTTCCGTTTCCACGTCTGCTGTAAAGTTTTTGAACGAACCGGAAACATTGCTGATCATGAGGTGTTTTACTTTAAAACCCAGTTCACTATGCAAGGAATCAAGTGTCCATTTTGTAGTTGCCATAATGTTTCTTTTTAATTTTTGATTGGAAAAACAAAACTACTTAGCTTTGCTTACAAAAAGTAAGCACTATACAAAAGGTTAGCACTTACCTTTGGGTAAGTGATGAAACACTAAACGATGAGTCAAGCGAAAAACAAAGCAGTTCATACGCAGGAGCAATGTAAAGCCAGCCTTCTGTCGATTGGAGATGCACTGTATGCCATTGGTGGTAAATGGAAGCTGCGCATTATCGTAGCGCTGACCTCAGGTAGCAAACGATTTAATGAACTGCAGCGATTGGTAGAAGGCATTTCGGCAAAAGTACTTTCGGCTGAACTAAAGGAGTTGGAGATCAATGGCTTTGTTCGCCGCAACATTTTTACAGGTACGCCTGTTGTGGTTGAGTATGAACTTACGGAGTATGCCAGTACACTTGACGATGTGTTGGACGCATTGGGCAACTGGGGCGCCATGCACCGAGAAACCGTTAAAAAAAGCATGAAAAAGAAAAAACAGGTGGTGTAATAAGGCGTAACCAGAACGGTTCACTGGCGATAGTTTCTTACTGATATGAAAGTGCCTTACGTTTCCCGATAACGTAAACGAATTTTCCCTACTTCGGCAATCCGAAAACGATTTCCTGGCGAAGTTTACAAAAACATCAACGCATGTGTCAGTTTGGGGAACTGTACAGAGGCGAAGAGGGCTATATTATTCGCTGCGCTGCCTGTAAGCATTACCAGATTTTGTTTGGCGGTGTTGTGCTTTCGCTCAATGGATCGGAGTATGCAAAATTTTCTTCGGTGGCAGCCGCCTGTGAGCAGGATTTTCTAAACTATACCTGCACCGGCAATGTTCCCATACCCGCCCTGCGCCAGGGCGTATACCTACTCCTTAACAACCAGAAAATAAAGGCGCTGAATGCTATGCTGGAAGCAGCCGATACAGAAGCAAAAACTTTGGCGTTATTTCAGCTTTTTGAACCGGACAAACGATGATATGCATACGTTTTCCTTAGTTTCGCAATAAAACTTTTTATGCTTAGTACTACAATGGCGGCGGCCCTCAACCGGCAGGTTCACATGGAAGCGCAAAGCAGCCAGGCCTATCTGGCCATGGGAAGCTGGGCCGAAATCCAGCCCGGCCTGAAAGGCGTAACCCAATTCTTTTTCAAGCACAGCGACGAAGAACGGATGCACATGCTGAAGCTGGTTCATTTTATCAATGAACGCGGTGGTTTTGCAGTGGTGCCGGCATTGGCGCAACCGGTACTAACCTTTGTTTCCCTCAAACAGGCCTTTGAAGAACTTTTACGGCACGAACTGGAGGTTAGCAACAGCATCAATGAACTCATCGATCAGGCCCTGCAGGAAAAGGACTATGCCACACACAATTTTTTGCAGTGGTATGTAACCGAGCAAATGGAAGAAGAAAAACTGGCCAGGGACTGTAACGATAAGCTGGAGCTGATTGGTGATGACAAAAGCGGTCTCTATCTTTTTGACAGGGATATTATGCTGATGGAGGGCGATGAAAAAAAACGCCATTAGTCTTTTGCTACCAGGATTTTCTTTGGTAGCAGAAAGATCCGGCAACAAGCAGCAAACAGCTTTCAACGGTTTCTAAAAATTGTTTTCTGCTCTGATGCTAGCAATTTCTCACGTCATGGCACAGACAGCAGCAATTCCTTTCAAAAGACGACGGGTATTATTCGACCGCTTTCGGCCCTGTACAATTTTTTCTTTTTTACACTGTAACCCGTTGCCTAGCGGTCTGCGTAGACTGTTCCATGCGGCAACCTTTGCCTCTCTCTTTGAGGCAGGCTTTGTACAATCTATTTTTAAACTTTATATGGGCAGAAACGGGAAATTGAACCTCACTGCACAGGCGTCCTTAGGTACAAAAGGATAGCTATGGTCAACATACCGCATCAAAATCCATTTTTTGGTACTACCTGTTTCCTTGTCACGCAACACCAGCAAGGATTAAATAAAAATTTTTATGGAGTTGTAGGGCTGAATGCATCATTAAGAAAAACATGATGAAATCCATTCTCTTTACGTTGCCGTTTTTGTTTATTCCTGTCCTCTTTGGCTTCAATGAGATCCCAGCAAATTTCTTCACAGTCGGAAAGAACAGCTATTCACTTTCCGCCTTCCACCTGGTGAATGAGTCCTATTCGATAAAATCAAAGTTTGAAATCGACTTGATGACGGAAAAAGAAGATCTGGCGAAAGCAAAAACCTATCTCTATTTCTCGGTAACGGGTGATAATACTGCAAAATTGTCGAATGGCATTTACCAATTTTCGTCCGGAGCACTAAACGACCGCCTTCCGTTTCAATTCAATGGCTATGCTAAAATCAATGATCATTTAGTAAAGATCACGGAAGGAACGATCTCGCTGGAAAATAAAAAGGGAGAATATGATATTCATTTTATCCTGAAACTGCAGAATGGAGATATCGCGAAAGGAACCTACCGGGGCAAAGCGATAGAAGCCGATAGAAGCCGGGCATATAAATAAGCGGATTGCCAAAGCCAGAGAGATGACCATGCATTTAAAAACGGAATACCTTTTTATCTATTGGTTCTGTTCAGGTGCAAATAATTGCCTGTGTTTTGCATGCTCGTTTGGAATAGTCACTGAAAGGAAAGCAATGGCATTTTAGTTCGGCTTATAGTTGGGGATAGCTCCATCTTTTTGAGTCAAAGGATCTGGCGTACACAGCATTCCTTTTGCTTAACGCCGGTTCACTGATATAAGAAGTTTTTGTCACGACGCTGTTTTGTCTTTTCGCCATTTGATGAGGTAAAAAAGATAGTTCTCGACGACTTCTGTAATTTCAATAAGTCATCCGTTGCCAAATTCTTCTTCTATCTTTTTGTCTGTCGTAAAAGAACATTTTCACACCTCCAAACAGTTCAAATCTATCATTGCCGATGTTTCTGCCCTGGCCATAGGTTTGCGCTTCTTTTGTAATGGCCGTAAACGCCATCACGCCTGCGGTTCTTCTTACAGATAGCCAGCTGATTTGGAAAGAAAAAGCCGGGAAGGGGTACCTTAGCCGCTTATGCACGAATACTATGTTAGCGGCATACCGCTCAAGCCGGCCGTATTGCCGCAGCGTGTTAGATTACCTTCGGTTCTTCAATCAGGAGCGAAAAATGAAGGAACCTGAGAAGATGCGCAAGCCGCTTTCCCCTCAAAACCAACTTTCTGAAATAGCATGGCTTTTCCTGAAGTTAGGCATCATCGGTTTTGGGGGCCCCGCTGTACACATTGCCCTGATGCAGGAGGAAGTTGTGAAGAAAAGAAGGTGGATGAGCGAAGAGAATTTTTTAGACCTGGTCGGTGCAACCAATTTGATACCGGGCCCTAACTCAACCGAAATGACAATGCATATTGGTCAGGAAAGGGCGGGTTGGAAAGGGCTGCTTGTCGCTGGCTGTTGCTTTATTATTCCTGCTGTACTCATTACGGCTTTTGTTGCCTGGCCGTATCAGCAATACGGCCACTTGCCACAAGTGCAACCTTTCGTATACGGTATCAAGCCCGCCATTATCGCGGTTGTGGTAGCGCTTATGATCAGCCTGGGCAAAAAGGCCTTAAAGACGATAGAACTGGGTGTTATTGGAACGTTGGCAGCCCTGGCTGTTCTGGCTGGTTTCAATGAAATTTATGTGCTTTTTGGGGCAGGCGTTTTCGGTATTTGTATTCATCTTGCAAAACGAGAAGATAAAAAAACAAAAGGTTTTTTGCCCTTTGTGTTGCTGCAAATTTCTCACCCTTCCATTCTTCTTTCGGATTTTAATTTGTTTTGGATATTTCTGAAGATTGGTGCTATTCTTTATGGCAGCGGCTATGTTTTGTTCCCTTTTTTGGATGCTGAACTGGTAAGCAGGGGATTGCTTTCCAAACAACAATTAGTAGATGCAATCGCCGTTGGTCAGTTTACGCCGGGCCCTGTTTTTTCATCAGCTACATTTATCGGATGGCAAATAGGTGGTGTTTGGGGAGCAATGGCAGCCACGATCGGTATTTTTCTTCCCTCATTTTTATTTGTGGCCTTGCTGAATCCGCTCATACCCCGGTTACGAAAGTCAAAAATCATGAGTGCTTTCCTGGATACCGTGAACATTGTATCCATAGCCATTATTTTATCCGTGATCCTTGAAATAGGGCGATCAACGTTAGTGGATTGGAGAACCATTACAATTGCCCTGGTCAGCTTTGTCGTTACTTTTTCCTTTAAAAAGGTAAATACTGCTTTTACAATACTGGGCGGTGCTGCGGCAGGCTATTTCCTGACACTTTTTTAAAAACAGTAGGTTTAAGATCATTACTCTGGAAATGAAAGGCATTTGATTGGTTGCTGCTAACAGTAGGGTTGGTACTAAAATAGGCTGCTATTTACCCAGGCATATTTTTCATCGGCTCTCTTTCAACGCTGCGGAAAATAAACGCGGAAAAACAACAGCTGCGCCAATACAAACCGGGAAAGCGGAAAGCCACTTCTGCAACCCCTTCGGACCCCCCAACTTTATCTTTCCTTTTTCGTTTACCGGCTCTAAACTTGATGGATAAGGTATATGAAAAACATGCTTTTATCACTCTTTACCGGCTTGCTGCTGGCGTTTACCGCCGGGGCGCAACAGGCAAAAAGCCGGTTGGATATACAACTGGGCAAATCCATCCTACAACCCGGCGATTCGATGTCGGTAACGGTGGCTTACAAGGATAGCAGTAACGGTACGAAAGCCCCGTCCTTGGCTACGCTGGAGCTCCTTATTGAAAACGAACAAGGGCTGCGTACCCGCCTTCGCTGGCCGATGGTGGATGGACAGGCGTCCGGTACCTTGTATTTACCCGATTCGCTGCCTCAGGGCCGGTACACACTGCTGGCGGGGCTGCAGCAACGCTTTTTCGAGGTGACCGGCAAAATCCAGGACCCCGGGAACAACGACCATGTACAGGCTATGCTCCTCACGAAAACCGGTGCCTGGGATGAGCAGGTTGTACCCGTAAATCCCGACGGCAGCTTTGCCATCCGTAACTGGTTGTTTGAAGACAATGCCCTGCTGGCGTTTTCCGGAACAAAAAATAACCGGCCGATGAATATCCGCATCAGTACCCAGCTCGATTCCAGCTATACGCCCCTGGCTGTGGCCGGCCGGGCTTTTTACATTGGTGAGCCCTCTGCAGCGGTGCGGCAAAGTCTCAACCAGCTCATTGAGGTTCCCGACGCCATTTTTGCCGATGGGGGCAGCGTACTGCCGGCCGTTGTGGTAAGAAGTACCACCAAAAGCCGGGCGCAGCAGTTCGATGAAGAGTATGCGACCGGTTTGTTCCAGTCGTCCAATGAACGGCTGATCAGTGTTTTGGATGACCCCAGTGCGCTGTCTTCTCCCAGTCTTTTTACGTACCTGCAGGGCCGTGTAGCCGGCCTGCAAATTTCTCCGGTGGGGTTTAGCGGCGGGATGGCCCGGTGGCGGGGCGGTCCCGTAACCTTTTTTATGGATGAAATGCGGGTGTCGGCCCAACAAATTGCCAACATTCCCATGACGGACATTGCCATTGTAAAAGCGTTTCCTCCACCCTTTATGGGCAGTTTCGGCAGCGGTGGCGCCATTGCCGTGTACACCCGCCGTGGCGGTGAAGCCGCTTACCTTCCTGCCAACAGGCAGGTGTTTAAGGTAAGAGGGTATACGCCTTCGGCCACGGTACTGGAAATGAACAGGGGAAGCATCTAAACGATCCGGGACTATGGTGGATGTGGCCCTTGACCTGTGAGCAACTCGACCGCCTTAAGTTCCATCCGGCGTTACTTATATCAACGTTTCTACAACGGTGAATGGGCCAAGCGCCTCAAGGCTGGCACCTCCGGTGAACGGACCTGCTGGCCAACCCGGCCATGAAGCAGAATGCCAGTGGGTGAGCAGATAGAACGGAACAGGAAACAAAAAACACCACAGTCCCTGCTGGTCTTATAAGGCTGAAGGCAGAAAGGGCTGTGGTGTTTTTTGTTTGCAATCGTCAAGGCTTGTAACAAATGACGGGCTGGTGGTGGTGAGGGAAGAGCGAATTTATTCGATCACTTTACGTTCTTTACCTTTTCCAACACCAGCTTATACACCTTTCCGGAAGTGCCGGTAGGCCCAAGGATGGAAGAAACCGTCAGGTACACTTCTCCTTCCAGGTCCTGGCCAAAGCCTTTCAGGTAGTAGCCCACATCACCGGGGTGAGAGGCCAGTTCAATCTCTTCATACGCCCACATACCCGGCCCCTGGTTTTTAGCCACAAACAACTCCCCGTTGGGTGTGGTGGGGGTTTGCGAAAACGTGCCGAAAATGTAACGTCCCTGCAGGCCGGGCAGGTTGTTGCCCCGGTACACATGGCCGGCAATGATGGTAGTGGCCCGGCCACCGCCATCAGGGTGAAGCCAGTTTTTCAGCTGGATCACCGGGTCGATCAGGCGGTTGCCCAAGGGGTCTACCTGCGGACAGGTGGGGAGCGGTGCCAGCGGATTGGCAGCGTTAAAACATTCGGTGCCCTCTTTTACATTCCAGCCGTAGTTGCCGCCCCTTTCCACGATGTCAATTTCTTCCTGTCGCGACTGGCCGGCATCCATGGCAAACAGGCGACGGGAGCCGCTCATGTCAAACGAAAACCGGTAGGGATTCCGGAAGCCATACGCCCAGATTTCGTCCAGCCCCGGCTTGCCCACAAAGGGATTGTCCGGCGGGATGCCGTATGCCTTCCCATCACTGATGGTGTTCACGTCGATACGCAGGAAATTCCCCTTGAGATTTTGGGTGATATCCTGGGCATTGCCGCCGGCGTTGGCCGCGTACCAGTCTTCTACGTGCCCAGGACCAATGTCGTTCCGGTTGCCGCCGTCACCAATGGAGATGTAGAGATACCCATCGGGACCAAAGGCAAGGCTGCCCCCGTTATGGTTGCCCTGCGGATGGGGTTCCTGGAACAGGATCCGTTCCGAACCGGCATCGGCCAGGTTGGGATCGGCCGAAACCCGAAACTCCGAAATGCGGGTGGTGTTGTTCCAGACCTTGGGGAGGCCGGTGTTGCCGGCATCCGTGGTGGGGCCGCCGGGTGGGGGCGGTGCTGTGTAAAAGACGTAGAACTTTCCGTTGGTGCCATAGCTGGGGTGAAAGGCAAGGCCGAGGAGGCCCCTTTCATCATAGCCCCGGTTGAGCGAAACCATGCGGTTGCTGATATCCAGGAAGGGCATGGGCAGGCTGCCACCGGCCGCCGGGATGACCCAGATTTTGCCAACCTGGTCGATCACAAACAGGCGGCCGCTCTTATCGGGTGCGGGCACCACACCGAGGGGAGAGGTGAAATTGCCGGCAACCAGTTGAATGTCCACGGCCTTGTTGCCGGGCATCACCTTGAGGGCATGCGCCTGGCCCGTCTCACCGGGGATAGCGGGTTTTAATTCTTTTTTACAGCTGTGTAGCACCAGCAGGGCGCCGGCAAGGATCACTGTTCGGATCCCGGTCAATGCCTGCCGCGTGGTGCCGGCCTTCATGAGCAGGGACGATTTTTTTGCATGCATACAATTGGGTTTTGGGTGAAAAAAATGGAAACGGTTGGCAGGTAGTAAGGTTGGTTTACTCACCGGGTACAGAACCAAGTCAGGTGTTTGTCAGGGACGGATAAAACGGTAGCAGCCCTTAGGGCCGCGCAGGACTGGTTTTCAGGACAGGTTTGATCTGCCGGTACACAGAAATAGAAAAGCGGCAGGCGGTATAACCGTCCCGTAATAAAAAGGTGATTATGGGTATATACGCAAAAAAAGGCTTTCGGTTGCCTTGGCCACAGGAACAAATAAATGGGCCCGAACCAGAGGATAGCTGTCAGCCACACCCGGCCTCCTGGCAACCAACTTTTTTGCTTCCTCAACCCTGTTTAAACAGGAAAATAAACAGAAATGATCACCGGTAGAAGTTTGATAACGCATTGACAACCCATTTGTTTTATTTATGGCCGGGCTGTTGAACCGTAATTTTACGGATTCGCCGATGATTTCTACGTGTTCAACTTTTCGTTAAAAGCAAATAGAGCCAAGGCTTACTTTTGACCCGGATTAAGAGGAAACCACTAGGTTGGATTAGAACGATGTTAGAAAATAGATACGCAAAAACTTGGAACTACGAAACCCGCTGTTATTTTTGTGCCGTTATCTTCTTTAATCCGGAATAACTACTCCAAATCCCTTGATTGCTTTCAACCGACACAATTGACTGCGTGAAAACTTCCGTGTAAAAAGACGATCACACCAACCATTTTACAAAACCCGCAACTTTTCGCTGAAAAGCTGCTGCTAACCTTTTTAGCCTTTTGGGCCCGATCCACACCTATGACCAACAGCCACGGGCTGCAAAAACTAACTGTAAGATCCCTCCTTGTTTAGACCGGAACAACAGGCGGCAACGCCTGTGCAAACACGTTATACCAAACAGTATGAATATGCATTCTTATTTACCCTTCAATCGGTTCCGCGACAGGCGAACGGTATCAGCACCCCTGTGCCTGCTGATAGCGCTGCTCGCGGCCTTCTTCATGGGCGGCGTGCAAACGGCGCAAGCGCAGTATTTACAAAATGTGGGGCCGGTAACGGTCACTACCGACAAGCCGGATTATGCACCAAGGTCCAACGCGGTGTTTACGGGAACAGGATTTAAACCTTACGAGGATGTGCAATTAAAGGTGAAGAACCTTTTTCGAGCATGTAATACAGTAGCGGCTGATTCTTCGTATTTGCCGTGGACTGTTAAGGCAGATGTAAATGGAGGGTTTGTAACTAACTGGACGGTTTGTGATTGCTTAGGTGACTCACTGAGATTGAAAGCTACTGGATTAACTTCCAATTTTATAGCTTATGCATATTTCACAGATGGCGATATCAGAGTTGAGTCAGTCAGTCCAAATCCTTTCAATCCAATTGGGAGTAATAGTGCAACTTTAAGTGTAAAAAATTACGCAGGTAACACACTGAATAAGCATAGAGTACAAATTTTAAATTCTAACTCAGAAAAAGTTTGGGAATCATCTGAATTTGGATTGAATGCTGGTAACAATACACAAATATCATGGGATGGAAAAAATAACCTGATCAGTCCAATTGATTTTGTTCCTGATGGACTTTATACAGTTAGAGTTGTTGACGATAAAGGAGTTGCGAATACTGCAACAGGTGCCACACAAATAATTACAGTTGAAACTGCACCTAGAGTTAAAATAAATCAAGCTTTATCTCAATCAGATCCAACTTCTGCTTCTCCAATCATTTTTTCAGTTGTGTTTAGCGAAAATGTAACTGGCTTCTCCACCGGAGATGTGACATTGAGCGGTACAGCTGGAGCAACAACTGCTACTGTATCCGGAAGTGGATCAAATTATACTGTTGCAGTAACTGGAATGAGCGCAAGCGGGACGGTGATAGCTAGTATTGCAGCAGGTGTTGCAGTGGATGGAACAGGTAAGATTAATGTGTCATCTACAAGCACAGATAATACTGTTACTTATAATCTCACAACAATAGGTACAAACACTGTTTTATCTTCTTCACTCAATCCATCCGTTTACGGACAATCAGTCAGCTTTATAGCCACAGTAACTTCTGCTTCTGGCTCACCAACTGGAAACGTGGTATTTAAAAATGGTACAACCACGTTAGGTACTATGGCTTTAGCAAACGTTAACGGTACACAACAAGCTACTTTTACGACAAATTTTCTTGTAGCTAATACGATCGGCCACTCAATTACTGCAGAATACCAGCCAGCTACGGGAACTAATTTCGTTGGAAGTACATCAACAGCATTCAGCCAAATTGTAAATAAAAAAGCGCTGACGGCTTCCCTGACAGGTGTGGTAAGCAAAGAGTACAATGGTAATGCTGCTGCAACCCTGGCTGCTGCCAACTATGAGTTGAGCGGCGTTGTGGGTACAGATGCCGTAGTGCTGAACAACCCAGCTGCGGGTTCTTACAATGACAAAACCGTTAGTACCGGCAAGCAGGTAACGGTGAATGGCCTTCAGATCAGCGGTGCTGATGCGGGTAACTATTCAGTCAACACGACGGCTACTGCCAACATTGGAACCATCACACCGGCTTCCCTGGTGATCGGTATCACTGCCGCCGACAAAGAATACAATGGTAACAGAGATGCTGCCACTACTGCTGCTATCACTAGCGGTCTGGTAGCGGGTGACGTAGTAACTGTTGC
>JACJGO010000026.1 GCA_014163555.1 Flavisolibacter longurius
GGGCGGTGATGATCATGTTAGAGAAGCTTCAAAGCTTATGCGGTTTTAACATCTTACTCCGCCCTTTGTTCTTTCGAAATATTGGCTTAACCTCTTCCTTGAATTTACTCAATTGTAAACATAGGATGGGTTTCCTGCTATGCTGGCAGACGGAAAAAACTTCAACATTAAATCACTATTTTGCTTTGAAACAACGGCTAAGCTGACGTAACATGAAATGCCTGTACTGACAGCAAGCCGATAAACGTTAGGCGCAACAGATCGACCAAACTGCATATGAAAGAATTATTTAGACCGAAAGCTGTTCACCTTCTTTTGTTTGGAATTATTCTAACACCTATTTTTTATGGACTGATTTCAGACACTTTTTCTTCTTTGTTTGGTTCTTTGATACTTTATCCGTTGTTAATTGGTGGAATAATCCTACTGATTTTTTCATTGTTGGTTGATGTTGCCTGTAAGACGACTTTGTTTCGCTATTGGGTAGTAGGCATTGCTTTGTTTTCAATCATGTCTGGCATTGGGTCTGCCACCACAAGTAATAAACAGGAGAAAACAGAGCAGTTAGGATTGGCTTTAGCTGAAAAGATTAAGGGTTACAAACAATTGTATGGGCAGTTTCCAGCCGATCTCAAACATCAATTTTTTGATACATTGAATAAGAATACGGCATACGGGAAGCCCTTTGATTACAAGTTGTATTGGGAAGACAACGGGGAGGTCTATTTTGAGCTGCACTTTTTTGCTTTAAACGAAATGGATGCTTATCTGTATTCTACAAAAAAAGAATGGATCTATGTCGACTAATAAAATGCGCCTTACAGAGCATATACAAAAACATGGTTTTAGAGCTACATCTAAACAGTTTATCTTTAATCTACAACTGAAAGTCAGTGAGGCTGAAGCGTATAAATTCTATGCCTTCGCAAATGCTTTCTTCGTTAGCGGTACTGCAGAAACCTAGCTGTTATGGTGTACAATATTTTAAACGGCGACTCCCTTGCTTACAGTTTTCCCGACGCAAGAATTGAAGGGGAGATTATTATTTTTAGAGAAGCGCTTATCGATGGAGATTTATTAGGTGATAACCTCCTTGATTTTTGGCAATCAAGAGCTAGGTACCTGAAAATAACAGAAGCCGAATACAATCATTCTGTTGTACAGGAATTAGGAAAAATCGTGCATGCGCCTGATAACGCAGAGTTCAATCTTTGGTTTGAGTATGACTTGTTTTGTCAGGTAAATATGTGATTCGTTATTTCCCTAATCAATAGTTTGTCAATTAAGAAAAAGGTTTTTGTCGTTTTCACTTCTTACTTAGACATAACGCATAAACAGTTCTGGAATGGCTTTGGACCAGCAAATCCAGATGAACTTAATGTTTGTTATGCCGATAGAATTCCTTTGAGTGAAGCCGACTTAAATTTTTGGCAAGAGTTGTGGAAGGCCTACAAAAGTGGCAACCTTGATGAATTAACTCGACTTGCAACAAAAAAATCTCCAGGTTTCCCTTATCTACAAGAAGTCGTAAAAGCGCATGTTGACCGTTTTCCAAAAGAAGGAAAAGGAAGACCAGAAAGAGTAATTGAAGAAATAACTAAAAACATTTCTACTGACTTTCATAAGGTGTTCGAAGAGTTTTGGAACCGCGAAAGCATTTATGGTTTCGGTGACACGCAATTAAAAAATCTGTACGACAAAGTGATGCACTACCGCTAACATGGTTTTGCGGCAATAGGTGCACACGAATATTTATTCAACTTATTATCTTTATTGAGCAACAGGAAAAAAGCGATGCTTCAGAATCTCAAATGCACCTACTGACAGCAACACTTTCTCTGTTAGGAGAAAAATTAGCAGCCATTATGAGAAAAAGACGAGTATTTCTGGTTTCATCCATTTTCCTTGTGGGAATGATCCTGTTGACCATTGCTTATTGTGACAAACAGGTTAAAGCTGCCTCAAACGGTAGAACCTACGCTGATCCGGTGCAAATACCCTATAATCATGTTGGCCTCCTTCTGGGCACAGGCAAGTACCTCGAAGGTGGATCCCTGAATCCTTATTATAAGTACCGCATTGATGCCGCCACAGAATTGATGAAAGCAGGAAAGGTGGCGTATCTTGTTATTAGCGGCGATAATGGCAGAAAAGACTACAATGAGCCCGAAATGATGCGGGCAGACCTGATGGCTGCCGGAGTAGATTCAAGCCGCATTTTCCTGGACTTTGCCGGTTTCCGGACCTTTGACTCAATGGTCAGGCTGAAAGAGATCTTTTCACAGGACTCCGTGACCGTTATTTCCCAGGAGTTTCACAACCAGAGAGCCCTGTTCATTGCCAGCAAAGAAGGCATTGCAGCCATTGGCTACAATGCGCAGGACGTATCTGCCAAAGCGGGACTGAAAACCCAAATCCGTGAAAAGCTTGCCAGAGTAAACGTATTTGCTGATTATCTATTCGGGATCAAACCAAAATTCCTCGGGCCAAAGGTCATGATTCCTTACGACTAATTGTACAGCATTTAGCAGTGGTTTACCAACATATAAAATGGCAAACAATCATCCACCCCAAGTACTTTACGCAACGGTATCTAATTTATCTAACAGACGGAATGTTGATGCCAGTACAGTGACCAGCCTTTCTTCGTTTTGTTAAATTGATGAAGAGCTACGTTTTCACGAATGCATAAACACTAAAGAATTATTCAGATGAGCAAGAACAATAAAACCATATTAGAAAGGGCAAATGCAGCGATCACAAAAGGTGATTATGAGGGATTTCTTTCTTATTGCACCGAAGACACCGAATGGGAATTTGTAGGCGATAAGACGCTGCAGGGAAAGGACGCGGTTCGACGCTACATGGTGGAGGTTTATGAAGAGACGCCGAAGTTTAGGGTTGAAAACCTGATTGCCGAGGGTGAATTTCTTACGGCAATTGGCACTATCACCTTGAAGAACGAACAGAGCAAGATGGTAAATTATTCTTACTGCGATGTGTGGCGGTTCCGGGATGGGAAAATGGCAGAACTGAAAGCTTTCGTCATTGAAATAAAATAAACGCTAAGGTTACAAGTGGTAACAAATTATTGAAGCCTGGTCTTCCCACAAATCCTTGTTGAAAGAATGAGAGCTCTATTTTTTCCATTACTACTGTTTATTTGTTTTTCATGCAAGTCGAAGGACGAAGAAACCGAGGGTAATGCAGATGCTATTAATGACAGGCTATCCACGCCTGGTATCAATTATATTGTCACAAACGTTTATCCGCATGATACCACTTCCTTTACGGAAGGTCTTCTGGTACACGAAGGAAGGCTGTTTGAAAGCACGGGCTCACCCAATGAGCTGCCGCAGACCAGATCCCTGTTCGGACCAGTTGACCTAAAGACTGGTTCCATCAGTCCCAAGGCTGAATTGGATAGGCAAAAATATTTTGGTGAAGGCATAACATTTTTAAATGGTAAGGTTTTTCAGCTTACCTACCAGACAAGGAAAGGGTTCATCTATGATGCAAAATCTTTTCAGAAAATTGGTGAGTTTACCTTTCCTTCAAAGGAAGGCTGGGGCCTGACAACTGACGGTACTTCGCTTATTATGAGCGACGGAACCAGCCAGTTGACTTATTTGGATCCTACTACGTTTCAGGCCTTAAAAACGCTGCAGGTGAAGGATGAAAACGGACCGGTGACCAATCTTAACGAGCTGGAATTTATAAAGGGTTCGGTTTACGCCAATATTTATACAATGTCTATCGTAGTACAAATAGATACCGGTTCAGGGAATGTTACAGGAAAGCTTAACCTCTCCTTTCTTGCAATGGAAGCAAAAGCAAAATATCCGGGTGCTATGGAAATGAATGGCATTGCCTATGACTCGACGGCAGGAAAAGTTTTAATAACAGGAAAAATGTGGCCGAACATTTATGAAATCAGTTTCAGGTTCTGATGGAGCTATACTACCAATTTGTGTTCGTATTTCTTGCGGTAGGAAAAATATTGCAGGCTGCAATTCTTATCTATAGTAGCAATTAATTTATATATAACAGAATTGCTACAGTGCAATTTTAGGTGTTGTTATTTCTTCAACAAACTCAGATGCTTCCCTCCTGTTGTTGTAAGGGCAACCGAACTATAAACGTTGCGCCTTTTCCCGGTGAACCCTCCGCCTCTATAGTACCGCCATGCCGCTCTACAATGCGCTGGCAAAGGGCCAATCCAAGGCCGGTGCCCTCGTATTTGTCTTTTGGATGAAGGCGCACAAAGCTCTGGAAAATTTTATCCGCTTCATCCGGTCCGAAACCTATTCCATTATCGGCGATCGTTACGTCAACGATCTCTCCTTCGGTTGTATGGTTTACCTGCGAGCTGATGGTGACAACCGGTTTTTCGCCTGGTTTCGAAAACTTCAGTGCATTATTCACCAGGTTGTAAAACAACTGGTGCAGGAGCACTGAGCTACCTTCTACATGGGGCAATGGGGCAACATGAATCTCCGCGCCTTTTTCGGTTACCAGCAATTCAAGATCATCCCGCACATGCTGAAAAATGCTGTTCAGGTCAACCTGCTCGGCACGTTGGGGTTCATATTTTACCGTAGAGAATACAAGGATGCTTTCAATCATCTGGTTCAGCCGCGTGGCCGATTTTGTAAGCCTGTTCAGGAGGTCAACACCCTCACCCAAAATATGATTATACCGGATCCGGATCAGGTCGATCGACGTAAGCATTTTCCGAACCGGTTCTTTCAGGTCATGGCTGGCCACGTGGGCAAAACGTTCTAGGTCTTCGTTCGACCGTTGCAGTTCCAGTGTACGGGACTGCACTGTTTTTTCGAGGCTTTCATTGAATCGCCGCTGGGTTTCTTCTGCCTCCTTCCGGCTGGTGATGTTTATCATGGACCCTACCATTTGCACCGGGTTGCCTTCCGCATCGTACACCATGTGGCCCCTGTCGAGGATATAAATGGACGAACCGTCAGCCGTCAGCAGACGGTATTCATCAGACCAAAACTTTTTACCCGAGTGAATGAAGGATTTCATTTTCTTTGCTACACGATCTTTATCATCGGGATGAAAATGGCTTATCCAGGTTTCAAAGTCGAGTGGATTGACAGGTGCCGGAGACCCCAAAACGATTTCAACATTTTTATTGAAGCGAAACCTGTTCTCTACAAGGTCCCATTCCCAGATAATATCATTTGTGCTCAGCGAAACAATCTCGTACCGGTCTTTTTCCGCCTTGTACTGTTCGGCAAGAATCTTATTGCGTGTACTGAGCGAATTGATCTTGATAAGAATATACAACAGGAGAAGATTCACCAGGATACCCGCTATGGCAATTACATTGGGCTGGTTTACTTCGTAAGAGGACACAAAATTATTGCGGGGTGTAAAAACCAGTGTCCATTCATTTCCTGCCACTTGCATCAAATGGGTTACAGAAATGTCGGCTTCGCTTTTTCGCGGATTGTGGCCATGGCTGGCATAAAACAGGTGTGCCGTATCGGTTTGCCTGCCATCATAGATTTCAAACTCTATCTGCGGCGAAACGGTACCCATGATACCCTTCATCAGGTCGTTTATCCGGAACGGACTGTACACAAACCCTTTTAACGCCGCTCTCCTTTCTTCCACCGTACCTAGACTCATTTTTTGATTGTACACCGGCAAATAAAGCAGACACCCTTTTTGCACATCGTCATCGGTTTCCTGCACCAGCCTCACCATTTCCGATAAGGCCGGCTCACCCGAATCCATGGCTCTTTGCATGGCCAGCCGTCGGTTTCTTTCCGTAAACATGTCGTAGCCAAAAGCCCGCAGGTTTCTCCCGACAAAAGGCTCCAGGTACACAATGGGATGGTACACTTCCCTGTTTTCACCGGGCCAGATGGTAAATGCGGGAAAGCCCTCTGCCCTCACCTGTTGTGTGAACCGGTTCACGTCTTCGGGAGCAAGACGAAACGTAAATCCGAGACCCTGGATACCGGGATAATACTGCTGCAGCCGCAGGGTTTGCACATAGCTTCTCCATTCGGCCCGGGTAACGGTGTCGGCCGCGTAGAAAAAGCCCACGGCATTACGCAGCACCTGCTCGTATGCCGTCATACGGTCCTGGATAGCCGACTCAATATTGCTGACCGCATATTCAAACCTGTATTTTGTTTTTTCTTTCTGATTGTTGTGAGAAATGTACCAAGCGATGATGGTCAGCACAATAGAACATACCAACAGAATGCCGGGTAAAACCGTTCTGTAAAAGGCTTTCGCTGAATCTGTTTTTTTTGTGGCGGGAGGCAAACCTGGTTTCTGATTTTTAAGATGGGCAAATATAGACTTTGCCTGCTTACGAAATGGCTGGGGCTGTCCTGTTTTGTCTGCCGAAATCCCGGTGATGTCATTTATGCTTGCATAGAGATTGTAAACATGAACTGGAGGGATACCTAGCGTTTTGAATTTTTGTACTTTCAGGAAACTGCAGGCCTTTTGTACCAACAAAATGTATCAGGACAGGCTTTATTTGGGTAACTGGATTTGTATGGCATCTGCCCTTTTATCAAAGCATAAATTCCAGCTCTTTCTAACAGGAATGGGCCACCGTAAATAACAATCAAGCGGCAATGAAAAAGCTTTTGTTCTTTTTTATCCTAGTCATTTCATCCTATTGCTTATTCGGTAAAACCAAAAATCAAAATGACTGTATCCAACCGCTACTCTCTCCTATCAATGATACACCGGTCATCAAAATGCATGTGGGCAACGTGGTTCTACATTTTACAGAACAGGGGAAAGGCGAACCAGTGTTATTGCTACATGGAGGGCAGGGCGACTACCGCAGTTGGACGAAGCAGGTTGAAGCACTAGCTCCCAGGTATCGTGTGATCACTTATAGTCGTCGCTACCATTTTCCGAATGAAAATCACCTTACGCCTCAGCCTTACAATGCTCTTACCGATGCCGGTGACCTGGCTGGCTTTATTGATTCATTAAAACTGGACCGGGTTCACCTTATTGGTACCTCCTACGGGGCTTTCACAGCTTTGGCCTTTGCCATGATTCATCCCCATCGTGTGCTGACAATGGTACTTGCCGAACCACCTTTACTTCAATGGGCTACAACCACGATTCGGGGTGCTGAATTATATCATGAGTTCATGAACACCGTTCACAACCCTGCAGGTAAAGCCTTTGCCGCAGGGGACAGTACAGGCGCCCTAGGGCTTTTGATCAACCGCTTTGATGGCCCGGGAGCATTTGACGCACTGCCACCTGAACGCAAAAAGGTTATCTACCAGAATGCACGATTTTTCCAGGCAATAACAGCTTCACCTGATCCTTTTCCGGATTTGCCGAGAGAGAAAATAAAAAATATCACCCTGCCCGTTTTGGTGGTGCGGGGTGCAAATACAAAAGAACTGGATGTTCTGGTAAGCGAGGAAGTTTTGCGGACTTTACCGAATGCCGAAAAGGCGGTAATACCAAATGCGGGACATGGTTCACCACGTCAAAACCCCGAAGCCTTTAATGCGGCCGTGCTGGGATTTCTTGAAAAACACCGGGACAAAAAATAATCTCTGTTGAACAATTGCAGCAATGGCGGTAAGGTTCTAATTTGGCTTTACTACACACATCATAAAATCACACTACGAATGAAAAAAGTAACAGGCATCGGCGGCATATTTTTCAAATGCAAAGACCCGAACAAAGTAAAAGAATGGTATCAAACGCATCTGGGACTGCCAACCAATGAGTATGGCGCCACCTTCCACTGGAAGGAAGCGGAAGACGGCTCAAAAACAGGAACTACCCAATGGAGCCCGTTTCCGGAATCCACAAATTATTTCGAGCCCTCCTCAAAAGACTTTATGATCAACTACCGGGTGGCTGACCTGGAGGCATTGGTGGCAGAGCTGCGGAGCCAGGGTGTTACTATCCTTGATGCGATTGAAACCTATGACTATGGGAAGTTTGTTCATATACTAGACCTGGAAGGAAATAAAATTGAATTGTGGGAGCCTGTTGAATGAGTGTCCAAATAATGTGAGAACAATGAAAAAGCGTATACCTCTCAGGTTAAAGTGCCTTAGAATTATGGATTTGTTTAAGGTCCCTTTGATACCTCTTTGATTGTACAGGAAATTAATAACCGGATATCAGATACCTATATGCTAAATCCGCGGTAGTAAAGGGCACAAAACTTTCATTTGATCATTTGCATTATTTTTAAAGGGAGAGAATTGTGTGTCCAACCCATTTCACCCCTAACGTTTACATACACTTTATGAGAGTCTGCCTGTTCTTTTTTGTACTGCTAATACTACTCTGCTTCTCTGCAAAACTGCAGGCGCAAACCATTTCCCGTCTTGATGGCACTACAATCCGTATGGCGGAGTTAGACAAAAACATAGAGCGATTGCTAAAGTCTGCCAATGTGCATGGTATTGGCATCAGCATCTTTAACCGGAAAGAGGTGGTGTACAAAAAAACATTTGGCTATAAACGGGCTGATACCAAGGCGTCTCTTCTACCAACAACCAATTTTTATGGCGCTTCCCTGAGTAAAGCTGTATTCGCCGTCCTGGTGATGAAGTTGGTGGAAGAAGGGGTTTTGGACCTTGATAAACCGCTGGAATCTTATTTGCCCAAACCAATTTATGAATACACGCCTGCCACCCGGTGGCATGATGATTACCGTTCGCTGCGGAACGATACCTTGTATAAAAAGATTACGGCCCGGATGTGTCTTTCGCATACCGGAGGCTTTCCTAACTGGCGGTGGGATGAAAAAGATGAAACCTTGCGGGTGAAATTTGATCCCGGCACTCGGTACGGTTATTCCGGCGAAGGCATGGTGTACCTGCAGGTAGTGCTGGAAAAGCTGCTGGGCAAAACCCTGGAAACCATGGCGCAGGAAAAAATCTTTGGTCCCCTTGGCATGAAGCATACGGCCTATTCCTGGAAACCAGCATTTGAAGCCGACTACGCCTGGGGACACAAAACCAACGGAGAAATCTATCCAAAAGACAAGGACAACGAACCCCGTTCGGCCAGCACACTGGAAACAACGCTGGATGATTATACCCTTTTTACCGAAGCCGTGCTTACCAAAAAAATTTTGAAACCTGAATCCACGAAACTAATGTTCACGTCAAAGATCCGCTTGCGGTCGTTGCAACAACATGGCCCCTTGCGGTTCAAGGATTCTACCCTCAATGATGGCATTCAGCTTAGTTCAGGCCTGGGCTGGCTCCTGTTGCAATCCCCTTATGGACATGGTGTTTTTAAGGAAGGACATGGTGATGGCTTCCAGCATTATTCCATTCTGTTTCCGCAAAGTGGTACCGGTATTGTTATTTTAACCAACAGTGATAATGGAGAAAGCATTTTCAAAGAATTGCTGGAGCTGGCCATTGGCGATCGTTTTACGCCTTGGTATTGGGAAAATTATATTCCGTATGACCAGAAGAAAAGCCAGTAAGCTTCTTTGCATTGGCATTTATAAAAATTGTTGTTGAATGGGCACTACTTTCCCGTTTTTTACTTACCCTGACTCTATTCTTTTTATTCCATGATCCTTCGCGAAGCAAAAACGGCCGATATCATTGAAATGCACCGGGTACGGGTATCCGTAAACGAGAACAGGTTATCCGATCCGGGCCGCATATCGGAAAATGATTACAGGGAATATATTACAGAACGCGGCAAGGGCTGGGTGTGCGAAGTGGAAGGAGGTTTGGTTGGCTTTGCCGTTGTGGATGAAAAAGAAAACAATATCTGGGCCTTATTTGTTCATCCCGATTTTGAGAACAAGGGCATAGGCAAACGGCTTCACCACACGATGCTTTCCTGGCACTTTAAGCAAAGCAATGATCCTCTTTGGCTGGGAACATCCCCCGGAACAAGAGCGGAAATCTTCTATAAAAAAATGGGTTGGCAAAAGGCAGGATTTTATGGAAAAGATGAGGTGAAATTTGAAATCACAAAAGAGGCGTGGATGAAACAGGAGCACCTTCCGTAAATTGATTTAGTATAACTCAAATGATTAAGACTTATACATTCATTCTCTACGTCAACGGTAATACCTTCCCTTTCGTCATTCCTACCCTGTAATTCTGATGGACTCTTTTCATTTCATCCCTGGTTCCTGACAGTTCAGGCAGTTCCCCCTTTACCCGAACATTCACTTACTGCAGTTTTGTCAAAAGTATAAAACCCGATAAAACGTATGCAACCCAAAACCTTGTTTGCCAACTGGACACAAATTGCCAGCACCTTGCTAATGGCCGGGGCACTTGCCTGGGCCATCAAACTGACTGTTATCATATCTACCAATGGCCGGATCATTGATACCGGTGCCGCAGCCCTGCTGATGAAGATCGGCATCCCCTTGCTGCTGATTGGTTCTACCTGCCTGGGAAGCAGCCTTGCCAACAGGCAAAATGCGTTTTTGCGCATCCTGGCTATCGTTCTCTCTCCGGTACTGCTCTTTGGTACCTGCTTTTTGATCACCACTTCCCTTAATCCGTTGGTGCAAAACAGCGGCGTATGGTATGCAGCGCAGGAACTGCCTATAGCTGTGGTTGTGATGGTATGTTTCCCGGTGGGCCTATTTCTTTACAAACGCTTTCGTCCGGCAATTGCCTAGCATATATTGTCCAGGAGATGGTGAGATATATAGAAAAAGGTGACTGAAGGACAGTCACCTTTTTCTATATATCCTGATTACACTTAGCCTTTTCCGTTAGCCGCTACTTCTTTCAGCAATTCTGTAACAGCGGTTTCCAGTTGCTGGTCCATTCCCTTGCCAACTTTATCGTATTCGTTCCGCACTTTGATATCAGGTTCGGTCTGCCAGTTTTCGAGGTATTTGCCATTCACTGATTTAACGCCAAGGGGCGGCACACCCCAGCGTACCGAATTATCCTGCAGGGTTTCCCAACCGGCAAAGGTACAGGTACCCGGTACGGGCATCCCTACCAGCTTGCCCAGCTTCAGATCCTGGTAGCTGTAGGCAAAACAATGCCCATCGCTGTAGTTGGCTTCATTTGCCAGGGCAATGCTTGGCTTTGTCCAGCGGAACGAAGGCTCCAGTCCTACTGCACGGCTATCGGTGGTATAATCCAAAAAGCGTTTGCCGCTCAGGAACATGGCCAGGTCGGCTACCAGGTCTCCCCCTCCATTGTTGCGGGTATCCACCACCATACCCTTGCGGGCTGCATATTTTCCCATCACTTCTTCATACACGGTGCGGAAACTTGGATCGTTCATGCCTGGTATGTGCACATAGCCCAACTGCCCTTTACTCATTTTATCTACTTCATCGGCATTGCGGCGCACCCACCGCTTGTACAGCAAGCCGCTTTCTTCACCCGGTGCTACGGGTTTCACCACCCATTCCTTCCGGGTATTCGTGGAGGGGTCAAAGACCTGGATCAAAACATTCTTACCGGCTTTGCGGTTCAGTAGCGGAGCGTAGTCTTTTTCGGTAGTGATGGTTTCGCCATCGATGGATTCGATGATCATTCCGGGCTTCAGGTTCATGCCAGCCTTGGCCAGCGGACCTTCCGCCATAATTTCTACTATCTTAATTCCATTGCCGGTAAAGGCAGGATCGTAAAAGATCCCCAGTGATGCCGTGGCATCGGCATTGGGGGCCTGGAAGAAATAAGAAGCACCGGAATGGGAAACGTTCAGTTCACCCAATAATTCGCTGAGCATTTCAACAAACTCGTGGTTATTGCTGATGTGCGGCAGGTATTTATTGTAGGTTGTGCGCAGGGCCGTCCAATCCGCGCCATGGTAACCGGCGGTATAAAATGTGTTCCGTGTACGACGCCAAACATGCTCAAACATAAATTCCCGTTCCGCGGCTACGTCCAGGTTCATATCACCATTCACGCCAACCGTTTCTTGCTTGCTGGCTGCCGGGTCCAGTTTGATGATTCGGCCATCGGACAAGAGGTAGATGAATTTATTCAGGCTGTCCCACTGCATGCGTGCACTATTGGCCGCCAGGGGCACAAGCATCTTTGTTTCTTTGGTGCGCAGGTTGGTGCTCCAGAGATTGAAGCCTTTTTCAAAACGAGCCAAGTAATAAAGCGTTTCGCCATCCTTCGACACCAGGGCATCGGCAAGGTTGGAAGAGTGAAGCGTAAGCCTGGCCTTGCGGTATTTCAAGCCATCCCAATCGATGGTAATCGGTTCTGTTTTTGCGCCTTTCTTTCTAGCACTGTCGGCCTTCGCTACTTTTTCATCGGCTTCTTTCCATAGCGCATAATCTTCCTTGCTCAGGCGAAATTTGTCATAGGCATCCTGCGTGAGAAAAAGAGCAAAGACATCGGACTGTGTGCCGCCACTGTTGGCCTGGGCCCGCAGGCCCTCCCGGTTGCTGTTCCAGATTAGCATCTTTCCTCCCATCATCCATTTGGGAGCGAAGTCCTGGTAACCGCTTTCCGTCAGGTTGAATTTCTTCCCCTTTCCATCGGCAGATACCAACCCTATCTCGCCGTTCCAGTAGCCCGGTTCCGAATACTGGAAAAGCAGCCATTTGCTGTCGGGACTCCAGGTAAAATACTGGTCGTTTTCCGTCATGGCAAACAGGTCGTTGTTGGTCAATATCGTACGAACATCTTTGGAGGCGATATTGTACACTTTCAGGGTCTGGCGGTCTTCAATAAAAGCAATCTCTTTTCCATCCGGCGAATACTGCGGCGTATAATTGTCTTTGCTGTTTTCAATCACAGGCGTTTCCCGCAAAACGGTGGAAGCAAAAAAATACGGTTCTTCGGCACGGGTTCTTGTGGTTTGGTAAACATTCCAGGAGCCGGCCCTTTCACTGGCATAAAGCAAGGATTTTCCATCCGGCGAAAAGCTGACGTTGATCTCCTGTCCCGGTGTGTTGGTTATGCGTTTGGTCGTGCCCCCATCAACGGAGGTGACAAACACTTCGCCGCGATACACAAAGGCTACTTCTTTGCCATTGGGCGAAACATCAAGATCGCGTACACCTCCGGTTACATTCACAATGCGTTCGTTATTTGCCTTGCCTTCACTTTGTATGGTGATGGAAACTTTTCGGGGCTCCGCATTGCCGGTTTTGGTATAAATACTGCCATCGTAACCAAAACATAAGGTACCGTCGTTTGATGCAGACAGAAACCGCACCGGGTGGTTTTTAAACGACGTCACCGCTGTGGATTGTGCCGGATTATCGAGGGAAAACCGGTGCACATTAAAGCTGCCGGAAGCCTCGCTGAGATAATAAACGGTTTTATCATTGTCGGCCCACACCGGGTTACGGTCTTCCCCGGCAAAACTGGTCAACATGCGGTGATCGCCGGTTTTTGCATTGTACAGCCAGATGTCCCTGGCAATAGCCGATTGCTGGTGTTTTCGCCATTGGTTTTCGCCCCCTTTTTTATCGTGATACAAAACCCGCTGTCCGTCCTTGCTCCATTTTACATCTTCTGCCGGTGTTGTCAACACCTGGCGGGCACGGCCACCTCCTACCGGCACCTGGTACAGTTCGGGCAAAGAGCCGCTGGGGAACTGCCGGTTGGTGGCAGCATCCATACGGGCAGCACCAAAATAAACCGTCTTTCCATCCGGAGAAAAAGAATAAGGATATTCACTGGCAGAGTGAAAAGAAAGACGACGAGGTTCTCCTCCATTCGCATTCACCACGAACACATCAAAGTTGCCATAGCGGTCCGAAGCAAAAGCAACCGAGCTGCCATCCGGACTCCATACCGGCATATAATCATGGGCCTCGTGTTGCGTCAGTTGAACAGCTGTTCCACCGCCAGAGGGTACTTTGTACAAGTCACCCTTGTACGTAAATACTATGGAGCTTCCATCCGGTGAAATCGAAGGATAACGCAACCAGGAAGGTTCTGCCTGCGCCTGTGCAAGGCATGCCAAACCGGCTGCCAGAAAACTTAGCGTCAATTTTTTCATACAGGAGTTTGTAGAGCCGGGAAGATACAACGGGAAAGGATTGTACATCCGACCAATCACTGATAAGTACCGATAAGGCAAAGCTGTCCAGTCCTATTTACCAAGCGCATACGCTTGCAGGTAATCATAGTCCTTCAGCAAGTTGCCGTTTTCAACAATCATAGCTCTTGTTATTACGGGGGAAGAAACGGTTAAAAGATCTGGCAGAATGTATTTGATCAGTTGCTCGCCAAAGTATTTCGACGCATCCCGCGGCAGTTCGTTCGGGAGGTTTCCAACGGCCATAACATCGATGCTGGTTGGAAGATAAGGTGCGGTCTTTCCGTAGCTGATACGGTCAACACCGTACACAGGGTTTTCAATTGTTTGGTCGCCTTTGTTGATGGGCACAGACCCGTTGCAATCGTCGGTTATATCAGCTATAGTTTGGATGCGAAAACCGGGTTGGCTTATGTCTTCCTGCTTGAACAAGCGGGGAACATCCACATCCCAGAAAACGCCATTCATCAGGATATCCGTATGAGCGGTGTAATTTGGAAAAAGACTTTCATATTCCTTGGGATGATCGTGAAAATGTTCGCGGTTATAATTGCCCTTTTCTTGGTGCCGGTACAAGTCAGCGCCTTTGAGCTGCAGGTAAACAGGGTATTCAAATTCTCGGGCAACGAAATCTTCTTTTTCCACTTCAATAACACCCATCAGGTTCATGATTTCCAGTATGCCATGGGCCACTCTTCCCGAACCGGTGACGGCAATTTTTACGGGCGGAAGTTTTAATCCGAAATAAGTATGAATGAGAGATTTGAAATCTTTTTGTTGGTACACCCGTTTTAAGTGGTAGGCCCCGGTACGGTTCCCATACGCCATGATGCCGTTGTGGGCTCCAACAATGCCGGCAAAAAAACCAAACCCGATAATGCGTTGCCCGTCTTCGTGGCGCAGGCATTCATAATCGATAAGGGTGCAGCCATTTTGAAGGAGTGATTGCAGCAGCTTCTGATTATGCGGTTGCTTTTTGCAGGTATGCGAAAATATAAGATAGGTCTTGCCGGGTATTACCTGGGCGGGTGGCACTTCTTTAATACCCAACAGAACAGAGCACTCTTCCAGCGAATCGGCTAACGAAATGCCGGCCATACTGTATTCCCTGTCGGTATAACAGCGGGTCTCCGACCGTTGTACAATGATCCTGCAATGCGGATAGTGCTGCTGTAGCCATTTACACTGCGCCGGTGTGAGGGCAACACGGTTGTCTGCCGGAATTTTGCCTTCTTTCAGGATACCAATTTTCAACATGGCGGTAAGGTTTCGCTATGAAAATAATATTGCGCTTTGGACAAACTTACGCCATCTGGAAAAGATGGAAAGCGTGCAGGAAAAGAAAGTGCAACATCCCACAGGAAGGCCTACCTGAAAAAGATAAATACGATGATTTAATTGGCCTTGGCCGGTGAAAGTTCCAGGTAAAAAAATGGCTGACGGTTATTCTCCAGCAGTTCTTTGCGGTGGCGCATCAGCAACAACCGACGGAAAGCTTTGAGGTAATATTCATCTTTTGCCTGCGTTTCATCTACGGGTACGGACGAAAGCAGTTTGCCGTTCACAGTTAGGTTTAGTTTCATGGATACAATATTTGCGCCGCAAGATATACGCAAAGTTTTGGGAATACAACAGGGTTGGGTGAAAGGTGATTGGTCAGTGGTGAATATGGCTATTTTATCGTTAACTCGTAATGCTATTTCTAAAGATCGGTCAGTTGGAATTTTGCCATTTTTGAATAAGTGTATGGAGTGCTTCCTGTACGTTTCCTGAATAAACACCGCCATGATAACAAATCAGCTTGTCGATGGGTAGCTTTTGAAGTTTGCTCACTGAGGAAATGGCGGCCGGCAGATCAAGCGCATATCGCGGGTTGGCCAGATTCAGTGAACCTTCCTCAATAACTACAGCATCCCCCGCAATCAAGGTCCGTTGTTGTTTCAGATAAAGTGAAATATGCCCGGGTGTATGACCGGGAGTTGGAATAATAGCCACTTCACCGGCCATGGACCATTGACTGTTCTTATCCAGTATCTCATCCACCGGAACGGGTTTAACTGTTTCCAAAAATGCCTGAAACACTTTTGCTCCCGGTTTTTGATCCTCCGGAAGGCATTGATAAATGTCTTCCGCCTGTTGAAGTCGCAAGGATTTTGCCTGTCCGCTGATATACTTTGCTTCTATTGCCGATGCATACACAAGAAGCGATGGATGGTTTTGCCTGATTCTATATGCGCCGGCTATATGGTCAATATCGTGATGCGTTAGCACCAGGCCGGTGAGTTGCGAAATTGAAGCGCCTACAGCAGCCAATGACTTTTCCAGTTCAGGGACCGTCTCCTCATACCCGCAATCCACCAGAATACGTTCATCCCGGTATTGCAAAAGCACAGGGTAAAGAACATCCTGTTTATCATTGATCCCGTAAGGCAGCGCTAATATATGAACGTCCATATCGAAATCTATTGATCAAAAATATCTTTGTCTTTTTCCACATCCTGCATGCGTTTGAGCAGGATGGCCGAGGAAATGGAAGCTACAACCAGTTTTTCCTGTAGCTTTAGGTCATTCACGATCCAGATGTTGTTATCCAGAATATCAATGATACCCACCACGCCATTGTCCCAACGGAGCTCGTAACCCGAAAGCATTTTTCCGCCAAACACTTTTTTCTCTTTGCCGCTTTTGGTGGTAACATTATCCAGCCGCAAAGGCCGGATGGCTATGTTTTCTTTGCCGTTGGTAGCATAACCTTCTTCCTCTACATAAGGGCGGTCAAACAAGCCACGGGCCGTATCTTTTCCAATCTCATATTTGTTGATCAGCACCAGCGACCAGGGATCTTCTGCCGTGGCAGAAAGTGGAACAATGGCGGCTGTAAAACTGTATTCGTAGCGGTTTGTTTTGGAGGCATTGCCGATGTAGGGATTATTGCTTTTATAGACCAATTGCTTTTCTGAAAATTTCTCTGTGGCGTAGATCTCTGCTTCCAGTCCGCCTTCTGCGATGGTATATTGAAACCGTGACCGTTGGTAGTTGCTGCCTTTGTTCGTATTGATATCAAAAACTTTCAGAAGGTATTCTTCCGGTGACATGCGGAACTTCGTGTATTGAAGCGAAGACCGGAAATCCCAGCCACGGGAAATCTTTGACGTTTGGTAGGGACCGAATTGTAGCCGCTGGGCAATCATCCAGCCGCTTAACCCTTTCACCGGCATTTGTGTTGCCTGGCTGCTAAACTGGGTGGGAACGGATAGCTTCACTGCTGTACAGGAAGCCAATATTACTACCATGAGAAATATAGATGGGAGTCGCATAATTCTTAGTTTAAAAGCGTGAATAAATTTACTTCTGCAAGGGCGCAATAGCCTGTGAAAATTGGTTGAAGTGTGGTTTTAGTTTTATCAATTGACTGCATTTTTTCACCAGGCCTTGCGTCTTCCTGAAGACAGTTCGGATTTTTTCTCCCTTTTTTTGGTTTTGCTTTTTCATCTTTGATCATGTTTATAAAAGCAATACCTGTTGGGGAGATAAAACCGTTGGGTGCACTTGTTAGCGTTAACAATATTTTATCTATTGAAGCAAAAAACCCCAGTGCAAAGCCTAGGGTTTAATCATATTCTGAAAATTATTTTAAACCAGTTGGCCCATATCAGCGTAGCTTCTCAATTGCGCCGCCAGGTCTTTTAAATTGGTACAAACAAAATTGGGTGGTGGTGCCAGCGGATACAGCATTTGTCTGTTTTGTTTCAGGTAGGCCGTTTGCAGGCCCGCATTGGCAGCACCGGCCAGGTCCCATCCGTGTGCCGAAACCAGCAAGGCTTCATCTTTGGCCACGTCCATTTTTTTCACCGCCCATTCATACACTTCTATGCAGGGTTTGTATTTTTTTATTTTTTCCGCACTAAACACATGCTCAAAATACGAGATCAGGCCTGTGGGTTCCATGCGTTCGTACACCACTGCTTCCGGCGAATTGGTAAGCGCCGCAATGCGGTAACCCAGGTCATTCAATTCCGACAAACCTTCCTGCACCTGGTCGTGAACGGGCAGGTGCTTTAGCAGTTCCAGCACAAAATCAATATCATCTTCCTGAATGGTGCGGCCCATTTTCCGGGCTGTCATCAGCATGGTAGCCTTGGCGATGGATACAAAGTTGTTGAACTTACCCAGGCAATTGTCTACAAAAAGATATTGAACAAACAATTCAAACCAAAGCATATAGCCTTTTCCCGAATCCAGCAAAACATTGACCTTTCGCTCCACATCGCTCATGTCAAGCAATGTCTCATAAACGTCTAAAATTATCACCTTTGGCTTTGGCAGAACGCCGGCCGCTTCTTGATCTTGCATACACTGCTTTTTTACAAATTTCGACTCCTTCCCCTAATAAAAAAATTGTCGCGGAAACAAAATGAAATTTAATCCCTGAAAGCTTTCATTTTATGGTTCAACACGTAAGCAAACTCATTTAGACAAAAAGCGTATCGCCTGAATGGCCAGGTTACCTCCTTCCTTTTCGTTGAGGGCCTTGCTTTTCAGGTAAACAGCGTGAAATTTTCCATCCGTCACCGGATTGATCGGAATGCTAACCATAGCCGAATAATAATTTCCATTTGCCCTTGTTGCTTTTGTTTTCCCGGTCAGGTTAGATTCGCCAAGTTTTGGGCCGCCAGGGCCATCCAGGTGCAACGTAAATGCATACCCGAAACCGGGCATCTTGTCGCCCCCGACAATGAGCTCAATTGCACCAATACCGGTCAGGTCAAGGCTGTCGAGGCTGAACGAAGCGTCGCTTTTGGGAATCATCAGCAGTTCCATGCCGTTAAAATTTTGCAGCGAATAGCCTTGCAAGTGACGGGCTGCAGAAGCCTTAAGCGTATTGTTATTCAAGACCACCGATGACTGCCCTGTTAGCGGCTTGCTGCCATTGCTACCCTTATCGGTATAGCTGGCCGAGATTACCAGCACACCATTCTCTGTCGGTTTTTTGTTCAACGTTGCAGGTACTGTCTCTGTTGGTGGTAATGATTTCTGTTTCGGTGCACCTTCGTTTAGCGAAAGAATCCAGCTAACAATCTGCCGGGCATCACTTTCCGGAAGATTGGGATGACCCGGCATGGCCACTTCGCCCCAAACGCCGGCTCCTCCCCTGATGATCTTTGTTACCAGGTGCTGCACGGCATCAGCTGATTCTTTGTACTTATTGGCCACCTCACGGTAGGCGGGACCAATCGATTTATCGGCTTCCTTATGGCAACCCTTGCAATCGAGCGACTCCACTAAACTACGTCCGGCCATGGAAGCCGTCATAACCTGGTGCCCCATTGAGGCTCCGGCTTTATCAAGCCCTTCGATGTAATCAGCGGAAACAAAAACATTCTGCAGGTTAGCAGCAGCCGAAGCATCATCCTTATCCTGCACCGCTACCGAATAGGCTACATTTCTGCCCGGGAAATAAAACGACCTGTTACCGTTTATGGTTACCGTTACTTGCGGTGCTTCATTCCCTGCATACACCTGGATGGGTGAACTTTTTGCTGTTGCATCGGAATTATCCTTTACCACCACATATACGGGATAGTCACCCATGGTGGTGAACGTATGTTCGAGCTTTGGTGTCTTTGTATCCTTTACAACACCGTTGCCAAGATGCCACTCATAGGTCAGAGGATCGTTTTCAGGATCGGAAGCAGTGGCCGTAGCGGTGATCTTTAGCGGCAGCGCTCCTGAGGTTTTATTGACAGAAAGATTTGCTACCATAGGTGCACGGTTGCCTCCATTGTAATCGACCCGCGAAAGTCCTGCATCCGCGTTTTTACTAAACCATCCGCTGCCATATTCCAGCATATATAATTTTCCGTCAGGACCCACCTCCATGTCGATCAAGCCGTTCAGCTTTGTTGATTCCATAAAAGGCTCCATTTTGTCGAAATCTCCATTCGGCTGCATGGTCACCGCTTTGATCCATCCGCGGATCCAGTCATAGATAAATAATTTTTTGTTGTAATAATCGGGCAGCCTGGTGTCCTTAGGAAACATGTCGGTATAATAAACGGGTCCCGCCATGGCATTGCGTCCACCAGTACCAACCTGTGGAAAGTCAGCCGAAGGGCCATATGGATACCAGATAAATGCCGGTTGCGCCGGAGGCAGATTCTGGATGCCGGCATTGTTGCGTGACGTATTTACCGGCCTGGCAGGATCAAATGGCCGACCGGGTTTACCTATGGCAAAATCAAATTCGTGGTACGCATAATTGTTGGCCACAAACAGGGGCCAGCCAAAAAAGCCAGCTTTTTTCGCCTGGTTGATTTCATCGTATCCGCGGGGACCGCGAACACCATTGCTATCCCGGCTGGCATCCGGACCCACTTCGCCCCAGTACAGGTAACCGGTTTTCTGGTCGATGGAAATACGGTAGGGATTACGATTGCCCTGCACATAAATCTCGGGCCGTGTGCCTTGGCCGTTTTTCGGGTAGAGGTTACCGTCAGGTATCTCGTAAGTTCCATCCTCTTTTACGTGAATGCGGAGAATCTTTCCCCGAAGGTCAGCCGGGTTGCCGGAGGTGCGCCGGGCATCGTACTGTTCATGGCCCGGCCGCTGGTCAATGGGTGCATAACCGCTGTTGGGATGGGGCTGTTTGGGTTCATCAAACGGTGTGGTATTGTCGCCTGTGGATACATACAGAAGACCATCTTTATCGAAGGCGATGGAGCCGCCGGTATGGCAACAAATTTCACGCTGCGAATAAAATTGTAGAACCACTTTTTCAGATGCAGCATCCAGTTTCCCATTCTCAAATTTGAAACGGGACAGCCGGTTGACAGAAGTGTCTGCAGGGCTGTAGAAAATATAGACGTAGTGATTTTTTTCGAAGTTTGGATCAGCTTTTATACCCAACACGCCTTCTTCTGCATTGACACCTTCGGTTGACGTTTTCCAGTAAACATTCAGAAAACCTGCTTGCGAAACAGTCGTGTCTCCATTTTTGTAGTACATGATCTCGCCACGGCGTTGCGCCACAAGGATGTCAAGATTGGGAAGCACCGTCATTTCGGTGGGTTCAAAAAAATGTCCGGTGACCAACGACGTTTTAGCAAAACGATTTTCTTCCGGCACTCTTAATGTTTTGGCTTTGCTGAAATCCAATTCGTTGTTCTCTCCTATGGCATACAAAATCCCTCCCAACAGGTGATTCAGGAAGGGTTTTTCGCTATAGGATTCATTCGTGTGGCCCAGCGCTGTGTAAAAGGCTCTTCCGCCATCAAATTCATGATACCAGGCCATCGGATGGGGATCCCCATTTTCGCCCCCTTTATAGGATTTTTCATCAATGTTCAGAAGTACGTTGATGTCCTTGCTGATCTTTTTAAAATTGTACCATTCATCTTTTCGTTTCCATTCTTTTGACAAGTGTTTCATAGAGGGATGGTCAGCGGAGGCGACCCGAAGCACGGCTTCCTGCTGTTCGGGATGACTTTGAAAATAGCCACCCACCAATCGACCGTACCAGCCCCAGTCATATTCGGCATCTGCCGCTGCATGAATACCCACAAAGCCGCCACCGGATTGAATGTAGCGTTCGAAATCTGCTTCCTGGTAATGGTTTAGCAAATCACCGGTGGTATGCAAAAAAATAACAGCAGCATATTGTTTCAGGCTATCCTCTGTAAAGATTGTAGCATCGGAGGTTGTATCCACGTCGAAGTAGTTCTCCAGTCCCAGCTTTTGAATAGCCGCAACAGCCTGTGGGATCGATTCATGGTAAAAAGCCGCTGTTTTGCTGAAAAGAAGAACTTTTGGGTTTCCATCCCGTTTGTTACACGATGACATCAGAAACAAAAAGGAAAGCAGGATAATTAGGGAGTAGCGGTAAGGCCTGAAAAAGGTCATAAGGGCGAAATTTTGGAACTCAATAAAGTAAGTTTTTACCTAGCATTGAACGGGTAACAAAAACACTAACCCTTTGTTTCCCGTTTTTGTTCCGCGACGTACTAAACTAAATGATTTTTGGTATTTGAAAGCTCAAAGATCCCTGATAGTACAAAAAGGTTTGGGTTATGTTGACGTATAAAACATCATCCCTCGCATACAAGTATAAATCTAAAGACAATTTATTTTGAAAATCATGATGCCACTTCTCTTTTCCGGCAACAGGAATATTATGTCGCGACTTTGTGCATCCATTTGTGGCTCATGTGCTTGCTTACTTGTAAAGCTCCCAGTACATTTGGTCCTTCCCTCCTTTAAATTTATGCTCCCATTCCTCTGAACTTCCGGTAACAATTTAAAACTTGTGTTATCAATTTGTTTCGCAACATGTCTGAAAGAACGAGGCGCTTTTATTTTTTGGAAGCCTCATTGCGGTCCTGATCGCTTTGTATAATTTAACCATGTAAAAAGCGCCATTTGATTAAAATATATACAACACCAAACCTGTAAGGTTATTACGTTTTGTTTGCCAGAGGAAGTCCTAAACACCGCTTTTCACTGCAAAATGCGGTAGGCTCTTTATTTCTAATTGAAGTATAATTCCGCAGATAAGATCTGCAACGCTTAAAAAAAGAAAGGCAACCCATGTGGATTGCCTTTCGTTGTGGTGCCCGGGATCGGAGTCGAACCGATACATCCTTGCGGACGGCAGATTTTGAGTGTGTTCAAAAACTTAACTCGCTTTACCTCGCATTAATCAATTTTATCTAAAAGCGTTGATTTTCATTTGCTTGCATGGTTGTTGTTTATTCGGCCTTGCCTGTTTTGCGTGGCGTTTAACAGCGATTTGTTTGCAAATCTGTTTGCAAATTTTGAGTGAAGGGACATGTGAAAATGAAAATCAAACGTTATGTCAGTATCAACAGCAATCGTTCTTGACACAAGAAGGGTCAAGAAGAACGGGAAGTTTCCCGTAAAACTTAGAGTAATCAGTGGCCGGGTTCCAAGAGATTATCCAACTGTTTTTGAACTTACAGAAACAGATTACAAAAAACTTTCCGCACCAAGGATCAGCGAGGAACTTCAAGAAGTTCGGAAAAAGTTTCAAGAAATCACCACTGGTGCCGACACCGTACTTCGGCAACTGGAAACCTTTCTTTTTTCTGAATTTGAAGCCGGGTACATCAACAAGCACCCCAAGTTATTCAAACAAAAAAAATCGAAAAAGCCGGCACAGCAGACAGTGACGGAAGCGGATGATTTTGACTATACACCTTACCTGAAACGGTTTACCATTTTTGATGAAGACCACTCCAAGCCCAAAAGCATTTCTGGTACGTTTCTGTCCTACATCAAAAAGCTTTTGCAGCAGGGCCGGATTGGCAGCGCCATTAACTACCAACGCACCTATCGCTCAATAAAAGCGTTTAGGGGAAACGTGTCGTTTTCCGAAATAACCGTAGGGTTTTTGTACCAATACGAAACCTGGATGTTAAACCGGGGAGCTTCAAAGACAACTGTAGGGATTGTACTTCGGCCATTGCGTTCCATTTTCAATGAGGCTATTGAAGACAAAATCATCAAGAAGGAAGATTGCTATCCCTTCGGTCGGCGGAAGTACCAGATACCGGCTTCCCGTAATCTTAAAAAAGCGCTGACACAGGACGAATTGAAGCGTGTCTTTTACTTTAAATCCACCTGCGAAAAGTTGATTACGGGAAAGGCCTATTGGCTTTTTTGCTATCTGGCCAATGGCATGAATGTAAAGGACATGATTTACCTGAAATGGAAAAATATTCAAGACGAGTACCTCGTTTTTGAGCGGGCAAAAACTGAAAAAAGTACACGGCTCGATCAGAAGCCGATTACTGTTTACCTCACCGAAGATTTGTGGGAAATCATTAACACGCACGGAAGCGAAAGCCGGCTTCCGAATGATTATCTCTTCCCAATCATTCAACCCAATTTAAACGCATTAGAGCAGTTTGATTTGCTCAACTATACCCGCCGGGTAATTAATGAGGCGATGGCGGAAATTGCAAGTGAACTAAACATAGATAAAAAAATCACGACCATCGTGACCCGGCACAGCTTCTCCACCCAATTAAAAAGAGCAGGAGTAAGCACGGAATACATTCAAGAGGCGCTGGGGCACACTGATAAAAAAACTACGGAAAATTATCTTGACAGCTTTGAAAAGGAAGTGAAGAAGCAGTATGCCAACAAACTGCTCGCTTTTAAGAATGCGGTTTCGTCTTCTGAAGAATTTATTAGCTAACCATTGAAACTTACACAGCATGAAAAAGAAAACCATTATTACCGATAACACCATTGAAGCACTTAGCCAGAACATTCAAGCAGCAAATGCCTATTTTCTGAACAAAGCGCAAAAGCAAGTGAATACTGCCCTCACGCTTAGAAATTGGCTGATTGGCTACTACATTAGGGAATACGAGCAATCCGGGAAAGACAGGGCCGATTATGGCACCAGGCTTTACAAGGAGATTGCCCAACGAATGGCGAAGAAGGGCTTGAAGTCCATCCGGGAACGGCATCTCTATCTCTGTAAAGACCTTTATGTCGCCTATCCTAAGATTTTGCGGACACTGTCCGCAAAATCTTATCTCGTTGAATTTGAGCATCCTGAAATTCTGCGGATAGCGTCCGCAGAATCAGCCAACATTGGCCTTAGCGATGCTGAAATGAATGTTTTGCTGTCCAACCTTAGCTTTTCCCATTTCATAGAACTTCTGAAAGCAGATAGCCACGAAAAACGCCGGTTCTATGAAAAGCAAGCCCTAAAAAACAATTGGGGTGTACGGGACTTGAAACGGGCTGTAGAAAGTTTGCTATACGAAAGAACAGGTTTGAGTAGCGATAAAAATTCCGTAGCAGCAAGTCACCAAGCCCAAAAAGAGTTGACGCCGGAAAGCCTGTTTCATAATACTTACCTGCTTGAGTTTTTGGGTTTGGAAGGGAAAGACGTGTACACAGAGTCGGACTTGGAAGAGCGGATTATCACGCAGCTACAAAACTTTCTTTTGGAACTTGGCCGGGGCTTTTGTTTTGAGGCCAGGCAGAAGCGAATAACCTTTGGAAACACGCATTACCGCATTGACCTTGTTTTCTACCATCGCATCCTAAAATGCCACGTATTGCTGGATTTGAAAATTGGTGAATTTGACCATGCCGATGCAGGGCAAATGAACATGTACCTAAACTACTTTAAAGAAAACGAAAGCGAGACGACTGATAATCCACCTGTGGGGATTATCCTGTGTTCCGGCAAAAATGAGGCTTTGGTGAAATACGCTACGATGGGGTTGCCGCAACAAGTGTTTGTGTCAAAATATTTAATCAATTTACCCGACGAAAAAGATTTAAAAAATATCATTGAAGATGAAAAACTGAAGACATGATATTTTCCTGTGGATAGCAAATTGGTGTTATTGTTCAAAATTAGATACTTTAAATCTTGACCTAACGCTCTTTTCAGAAATCGATTACTTGATTTGTTTCCGGCGCTATGACTGAAGAATTTTAGCATTAATGGATAGTTAGGTTTTCAGTCGCTAATCATTATAAAGACCGTTGTTCTCAAATTCTCTCATATAGCTGTAAATCTGAATTGGGAATATTTTCCTATCGGCGTTCAACATCATTTGACTTTTTTTACACCAATAAAAATGGTAAACAATCAATTGTCACTACAATACCACTTAACCAAGTCGGCATCTAATCGTTGCGGAAAGACCATCAGAAACAAAGGCAAATAAGTTTTTAGCTCCTTTATACCGGGAGGAATTTTTGACGGCTCATAAATCTTTGCTTGCTCAAGTAACACCTGCCAGCTCTGTGGATTTTCCGGGTGTTTATTAATCACTTCTGCATTATTAATACGCCAAAGGTAAAAATCAAAAGTGTTGTTAATGCGCAGCTCGGTAAATATGCAACGGGATATTTCCGGCCAATGTTTTTCTGTAAGGTGACGCAGGTCTGGTTGAGACGCTAGAGCAATTAATGGTTCAAGAATCCTCGAAATTCTTGGTGAAAATCTTTCATTGTCGGAGGCAGATAAAATTCTGACTACTGAATCTTCCGCAGAAGTATAAATATCTGTGAACGGAATTTCGGCGTTAGTAATCCCGTCCATGGCTTTGGAAAAAGCCTTGGTAAGAACAGTTGCTGCCAATTCCTTTTTGCCATTGCTTTTGTAAAAGAAATAAACCGCAAGAAAAAATGGAACTGCAGACTCGCCCCACATCTCCATATCATTAATATGCGCTGAGATAAGTTCGTGCACTTCTTCATAGCTAACTTCTTCCGTCAATCCGAAAAATGCAGACACGCCCAATAGAATTGTTTTCCGGGATTTCAATACAAAGGCGTCTATCATAGGATTACCCTGAAATAAATCAGCATTTTGTTTGCACTCAGTAAGCAAATCAAGCATGGCATTGCTGATAATTTTTTGAGCCAAGGAAATCTCATTTTTATACTGCTTTATGCTTTTCTGATAAAGTTCGCAATGCCGTAAAATGCTGAAAACGTATATCGTCCATGCCTCTACAACAGCTAAGCGCTTATTTGCTTCGTTATAGGACGAACTGGCTAACGAACATACTAATGCAGTACTGCTTACGAGGCGAATAGATTCCTGATTGCTCTTAGGCCGTTTCAGATTAAGAACATTTTCTAAAAGATTGCTAAAGCTGTCCTTATTTAAGAATTCTCTTCCATCACGTAAGTATAGCTCCAGCAGGTTTTTTACTTCAACAAATTCAGACGGTACAAGTTGGTCTTTGTGCTTCAAAGCCATTTCTAAAATCTGACCTTTTACAATTACCTCAAGACGATATTCAGGTCCCCTTGTTTTTTCCTGCTGCACGTTCCAAACATAAATGGCATGTTGCACCTGTTCGTTTATGTCGCCGTTAATGACCAAATATGATTTGTGTTGCCTGCCGCTGCTTGGGATAGCAGGATGGCTAATTGGTGTGAATATCAATTGCAACACCTGGTTTTGAATACTTTGCCAGTCGCTAAGAGTAAAGTGGGTGCCACTAACCCCTTTTAATTGATAAGCATGGACCTCTCCTTTGCCATCAATTGCAATTACATCTTTACCGTGTTCCATTGAATTGTGGCGTGTAAGATTAACGACGGTTTTTCCTTCCTGTTGTAATAAAAAACAAAACGGAAGCTGATAGCTTCGTTCCGATGATTTAGTCAACCAATTTTCTACTATTTTCTCTATCATCCCATTCTTGTTTTTTCCTTTTCAAAATTTGCTCCATTCGCACCAGATTGGCGGGGTCTTGTTCGCTCTGTTTTAGTACAGCTTTAATTTTACTAATTACTGTATTACTTCCTACAAATTGTGGAAATACAGGTTGGCCGTTATCATCAAATTCAATGTCCACTTTTTCCAAGCTTTCAAAAAAATCTTCTATTTTATATTCACCTTTAGAGTTAACAACATTGCCCGTGAGTTCCGTAACGTCGCTTACTGTTTTAAAGAATTGCAGGGCTTGTTGTGCTGCAAAATCATTAGCTGCTTCGTACAGCTTATCGTAAACTATGAGTGGGTTAGCCTTTAAATCATCTTTCAATACATCAAACTTTGCCTCCAGTTTTTTTACCTGTGTCTCGAGTTGCATCTCTTTTGTATAAACCTGCTTCATCGCATTGCCTTCCTGTAATACACGTCTTGGTATGTTCCCTAATAACCCGCCGGAGTGGCGTCGGCAGGCAAACTGGAAAAAATCTTCTTGCGACTTAGCGATAGCCTTTTTTGCTATAGGAAATTCAGGTAGCATTCCGCAAAAATACAGGTTCTCGAAAATGGAATTTGCTGAGTAAATAAATTGATGAAATCATTCCTGCTTTTCTGCTTTCAGGCGTTCTACCTCCTCACCAATCATCTTTTTAATGTCCATTTTTATCTGGTAAAAATTTTCCTGTACCTGCTGTTGTGCGACGGCAGAAACAGTGGGGATTTCTTTGTAACTGTTCACTTCCTCGTTCAATTTTTTGTGGTCATTAACTATTTCCGAATGGAACATCTTTAACTTGATTTTCTCGTCCGGGTTGTCAGCCACCAATCCCACAAATTCGCCGGATGAAAGTGCTGCAATTTTGGAAGCTGGTATGGCGCTGTCCAATTGCTTTGAATGGCTAATGGAAGTATCTGTCCGGTTGATGGAAACGCTTTGCCGGTCCTGCATGATTTTGCCAAACCGTTCCGAAAGCAGTTTTGACGTTTCGCCCATCACCTGACCGCTGATTATGTTGCCGGTAATATTTACAATTACGTCTGCCTGTTCACGGCCATAATCCTTTTTCAATTGGCTGAAGTCTTGCATCGCCAATGTAGTGGCTACTTTGTTGCTCCTTGCGGTGGCAATCAGGCTATCAATATTGTTGAAGTAGATAGTCGGAAATTCGTCAAAAATAAGGCTGCATTTCTGCATCCCTTTCCTGTTTACTTGCCGTACTAACCGGGACACATAAAGCGACAAAACTGCGCCGTAAATCTGTTGCTTTTCAGGGTTGTTTCCCATGCACACAATTTTCGGCTCATTCGGGTTGTTTATGTCCAACGTAAAGTCGTTGCCGGAAAGAACCCAATAAAGCTGCGGCGAAGCCAGACGTGCCATCCCAATCTTAGCCGATGCTACTTGCCCTTCCAACTGCTCCATAGCGTCGTTCTGGTAAGCGGTTATAAACGGGTTCACCAAGACTTCTATTTCCGGCTGTGTGTTAAGCACGGGAAACAATTCATCATACTCCGCTTGCATCAGTTCAATGACGTGCGGTAACGTGCAGTACTTCCCATCCTCGTACTTACGCAAAAACCAAATAACAGCCGTCACAAAATTGATGGGTGACTCCACAAAGAAATCGCCCTGCTTGTTTATCCATTCCCGGTTCAAACCCAACAGAATGGTTCTTGCGCTTTCCGTGGCGTCGGTAATGTCGTTCATGCTGGACGGATTGAGGGGATTGCAACGGTGTGATACGGTAAGCTTGTCAAAATTGATTACATAGAAAGATGGCTTTTCCGTATAGCGATGCCTGTTTCGCTGCAACCAATTGTACACAATTTTGGAAAGGTCATCGTACTTAAAATCGTACACGAACATGGCGAAGCCTTTTTCAATATGCTGTTTAATAACGTGCTGGATAACGAACCAGCTTTTGCCGGCGCCGGGGGAGCCAATCACCAGCAGGCCACGAAACGGATTGATGACATTAATCCAGCTATTCTTTATCCGGCCCTTTAGATTGTACCGGGCAGGGAGGTTAATGGAAAACTCATTTGCGATTAACCGTTCTTCCTGCGGAAAGGTTTCGTTCAGCGAATTGAATACGTCGTTGCCTATGTTGTAACGAACAAGCCGGCTCAATAAATTTCCACCTGCCAAAAGAAGAAGAAAACCTACTACGGTTATTGCCATGTAAATGAAAGCAAGCGTTTGCCCAGAATAGGATAATTGCAACGCCGCCTGACTACCAAAATACAGGCCCGCACCAATGAGCAGATAGAGTGTAATAATCCTGGCGTTTATTTTTTCGTCTTTTTTACCCTGTGCACCCAAGAGGGAAATGACTAATAGACCGAGGGCTATTAGTTTAGATGTTGCAAGCGATTGAAACAATCCGGTTTGAGAAACGTTTTTCAAAAGCCTGTCGGTAATTTCAGACCGTAAACTCCATTGCTCAAAAGCGGCATAACAGAAATAGTAGAAATGAAGCAGCAACACAAAAATGCTGGCAAACCTTGTCAGGTCTATTATTTTCCGTAGCCCCTGTTCGTTTTCCCCTGTAACAGACATAACATTGCTTTTTGGTTAAAGATTGTTGTCCTTTCGCTTTTTCTTTTTTCGCTTTTTGTTCAGCAGGTTAGCCGGTATATTGTCGTGCTGTTCTTTGGTGGAGAGCAGTGCGTCCAATAGCGAGGTCGCTTGTGGTTGTGAGTGCCCCTTCTTTGGAAGATGCTCTTGCGTCTTGGTACGCTCCTTAAAGGCATCTACTGAACCGCCTCTCTTTTCATCTTCCTTGTCAACTTTGTTTTCTCCCGTTTGTCCTCCCAAACGAGCTTGGATAGCGGCAGCACTATATCCTTTCCCCAAATCGCTGCCGTTAAAGACACATTCGCTTTCGTTATCAACGTAGGTTAGTCCGTACACCAAGCCGCCAGAATTCTGTCGCAGCACCGTGTAAATATTTTGGGCCTCAAGATTGGTCACAAACGCCTTCATGGTTACAGCTTTCTTGAGACCTTCATCAATAGCTTCTTTCAGTCGTTGCTTATAGGGTTCTTTTGCAGACTGGTTAAGGAGAAATTTGGTTTCCAGATTTTTTAGAGTCGGTTGACAATGGATGGTGCTTGCTTTGATAGGTACGCCAATCTGGCTACCCTTGGCGTCCAAAATCCTGTAAGTAAGGCCGCCATTCTTGTAAACCCTGCCGCCTTCTTTTCCACGGTCGGCAATAACATTAAACTGACGCAGAGCGGCATTGTATTCCGGCATTGAGGTAAACCGGTAGCCATTGAAAACGGCAGTGACAACATTGGTGATGGCTCTTTTCGTTTCCTGTTTTCCGTACAAGGCTTTTTCAATTTTCACAGAGGCTGTCGCATGGTTGTTTTGCTTTTGCCGCTGTGCTTTTACCAAACCAAAAATTTGCTCCAATTCTTTCCTCGCTTTCTCTGATTGATTGCGGCCAAGGTTGTGGGTATTAATCCGGCTACCATTGTGGCGAATGGTATTGCTGACTATGTGAATGTGCGGATGGCCGGCGTCCTCGTGTTTGTAAACCAGGAAAGGCTGTTCGCCAAAACCTACCTTTTCCATGTAGGCATTTGCCAGTTCCGTCAACCTGCCGTCCGATAGCTTTTCGGATGGGTCCAAATTGAGGGAGATGTGAATGGTCTTTGTTGCTGCCCTTTCGTTTAACTCATTCAACCGCCTGAAGCCATCCAGCTTTTGGTGGAAATTCATCTCGTGTGCTTCTCGTAGATAATTGGATGCCTGCAGGCACACCGCTTTGCCCTGTTGTACTTTAGCCTCGTTATAATTCAAGGCCGCTTCTATCATTTTCGGGAAAGTTATTTTTGCGACCATTGTTCGTAAACTTGGTTCATTCGTAAACGGATTTCTTCGACTTTGCCAACCAGCGCTTTTTGCAAGCCATCGTATTGCGTCAGCCAACTTCTAAACTCAGGTATCTTGTCAAGAATATGCAGCTTGTGTACGGCCTGATTAAAATTGTTGCCAATACCGTTCAATTCTTTTTTCAACCCCAACATCTCTTTCAGAAAGTCATCAGCCGATTTATTCCGGTAAGCGACAACAACTGGTTGTTGAAGCGCCACTTTTCGCAAATAGCTGCTAACGTTTTTTTCGGTGGTTTGTCGCTGATACCTGACGACCGTAGCCAATTCATCATCGTTCATCCTGGTTTTTACAAAGTGCTTGCGCACTTCCTTCGCCTCTTTCTTCATTGCATTTTTATTTTTCTTTACCTGCTTTTTTTGCCTTCATCTCTCGCCATCCCGAAACGACTTCGGAGTGAAGGGCAAGATGCCCCAAACGTGGCACGTTTGTACATCTTGCCGTGTGCAAGAAGCGGCACACTGATGCCTTGGTAAAGCGCAGTGGTTTAAGGATGTTTTGAAAATGAAATTGGGTCTTAACAAAAGCATTTTAAATCAGTTCGCTGGTGATGTCTAAATACTATACCACTTCGCCCTTTTGCCTGGTCAAAATATAGCCAGCTAAAAAATAGTTACCGGCGGATAATTCTTAAGAAGTGGCGAACAAAAAAAGGGGCTTTACAGCAGCCCCTCGTCAGCAAAAGAATAATACCCTTCCGTGGAAAGTATGATGTGGTCAAGCACTTTTATGTCATGGTACTTTGCCGCTTCTTTAATCTTCATTGTCAGTTCCTCATCGGTACGGCTCGGGGTGAGGTTTCCTGATGGATGATTGTGGCTTAATACCAATCCTACCGAGAGCGATTTAAGAGCCGCTGCTAAAATCAGCCTTGGGTCGGCTACGGTGCCCGTAATTCCACCCATTGAGGCCTCGTAAAGACCTTTAACTCTTGAAGAACGGTCAAGCAGTAAAACTTTAAACTCTTCCTGCAAGTCCATTTTAGCATCGTGCCATAGGTTTAAAAGAAGTTCGTAACAGTCTTTTGAGGTGGTAATTATAGGCCGTTCGGATGCCTTTATTTTGGTCCTGTAAACCAGTTCAACTTCGGCCACTTTTGTCCAATCCGGTTTGTTGTTTGTCTGTTCCATAAATCCTTCTTTTTAGGTGTTAAGAATTAATTACAGAACAGAACCCGCTTTCCGGCAATAAAGGCCATGAAGCAACGGAATAAATGGTGTCTTTAGCGGTGCGGGAAATGCTTTGTTTTATGCCGGAATTTCATGGCCGCTTCAGCCGCCGGAAAGCGAACTTTGTGGGAGGAATTAGTGAGTAGAAAACAGTGTTTGAGTTATCTTCCCAAAGAAAAACTTTACAATGTCACTATGCAGGTTGTGCAAACAAGAAGAAGCCACAAAGAAGAATTCTCACATTTTGCCCCATTTTTTGATTAAGACAGCTATCAATAAAGGTGGCAGCAAGCAAAGGGATTATGAGCTAACCTTTTCTTTCTCCCAGGATGAATTTGCAGACCTGTATTTTGGTAGGAATATTACATTGGAAACTATTGAACAGTATAAGGGTAGAGAGCTAACAGGCGAGGAATTGGAGCAGCAAAATCCGTTTGCACAAGATTATTTGTTTTGCCCGTCTTGCGAAGTTTATTTTGGTCTCTTGGAAGACTATTATTCCAAAGAAGTTTATCAAAAGCTGTTAGCCGGAAGCTTTGGTCAAATCTTTCCAACGGGAGAAGTGCAACTGGCAACGTCGGAGAAGGTTTCAACACCACTTGTTCTTCTACACGTTTACTCCATTTTCTTTCGCTGTTCTGTGGCTGGTTATCACGGCTTTCAAATGAATTATTTTGAGCGGAAATTAAGAAAGGTTTTGCTGCATTATAAGGAAAAGGACACCGATGCTATACTGTCGAAACTGGAGCTGGAAAGCAATGACTTTACTTTTTTTCCTTTCATCAATACTTTTGCAGCCCCACCCGCAGACGATGTTACCAAAAATTTTGTCACCATTTTACATTCGGAGAAACCTTTTTTCGTTTATCTCAATAATGTCACGTTTCATCTCTATACCAAACGTTCACATGTCGGTAAAACAAAAGAGTTTTTTTATGGCATGACCGACCTAATAGATGCAAATAAATGCGCCAATTCTCTTGACAAACCTTTTCGAGTAGTTCTTTTTAACGAAGCACAACTCAACCGCATTTTATCAATTGCTTATGAGGGCATGGCTAAAAGGCAGATGAAGTTTTTGAAATCAGCTTTTCGTAAGGTGCATCAACGCATCTTTTTCACCAGCCCTAATGAAGATTTGACAAACTTTTTTATTCATACGCTTGTGACACAAGATGCACCTCAAGGGGACCGGTATGGAAAAGAGTTTGTGGCGAAGGCTATGTACACGGTACTAAAAGCGTACTATCAAATCCCATAGGAGTTATTGAATGAGTTAGAAATCGACAATCTTCAGGCTTTCTCTTTTTTAATAACCTAAAGAACAACAAAGCCGCCCGTAGGGCGGCGATTTTTTCAAAAAATGCGTATCAGTATTACTCAGAAAACAACCCTGTAACACCCCGTTTCATCGGGCCCGCTTTTGGCGCTTCTAACTGGTCACAAATGGCAACTTTATAGCCAGCCTTTACCAACTTATGCAAAGCCGTGTCAAGTGTGTAGTGCGGCAGCGATGCGCCGGCTTTAATATCAGGGTCTTGTTCTGTTAGCGCCAATGTAGTTCCGAGGATGCGGGAAACCGTTTCGGCGTCTTCGTTGAACGTTGCATAAAAGTCGCCTACACGAAAGAGAAGAACGGCTTCTTTGTATTTTGCTTTGATGGCAAAGTATTGTTGCAATAGCGTTGTCATAGTAAAAATTTTAGGAAATGAAGGAAGGCCGTAGCCTTCCTTTTTCCGGTTGATTTAATTGAGAAATAAAGCATCTCCACCTTTTGCGGCAAAGTCCGTACAAAGTGCAAACGCTTTTTGCGTTTTTGTCTGCGCCGTTCCGCCGTACATTAACGACTTTAGTTTGGCTTCATCGTCTTTGTATGACTTGACGTTTTGGAAGTAGCCGGTTAGCGCATTGTAAGCGCCGAAAACCGTTCCTTTTGTCGTCTCCGTTTTTTGCGTTGGGCTGGTTAAATTGTATTCGTAAACAGCGTCACACAGGTTTGAAAACCGGGATGAAATTTCATCCTCATTTCCGGCTTGTACCTTTTGCAAAACTTCCTTGTTTGGCGTCAGGGCAAGGATAATAAGTTTGCGCACTTCTTTGTCAGTTATCCGCACCTTCGCCCAATGGTTGAAAATGGCTTCCATTTGCTGCGACAATCCGTTGCTAATGCCCATCACTTTATGCGCTTCCTCCAATCGCTCCTTTGCATTCGCCGTGTGACGGATTTTAATGGCGTTGCTGCTATTTTTAAGCGCAGCGTTTAAGGTGTTGTTGCAAACAATGCGAACCGGCGTAAAAGCGGCTGTTATGCTACCAAAACCATCGTGTGAAGTCGTGAGGAAAAGGAACTTTTCAATTAGGTCATCATTGGCCACCTTAATGTAACCCGGTAATTTGGCCGTGATGAAAATGCGTTCACCTTTTCCAAGTGCACCGGCTGTTTCGTACTGGATGCCGTCGCCGCCAACGATGGCGTCAAAGAAGGCAAAAGCGTCCACGTTTTGCACCACTTCATAATCCCTACCGACTACACCCAAAACCGCCTCATTGTCCGTGCGAATAGTGGCGTGATAATTCGGCACAAGAATGTTCGGTGCAATGGTGTCGGCATTGCCAAACAAATTTTGGTTGTCGTAAGTAAACAGTTTACGTTTCTCTACCCGGTAGTTAAGTCCGGCGGCCTCCAATGCTTCCCGGCTGGTGGGGTAGCCCTGCACAATTTGCCCCAACCCGTGCCAGGCTTTTTCTTTCACGGAAAAGAAGCTGTGTTTGCCGGTTTGCTCGTTGAAATTGATGTTATGCGCCATAGTGTGTTACCCAGCTTTAATTTCTATCCCGCAGGCGGTACTGCTGCGGCTTTTGTTGATTAATAAAAGATGTGGAAAAGCATCCCGCAGTTTGCGGGATGCAATTGGGTTTAGAAGGGTACACCATCATCCGGTAATGTAGTTTCCGCTGCTCCGGCGGGTCGGCCAATAACCTCCACCTCTTTGGGCTTTGCTAAAAACTTGATGTTGCTCACATGGCAGTTCAGCGAAGCCCTTGGCTCTCCAGCCTTGCTCACATAAGGCGTTACGTAAATACGGCCGTCAAGTTCCAGCAATGTGCCTTTGGTGAGGTACTGTGCAACCTTCTCACTAATCCAGTAAGAACAGTTGCAATAGGTGGTTACTTTCACCCTTTCACCGCCTTTGGGTTTGTAGCTGTCGTTAATGGCTACCGAAAAGTTTACCACTTTCCGTTCGTCTTTCGTTGTGTTCACCGTAGCATCTGCGGTAAGTCGTCCTGTGATTGTCATAACTGTATGTTTTAAAGTGAATGAATAAGAAAATGGGATTAATGCTTTGCACCGCAAACCGGGCAAAAGCAACGGGCCTTTTTATAGTTTTTCAGTTTGCGTTCAAAATGCCGGTCGCCTTCCTTCCAAACCCGTACAACTTCCCAATCAATACCGGCCCGGTTCAGAGCGGCCAATAGTTTTGCACCTGCACCGGATTTGTGTTTTTTGATGCGCTGCGGAAGATTGCGCTCTACAAAACCGAGGTAGTGTTCGGCATGATGAAGTTTCGTTTTGAAGTGTATCAGATAAACCATAAAACAGCTTTTAAAAGAAAAAGGGAAAAAAGAAAGCTGTTTGAAAGCGAGGCTGCACAGGAAGCCAAAAGGAAACGGAATAAATAGTGTCTTGTGACTTGTTGGAAAAACCTTGTTTTATGCCGTAGTCTTTTGGCGCTTTAGGGGTGTCTATAAGAGGCAGCCGATAGCTTTGCGCCTCTTTTTTCCCGTTTGGATTTTAAAAGCTGAAAATGTTGGAAGTCATTGCGGTATCCACTCCTTGAAGTGTCTGATGAAAAAGGTTTGCAATTTCATCGCATCGGGCTTGCCGGCGAATGACCGACCGAGGCGGGTCGCACGGAGTGGAGTGGCTTTGTTATTCTAAAAATTTGTGGGAAGCGAAACGGCGTGCGCCGCCGCAGGGAGCGAGTGAAACCGGTAAGCCGGTTGCGAACAATTAGCGTTGCAAGGCCTTCTCTTCTGAGTCTTAAAGCTTCTGGAAAACTTTGGAGACAGAAGTGAAGGTCTTGTCTTTCATTGGTGTTTTTGATGGCTAGATGAAGTTTGATTAAGTCATCAAACAATACCGCTTTTACAGTCTGTTGCTTTATTTTTTGGGAATCTGTCGGCATTGGGCTTGCTGTGGCCGACCGACACGTTGAGGGTCGCCGGAGTGAAGCGTTTATATTGTTGGAAAGGCGTTAGAAATAGCTGAACGTAGGCGCTCCGAAATCGTGAGGGAGTAGCGGCGAGCCGAGTGCCGCTTGGATTTTTGCAAGGTGTTCTGCCGTGAGGCACGAGCGGCTGTACGCCGGAAATCTTGAGGTTCATTTCAATTTTCTTCACCGGCGGAATTGCAGAGATTTCTTTAAACCTGGTGTCTTATTGGTACCTGAACTTGAGAAGTGCTGCACTATTTTGCTTTAAGTTTGAAGCTTTGTAAGAAATTTACCAGTGTAGAAAATATTTTTTGAAGCTATTCTCAAGAAAATATGATTATCGGAATTGGTTCTGACATTGTTGAACATGACGTTACGGAGAAGCTTCAGTGGAGTTCTGATCTGACGTTGCTGAAACGAATTTTCTCTTCGCAAGAATTGGAACTATACCAAGCCGAACCCTCCATAAAATTTCTTTCGGCAAGGTTTGCGGTTAAAGAAGCGGTTCTAAAATGTTTGGGTGTTGGCATGGAACAAGGACTTGCTTTGACGGAAATACAAACCCTCAACGATAAAAACGGCAAGCCCCAAGTCGAACTTACCGGAGAAGTGAAAAAGCTTGCGGATGCAAAGAGCATTGAAGTCTGGCACGTAAGCATCACTCACACGAAAAACCTATCCCTTGCTTTTATAATCGCCGAAGGGAGCAAAGCTTAGTTTACGGTTGTCCATATCCGCTGTTATATAACCTTGCTTGCACTGCTGCAACTGCCGCCAAACATCATAGCCTTGCAAAATCGCTTCTTCCCATTGTTTCTCCTTTCTATCCTTGACTTCTAAGTGATCGGTCATCTTTTTTATTGTTTTCAACAAATCATCGTCCACATGTTTTATCCCTTGCAACCAATTGTGGTCTTTTGCATAGCTGTACACCAAAGCCGCTATCCCTTCTTCAATAACGTTTGCCCTTCCTCCGTCTTCCACTTCATCAACCGCCAGACTGCTTTTTCGTTTGCGGCTTAGGTGCTTTCGCAACACTGGCGACCAGCCCAATACTGCGAGGTAGGAAATGTGAAATACGTCGTGGTAGCGGTAGCCATCATCGGTGTAGGAATTATCGGTCAGCGGGTCGCCAACCTGCATGTCGTCCGCATAGATGACGACCGTGGGATAGCTGCCAGCATTTTGTTCCCTGATGCAAAAAGTGATTTTCCGTGGCAGTTGTTGGGTGGAAGGATATTGTTCATCATAACGTTTGGTAGTTATTGCACCTTTCGGTTCTTCACTCCACCTGTGATAAGTCTTCTTCAAATTTTCTTCGGCAATTTGCTCCAGCGAAATCCCATACTTGGTAGCGGTGCTTGTCAAGTACCAAAGGATGTCCCCAAGTTCTTCCACAACCGCTCTGTTGAACGTTGTAAAGGCATCTCCATCCCGAAGATGCTTTTTGTAAATTGTCAATAGTTCGCCAGCTTCTCCTGAGAGGCCGAGAAGGCTTATTAAAAGCCCTTCCCGTGTATTGGGATTTAAATCGGTCTTGGCTGCTTTTAGTTGGTATTCGTTAAGCTCCATAAATCTTGAACGTTTTTGTGGTTGGCCGGCTTGATGTTTTGATTTATGCCCCACTTGGGTGGAAACCAAAAATCAATCGGCTTTGCGGTCGCTTTGAAGGTTTGCTTTATTCTTGTTCGTTCGCTGTTTCCTTTAATGTCCGGATGTTTGACCCGTGCGTATTTATCTACTTCGCAAAAGAGGTTTTGGCAGTCTATAAGCTGTAACGGGCGGCCCCAAAGGTTTTTAAAGGACAAGCCTAATCGCTCAAATTCAATTTCCTGCCTATCGGTCATCAGTTTGATGACCTCCACATTACTAAGACCCCCTGTATCTGAAAAGCATTTGCTGATGCCGCCCTTGGCGCCGGGCCCTGGCACCACAAAATCGGCTTCGGAGAAATTCAAAATCTCCGAATAGTTGATGTCAATGACGAACTGATAGGCTAAAAAATCGCCCAAACCTGGCAACTGTTTTATCATCTCAAATGCCTGTTGCATCGTCTTTGCCTCTGTTAATCGCTCGTGGGTATTTTTCTTGATGACAAGCTCAATCAGTTTTAGATGATTGGAGTGTTTTCTGGGAAACCCAAAGGCGGACCTGCCGGACGGCATTATGTAAGCCGCCGAATAAATGCGTTTGCTGCTGCTCATGGCTTGTCTTAGAACGGCATCGTATTTTTCAAAGTCATACTCTTCGAAAGTCAAAGCCCCCAATTTCGCCGTCAGCAATTCCCACGTCTCAATCTTGTTGAATAGTTTGAACAAAAGAATTCGGAAGAGCGTCTCTTTAGGCGAAGTCGGCAAGTCTTTATTGTAAATAACGTTTCTGATTAGATATTGACTTACCCGGTCAGACGCCCGATACACGTTTGTAAATTTGTATTTATTGATAATTGGGTCGGGCGACCAAGGTGGCTGCATTCCGGCGAAACGGTTAAAAAATACTTCTTGTCTGGCGGCGGCAAATCTCCAATAGCTGTCAAAAACTGTAGTAGGCTTTGCGGGTGAAAGATGTGTGTGAACAGTCAATGCAGGTTTATTATTCAGGCGTTGGCCTTCGCTTCTGGCAGTTCTATCATTTAAAGGTTGTGGCATAATCATTCGGCAAACTTAGCCTTCTTGTAGACTGGGAGGAGCAATGGTGTTTGACAGTATATTTTTTGCTTCCGTTTTTGTGATTTCAAGTTGCTCAATGCTTACAAGGCAGTTTAGGCGTTCAAATGTCAAACCGGTTTCCTTGGCCACAAATTTTCCAAGGTTGATTAGCCCTAACCAATTGCCGTAAGCTTTCCGGTAAAGGAGTTGAATGGCGTAGAAGCTATTGAGCACAAGGCCACCATCGGCGCTTACAAAGAAGGTAACGTGTTGCAAGCACGGAAAGCCTTGGTACGGCCCGTTTATGTGGTCTTCCCGTGGGTCAAATATTGAAGCCTGCAGCTTGGAACGCCTGACGCTTTGGTTGTCCCGGAGCGAGGAAACAATTCCTTCCAGTTGATTAATCCTTTTGTCGTAGGCGACGAGCCGTTCAAAGTAGGTCCCTCTTCGGTTTCTTGTATCAATCTTGTGAAGGCGTGGCAAGTTTGCGATGTACTCTCTGTAAAGGGCATGCCGATCTTGTTTGCAAAGTTCGTAGAGCGACTGCGGGAAAATGGTTTCCGAAACCGTGTCCACCGACGTTTCTTCATTGCGTTGCAAATCGGCATCTAAGGCTTGCCTGATTTCCTGCACTTCATCAAAACCTGTAAGGGTTAGCGTCAGCGGTGTAATCTCTCGGCTTGGTTCAGCAATGGCACGTTCGAGAACTCTGCGCCAGGCATGCGACAAGTTGGTTTCTTCTACCAAAAAAGGTTTTGTATTCATAGTTCGTCAATTGCGTTTTCTAAATGGCGGTTTTCGGCAAGCCCGGCGTATTGGAAATTTTGTATTCGGACGAAGACACCCATACTTCCATCGGGTGCGGCGGCACGAACGATGCCCGGCCTAACGGCAACGTATCCGGTTCCAAAAACCGTTGCCTGCTGTTTACGAAGATGGTCTCCCTCTACCTCCACATCGGCCGGCAAAACGATGTAGTTGGAAACCTCCAAATCAACAACGGGTGATTTTGAATGCTTATCAATAATCTTGAAGTGTGCGTTCTCCGTGCCGGCTGGAAACAGGCTGGCGAACATTTTTTTGGGCGTCGCTTTCAAAAGGACCATTGCCGTGGTCTCAGAAATAATTTGGTTGGCCCGGCAATGATTCACAAGGGTTTGGTAGCCTACGCCAAACGAAGAGCAAACCGTATAGAAGTCAAGCGGAGAAGCTGTTTTGGGCGCCCACTTCCGTTTAGTGAAGGCCGCCTCAATACCCGCCACCGGCATCAGCAGCGCTCCGGCAAAAGCATCTACTAACAATTCGTCCGGGTCGAACGAAGTTGTTTGACCCGTTCCGTCAAACAGGGCATCTACCTTTAGGCCGTGACCGAATACGTGATGGCCGAATTCATGGGCACAGGTGTAACTTCTTCGAGGCAAAGGGCGTTGGTTCGACAGCAGAATGGTTGGATAGGTACCGTCCTCCTGCTTGGTGTAGAAGCCTTCCATGCTGATGTCAACAAACCTTACGGTAACGCCCAACTTTGCACACACGTCGTAAATATTCACAGGCTGAAACATATTTAGACCCAACTGCATTCTAACCTCGTCAGCCTTTAGCAAAGCCTTTTTAAACAATGGTGTCATTGTGCTTGTCATTTCGGTAAAATTTTCAGAAGGTAAAACAGCTTCTCCCTGTCCTCTTTGCTCATCTTGCCCAACTCTCTTGCCGCCAGTTTAAGCTGTTCGGACATGTGCGTGTCGTTCTCTTCTTCACGAAGCAGCAGCCACGACGTATCAACCTTGTACAAATCGGCAAACTGGACGAGTTCTTCGGCGCTCACCTTTCGTTTGCCGGCTTCTATCTCCGAAATGGCCGGACGTTGCAAGCCCAACTTATCTGCGGCTTGTGCTTGCGAAAGACCTGATAGCATCCTGGCTTCTTTCAGACGGGCAGCGATTTTTTCCCGTTCCGGACTTACGTTGTTAGTTTCCATGTGTTGTCTCTTGAGGTTGTTTGTGTTTGGCTTTTTTGTGCAGCGCTTGGGCCGCCTCTCTTATAGTGAGTTGCTTATTTAAACTTTTGTCATAAAAAGGATAGCAGTTGTTGGGTATGTCCACATCGAGGGCTGCGGCGATGCGGCCGATGGCCGTAACAAGTACCTGGCTTTTGAAAAAGGCGCTGGGAAGACAGTCGCAGTCAATCGAAACCGGTGTTTCTAATTGCTCCTTAATTTCTTCCAGGACCGCCTTAATTTTTTGTTCGATTACGTCCTCCTCAATCGCCAACATGATGTATTATTTTCGTACAAATTTAGTAGGAAAATCTTACCAAATAAAATTTTGTTCAATTAATGGTATTGTTGAAGTACCTCGGATGTCAGTCAAAATGTTGCAATGCGTGTGACTGGAAAGGGCAACGACTAAATCCCAAAATCTCTCGGCATCACTGCGATGTATTCGCTGGCGGTTGTGAGGATTGAGCATCAGCCATTGCGCAAGGGATAGAAGCGAAAATCCTTTATGCCGCAGGCAAAAAGATTGGAGCGGATAGCCCGGCCCGGAGGGTGCGCCCCGTCACTTTTAGCGATTCAAGTTTGTGTTGGCTGAAGAAAGGCGTGTCATTTCTCCCAAATCACACTAATCGTATAATTGAAAGATTTAGCAAACAGGCAGTACTCAAAAAACCGGGTGTCAGGCTCGTCTTCGCTGCGCATTTCAAACCAGTCTGATTTCCAAATATCTTGTTTGGACTCGTCACCAACGTATGCCTTCTTACCTAAAAACATTTCATAGGCAACAGTGCCAGTTGGTGGCGCAGCGTTCATCTTTAAGTGGGAGAAGTGATAAAAGTCATCTGACCTTTTAAACCACTTTACTTGGTTATCCTTACAGTACACAACAAATACAGGATGGTTGCCCCGCTTTACAAACTTCAAAATAGTTGCGGTCTTACTTACGCCAAAGCGATTAGCCAGATGTTCAATTACTTTTGGCTCAAACTTCTTTCGTTCGCATTCTTTGTAAAACAGTTCGGAAGGCATTAAAAATTCGGCAGCAAATTCGTTTGCTTCCATTTCCTGCGGACCGGCTTTGTACCAGTTCATCAGGTCTTCTTCCGTATCGGAAAAGATAGGGCGCAGGCTGCGGTGCATTTCGTAATGGCCTAACTCGTGTGCAGCAGCAAATCGTTTCTTTGTTTCAAATTGAATTAACGAGTTGATGGTAATGATGGAGCGATTGTCTACCGATACGATTTCACCTTCTTTACCGTCAAGGGGCGTTTCTTCGTAAAACGCCTTCCTGCCTAAAATAATCTTCGGTAATGGAAATTCGGTGGGGTCATTCAGTCCGCATTCATCCAATACTCGTTTTGCGCAAAGTTCTGCCTGCGAGTACTTGAAGGTCATCATGCGTTTTTATCCGGTGCTTTCATAAACTTCAGGGTAAAGTGTTTTATCAGGATGTTCCTAATATCTTCCTGGGTAAGGCTCTCAACATTCCGGAAACTCATGGACAGTTCTTCTTTTTGCACCAAATCCGGTAGCGAAAAATTGATGTTGCCTAACAAATCGTCCACCCATTGGGTGGCTTGCGCTTTTACCGCTTCGGCCATTTGCATTTCCTTTTCGGTTCTGTTGGCGTTTGCCATCATCTGCATCTGCTTAATGCGCTTCAATCCATCCGCAAGCAATTTTTCCGTGTTCACTCCTTCGGATGCCAAGAATTCTTTTGCGGCTTCCTTGCTATTGCTGTCGTGTTGTGCCGCTTCAAAAAACAAATTCACAAAATCGCACTTTGGCTGATTTTTCTTTTTACTCATACAGACGGTATGTTTTTAGTGAAGTGTAGCGTAGCCCGGTTTAAAACCGTGGTCAGCCGCCGCATTCCATTGTCAAAGGCACTTGCTTGCATCTCAAATTCCTTTATCACCTCGCGGCGCTTCAGGCCGTAAGTATAAAGGCCCAGAAAAATATTCTCCGCATCGGCATCGCCCTGAATTTCCTTTTCGATGTAGTCTTTCACAGTTTCGTAGTCAAGGTCATCGGGGAACAGGGCTTCAATGTGCGGGAGAATACGGTCTAAGTAGGGAGCATGTTCATCGTCGTCATCATCGCAATGCGCAAAGACGTCTTGTGTCAAGCGGTTTTCTTTTTTGCGCAAATCATTGCCAACAAGGGAGCGAACGAGATTGTACTGCAGGTAATCCAGCAGTTCACCCTTGGATGCGTCAAACTTTTCAGGTTCTTCCAAATATTTTCCAATTGCCGCAAAAGCATAGTCCTCGGCTTGTTTACCCATTAAAAAGCTGTCGGTTTTTCCACCCCTGAACCACGGTTTTCCCTTAGCCAGGGAACGGGTGAATGCGACCAGCCTCAAAATAATCTCGTCCCAATCTATTGAAGCCGGAACACTGGTCTGTGTACTCATTTGTGTACGAGTTCATGTTAGTAAATGTTGGAAAACTAATTTTTTTTACGGCCACCTGCAAAAAAAATCGCCGTGCCAACAGTACACCTTAACAACAAAATTTTTTACAATGGAAAATCAAACGAAAAACCCAGGAGTGGAAGAGCCTCAAGACGACATCATTGACATCGAAGTATTTGCCAAACAAGGCAAAAAGCCGCCGGTCGGCAAAAAATACAAAGTGCGGGTGGGGCACCAGCACTTCATTTTTGAACAGCACATCATAACGGGTAAGGACATTCTGGTGAAGGCTGGCATTACCCCTTTGGAGTGCTACTGGCTGTATCAAAAGTTGAAGGACTGCGATTTTGAAAAAATTGACCTGACCGAAAAGGTTGATTTGACCCGGCAAGGTGTTGAGCACTTTGTGGTAAAGCCTACGGAGGTGTTTCACTACTCCGTGGACGGCGAGCCTGAAACCACCGACGAAAAAGAGCTGACGCCAAACCAGATTTTAGAAGCGGCTGGTCTTGCACCGGTAAAGGACTATTACCTGGTTCGTATCAATGCCGATGGTAGTCAGACGCCATTTAAAGACAGTCCCGACACTCCGTTGAAAATGGTTTGCCCGGCCGTAAAGTTCGTGTCAGCGTTTAGAGGCGAAACCAATGTTTCTTAAAAAATCAGCGTATGGCCAAATTAGACTTTATCAATCAATTGCAGGCTCTTGGCTACACCGTGCAGGAGCCTGCTCCTGATTTCGTATCCTTTGAATACGAAATACCGGTAGGCAAGTTTGCTGGTCAAAAGGTATGGATGGCGTTACAAGTTGTTGACAGCTTTCCGATGAATGCACCACCCGGCCCGCATTTTAAGCCGCACCTCTTGCCCATATCAGGCGGTGGAGGTGTCCATCCCTACGGTGCAATTCATAATAACAGCCCCTTAGGAACCGACTGGCAGTATTGGAGCCGTCCATTCAGCGAATGGAACCGGAGCGACCGGTCCGTGAAAACTTACTTAGCTCACATCCGAAACCTTTTTGTAACTGTCGTATGAAAACGTATAGCGCTATAATTAACGGCGAATTGCATCAGCAACTTTTCACTCACCTCATTCGTGAAGATGAACAGGAAGATTTGTGTTTTGCAACCTATGTTCCTTCCACTGGTGCCAACCGGACGACCGGTATTCTCACGTCGCTTATAATGCCGGAGGATGGCGATAGAAACGTTCACGGCAACGTTGGGTTTATGCCGCAATACTTGGAGCGGGTTTTAAAAATTGCCGGTGAAAGAAAGGAAGGCATTGCCTTTCTGCACTCGCACCCTTCCAGTGGCTGGCAAGGAATGAGTGATGACGATATTGTTGCCGAAGCAAGGCTTTCGCCTTCTGTGATGGCCGTAACAGGCCTGCCGTTGTTAGGATTAACCTTGGGAACAGATGGCGCCTGGAGCGGAAGGTTCTGGTTGAAAGATGGAACCCAAAAAAGAAAATACAACCGAACTTGGTGCGATACGGTTCGTGTGGTAGATAAGCAGCTTAGCATCACCTTCCACGATGAACTGTTGCCGCCTTCCTTTGATGCGGGAAAACAACTTCGTACGATTTCGGCTTGGGGCAGTAAAACACAGGAAGGCCTCTCCCGGTTGAGAGTTGGCATCGTTGGCCTGGGAAGCGTTGGAAGTATCATTGCGGAAGTATTGGCCCGCACCGGAATCGCCAACTTTACGCTGATTGATTTTGATGCGGTTGAAGAAAAGAACTTGGACCGGCTAACCAATGTTTTCAAAGAAGACATTCGACGGGCAAAGGTTTTAGCGGTAGCCGATGGTATTCGCCGAAGCGCCACCGCACCGAAAGTGGAAATCAATTGCTGCGAGTACAGCATTTGCGAAAAAGAAGGTTTTGAAACAGCACTTAATTGCGATGTGTTATTTAGCTGCGTGGACCGGCCGTGGCCCCGGCAGGTACTCAACTTCATTGCCTATGCTCATTTAATACCGGTGATTGATGGCGGCATTCTGGTACGTACTAACAAACGCAATACGGCCATCATTGGCGCCGATTGGAAGGCACAGACGGTTGGATACAAGCGGCCCTGCCTTGAATGTTTGGGACAATACAAAGCGGAAAATGCCTCACTGGAGATCAGTGGAAAACTGGACGACCCGGATTACATAAAAGGGTTAGATAAGTCCAAGTTTCTGGATGCACACGAAAATGTCTTCGTGTTCAGCTCTCACCTGGCTTCCATGGAAGTGCTGCAGTTACTGTCTCTCTTTATCGCTCCGTCAGGTATAGCAGATGTTGGACAGCAACTCTATCATTTTGTACTGGGTAGTTTGGACGTTGACAGAGAAAAAGCCTGCCACAAAAATTGTTTTTTCCCGACAGTCGTTGGTAAGGGCGATTTTGCAGGACTAACAGTTTATGGTCCGCATGCTGTTGCCGAGAGTGCAAGAAACCTGCGAGCAAATCAAATGTTAACGCCCAACTCTCACGATATACTTCAAGACAAAAAGCAGGGTTTGATTAGCAGGATAATAAAAAAGATTTTTGGCTAAAAATAAGTGGACAGACCAAACTGAAAACCCGCCAGCTTAGACGGCGGATTACCCAACAGATCCCTTTGCCAATTGTAGCGGTAGTTCAGGCGAAACACGGTTTGCGCTGTTGGCCGCCAGCTTATTGCCGGAACGATGGAATACACATGGTCAGCGATGTTGCCGCTGGTTGATTTAAAAACGCCTTTGTTCCAATCTACATACTCCAAACGTACAGCGGCATTCAAAACAGAATTTTCAAAACCAAACCAAGGTTTTCTAAGGATTGGTTGTACAATGTCCACAAATCCGCCGTGCTGCTTTCGTCCAAATTGTTCGGTGTAAGTTTCAGGAATATCTACGTTCACAAATGCCCATTCTCCGTTGATGAATGTCTTGGTAGGAAGCGTTGTATTAAAGTCAATGGCATAAACGCTCACGTTCCGTTTCTTGTCTAATACTAAGCCGTCATCCTGAAACTTATTGTAAGCACCGCTCATATATGAAAGCCCAAGCTCCCCAAACTTGTTATTGCGCAACGCCACTTTGCCCGTAAACAACATGCTGCCGTTGAAACTTTCTTCAAATCGTTCGGCATTGCTTTTTGTCGCCGGTAGAAAGGTTCTGTTTTCACTGTTGTCAATAATGCTTTCATCAAAGCCGTTGGTTAGATAGGCTTCATAGGCATACACCCAATCCTTTGCGTACTTTTTTCCGTACACGCCAAAGCCAACATTGCTGAAGGTAGCCGGAAGCATTTGCGTAGCGGAGATGGGGCGGTCAACAAATTCCCATTTAGGGCCGTCGTGGTTTTGGTTGAAGGCGCCAATCGGGTTCATCACAATGCCGCCACGTAAATTCAGCAAGGGAGCAAATTCAAAATCCACTGAAGCAAATTCAATGTTGATTTCCTTAGCACCGTCCTCAAATTCTATCTCCGTTAAAAACTTCATTCGTCGGTTAAGTGCCGACGAGACGAACAGCGTTAGCCGCCGCATTTGAAACTGGTGGCCCTCTGTTACACCGTCTTGCCCCAGGTATTGATAGTTGGCTTCCATGTAACCACCCAAGGCCACCGGCAGCTTTCCTGCCTGCAACAGCGGACGGTTGTAAACTGCATCCATGTTGAGGGTAAGGCTATCCGAAGTTTGCGAGGGATTGCGCAACAGATCCGGGTCAATCTGCGCCTCTGCAGCAAATCTGAAGGTTGTAAGAAAAAGAAGGAAATAAACAGGTTTCATGATTGCTTTCTGAGGTCAATAAAAATTTCATCGTTCGTGACGGTGACGGGGAATGTTCTAAGGGCTTTGTCTGCCGGGCCATTTCTTACTTCCCCTTTGCTGGTAAACTCGCTGCCGTGAGCCGTGCATTGCAGCACATCACCCGAAGCCTGCAACTCCGCTCCCTGGTGAGTGCAGCGCATCCAAAGGGCGGTATAGTCGTTATCATTCATGCGGTAAACACATATTGGGTATTTCAGGGCATCGTTGCGAACAATGATAAAAGAGCTGTAAGCCGTTCCGCCTTTTTGCTTGATGAGAAAATCATTCTTTGACAAGGCAATGCCATCCTTTCCCAATTTGCCCGATGTGTATTGTGTGGAAACGCAACTGCTTACCAAAGACGAAAGCACAGTAACAGACAAACAAGCGGTGCATCCTTTCTTAATAAAATCCCTTCTGTCCATTTTATAGCGATTCAAGAAATTTGATGATTTTGGTTTTCTCCGAAGCCGATAAATTTTGAAACGCCGTTTTGCTTTGTTCTGCCTCTCCACCATGCAGCATAATGGCCTGTTCAATGCTTCTTGCCCTGCCATCATGTAAGAGAAAGTAGCCGCCGCCTTGTGAGTTTTTAGAAAGTCCCAGGCCCCACAGTGGTGGTGTTCGCCATTCTGCTGGTAAAGCCGTGCCTTCGGTATAGCCATCGTTCAGGGCAGGTCCCATGTCGTGCAGCAGAAAGTCGCTGTATGGTGCGAAGGTTTTGTTTGACAAAGCAGCAATGGAAGAAGGGCCGGTCTGCAGTTGAGGCGTATGACACTTCCCGCAATTAGCAGTAAGAAAAATTTGCCTTCCTGCCTGTACGTCTGCATCGTTAGGTGTTCGTTGTACGGGAGCTTTTAAGGCTTGCAGATAAAACACGACATCCTGAACGGTTTGATTGGTTACTTCCGGGTCGGCATCCTGCCCGTTGTAAGTATTTAAATGTTCGTAGGTGGAGTTGATGCCCATGTCCTGATTGTAGGCATTCACCGTTTGCTGAAGCAAATCATAGGTGGCTGCCTTTTTTCCAAAGCGGCCAATGTATTTGCCGTTTCGGGCAATGGTGCCTGGTCGGAAGGCAGAATATGCGGGAACGATTATCCAGTTTGGACGGCCAGAGATTCCATCGCCGTCTGCATCAGCCTCATCGGCCAGAGCCAACAAGGTTGCATCCGGCACAACTTCCAAAAAGCCTAAGCCGGTATTAGCCGGTGGCGTAAAGCTGGAGAAAGTGGCTCCAGCAGGAATTGTTTCGGCTTGAAATCCTGATATGCCTCTATGTTGCAACTGCGGACCGCCTAAATGAAGAAATTGATTGCTGATCGTATCGCTTTGTCCAAACCGTGTAAGGGTAGAAAACGGGTGGCCTTTGCCATCACCGGCATGACAGGTGCCGCAGGAAGTAGCTACGAAAATTGGCCCCAGCCCGGTTTCCCTCGTAAACACTTCATCGTTAAAAGCAATATCGCCACGCAGGAACATCTTTTTTTGTTCCGTAGTCAAGTCTTCCACCGGGCCATCAAGTATTTGGTCATCTTCCGTTGCGCCGGGCAAAACCTTGCTGCAAGAGAGGTAAATTATCATGGAAGCGGCTAAACCGCACAATACAAGTAGCTTTTTCTTCATGGCTGAAGGTTGTACCCAAAGATAGAAACTGTTTGAAACATCAAAGATTATTTATTTGGCTTACCAAATTTATTGATTTGGCCATTCCACGTACTTTTGAGTAATGCAGCATTTCGCCCATCATTCGGAAGAGAATTACTTAAAGATGCTTTACAAGCTGGAAGGCAGCCAGGTAAAGAAGGTGAACAACATTGCGTTGTCTAAGTCGCTTGACCTAAACCCGGCTACCGTGTTGGAAGCGGTGCGGAAACTTAGTGCTAAAAAGCTGGTGGAAACCCTGCCCGACAAAACCATACAACTTACCGAGAAAGGAAGAAAAAAGGCACTATCAATCGTTCGGAAGCATAGGCTTTGGGAAGTGTTTTTGGTAGATAAGCTGGCTTACAAATGGAACGAAGTGCATGAACTGGCAGAGCAGTTGGAGCACATTGAATCGGATGATTTGATTAAGAGATTGGATGCATTTTTGGGTTATCCGGCTGTTGACCCACACGGTGACCCGATACCGGATGAGGCCGGAAAACTGAAGAAGATGAAAACGCAGCCGCTTACTGCCGCCCCCCTTAAAAAAAGGGTCACGATAATAGCTTTAGGCAACTCTTCTGACGAGTTTTTACGATACCTGGACAAAATTGGCATTACCATCGGAGATACAGTAGAGGTATCAGAAATAGAGGACTTTGATAAATCCCTCACGGTATTACATAAGAAAAGCTCGTTCAGCCTAAGTAACGAAGCAGCCAGTAATCTCTTAGTTGCGATGTAGCAATCTTATAGTCTAACTCCTACCGTCACATACCCGTTTCGTCCATCACTGGGCCAGATGCCAGGGCCAGGATAAAAAGTGGGGCGCTTGGTGAAGTATTGTTTGTTGAAAAGATTGTTTACCCCGGCTCTGACATTGAACATCCCATTTACCCGAAGCGAAGCATTAAAATCCCAAACCGAATATGCGGGTGTATAACCCCTTGCACCACTGGGGGGCGGAACAACCGTATTGAGCGCATCCGAAAAGGATGAACTTGTGTAATTGTAAAGCACAGTGCAGCTAAATCCCTTGTATAGAATATCCAAGCCGTTTCTGCTAATCCAGTCCGGAGCAGCTTCCACTTTGTTGCCAACAATAGACTTGTTTATGGTGCCTGTTGACACTTGCCCGCTTATGTACCTTGCCTTCATATATGATGTAGAAGTAAATAGCCCTGCGTATAAATTCGTCGTCAGCGGAAACTTGTACTGCAAAAACACTTCAATGCCATTTGTACGGCTATCGCCGATATTTGTTTTATAAGTGTAAGAACCGCCTGCGTTGTCTTGAAATACCAAAGTGCCCATCCGGTTTTTGTATAGTAGGCTAAAAAGACTTACATCGTATTGTAAATATCCCAACATTTTGCCCCGTACACCGGCTTCCATATTATAGCCGGAAGCGTCTTTGAGGTTTTTGTCAATTTTTTCATACGTGGAAGCAGGAACTATGTCTTTGAAAATAACGGGGCGGTAAGCCTGCGATATGCCGCCGTAGAAAGTATTTTCTCTATTGAGCGCATATTGTGTACTGATACCAAACAAAGCAAAGTTGTGATGGATGGTTGTTGGTAATTCGTTTACCGTATAGTAGCCAATCACACCGTCCATTTTGGATAAACCGTTTTCCCATCTTACGCCGGGAGAAACCGTTAGTCGTTCGCCAATCTCAAAAGCATTTTCAGCAAACAAGGCTATGTTGTCCGTTTTAAAATGAATATCCCGTACAAAGCCTGGGGTTACGAGTGACAAGTCATAATCGCTGCCCGTAGTGCCTTTGCCTAACTGGCGGCGGTGCAAATCGTTATTCATATAAACAACACCTGTGGCCAGTTTGCTTTCTACTTTTCCGATCCGGTATTGGTGCAAAAGTCTTAGTTCTGCCGTGCGGCTGTTGAAGTTGTCTATATCTACCTGTCGGTTTTTGTATGTGCCAGTCGTTGGGTCAAAAGCGTCGGGCACATTGGCAAAGGCGTCAAACTGTACAGAGCTTCGGCTACCGAACACGCCGGAAGTGGTAAGCAGAATTTTTGTGGCTTCCGAAAGTTGCCAGTTCAGCACAAGCGAAGGGACGTAAATGTCGGGGCTGAAATAATTGCGACCCCGTGTGCTCATCTTGGGGTTTGCATAAAACATACTGTCGTTTAACGGTCCGGGGATTTTATAGAGGTATTTGGAACGTCCCACTTCGGCTTTGAGTGATAACCTGTCGGAGAAGCGGTATTGTAACTGCAAGAACTGCGCATCGGCATCCGAAACGCTGTTGTCACGATAGCCGTCGGAATGTCGGCGGTAATAGTAGCCGAGGTACGAAAACTTCTTGACCGTGCCGCTAATGGCATTGTACGAACTCACCAAGCCGAAGGAGCCAATTGTATTGATGCTTTCCAGCGAAAGGGCTTTTGCGGTGTCGGGCCTTTTAGTGAGGTAGTTTATCAGTCCGCCAAACTGTGCTCCATACTGCAAAGCGCCAGTGCCCCGTACCACTTCAATCTTTTCAAAGCTCTCCATAGGGGCACTGTAATGGCTGGCGGGATAACCGTACATATCGGAGTTGATAATCACACCGTTTTGGCGCAGGTTAAACTCCCAACTACGGTGAGGGTCAAGGCTGCGGGTGGCGATATTAAGCTGGTTGCCGCTGCCGTCCATGTCGTACACAAACACACCAGGCACTTTTGAAAAAAGTTGTCGTCCGGTTTTGAGCGTCACGTTCGCATTGGTGGCACCAAGGGTGATAAGCTCCGTTTTCTTGCCGCTATTCAGGTAGCCGCCTTCTTCATCGGGCAGGCGGCCAATGTCACGGCGCATCCATGATTTTATCATTACCTCTTTCAACTCTTTTGGCTTAACCGTGTCAGTAGGGTTTTGGCTGAAGCCAAATACAGAGGGTATAAGCAGTAAAAACAGCAATATCTGTCGCATTGTCAATTCTCACATTTTGTCAAGCGAACCTACTACATTTTGCGTGTGTGGTCACTGTTTTCTATTGACCAAAAACAGTGATTGATAGACACCAAAAGTATTACACATTCTACGTGCCCAACACATTACCAGTCAATTTCGTTCAGTTTAAATATGATGGAGAAAAAGCAGTAAATATTTGAAATGAGCCTGTTACGAATAATTATACTGATTAACATAGCAAGGTCATTACGAAGGCCTACCATAAAAATTTGCAGTTTTATAACGATAATACAAACCCAAAGTCTTAATTGTATTTAAGCATTTGCTTAAATGTTTATTTCTACTACCTTCGCAGTATGAACGACAATACTTGTATAAGGCTTTTTGCCGACCAAGAGCAGATTAAGGATTGTAAGAACAAACTGAAGACTGCTCAAAAATCTTTTGCAAGTCTGTCAAACATATTGGCCTTAGCAGGCAATGAAGTAAGACTGAAGATTGTTTACCTGTTGGAAGAAGAAAAAGAACTATGCCCCTGCGACCTCGCTGATATTTTAGGCATGAGCATTCCGGCTGTATCACAGCATCTTAGAAAATTAAAAGACGGCAACATTGTAGAGACGAGAAAGGAAGGTCAAACCATTTACTACTCGCTAACGCAAGAGAACTTAAAAATTTTGAAACCTTTCTTCAAGCACATCAACCAACAGACACAAAAACTGGAAACGGCATGATTAGTCTAAAATCATCAAACTCCTTCACCAGTGCGGGAGTTTTATCAGCTATTGCAGCTTCGCTTTGTTGCATTACACCTGTCATAGCCTTGCTTGCAGGGAGCAGTAGCATTGCTGCAAACGTTTCATGGATAGAACCGGCAAGACCCTATTTAATAGGACTATCAATAGCTGTTCTTGCCTTTGCCTGGTATGCAAAATTGAAACCTGCTAAAACGGCCGATATGGATTGCAATTGCGAAACAACGAAGAAGGCGTCATTCTTTCAGTCTAAAAGATTTCTTGGTATCGTTACAGTGTTTGCTATTCTAATGATGGCATTTCCATTGTATGCGAAAATGTTCTATCCAAAACCCAAAGTACAGGCAGCAACAGTTGCCGTTGTTGACAACAAACAACAGGCAAAGTTCACCATACAGGGCATGACCTGCGCAGGCTGTGAAGAGCATGTAAACAATGAACTATCTAAAGTGAGGGGCGTATTAGCTTATCAAACTTCTTATGCAACAATGAGCAGCCTGGTCACTTACGATGGCTCAAAAGTTGACCTAAAAACCATTGGGGCGGCCATTGATAAAACAGGGTATAAAGTAGAAGGTTACAAACTAATTACCGAGAAGAAATAGCAATGGGAAAAATAATCACACTACAATCAACAATCACTTGTCCTAAATGTGGCTTTCTGAAAGAAGAAACCATGCCCACAGATGCTTGCACGTACTTCTATAAATGCACCCATTGTGAGACGGTCTTAAAACCAAAGCAAGGGGATTGCTGTGTATTTTGTAGCTATGGTACGGTAAAATGTCCACCAATACAGGATGGTGTTTCCTGCTGTTCCTGACAAAGAACCATGCTAATAGATAAATACCTTTCTGCCTATGACTTTACCGAGTTTCACTCCATTAAGGTCAAGGCTTCGGGAAATGATTTGTACAACAAGATGCTAAGCTGTGACTTTAGTCGCAGCTTTTTAATTCGGATTCTTTTTGGGTTAAGAGGAATGCCAAAGCATATTTACACCATCGAGCATCTTACCAACATGGGCTTTGTCAAGCTGGGTGAACAACCAGGCAAAGAAATTGTTTATGGCATTGTTACAACCAGTTCTACATTCAACTGTTGCCTGTCCAACGTTACTCCGGCATCATTCATTCAAAATACAAATGTTTCCATAATAAAAGCAGCTATCAATTTCCAGTTGGAAGAACTGAACAATTCAACTCATCTCATATCTACTGAAACAAGAGTTTGGTGTGGCAGCCGTGCAAGGAGAAAAAAGTTTCGGTTATATTGGTTCTTTGTAAAACCGTTTAGTCAACTCATAAGGAAATCTATGCTGAAACAAATGAAGCGGCAAATTCTTAAACCTTAAATGTTTTAAGCACGAAGTATGAAAATGCAAAAAACCACTCCGGCATTGCCTGTTCAGGATATAAAAGCATCATGCTCTTACTATACAAATCGCTTGGGGTTTACTATTCGCCACCAGGAAGAATCGTTTGCCATTGCCGTTCGAGATGAAATCGAAATACATTTATGGCAGGCTTGTGATAAGTCATGGAAATGGCGAAGCATTTTTTTAGCTCTTAAACCAATTTGGTCTGGCGCAGAAACCTTCATTGCAGGCACGGCCAGTTGCAGAATACAAGTACAAGGCGTTGATGAATTGTTTGAAGAGTACAAAAAGCAAGGTGTTTTACACAGTCCTGATACGGTGGTGGAAGAACAGTATTGGGGACATAGAGAATTTCCGGTTGTGGACAATCACCGAAACCTGCTTACTTTCTACGAAGTAATCAAACCTTAATCTTTTGTATCCGCACTGCATTTAAAATTGCCAACAACGCCACTCCCACATCGGCTATCACCGCTTCCCACAAAGAGGCCACTCCACCGGCACCTAAAATCAGCACAATCACCTTCACCGACATTGCAAGAGTGATATTCTGCCAAACAATGTTTCGGGTAATTTTTCCAATCCTGATAGCCGAAACAATCTTGGAAGGTTGATCGTTCTGAATAACGATGTCCGCCGTTTCAATCGTAGCATCACTTCCTAAGCCGCCCATTGCAATTCCGGCGTCCGCCAATGCAACCACAGGGGCATCATTTACACCGTCACCGACAAATGCTAAGTGCTTGCCTTCGTTCTTTAGCTTCTGCACCTTCTCTACCTTGCCTTCCGGCAGCAAATCGCCATAGGCTTCATCAATGCCAATCTTTTTTGCCACCTGGTCAACAACGGTTTGTTTGTCACCGGAGAGCATCACGGTTTTGATATTGAGGTTGTGCATTTCCTTAATGGCTGCTTCCGCATCCTCTTTGATTTCGTCGGCAATGGTGATGTAACCGGCGTATTGATTATTGACTGCAACAACAACAATCGTATCTACCAACTGCTCTACTTCTGAGGGAAAAGAGACGTTGAACTTGCGAAGCAATTTTAGATTTCCTGCCAACACTTCCTTGCCTTCAATTTTTCCTTTCAATCCATGCCCGGCTATTTCTTCTACATCGGTTGCCTTTGTGCCTTTATCCAAATCACCGGCATATTCAGTAACAGCCTTACCAACAGGATGGGTAGAGTTTCGTTCCAAGGCCGCCGCAAGCCGTACCAATTCATTTTTATCAATGCCATCCGGTACTACTTGCTGTACTTTAAAAACGCCTTTTGTGAGTGTGCCCGTCTTGTCCATCACAACGGCGTTCACTTTCGTCATCACATCCAAAAAGTTTCCACCTTTAAACAAAATACCATTGCGTGAAGCCAGTCCAATGCCGCCGAAGTAGCCGAGCGGAATAGAAACCACCAACGCACAAGGACAACTAATGACAAGGAAAACCAACGCCCTGTAAAACCAGGTTTGAAAATCATAGTTATCTACAAAGAAGTAGGGGACCAAACAAACCGCTAAGGCCAGGAAGAAAACGATAGGTGTATAGACTTTTGCAAAGCGGGAAATGAAAAGTTGCGTTTGCGATTTGCGGGCCGTTGCATCCTGCACCATCTCTAAAATCTTGCTCAACTTACTGTCCTTAAACAATGCCGCTACTTTTACCTCAGCCACCGTGTTCAGGTTAATCATGCCTGCCAATATCTTTTCACCCTTATACTTGGTATCAGGCTTGCTTTCACCGGTTAGAGCTGCGGTATTAAAAGAGGCATTTTCTGATAGCAGCTCACCGTCAAGCGCCACTTTCTCGCCGGGCTTGATTTGAATGGTTTCTTCTAACTGCACCTGGGAAGGGTTAACAACCTGGGCACTTCCGTTTCGCAAAACCGTTACTTCGTCGGGACGAATATCGAGCAGTGCTTTGATGCTACGTTTGGCCCTGTTGACGGCAGCTTCCTGAAACCACTCGCCGATTTGATAAAACACCATCACTGCCACGCCTTCCTCGTATTCGCCAATGATAAAAGCGCCAATAGTGGCAACGCTCATCAGCACAAACTCGTTGAAAAAATCGCCACGTTTGGATTTGCGAAAGGCAAGGTCTAAAACTTTTCTACCCGCAAGCAGGTAAGCAACCAGATTTACACCAAGTGCAACCGTTTTTGGAAGTTCCAGTTTAAAACCGTATTCCAAAACCAACAGCACAATTAAAATGGCCAAAGCCAGCAGCAGATCCCAATGGTTTCTCCAACCGTCCTTGTCTTTTTCAACTCCTTTTCCTGCTTTGGCGTGGTCGTGCCCATCGGTGTCAGCTTGTGCTTTTTCCATCGGGCTATTTGTAATCTTTGACAATTCGTCCAGGGCTAAACCCTTGTTGTTTTCGTTATTTTGTTCCATGATGCTATTGAATAAAAAATGAGATAATTCCGGTTGCCACCAATGTTAAGCCCGTAATGATGCCTGCATTGTGCTCCCACTTGTGCCAATTCAATTTCAGTAACCCTTTATATACCACCCTTACCCAAATCATCATTCCGGTAATCGTGATAATGGAATACATGACGGCAAGTAAGGCCATCATATACCAACCCTTCGCACCCGCTAATAAAAAATAGGCTTCTATCTCCATACAGGGTGATAGAAACATAGCAATAACAAGTGCGGTAATAATTGATGCCTTTGTTTTCTTTTCCAGTTTCGTCTTCTCTACCTGAAAGTGATGATGCCTGTAATGCTGCCTAATAAAGTAGAGGCCAAGCAAAACAAGTATAGCCGGTGCAATGATGTGCGTAAAATGGTCAAGATGGTGAGATAACTCTTCGCCGATCAGCCCAAGCATTACGCCAATGATTACAGTGCTAAACACATGAGACAAACCGGCTATCAGTGTTATTCGGCTTGTCTCCGCCAAGCTCCATCCTTCCTTTCTGCCGATAGCCAAAACGGGTAACCAATGATTTGGAATCAAGGCATGAAGAAGGCTGATGATAAAGCTCCCGGCTAAGAGTTGAATCATAACTTGACTGCTTTATTAATGGAAATAGTGCCCCCTATCGTTCTGAAATGGTTCAACTCCGAAACCGATCCAAAGCCGCTTTGCAAAAGCATTGCCGGTACTAAGCCTTTTACGCTACTATTGGTGGTCTTAAACCCGTCCAGAAACTGAACCCAATAAAACAGCAGCCTTGAAAAGCGGTCTTTGGGTTTGCCCCAATCGGCAATGCAAAACTCGCCGCCGGGTTTGAGCACCCGTAACACTTCTTTAAACGTCTTAACCTTGTCTTCATCAGTAAGATGATGAATCATCAAGCTGCTGGTTACAACGTCAAAATGATTATCAGCGAATGGCAAGTCGTAGGACATGCCCTTTATCAGCTCAACATCGGTGTTAGTCTGTTGCGCTTTTGCTTTGGCAATCGCCAAAATCTTAGTGTCTCCATCGAGCCCGGTAACCCTCGCCGTTGGATGCGCCTTTTTCAACATGATTGCCAAGGTTCCGGTGCCCGTTCCAATGTCAAGCATTTGTTCATGGTGCTTGTTTGAAATGCTTCGTACTAAAAAAGTTTTCCAAACTTGCTCTTTCAAAAACGTTTGAATGAGGAAGTCATAGAACTTAGTTAGCCAGTTGTATTTCAAAGCCGGTATGTATAATTTATCGTCTGCCATTTCTACATCTTTTTATTTGTTTTAAAATGTGTTTGTGGGATGCACAACCTGTTATCCTCGCTTAGCAACGGAGCCTCTCCTTATTCCGAAATAGAGTAACAGGATTGTAAGTGCCGCTGATGCCGCCAAATTCGCTATCCGCATTGACTTTGTGACCTTCAGTCCGAATAGGCGAATGATGCAATCATCGTACACCAAAAAGAAAATGTTGTCAATTACGTCTTTCGCAAAGAAGCCCGAAAAGAACAAGGCGATTACTTTTCCCGTGCTGATTTTCATAATTGAAGTTTATAGGTTTTAGAAAGTGCTCGCCTTCATTTGCAAGATGTGTTTGAGCGCCTCGTTCATTGCCAATTGTTTATCCCCAAAAGCCGTATCAAGGGTAACGGTTATTGTCCCTTTGGAAGAAATGGCGGCGCTGCATATACCTGCTATTTGCGAAAAGGCTTCGTTCAGCGAAGGGGCAAATGCACTTGCCCTGTACGGATCAGCAATGCCGCTGATGCCGGACGGAAACCGCACACTCATTGACAAAATGTTGGTGCCGCTTTCTGAAACGGTTTGTTCAATTTCCCGCATTGGCAATTCTTCCATCTGATAACTTATGAAAAGCTCCACATGGCTCCGTTCGTTCTCCTCAATTATCAATACCTGCTCCACAGAATCGAGCCGTTTCAAAGCGGCAGTGAGTTCTGCATTCCATTGGTTATTCACGTCCGGCTTGTCAGCCTCTATGAAAAGTTGAATTGGTTCCATTTTCCTTGATTAATGTTCTTCTTCCTCACCGCCTTTGGCTTTTGAAAGAATGTAATTGGCACCCTTCACTACCACTTTAGGGTTTTTTCCTTCATTACCAATCGTCGTAATTTTAATATAACCTAACTCACTGACGCCTGTTGCCACTTCTATCATTTTAAAACGAACGGGTTCACCGGCAGGTTCTTTCTCATCTTCCTCCGCTTCTTTCTTCTCATTGTGCTCTTCTTTCGCTTCTTCATCTACCACAAAAATGTAGTTCTTGCCCTCTGACCGAACCACTGCATCAATGGGAACGGCTGTTACCTGCGAACTGCCCACTGCCACCAATGCCGTTACATACATGCCCGGTATCAATCCGTAAGTATTGGCATTTTCAATCACGGCATGAACGATGATGCCCTTGCTTTCGTCCTCAAAAGATTTGTTGATGCCGTAAATGCGGCCTACAATTTCTCGGTTGTTCTGATTGGTGAGAATGAAGCTTACTTTCTGTCCAACCTTTACTTTAAACAAGTCTTTTTCGTACACGACCAAATCGCAATGGATTTGAGAGTTGTCAATTATTTCCATCAACGAATTACCCGGCTGTGCAAACGTGCCGGTGTTCACGCCAATATGCCCAACCGTACCGCTGATGGGCGCATATACATTCATTTGCGTGGCGATGTTGCCCTTTGCCACCGTACCGGGGTTCACGCCTAATTGCCGAAGCCTTTTTTCCATTGCGCCCAATCTTGCCCGTTCTGAATTGTAGTTGGCTTGTGCTTCCTGCAATTTGCGTTTGGTGCCGGCGTTGGCCTCATCCAGTTCCTGCTGCCGCTTTAATTCGGCGGCAGTGAAAGAAAACGCATTTTTGACGGTAACATATTCCTCTTGTATTTGCGCCAGTTCGGTGTTTTCAATTGTTGCCAAAACCTGTCCTTTCTTCACCCATTGCCCTTCAAGAGGATAAATGCGTTTGATGACACCGCCCATCAAAACGTTCACATCGGCTTGCAGTTGCGGGGGTACGGCTAACTGGCCGCTGGCTTTAATGACATCGCTCAGGTTCTTTAATTCAATGGTGCCCAGTTCAATGCCCACCGCCTCCATTTGTTCAGCCGTTAGCTCTATGCCTTCCTCGTGTTCGGCGGCTTCGCTCTCCTTAGTTGTTGTCGTATCAGTTTTTGAAACTTCTGTTTTTGCGCTGTTCCCGCAACTTGCCAAAAAGCTGCCGACGACAACAGCGGCCACCAGGCAAAATCGTTTATGAATGAATTGTACTGTCATGACTTATTGAATTCCTTTTAAGTAATTAATGTTAATGGCCGCTTCGTTCAGCAGGCGCAAGGCTTCCAGATATTGCAGCTTGGTTTGCGCTGCTTGCGTAAGGTTTTGCACCAACTCCACATAACTGATTTCGCCCTTGCTAAACGCAAAGCGGGACACACGGATTTGTTCATTGGCAACGCTGATGCCGTTGGTTTGGTAAAATGTCACTCGTTCACTATGCTTTTGATATTGCTCAAATGCTTGTTGTGCTTCGCTATTGATTTGCCACTGTGCCGCAGCCAATTCGGTTTGCGCAATGTTGCTGGCAATTTGTTCGGCTTGTACTCTCGACTTAAATGCCTTGGTGCCGAAAAGCGGCAGAGAAACACCAACTTCAAAACCGCCCATGCGGGTGCCGGGAAAGTATTTACGGTTGATGCCTGCCGGGTCAAATCCCTTCCAAACAAACTGATGATAATAACCAAGTGAAAAATCAGGTAGCCGCTTTGTTCTTTCAAGAGCCACCCTTGACTGTGCCAAAGCCACGTTTTGCTGATAGTACCGTAATAATGGATTTTGAGCCGTGACGGTATCAAGAACCACCGGCTCCACCGGGTAAGCGGCGCTATCTATGCTGCCGATATTGATAAGAGAAGTGTTTGTTTGCTGCCTTAGTTGCGCCTCGTAAACCCGCAAGTCCGCTTCGGCATCTTTGCGTTGCAACTGCACTTCAAAGTAGGAGTTCTGTGCCGTCAGCCGTTCCAGGTTGGATGTTTCACCGGCCTTGTACCGCACATCGGCTTTGTTGAAAAAGTCTTTGTACAGACTATCGAGGTACAACAACAGGTTTATCTTTTCCTGCGTGTAGAGGTAATTGTAATACGCCTGCTTAATGTTGCGCACTACTTCGGCTTGCGTTACCTGTATGGATGATTGTGAAAGTTTGGTTTGCTGTTCAAAAACCGTTCGCTGTTTTTTGTAAACAGTAGGCAACGAAAAAGTTTGAATAACGCCAATAGAGTTGTCAATGTTGCCGCCACTGGTGGGGTCTTGCGCCAACCGGAAGTCTGTCCTTGGAACGTCAAAGGCTGCACCTTGCAAGGCCCTGTTCTGTGCAACCTCCAAACCACCCCTTTTTAGCCGCAGGTTGTTTTCGTTGGCAGCTTGTATGAGTGTGGTTAGGTCAGGCCGCTGTTGTGCATTGGTCTTCATTGCACCTAACCCAATCATTAGCAAAAGCAACAACGCAGCGGGTTTGACAATGACTTTTTTCGGCCTACGGGAAAACAGAATATACAGGCACGGAAGCACGAATAAGGTGAGGAAGGTTGCCGATAACAAGCCGCCAATAACCACCGTTGCCAGTGGCTTTTGCACTTCGGCACCTGCTCCGGTTGAAAGGGCCATTGGAAGAAAACCCAATGAAGCAACAGCCGCCGTCATAATCACGGGTCGCAACCGCACCCTCGTTCCTTCCATCACCCGCTGATAAATGTCATCCATGCCTTCTTCACGGAGTTGATTGAAATAGCCTATGAGAACAATTCCGTTTAAAACGGCAACGCCAAACAAAGCGATGAAGCCTACACCGGCGGAGATGCTGAACGGCATTCCCCTTATTAGTAAAGCAAAGACGCCGCCAATAATGGACAACGGAACGGCTGTAAAAATCAGCAGCGTTTGCGGAACCGATTTAAACGTAGCGTATAGCAAAACAAGAATGAGAAGCAAGGCAGCCGGTACCGCAATGGATAAGCGGCTCTTGGCTTCTTTGAGGTTTTGAAATTGTCCACCGTAAGTGATGTAATAACCCGAAGGCAATTTGATGTTGCTATTGATAAGTTGCTGAATTTCCTGCACTGTGCTTTCCACGTCTCTGTCCTTAACGTTGAAGCCTACATAAATCCTGCGCCTACCATCTTCTCTTGACACTTGAGCTGGAGCATCTTTAAATTCAATGTTGGCAACCTGGTTCAGCGGCACACGGTTTCCGGTGGGTAACGGGATGTACAGGTTTTCAATGTTGGAAACATCTTCCCGCAAATCACGTTGCAGGCGCACCACCATATCAAAACGCTTTTCGCCTTCAAATACAACACCTGCCGTGTTGCCTGCGAAAGCAGATTGCAACACCATGTTTACATCGCTGATGCTTAGGCCATATTGTGCCATCTTATCCCGGTTGTATTCAACGGTAATTTGCGGCAAGCCTGACACCCTTTCAACAAAGGGTTCGCCAACACCATCTACTTTGGCAATCAGCTTTGAAATGCTTTCGGCTTGTTGGGCTAAAATGTCCAAGTCCTCGCCGTATATCTTCACCGCTACGTCCTGGCGTATGCCGGTCATTAGTTCATTAAATCGCATCTGCATTGGTTGGGTGATTTCTACGTTAACACCGGGAAGCACCGCTAACGCTTCTTCCATTTTCTCCATCATTTCAAGCCGGTTTTCCGCCGACACCCATTCTTCCTTCGGCTTCATGGCCACCATCATATCGCCACGTTCCACCGGCATCGGGTCGGTTGGGATTTCGGCACTGCCGATACGGGTAACTATCTGCTTTATCTCCGGGAATTTTTTCTTCAGAATTTTTTCCGCCTTGGTAAACGCATCAATGGTTTGTGTCAGCGATGTGCCCTGCGACATGGAAATTTCAACCGTTAAATCGCCTTCCTCCAAAGTGGGAATGAACTCGCCGCCCATTTTGCTGAAGATGATAACCGTAAAAATGAACAAGGCGAAGGTTAAGGTCACGGTTGTCTTTTTCCACCGAAGAATAAAGGCAAGCGAAGGCCGGTACAACCGCTGCAAAAAATTCATTATCCTATCCGAAATCGTTTTCTTGTGCACGGTGCTTTTACTTAAAAACAAAGCACTCATCATGGGCACATAAGTGAGGGATAAAATGAAGGCACCAAGAATGGCAAAGGCTACCGTTTGCGCCATTGGCTTGAACATCTTGCCTTCTATGCCCACCAAAGCAAAAAGGGGCAGGTAAACAATGAGGATGATGATTTCACCAAAAGCGGCGCTGCTCCTGATTTTGGAAGCTGCGGTATAAACTTCGTCGTCCATCTGCTGCCGGGTAAGCCGTGGCGTATTTGGAAACAAATGGCTTTCGGTAAGCCTAAAAATGATGGCTTCTACGATGATAACCGCACCGTCCACAATTAACCCAAAGTCAATGGCTCCAAGGCTCATTAAATTACCCGATACGTGAAAAGTCTTCATCATGCCGAAGGCAAAGAGCATTGCAAGCGGAATGACGGAAGCTACCAGCAAACCAGCCCGCCAGTTGCCCAATAAAAGCACCAAAACAAAAATCACAATCAAGCCACCTTCAATCAGGTTTTTTGTAACCGTACCCATTGTACGGCCCACGAGTTCCGTCCGGTCAATGAACGGCTCAATCACTACGCCTTCCGGCAAAGACTTTTGAATTTGCGTCATGCGGCCCTTTACGTTGGCGATAACCTTGTTGAAATTTTCACCCTTCAGCATGAGCGTAATACCCGCCACTACTTCGCCTTCACCGTTTCTGGTAACGGCGCCGTAGCGGGTGGCGCTGCCGAACTGCACGGTTGCTACGTCCCGAATGAGAACAGGAATACCGTTTACTGTTTCAATGACAATTTTTTCAATATCCTGCAATGACTTCACCTGCCCCAAGCCTCGAATGAAATAAGCGTTGCTGCGTTGCTCAATGTAAGAGCCGCCGGTGTTTTGGTTGTTGCGCTCCAGTGCCTCATAGATTTCAGGGATGGTGATGTTTTGCGCATTGAGCCGTTCATTGTCAACGGCAATTTCATATTGCTTTACATAGCCGCCCCAACCGCTGACTTCCGCCACGCCTTCTGTACCGGCAAGCTGGGTACGCACAATCCAGTCCTGCATGGTGCGTAAGTCGGTTGCCGAATACTTGTCCTTAAAGCCGGGTGTAGTGTGAATGACGTATTGGTAAATCTCGCCAAGGCCGGTGGTAATGGGGGCTAAGGAAAGGTCGCCCATGCCTTGCGGGATAACTTTCTCGGCTTCCATGAGCCGCTCATTCACTTGCTGTCGTGCCCAATAAATATCAACGTTGTCCCGAAAGACAATGGTGATAACCGAAATACCTGAACGAGAGATGGAACGCTTTTCTATCACATCGGGAATGTTGGCCATTGCCAACTCTATGGGGGCCGTAATGAATTGCTCTACTTCCTGCGCTCCCAAGTTGGGCGCCTGCGATATGATTTGTACTTGGTTGTTGGTGATGTCAGGGACGGCATCAATGGGAAGTTTAGAGAGCGAATAACCTCCCCAAATGATTAGCCCCAAGACAAACGCCCCAATCACCAATTTGTTCCTGATGGAAAAATGGATAATCCGGTCTAACATTCTTTCATTATTTTGATAGTAGCTTGTAATATTTGATGATTGCTCCTACCAAACCGAAGATTGCCACGACACTTAGAATGACTGCGAACACGACGAGAAGGGTTTTGGATTTCTTGTCAAACAGCCATTCTTTTTTTGTTTGATGGTAATACTTACTGCGGTTTGGCCTAAGCTTGGACTTAGCCATAAAACTGCTTTGATGACAAAACGGAAATGTTTGTGCTACGGTAGCACAGCAGAAGTATTAAACCAACTTAGGCGGTTGCCAAATGGGTAGAGGGATACCCGACAAATTTGAAGAAACGTTAGAGGAATGTTGTAAGGTTGTGTGCCCGATGCAAAAATCGGCAATTGCCAAAGGGTGATTTATAGAAAAACCGGGGCAACATGCACATTGACAAAATGGAGAACAATTATCGTCCCCGGCTTCGCCACCGCCGTTGTCGGACTTCATTGCAACAACAGTGGTTTTGCTTCCTTTTATGGCAGAGGCGTCGTCAGCGCAGGGCATCATGCTCAGCGCCAAGACAAGAACGGCCATGAAGAAAGCGAAGATTTTCATTACGGGGCAAAGATAAACGCTCGGGATGGTTAAGAACAAATCAATAATTGAAACGGTGTTGCAGAGGCAATTTGTATCATGTTTCTAACATGGTACTTGGTTCAAAGTGGCGTTCAACCTGTTCGTTATATCATACCCACCGTTTTAATTTGCTCTGCTTACATCTTGTGCCCTTCCATCGGGTTGCTGCCTTTTTTGAAAACGTATTCGCTGTTGAGCAGGTAAGCGCCGGTAACAACTACCTGGTCTCCCGGTTGCAATCCGCTTCTAACTTCAATCCGGTCATTCATTTCAGTACCTATCGTTACCATTTTGTTCTTAAACGTATTGCTCCCGGTTTTCACCCACACCGTTGCACCTTTTGAATCCCGGATGACAGCATCGAGCGGCAAGGTTAAGGTGGAACGCTGGCCGGTTTTGAGATGTACGTAAGCAGCCATTCCAGGCTTTAGCAAGTTGTTTCTGTTCGGGATAGATACCCGGACCAGATTAATTCTCGAATCCGGTATGATTTCCGGGTTGGCAAAGCTGATTTTCCCCCTGATTTCCTGATTGGCCAATTCCGGTATGCGAACCGTTGCTGAAGCATCCGGGTTAAATTGTGCGTACAACGAAGTATAAACCTGTGCCTCCGCCCATAAGGTCGTCAGGTCGGCCAACTCCACAACGGTGCCGCCTTCCATCACATAATCACCTTGCTTTACATTCAGTGTAGTGATAAAGCCGCTCTCAGTACTGTAGAAAGATGTAGTGGGTGAGGCTTTTCCGCTTCTTTCCAACTCCTTGATTTGTGCATCGCCCATGCCCCAGAGCCTGAGCTTGTTGCGGGCACTTTGCAGCAGGGCGGTAAAATCCATCAGCCCGTCATCCGAAAAGGTTTTTCTTCTTTCTAAGGCCAGCAGGTACTCCTGTTTAGCATTGTTCAACTCCTCGCTGTAAATATCAAATAGTTTGTCGCCCTTTCGGATGTATTCGCCAACGTTTTTGAAATGCAATTGTTCAATCCGGCCCATCACCCTTGCGCTTACCGACGAAGTTTTAGTTTGGTCGAAATTAAGCACGGCCGTCAATACTGTTTCTTCGCCCACGTTCATTTCTCTTATCGTATCTACGGTTATGTTGGCCAATTGTATTTGCTGGTCGCTGAGTTTTATTTCATCGGCGTTTTGTCCGTTCGATTTTTTTACGGGTGTAAGCGGCATTTTGCAAATGGGGCATTTGCCCGGTTTGGTTTCAATCACCTGCGGGTCCATAGAGCAGGTGTAATAAACATCGCTGGTTTCGGCGTGTTCACTATGCTGCTTGCCGGAGCAGGAGATAAGAAAGCCGATAAAAAACAGAAGTGTGTAGCGCATATTCATTCTTTTACTTTGATGAAGCTTTCGCTGTCAATTAAATATTGTGCGTTTCGTGCAACGGAGTCTTGCTCGGCCAACCCTTTCGTGATTTGAATTTTATCGGTTGTTGTGAAACCCGTAACCACCGCTTTTGCCCGGAAGCCCTCTCTTTCTTTGACGAACACAATGCGGTTCACGCCCAGCGTAAGCACCGCTTCTTTGGGCAGCCAGTATGCCGTTTCCGGATGAGCGATGATAAGCCCCCGCACCTGGCTACCGACCGGCAACCGCAATGCGGAATTATCGAAATAGACCCGCACGGTCATTGTCCGGGTTCCGTTTCGGTAAAAGGGTTCGATGAAATCAACCTTGCCCTGGAAGGCTTTAGCTGGTGCGGTTTCGGGAGTTATTTTTACGAGCTGGCCTTTTTTAAGCAAGGCCTGTCCATCGGCATAAACACTTAGCGTTGCCCAGGCACGGGCAGGATTGTAAATGTTGAAAACAGCCTGCCCTTTTTGAACGTACATGCCTTCCTTTACCGTCAGCAATTCCGTGTTAGGATTGAATACATCCATCGAACCGGAAGTCGGCTGGCTGTTCATTACACCCGCCTCGCCGGTGTTGTGCAAGTGCCCGGAATAATTGCTGTAAACACTCACCGCATAAAGAGGCCTGCCTGTTCGCACAACGTTTTCTATCTGCGCACTACTCATACCCAATAAGGCCAGCTTTTGTTTCGACGCCTGCAACAAGGACTGATTGCCCCGGTCATTCTTCAGCACAAACAATAAATTCTGCTGGGCAGTTAACAGTTCGGGACTATAGATGTCCATAATCTTTTGCCCTTTCTTTACAAATTGGTATTTATACCTGACATAGAGTTTTTCAATCCGTCCATTAATTCTGGCCGACACGCTTCCAATCATCCTGGTATCGTATTCCACCCGGCCGAGCGCATCTATTTCCGCCACGATTTGCTCTTTGTGAACGACGGTAACTGGTACTGTTGAAATGATGTATTCATTGGTAGGTCTTAGAAGGGACTGCAACTCCACGTCGGCAATAACGGCCGCATCCGGTTCTTTCTTCACTAAGTCCATCCCGCAAATAGGACATTGCCCAGGGCCGTCTTTTTTGATTTCAGGGTGCATGGGGCAAGTGTAGTAGAAAGAAACTTGCTGTTGCCCGTGACTGGCATGGTCTTCCACTTTTACCAAATCCATTCCGCATTTAGGACAAGTCCCGGGCTTGTCGCTGAATACGGAGTCCTGCGGCATGGGACAGGTGTATAATTCCTTCTTGACTTGTACCGTATCGTGGCCCGAATGGCTGGCATCACCTTTATTGTTACAGGCTGAAAGAAACCCGGTAATCAGTACCAATGCAAAAAATAAGTTTCGTTTCATGTTACTTGATTTCTAAAATCCTTTCCAGTTCAACCTGGACGGAGAATAGTTGTTGTAATTGCTCGAGGTATTCCAATTGGGCCATATTCAGCGTTTCCCAGGCATCGTACAGCTCAAACAATTCTTCGGTGTTTTGCTCATAACCCAATTGCATGGTCCGATAGTTATTTTGCAGGGCCGGGATGATGTTTTCCTCGTACAATTTGAGTTGTCTTCGTTTGGTAGTATACTCCGTTCGCATGTTGCCCGCCATTCCTGAAAGCTCATTCAACAGCATCTGCCGCTCGGCGTAAATACTTTCCCTGCGCCATTGCAGGCTTTCAATGTTGGCCCGGTTCATCCGGGAAGCCCATGAAGTAAAAGGTAACCGGAACATGGCCATGGCACTATATTGAGCCGGTTGCCCGCCGAGGCCAATCATGTGTTCAAACCGGATTCCGAACTCCGGTTTGAACCTTGCTCTTTCCAATTGCTGCTGCAGGCCCACGATTTGGATGCCTCTTTCCAATGCCCGCAAATCACTCCTTGCAGAAACAAAGGCCGAGCTGTCGAACTGAAAACCGGTATAGTCCTTTATGGAAACCGTCGTATCAATTTCAAAAAACTTGTCCTTGTCACGGTTCATCAGGGTATTGAGATTGATGCGCCGAAGGCGGATATCGTTTTCAAACATCAACCGCATGTTCTGAAGGTTTCCCAGTGCCGCCTTTGCTTTGTAATAAGCGCTGATTTTACCTAGTCCATTTTTGTAGCGGATCTCTGCATTTTTTATCATGAACTCAAGCAGCTTTTCATTTTGGTCAAGTACGGAAAGCTTCTTTTTCAGTACAGCCCATTCGTAGTAATTCTTCTTTGCATCGGCAATGAGATTATTCAAAGCTGCCTGTTTTCTTTCCTTCTCTACCGATGACATCGCACTCATGTAATTGTATTCTGCGGCCTGTCTTTTTTTATTCGGAAACATTTGTTGAAGCGCTATCGTGTATTGTCCCATGCCTTCACCCATATCGGTTTTACGGATGTATTTCGGGTTGTAAGGCGTCATAAAAAAACCGGTGCTTCCTTCGGGTGGCATCCAACTCCAGGCGCCTTTGGCGGCTGCATCCATTGACCGGATTTCGGCCTCGTACATCTTCAGCGAAGGATGAACGGCTTGTACAGAATCCTTAATTTCCTGCATTGTCATTTTTTGAGCCTGTGCAAACAACGACAAAAGCACGGCAGCAAAGACGGTATAAACTGATTTGTTCATGATTAGTCTTTTAATTCTTCAATAATCACCCGGCCTTTTTTCTTTAGCTCGTATTCACGTACAAGCGAGTACATGGCCGGCAATACAATCAACACGAAGAGCGTTGAAGTCAACAGGCCGAAGACGAAGGGAATGGTAATGGGCTTCATGACATCGCTGCCGGTGCCGGTGGCTAATAAGACCGGCAACAGGCCTAACATATCTACCAAAACAGTCATGAGCTTTGGCCTCAATCTTAAGGCTGCACCTTCATAAACTGCCTCTTCGATGTCTTCATTTTTTAACGGCTCGTTTGCCTGCTGCTTTTTGCGGACACGGTTGTATAGCGAGTTATTTAGATATACCAGCATGAGTACTCCCGTTTCCACGGCAATGCCAAACAAGGCAATGAATCCCACAGCAACTGCAACTGAAAAGTTGACACCTAAAAAGTATAGGGAATATGCACCCCCGACTAATGCAACCGGAACACTGGAAAGAACAATCAGTACTTCCCGAAAGGTGTGAAACGTAAAGTAGAGGATGACGGTAATAATCACCAGAACAATCGGAATAAGGATGCGCAGCCGGTTTTCGGCTCGCACCTGGTTTTCGTATTGGCCGCTCCATTCTATAAAATATCCTTTGGGAAGTTTTTTGACAAGGCTGTCCAGCTTTTCCTTGGCATCATTTACTGTACTTCCAAGATCACGTTCCCTTACATTAAACAACAAAGTGCCCCGCAGCATGGCATTTTCCGAATTAATCATGGGCGGGCCTTCAGCAATAGAAACATCAGCCACGGCAGAAAGAGGAATGGGGCCGCTGGGACTTGTTACGAGCAATCTTTTTAACTGTTCGATGTTGTTGCGGAATTCCTGTGCAAAACGGGCATTCACCGAAAAGCGTTGCCGGCCTTCAATCGTCGTCGTAATATTCATACCACCGATGGCCGATTCGATGACCATGTTCACATCATCTACACTCAGGCCATATCTTCCGATTTCTTCTTTTCTGATTTTTATTTCAACGTATTTCCCGCCAACAATTGGTTCAACATACAAATCCTTGATGCCTTCTACACCTACCAAAGCCACTTTGAACTTTTGTGCCAAAGCATTGATGGAGTCGAGATTTTGCCCGTACACTTTCACCCCCACATCTGTCCGGATACCTGTGGAAAGCATGTTAATGCGGTTTATAATTGGCATCGTCCAGCCATTAATTACGCCGGGTATTTGCAGCTTGCTGTTTAGCTCCTCAATGATTTTGTTTTTCGTCATGCCTTCCCGCCATTCGGATTGGGGTTTTAAAAGCACGATGGTTTCAATCATGCTGACCGGCGCATTGTCCGTAGCGGTACTGGCCCTTCCTGCCTTACCCAATACGTTGTGTACTTCGGGCACCGATTTAATAAGTTTGTCCTGTATTTGCATGACGCGTTTGATTTCCGAGTTGGAAATATCTGGCAGCGTAACGGGCATAAATAAAAGAGAACCTTCATCCAGCGGCGGCATGAATTCTGAACCTAAGCGCATGAGGAGCGGAATGCTTCCCAACACAAGAGCAAAGGCGATGGCGATGGTTGTTTTTTTCCAGCGAAGACACCACCGGATGACAGGATTATACAACCAGAGAAAAAACCGGGAAACGGGATGTTTTTTTTCCGGCATCATTTTACCTTTCAGCAGAAATGCCAGTAACACCGGTACGAGGAAAACGGCCACAAAGGCCGAACCAATCATGGCGAAGGTTTTGGTAAGCACAAGCGGCGTAAACAGTTTTTTCTCCTGGCCTTCCAGAAAAAGTATTGGTGCAAATGAGACCAGTGTAATTAAGATTGAATTGAATACAGCTTTTCCAACAAGCACTGAAGAGTCTTCAATTCGTTTTAATCTTTCTTCGTTTGAAATCATACAATTCATTTATTCCGTATCATCCGTAATAGATTTCAGGGCATTTTCTACCATCACAATTCCGGCATCCACCAAATCGCCAACGGCTAATGCCACACCGGCCAGCGACATAATGTTGGAGCTGACGTTGAACCAGTCCATCATTATGAAAGAAATGAGCACACTCATAGGAATGGTGATGACCACAATTAAAGCACTGCGGACGTGCAGCAGGAAAATGAAGAGAACGATGGAAACCACAATGATTTCTTCAATTACGGCTTCCTTTAAAGTTGCGATGGTTGCTTCAATCAGGTCAGACCGGTCGTAGCCAGCATGAAACTTTACGCCTGGCGGCAACCCTTTTTCTACGTCTTTGAGCTTCTCTTTTACTTTATCAATTACGTCTTTTGCGTTTTCGCCGTAACGCATTACCACAATGCCGCCCACCTTTTCGCCTTCGCCGTTTTCTTCAATAATTCCCAAGCGCAGTTCACCACCCATTTGCATAGTGGCTACATCTTTCACCCGGATGGGAACACCGCCCTGGGTCATTAACGGGATTTGTTCGATTTCTATGATTTGCCTGATGTAGCCCAAACCACGAATGATGTAGCCCATATCGGCCATTTCAATTTTTCGTCCGCCTACGTCGTTGTTGTTGGCTTTTACCTTGTTGATGACGTCCATCAACGGAATGTTGTAGTAATTGAGCTTGTGCGGGTCAATGACAATTTGATATTGCTTTTGGAAGCCGCCGAAAGAAGCCACTTCGCTCACACCGGGTACCGTTTGAAGAGCAAATTTGATGTACCAGTCCTGCAATGCCCGCAACTCACCCAAATCGTAACTGGGAGCATTAAGGGTGTACCAGTAGATGTGTCCCAACCCCGTACCATCCGGTCCTAACGTTGGCACTACGCCCTGCGGTAACAATCGCTGTGCGTAGTTGAGCCGCTCTAGTACCCTGGTGCGGGCCCAGTAAACGTCCACATCATCTTCGAAAATGACGAAGACGAAACTCATTCCAAACATGGAGTTGGCACGAATGGTTTTAATGCGGGGAATTCCCTGAAGGTTGCTCACCAGCGGATAGGTAACCTGGTCTTCCATAATCTGCGGGCTGCGGCCCATCCATTCGGTAAAAATGATAACCTGATTTTCAGATAGGTCAGGTATGGCGTCAACCTTAGTATTCTTCACCGAGAAAATGCCGTACACGGTAACGGCGGCAGCTATCAGCAAGACCACCATGCGGTTCTGTAACGACCATTTAATAAAGCTGGCAATCATGTATTGAATTCCGGATTGTACCCAATCCGGCAGGTTTCACGTTTAGAAAATGCAACAGCCTTCGCTCCGGAAGGCATCATCTTACGAAAGGGAAACTCTAAATGCGGAAAACCTGTAAAAGGAGAAACAGAGGAAGGTTGTAGGGCGGGGAGTTTTCTACTGCCAACCAGTCCTTTTTATCTGGTTCATTAGCGAACAATAAAATATGCAGCCGTGAAAAGTAATGTTCAAACAGTTGAAGCTGTGGCTGCGTATCGAACAAAATATTAGCGGTTGCGTTGTGGTCGTCGGTATCGGCCTTTTTAATTTCGTCGTTGCAGCAATCATCAGGCATGCCGGTTTCTTCACAACAGCATTTCGCCAAATGCGAAAAGTTGACAAAGGTTGTATCTTTCGCACTGCCTCTGCAAAAGTGCCTGCTAATAGTAATTCCATATGCTGTGAAGCTGTATACCAGCAAAAAGAATATGGCTATTAGCTTCTTCATCTAAGGCAAATTAAGAATATGCTATGGATGCTTTGAATGAGCCTTGTCAGAATTACACTGATATTAGTCATGAAACAAAGTGGTGATAAAACCTTTCTTTCTTTTGCCCTGACGCAAGCGTCTCTTTGATATCGTTCAGCATATTGTTCAAACACCAGTTGCAATACAGGCTGGCAAAAAGAAAAGAAAGGATTTTTAAGAACCCGTTTTTCGGCGGCAGATAACTGATAGAAAGTTTTACTATCGTACCCTGTTCAACGGGCATTATTTCAAATCACATTTTATACCATGACATGATGATGATTTTCGCCTTCCCAATCGTTTGCCATTCTTTACGTTCGGGCGGCTGCCACTCAGTAACCGTTTCGGCAAAATCAATTGCCAGGCCCATTATTTTTCCATGCCAACGGTAGCTTGCACCTACACAGGTGGCATTTTGCGATAGCTGCTCCAATGTTAGTTTACTTCCCATCATCAACATTGAACTTTCTCCCATGTGCATACCGGTTTTGGAAAAATCATCCATCTGTTCAAACACCTTCTGTGGCGGTGCCGGAATTACCATTTTTTTCATTCTGGATTTCATTCTACACCCTTTATAAATTTTTCAAAATGAAATTCACTCGCTCCTCTGGCGGAAGTATAGGCACATGAATAACCGGAAACGGCAACGCCTCATACACCTCTGTTATCAATGCATGGATTTTTTCCTGCGCTTCGGCGTTCTCAATGCGGGCATAATCGTTCACAAGCGGCAAGCGTTCCAGGATGAAAACTTTTTTATAGCTCACGGCGCTCATGGCAGTCAGCAGCAATTCATCTTCAGGCAAGCTTAGAAACCGGTAATAGGCTTGTGCGTCGGGAATTGCACGGTCCAAAAAAACAACGTCGCCTGGCGTTAACGATGCCTCTTGTTCTATTTGCATTTGGAGAACGCCTTCTTGAAATTCCAACTGGTTTTTCCTTATTTCTTCAACGGTTCTGCCGGTTTGTTTTTGCGTGTCTATGTAGTGCCGTGCATGTTCAATAGTTGTTTTATGACCTTTTAGTGAGAGCAGGTTTATTGTTGTTGTTTTCCCTGACCCCGGGCCGCCTGTGATGACATACCAGTTGGTTGGATTGGGATGAATGTTATTCATGTCGAATCTTTGCGTACTGTAAGCTGACGTTTTCATGTTTTTGAATTGAAGAATAATTTTAATGATTTTGCCGCCTGGATAATGAGAACCGAGCCAACCGAAGCGGAAAGAATGATTGTCCACTCCTGAATAGTCATTGGTATTACGTTCAATGCCTGGCGAACGATTGGTATTTGCACAATACCCAGTAAAATCAGCAAGCTTGCGCCTACCGCATACCACACAAATTTGTTCCGCACAACCTCATTGTTGAAGAATGGCCCATTGCCCATATTGAACACATGCATAAGCTGGCAGAAAATCAGGGTAAAGAATAGAATATTGTTGCACATGGCAGCATCCCAAGCCTCGTTTGCGTGGTAGTAATAATGATTAAATAAAACGGCGCCCAAACTGGCAAGTGCAATCACAAAAGAATAAAAGAAAATCAGCTTCCAGCGTTGGCGGTTCACTATCGGTTCCGAAGACTTTCGGGGTGGCTGCTGCATAATGATGGCTCCGCCTTTTGTAACTCCCAACGCAAGTGCAGGCAGCACGTCGGTAATTAAATTGATAAACAGGATTTGAAGCGGCAGCAATTGAAAATGAAGGTTCATAATGGCGGCAACTGCAATCACCAGCAATTCGCTTACGTTACAGGAAAGCAGGAAAGTGACAAATTTTTTGATGTTTTCAAAAATGATGCGGCCCTGCCGGATGGCAACAACAATGGAAGAAAAGGAGTCATCCTTCAAAACCATGTCGGCTACATCCTGTGCCACCTGGGTACCCCTTTGACCCATAGCAATTCCGATGTCGGATTTCTTTAGAGCCGGTGCGTCGTTTACGCCGTCGCCCGTCATTCCAACCGTATAATTTTTTTCCTGGAATACTTTAATCAGATCCAATTTATGTTTGGGATTGACGCGGGCAAATACGGAAGTGCGGAGCCAGCGTTGTTTTTCTTCTTCGGTCAGTCCCTCGTACTCTTTCATCTCCCGCCCGTTGATTGGAATTTCTCCATTGTGCGAAATGCCCAGTTGGTTGCCGATGTACTGTGCGGTGGAGGGATGGTCGCCGGTAATCATCACCACTTTAATGCCGGCTGTCTTGCAATCGTTCACAGCCGAAAGCACTTCCGGCCTCGGAGGGTCAATCATACCGACGAGCCCCAGAAACACAAGATTTTCTGTTAACGCAATCGGCCTGCGTTCGATTTTTCTATAGGCGACGGCTATCATACGGTGTCCTGAAGCAGCATATTCTTCGGCTTTTTGAATCCACTCTGCTCTTTTTGTTTCGCCAAAACCGTTGATGTCGTCCTCGTAAATGTGTGAGCATTTGACGAGCAATTCTTCTGTAGCGCCTTTGGCAAATATGTAGTTCTTGTTTTCAAACTCATGGAGCGTCGCCATAATTTTTGTTTCGCTGGAGAATGGCTCCTCGTCCTTTTTGATGCTCTCTTTGCGAAGCCCATAGATGTCTTCACCGGCAGCATCGGCAAATTTGAGCAAGGCAATCTCCAACGGGTCACCGATTTCCTTTATTTCTTTCCCGCTCATTTGAATTTCGGCTGTATTGCACAGAACTGCACATTTGGCAATTAATTCAAGGTGTTTTTTAGCTCCCGTAAAAGGCCGGTCATTGTACCAGGTTCCCAAAGGCGTTGCCACAAATACCACTTCCATTTTGTTTTGTGTCAGGGTACCTGTTTTGTCGGTGCAGATGATGTTGGTGCCGCCAAGGGTTTCTACGGCCGACAGCTTTTTTACAATCACATTGTGGCGGGCCATCTTCAACATGCCCTGCGCAAGCGACATAGTGGCCACAATAGGTAATCCTTCGGGGATAGCGGCAACGGCAAGGGCGATGGCTGTTTCCAGCATTTCAAAAATATGCTGCCCATTGAGCAGACCTGCCCCAAAAATGACAACGACCAGAACAAGCGTTATTTTAATCAGTTTTTTGCTGAACTCATCCAGCTTCTTTTCCAACGGCGTTGCTGCCTGTTCAGAGGATTGTACAAGGTTGGCAATCTTACCCAGCTCCGTTTGCATAGCGGTAGCGCATACCAATAGAAAAGCATTGCCCTTGGATACATAAGTTCCTTTAAAACACATGTTTGTCCGGTCGCCCAGGATGGTTTCTTCAGGCAGCCCGCCGACTTTCTTTTCAACGGGAACGGATTCGCCTGTCAATGCTGATTCATCAATCAGGAGCTGCATCGAACGATAGATTCGGCCGTCCGCAGGCACCATGTCGCCGGCCTCTATGTACACCACATCGCCCGGTACAATTTCATGAGAACTGACTTCGTGTAATTTTCCATTGCGTAGCACTTTTGCCGGCACGGAAGAAAGCCTTTTCAAAGCAAGCATGGATTGTTGCGCCCTGAATTCCATGTAAAAGCCAATCCCCGCATTGATAAGAATGACAATTAAAATAGCGATGGCGTCAAGCCACTCTTTAAACGAGAACGACAGGCCTGCTGCAAACAACAACAGGAAGACAATCGGGCTTTTGAACTGGTTGGCGAACAGTTGAAGGAGAGAAGCCGATTTGACCTCTGCAATCGCATTTGGACCAAAACGTTCCAGCCGCTCCTTCACCTTTTCAGTACTTAAGCCCTGTTCGGCATCGGTGTTGAGCAGAACGGCAGCTTCTTCTAAGCTGGCCGCATGAAAAATAAAATTGTTACGAATGTGTTCCATCACCAAATTTATTTTGGCACAGTGCCTGTGCTTCTTCCAAAACTTTGTTTATTCTTTGATCATTTACTCCTGCCTGCTTCAGCAAGGCCGGGTCGTCGCACACTTCCCTGCATAACACAATTTTCTTATTAAGCAGGATTTGCTTCTCAGTTTTTGAAAGTGTGGTAAGGCAGGTGATGGGATACAATCCTAAGCGTTCAATCTGTTCATTCAGGCTATTGTTCTTCGGATAATCCCATCCCAGCAAATGCAATCCCGCACACGTGCCGTATTGAATGGCGTCGGTGGTAAATTTTGTGTTGGTCACTACCCATCCCTGGTGAAGCCGCAGTTCGTGTCCCGGTAACTTCATCCAGCTTGCTTCTACGTCTTTGAAGCGGGAGTGGATGTAAAGCGGAATTTTTACGTTGCAAACCGTACCTGGCTGGTTATGGTATTTACATTCAATCATAACGTGATGCTCGCCTTTTTGAGCAATCACATCTACTTCATGCTGTACGCACTTTCCCTGAACAAGTACGCCGGTTTGCGTTTGGTAACCCTGTTCCTGTAAAATAGCTGCAACGTATTTTTCAAAGGGAAATCCCGAAGGCCCAAGCTCCATGATGGCTGACTTTAATTTATAGCGGGCTGCCACGGGCCTTGATTCCCGGCGCAGTAATTTGAAAGCCGCCTGGTAAATTTTTTTTGTGGTAATGCCCGGATACAAGCGGTCTTCAATTTTTCCAAGAATAGTTTCGATTTGTTCTGCAGAAGCGCCTGAACGCAACAAGGAATGTTTCAATTTTTGCGGATCGAAAACGGCGGATTGTCCAGAGGCTTTTGTTATGGTAATCTTATCTGGGTTCAACATCAGTGGTTTTTTAAAATGACAAGTTGCATGGGCATCAGGTACAGTTTTATATAGCTGACCGGATTGGCCGGGTCTTCAGAATGGTGTATCTCGACATTGCTTTTACAGCCGTAAACCGGCGTAAGCCATTTTTTGCCGCCGTTTAATTGGCGGTCAATCAGTATATATTCCTCTTTGGCATCCGAGACAGATGTATTGTAAATGAAAATCACTTCCTGACTATACAACACCCTGGAAAATGCAAGCGTACATTTGTTGCATTCGGGTAAATGGAATTGTTTACCGTCACCCGATACTTCACGGATGAACATGCGGCCAAACCGAAGCACATTGCTTTCGTTGCGGAATTTTGCAATGGCGGCTATGGCTGTATAGATTTCTGATTTTGGGTTCAGCAGGTTAGTGGTTTTGTCGTCAGGGTTAAACAGGCATTCCCGGATGTATTTGTCGCCTTTTCCGCATCCGTTTAACCCCTGTTCGGTACCGTAGTAAATGCAAGGTGTTCCCAATGCGCAAAGAAGAAAAGCAACACCGGCAACGATTTGCCTAGGACTGGCATCGTAACCAAACCGATTTTTAAATGCATCGCCAATCTGGTCGTGATTGTCAATAAACGTAACTAAGTATTCACCATACTCTCCTCTGTCCAATGCATTTTTCTGAAGTTCTTCATAGCGTTTGATTAAGCTGCCCGGTGAATGCTGCCCTTTAATAACCCCTTCCAAAATAAAATAAAGCTGGAAGTCGAGTACGGAATTCAGGCCGTAATAAAGATTGTGGTCGTTTACGGTGGTCATGGTTTTGGGGCCTAAATACTGGTTGCACATCTCATCGGCGCCGACCAATTCGCCAAACAGGAAGAAGTTTTTCTTTCCCAATGAGTAAGCAAATTCTCTCACGTAAGAGCAAAACCGGCTGATGGCTATTTCGCCCATGTGCTTTACCGCATCAAGCCTGAAACCATCAATATCTGTCTCCCGTATCCAATAACAATGAATGGCCGTCAAAATCTTTTGAACATATAATGACTCTCTTGTTTCATCGTTTTTATAGGCCTTCAGGTCAAAAAAATCCCCCTCCCTGGTTTCGGGGAAAGCATCGAAATTTCTTATCTGCCCCATGCGTCCGTATAAGGCAGCATTGCGAAGCTCTATGGGAATAGGCCGGTCTTCGTACCGCCATTCTCCGAAAGAAAATGTCTGGCCTTCATGATAGTAGTATTCATGCCGGTCTGGGTAAAACCAGTTGTTGCCGCCATGGTGCAAAACAATGTCCAGAAAGACCCGCATGTTAAAATGGTGTGCTGCTTCTACCAATTCCTCCAAGTCGGCTTTTGTGCCGAAACGTTCGTCAATCTCCAGGTAGTTTTCAATGGCATAACCATGATACGCCTCCGGGTTGTTTTTGAATACAGGGCTTAACCAAATTGCCGTACAGCCAAGGTCTTTTATGTAGGCCAAATGACTGGTAATTCCCCGAATGGTGCCGCCACAGGATTTGCTTAACTGTTCCGCATCGCCAAAGCCCGTGTGTTTGTCTGTGTATTCCAGTGGTTTTCTTCTGTTGCTGTCATGGAACCGGTCAACCAATAAAAAGTAGATGAATTCTTCCCGCCACTCCCGGTGGCAATTTGCCCAATATTTTTTGTCTGGCCTGGGCGTAAGGTCAATGTCGTTGATGGACTTCATATTTTATCAATAAAGTACAAAACTGTTTTTGCAGACTTCTTCAGCCAGCATACGCTCTAAGCTAATAGCATTGCTGGGGTGGGAAATGGTGTTTGTGGTAATGACTTTTCCCGCACCGGCTTTCATTAACTTGTCATAAGCACCCCGTACAAAAAGGCCGTGAATGGCAATGCAAACCGGCAGTGCCGTACTAAACTTTCTTAGCGTGGTAATTGCTTCTTTCATTGTAGCACCGGTAGTAATGGCGTCGTCAATAATCACGGGTGTTCGGGCACTGTCCATAACGGTTGATTGCGATAAAAGCAACTCTACGTCCTCGTCGGTCTTTCTGCGTTTGTTGAACGCCATAAACGGCACTTGAATGTCTTCGGCCATTTTTTTTACCCACTGGCTGCTTTCGCTGTCAGGGCTAATCAATACCGGTTTGCTTACGTTATTGATAATCCACGAAGAAACAACCGGGGCCGCCAATACTCCCGATGTGTGGATGGGGTATAATTCACTCAAGGATTTTACGGTATGAAAGTGTGGCCGGATGGTGACTAATTGGTCAACGCAGGTTGACAATAGCTGCGCAAACAAAGGGGCACTGATGCACTCGCCGAAGGAAAAACTTTTGTCTTGCCGGATGTAGCTAAGATAGGGAGCTATTAAAAGAACCGACGATGCCCCAAATTCTTTGAGGGTTTTGGCAAGAAGGTATAGCGGCAAAAGCTTCTCATCGGGATTGTTCAAACTGCAAACAATCATCGCTTCCCGGCCGTAAACATCCGATAGCACTTTTACAAGCGTCTCTCCATCGGGAAACTTTCGAATGATTGCATTTCCTTTTTCCGCATTTAATTGTTGCGTTAATGCACGGCCCATTTCTTCGCTGCGGGGAATGGTGAATAAAATGTTTCCTTTCATATAACGGGGTTTGTGTCGTATTGCATTTTTTTACTTCCTTCTTCTGAACGCCAGCCTTTTAAAGCAACCCTGTCAATCACCGCTTCGTTCAATACATTGTCTCTCATCAGTGGTGTTTGTAATAACCCACTCCTTTGATGTCGTTCCATGACGTTGTTTGATGGCATTTATAACATTGGCTTACCACAACATTTTCCTGTTCCGCTACTTTCATAGACACCATCTCAAAATGCTCCATGTAGTGGCTTGGAGGCGCCTGGTGACATGAATTGCAACTAGTTGATAACACCGATGGATGTTGGAAAGCCGGTATCGTCCACTGTGCAGTGGCATGACACGAGGCACAGTTCTGGCCAAATAAGCCCTGATGTTTGTCCTTTGTGCCGTGGCAACTGGCGCAATCCAGTTTCGCTTCCAACGATGATACCAACGGGTAGTTGCTATGCATCACCAATGCCTTTAATCGCTCCGAATTCTTATTGTCTTTTGAAAGTTTTTCACCCAGCGAAGCCAACGCCTCGTGGTTCATTACCCGCAGGTTGGCATTTACTCCCTGGTGCTCTGCGTGGCAGGTGGCGCAGTTACCAATGGTTGCGTGAAAGACAGTCGGTTGTCGTTGAATTAAAGCAGTATTATTAGCGTGGCAACTGATGCACTTTGCTTCGTCAATGCCTTTGACCGGTGTGTGGCAGGAAACGCAATTTGTTTCAAGGCTGGTATGTGCAGCCGATAGTTTGCCCGGCTTCACACCGCTTTGCCAATCGGTCGGTGAAAGCTTACCCGTGCCTGTATAATAAATAGCTACCGAGACCACGGCTATCAACAACGATAATATGATTGTCTTCTTCTTCATTTAAAATAGCGTAAGCCAAAATAAATAGCGGACCAGATATGAATGATGAGCAAAAGGTAAAAGGCGCAAGAAGTCACAATGTGTGCTATTAGCCAACGTGCCGTACGTCTCTTTAATACCTCGTGTGTTTTGATGGCATATTCTACATCAGCGATGGCCTCTGTTAACCGAATGGCCCGCACGGAAACCGGCGCTGTCAGGCCTGCCTCAGAAGGTTCAAGACCTGTAAAGCTATTAAGTGCCCTGCGCATCCATCCGTGTGTTGCGGCGTAGGTTATTTCCGGGTTTGTTGATTGTGCAGAAGCTTCACTCAACCGGTTGTATTCCGTCGCCAGGAGGTTCAGCAAATCTTTCTTTTCCCGCAGCTCGGTTGATGAATAGTTTAGGTAATACCTGCCTACAAAACCGCTCAATACGGTTAATAGCATAAACGTAGTAAGCCAAATGCCAATGGAACTTTCAAAACGATGCCCGGTATGCAGGATGGCGAGGATGGCACCAATGATGCTGGTGTACACATGCCATGTAAGCAATGTGCCAAGAGAAACCCGTTTGGTGATTTTTTCTTTGGCCCAGTTTATCCGCTTCGCCGCTGAATACAAAAGCGGCGGCACCACCATGAGCAAAGCGGCTGAAATGGCCAGCAGTCCACCTGGTAAGCTACCAGGAAACCGTGGTGACCGGTGAACGAAAAATCCTAACCACAGAAGCAACTGCAGCAAAAACAAGGCACAGATTATCGTCCGTTCTCTTTTCATATTCGTCAAGCGTCAACCGAAACGTTTACGGTTGACTTGGCTTGGCAGGCCAGAATGATGTTTTGGGCTTTGTCTTCTTTTGTCAACGCATCTTCAACCTCCATCGTCACTTTACCGGAAAGCAATCTTGTTTTACAAATGCCACAGGTGCCCACCCTGCATGAATATTCAATGTTCACCCCTACATCTTCTGAAGCGTCCAAAATGGTTTTGTCTGGTGTAAGGATGGCGGTCTTGTTTGATTTGGCAAACATCACCACGCCGGTCACAGCTTCTACAGCGGTTGAAGGCGCATCTGGCTCAACAGGTTTGGGTTTCAAGGCTGGCGGCAGGCCGGGGAATACTTCTGTTTTGACGTTTTCTTTTGGTACGTTCAATTCGGCCAGAATTTGCTTAACGGCCTCCATCATCGGCTTTGGTCCGCAAATATGAATGCGGCGTGAAGCCAGGCCGGGTACACGTTGCACCATAAGGTCTTTGTTGATGCGGCCAATTACATAGTCTTGTTCCTGATGGGCAGGCGGCTCGTCAAGAATGATGCAGGATTTTAAATTGGGATGGCGTTTTTGCAGGTAAGCTATTTCCTCCCGGAAGATGATGCCCGCCTCGTTTTTGCAGGAATAAAAGAAATACATCTCACCCTTCCAGGAGCGGTCGGTCAGATAACGAATAACACTCATCATGGGAGTAACACCCACGCCGCCAGCAATCAGCACAACGCTGTCGCCTTCTTTTTCGGTAAACGTAAACTGCCCGGAGGGTCCGGTTAACTGCAACAGTTCGCCAACATGAACTTGTGTGTGCAGGTAATGCGAAACAGTTCCTTTTTCTTCATGCTTTACGGTGATTTCGCAATAATCCCGGTCGGTTGGCGATGAGGCAATGGTATAAGAACGCTTCACCGGAACGCCTTTCGGCACAACAGTTACGGTAATGAACTGTCCCGGCAAATAATTGAAGGGCAGTTTACCGCCGTCAGGGTCGGTAAGGCGATAGGTTTTAACGTTGGGTGTTTCATCAAAAATCTCTGCAACGAGCAGGGTGCCCGACCAGGAGTTGGATTTGGTAGGCGCTATCTCTTGATTTACAGCCGACACTTCAGCTTTGGCCGCTGATGCCGGAAGCAGGGACGTAGTCGCCGGAGCCGGAATGTTCGCTGCATTATTTCCGGCCAATCTGTTGAGCAGTGCATTGGCCCTTTTCATTTTGTGGTAATACATCCAGATGACCATTACCGCAAACCCTACCAACGTAAGCATGGATACATAATGCACCCATGAAAGACCGAAAAAGCCGTGAGGTTGTGTTTCAGTCACGGAAGGTTCAAGGTTCATGCTTTGCTTAAACCAACGGAAGCCTACATCAGAAACAGGTTGGTTGATGGCCAGCGCATGTTGTACTTCAAGTCCACTTTGGAGCATCTGTTGGCCCTGCCGGATTTGCACCATCGCCTCCTGCATCGCTGCATAGTTATGCTGCGCTGTAGCTGTCTTCAGTTTCTCCATACCCGCAGCCAGCGTGGCATTTCCTTCGGCTACCCGTGCATCGGCCAGGCGCTTTATTTCATTATGGGTTTGCAGCGACATATTCGGCAACTGCATCAGCGAAGGATATAACTCCCTGGAAGGCGGCTTTCCCATTTCCTTCATCATGTCACCCATGCCATTTTGCATACCACCGCTTTTGCTTCCGCTGTCCTTACTGCCCGGCATTTGCATGTTGGCAGCAGTAGCGGTCGCCGCTTTGGGATGGTGCTTTTCGTGCTCGGATTGTGCCATGACACGAGGCGCAGCTATCGTAAGCAACAGCCATAAAAGAAAGAGGCGAAGTATTTGGCTAAAGCCTTTCATCAACGTTGTATTTCGGTAACTATTTTACAAATGCTGTGGGCAAATTGTTACATATCGTCGTCCATCATTGGCTTGTCTTTCGGCATGGTATCCTTGCCCGAATTCATAGGCATCGCCTTCATTTTATCAGTGGCCTTTTGCATCATGTTCATTCCCTTGTCCATCATATCCATCCCGTTGTCCATGGGCATACCTTTACTCATGCTCATGCTTTCCATCGCCATTCCTTTGTCCATCATGTCCATTCCTTTCATCATCATGTCCATGTCATCGGACATGCCGCCGCTCATGGCGTCTTTGTCTTTTTCCATCATGCTTTTCCCCATGTTCATTGTCTCCATGCCCTTGTCTATCATTTGCATGCCCCGTTCAACAACTGCTTTGTCATTAGCCTTGCGGCCTTGCTCCACCATTTCCTTTCCGGCTTTTACCATGTCCATGCCTTCGTGAATGGAGTGCATACCCTGGTTGGCATCGTGGGCTTCCATGGTGTGATGTACGGTATCGGCAGGTTGGGCGGTAGTGTGCAAAACACTGTCGTTGCCGTTAGCATTGCTGCCTTTGTTATTGTTGCAGGCAGCAAACAAGAAAACAATAGCCAGAAGAAGGCAAGCGGCCAACTTCTGGCTATGAGCCGCCGGTGACGAACGTTTTGCTTTATTAAGAATTGCGGTGTACATAATTTGAATGGTTTAAATGAGTGTTGTTTTTTTGAACCCAATGTTTTCGGTTACGGTTTTGAATTAACCCGGTCTTCGCAAACGGTTGCCGGCATTGTAAATGGCAGCCACACTGGCGCCGGTGAGCCAGCCAATTACAAACCACTGTGCAATGCCAATGGCGGCTTCCGAAAATGGCATCGGCGTTTTCCTGATGACGGAGGAACTGTCAATGCTGTGCATCAGGCTATTAAAAAAGGACGTACTTGCCTGCGGGCCCATAATGGACATGACAACTATACAGGCTGCATAAACCAGCGCAATGGTTAATCCTACCGCAAAGCCAAGAGTTTTTACATTAATGCGATGCATGATCCTCCTCCTTTTTATTTTGTGTATTATCTGTATGCTGCTTGTGCGAACCGTGGTGCATTGGCATGAAGAGGTGACAAGCAAACATGGCAATGATGAAAATGAAAGTGCTGTAATTGCCGCTGATGCCAAACAACGGAAGCAGAAAAATCAGCAGCAACGGTAACAGGCAACCAATGAGCATTAGAATGATGTGCTTTTGCATTGTTCTGTCTTTTAAATTACTCAATTTTTATTCTATTTACCGGCTGCTTCCTCTGAGTTGGCCGGCTTTATGCTCCGCATTTCTTTTACCAAAAAGAAACTGATGACCGAGCGGATACCGACAATTATGGCCAACACGTACAACTCATTCAACAGCGGCTTGTGTATTGTGTGAATGATATCGGCAGCCAGCATAAAATCCAGCCCCAGTATCAGGTAGGCGCCAAAGCGATGGCTCAAATAATCACGGCCGTCATCGGGTTTTGCGTTGGCAGCATTTTTTCTTTCGGAACGGAAAAAATGAAATAAAACCACAGCGGCGCCCCAAATGATAATGCCACTGCCTGCGATGCTGATGCCCAATGCGACGTAGTTAAATGTTTCCATTGCTGTGGTATATGCTTCCGCCATTTTCTTTACAACAATGGATCGCTTTTTTTCTGCCCCTGCTGTTTTTCCCGCATGCCGCACCTCGGACATTTTTCCGGCCTTTCCTTCTGACCTTTTTCCTTCATAGGACAAGGATCCATTGTACAGGTCTTTACAGAGCCAGCCTGTTCCGACGTACCGCTTTGTTTTTGCAGGCTATTGTTTTCATTTGATGTTGCGTGTGCCATTGCGTATGCTTTTTGAAATTGGTAAATAACAGCAAGCCAATTGACTTTGCCGCCTTCCCTCATTGTCTTTTAGCAACCTTTCATCGGCATCGACATACCCATTGACTTGCCCTTGCCAAATTTCTTACCAGGCATTTTGCCCATCTTGCCATCCATGTAAATCATCTCACCATCTTTCAGCCTGCAGGTTTCACCGTTTTTCATTTTCATAGTTCCATCTTTAGCGATAGTGGCACCATTGGAGAGTTTCATCTCCTGGGTAAGCTCCATGGTTTTACCGTCTTTGATGTGCATCATTTTGCCATCCATCATCATCAGATGCTCTTTGGCATGAGTGGCTTGATCTTTGGATTTTTGCCCGTGCCCCTCATGCTGGGCTGCAGCGGCTAGGCCAATTGTGGCTGCGGCAAATAAAATCAATAGCTTTTTCATACTTACTCGTTTGTGGTGCTCAGGATTTGACGAAGCACCGGTTAAAAATTGTTTTAAAAGAACTTTTTAGTGACGGGCATCAGTTTGCCCGGTGGGTTTTTCTTGTGAGGGGCTTTGCCGGATAGTTGGCAATGATGCTGTGCACCGCCGGATGAATGTCTTTGTTCAGATAAGCTGGATCGTAAACGTCGCCCTGCGCCGTTCCGGTCCACACTAACTGCCGGCTCCTGGCGTCAATGAAATTCAGGGTGATGGCATTTTCCCAATATTCCTGCTTTTGGGTACTGATGGAACCGGGATAGGCATAATTGAAAGTTTGATACCCGTGATAAAAGTACCTGTACGGATAAGGGGAATAGTACAAGCTACCCAGGTAGTACGGACGGTAATAGTAGGTCGTGGGGTAAGTGGAAACGGTTCGTTCCTTTTTAGCGTTACTCACCACAACCTGCATGAGTATATCTGGTTTTTCTAAATCAACGGTGTAGCCACGGTCGCTCATGCACTGGCCGAAATAATTGCGAATGTTGTTGCGAATGATTTCATTGTTATACGGCAAGGAAACCGTATCTGCTTTATCAGGCAACCAGGCAAATGTTTTGTACTTGGTGAAATCGGTTGACCGGTCATAGTCAGTATAGATTTTAGTGTAGGTGCTGCAACTATTCAACAGTAGCACCATCGCCATAGCGGAAAGTATATTTTTCATACAAATGAGTTTAGCTTTTTCATCAAGCAACGGTTCGCCTCCTCTGTGTTAAACGCTTACAACAAAACATCAATTCTAGGCGAGGGGTAGCTCCACGACTGCTGCATAAAAGAGGCAATTACATACCCGATGGATTTCAGCCTCTCTCCGATTTTTGCTACATCGTTCAAAGACAAAAAAGTTCCGTCAATTCGCACCTCGTTTTCATTGGCTGGCAGCAAATGGAAACCGTCATTTCGGAGAACTTGCTCAGCCTCAGTGAAGCTGTGGGCACCCGTTACGTTTTTTAGGATTAGATAATTTATTGTCATAGCTGTATGTTTTTGCCACTTTTTGCACCGCAGTGTATCAGCCTATTAGAACCTGCTACAGCCCCGCACTCTTTTTTTCCGCAAGTAGTGTTTTTGGCTGGACTGTGCGGGGCATTGCTATCAACGGTTCTGCTTCTTTTCTACCAGGTCTTTCCCGCATTTCGGGCACTTGCCGTCTTTATCAAGCGCTACGTCCGGATGCATGGGGCAGGTGTAGAGTTTTACAACCTCCGCTTTCATTTGTTCTTTTGGAGACAGGTTTAGCTTTCTACCGCACTGGGGACATTTGCCTGGGTCGTGGCTTTTTACAGTCAGGTGCAACGGGCATGTATAATTTTTGGTTTTGCTTGCCTTCATCTTCTCCTTACCGGATAGTGCCAAATCCATGTTGCACTTAGGGCATTTTCCCGGCTCATGGCTCTGTACTTCCGAATGCATCGGACAGGTGTACAACGTAACGTGTTGTGCTGTGTCAACTCTTCCGGCTTTGGTTTGAGCCATTAAGGACGTGGCAGCGAAGAGGAGGCAAACAAGTAAAAAAGCTGTCTTTTTCATGATTTTAAATTGATGGTGATTGCGATTGTTTTTATTGCGTGTTTTGTTTCAAAATCCAGTTCAACTTGTACATCTTGTGAAAGTCATCATAGGCATACAGGTCTTTGTCGCTTTTGAACTGTAGATCCACTGCGTCGTGAAACGCATGGTTATCAGGATACGAGGCCTTAACGTTGGCAACAGTGAGTTTTTGAACCACGCCAGGTCCAACACTGAAGAAGTATTGCGGCGGATGTTGTTCAACAAACTTTGGTGCATGCGCAAGGTGTTGGTAGAAATAAAGAAGCAAAGACTCCTGCGGGTTCAGGATTTTGTAGCTTAGGTTTCCCACAAACCGGTAAACCTGTTGGTCACAACTCCGGTAGCCGAAGGTTTTGCTTTTATCCAGTGTGTACTTCTGCCCGTCATGCTTCACTTTTATTTTAGAGCCTTTGAAAATCAGATCGCTGTTAATCCGGTGCTTTTCGGTGTTGCAATCAATGGCATAAGAAAGCTTTTTTGATGCGAAATCTTCCGGAGTGATATAAATGCCACTGCTGTCCTCTTGAGCGATAAGGATTTTCGGCAGGGAGAGCATCAGAAAAAAAACGGCGGCATAAAGCTTTTTCATTGTTTTGATTTTATGTGTCTAAAGCATCGCTCAAAATTATTTTTGCCACAGTTGGCATTGGTTTGATTCCTTATGAGTGTTGTTTGAAATGTTGCGCTAATAAGCTATCTCGTTTCATTCGTCCACGCTTTGGGCCTATTCTGTAATCACCGGGTGTTTGTCCGGTTTCCTTTTTGAATTGCGTACCAAACGTTTGTTGTGCACTATAACCCAATTGCCAGGCAATCTCCGATAAGCTCAATTCCTCTTGTGACAACAATTCCTTCGCTTTTTCCATCTTCAACAGCATGAAAAAACGGTCTATTGTAGTTCTGACGGTTGCAGAAAAAACATGGCTAATGTGGTAATAGCTGCGGCCCATTTTTTCAGAGAGATAGGTAGATAGATTTTTGGTTTTTATACCTTTCATCAACAACTCATCTAAGTACTTAATTAAAAGCCCCTGCACTTGCACAACGAGTTTATCATCAGGTTTCGAAACAAGGTCAAATCCGCTTTCCCTAAAATTTTTGCCTATTTTTTCCAGTTCACTTTGGCTTAGTTCTTTTGCAAGTTTTGCTTCGCCGATGCCTACCGTTATCGGTTTATACCCAAGTGACTTGAGATGTGACGTCACGGTCTCAATACAGCGGTTGCAGCACATATTGCGTATAAAAAGATGAGTGATTGCCATTGTTTTTGCCGATTGAGTTGGAAGAACGGTCCAGATAAAAAGCGATGCTACATCTGTAGCATGAAACGCAGAAATGGCTTGGCAAAAATTAAATGCGGAATACCCGGCAAAGAAGATAAACCGGTTCTGGGTCTCTTCCAGGTTTAGGGAAGATGGTTTGAGCAACTGGAACGCTTACCTGGTCAGGAAGAAGTAGGTAAGTAAGGAAATGGGCTAGTGCTTCATGTTCAGGTAAATCAGGTGCCGTAGTGCTTTGTCCAGTTTTGTGAATATCCGTTTTAGAAACTTTTATTACGTCGTTGCAGCAGTCTTTGGCCATGGAACCGGAAGCATCATGCTGACAGCAACAGTCGGGTTTTGCGCTGACATTCAGTAAGGCGAACTTTACCATCTTGCCCTGACAATAGTGAAAGTCTATCGTGATGCCAAAAGCAGTATTGGCATAAACAAGCAGGAGAAATATGGTCGTTAAACGTTTCACTAGATGAGACAAATGAACGATCAGAAATCTAGTAAGATGATGACGTAGCTTATCCTAAAACATTACTCTTGTCAGTATTCCTGTCGATAAACAGCTAACACAAAGCGCTATGCCATCAGTTAGTGGCTCTTGCATTTTTTTTCAGTGTGAATGCGGGGTACAACCGTGCTTGGCAACCGGCGTCCGAATCGTATTTGTTAAGCGAACTGGTTGGCCTCATTTCATATTAACAATTTCTCTTTAGAGACCGCGAGGAAGAAGAAACGTCAAGCCCACTGCTTTACTAATTCAATTGTCTAAGTTGACAACCTATCTACGAGTAGAACAGGGCTCCTGCTAAATAGTAGCGCTGACAATAGTATTCATTCTCATTCATTTAATTGGTGAATGACAAATCACTCGCATAATTTGAACTTTAAATACCAGCTGCATTTAATACCGCAAAGTCTATCAAGGCGCCAACATTTAAGCAATAAACAAATTACGGTTTTAGCGAAAGCCTGGCGAGTTTAATAGTTTTCTCGCTATTATCAGACCAGGCAAAGATGACCCTATCACCTGATTTCGTCATTTGCGGAAATCCACTCGACCTCGCCTCCGAAGATGTCGCAACCGTCATTGCGGGTTCTTTTTTTCCGGAACTGTAAACTTTTGCAGCCTTTATCACTGAACCATCCATCCAACTGACCATGGCCGTTTTACCGTCCAACAGTACAATATCCGTCCTTCCGACAGTACTGCCTTCATCCACTCTGATCGGTTTCGTGAATGTGGCACCTCCGTCTTCAGAAAAAACAACATTCACCTGTGCCTTTTGATTTGGGGACGAAAACCAGGCAACTGCAAGATTGTTGCCTTCCGCATCAATGCGTGGCCCGTTGACAGGACAACCCTCTATTTTCCAATTGTCGGCAAATACCGTCTTGGGTGCTGTCCATTTGCCGTCCACATACCGCACAACCGACATATCCCTGATCTCGCTGTCCGATCTGTCACGATAAATGACAACCGGCCCACTCGTGGTAATGGCGGCACTTGTTTGGCAGCAGTCACAAACACGGTTATCCAATTCCCATTCGTTTATTTTTTTACCGGTTTTGTCTACAACGGCACCTCGAAGAGTCATCTGTCCCTGGTGTCCTCCATGCCCCCCCTGACCCTTTTCCATTGCGGCATTTCGTCCATCAAGCCAGGAAATAAAATAGCTCTCTCCATAAGGAACGATAGATACAAATCCATGCTCCGCTTTCTTTCCGTCATCATGAAGAACGACCGGAGTACTCCATGATTTGCCCTGGTCGGAAGAAGCGGTAAGCTTAATGTCGTAAGTGTACGTTCCTTTCTCGCTTTTCTCTAAAAAATGGGAGATCAGGTTATTGCTTCCATCAGAAGCTAGTAAAGGGTAATCAGCCCAGTTCACAAACCAATTGTCGCCCGAAGCAATGACCGAAGGTTCACTCCATTTCTCGTCGTTCAAAGTCGAATACTGTAGTGTACTTTTCTGAGCGTTTTTGGTGATCCATGAAAGATAAACGGTTCCATTTTTATCCGTAAACAAATAAGGTTCGGCACTAACTGAGTCCACCGGCGACTCCATTGACTGCAACCGTGCCAGTTTTTCTGTTGGGCTGCTGGCTGTTCCGGAATCGCAGGAAGCGAAAACGCCTGCAGCAATGAGGGCAAAGACTACTGTTCTCATCTTTTACTGTTTATTTTTCGAATCATTTCCATATTTAATGAATCATCCCATTTTCGAAACCCTGTTTCGGAGAATACCAGTTCTCCTGCAGGACTAAAAATGTACGTCGTTGGCAAGCCCTGTATGCCCAGTTCTTCCAGATTCATTACTCTCGCATAATTGAAATGATAAGTGTTATTCTTTTGAAATTCTCTAATCTCCTCTGAACTTTCATCAGAGGCCAGCAAAAAAATAACACCCCTATTATGCAATGAATCCTGGGCTCTTTTTATGGACGGCATTTCGTAGATGCAGGGTTTGCACCATGTGGCCCAGAAATTCAGGAAGATGGTCTTGCCTTCAAACTGCGCCAGGTCAATTGGCTTGCTGTCTAAGTCAGTTAACATTGGTTTCGCGATCAGTCTCTTTTCTTTCGGGATGATGGTTTTCTGCTGGTCTGGTGCAGTACATCCGCAGATGGCAATGAGCATAGCCAAAAGTACGTTTACGGTTTTGCTTTCGTTAACCAGCATCGTCATCATTTGAACTGTTTTCTTAAGAGTTGTGCATTAAAGGCTACAATGATGGTACTTAAACTCATTAATACGGCACCCATCGCCGGACTTAACACAAATCGTGGATATAATATGCCTGCTGCCAGCGGTATGGCTACCACGTTATACCCGACTGCCCAAAAAAGGTTCTGTATCATTTTTCGGTAAGTAGCCTTACCAAAAGCAATCATGTTGACGACATCATTCGGATCGCTATTCACTAAGATAATATCAGCGGTCTCCGCGGCTACGTCAGTGCCACTTCCAACAGCAATGCCGACATCTGCCTGGGCCAACGCTGGTGCATCGTTTACACCGTCTCCTGTCATAGCAACGATCTCCCCCTTATCCTGATACTCTTTCAGCTTTTCCTGTTTTTGATGCGGTAACACATTGGCAAGGTAACCAGCCATTCCAAGCTTGTTCGCGACGGCAGCCGCGATGTTTTCATTGTCTCCTGTTAATAGAAATGATTTGATGTTCAGTGCTTTCAAACGCTCAATAGCCTCAGCGGATGTCTCACGGATAGAGTCAGCCAGAGTAATAACACCGGACAATTCGTTGTTGATCAACAGGTAACTAATCGTTTCAACGTTTCTATCAACAGAACCGGCAAACAGGGGCAAAGGCAGATTGTTTTGCTTGAAATAGTTAGGCCCAACCGACAGCACATCTTTCCCATTCACTTTTCCACTTACGCCAATGCCCTGCATGTAGTTGAAGTTATCCACTTTCCATAAAGACAGGTTCTTTTGTTTCAGCTTTCGCAGCACGCCATGGGCAATATGGTGTTCTGAATTTTGCTGAACGGAAGCTGCATATTGTAGCACTTCCTCCTGCGAAAATTTATCGGGAAAGGAAATAACTTGTTGTACTTCATGGGAACCTTTCGTCAGCGTTCCGGTTTTGTCAAAAATAATGGTTGTTAATTTACGGGCATTTTCAAACGCAGTCCGGTTACGGATCAACAAGCCGCTGACTGCCGCCTTTGCCGTGGAAATAGCAACCACCAGGGGAATGGCAACACCTAATGCATGCGGACAAGATGTAACCATCACCGTAACAAGCCGTTCGAGTGCAAAAGAAAGATCGCCCCGGACCGAATACCAGTAAATGAAAGTAGCAGCCCCAATGACAATGGAAACAATTGTCAGCCATTTCGCTACTTTGTCTGCAAGATTTTGCGTATTGGATTTGGCACTTTGTGCAGCCTCCACCAGCGTGACCACCTTATTGAGATAACTATCTGCTCCCACTCCGGTAACCCTTACTTTCAATGCACCGTCTCCATTGACAGAACCGGCAATTACTTTCGCCTGGGCTTCTTTGCGCACCGGTACACTTTCACCGGTTAACATGCTTTCATTTACAGAAGAAGCCCCTTCAAGCACAAGGCCATCCGCAGGAACTTTTTCGCCCGGCTTTATCAACACGATGTCTTCGTTTTTCAGATCCTGCAACTCGATGTCCGTTACTACTCCGGCTCTTTCGACATGGACATTGGAAGGAAGTAATTCAATCAGGGATTGCAGTGCGTTCGAAGCTGCCATCTGCGAACGCATTTCCAGCCAGTGGCCCAACAGCATGATATCGATCAGTGTGGCCAGCTCCCAGAAAAAGTCCATTCCTTCCAATCCAAAAACAACCGCCACACTGTACACATAGGCCACAGTGATCGCCAAGGCAACAAGGGTCATCATCCCAATGTTGCGGTACCGGATTTCCCGGATCATGCCGGTGAGGAAGGGCCAGCCGCCATAGAAATAGATGACACTGCCAAGGATCAACAACACATAGTTATCCCCGGCAAAACGAATGGAGAAATTCAGCCATTGCTGAATCATGTGTGATAATAAGAGCACCGGGATCGTTAAGATCAGACAGCTCCAGAAACGTTTTAAGAAGTCTCCCGTATGATGGCCCGCATGTTTGTCGTGCATGGATCCTTCTGCAGCACGGCCAGCTTCTTCGTGTGCGTGATGCCCCACGTCTGAACGACTCCCCATCCTGGCTTCTGTCTGTCCCTCTGTATCTCTTTGAAGCGGTACCAGCTTCATACCGCAGACAGGACATTGTCCCGGACTATCTTTAATCACCTTCGGGTGCATCGGGCAAGTGTACTGCTGCGGATTAGACCCGTGCGAGGAATGTTCGGAACCGGCGTGATGATGAGAGTGATCCATGGTATAATTTTTCTTTTGTATAACATTTCAGAACCGTTAGCAGTTCCGCTTCATAGAAATGTCTTCAAGTAAAGGGTGCCAGAAAAATCAACGCGGCGCTTTCGGTCGGGGTCATTCTATGCTTGGCTCTCTTTCTGTCGCCGTTTTGAAAACAAATCCCCTTCTACTCTACTCGTCTATTCGTGATAGGCGTCCACTTTCCTCGTTCTTTTTGCCCCGCAACAAAAAATACAGGCCCGCGAGCACAAAAGGAATACTGAGCAACTGCCCCATGTTGAGTACCAGGCTACTTTCAAATGCCTTTTGGTCAGTTTTGACAAATTCAATCAAAAAACGAGCGGAAAAAACC
>JACJGO010000027.1 GCA_014163555.1 Flavisolibacter longurius
GGAAGAATATAACCAAAGAAGACCACATGAAGGATTGAACAACTTGACTCCTGTGGAGTGGAAAAACAAAACAATTCAAACCGAAAATACTCTAACAACTACTGTCTGAGAAAAGGGGTACTTACACTTGGACCAGGAGTTCTACAGCCTTCCTATAGTTAAGAAAATTGTCTTTTTGGTGGTTTTACGCATATGAAAGGCATTAATATCAATTTTACCCTTTATTCTTTATTGATACGTGTGTAGCGCTGCTTCCTCGGCATCTGCTTCACTTAAATTTTGTCACGGTTGAATAACTGACAATCATGTTTCATATATATAAACCGCCTGTATTGGCTATATGTTAACAAATTGCTTGTCTTAGAATCTTTAATTGATTTGCTTCACTTCACCCATCCCATTCACTATAAAGTATACAAAAATCTGCATGCTTATTCTTAATAATTTTTAAACCCCAATTGATGAGAAAATTTCTAATGTTAACATGTATGTTGATGATTACAGGTATTGCCCTGGCGCAACGTACCATTTCAGGAAAAGTTACAGATGCTGAAGGGAAAGCTCTTCCCGGCGCATCCGTACAGATTCAGGGCAGCCAATCCGGAACGGTTACACGTGAAGACGGAACATTCACACTTACTATTCCGTCAAATGCACGTGTCTTAATTATTTCTTCAGTAGGGCGAAGAACTCAGGAGATTGCTATTGGAAATCGCACCACAATTGACGTTGTGTTACAACCAGGCGCTGATTCAAATCTACAGGAAGTCGTCGTTGTTGGCTACGGCACGCAGCGAAGAAGAGAGATTACCGGGAATGTGGCAACAATCAAAGGGGAAGCAGTAGAAGACAGGCCTGTTCAAAGTTTTGAGCAAGCACTAGCTGGCCGGGCTGCAGGCGTTCAGATTACGGTTCCAAATGGGCTTCTAAACAACCCGCCGGTATTTCGGATCAGGGGAACAAATTCTATCTCCCTTAGCTCTTATCCATTGGTTGTTATTGATGGCGTTCCGACTTATACAGAAAATGCGTTAAGCATCACGGGAGCTCCTGCGAATCCATTGGCCAGTATTAACCCAAATGATATTGAGAGTATCGATATTGCTAAAGATGCTGCCGCCAGTGCCATTTATGGCAGCCGTGCAGCAAATGGAGTTGTTTTCATCACAACAAAGAAGGGGAAGGCAGGAAGAGCAAGGGTCAGCTATGATGGCTGGGTTGGTTCTAATAAGGCCATGCGTTTACCCGAGGTGATGAATGCAAGTCAATACGTAGCCTATAAGAATGTAGCGCTGGCGAATGCCAAAGCAAACAACCCTACTATAACAGGCAGTTTTATCATTCCAAATGATGCGAATGGAACTCCGATCAATACAAATTGGATGGATGAAGTTTACCGCACAGGGTTCTCACACAGTCATAATGTAAGTGTTTCGGGTGGCTCAGAAGGAACAACCTATTACTTCTCTGGTGGCTACACAGACCAGGAAGGGATATTGAAGCGGAATGATTTTGAAAGAGTAAACGCAATGTTGAATGTTGATAGCCGGCTAAACAAAGTTTTGACCATCGGTGGAAAGCTTTCTTATTCGAACGAAAAAAACTTTACGGGCGGAAGCACTGGATCGCTACCAGGAGAATTGTTTGCCTCTGCCGGAGCGGCTCGTTTGGCATTTGCGTTACCACCGAATGTAGCTCCGTATAACAACAATGGTACCTACAATACCGGATCAGCCACCGCCATTGGTGGTATGGGTAATTTGGTGAACGGAACGAATCCCTATACGTTTAATAATGTGACGATGGTTATGAATTTAAACCGCTCCAATAATGAGGTCAATCACGTTCAGTCCAATGCCTATTTGCAACTAAAACCGTTTAACTGGCTCACCTTACGGACAAACTATGGCGTCGATAATTTTCTCATCGATGTTGATATTTTTTACAACCCCTACCATGGCGACGGAGCCCAGACGGGTAACTGGGGACCAGGCGGCGGTGCTGCAGGTGCCTATACAAAAAATAAGACCTGGCTTTGGACCAATACAGCGCAATTTGATTATAGTTTAAACGAGAGAAACAACTTCAGCTTATTGGTGGGAAATGAGCAGCAAAGACGTACGCAAATAGGTGCTGGTATTCGTCGGTTGGGATTATCTGATTCGGCTTACAATAATGTACAAGCCGGATTTACCACAGAGAACATTAATAATGCTCTGCGGTTTGAAAACTATCTGCTTTCGTTGTTCGGTAGGTTGAACTATAACTTCAATCAGAAATACTTTCTGAGCGCTAACATCAGGCAGGATGAATACTCTGCCCTGGGTATAAAAAAAGGTATATTCTGGGGAGTTTCTGCAGGTTGGGAAATCACGAAAGAAGGTTTCTGGGCATCTGCCAACCTGGATCGGGTTTTCAGCAGTTTTCGAATCAGAGGCAGCTATGGAAAGGTCGGAAATATCGGTGGCATCGGGACCTCGTCCACTGTAAGCACCAGTTACCCTGCTTTTTCCAGCTATACTTCCAGCTTGTATGGTGGTGTCCCCACGCTTCAGTTCAACTCCGTAGGAAATCCTGAAATTACCTGGGAGACGAGCACAAAAACGGATGTAGGTTTTAGTTTCGGCTTATTCAACAACCGGTTGACCGGAGATTTTGCTTACTATAAAAATGATATTTACAATCTTCTTCTGAATGTACCGCAATCGCCTTCTGCTGGCCTGCCGTCACCAACAGTAGGGGTAGCCGGTAGTCTTTTACAGAACATCGGAAAAATGTACAACAAAGGCGTTGAATTCAGCCTGACCGGGTCTCCGATCAGTAACAAAAATTTTAGCTGGACATCCTCATTTAATATCTCGTATAACAGAAATGAGGTGACGGCTTTGGCTCCTGGTTTAACCCAGATTTTATTTGCAAGTGATCTGGAAACGGTGAACAAAACCACTGTTGGTCAGCCCGTAGGCTACTTGTGGGCTGTTCGTACCGGTGGCGTGGATCCAGGTACGGGAAGAAGAATTTTTATCAATGCTGCCGGACAGCCTATACATTATGAATTTGGCACAATGCCATCAGGAAAATTCAACTGGCAAACGGCGACGGGTACACGTTATGAAAAACTCAATCCCGATGGATCCGTAACACCGCTGCAAATCAATTGGGCTGATGATGCGATTGCTTATGCAAACCCTCATCCCCGGATCCTTGGCGGTTGGGATAATTCCTTCCGGATCAGAGATTTTGACGTGAATGTTCTGTTGACTTACCAGGCCGGTTTCTCCGTTTATTATGGGTCCAACGCCGGTTTGCATGATCAGCGGTTTTGGAACAATGATGTTAATATATTGGACTACTGGCAGAAGAACGGCGATGATGCACAATGGCCAAAGCCGGTTTATGGAGACAATGTATCGAACGGGACAACAATGCCGCTAGATATCAACGTTTTCAGAGGCGATTTTGTAAAGTTGAAGAACGTGACGATAGGGTATAGTCTTCCAAAAAATATATTGAGCCGCGTGAATATTTCAAATGCCCGGTTTTACGTCAGCGGACAAAATCTGGCTATCATCACAAAGTATCCGGGGCCTGATCCTGAAGTTTCCTCTAACGGAAATGGCAATGTGGTGAATCAGGGTTTGGGAAGCGGTAATCTGAATCCTGGCGTGGACAGGAATACCTTGCCCAATGGTCGCGCCATTACAGTAGGTCTGAATCTAAACTTTTAATCAATTTATTTACTAAGATGAGTATTCGAAAAATAATCATAGCTGCCATAGCAGTGCTTTCACTGGCATCTTGCCGCAGAGACCTGCTTGACGCCATTCCGGAAACAGTGGTATCAGATGCTACTGCGTTTGACCAACCGTATCGAATCACGAACCAGGTGATTTCTTTGTATTCTCAATTAAAAAATGGCCAGATATACGGGGGAAGAGTTTTGGTGTATGGCGATATCAGAGGGGAGGATTTTTTAATGGAAGATCCCAATGGAGTTACCGGAGCGGATATATGGGCACTCAACCCAACCAGTTCCAATAACATCGTCAACAACTTATGGACACAGGCCTACCTTGTTATCAACAATGCCAACGTTTTTATTGACGGAATGAATGCAAGAGGCCTTTCCGTTGTAGGAGCAAGCTTGGGCAATAATTATCTCGGTGAGGCAAGACTGATTCGGGCATTGACGTATTATACGTTGCTGCAGTTTTATGCCAGGCCATATGCTGATGGGAATGGGAGCAAGCCAGGCGTGCCTTTACGGTTAACCGGAATAAAAGGGCCGGATCAGTCGGACATTGCAAGAAGTACGGTTGCAGAAGTGTATAATCAGATTATTGCAGATCTTGACTTTGCAGAAGCTAACCTGCCCTTGTCCTATGCTACACCATTGCTGAATACAACCCGTGCGCATCGCAATACTGCCATTGCTCTCAAAACAAGAGTGTACCTAAGTATGCAGAACTATCAAAAAGTCATTGAAGAAGCCAATAAAATAGTGCCTGCAAATGCACCGTTTGTCGCTACATCGGGTGTGGCTCATGCCTTACAGCCCGATATTACAAACGTGTTTAAGACGCCGTACACAACAACGGAGTCCATATTCTCCATGCCGTTTACGACAACAGCAGGTGATATCCCCGGAACGCAAAATAATCTGCAAGGTTATTACATTGCGAATGCCACAACGGGTGCCGGTTCTATTTATTCGTTGAACCCTGCCGGTATCATTGGTGATGCAAACTGGAATGCTGCTGACAAAAGACGGTCATTTGTATTTTCAGCACCCAATGGAAAACGATACCTGACAAAATTCCCGAATGGCTCTCCTGCCGATTATGTGCCTGTCATCAGATGGGCTGAAGTTTTGTTGAATCTGTCGGAAGCGTTAGCACGAACCGGTGGCGGTGTTGATACCAGAGCGGTATCCTTATTGAACGCCGTAAGGCAGCGTTCAGATGCCACTACCACCTTTGCACCAGCAACGCAAGATGAACTGATTGCGACTATTTTAAGAGAAAGACGGATTGAGTTTTTGGGTGAGGGACTCAGGAACAACGATTTAATGCGTTTGCTCCAAACCATTCCTGCGAAAGGATCGGCTCCAGCCAAATCACCAACGGAAGAAGGATACATCTGGCCCGGACCTTCCACAGAAAAGTCACTGAACAAATTATGGGTTGATTAAGATTTAAGTCTATTCATTCCATTGAAAAGGTAGCAATCATGCTACCTTTTTTATTAGCGTTTATCCTGGCTGGTCGTAACTAAAGAGAATCTCTTCATGGTGATTGAGGCTACAGTTGTGCTTATGTTAGAAGGTGTAGCTATCAGTGATAGCATTTGTTTGCCTGCAACATTATTTTTGTTTTTAATAATAAAATTGGGGTTACAAGAATTTCTGAATCATCCATTGAACGCTTCAGCTAAATGCCTGGACATAAAAACCTGCACATCACGCAGCACCACACTAAAATCCTGGCTAAAAAGGTGAGCCAGGATACACAGGCCTTAAATTATTGCTTAGAGCAATCTTTCCAGAAACGAAAACAGGAACCGAGGTTCCTGTTTCTTTCGCTTACTGTATGGAAAGAGTAAGGTGTTTTCCGTTTGTGGTTGGCAAACAGAATGTTGAACTTGGGTAGATCTGATCGTACCCATTGGCAATTAGTATTGACTGCACCTAAAATGCAAACCTGGTGTCTTTAGAGAATGGTGATAGATTGTGACTACGCAAGATTACACCTTTGTTACCTTCAAGGTTTCCGTATTAATACGGGTTCTTAAAATAGATGGTTTGCTCACCATGATTTGCTCTCCAATCTGCGGCTGGTTTCCGTATTTCCCACATAGTTTGCCTTTCTTCAGAAACCTACCTTGCAGGCAAATAACACATTCATCGAACCATATGGTGACAAAACCTTTCCACCATGAGAATTTATGATCCTACCGACAGAAATGTTTTTCTACCCAATGATTTATGCCTGAAGCAGGAAAAGGCAGAACCAACATTACCATTGCCCCTTAATGATTACCAGCGTGTCATTGAAACCCCTGCATGCATCATCGAAATGTCGCCGGAGCACATCTTTTATTTCCGCTCTGTCGACTGGAATTTTACTGTATTGATTGAAGTGATCTTTGAGCAGGGGGATTGGATAGCCGTTAATTGTCTCAAGAATCCATCCGCCCCCTATATTTCCGTTTTGTTGAAGAGAGGAAAATTTATTCCTGGTTCTGTTCTTGGTTAAATTTTATAAAGGCCATGCTTAATGGCATATACCACCAGGGCTGCAGTACTGTTCTCGTCAATTTTGTGCATGACATTTTCTCGGTGCGTTTCAATCGTACGCGGACTTAAAAACAACTTAGCTGCCATTTCTTTGTTGGTCAGTCCTTCACAGATCATACGGATGATCTGTGATTCCCGCTCATTAAGTTCAACTTTCTTTTTCTTTCGGTAGGGGTTGAAGGAACTTTTGGCAATCAGTTGGGCCAGTTTGGTGGATGTGGTCTGGCAGTAATAGGTTTTATTCTGGTAAACGGTTTTGATGGCTTCAACAATTTCGCCCTTGTGGGCCGTTTTCAGCAGGTAACCCATTGCGCCGGCTTCCAGCATCTCCACAATCAGGTAGTCTTCATCATAATTGGTGAGGGCAATCACGCCAATATGAGGGAAGGCTTTTTTCATTTCCTGCGCCACTTCAATGCCATCCCGCTTTGGCATTTTAATATCTGTAATCACTACTTCCGGTTGCAGATTTTGTACAAGGGAGAGCAATGCTTCACCATCCTCAGCTTGTCCTATTAACTCAATCTCGGGTTCTTTGCTCGTCATTACCGAAAATCCATCGCGAAACAGTTCGTGATCATCGGCAAGAACAATTTTGATAGCCGTGGGTGATTTTTTCATGTTGTTTGGAGCTTTGGTCCTTATTGTTTAAACAGGAATTTCAATGGTGTACAGGGTGCCGGCGCCAGGCTTTGTTTCCACAAACAACTCGCCATTTAATATATCCGTCCGGCTCAGGAGGTTGCGCAAGCCATAGCCGCCGCCTTCCTGCAACTTCTCTTCATACGAAAAGCCGCGTCCGTTGTCTTTTGACATAAGAATAAGTTTGTTGTTCTCACTTTTCAGTGAAAACTGCAAAAGGGTAGCGCCGGCATGTTTGAGGGTGTTGTGTACAATCTCCTGCACAATGCGGTAGAGGTGGATGCTCCGGAATTCATCCGGGTGAATATCTTCTGCCATCACCTCAATCTGCAACCCATTTGTTTTTGAAACATAGCTGGCCAGCTCTTTGATCGCTGCCACAAGTCCTTTGCGTTGCAGCGTCACAGGCATCAGGTTAAATGAAATCTCCCGGAGGCGACGCACCACATCATTCAGATGCTCGTCCGTTTTTTGCTGTTGCTCCTGGTCTTCCGGTTGGTGCAGCTCAAAACTGCTCACCTTTAGCTTGATGGCGGAGACCAGGGGCGAAAGTTCGTCGTGCAAATCGGCTGCAATGCGGGCCCTTTCTTTTTCAATGGAGGTCAGTTCTGCTGTTATGTTTTGTTTCTTCAGGTCCAGGTTAATCCGGTGTTGGCGAATCATGGAAATGAAAAAATACGCCATCACCGCTCCCAGGAACAGCACCAGGGCAATCACGTAAATGTATATCCTGATTTCTTTGGTATCCATAGAATTGCTAAGGCATAAAGAAGGTTGGTGAATAGGTTGACGAACGCTAAAATATACATAACAGCATTCTGAAAGGGTTCACTTAAATGAGTACCATACATGTAACTGATTTCAACCAGTATCGCATACGTAAAGAAAACAATCCATCCCAGCGAAATCAGGAAAATGGCATTCTTTCGCAATCCTTTTCTCTCTCTTGCAAGAAGGCGGTTGATCATTGAAATGCTCAACAGCGTGATCAGAAAAGAATGCAGGATAATAAAGTACGACGAAAAATTGTACAAAGAGCCCAGGAGCAAGGTTTCGCCAACCCAGAAAACCGGAAAGAAGATCAACAGTGTTTTGTAAAGAACTGGCGATCGATCGAACAACCGCCAATTTTTAAACTGTACCGTTATGAGCAAACTTTCAATCAGGTAAAACAGGTTGTTGTTGACCGCATTGGACTTAATCTGCTTTACCAAGTAAATGGTGGCAATTTCATTTAGGAGACCTGCCCAGATGAAAAATAGAAAAGGATAGTAGGTGGGATTGATTTTAGAAAAACGAATCCCACCTATCACCGCCGGAAGTAAAATGGAAAAACTAAAAGCTGTAACAAGGTAATAGCTCATCAGCCCGAAAATAAGGCAACTAAGGATTTTCTTCTTCATCGGGCGGACAAGTGGGCGGACAACGAACCCCGGTTTCGATAAATCCGGTAAAGTCATCTCCTTCACTCTCCGGATTGCTTTCATCGGTTGAAGCAATGGGCACAATATTGCGGCCATCTTTGTCCACGCCTACAATAATGGCATGTACGTCCAGCTTTTCATCCATGCCATAATAAATGCGAAGGGCAGTGCACCCTTCCTGCGCCAATACCTGGTCAAAAGCGGCCCTGTCAAAGGTTTCTGCATCCGGTACCAGGTACCGGCCTTTGTACTCCGGTTGAAATACATAGTCCCGGTTTTCCCGGAAACGCCGGGTCATTTCACGGGCTTGCGCATGCGTAATAAAATGCTTCATTCGTAATTGTTTAGGTAAAGGCTTCAAAGTTGATGAAATAGAGCGAGAAAAAACCCGTACAAATACGGAGAAGAGGTCTTGCTTGTTTTTTGTATTATTCAAAACATAAAATAGCTGAAGCTGTTTAGTAGGCTGTATTTTATATATGCAAAGGCACGACTAGAGAATTGCTATAGCTTACAACCTAAGATCTCATGCCATTCGATCGGAAGCGACAAGGCATAAATTCGGATACCTGAAGCAGTTAACCCTTTGATATTTTAGATAGTAGCAGATTCAAGTTTGGTTTACAAAATCTTCCTTTCTCAGTTTTTTTTCAACAAAGCCAAAACTTATTATTAACCCTCAAAGACGCTCCTTCATAATCCTTAAAGCACAGCCCATACCCTTCAATACAAATTTTCTTTGCATTTATCCCACAACTAAAGTGTGACTTTGAAAGTGATGTAATTATTCATTCCGAAAAGAGACGCAACTGTTTTTGAGCAAACGTTTGCATCATCAACACACTGGGGGAATGACTAGCTTGTCCACACAAATCAAACTTCACAAAACCATTCTAAATAAAAACGGAATGAAATTACACGCATTGAAAAGAATTGTTTACATCTCTGCACTTTTTATCACAATTAACGCTACGGCACAAACCAACCTTTCGCTAATCCCGCTACCCAAAACCATTGTAGAGAAGAAAGGCAGTTTTGTGTTGAATGGAACGGTACGTCTTTACCATCCCAAAAATGTTTCCTCTTCGCTGGTAGCCCTGGCTCTCGCCGGCGTTCGCGATGCCAGCGGACTGCAACTGCAGGCAAGTACCGGTGTTGCACCGGCAAAAAACGGTAAAGCCATCAGCCTGCAGTTGGATAATTCTATCGGGCACGAAGAAGGTTATGTGCTGGATGTAACGCCATCTGCCATCCTTATCAAAGCCAAAAATGAAGCCGGCTTGTTTTATGGTGTGCAAACATTATTGCAACTGATCCCGGTAGAAGGTGCCGCGGCCCTTCCGGCGGTGCACATTGAGGACGAACCCCGCTTTGCCTGGCGCGGGATGATGATGGATCCCTGCCGGCACATATGGTCGGTAGACTTTATCAAAAAATTCATTGACCAACTGGCCTACCACAAGCTCAATAAATTTCACTGGCATCTGACCGAAGACCAGGGCTGGCGCATCGAGATCAAAAAATATCCCCGATTGCAAACGGTAGCCGCGTATCGCAACGGAACGCAGGTGGGCTACGACCGAAAAAAAACGGACAGCATTCGCTACGGCGGCTACTATACGCAGGAGCAGATTAAAGAGGTGGTGGCCTATGCCGCCGCCCGTTACATTGAAGTGATTCCTGAAATTGAAATGCCGGGCCATTCGGTGGCGGCAGTAACAGCGTACCCCTACCTGGCCTGCAACGAAGTGAGTTTTGAAACCGGCAAACCACACGAAGTACGGCAGGTGTGGGGAGTATCCAGAGACATCTACTGCGCCGGCAACGATTCGGTGTTTACATTTTTGCAGGATGTGCTCAGCGAAGTCATGCCGCTGTTTCCCTCAAAATTCTTGCACATTGGTGGCGACGAAGCGCCGCACGAGGCCTGGGCCAAGTGTGCCAAATGCCAGCAGCGCATGAAGGCCGAAGGCCTGAAAAACGAAGCCGAGCTGCAAAGCTGGTTTGTGCGCCGCATGGAAAAATTCATCAATGCCAGGGGTAAACGCATTATCGGTTGGGAGGAGATTATGCAGGGCGGTCTTTCGCCTACCGCAACGGTGCAATCCTGGCTGGGCACAAAGAGCGGCATCACCGCAGCAAAGATGGGCAACGACATCATCATGTCGCCCTACTCCCACATGTACTTCGACGGCTACCAGGCCGAATCGAAAATAGAACCGCAGGCCATCGGTTACTGGGTACCGCTGGATACGGCCTATGCGTTTGACCCCCGCCACCCGCAGATGAGCGATGACGATGCCAAACGGTTGCTGGGAGTGCAGGCCAATGTGTGGACGGAGTTTATAAAAACGGAACCCTATTTCCAGTACATGGTATATCCCCGGATGGATGCCCTGGCGGAAGTTGCCTGGACGCCACGGGAGAAAAAAAACTTCACCCAATTTCAGCAGCGCCTGCAAACCCAACTGAAACGGTACGACCGCTGGAACATAGGGTACCGCATTCCGGCGCCTTTGCCTAGCGCCAGCTATGCTGCCGACAGTACGGCCACCCTTTCGTTGCAAAACCGGGCCGCTGGCGGCGTTGTTCGCTACGAACTGAATAATGAAAAAGTAACAGCGCAATCGCCGGTGTATACGTCGCCCCTTACCCTGAAGAAAGGGGAGGTGCTGCACTTTGCTGCGTTTCCGGCTAACGGAGGCCAAAGCTCTACGGAGTATTACCCCAAAAAGCCACAAAAGAAATAAACAGTCTTTCCACTTTACAAGACAACTCCACAAAAATGCGGAGTTGTCTTTTTTTATGCCTGCTCCAGTATTTGTCTCTAAGGAAATGGGTTTTCAAATAGGATCGGAAATGCCAGATCATATCAGGGTCACCACTTTATTAAATAGTGGTTCAGGCTTTCCAAATAGATGTTCGAACGCCAATCGATTAACCGGCGATGGTTCTAGAAAAAAGTGGCCGTATGTGGAGAGTTCTTTTGTAACCTCCCGGCCAAACGCTGAAAGCAAAGCGGGTTTCTGATTGCTTCCAGCTCTATCGCCATTTCATAAAAACCAGGTTTGCCATCCGGTATATGATGGATCGCAGGCCAGGGTGTAAAACCCCTGTCTTCGCAAACGGTAAGCAAACTGGTGGCTGTTTTGTTCTGGTCATCCATTCTATTTCTTCCCTGCAACATTTGTTGCATATACGGCCCCATTTTTCTTCCCATAAAAACATTTGTGCTATTGGTTTACACAAATGAGCGAGCCTTCGGTGCCTCATAAAACTAGTTTTGAACAGGATAACAAAGCTTTGGCGAAGGATGATAACCGGAGCTTTAAGAGAGTAATTGTGGACTACGGAAAGAAGTAGCCAGTGAGAGCATCCAAAAATCCGGAACGTGGCTTAAAGTATAAAACCCGGTTATTCCCGGAAGGCCGCCTGGACCTTTCCGACACTAAATATACAATCATTGATAATCAACTGCCTTTGATGTAAACGATTTCTCGTATAGCAATCAACTACACGCCGTCCGCTGTTTTTACAGCGGACTTTTTTACACAAAAAGGATGGTGTATTTTAAACGAGAGATTACCCGGAAGAAAAAAGACAACCACCATACAGGTGGCTTCCAAAAAGGGCAACAGGAAAAAAGAATGAGAGCACTGCTTTTGATTTTTATTGTTGTAACACAGATTGGCTATGCACAAAACACTGCTTCGCTGAAGCTGTGGTACCGGCAGCCTGCCGGTACGGTTTGGGAAAATGCTCTGCCGGTTGGCAATGGTCGCATTGGGGCCATGGTTTATGGCAATGTGGAAACGGAAACGATTCAACTAAACGAACACACATTGTGGAGTGGAGGCCCTAATCGAAACGATAACCCGCTTGTTCGGGATTCGCTGTCCTACCTGCGCCAATTGATCTTCAGCGGCCGGCAGAAAGAGGCGGAAGCAATGGCAAACCGGGTCATCATCAGTAAGGGCTCGCACGGGCAAATGTTTTTGCCGCTGGGTGAAATAAAGCTGGCCTTTCCCGGACATGAACCTTATACCGAATACTACCGCGAACTGAATATTGAAACCGCCATTGCCAAAACTGTTTATACCGTAAATGGTGTAACCTATACCCGGGAGGTTTTGACCTCCCTGCCAGACCGGGTGCTGGTCATACACCTCAAGGCAAGCCAGCCGGAACGATTGAATTTTACAGCATTTTTTAAACCCTCTCTGCCCGGTGCCCTGCAGACGGTTGCGGCCGGCCAGCTTCATTTGGCAGGAACCACTATCGACCATGAAGGCGTAAAAGGTGCTGTTCGGTACAAAGCCCTTTCCCAAATAAAAACAGAGGATGGTACAGTGCAGGCAACAGATACTGCACTGCATGTAAAAGGCGCCACCACCGCTACGCTTTATGTTTCCATCGCCACAAATTTCAGGCGCTACAACGATCTTGGCGGTGATGAAAGCCGGCTTGCGGAAAGCCATCTTGCCAAAGCCGTTAAAAAGCCCTTTGCGCTTCTTGCCAAAGAACACAAAAAAGCCTACCAGCAGTATTTCAACAGGGTAAAGCTGGACCTGGGATCTACTGCGGCCGCTTTTCTTCCCACTGATGAACGGCTGAAAAACTTTCGCTCAGGCAACGACCCGCACCTGGCAGCACTTTATTTCCAATACGGCCGTTACCTCCTGATTTCTTCTTCGCAACCGGATGGCCAACCGGCCAATCTGCAGGGCATTTGGAATAATAAAGTCCGTCCTCCCTGGGACAGCAAGTACACCATCAACATCAACGCACAAATGAATTACTGGCCGGCAGAAAAAACAGCCCTGCCCGAGCTGCACCAGCCTTTTTTGCAAATGGTGAAAGAAATGTCGCTTACCGGGCAGCAAACTGCAAGCGGCATGTATGGCGCCAGGGGATGGATGGCCCATCACAACACCGATATCTGGCGGGCCACCGGTGCCGTGGATGGTGCTTTCTGGGGCGCCTGGGTGAATGGCGGCGGCTGGACCAGTCAGCACCTGTGGGAGCATTACCTCTACAAGGGTGATAAAACATACCTGGCTTCGGTTTACCCGGCGCTGAAAGGGGCCGCCCTGTTTTATGTTGACTTTTTAGTGGAGCATCCCAGCCGCCGGTGGCTGGTGATCAACCCGGATCAGTCGCCGGAAAATGCTCCCCAGGCGCACGGAGGCTCTTCGCTGGATGCCGGCACTACTATGACCAATCAAATCATCTTCGATGTGTTTAGCACGGTAATGCAGGCAGCGCATATTTTAAAGATAGATACCGCTTTTAGCGACACCTTGCTGAAACTGCGGAGCCGTCTGCCCCCGATGCAGGTGGGACGGCACGGGCAATTGCAGGAGTGGCTGGATGATGTGGACGATCCGCAGGACAAGCACCGCCACATTTCGCACCTGTATGGATTGGCGCCGGCGGCACAGATATCGCCTTACCGTACGCCGCAATTATATAGCGCTGCCAAAACCACGCTCCAGCACCGGGGCGATGTTTCTACCGGCTGGAGTATGGGCTGGAAGGTATCGTGGTGGGCTAGACTGCTGGACGGCAACCATGCATATAAACTCATTCAGGACCAACTGACGCCAGTGGGCACCAACGAAGGCGGCGGCGGTACCTACAACAACCTGTTTGATGCCCATCCACCCTTCCAGATCGATGGCAATTTTGGCTGTACTTCCGGCATTGCCGAAATGCTGCTGCAAACTGCAGATGGCCATTTATTTTTACTTCCGGCCCTTCCCGATGTTTGGAAGAAGAGCGGCAGCGTAAGCGGCTTGCGGGCCCGTGGCGGTTTTGAACTGGTAAAGCTGGCTTGGAAAGAAGGAAAAGTGACAGAGGCCGTCATTCGTTCCCATTTGGGCGGCAACCTGCGCCTAAGGGTACCAAACGCATTACGATTAAAGAACGGCGCTGCACTGAAAAAGGCCAGGGGTGAAAACCGCAATCCTTTTTACCGGGTTGAAGCTATTGCGGCGCCGTTGATTGCAGCGAAAGCGGTTGTAACCTTGCCGGTACTGCCCGAAACGGTTGTTTATGATCTGCCCACAATGAAGGGGCAGTTGCTGACTTTATTAGCAGAATAATTTTTTCCGATTTGGCATTTTCGCTACAAGAAGTTGAAACGAAACCCAAAACAAAATGAATTTTTCAGGTCAAAAAAAGAAACCCTTTCCCTGTATGAAAAAAATGCAGAACTGCACATTGATAGCGGTTATTATTGTTTCCTTTTTCTGTGGCGGTAGTCCGTTGCAGGCACAGGTAGCCCCGGCGCCTCAGGGATTTGACGCCGTGCGGGAGAATATACCGCATGGAAAGCTTGACACGTTCACCTATCGTTCAAAAACGGTCGGTACAAACCGGAAAGCGGTCATCTATACACCGCCGGGATTTTCCAAAACAAAAAAATACCCGGTACTGTACCTGTTGCACGGCATAGGCGGCGATGAAAGGGAATGGCTCAACGGCGGTCAGCCACAGGTCATTCTGGACAACCTGTATGCCGATGGCAAGCTTGAACCCATGATTGTGGTAATGCCCAACGGCCGGGCCATGAAGGACGACCGTGCCGTTGGAAATGTTTTCGACAGCGCCAAAGTGCAGGCTTTTGCCCGGTTTGAAAAAGACCTGCTGAACGACCTGATTCCCGCTATTGAAAAAACATACTCGGTGCTGAAGGACAGGGAGAGCAGGGCGATTGCAGGCCTTTCCATGGGCGGTGGCCAGTCGCTCAACTTCGGGCTGGGAAACCTGGACAAATTTGCCTGGGTGGGCGGCTTTTCTTCGGCGCCCAATACCAAACTGCCGCAGGAGCTGGTGCCCGACCCCGAAACGGCGAGGCAAAAGTTGAAGCTCCTGTTCATCTCCTGCGGGGCCAGCGATGGCCTGATCAACTTCAGTCAACGTACACACGACTACCTTGCAAAAGTCAATGTGCCGCACATTTATTTTATTGAACCCGGCGTACATGATTTTAAAGTATGGAAAAATGGGTTGTACATGCTGTCGCAACTGCTGTTTAAGCCGGTAGATACCGCCAGCTTTTCAAAATACCCGGTGGCCGGTGCACCTGCCGCTACGAATGTATTGTCTTCAGGTTATCCGCAAATTCTTCCAAACCACAGGGTGATCTTCAGCATAAAAGCGCCGGAAGCAACCCGGGTACAGGTTGACCTCGGAAAGAAATACGACATGGTTAAGGATGCCGGCGGCACCTGGACGGTGACCACGGATTCCATCGGCGAAGGCTTTCATTATTACTCCTTGCTCATTAACGGCGTTGCTGTTGCCGATCCTGCCAGTGAAACATTTTACGGCATGGGACGAAAGGCCAGCGGGATCGAAATTCCATTTGCCGGTGGCGGTTATTATGCGCTTCGTGATGTGCCGCATGGCGATGTACGCATTAAGCGCTATTTTTCAAAGGTCACTAATTCCTGGCGGCAGCTTTACGTGTATACGCCACCGGGATACGATGCCAACACAGCCGAAACCTATCCTGTTCTTTACATTCTGCACGGTGGTGGCGAAGATGAAAGGGGATGGGCAATGCAGGGAAAAACAGACCTCATTCTCGACAATCTTATCGCCGCAGGCAAAGCAAAGCCCATGCTGGTGGTAATGCCCAGTGCCAACGTTGGTGGAAACGCTTTTGACGAATCAGGACTGAAACGATTTGAATCGGAACTGAAAGATGTGCTGATGCCGTTTGTAGAGAAAGCCTACCGTGTAAAACCCGGTGCACAAAACAGAGCCTTGGCCGGTTTATCGATGGGCGGACTGCATACGCTGTATACCGGTGTGAAGAATACGGATCTTTTTTCGGCCTTGGGTGTTTTTAGTTCCGGCTGGATTCACCCCGCACAGGCAAAACTGGCCGATGCGCAATATGCATTTATGAAAGAAAATGCAGCGGCAATCAATAAAAACCTTTCGCAGTTCTGGATTGCCATGGGCGGACAGGAAGATATTGCCTGGAAAAACTGCCAGGTAATGATGGAGCGGTTGAAAGAGATGGGCATCAAGCACACGTATTCGGAATATCGCGGCGGGCATACCTGGCCCGTTTGGCGAAATAACCTTTACAACTTTGCGCCGTTGCTTTTTAGAAACGAATAAGCTTCCGGTGTCGAAAACATGTTTGCATTCACTATCATTTTTATAAAAAGGCCAATAGCTCTTTCAAAAAAGCCGTTGGCTTTTTTCTATCCGCTGGCTCAGAATTTTTTTACTAAATGCAGAACAGTCTTTGTAAGTAAACACGATTATTATGTAAATGTCTTTTATTATTTTGTCAATATAACACCCATCCCTAACCGCAGTTTCTTTGCTAACTTTCTACTGCTTTCGGATCTTCTTCTTTTCGCATCTTGGTCATGTACTCCGAAGGCAACAAACCATATTTTGCTTTGAACGATTTGGCAAAATAGTTGGGTGTGGAGAACCCGGCAGAATACGCTACCTGCGCAACATTCATGTCGCTTTTTTCAAGCATAACGGCTGCTTTTTCAAGCTTTACCGAACGGATATATTCCACCGGCGTTTGTCCTGTCAGTTCCAGCAGCCTGCTGTAAAGTGTACTGCGGCTCATGCCCACATGGCGGCTTAATTCTTCCACCGATAATTGTGAGTTGGTCAGGTTTTCTTCGAGGTAAACGGCAATGGTTTGCAACAGCTTTTCATCGGCCGATTGAAACGCAGCTTCAGGTGCCAGTACCTTGATTTGTTTGGTATATGTATTCTTCAGCACGTTGTTCAGGTGCAGCGTGTTCCTGATCTTTATGTTCAGCACTTCGAAATTGAAAGGTTTGGTCACATAATCATTGGCGCCGGTTTGCAAACCTTTTACCTGGTCTTCTTCGGCGGTTAAGGCTGTCAGTAAAATCACCGGGATATGCCCTGTGCGTTTATCAGCTTTTATTTTGCGGCAAAAACGAATGCCGTCCATCACCGGCATGCTTACATCACTGACAATCAATTGCGGGTGATGGGCCAACGCTTTTTGCCAGCCTTCTTTGCCATTGGCAGCTTCCAGTACCTTGTAATGAAGCCGCAAATTGTCCTTCAGGTAAAACCGGAAATCATCGTTGTCTTCTACCAGTAAAATAACCGGCTTTTCGGTTGCATCAGAGGTAGCATTAGCAAAGGATGCTTCCCCATCATCATTGGATAGCGCAATGGTTTCTGCCGTTGTTAGCGGCAGGGTTTCCGCCAGGGGTTCCAATGGAAGCAAGAGGGTAAATGTTGTTCCTTTTTCCAGTTCGCTGTCAACTGTAATGGTGCCGCCATGAAGCTTGACAAACTCCCTGGTAATGGAAAGGCCAATGCCCGTACCCTGGTTTAAAATAGCAACGGGTGTGGAGGATTGAAAAAAGGTTTCAAAGATCTTTTCTTTTTTGTCGGCCGGTATGCCAATGCCCGAATCGCATACTTTCAGGCATATCCCTTTTCCGGAAGCTTCAGCAACATTTTCTCTTTCTTCCACCAGGAGGCGAATGCTTCCTCCCAGCAGGGTAAACTTAAAGGCGTTGGAAAGAAGATTGAAAAGAATGCGTTCGAGTTTGTCGTGATCAAACCGGGTAAAATAACAAGGTAGCTGGCTCTTCACTTCAAAATGGATTTCTTTTCTTTCCGCAAGGTCTTTGAAGGAATCGCTTACTTCTTCCACAAACGCCACCAGGTTTCCTTCCGTTGCATTCAGCTGCAATTCCTGCTCTTCCATTTTACGAAAATCAAGAAGTTGGTTTACCAGGTTAAGGAGGCGTTTGGCGTTGCGTTTCACCAGTCCCAGATGCACAGCCGCCGTAGTGTTTTTTTGTTGCTGCAACAAGGTTTCCACCGGCCCAAGGATAAGTGAAATGGGCGTCCGGAATTCATGACTCAGATTGGTCAGGAATTTAATCTTCAGCAAGTCCAGTTCATGAATTCGTTCCGCTTCTTTTCGTGCCTGCTCTGTTTTCATTTTTTCCTGCTCAAGGGCAAACTTTCGTTTTAGCTTTTGAATGCCTTTGTGCCGGATAAACAGCAGGGTGCCCAAAGTAAGCAAGGCATAAGCAATGTAGGCGTAGGTTGTTCGCCAAAATGGCGGGTGAACTTGAATGCGGATAACAGCACCCTGCTCGTTCCAAACGCCATCGTTGTTGCTGGCTTTAACCCGGAAGGTATAGGTGCCGGGATCAAGGTTAGTATAGGCGGCTGTAGTGGCATTGCCCACATAATTCCAGGATTTATCAAACCCCTCCAGCCTGTAGGCATATTGGTTTTGTCCCGCCGCGGTATAAGAAAGGCCAACATAACGCAAGGCAAAACTTTGCCCGTAGGTTACGTTGATCTCATCGGCAATGGAAATATGGGTTTGCAGCGGGCCGTCTTCTGTGGGAGAAACCGACTGGTTGGCAACGGTTAGTCCTGTGAGCAACACAGCCGGAATGTTGTTGTTCTTTTTCAGGTAGGCGGTAGTAAAAGAATGAAAGCCTTCCAGCCCGCCAAACAACACATTGCCGTTGGAGAGCAGCAGACCCGCCCCGCGAACGAAGTTGTTTTGCTGTACACCGTTGTGATGATTAAAGTTGCTGATCTTATTTGTATCCGGTTCAATGGCGCTGATGCCTTTGTTCGAACTCACCCATTTGCGTCCATTGCTGTCTTCGATGATCTTGTAAACTGCATTGTTCTGCAGGCCGTCTTTTTCAGAAAGCACGGTAATAACTCCGGTTTGCCGGTTCAGAATGCCGATGCCGCCACCAAGGGTTCCCGCCCAAATGTTGCCGGCACGGTCTTCCAGTAAGGTTTGCACTTTATCGTTCGGGAGCTTGCTGTTTTCGGTATGGTAAATTGCAAACTTTTTTGTTTGTATGTTGTAGCTGGCAATGCCGCCGCCATGGGTGGCCAGCCAGATATTCCCAGTCCTGTCTTCAATTATATCCCGTATAAAACCATTGATCGGCAAAAGCACATCAAGCGGTGTTTTTGGCGCCGGTGTCAGTCGGAATTTTACCTTCCGGTTTTTATCCAGCACATTGATCCCATCGCCGTTTGTGCCCAGCCAGAGATTGCCGGCACGGTCTTCCATGGTACAGAAAATGTCGTTTGAATTCAGGTCCTGCGGGTTAGGCCCTTTCAGCAGTTGCGCAACCTTGCCAGAGCGGGGTTCAAAGATGAACAGACCATCGCCATAACTGCCTACATAAAGCTGCCCGGCCTTGCTCATGGTCAGCGACAGCACGGGACGATGATTTCCGCCACCAGGCCTTTTTGAGGAGAGCGGAAGCTGCTGAAACCATCTTGTTTGCTGGTCATAAAGACTGAGACCTGCTTCGGTGCCCACAAACACCCGTCCGTCCGGCGCTTCGGCAAATGTGTTTACCATGGGTGAGTTCAAGCCTTTTGCATCAAAGACATGGCTTTGAATATGGCTGAACAGATTCAGGTTTTTGTCGTACTTGTTTACCCCATTGCCCGGCGTACCAAACCAGAAGATGCCTTCTTTATCAAGCCAGAGACTGCGCACAGTTGGTGCACTGAGGCTGTGAATATTCCGTTGGTCATGCGTAAACCGCCTTGCCTGTCCGGATTTTGTATCAAACAATAAAACGCCGTTGCCGGTAGCCAGCCAGAGTTTGTCCTTGTCAACTCCAATGTTATTGATGTAATTGGCGCTTTGCATGAGATGAAGGCTTTGCTTCTCGTGCCGGAAGTTTACAAACGACGAACGGCCGGGAACCAGTTTGCTCAATCCTCTGTCGGTGCCGACCCACAGATTGCCGGCTCCGTCTTCGACAATAGCATTTACCTCGTTTCCGGCAAGGCTTTGGGTGTCGCTATCGCTGTGCAGGAATTGCCGGGTAGTGTTTGTTGCGGGATTGTATTGCCAAAGGCCTTCGCTCGTGCCGATCCAGATCTGTTTTTTGCGGTCTTCCAAAAAGCAAATGCTGTGCAGGGTAGATGTTGAACCGGTTAATCTTGATGGAAGCCTGATGCGGCTGATTTTTCCTGTTTTCGGATCGAGTCGGTTAACGCCGTTGTAATGCCCGATCCAGAGATTGCCGGTATGATCGCTGAGGATTGCCCTGATAACATTGTTGTCAATGCTGTTGCCGGAGTTATTTGCCGGAAAGGTGAAAAAAGCATCTGTCTTCCGGTCGTACAGGCTTAACGATCCGCCACTGGTACCCACCCAAATATTACCGGTTTTGTCTTCGTGCAGCGAAAGAATTTCATTTGCCTGGAGGCTGGATTTATCACCCGGTTTATGCCGGTAAGCCGTAAAGTGGTTGCCGTCAAATTTATTCAGGCCGTCTTCTGTACCAAACCACATAAAGCCGTACCGGTCTTTTATAATCGCATTCACCGTGTTCGACGATAAACCGTCTTTAGTGGTGAGGACTGTAAAGTTGATGTTTGGCTGTTGTGCAACAGCAATCTGCGCAAGCAGAAAGGCTGAAAAGAGCAGCAGCAGAAATCGAACGTTTCTCATAATGTATAGCAAGTCAAAAAAGAACGGCGGTGCCGGTAAAGATGACTGCCCAATCTAAAACATTTTTTTAAAATAGGTGTCCGGGTCCAAGGAATGAACGGTCGGACGAATAAATCCTTCCCGGTTGGCGATCGGCTGATGGCCTTCGGCCGGCTATATGTAGCGGATGATATAAACTATACAAAAAGCACTGATCCTTTCCTGCGTTCATGTCTGCCGTAAGCGAATCTTATCCGGAAATAAAAACTCTTTGCGTACGGCATCTTCATCTTCAATATTTTCATGGGGTGAGAAAGCGGAATGAAAGATCGTTTTGCAGCGAAAGAATGTTGTTACAAGCCTAATCAAAAATCATGATTGCAGATTTCCGAAAAATACCCCTGAACAAATCACTGTTGACAGTCCTCGTTATCCTGGAGCAGGGCCTTTTTACCGTGCTCACTGCCCAACAAAAAGGTGCAATAAATCCGGTTCTTTTTGCAGATGTTCCTGACCTGTCCATGATACGGGTTGGCGATACGTATTACATGAGCAGCACCACCATGCACATGAGCCCCGGGGTACCCATTATGAAGTCAAAAGACCTGGTGAACTGGCAGTTGGTCAGCTATGCGTACGACACCCTTGTCAGCAACGATGACATGAACCTGGAGAATGGCAAATCAACGTATGGGAGAGGTTCATGGGCCAGCAGCATCCGTTACCACAAAGGCCTGTATTATGTTTCCACTTTTGCTGCCACCAGTGGTAAAACGCATATTTATACAACGAAGAATATTGAAAAAGGCCCCTGGAAGGCCATTGCTTTCCGCCCAAGCTTGCATGACCATTCCTTGTTCTTTGATGACGACGGGAAAGTGTACATGTTATACAGCAACAAGAAGCTAACCCTTGTTGAATTAAAAGAAGATTTGTCGGGCTTAAAAGAGGGCGGCGTTAACAAAGTAGTAATCGAAGATGTTACGGCACCAACGCAACCGATTGGCCCAAGTAATTTAGGCGAGGGCTCACAACTCTTCAAGGTGGCCGGTAAATACTATTTGTTCAATATCACCTGGCCAAAGGATGGCATGCGTACCGTGGTTGTTCATCGAGCCGAGAAAATCACGGGTCCTTACGAAGGCAGGGTGGCTCTGCAGGATTTGGGTGTAGCGCAGGGCGGACTGATAAATACCCCCAAATGGGAGTGGTTTGCTTACCTGTTCCGTGACTATGGTGCCGTGGGGCGCATTCCCTACCTGGTGCCGGTAAAATGGCAGGATGGCTGGCCGGTACTGGGAGAGAATGGTAAGGTTCCGGAAACCCTGGCCTTGCCGGCAAACAAGGGCCTGATACCGGGCATTGTGGCATCGGATGAATTCAACCGAAAAAAAGGCGATGCAGCCCTGCCGCTGGTATGGCAATGGAACCATAATCCCGACAACCGGCTTTGGTCGCTGGAGGCAAGAAAAGGTTTTTTGCGCCTCACCACAGGCCGTGTTGACACAGGTTTTTTGCAGGCAAGAAACACACTGACCCAGCGCACCATTGGTCCTGTTAGTTCCGGAACCACAAGGCTGGATGTGGCGGGCATGAAAGACGGTGATTTTGCAGGATTGAGCCTTTTGCAAAAAAATTATGGGCTGGTGGGTGTGCAGGTGGAAGACGGTAAAAAATCAATTGTGATGATAAATGCTTCGGGAGGATCGCCGGTGGTGGCACAAACCATTCCGTTGCAACAACCAACCATTTACTTCAAAGCCGAATGCAATTTTACAAACCGCAAAGACGTGGCAAATTTTTATTACAGTCTTGACGGGAAAACCTGGCAACCGGCAGGCACGGAGCTGAAAATGACTTACACCCTTCCGCATTTTATGGGCTACCGTTTCGGGCTGTTTAACTACGCCACAAAAACAAAAGGCGGCTTTGCCGATTTTGATTTTTTCAGGATCGAAAATAAAATCGATAATCATTCGACCACTGTCAAAAAACAGGGTAAGTAAGGCGTGGCCTTTATGCTGTTAGCCAATCAAAAAAATAGAAAGATTGTGTAAGCTTCGTTTGCAGTTTCTCATTTTTGCTCCATTAACAACCTGTCTTTCAATGAAAAACGACCGGATGTAAACATTTGTTCCATAAGTTTCAACAAAAAGGCGGGTGCTGTATTTTCCAGCTGCCTAGTTTTGAACGAAGCGAAAAAGCATTGCTTGCCGGACAACCATGACCTCAATCAGTGAAAAGCATTGTCTTTTTTCAACCTAAAAAACAAGCCAGCATGAAATTACTAGCGAGTCTCCTGGCGGCGACCCTTGCGTTGTCGGCCAATAGCCAAAACCAGGTTACCATTCACGCCGACAAGGCAAAAGATACCATCAGCCGTCATATTTACGGGCATTTTGCCGAGCACCTGGGACGATGTATTTACGGCGGTTTTTATGTGGGGGAAAAGAATACAAAAATTCCGAATACAGCCGGTGTTCGAAACGATGTGGTGGCAGCGCTTAAAAAGCTAAAGATCCCGAACCTGCGCTGGCCTGGTGGCTGTTTTGCTGATACCTATCACTGGAAAGACGGGATTGGTCCGAAAGCCAAGCGGCCCAAGATTGTAAACGTATGGTGGGGCGGTGTTACAGAAGACAATTCTTTTGGTACCCATGATTTTCTGAACATGTGCGAATTGCTGGGGACTGAACCTTACCTGGCCGGTAACGTGGGCAGCGGAACCGTGCAGGAACTGGCCGACTGGGTGAACTATACCAACTTCAGTGGCGAAAGTCCCATGAGCAAATTGCGCCGGCAGAACGGCCGGGCCAAACCCTGGAACGTAAAATACTGGGGCATTGGCAACGAAGCCTGGGGCTGCGGGGGCAATATGCGGGCCGAATATTATGCCGATGTGTACCGACAGTACGCCACCTTCATGGGCAACGATGTGTTCCGCATAGCGTCCGGCGCTTCGTCCAACGATTACCACTGGACCGAAGTGCTGATGAAGAATGTTCCGGCACAAATGCTCGAAGGTGTAGCCCTGCACCACTATTCCGTTATCGACTGGAACAAAAAAGGACCATCCACCAATTTTACCGAAGACCATTATTTCACCACTATGCAGCGTGCCTTGGCAATGGATACCCTGATTCAAAAGCACACGGCCATCATGGATAAATATGATCCGCAGAAAAAGGTGGCTCTTGTGGTGGATGAATGGGGCGGCTGGTACGACGTGGAGCCGGGCACTAATCCTGGGTTTCTATACCAGCAAAATACCATGCGTGACGCCATGATTGCCGGTACGACCCTAAATATTTTTCACAACCATGCCGACCGGGTGAAGATGGCCAACCTGGCGCAGGCCATCAATGTGCTGCAGGCAGTGATCCTGACAGAAGGCGATAAGATGATTCTCACGCCAACCTACCATGTAATGGAAATGTACAATGTGCACCAGGATGCCTTGTTGCTGCCCATTACTATAAGGAGTGACGACTATGTACTGAATGGGGAGAAGCTGACCGCCGTTTCGGCTTCGGCGTCAAAAGATAAATCTGGGGCCGTTCACATTTCACTGGTGAACATTGATGCAAAGCAGCCCAAAGAAATCACGGTTGCTTTGGGCGATCTGCCGGCGACTACGGTTACCGGTCGCATACTGAAAGCAGCATCGCTGCAGACGCATAACACCTTTGCACAACCGCAAACCATTCGGCCGGAAGCTTTTCAGGGAGCAACAGTAGAAGGCAAAAACCTAAAGGTAACATTGCCTCCGTCTTCGGTTGTTGTGCTAAAGGTGAAATAAGAGCGGTAGTTGAAACGTGTTTTGCTTTTCTAGTCTAAAAGAGTAGGCGGGGCTTCATGAATCTATATTGTGCAGCATCGTAAGATTGGAATACGGATCGTATGCACGGTGAAATCATACGAATAACCAATATCACTTTTCATGACAGAAGAATAAACCTCGCTTTTAGTGAGATTGTTTTCTGGTAATAGCATATAAATGGACTCTGTTAAATAGAAATAGTGTGCCGGCCGGTAGCGGTTGTTAGCCTGTATAAAATAACGTAGTTGCGTAATCGTTTACGTGCATGTTTTAAAGCAAAATTGGTCATGTGTAAAAAAAAATTGCGTAATCGATTGCATAAATGAAAAAACTTATTACTTTAGTCAAAGAGATTGCTTTTTTTATCGTCCCTTGAAAATTGAAATGACCCTTGTTGGTCAACCCTATGTTCTCTTAAAAGCTCGGGGATAGCTGATTGACGACTCCCTTTATGCAAGCGTGTACAGTTGATTGTTAAAAGGTTCTGATTGCGCCAAATGGTAGCCCTGGCAGACCTGTGTTCCTTTGTTGAAACAGCCGTTATGCCAGGCAGAGTTCGGCCATGAAACCGATGGGTGGTTTTTACACTTACCTGGCGGGAACCTGTATGGGAAAATCAAATTCAAACGAATTTGATGGTGCCATTTAACATCAAACATCATGTAAACGACTTGCTATGACTGCACACAAAACAGCTCCTGTTTTAAACAGGCATTTTCTTCTTTCCATTTTCATTCTGCCACATCGGTATAGCCACTTACCATTCTGTATGGCGGCATTCCTATACCAGTTTCCGGCTTACAAACCGGTACGCCCATTTCCTGTACTACCTGAATTTTTTTCATTTTAAAACCCGCTATGCTTATGCTTAGAAGTATGACTATAACAACGAAATCCTCGTGCTTTCTCTTGCTGTTTCTCGGTTTATGCAGCAGTCTTTTTGCGCAGAACCGGGTTACCGGGAAAGTGATCAATCAAGCCGACAACCAACCGGTAGTTGGTGCAACAGTGCAGGCCAAAGGCAGTGCAAACGGCACACAAACCGGCAGCGACGGCTCCTTTGCCATTTCGGTTCCGGCAAATGCGACCTTGGTGATTTCCGCAGTGGGACATGTTCCCCAGGAGGTTGCCGTGAACGGCCGTTCGGAGATAACGGTCTCCATGCAGACCTCTGCTGGCGGACTGGATGAAGTGGTGGTGGTAGGTTACGGTACCCAGCGAAGAACACGGGTCACCGGGGCTATTTCCAACGTAAACGGAAGAACGCTGAACGAAGTTCCTGTGCCCAGCGTGTCGCAGGCATTGCAAGGCCGCGTGGCTGGCGTTCAGGTAACCAACAACGGAAGCCCCGGCACGCAGCCTATTGTTCGTATTCGGGGTATCAGCTCTATCAGTTTTGCGTCTGATCCCTTGTATGTGATCGATGGATTTCCCTCCGGCGATCTTTCCATCATCGACACCCGCGATATTGAATCCGTAGATGTTTTAAAAGATGCCAGTGCGGCCGCTATCTATGGTTCAAGGGCCACTAACGGAGTGATCATGATCACCACGAAAAAAGGCCGCAGGGACGGTAAGCTGCAGGTTAGTTTTGATTCTTATGTGGGCACATCAGAGATAACCAAACGCCTCGACCTGTTGAATACCCAGCAATACGTGCAGTATGCCACCGCCTTAACCGGTGGAAATCTTCCGCCCCGTCTTCAGACGGCTAATTTTAACCAGCCGATTTACAGTGGCACAACGCAGACCTATGCGCAAACCAATACCGACTGGCAGGATGAGTATTTCCGCAGCGGTATGATGACGCAGCACAACATTGGATTGAGCGGTGGCGGCAACGCCTCGCGGTTCTATGCATCGGCAGGCTATTTTAAACAGCGGGGCACTACGCCAGCTGTAGGCTACGAACGTTACAACTTCCGCCTGAACTCGGAGCATACCATCAGCAGGGTCTTCACCTTTGGTGAAAACCTGTACATGGCCCATGGCAACCAGGCCTATGACAACAACGAACAACAAGCCCGTACAAACCTGGTCAATGTTATTCGCCAGTTGCCGTACATGCCGGTGTACGACCCCACAACAAACAGCGGCTACCGCAGCTCGAACAACAGCTTCGATGGGGCTGATCCCACCAACCCGATCCTCGATGCAGAACTGCGCAATCCGGGCAACCGCAAAACCTTAAAAGTATTGGGGACTGCTTTTCTTGAAATCAACTTTACCAGTTGGCTGAAGTTCCGGTCTACCTTCGGTCTTGATTATTCCAGTGGCCTGGATTACCGTTTCTCGCCCATCTTCGAGTCGGGTGGTACGGTAAACGGCGCCAGTGCAACCGTGGCTTCTATCACCAACAACAGGGCCGTTTCAACCGTCAAGCTTTTTACCGAGCAGCTTACGTTTGATAAAACATTCGGCCGGCACCACGTTAACGTGATTGGGGTGTACGAACAGCAGGAGCAGGATGTGCGGTTGGAGCAAATGTCCGGTCAGCAATCCTCTAACCAGATCCGCACCCTTCTGAATGCAAGCAACATTGCGGCCTTAACCCGTCGGGAAGGAAACTACCTGATGTCGATCCTGGGTCGTGTCAATTACGACTTTGCCGGCAAATACCTTTTTAGCGCAGCGGTTCGTCGCGATGGCTTATCCGTTTGGGCACCCGGCCGCAAATGGGCAACTTTCCCTTCGGCATCCGTAGGCTGGCGCATCGACCAGGAAAGCTTTATGCGTAGCATGCCAAGCATCTCTGAATTCAAAGTAAGAGCCGGTTACGGTATCACCGGTCTTGACGGGCTGGTACTTGGCAACTATCCCTGGTTGGTAGCAGTGGATGCAAACAACGCCGTTTACCCCTTCAACAACAGCAATGCCGGCTCGGTTGTAACCTATGGTTCCTCCATCAACCGCCTGGGCAACCCCGAACTGGAATGGGAAAAAACGAAACAATTGAACATTGGCCTGGACCTGGGCATGTTTGGGAACAGCCTCACCTTATCGGCAGAATATTTCCATCGCAATACCGATAACCTTCTCCTGGATGTTCCGATTCCGCCTTCCTTTGGTTATTCTACCAGCTCGGTGTTGCAAAACATTGCCGAAATGGAAAACAAGGGCTTTGAATTGCAGCTGGGATATAACAAAATGAGAGGTGAATTCAGGTGGAATGCGCAAGGCAATTTCAGCATGATTCGCAATAAGGTTATTGAATTGGCACCCAGCGTAGCCAACATTGAAAGAGGCGCTGACCAGGACTTTGGTACTTACAACATTACCCGTACACAGGCGGGCCATCCTGTTCAATCGTTTTACGGATGGCTGGTTGATGGTATTTTTCAAACAGCAGCCGAAGTAGCGGCTGCACCGAAGCAAACCACGGCTACCTCTCCGGGGGATATCCGGTTTAAAGACATCAGCGGTCCTAACGGAAAACCCGATGGCATTATTGATGAAAACGACCGCGTATTCCTGGGCAGCTTCTTACCGAAGTTTACCTACGGTTTTAATGCTGGCGCCAGCTACAAGAATGTTGAACTGACCGTTTTCTTCCAGGGTGTGCAGGGAAACAAAATCTTCAATGCTTCCCGCATTATTTCAGAAGGAATGGTTCGTTTGTTTGGTTCCAGCACCGAAGTATTAAAAGCTTGGACGCCGAACAACACAAACACGACCGTGCCCAGGGCAATTAACGGCGATCCGAACCAAAATGTTCGTCCTTCCGACAGGTGGATCGAAGACGGTTCTTTCATGCGTTTGCGGAACATTATCCTGGCCTACCGGATTCCTTCCGGATCGCTCCAAAGCCTCACCAAAGGCGTGGTAAGCGGCCTGCGGATCTATGCTTCGGCACAAAACCTCTTTACCATCACCAAGTACAAAGGATACGATCCGGAAGTGGGCAACCGCACACCCGGCGCATCCCTGACAAATGGTATTGATTATGGAACCTACCCGCAGCCACGTTCCTTCCAGGTGGGCATTCAGGCCACCTTCTAACGAAACAAATCTTGTGATTAAAACACAAAAAGAAATGAAACAAAATCCCTTCATAATTATCCTGGCTTTTTCATTTACCGTGTGGGCCTTTGCCAACTGTAGCCGAAAGCTGGATCAGACCGATCAGAACCGCCCGACAACAGAGAGCTATTTTAAAACAGCCGAAGAATTGCAGGCAGGTGTGAATGCCGTGTACTCGGCTATGCGGGCACCGGGCCTGGTGGGTCGCGAATGGTTCTTCCTGCACCACACCCGCAGCGATGAACATGCATCCGGCGGTGGCCACCTGGAAGCTCCAAGGCGTGAATTGCTGATACAGCCCACACCTTCCACCTCCAATACTGTAATGACAGACGTGTGGCGTTCCCTGTATATCATGATCAACAGGGCCAATGGTGTGATTGGAAAAGCTCCTTCAATTGCCGACAATGCTGCGTTAAGAGACCGGGTACTGGGCGAAGCAAAATTTCTCCGTGCCTGGGCATATTTCGAACTGGTATCGCAATGGGGGCAGGTGCCGCTGTACACCGAACCGGTAAACAGCCCAACAGGCTTTAAAGGCAAATCACCGGAAGCAGATATCTACAATGTGATTGTGGATGATTTGACTGATGCTGCGGCCAAGCTGCCGCTTAGCTACGAGAACTCCAACCGCGGACGTGCCACAAAAGGCGCAGCCAATGCCTTGCTTGGAAGAGTGCTCATGCAGAAAGGTGATTATGCTGCGGCCAAAACTGCGCTGTTGCAGGTGGTCAACTCCAATCAATATAGCCTTGTTTCGGAGTACTCAAACAACTTCCTGGAAGAAACAGAGTTTAATGCGGAATCTATTTTTGAAGTGGTGTTCTTCGACCGTGGTGACGCCAACTTTAACTGGGGCGCCTACAGCACCGGTGATGGCGCATCGGTTCCGGTAAGCACCGTTCGCAATCAGGAATATGCGCCCATTGCCTGGCGCAACCTCATTCCTTCAAACTTCTATCTCAATAAGTTTGAGGCCAATGATCCACGCTACAAAAAATCAGTTTACGAAACCGGCGACACGTATCTCAATGGTACAAAAACCCTGACAGCAGCCGAGCAAAACGGTGAATCATCAGTAGTGAATGGTGTGACCAAAAAAGTAAGTTGGCGCAAGTTTATGCTGATTTACAAAAGCGACAACACGTTCCTGCCGGGCGGCATCAACCAGCGCCTCATTCGGTATGCCGATGTATTGCTGATGCTGGCCGAATGCGAAGCGGAAGCCGGAACAGTGCCTGCTGCCGTGGGTTATATCAACCAGGTTCGGGCCCGGCCAAGCGTAAACATGCCGCCGGTTTCCGCAACAAACAAGAATGATGTTATCCGCGCCATCATGCACGAGCGGATGGTGGAACTGGGTGGAGAAGAAGTTCGCAATATCGATATTCTGCGTTGGCGCAAAAAAGGATATTATCCCAGCATTGTTCCCGATCCCAAACCTGGCCAGGTGGATATGCTGCCAATTCCGTTTGCCGAAACATCAGCAAACCCGAACTTGTAAATTCCGAAGAAGAATCATTGAAAAAGCCATTGCAATTGTAATGGCTTTTTCCACTTCGAGCTTTCCGCGATAATGTTGATCCATTAAGTGTAGCTTTCCTTTTACAGAAAGCTGACCTCCGTAAAGAATCGCCTATGCTTGCCAGAACTTTTTTCTCCGTCAAAATCTGCTGTGTACTTTTCCTGTTGACTGTTGCCTGTACATCCAAAAAAAAGGACACCATTTTTTCCAAACTCGAACCATCGGCATCCGGCATCCATTTTCGCAACGAAATTCAGGATACGGATTCCACCAATTCCATCATCAATGAGTTTGGCTACATGGGCGGTGGCGTTGGTGTTGGAGACTTTAATAACGACGGATTAAAGGACCTGGTGTTTACAGCCAACCAGGTGAGTTCTCGGATCTACATCAACAAAGGAGAAAATAAGTTTGAAGACATTACGGACAAAGCGGGTTTTAAAACAGACGTATGGGCAACTGGGGTAAGTATTGTTGATGTGAACAACGACGGCTACGATGATATTTATGTTTGCACATTTGGTAAAAACCTTTTGCAGCGATCGAAAAATTTACTCTTTGTCAACCAGCGAAACCTCACGTTTAAAGAACAGGCGGCGGAATATGGTCTGGCCGATACCGGCTACTCCTCGCAAGCCGTTTTTTTTGATTACGACCGGGACGGCGACCTGGATATGTATCTCGCCAATTATTCGTTCAACAACAGCAACGTTAATGCAAACAATATTCTGCCAAGAGACCGGTCGGGCAATTCAATCGCCAACGACCGGCTTTACCGCAACGATGGCGATTCGGCCGTTGCAGGCCATCCGCGTTTTAGCGATGTAACCTTAACAGCTGGCATCAAAGACGATGGTTATGGACTTGGTGTTTCAGTAAGTGATTTCAACAACGATGGCTGGCCCGACATCTACGTAGCCAACGATTTTGTTTCAAACGATTACCTCTGGTTGAATAACCAGAACGGAACCTTCACCAACCGCATCGACAAATCCTTGCGGCACCAAAGCTATTCCAGCATGGGTGTGGATGCGGCGGACCTGAACAACGACGGTCTTTCTGATGTTGTCACTCTGGACATGCTACCGGAAGAAAACGAGCGAAAAAAGACATCGTTCTTCTTCATGAATTATGAGCGTTACCAGGCTGAACGCTTTAAAGGCTATGAACCGTCTTTCATGCGAAACATGCTGCAGTTGAACAACGGCAACCGCTTTGTTGGTGATACCGCGGTACCTTTTTTTAGCGAGATCGGGCAGATGGCCGGTATTGCCGCCACCGACTGGAGCTGGAGTGTGTTGCTGGCTGATTACAACAACGACGGCCGCAAAGACATGCACATTACCAACGGCGTGGGAAGGGATTTTATCAACGCCGACTTTTTGGAATACAGCCAGGAAGCGTTCACCACGATTTCCGATAAAAAAGAACAGCAAAAAGCCATCAAGCAAAAGCTGGCCAGCCTCAACGAAGTGGCGCTTCGCAATTACCTCTACAAAAACAACAACGACTATTCGTTTCGTGATATTTCTGTCGATGCCGGCATTGATGAACCTTCACTTTCGAATGGTGCGGCGTATGCTGATTTGGACAACGACGGCGACCTTGACCTTATCGTTAACAACATCAACAAGGAAGTGTTTGTTTTTATCAACAACACCGTAACAAATGAAAAACCTGTTGATGTCCATTTTTTGAAACTGGTGCTGAAGGGAGAGGAGGGCAACCGCCGCGGCGTAGGTACGAAGGTTTGTCTTTTCCAGAATGGCGCCATGCAAATGGCCGAACAAAACCCGGTGCGGGGTTATTTTTCATCAGTTGACCAGGACTTGTTTTTTGGATTGGGCAAGAATGCAAACATTGACTCGCTTGTTGTGATCTGGCCCAACGGGAGACAGCAATCGTTATCCGGAATTCCGGCTGATACAACAGTGACATTGGAACAAAAAAACGCAGCGGAAATGGTGGAGGATGCGAATGCCAATTCCGCATTCCTGTTTACTGATATTACTTCATCAGCAGGCATCTCTTTCCGGCATGCAGAATACGAATACAACGATTTTGCCAACCAGCGCCTGCTGCCGCAAAAGTTTTCGCAAATGGGACCTTATCTCGCTACCGGCGACGTTAACAGCGATGGCACAACAGACTTTTTTATTGGCGCAGGCGGCGGCTTTTCAGGTAAACTTTTCCTGCAGGGACAAAACCAGTTTCTTGCAAATGAGCTGGCGAATTCAACCAATCCAACCGACGATATGGATTGCCTGCTGTTTGATGCTGATGGCGATGGCGACCAGGACTTGTTGCTAACCGCTGGTGATGTGCAACTGCCACCCGATGATTCGGCTTATCGGCCGCGACTTTTTCTAAACAACGGCAAAGGGCAGTTCACATTAAATCATGCCGCTATTCCGGCCAACGCAAAAACCATTGCCGGTTCGGTTAGCGCAGGCGATTACGACAGGGATGGTGATATGGACTTGTTTATTGGCGGACGTGTTTCTAGCCAATACCCCATGTCGCCGCAAAGTTTCCTGCTGCAAAATAACGGCGGCGTTTTTTCGGATGTAACGAAAACCGCTTGTCCGCAATTGCAACAAGCAGGCATGATCACTTCTTCCGCATGGATGGATGTTGATGGCGATGGCCGAAAAGACCTGGTGATTGCCGGCGACTGGATGCCCTTGCGTTTCTTCCATGCTACCGGTGGAAAGCTTACGGAAATAACAGCAGCCACCGGCTTAACCGGAATGAACGGCATGTGGCGCAGCCTGGCTGTTGCCGATATCGATGGTGATGGCGATGAAGATATTATTGCCGGCAATCTGGGCCAGAATTGTCTTTACCATGCTTCGGGAGAGCAACCCATGGCGCTGTATGCAAAAGACCTTGACGGCAACGGCAGCATCGATCCTATTTTCTTTTACCACATCAAAGGCGCCGACGGAAAAAAACAATTGTATCCGGCTATTAGCCGTGCACAGTTTGCCGACCAGGTGCCGGCCATCCGCAAACAGTTTTTGCAGGCAAAAGATTATGCAAAAGCCTCGTTCAATGAAATTTTTACAGGGTCCAAAAAAGACGGACTGCAACAGCTTACCTGCGAGGAAACACGCAGTTGCTTTTTCGAAAACTTGGGCGGCGGGAAATTTAAAAAACAGGCACTGCCTGTAGAAGCGCAGTTTGCCCCGGTAAATGCCATTGTTTGCGATGATTTTGACGGGGATGGCTATACTGATCTTTTGCTGGCCGGCAATGAGTACCAATCGGAAGTAATGACAGGCCGGTATGATGCTTCGTATGGTTGTTTTTTGAAAGGAGGAAAGGACAAAACGTTTCGCTTTGTGCCGCCAACCAGCAGCGGGTTTTTAATAGATGGTGATGTGAAAGACATGGCGGTTATCCAGGGACCGAAAGGCGAGAAGCGGTTGCTGGTGGCTGTCAACAACGATTCGCTCCGGGTGTTCCGGATCAAGCCAAATCTGTTAACCGTTTCAAAGCGTACGTTCAATTTGTCAGCAAACTAGCATGCCGCAGAACATTTCACCCATAAAATTCACCAAATGCACCATTCAAAAAAAGGTCATTGCTGGAAATTTAAACACTGATGAAGCAGGCAGCTTTGCTCTATACTGTCTGCGCCACTACACCTAATTAACGAACCGGCACCGGCATCAACCCGGTGCTTCGGCACCTGCACGGCAGGCCGTTTTAACGAAGGCAATATGAAACTGACATTTGTACTGGCACTTTTTCTTTCCACCATTTGCGCCGCGCAAAAGCTGCCCTATCAAAATGGGGCACTCAAAACCGAAGCAAGAATCAAAGACTTGATTTCCCGCTTAACCTTGGAAGAAAAAGCCCTGTTGATGCAGGACCAGTCGCCGGCCATCCCGCGACTTGGAATCAAAAAATTCAACTGGTGGAGTGAAGCCTTGCACGGCCTGGCAAACAACGACAGTGTAACGGTGTTTCCCGAACCGGTTGGCATGGCAGCATCTTTCAACGATGCCCTCGTGTACAAAATTTTTAACGCGGTTTCCGATGAAACCCGTGCAAAATATAACCAGGCGCAAAGGCGCGGCCAGGAAAACCGGCGCTTTCTCAGTCTATCGGTGTGGACGCCCAACGTAAATATTTTTCGTGATCCGCGGTGGGGCCGCGGGCAGGAAACCTACGGCGAAGATCCTTACCTCACGTCCCGCATGGGCATTTCGGTGGTGAAAGGTTTACAAGGCCCGGCCGATGCGAAATACCGCAAGCTGCTGGCCTGCGCCAAACACTACGCGGTGCATTCCGGTCCGGAGTGGAGTCGCCACCACCTGAACTTAAACAATGTGAATCCCCGCGATTTGTGGGAAACCTACCTGCCGGCTTTTAAAGCACTCGTAACAAAAGCCGATGTGCGGCAGGTGATGTGTGCCTACCAGCGCCTGGACGATGATCCCTGTTGCGGCAACACCCGCTTGTTGCAAACCATCCTTCGCGACCAATGGGGCTACAAACATTTGGTGGTGGCCGACTGTGGCGCCGTTACCGATTTTTACACCAGTCATAAAGTGTCTTCCGGTCCGGTGCATGCCTCGGCAAAAGCAATGCTTGCCGGCACCGATGTGGAATGTGTTTGGGCCGGTTATGCATACGCAAATTTGCCCGAAGCCGTGCAGCGGGGACTTCTTACGGAACAAGAGATCGACAAACACTTGACAAGGGTATTGGACGGACGCTTTGCACTGGGTGAGATGGATGATGATGCGTTGGTTCCGTGGACAAAAATCCCGGCGTCCATCATTAACAACAATGAACACCGTAGCCTGGCACTGGACATGGCCCGCCAGTCAATGACGCTTCTGCAAAACAAAAACAATCTTTTGCCGCTGGGGAAATCGATGAAGAAGATCGCGGTGATTGGTCCCAATGCCGACAACGAACCGATGCTCTGGGGAAATTACAACGGAACGCCGGTCCGCACTATCACCATTTTGAATGGCATTAAAAGCAAGTTGACGGATGGCAGTATCGTGTACGACAAAGCCACGGATTTAGTGGAGAACAAAGTGACGCAAAGTTATTTTTCACGAACGCAGAAAGACGGTAAAAAAGGCTTTAAAGCCACCTATTGGAACAACCCCGAAATGACCGGCAATGTTGTTGCAACCGACCAGATTGTAAACCCGCTGAAACTAACCACGGCCGGCCAGCACGAATTTGCTTCCGGCGTAAAACTCGAAGGTTTTTCTGCCCATTACGAAACCGAATTCGAAGCACCGGAAACCGAAGAAATTGTTTTTAAAGTAGGTGCCACCGGCCGGTTTGAACTATTGGTGAACGACAGCATGCTGGCACGCTACGGCAACTGGCGAACGCTTCCTTCCCGCATTCCTTACAACGTGGAAAAAGGAAAGAAATACAAATTTCTCATTCGGTATGCCCAGTTGAACAACTGGCAGGCCAACCTTGAATTTGATTTTGGAAAAGAGCTGGACATCGATTTTTCGGGTCTTGTCAACAAGGTGAAAGATGCGGAGGTTGTGGTGTTTGTCGGCGGACTTTCCACCTTGCTGGAAGGGGAGGAAATGCCGGTATCGTATCCCGGTTTTAAAGGCGGCGACAGAACCGATATTCAACTGCCCGAAGTACAGCGCAACTGCATCAAAGCGCTGAAAGCTGCCGGCAAGAAAGTGGTGTTTGTGAACTGCTCGGGTTCTGCCATTGGCCTGGTTCCTGAAACCGAAAATGCCGATGCCATTCTGCAGGCCTGGTATGGCGGCGAGTCGGGCGGACAAGCCGTTGCTGATGTGTTGTTCGGCGATTACAATCCTGCCGGAAAACTGCCCGTTACGTTTTACAAAGACACCACGCAGCTACCCGATTTTGAAGATTACACCATGAAGGGAAGAACTTATCGTTTTCTTACATCAGCACCGCTGTTTCCGTTTGGTTTTGGCTTGAGCTATACAACGTTCGCTATCGGTAACGCAAAGTTGGCGAAAGCTGCTGTGCGCAAAAATGAGACGGTACAATTAACCATTCCAATTTCCAATACCGGCAACCGCAGTGGTGTGGAAGTGTTGCAGGTATATGTGCGCAAAGCCGGTGACGATGATGGTCCGTTGAAAACCTTGCGGGCTTTTCAGCGGGTAGAGCTGGCGGCCGGCCAAAGCAAGCAGGTTTCGTTGTCGTTAGGGGCAGATGCGTTTGAATTTTTCGACCGGAAATCGGGCAAGATGACCGTAGCTGCGGAGGACTATGAAATCTGGTACGGCAACAGTTCGGCAACTACTGATTTAAAGAAAGCAACGGTTTCTGTTCAATAAAACAAAACAGAAATTATTAGAAAGTTTGATTCTTCTTCTCATCTTAAATAGGATCGCATGACTCACAAATTCGCAGCCGTTATGTTGGCGGCCACCATCCTCTCCGGCACTTGCGTTGCACAAACACAGGCCGCGCCAGTGGAAGATTTTAAACCTTCCTCCTTTAATCAACCCGGCGCCGAATACCCGCAGGTGAACTCGCAGGGATATGCCCGTTTCCGCATTGTGGCGCCGTATGCCGATAGCGTAAGGGTTAGCCTAGGTTTGGGTGGAACGAGAGGCGGTACGCCGCTCACAAAAATCAGCGACAGCGTTTGGATGGGTACCACGGCAGGTCCCATGGAGGAAGGCTTTCACTATTATCGCCTAACGGTGGATGGTGGCACCTTTAACGACCCGGGCACCCTGAATTTTTACGGCTCTACCCGTTGGGAAAGCGGCATTGAAATTCCGGCGCACGACCAGGATTTTTATGCGTTAAAGGCGGTACCGCACGGTCATGTGCAACAGGTGCTGTTTCCGTCGCCCAGCACCAATACATCCCGCCGTGCTTTTGTGTACACGCCGCCGGGTTACGACAAAGCGCAGTCTCAGCGCTACCCCGTGCTTTACCTGCAACATGGCTGGGGCGAAGATGAAACCGCGTGGACGAACCAGGGCAAGGCCAACCTGATTATGGACAACCTCATTGCCGAAGGCAAGATCAAACCTTTCATCATCGTGATGACCTATGGCATGACGAATGTGATTCGGCCCGGCAGTCCCGGTGGCTTGCGCAGCTTTGACATTAAGCCGTTTCAAACGGTTTTGTTGGATGAATTGATTCCTTACGTGGATGCAAACTTTCGAACCGTTGCCAAGCAGTCGCACCGTGCCATGGCGGGATTATCCATGGGTGGTTTTGAAACAAAAACCATTTCGCTGGCACGACCCGATGTTTTTTCAGCCTATGGATTGCTGAGCGGCGGCACCTATGCGCCAACCGATTTCACCAATCAAACCAAACCAAAACTGGTCTTTCTTAGTTGTGGCAAATTCGAAAACCCGGACGGTATAAAAAAAGCAACGGATGAATTGAAGGCAGCGGGCTTTAATGCAGTATCGTACATCTCACCTGAAACAAGGCACGAGTTTCAAACCTGGCGGCGCAGCCTTTACCAAATGGCGCCATTGCTGTTTAAGGAGTAGTTTTTGTTGTAAGAAAGGATGCCGTTGCAAATGATCTTTTAAAAGAAAAAAGCCCCTAAAAAGAGCAATTTTCCTGATGAAAAATAGTCACCTACAATTTGTTTTACTGAAATCTTTCCTGCGCAGCAGCAAACCTGGTTTGTTGGCCCTGGTGTTTTTCATTGCATCAGCTTTCGTAGTTCATACACAGGAAGTGGTGCCGATTTACCCCAGCGCTATTCCCAATGCAAAAGAGATGGGCAAAAAAGAGAGCTATGGCAACGGAATGTTTCGCGGTGTAACCAAACCCACACTGGAGATCTATCTTCCGGCAAAAGACAAAAGCACCGGCACGGCAATCGTCATCATTCCCGGTGGCGGTTACAGCGTGGTGGTTTATGACGGCGAAGGCCGCTCCACGGCCAAAAGATTTGCAGAAAAAGGTATTGCCGCCTTTGTACTGAAATACCGCCTGCCCGATGATTCAACAATGGTGAATAAAACAATTGGTCCCTTGCAGGATGCACAACAGGCCATCAAATTTGTGCGGGAGAATGCCGATAGGTGGGGCGTTGATAAAAAGAAGATCGGCATTATTGGCTTTTCAGCCGGTGGCCACCTCGCCGCAACAGTAGCCACGCAGTTTGCAAGGCCGCAGGTTGAAAATAAAGCAGGCACCAGTCTTCGTCCTGATTTCCAGGCGCTGGTGTACCCAGTTATCAGCATGCAGGACAGCCTGACGCATACTGATTCAAGAAGGGCTTTGCTGGGTGCTTCGCCAACCGACGCTACAAAAAAACTTTATTCTGCAGAGCAACAAGTAACGGCAGATTCACCGCCGGCTTATCTCACCCATGCCACCGATGATGCCCTGGTGGACGTAACCAACTGCGTGGCTTATTTCAATGCCCTGCGGCAGAAAAAAGTACCGGTGGAAATGCACATTTACCAGAAGGGTGGCCACGGTTTTATTTTCCGGCAACCCGATTGGATGGAACCGTTGTTTTTATGGCTGAAGAAAAACGGCTGGATGCCGTAGTGATAAAAATGATTTCATATCACAGCTTCCATTGAAAAATAAAATACGGCTATGAATAAGATTGAAATAAAAAAGGCCTGGCTTTGCACCGCTTTGCTGGTTATATCAGCAACGGTTTTTGGCCAGCCGCCACGCATTCCGCAGTTTGTTTCGCCGCAGGTGAACAGCGATAACACGGTAGTGTTTCGCCTGTATGCACCTGCTGCAAAAGAAGTGAAACTGAGTACCCAGTTTCAACAGGGCAATGCACCTATGACAAAGGACAGCAGCGGCGTTTGGCAGGTTACACTGGGACCGGCAAAGCCTGATATGTATCCGTACAATTTTATCGTGGATGGCATGTCGGTTGCCGACCCGCGGAATTCAGCCATCTTTCCCAACGAAGGCTTTCAAAGCAGCATTGTTGAAATCACGGGCAGCACGCCGCTGGTGCACTCGGTACAAAACGTTCCGCATGGCACGGTGTCGTATCGCTACTACCATTCGCCGGAGCTGGGCGCACGACCGGTGGTAATTTACACGCCACCTGGTTACGAAAAAAAAGCTTCAAAAAAATACCCTGTTCTTTACCTGTTGCATGGCACTACCGATACCGAAGAAACTTGGACGAAAGTAGGCCGCGCCAACATCATCCTCGACAACCTGATTGCACAAAGCAAGGCCGTTCCTATGATTGTTGTGATGCCCTATGGGCGGGCTTTTCCAACCATCAGTAAATCGGCGGGCAGCCTGCGCAACTGGGACAACCTGCAGGAAATCAAAAAAGATTTTCTTGGCCTGCTCATTCCTTTTGTTGAACAGAATTACCGGGTGAAAGCCGACAACGACAGCCGCGCCATTGCAGGCTTTTCCGGCGGTGGTGGTACATCGCTGTTTTTAGGACTGAACAACCCCGATCTTTTCCGTTCAGTAATAGGTTTTGCGCCGGGTATGCTGAAAGAAGAATTCGACCGGAACAACGCTGTGGCTTTTGCCAATCCGGCCGTTACCAACCAGCGACTAAAACTGTTTTGGATAGGCGTTGGCAAAGAAGACATGCTATATCCCGTGATAAACGATTACCTGAAAGTGCTGGATGAAAAAGGCATCAAACACGAAACCTTTTTTTCCGAGGGCGGCCACACGTGGATGAATTGTAAACTGTTCCTGTCAACCGTGGCGCAAAAGCTGTTCAGGTAGCATTGTCATCCTCATTTCTTCACGTCAAAATAGTTTAGCCAACATGCATACAAAACGTTTCTGGTCCTTCTTTTTCGCGGCGGCCGCCGTTTGTTTTTCCGGCACCGTGAAAGCCCAGCCGCCGAGTGGGCCGTTCGTGGTGTCGCCGCAGGTATTGCCAGATAAGAAAGTTACGTTTCGCTACCTGGCGCCAGCGGCAAAAGAAGTTAAGCTGGATGGCGGCCAGTTTGGTGCTTCCGGTGTGCCTATGAAAAAAGACAGCATCGGCATCTGGAGTGTTACCGTTGGACCCATACGGCCGGATATTTATCCTTATGGTTTTGTGGTGGATGGCGTGACGGTGATGGACCCTGCCAATGAAGATTTTTTTCCAAATGAACGCTTCAAAGCAAGCTTGGTGGATGTACCCGGCTTTACGCCGCTTATTCATGCGGTGCGTGATGTGCCGCATGGTACGGTAAGCTACGAGTATTACCCTTCTTCCGAAGGTACAACCGGGCAGTTGCTTGTGTACACGCCGCCAGGTTACGATAAGAACAAAACAAAAAAATACCCGGTCTTTTACCTGATCAGCGGCACTACGGACACAGAGGAAACCTGGTTCAAAGTTGGCCGCACCAACTTCATTCTTGACAACCTCATTGCCGAAGGGAAGGCAAAACCGATGATCATTGTGATGCCGTACGGAAATGTAGCGGCAAGAATTGCCGAGCAAAAAGGCGGCGCCAAACCGGCCGATCCAAGAGGACGGGAAAGCGCCGATGCCATGGCCCGCATGAGGCAGTTTGCCGACGACATGACGAAGAACATCATTCCTTACATCGACAGGAGTTACCGCACACTGGCCAACCGCGAAAGCCGCGCCATTGGTGGTTTTTCCCGCGGTGGCGGACAAACCCTGCGCACTGCCTTCTGGAACATGGACAAATTTGCCTGGATCTGTTGCTACAGCGCCTACCTGCCGCCCAGTGAAATGGAAAGCAGCTACGCATCGCTTGTTTCCAATCCATCTGCTATGAACCAGCAATTAAAACTGCTGTGGGTGGGTGTGGGCAACGAAGACTTTTTGTACAACGACACCGCCGAATTTCTCAACTATCTCTCGGGTAAAAAAATCAACTACAAAAGCCTTGTTACCGGTGGCGGACATACGTGGATGAACACCAAAGTGTTTTTGGCGGAAACCGCCCAACTGCTTTTTAAATAACCAAACCTTTTTTTCATGTTACGGATATTTTCCAGTCTTTGTTTCCTGTTGGCAGCAACCGTTTGCGTGGCACAGCGACCGCCTTCCATCAGTTCGCCGGATGTGCATGCCGACAACACGGTTACCTTTCGTTATTACTCCCGCAACGCAAGCCAGGTAATGCTCAGCGGCGAATTTCTTTCGGCCAACCAGGCTATGACAAAAGATACGTCCGGCCTTTGGAGTATTACCGTTGGTCCTATAAAGCCCGATATGTATCCATATTTTTTCGTGGTGGATGGTGTGCAATTGGCCGATCCCAATAATACTTATCTTTTTGCCAACGAGCGGTTCAAACGCAGCATTTTGGATGTGCCGGGAAGCACACCGTTGCTGCATTCGCTGCAGAACGTACCACACGGGAAGATCCACTACCACTATTACAACTCAAAGACATTAGGAACTACGCGGCCCTTACTGGTGTACACGCCGCCGGGTTTTGATGCTTCGGGAAAAACAAAATATCCTGTGCTCTACCTTATTCATGGCGGGTCGGATACGGAAGAAACCTGGACAAAGGTGGGAAAGGCCAATCTCATTGCCGATAACCTGATTGCCCAGCGCAAAGCCGTGCCGATGATCATTGTGATGCCATACGGCAATGTTCGGCCGTCACCGATGCCTGATTTTACCAAAGATGTGATGAATGATATTATTCCTTTTGTTGAATCGGCATATCCTGTATTGACAGACAGTAAGAACAGGGCCGTGGCCGGCTTTTCGGTTGGCGGGGGACAAACGCTGAATATTGGCCTGACCAATACTGACAAATTTGCTTACGTGTTTTCGTATGCGCCGTACACGCAAACGGAAGAATTTCAAAAAAACTTTGGTGCTAACTATGCACCCAACGCAGGCCAGTTGAACAACCGCCTGAAACTATTTACCATCAGCGTGGGCACGGAGGATTTTCTCTACGAAAGTGTCAAGCAGAACATCGCGATGTTTGAAGGGAAGGGCATCAAACTGAAAACCTACATCGGTCCCGGCGGACATACCTGGATGAAGTGCAGGGAATTTTTAGCCACTTCGCTGCAGGAAGCATTCAAATAACAAGCAAAACAAATTTCATTTTTTAAATCAACACCTCGTTTTATGACGTACAAATTAAACCGGCTGTTTACAGCAACCATTTTCTCCGCGCTGCTGGTGCTTTCAACGAGCGGCAATGCGCAGGACGGAACCATCTATCCGCTCAATGCTCCCCCGGAGCCAAATGCGATTCCGCTAAATACCGGTGGCGTTGCCAATCAGCCTGCATCAGAATCTTGGTTTCGCCAGTGGGGCGACCCGATGGCACGCAACATTACGGCCGCTACGCTTACGCCTTTTCTTCCGAAAGCGGGTAAGGCCAATGGGGCAGCTGTGATTGTCGCACCTGGCGGCGGTTTCCGGTGGCTCTCAATGGGCAACGAGGGCTGGGAAGTGGCACAGGCGCTGGCAGACAAAGGCATTGCCGCCTTCGTACTCAAGTACAGGCTTCATCCAACGCCAGCATCGCTGGAAGAATTTACAGCCTGGATGAATCGTCCCCGCCCGGCAACGCCGCCGCCTTCCGATTCGTCACGAACAACAACAACACCGCCGCCAATGCAAATAGACCTGTCGAACCAATTGGCAGACGCCGAAGCGGCGTACGCCATGATCATCAAACGGGCCAAAGAATGGGGCGTGGATACAGCCCGCATTGGCATGATTGGTTTCTCGGCCGGCGCCGGTTTAACCATGCATTCTACGCTGAACTCAAAGACGATGAAACTTGCCTTCATTGGTCCGATTTATGGCGGAATGGGGCCGGTGGCCGTTCCGAAAAATGCGCCTCCTATGTTTAATGTAATTGCCAGCGATGATTTTCTTTTCCGTGGGCAAACGGGAGTGATCGAGTCCTGGTACAAGGCAGGCATACCTGTCGAGTTTCATCTTTACCAGAACGGTGGCCATGGCTTTGGTCTTGGTAATCCCGACAGAACAAGCAACCGCTGGTTTGATGCCTTCATGCACTGGCTGGAAGTAAACCGTTTTCTCAAACCCAAATCCAGCTAACAAAATAGGGTAAAGACATTGTGTCTATTAATGATAAGAAGAGTAGCAGACAATAAATGGTGATACTCATCCATTGAAATAATACGTGGCATGTCTTAGTTTTCATTTTCATTTAATGATCGTGTGCAGGCTTTTTGGTTTCCGTTGATGGTTAGCAACCGGGTCGGCAGAACAATTTTTTTTCAACATGAAAAGATTATCATTTTTATTCGTCGTAGTGCTGTTTTCGGCAGCAGGCAAGGAGGCTTTTGGCCAGGAGTTGAAGCTCAATGATCTTGAATATTTCGAGAAGCAGGGCGTCAATGTGCTGGTGTACAACAATCTTTTTACCGGGGGTTTTAACGATGAGAAGAACGCCGGCATTGAATTGATTCACCACGGCGTACGGACAGCGCAAGGTGGCGCTGTACGGCTCTCCAACACCCCCGAGCAGTGGGATCTTGTGCCGGACATACCAACTAGAAAAGTTGACCGTGCCTCAAAAACCATTGAGACGACCTTACGGTATAAAGATTACGATTTTGATTCGCGGGTGGTTGTTACACCAAAGGGAAAAGGGGTGGAGATCTCTGTTTACCTGGACAAGCCTCTTCCCAAGCCCCTTGAAGGGGCGGCCGGGTTTAACCTTGAATTTTTGCCCTCGCAATATTGGGCCAAAACCTATCTGATGGATGGTCGCTATAACCGGTTTCCGCGTTATGTGGTTGGCAACACCATCACGCGGCCCAATGCTGAAAAACCAAAGCAGTTCAAGGGATACAACACATCCGACGACAGGGGAACCGGACGCTTTATCGATCCGCTTCCGCTTGAAAAAGGACGTAGCCTTTTGCTGGCACCCGATGAACCTTCCCGGTTGGTAAAAATAACGTCGCAGGATGCCGATCTGCTGCTGTTCGACGGTCGAATGCTGGCGCAGAACGGCTGGTTTGTTGTACGCAGTTTGTTGCCGGCCGGAAGAACAGGCAAAGTTCTCACATGGACGGTTGAACCCAATGCCATTCAGGGTTGGATAAGAGAGCCGAATATTGGTTTCTCGCAAGTGGGCTACCTTCCCTCACAACCCAAAGTGGCCGTCATTGAACTGGACAAAAAAGACAAACCACTCCAAAAAGCCTCGTTGTATAAAGTGGGCGTCGACGGCACTGCTACTGAAGTTTTTAGCGGCAACATTACACCCTGGGGGCCCTATTTCAAATACCACTATGTAAAATTTGATTTTACTTCTGTTAAAACCCCTGGCATCTATTATATCCAGTATGGAAAGCAGAAGACCAACAACTTCCTCATCGAAAATAGTGTGTATGATAAGATCACGGATGCCACCAGTGATATCTGGATTCCGATACACATGAATCACATGGCCGTGAACGAGGGTTACCGGGTATGGCACGGCGAACCGTTTAAAGAAGGCTATCGCCAGGCGCCACCCAACACCGATCACTTCGATCTTCATGCACAGGGACCCACAACAGATACAAAGTACAAATCGCTTGAACTGATTCTGGGGTTAAACGTGGGTGGGTTTTTCGACGCCGGCGATTTTGATATTGAAACGGGGGCGAATATCAACGTGGTGCAAAACTTTGTCAGGACCTGGGAATATTTCAAACCCTTGCGTGACCAGACCTTTGTTAGCCAGAAGCAACGTTATGTGGATCTGCATCGGCCCGATGGAACGCCGGACGTGTTACAGTTTATTGAACACGGAACCCTGAACCTGGTGGCACAGGCCGAGATCATTGGCCATATGTCGCAAACACTTTCCAACTCGGTTCTGGACAATTATCATCACCTTGGCGATGCCGCCTCGCTAACCGACGGGCTTCCTTTTAATCCAGCCCTTGGTCCTTATGAAGTAGCCCCCGATGGCCGGTCAAGTGGCGTGAAGGATGATATGTGGGCCTTTACCACCCGTAATCCCAGTCTTGACCTCAGTGCTGCCACGATGCTGGCCGCCGCAAGCCGGGCCCTGAAGGGCTACAACGAAGACCTTTCGGCAAGAGCCCTGCAACAGTCGAAACGATTGCTGAAAGAAGCAGCGGACTTATTGGCTAACCGGCCGCCGGATACACTCGGCTGGCGGAGAGGCGCCAATATTTCCACCAATCTTCAATTGTACATTGCCACCGGAGAGCAGCAGTACCGCAACAAGTTCCAGGAACTTTTGTGGCCGGCATTGGACCGTAACGCTACGTTCATTCTTTTAACGGCATTGGATGCCATACCGCATATGGATTCAGCGTATAAAGAAAAGCTGCGGCCCTATGTTGTAAAATTCAAGGAATATATCCTTGGTCTTGAAAAGAACAATCCCTACGGCGTGCCCATTGGTCTTGGCAACTGGGCCGGTAGCGGCGAGGTGATGAACTTTGGTACCACTGTCTGTTTTGCCAGCAAATATTTTCCTGAGATTATCGAGGCCAGCCATGCGTTTAAGGCAAGCAATTATCTTTTTGGCTGCCATCCCTATCATAATTATTCCTTAGTGGCCGCGGTGGGGGCTGCTCGTCCCAAAGCCGTTTTTTATGGCAATAACAGGGCTGATTTTTCCTTCATCCCGGGCAATGTTGCGCCGGGCCTGTTATTCAGAAAGCCTGATCATTTTGAAAACTACGACGACTGGCCATTTTTGTGGGGACAAAATGAGGGCACCATTGCCGGCAATACCAGCTATTTAATTTTTGGATCCGCATTCAAGAATTTGGTGAAATAGACAGATTGGATGGAACGGTTTAGACTCCATTACGGATTCAAAACCGTTCCATTTTTAAGGCTGGTATAAAGTCTGTCGATATGAATTTTATGACCGTTTTTTTCCGGTTTGCCGGTTGGTATATGGATACGAATGAGCCGCACGAAGATTAACCTGTGGCAGCCTCAATCGGATGTTCCGGACTTTAGTTTCTGCACTTCTTCTTTCAACACAGAATTTTGTTGCGACAGATCACTAACTGTATTCTTAAGTACCCTGTTTTCCTTTCTGAGTGTCATCAGGCTGACGACTTGTTTTGCCAGTTGCTTCAGGGCGGTAAGTTGAATAGGTGTCAGCGTATGCTCCTGCACATCAAGTACGCATAGTGTGCCCAGTGCCTGACCTGTTTCTGTTACCAGGGGCATGCCTGCATAAAAAACAATATGCGGCTCACCGGTTACAAATGGATTGTTGGCAAACCGTTCGTCTTTGCGACTATCAGGCACCACCATTATCTCGGAGGGATTCTGAATGGCATAGCTGCAAAATGCGTATTCAATGGGGGTTTCTTTTACTTCCAGACCCGCTACTGATTTAAACCATTGTCGTTGTTCATCCAGAAGGGTGATCAGCGAAATGGGCGTGCCGCAAATGCGGGAAGCCAGCGATGTAATATTGTCATATTCTTCTTCCGGAGGCGAATCCATGATCTCAAATTCTCTGAGTGCCTCCAGGCGCTTTTGTTCATCGGTATACAACATATTCCTTTTCGTATTAGGGTGATTCAATCGTTATTAAAAATAGAGAAAAGTATAAAGTTGAGGAATACAATCTTCTGCCTTTTACAAGGCTAAGAAAAGGAGGGAACGATTCGGCTCCCATTCACTTGATTACTTTATTTGGCAACCAATAAAAACAAAAGCCCGCAAATTGGATTGCGGACTTCTATATCGTCATCTTCAGAAAACCAATCCGGTTTCTTCAGCGTAAATGAAGCCATCACCACCTACCAGGAAAGCTGTTTATCATTGATCAGCCATCCAAGAATCATCAAGGCAAGCCCCGACAGTCCGATCACCAGATGCAGGGGATGAAAGATGGTTACCATCAGCAGTTGTATCACTATCCACCCCAGAAGAATACACCCTTGTGCAAATACCAGAAAAGGGTAATGACTGCTTTGGGTAAAAGCCATAACCGCTACGGCCGCACCCCATACACCAATAACGCAAAACAACACAAGTCCCGGAATGAAATAGGTATTGAAAGGTGCAGAGTGCTTAAGGTACGTGGTTGAAATGCCAAGGCCATTTCCCGAAGGATCGGTGATAAAACTATAGCCGGCTGCCAGTGCATTGAGCGAAACCACCGCCAGCAGTAGGATTGCGGTGATACGAACGCCTTTAGGCATAGGTTGCTTTTTCATGTGGTTTTATTTTTTGAGGGATGAAAGGTTCGGTTAGATTTCGGAGGATAACGACTGTACAGAAAATCGTTACCAGGTTAAAGGCTGGAATGATAAAAATGACAGGAATGACCGGGTATCCGAAAGAGGCCATGGCCAGCACCTTTGCCGTTAAGGAAGTCATCAAAACGGAAAGAAAAACAAAATAAACTGGTGTCAGTAAAAATCCCAATGGTGCTCTCCTGATCCAAAGCAAGCCGCAAAGAAAAGCACCCGGCAAAAGGATGCCCAGGTCCAGTCCCTGCACAATCAGCGTTGTGTAATGCTCCACTTGTGGAGGGATGATGGTGCCATTCAAAAGCGGAGGGATCACGATACTAAGCCAAAGCAAAGCAATCGAAATGGCATTGAAAAGAAGGAAACCTCCGGTAGCGTTATAGGGCGTGGTTTGTTTAAAGCGAGAGGCTACTGTTTTTGTGTCAAATGTGAGCAGCAGCGCTATAAAAGCATAAAAGGAAAGACCCATCAGGACGACATAAACAAGAAACATTTTGTTGTACATGCCCATGACGGTGTAGAAAAGATAGGTGACCAGAAAATAACCCACGGTGCCTGTAAGCAGGTACCGTCCCCGTATAGATCCCTTCCGTGCCCGCCAAAGAGAAAAGAGCAGGATTGGAATGCCAATCAGCAGCGTTACATAATCCTGTGCAATGCCCTGCGGTGCCACTTCTGCTGACATGTCTTTGTACAGTCCTTTGCCGTAGATAATTACTTCTTCGCCCCGTATAGACCTGTACGAATAAGGCCCCGGACCCTCCTGTGAGAAGATGCCTTCTGTGGTGGCAACAACGGCACCCAAAGCAAGGAATATTACAAGGAGGGTAATAGTTTTTTTGTTTTTCATCGTAAGAAAATTTAGAGACGTTTTACCCTTGCAGAAAATGCATGAGATCACTACCTCGCTGCTACTTGAAACCACTCCTATCCATCTATGTCCTGTTCACGGAAGCGCTGGCCTTTTCATACGCTTGTGGGGCTTGCATACCCGTCTTTGATTTTATTATCTGTATGCCTTTCTTCTCAACCGGCTTTTGTTTTTTCAGAAAAACGGCCAGCAGAAAGATAAACAGTGGTGCCGTGATGGCCCAGGGATAACCAAGGGCCAACAGCCGATAGGAATACGACGGGTAGAAATACACAATAGAATAAAAGGTGTCACAACGGCATGTGCAAGAAGTGAGATCCGGACCCATTGCTGAAAGCCTGTTTTTTCAAACCGCGGAAACAGCGTTGCTGCGGCCAGTCCCATGAAAATATAGCCAAGCGCATCAAAGTTCCAGAACAGGGAATGTGGTGTTTGTTGCAGAAGACGGACCTCGTCCAGCTTTCCTTTTATCGTCATGGGAATAACCGTTGCCAGTTGCACAACATAATTGGCCGTCACAAAAACAGCATAGATGGTGGTGAAAAGCAAGGCTGCATGCGACCAGAATTTTTTCCGTTGCGGCGTGGTATAATGAATGGCGAGTATCAGCAAAAGAAAAGGAACCACAATAAGCAGCGAGGTGCCGTAGATAAGTTTTTCATCCAGGGGAAATGACAAAACACCTTTTACCTGCAGTAACTGCACAATGCAGTAAGTACAGGTGGCGGTGCATGCGAAAAGACCTGACCAAAAGCCAATGGTGTGGACAGTGGGTTTCATTTCTTTTCTTTGTATAAAGATATTTTGTGGTCTGTCGGTTTTCCCATGACCGGTGAGGAGTGGGCTTATGATAGTGGTCAGTTTGTGGCATCAAAAAGCAAGAAGAAAGGAATAACGCAATGGCTGCCACTTTGCTTTTTGAAAAATGATTGCACAGGGGCTGCCGCACGGTGGCCTGGTTTTATCAGCTAAACGTTCAAAGTAAAACTGTATGAATGAAATGCCGCTGACGGTACGAAGGGCAATTGAACTGATGGGATTGTATTTTTTAGGCACCATCATCTTTATCGGCAGGGATGTGATCACCCCACTGGTAATGGCGTTTTTTCTCTCTATTATTGTTCTGCCCATTTACCGCAGATTGCGTAGCCGCGGACTGGGCGAAGGACTTTCCATTTCGCTTTCGCTGTTTCTGCTAATCATTGTTCTGGCACTGGTGGTTTGGTTTTTCTCTTCGCAGATTGGCAACCTTGTTTCGGACTTTCCCCAAATCAAAAACAATGTGCAGACCCATTTGAATTCCTTAAGCGAATGGGTTGGACAGGCCTTTGGCATTTCTACCCAGCGGCAAACCCAAATGATCAATGATTACAACGACAAGCTGCTCACCTTTGCCACGGGCTTGCTGGGCGGGGCAGCTTCATCACTCACGGGGATCTTTATTTTTATCGGACTTCTGCCCATCTATATTTTCCTGTTCTTGTTCTACAAAAACCTCCTGCTGCGTTTTGTGTTTTTGTGGTTTCCAAAAGAAAACCATCCAAAGGTGGAGGAGGTCATGCGGGAATCGGAGATCATCATCAAAAGTTACCTGGTAGGACTGCTCATTCAGATCACCTATATAACCATTCTGTTGGGTGGCATCCTGCTGGTGTTCGGCATCAAGCATGCCATCCTGATCGGGGCCATCTTTGCTGTGCTGAACCTCATTCCTTATGTCGGTGCTCTTATCGGGAACATTATCGGTGTGCTGTTGACGATTTCCTCCACCACTGAAATCTGGCCCATCTTTATTGTGCTGGGCACGATTGCGTTAGTTCAGTTCCTCGACAACAATATCCTTATGCCGCGGATTGTCGGCTCCAAAGTAAAGATCAATGCCCTGGCCACCATCGTAGGCGTGATTATAGCCGGTGCTTTAGCCGGTGTATCGGGCATGTTTCTTTCGCTGCCCGTGATTGCCGTGATGAAAATCATTTTTGACCGCACAGACAGTTTGAAGCAATGGGGTGTATTGCTAGGTGACGAAAAGCCAAAGCGGAGCCCGATGCAATGGCCGGTTCTTCGGTCGAAAAGCAGGGAGGTGCAAAAGAAACTGGAAAGGCAGAATGATGTGGAGCCACCCCGGGAGGAAGGAAGCGAATAACACGTTGTGGTTTAAAAATATGCTGTCCGGAAGTCTTATCGGGAGAAGGGGGCAAAAGAAAAGCACCGAAATAAGAAGTAAAAAGCCGAAGCTTATTTGCTGCCTACCCGATGCTTTCTGAAGAAGATCACTGTTTTTCCGGTGAAGGAGGACAGCAACCCTTTCTGATTTCTAAGGTACAACAAAGGGGTACCCGAAAGCAAATTTTTCTTTGGGTTTTTGGGCCTTTTTCCGCACAGCTTCAGTGGCTTGATTATAAGCGATAAGCAAAGCAAAAAGAGGGTTATCCACAATTCGTTTACAGCTATCTGGCCTTACCATGACAATGGTTGCCGTAGCCTTCTGCTTTTCTGAACAATGACAATGAACGATAGCCGCATCGTCCCGTTATTTTCTATGACAAAACCCCTAGCTTTTCATTGGTTTTTACTTCCCCTTATCATCGCTTCAGGGTAAACACCTAGGGTATGATTTGCCCTCATTTTCCCCTATTGACTTTATCTGCAAGGGAGGGCCTGTCCGCCTTTGCTTTCTTCTACTTCACCGAAGCAAATTGAACTACCGCTACAAGGGCTTCTATCTTTGTGTTGTCAATGATTCAATACCTAAGGAAAACACCAATTCAATATCCAATTTTAAAACCGAAACGAACTGTAACCCGTATCCTGTAAAAGCCCGTTTTCGTCCGTACCTGTTGTGAAATAAATCCAATCTATGAAAAACAAAGGCGTCCAGGTTGTCCCATGAAAAACCAAACCTAAAACCACCAAACGCCTTACAGCTGATCCCCTCCCCACCAGGAGGGGATCATCGTTTTAACTGGGATTTATTTCGTTAGGTTACAATGGAACAAAAGACAATTGGCTGTCCAATACTGATAGCACCCCCATTAGCCCTCGCGTGGTGAAGGATGAATAAAACGACCCGTACTCACCACTGATATTTCACCGTTCGTATAGCAAACAAGCATACTCCTGATAGGTTTCTTGCGGGAGGTTTTTATACTTTCGATGTTCTTCCGGCGGATCCATGCGTGAAGCCAATACACAATGGGTATGAAAACATTTCTGACGATAATCTTTGCTGCCTTATTACTGGTATCGCTTTCTGTTTCGGCGCAGCATGCCACAAGAACAAAATTTAATAGGAACTGGAAGTTCAAGCTGGATAATGTACAGTCGTATGCACAGCCCACGATCAATGATGCTGGCTGGCGAACCCTTAACCTTCCGCACGACTGGAGCATCGAAGGCAGTTTCAGCAAAGACCATCCGGCCGGCACCGGCGGTGGGGCCCTGCCGGGTGGAATGGGTTGGTACCGAAAAACTTTTACGCTGCCGCTTTCGCAAAAAGGAAAGAATGTTTACATCGAATTTGATGGGGTCTATCATAACAGTGAAGTGTTCATCAACGGCCATTCACTCGGTGTTCGGCCCAATGGCTACATCTCGTTTCAGTACGAGCTGACACCACACTTGAAATACGGCGGCGGAAAAAATGTGATTGCGGTAAAGGTGGACAATTCGCAGCAACCCAACAGCCGGTGGTACAGCGGTTCGGGCATTTACCGCAATGTATGGCTGACGACCTTGTCCTCTTCGCACATTGATCATTGGGGAACCTTCGTAACCACACCATCCATTACGCAAAAGGAGGCAACTGTTTCCATTAAAACAAAGCTGGTGCTGGAAGGCAATACACAGCCGGTGCTGGTCACTACAATCTTAGATGCTGCCGGGAGGAAAGTTGCCTCTTCGTCCATGGCTGCAAAAGGCGAAACGGCGCAAACTCTTTCTGTGCCCGATCCGCACCTTTGGTCGGTTGACAAACCGTATTTGTACAAAGCTGTTTCGCAGTTAAAGAGCGGTAACACTGTCCTGGATACCTATGAAACCACCTTTGGTATCCGCAGTTTTTATTTCGATCGGGAGAAAGGATTCTTTCTCAATGGTAAGCCCCTGAAAATCCTGGGCGTTTGCCAGCATCACGACCTGGGTGCACTGGGTGCGGCCATCAACACCAGGGCACTCGAACGGCAGTTGGAAATTTTAAAAGCCATGGGCTGCAACGGCATCCGCACAGCGCACAATCCACCGGCGCCGGAGCTGCTGGAGCTTTGCGATAAAATGGGTTTTATCGTGATGGATGAAGCCTTTGATATGTGGGCAAAGTCAAAGAATAGATATGATTACCATCTTAACTGGGAGCAGTGGCACAAAAACGATCTGGAAGACCTGGTACGCCGCGACCGCAACCATCCTTCCGTTTTTATCTGGAGTGTAGGCAATGAAATCGGTGAGCAATGGGGCGATGCGCAAAAAGGTGATACAACGGGAAGAGTCATCTCCCGGGACTTGGTGCGCATCGTGCAATCGCTGGATACCACGCGACCCATCACCACGGCCAACAACGAGGTCAATCCCTGGAATAACCTGATACAATCCGGCGCATTTGAACTCATTGGTTATAATTATAACCACCGTAAGTGGGGCAGCTTTTTGCAGGACTGGCTGGGAAAGAAATTAATTGTTACAGAAAGCATATCGGCGCTGCAATCAAGGGGCAGTTACGACTTGGTTCCCGTTGATACGGTCCGCCGCTGGCCCGAAGCCTGGGACAAGCCCATTCCCGGTGGCGGCAACAAGGATCTTTCCGTTTCGGCCTACGATCATGTAAGCACACCCTGGGGTTCAACCCATGAAGAAAGCGTAAAGGAGCTCAAAAAATGGCCGCATGTTTCGGGCATGTACATCTGGACTGGTTTTGATTACCTCGGCGAACCGACGCCCTATCCCTGGCCGGCCCGCAGTTCCTATTTCGGTATCATCGACCTGGCAGGATTTACCAAGGATGTGTACTACATGTACCAAAGCGAGTTTACAGATAAACCCGTGCTGCATCTTTACCCGCATTGGAATTGGAAAAGAGGCGATACGGTGGACGTAGTGAGCTATTACAACAATGCCGATAGAGTCGAACTTTTCCTCAATGGAAAATCACTTGGCAGAAAAGCTAAATCGGGCGATGACCTGCACGTTAAATGGCGGGTACCTTTTGTAGCGGGTGAGCTGAAAGCAGTATCGAAAAAGGGCGACAAGATTGTATTGACAAAGACGGTGAAAACTGCGGGTGTTCCTCACCGTTTGGTGCTCAAAGCCGACCGCAGCCGTATCAAAGCGGATGGCGAAGACCTGTCGTTTGTAACCGTGGAGATTGTCGACCAAAACGGTGTGCTTGTACCCAGGGCCGATAACTTTGTTCGCTTTGCTATCAGCGGAACCGGAACGATCGCGGGTGTAGACAGCGGCAGCCCGGTGAGTTTGGAGTCGTTCAAAGGAACCAGCCACACAGCCTTCAACGGAAAGGTGCTTTGCATTGTGCAATCCAACGGTAAAAAGGGCAACATCACCCTATCAGCATCCGCCGATGGCTTGCAATCCGCCAATCTTCTACTCACTGCCAACTAACCAAAAAATCTAAAAAGAAAAAGACAGTTCACCAGAACTGTCTTTTTGCTAACTACAAACCACAAACCACTAACTACAAACTTCAAATTGCTTATTGCAAATTGCTCATTGCCTATTACTCCTCACTTCCTCCCAACGAACGGTACAAATGAATCGTCGAGTGAAAGATATCCCGCTTCAGCGCTACCTGCTCCATCTCGGCCTGCAGTACGCTGCCCTGCGCCACAATCACTTCCAGGTAGCTGGCATAACCGGCGAGGTAAAGATCATTGGCCGTTGCCACCGCATCGGTCAGCGTTTGCACTTCTTCCGTTTTGAGGGCATAGGCCTGCTTCAGGTTTTCGATCCGATTTAATTGCGTCACCACTTCCTGGAAACCGGCCACAATGTTTTTTTGGTAATTGTAAAACGCCGTGGCCTGTTCAGCGTTGGCAATGGCCACGCCACCGATGATGGCACCGCGGTTCAGGATAGGGGCCGCCAGCGAACCTGCTGCGCCGGCAGCAAGGGAACTGCCTGAAAACAGGAGCGGGGCTTTAAACGCATTCAGGGCCAGGTAAGGACTTAGCGTCAGCGAAGGCAGGAAAGCCTTGCGGGCTGCACTGATATCGGCCTTGGCGGCCATCAGTTCCAGTTCTGCCTGTTGAATGTCGGGCCGGCGCAGGAGCACTTCCGAAGGAATGCCGGCACCAATCCGTACCGGTATGCTTCGGGTGATAAAGGAACTGTCTCTGCGGATAGGCGAAGGGAATCGACCCAACAAGGCGTTCAGTTCATTTTCCGTTTGCACAATCGCCTGGCGAAGCTGCACTTCTGTTTCCCTGGTGTGCAGGATCTGCGCTTTAAATTGTCGCACCGCAAGCGCCGTAGCACGGCCGCCGGCCATCTGCGCTTCCACCACTTCCAGTCCGCGTTGCTGCAGGGCGATGTTTTTTTGCAGGATGCGCCGCTGGAAATCCAGTGCCTGCAATTCATAATACATCCGGGCCACTTCGGTGGTGATCTGCGTGGCCAGCCACTGCCGTCCTTTCTGGCTTGCCAGGTAACGGGCATAAGCGGCCCGGCTGCGGTCTTTCAGTTTGCCCCAGATATCAATTTCCCAGGAGCTGCGAAAGCCCAGGAAAAAGTCCGGCGTCGGGCTGGTTGGTATCTTCTGATCCTTGTTGATGTTGGGTGAAAGATTGGTGTCGTAGTTGCCCACACCGTTCAGTGTGTAGTCGCCGTATTTATCTACCGCTACGCCGGCGACGGCCGCTACCTGCGGAAAACGGGCCGCATCCGCCACACGGGTATTGGCCCTTAGCAGGGCAATACGCTGCACGGCTGCCTGCAGGTCGTAGTTGTTCACCAGTGCCGTATCAATCAGTCGCTGCAGGGTGGTATCGGTAAAAAACGATTCCAGTACCCGGGTGGTTACCGTGGTATCGTTGCTGTTGTTAGAAAAGCGGGACGGCAACTGTCGCCGCTCCGGTAATTCGGCTTCCCGCAGGGTAGAACAGCCGGTGCCGGCGGCTACCACAAGGAGGAAAGCGATCTTTATGGGGAGTTTCATGTTTTTGTTTTTCTGATTTTTAGAAACGGTTTTTAGGCTTCTGCCATCTGGTGTTGTGATGACGTGGTTGTCTCAGCCGGCTTGCGGATCTTTTTGCCTTTGCCCCTTCCCATGGAAGCAAAAATGACATAGAGACCCGGGATGATGATCACCCCAAACAGGGTTCCGAAGAGCATACCCCCGGCCGAAGCCGTACCGATGGAGCGGTTGCCCAGGGCACCGGCACCCGTAGCAATACAGAGCGGAATCAGGCCCGCAATAAAGGCAAAAGAGGTCATGAGGATGGGCCGCAAACGCGACACGGCGCCGGCTTTGGCAGCTTCCAGCACTGATAGGCCTTCTTTGCGTTTGAGTTCGGCAAACTCCACGATCAGGATAGCGTTCTTACCCAAAAGACCGATCAGCATCACCAGCGCCACCTGTGCATAGATGTTGTTTTCAAGTCCGGCTAATTTCAGCGTAAGGAAGGCGCCGAAAATACCCGCCGGAAGGGAAAGGATCACCGGCATCGGGAGCAGGAAACTTTCATACTGCGCCGCCAGCAGCAGGTACACAAACACCAGGCAAATGATAAAGATGAACACGGCCTGGTTGCCCGATTCGATCTGTTCCCTTGTCATGCCCGACCACTCGATGGTATAGCCTTTCGGCAGCACTCTTGCGGCAGTTTCTTCCACGGCCTGGATGGCCTCACTGCTGCTATAGCCCTGTGCCGCCTCGCCGTTGATCATGGCCGATGTGTACATGTTGTAACGGGTGATCTGCTCCGGGCCAAAGATGCGTTCCATGCGAACAAACGTAGAGTAGGGCACCATCTGGCCATCCTTGTTTTTCACATGCAGGCGCAACACATCTTCGGGTTTGCCGCGGTACTCGGGGCTGGCCTGCAGCATTACTTTGTACATCTGCCCAAAGCGGATAAAGTTGGTGGCGTAATACGAACCCACCAGTGTTTGCAGGGTGCTCATGGCATTGTCGATGCTCACGCCTTTCTGCGCCGCCATGTCCTGGTCCACATGGATCATGTATTGCGGGAAGTTGGGATCAAAACCGGTAAAGGCGCCGGCAATGGTCTTGTTCTTGTTCAGGGCTTCCAGGAAATTTTGGGTGACCTCGGCCGTTTGTTCCAGGGTATTGGCCCTGTTCTTATCCAGCAGGCGCATTTCAAAGCCCGAAGCGTTACCAAAACCAGGTACGGTTGGGGGTGAGAAGAACTCGATCGACGCATCGGAAAGATGCTTTGTCTTTTCCTGCAAAAGGCTGATCATATCCTGCACCGAAGCTTCGCGGTCGTCCCAGGCTGACAGGTTGATCATTGCCATGCCGTACGAAGCACCAGTGATCTCGCTCATCAGCGAATAACCGGCAAGGGTAGAAATGTTCTCTACCGATTCCAGGTCACGTGCTGCCACTTCCAGCTCGTCCAGCACTTTCTCTGTCCGCTCTACCGTAGAACCGGCCGGCGTGGTCACGTTTACGTAGATCATGCCCTGGTCTTCAGTAGGGATAAAGCCTGTCGGCAGAATGGCACTGGCACCCCAGGTACCTACCAGGAAGAACAACAGCATCGCAATGGTAACCGGTTTACGTACGACAATCCTTCCTACCAGTGAACCAAATTTGCGTTCGGTAGCATCGTAGCGTTTGTTGAAGCCAGAGAAAAATTTATCCAGCCAGCTTGTTTTCTTTTTCGGTCCGTGTTCGTGTTTCAGCAGCAGGGCACAAAGCGCAGGCGTTAACGTCAGGGCGTTGATACCGGAGATAACAATAGAGATGGCAAGTGTTAGCGAGAACTGCCGGTAGAAAACACCCACCGGTCCGGAGAGAAATGCCACCGGCACAAACACCGCCGACATCACCAGCGTAATGGCTAGGATAGCCCCGCTGATCTCTTTCATGGCGGCAACGGTGGCATCCATGGCATTCATGCGTTGCGTGGTCATCTTTACATGCACGGCTTCCACCACCACAATGGCATTGTCCACCACAATTCCAATGGCAAGCACCAGGGCAAACAGGGTGAGGATGTTAATGGAAAAACCCAATGCCAGCAGGAAAGCCAGTGTCCCAATAAGAGCCACCGGCACAGCCAGGGCCGGAATCAGCGTGGAGCGAAAATCCTGCAGGAAAAGAAAGATCACGATAAACACCAGGATAAAGGCTTCGATCAGCGTATGCAGCACCGAATCAATACTGGCATCGAGGAAGCGGGAAACATCATAGGCGTAGTTGTAGTCCATGCCCGGCGGAAAGCTAGTTTCTTTCAGCTCCGCCATTTTTGTTTTGATGTTATCGATCACTTCCTTGGCGTTGGAGCCGGGGCGTTGCTTCACCATGATCGAAGCCGAAGGGCGGCCATCGGTTTTGGAAACCATGTCGTAGCTCATGGTTCCAAATTCTACATCGGCAATATCTTTCAGCCGAACGAGGCCGCCATCGACTTCTGCTTTCAACACCACGTTTTGATAATCTTCCGGCGTATTGAACTTGCCGGTATACTTCAGTACATATTGTTTCACCTGTTTGTCCTTGCCCGAGTTTTCACCGGCCACACCGGGTGCAGCCTCAATGTTCTGGGCCCGCAGGGCATTGATCACTTCTTCGGAGGAAAGATTATAAGCCAGCATGCGGTCGGGCTTCAACCATACCCGCATAGAGTAGTCACGGGCACCCATGATATCCACAAAGCCTACCCCATCGATCCGCTTTAATTCCTGCAGCACGTTGATGTCGGCAAAATTGTAAATGAACTCCTCGTTCATGCTCGTATCCGTACTGAGTACGTTCAGGTAAAGGAGCATGCTGTTCACCTCCTTCTCGGTGGTTACACCGGCTTTGATGACTTCTTCGGGTAATTCATCCAGTACAGTTGTCACGCGGTTTTGCACGTTCACCGCCGCCTGGTCAGGATCAGTGCCCACGGCAAAGAACACCTGTATTAAGGTCACCCCGTTGTTGGAGCTCACGGAGTTCATATAGGTCATGCCGGGCACACCATTAATGGCTCTTTCGAGCGGCGTAGCCACAGCCTTGGCACACACATCGGCATTGGCGCCGTTGTATGTAGCCGTTACCACCACTGAAGGTGGCACAATGTCGGGAAACTGGGTAATGGGCAGCTTGAAAAGAGCCAGTACACCCAGCAAGGTTATAATCAGCGTTATTACCAGTGAAAGCACCGGCCGCCGGATAAAGGTTTCTACCATCTCAAAAGATTTTCTTTTGTGACCGATAGTTCAGGTCACATGTGGTGTTGAAAAATGTTTGTTGAAAGCACGTGAGAAAGGGGCATAACGCATCACCATACCTGCTTTCCGGAATGGGGAGGCAACAGGCGCTGACAAGCAGCAGCCTTTCTGCCGGCGCTACATGCCGGCAGGCTTTGTCCACGCCGTGTTACAGGTGAAACTGTTTAATTGGCTGCCATCAGCTTTCCTTCCTGGAAGCGGGGCTTGACAGGCGCTCCGTCGCGGATGTTCTGAACGCCTTCGTACACGATCACATCACCCGGTTGCAGGCCGTCTTCCACCACGAAATAATCGGCAATGCGCAGGTTGGGGGTAAAGCTTTTCATCTTTACCGTATTGTCGGCGCCCAACACAAACACAAAGCTTTTGTCCTGGATCTCCAGCACAGCTTTTTGCGGCACCAGCAGCTTTTGCTCCAGGGCCGTGATCAGTTGCACCTTGCCCGAAGAACCGTGTTTTAGCATGGCTTCCGGATTCGGGAACTTTGCCCGGAAGGCAATGGAGCCCGTGTTATCGGAGAACTCGGCTTCCTGGGTTTCAATCAGTCCCTTGTGCGGGTAAGGGGTACCGTCAGAAAGCACCAGTGCTGCGGCACCATTGGCTTTCAGCCGTTCGCTGGTGGCTTTTTTGTGTTGCAGGTATTCGTTTTCCGACACGTTGAAGTAAGCATACATATGGTTGTAATCGGAGAGGGTGGTGAGTAAGGTGCCGTCCGTGATCAGGCTTCCTGACTTCATCGGGATGCGGTCAATCACGCCGTTAAACGGTGAGCGGATAGAGAGATAACTAATCTTGGTTTGGGCATCGGCCACTTCGGCGGTAGCCTGTGCAATCCGTGCATTGGCATCGTCCAGGCGGGCTGCCGCCAGGTCCAGTTCCGATTTGGCGATAACTTTTTTCTCCACCAGAACTTTCACTCTTTCCATTTCCAGTTCTGCAATTTTAGCGGCGGCTTTGGCGCTTTGCACACTGGCTTTGGCCTTGTTCAGTTCATTGAAAAGTTCCTGGTTGCTGAGCTGGAAAAGCACCTGGCCTTTACGCACGGGGCTTCCTTCGTCCACGTAAATTTTTTCCAGGAAGCCATTGGTTTTGGCGCGGATCTCTACATTTTTTACGGCCTGGATATCCGCTACATAATCCAGGTGAAAGGCGGTGTCGGTTTGTGCTAATTTGATAACAGGAACTTCGGTAACGGCAGGGGTCTCATTTTCTGTGGCGTTGCTGGCGCATCCGGCCATAACAACGGAGGCGGCCACAACGGCTGTCCAATAAAGTCTCATATGTATCGGTTTTTTTGTCTTGCTGATTGCTGATGAAAAGAAAAATAAGAGTGCATGCGGTGTAGCCGCAGCAAAATGGTACAGTCAACCACGGTAATGATTAGCTGTAAATAGAGAAATCGTGAAAACCGATTAAAAAGGGGTCAGCCGGAAGAGGAACCGGTGAAGGGGAGAAATGAAAAAAGGTTTGCTGTAGGTTTCCTTAATGTAAATATTCTGCGGAATGATGTCGATATCCCGGACCGGTTGCCGCAGGGTAGAAGAACCCGGCAGGATTCGTTTGTACTTTTTTTTCTGCTTGCAAATTTTCGGCACCACCACTTCCTCCGTTTCAAAAGCAGGAAAGTCGGCTACAGTAACATGAATGTTGCCAAAAAGAAAAAGAAATTTGGAAGTGGATACGGTATTAGAAGCTTTTTTAGAAAAAATCCGTTGGGGACTTGTGGATGCCGATACAGAACTGGCGACCCCTGCCAATGCAGGCAGCGTCAACAATACCAGGCTAAGCGTCAGTAAAGAAATTTTTTTCCGTAATCCCATGCTTCGTCGGCTTAAGGCTCCAATGCTGCGCAAAAGTAAGAGGATTCAAAAACCTTTTAACAAAAACGACCCTGTTTTGCGCAAGCTTATAACATATCTTAACATTCTGCCGCTTATTTAGTTTAAAAAAACATGAGGATGTAAGCGTATCCTCTTAGCGGCTTCTTCCGCGAAAGCTCTTTGTAAATAGTTGGGAAAGAATTTTTTATCCCGGCACCAATCTTCAGCGCAGCATTCTGTATTTTTTTATGGATAGACAGTTTTAAAATTTTGCAAAACTGCTCCCTCCACTGAAACGAATGGGCGCTACCGGTTGTCAAAAGAGCAAAACAAAGCACCATGCTTCTCACCCTTTTTACGATACTGATCATCTGGCACTGGCGGGCCATTAAAAAAGAAGCCGCTGCCTGGAAAGAAATGGAATAAGTGAAGACGCTGTAAGCACAGTAGCCTTCATTTATCCCACTTGCGTCTTTTTACAAGGACCATATTCAACTGTCTTTCCTGCAGGGTCAGTACCCTTGAAATGACCCACTCAACACTGACCATTCACAACTCACCATTCACCCCGAAAATTTTTGTTTTACTTTCATGCGGCCGGTAACCCCGGTTCTTTTTTAACCCTTCTATTTTCTTTTAACTGAAAGATGCTATGAAACGTCACGTTATTCTTTTTGTTTCCGCTTTTCTCTTTTTTCAAACCACCTTTGCCCAGCAGGCCTGGAAACCGGTTCCGGGAAAGATCGCTTCACACTGGGCCGAAAAACTGAATACTGCGGCCCCTTTACCCGAATATCCCCGTCCGCACATGGTGCGCAGCAACTGGTCCAATCTGAATGGCCTTTGGCAATACGCCATCCTGCCAAAATCAGCAGAAACCATTCCGGCCCAAACCCAGGGAACCATCCTTGTGCCCTTTGCCGTGGAATCGTCTTTATCCGGTGTGGGCAAAACCGTGGGAAAAGACAGCCTGCTCTGGTACAAGCGAACGGTAACGGTGCCGGACACACGGGGGAAAAGGATACTCCTGCATTTTGGTGCGGTTGATTGGCAGTGCACCGTGTTTGTCAACGGCAAACAGGTAGGAGAGCACAAAGGTGGGTATGATCCTTTTTCCTTTGACATTACCAGTGCATTGAAAAAAGGCGCCAGCCAGGACATTGCCGTGCGGGTATGGGATCCTTCGGATAGCGGCCCACAGCCCCGTGGCAAGCAGATTAAAAATCCGCACGCCATCTGGTACACACCGGTAACAGGCATCTGGCAAACAGTGTGGCTGGAGGCCGTGCCGACAACCTACATTACTGCTACCATACAAACACCTGACCTGGATGCAGGTGTTGTGCATACGGAAGCCAGCATGGAAGGAGCCAGGCCGGGTGACAGGATTAGAATCACCGCTTGGGACGGTACCACCAAGGTGGCCGAACAAACCGTTGATGGAAACAGCAAAACATCCCTGCCCATAGCCAATGCCAAACGGTGGACGCCGGCCAGTCCCTTTCTTTACGATCTCACGTTTACGGTTGTCCGTAACGGTAAGGTTGTAGATGAAGTGAAGTCCTATTTCGCCATGCGCAAAATTTCCATGGCACCCGACAGGGCAGGTATACAGCGTATGCTACTTAATAATGAATTTGTTTTCCAATATGGTCCACTCGACCAGGGCTGGTGGCCCGATGGCCTGTACACCGCCCCTACAGACGAAGCCCTGAAGTTTGATATTGAAAAGACCAAGGAAATGGGCTTCAACATGATTCGGAAGCATGTAAAAGTGGAGCCGGCCCGCTGGTACACCCACTGCGACAAGTTGGGCATCCTGGTTTGGCAGGACATGCCCAGCGGCGACATGGGCAACCGCTGGGAAAGCCGCCCCGGTGTGTACGGTACCGCCAGCGAAAAGGACCGCACAGCCGAATCGGAGCAGATCTTTCGCACCGAATGGCAGGAGATCATGACCGACTTCCATAACTTCCCAAGCATCGTGGTATGGGTTCCTTTTAATGAAGCCTGGGGACAGTTTAAAACAAAAGAAATTACGGAATGGACGGCAAAGCAGGATCCTTCCCGTCTGGTAAATTCGGCCAGTGGTGGCAATTTTGAAAATACAGGACACATGATCGATTTGCACAACTATCCCGATCCTGCCATGCCCGATCCGGAGCTGTTTGGCAAGGGCCGCATCCTGGTGCTGGGCGAATTTGGCGGACTGGGCCTGCCGGTGGAAAACCATACCTGGCAGGACAAAAACAACTGGGGTTATCAAAGCTTCAAGAACAAGGAAGAACTGGAAAAGCGCTACGCAGAATTTATCAACCGTATGCCACACCTGATCGAAAAAGGACTGTCAGCAGCCGTGTACACGCAAACCACCGACGTAGAAATTGAAACCAATGGCCTGATGACCTACGACCGGAAGGTGATCAAGATTCCGGAGGCCAGGCTCAGGGAACTGCATGGCAAACTGTATAACCCGGCCCTGGTAACAGCAGGGAAATAATTTTTCAAAAGAGCAAGAGGACCGGCTGCCCATTCGTGAGAAAGGGTTAGCCGGTTTTTTTGTTTTCGGCTATGAAGAATAACTGGGAGTCTGTTGATGCGCTACCTGTTGATAAAAAGATTTCCGAAAGCTTGCAGGAGTTCTGAATTCAGACTAATATTGAAACAGGCATCACACCTGTGCGAATGAACCGTGTCTTCTCCTGCACGATCCTGTAAACGGTGACGCCGCTCGGCCCTCTGAACAAGTTTTTTTAAGTCAGATCCTTCCACCCACCAGAAAGCTGCGTTTTCGTGTACCCCTAAACGTCAGGTATCATCCTTTTCACCATAAGAAAAACAATTCATGGCAAAAAAACTCATCGTGAACGGCAGTCTTCATCCTGCCAACGACACCCAGGCCCTGTTCACAACCGACTTCGAAGAGTTTCAAAACTTCACCTTAGCAAAATCTGTGATGGTCAGCAACAGCCGCAGCCTGTCGGCGCGGCACGAACTGGAGATCACCGACAACGGCGATATCGTGGAGATCCGGTTTGAGGACGAAACCACCTGGATCGGCAATGCGCAGGAGTTTCACGAAATCTTCAACATTCCCCTGAACCGGGGGCTGGATGAGGATGTGCTGGAAGTGCCCGGCGTTTTGCAGGCTTCCACCGAACGCGGTGTGCTGCAGGACCTTGCCATTAACATGATCTCCCTGTTCAAGCCCAAAAAAAATATAGTGGGGGCAGCTGTGCAGCAGATTGCCCGGCGACTGGAAGAAAAAGTGCAGCCCCAGCCCGGTCTTTACCTGCTGGATGCCCTTTTTCGCAAACGCACCGCAGATGTTTTTCCCGACCTGGCAAAACCCTTTCTGCTCCTCATCCACGGCACCAACTCCAATGCTACCGGTGCCTTTGGTGGCCTGCTCGACAAACCCGATCATGGCTTATGGAAGACCATCACCGATGCCTACGGTGAAAACATCCTGGCCTTTGAGCACAAAACCCTGACCGAATCACCCCTGCAAAACACAAGGCAACTGCTCGAACTGCTGCCTTCCAACAGTACTCTTCACCTGATCACCCATAGCCGCGGCGGACTGGTAGGCGACCTGCTGGCAAGGGCTTCTGCCGGCAACAGCACCATTGGCTTCAGTGAAACCGAACTGGCGCTGATGCAGGACCGCACCACCGACCTTGAAACGATGGAAGCCATCAACGGGCTGGCCCGGACAAAAAATATCCGGGTGGAGAAATTCATCCGCGTAGCCAGTCCGTCCATGGGAACCTCTTTGCTGGCCGACCGGCTGGATCATTACCTCAATACCCTGCTCAACCTGGTAGGCGTCGGCACCGGTGCTAGCGCCAATCCCGTGTACATGGGAGTAAAAGCTCTCCTCTCGCAGGTGGCTTCCAGCCGTGCCGATGTTACGGTTTTGCCAGGGCTCGAAGCCATGTCGCCCGAATCACCCTTCATTAAAATGCTGAACAACCCAGCTAACGTCATTGAAGCCCCGCTGACAGTGATTGCCGGCAACTGCAAACTGCACCTCGAGCTCAAGGCCCTCCTGGTGATCCTGACCAAACTGTATTTCCGCCGGAAGAACGACCTGGTAGTGGATACCTGGTCGATGTATTTTGGAACACCCCGCAGCAAGGCCGTTCAGTTTTACCTCGACGACGAGCAGGGAACCGATCACGTAAAGTATTTTAAAAGCAAGGCCTCGCAATCCGCTATTGCCCGGGCCCTGCAAAGCACAACCGAAGCCATTCCCGGCTTCGAGCCACTGGAAGCCGCCGATATTGCCGAAGCCAACCGCAACGCCGCCCTGCCTTTCGTGGTTTCGGAAGTAAAGATGAACCGGGAGGTGAGCGGCAAAAAACCCATCGCCATCATCATGCCCGGCATCATGGGCTCCAATCTTTACCGGGATGATGACCGCATTTGGGTGGATTTCTGGCGCTTTGTCAAAGGCGACCTCCTGCAACTGGCCATCAACACCCCCAACATTACCGCCCCTTCGCTCATGGGCAGTGGCTACCGCAAGCTGGCCCGCCATCTCACCGAAGCGGGCTACGATGTGATTGCTTACGCCTACGACTGGCGGAAAGACCTGAGCGAAACCGCCAAAGACCTGGATGCCCTGGTAGAAACCCTTCTTCCCAACGGGCAGCCCATTCATGTACTGGCCCACAGTATGGGCGGGGTCTTGTTTCGCGAATTCATGATCCTGAACCGGCAATGGCCGGCACTAAATGCCTCTCCCGGCTTCCGGGCCCTTTTCCTCGGCTGTCCCCTGGGCGGTTCCTACCTGATCCCGGAAACCCTTGTCGGCCGTGGGGGCAATATTACCAAGTTGAGTATCCTGGACCTGAAACACGGCAAAAAAGAGCTGCTGGAGGTCTTTGGTGCCTGCCCGGGCCTTTACAACCTCCTTCCGCTTACTACCACGCCCCACGATTTTGGCAACGCCGAAACCTGGCGCAGCCTGGTAAAACAGGCCAACGGGCTGGGTGCGGAACCTTCCGAAACCATCCTGAAAAACTTTCGCCGCTTCCGCGACCGGATCAACAGTTCGCTGGGCAGGGATGATTTCCGCAACATTATTTACGTGGCAGGACATAGCGATGTCACCACCGCCACCTATGCCATTGAATCGGGGGGGAGAGGCGGGAACCTGGTATTCAAAAGCACGGCCGAAGGCGATGGCAGCGTTACCTGGGCCTCGGGCATATTACCGGTGTTTACGGAAAACAAGGCGGTGTATTACAGCACCACCATCCATGGCGAATTGGCCAACGACGAAACCCTTTTCCCTGCCTTTCGCGATCTCCTGAAAACAGGACAAACGGCCCGCTTGCGACAGGTACCGCCACCCCTGGGGCAACGCGGTACCCGGCTGGTGGACAAACCCCGCTACGAAGTGGTGCCCGTCACACCACGCAACATCGAGTCTGTTGTTTTGGGCATCCCGGCTTTCCGGGAAGAAAAAGAAGAGCTGGCACCTGTCCGCATCAGCATGAGCAACGGCGACCTGCGGGATGCCCGCTATCCCCTGGTGGTTGGGCATTTTTACCGCGATGGGATCCTGGGTGCCGAGGGTGTACTGGATATGAACTTTGGCGGGGTGCTCCGCGAAAAACATGCTCTCAACCTCTACCCGGGAAGAGAAGGCACCAACGAAGTGCTCCTGTCGTACCAAACCTGTCCCAAAGGAGCGATAGTGGTGGGGCTGGGCGAACCCGGGGAACTGAACGGCTATAAGCTCGAACAAAGCATAGCCCAGGGGATTAGCCGCTACCTGCTGGAATTGCGGGAGTTTGAGCAGATCAACCCGCAGGCCTTTGCGGACCTTTTCCGCAAAGGCATAGGCCTGTCAACAGTGATCGTGGGCGCCGGCTATGGCGGACTTAGTATCGAAAATTCCATCAAGTCCATTATCCTGGGTGTGCAGAAAGCCAACGAAGGCGTACTGCGGCTGAACAACCCCCTGGTCAAAACGATCAGTCATATCGAGTTTGTGGAGCTCTACGAAGACAGGGCCCTGCAGGCGTTTTATACGGTAAAAAAACTGGAGGCCGATAGCCGCCTGAATATTGTACTCTCCCGCAACGGGATCAAAAAACTCTTTGGCATTCGCAAGCGGGTACCGCTGGACGAACAGCAGGACTGGTGGCAACGCATCTCGGTTTCTATCGTGGAGCGCAAGCCCCACCATATCTTAAAGTTCAGCGCCTCCACGGGTGCTGCCCGGGAAGAGCTTCGCAACCTGAATTCCAATCCCAAACTGATCCAGCATTTTATCGACCAGGCTTCAAAGAAAAACGAATGGTCGCCACAGTTAGCCAAAACCATTTTTGAGCTCCTGATCCCCAACGATTTTAAAGACGCGGTGCGAAGCCAGAACCATACGGTATGGAAGCTGGACACCCATTCGGCCGCCTTTCCCTGGGAACTGCTGCAGGACATGGCCACGCAGGCCAAGCCGCTTTGCGTTAGCGCCGGTATGATCCGTCAACTGGCCACCAGCGAGTACCGCACCCAGGTAAACCGCTCCTACAAAAACAATGCGCTGGTAATTGGCGACCCGAATCTTTACGACTATGCCTCGCAGTTACCCGGTGCTGTGATGGAAGCTGAAGCCGTGGCAGCGCTGGTGAAAGAACAGGGTTATAGCGTGGAAGAACGGATCAATGAAGATTTTCCTGCGATTGTACAGGCCCTCTTCCAGGACGAATACAAGATCATTCACCTGGCGGGGCATGGCGATTTTGATCCTGAAAATCCCGAACAGGCCGGCATGCTTATCGGCAACGGCATGTTCCTTTCCACCAAAGAGATCGATCAAATGAGCCAGGTGCCGGAATTTGTATTTGTCAATTGCTGCCACCTGGGCCATGTGGATGAGGAGTCGGAGCGGAAGTCGCAGCAGTACTACAAACTGGCCGCCAACATCGGCGTGCAGTTGATTCAAATGGGTGTGAAGGCCGTGATTGCCGCCGGCTGGGCCGTGCACGATGGTGCCGCCCTCCTGTTTGCGCAAACCTTTTACAACCAGATGTTTGCCGGTGTGCCCTTTGGCGAAGCGGTACGGGAAGCCCGCAGCCGCTGCTACAGCGATTTCCCGGATACCAATACCTGGGGGGCGTACCAGTGTTATGGCGACCAGTTTTATTCGTTCAGGTCCTATGCCCCGGCCGGGCGGTCGCAGAAGAATTATGTACTGCCGATGGAGATAGAAGTAGACCTGGCCAACCTGGCCAACAAAGTGGAAAGCGGCCGCTATGAAAAGGGGTCCATCCTGCGGGAGTTGACTGACATGGAAAAAGCCATCGACAGGAGCGGTCTTCGTGATGGATCGCTGACCGAGCGGGAAGCACAGATCTACACGGCGCTGAACGAAAAAGAAAAAGCCATTGAAAAACTTCTCCGCTTGCGCCAATACGAAGAGGCCAATTTTTCCGTGGATTCCCTGGAACGCCTTTGCATTCTGCGCAACAAACAATTACGGACAGCCGATGCCGTTACCGAGGACCAGTTGCAGGCCGTGATCGATGATTTTGAAATGCTGAAAGTGGTGGGCCCCACCAGCCGGCGTTACGCCCTGCTGGGATCAGCGTACAAAACCCTTTCGCAGAAATCTACAGTAAAAACAAAGCGGGTAAAAGCCCTGCAGCAGGCGGCCGGGAGTTACCACGAGGCCTTCCTGATTGCCAAAAACAACAACGGGAATATTCTTTATCCCTTGTGTAACTGGCTGCAGATCGAAAGCCTTTTGATGCTGATCAAAGACAGTACAACCTTTCAGTGGGGAGGGGCTTCCCTGGATAATTATTCCCTGCCCAAACTAAAACAGGCCTACACCTGGATGGATACCGTGCTGCGGATCGGCGATGGTGAAGAGCGGAACCTGGAGTTCTGGCACCTGCTGAACGAAGCCCATGTACTGCTCACGAAACTTTGTATGGAGCCTGGTGGCAACATAAAAAAAGAAGCCGTCAGTGAAGCGATTGAAACCGCTTGGAGCAGGGGTGGGGCCGAAGTAAAAAAGCAAAGCGAGCTGGATCACCTGCGGTTCCTGCTCGACAGCCTTGAACTCTCCGCCAAACCAAAAGCCAAAACCCTGGCCACCTCACTCCGCTATGTGCACGAGCAGTTGAATAAATTGAAAGAATAGTTTAGAGGTTAGGATTAAGAGATTAAGGTTTGTAGTTTGTAGTTCGTAGTTAGTGGTTTGACGGTTGTTGTTCTAGGTTCGATGTTCGTTGGGCTGTTTTCAGTGGTTACATTCAAGGAGCAATAATCAATGATCAACACGCAATGTTCAATTTTCAGGGAAGAAAACCCAACATCATTGCATGCCTTCACCCACGGGTTGAGCGCCTTATTACGCATGAATTAATCCATTTCTACCATCCGGAGCGATTCTCCTCCCCCGTTGGGGGAGGTAGGGAGGGGGCCTCAGCGCCTGCAGTAGCTTACTTCAAAAGCCAGTAATAAGAATAACCTCATGCAACCTGTCGTGTAGAATGTGGCTGAAAAGAAAGACTGTGCCAATAGAGTGACAAGCAACCTGTAATGCATGCCTGTTGTGTGCCGGCTTGGAAAAGGCAGCGGAGCAGTTGCCTTTTCCTTGAACTTTTGGCTCCACCTTTTCTTTCCAAGAGAAAAGGTGGAAAGCAAACTAACGTAGGGTTTGCCGCGATTAAAGTCCGCTTATACTACAATCCATAGATCCCTCGGCTCTCGGGATGACAAGCAAGAGACGAATGATAGCCGGCACTCCAACAATCAAAGAGGTGGTTAACGAAAAGTATCTAATCTATCATAGAGGGAACGAGCCATCTGTGAACCAATGAGAAGAGAAGAGCAAACTATGAGGCATCTTACAATAGCAAGAAAGAGCACAGAAAACCAAACCCTCATTCTTCGGGATTAGCAACAAGAGACGGTACAATCGCCGCCATTCCCATACTTTAAAATGTAATTGCAGAAAAACGTTTTCCCTCATTCCCAAACTGACTTCATCATCAAAGGCTATAAGATTCTTTATTGTCAGGCGTCAACCACTGCTAGCTAACAATACGTAAAACAGCAATGCTTTCTAAGCACTCACCACTCACAACTGCTGATAAATCCACTGCCGGAAGGCATTCACCCTCGTCTGGCTGATCACCACCGACTGGTCTTTGGTAAGTGCCTTCATTTCCACCTTCATCTTGCTCCGCTCATGTGCCACAAACGACCGGATGTAATGGAAATTGATGATCTGTGTGCGGTTGGCCTTAAAAAAACTGCGAGGGTCCAGTTCCGTTTCCAGCCGCAGCAGGCTTTTATCTGAAACATACTTCTGGTTATTGGCGTCAACAATGTACACCACCTTGTTCCGCGAGTAGCAGTAAACAATCTCCTTTGTATCCAGGAGATAGTTCTTCGCGCCTTGCTTCAGGATCATTTTTTTGGGGTAAAAATCTGTAGGAGGTACGATCCGGACCTCTTCTTTTCCTTCCTTCCATTGCATACTGGTAAACTCCCTTCGTAAGCTGAAAGTTACACCCGGTAAGGCTTTCAGATAGTTGTTCAAACAACGTTTATCAATCATTTCACATATCCCGACCTTTTCTAATGAAAAACGGCCAATGCTACGGAATCGCCGTTCAGCCGGGGCCTTTGCCGGTCAGGATAGCCCCGATTGTCATCCATCGGTCGGATATACGGTTTCAGGAAGCGTTTTCCTGATTTCGGGAAGAGGATGTGGCAAACGGGTAAATCGCATAGAAGCCTGCCCCCGATTTCGTAGTTACTTTATAGGCACAGAACCGCCCTGCTGCGGTTCGGTCTCCCCTTCTGCTTTGAACGTGATTTTGGTAGGCAAACCGGTTGTGGCTACACAGTTGGTGGTGGGTCGGTTATTGGATTTTTCTCACTGCATAAATCCCTTTCCAGCGATCTGCCGCCCACCGGGAAACGTCCGGAGGAGCAGGGAGCATTTTTCATTTTACCTAAAACAAATTGAACGAGAACATGAAAAAAATGACTTCATTTCTGGCCATGCTGCTGCTCGTTAACGCATTGGCATTTGGCCAGGCCCGCACCGTTACCGGTGTGGTACGGGACCCACAGGGTGTTCCTGTACCCTATGCCACGGTTACCGAAGCCGGTACCGGCAAAGCGGTAAGGGCCGATGAAAAAGGCGCCTTTACCATTTCTGTAGGCGCCAATGCCCGCCTAACGGTGACGGCTACCGGCTTTCAGGAACAAACCGTAGCCGCCGATGCTGCCGGCGCTATTGTGCTGTCCAATGCCGAGGCCCAGATGGCCGAAGTGGTGGTAACCACCGCCCAGGGCATCCGCCGCGAAAAACGCGGACTGGGCTATTCGGCACCCACGGTCAGCGCTGCCGATCTGACCAAAGGCCAGAGCAACAGTGCCCTCAACGCCCTGCAGGGAAAGGTATCGGGTGTGAACATTACCTCTACCGCCGGTGCACCGGGATCCTCTTCCCGTGTGGTGATCCGCGGCGGTTCTTCTATCACCGGTTCCAACCAGGCGCTGATCGTGGTGGATGGGATTCCCATCGACAACTCCAGCATCCTGGGAGGTGGCAGCACCCTGTCGAGTGTGGACTTTGGTAACCGCGGCAACGACATCAACCCCGACGACATTGAAAGCGTTACCGTGCTGAAAGGCCCCGGTGCCACGGCGCTGTACGGAAGCCGGGCGTCTAACGGAGCGCTGATCATCACCACGAAGTCAGGTAAAGGCAATGCGAATCGCAAGAACAGCGTGACCTTTTCTTCCGGCGTGACCTTTTCCAGCATCCTGAAACTGCCCGACTTTCAAAACGAATACGGACAGGGCTACGACAACAGCGTGATCGATCCAAAAGAAAACTGGAGCTGGGGTCCCCGCTTTGATGGTGTAGTGCGTCCCTGGGGACAGTCCATCAACGGTGTTCGCCTGGAGCGTCCCTACAGCGCCGTCAAAAACAATGTGCGTGATTTCTTTGAAACCGGAACGGCCTTCAACAACAACCTTTCTCTTTCCGGCGGCAATGAGAAGTCATCCTACTTCCTTTCTTTGAATGCGCTGAACTCCAACGGCATTATGCCTACGGACCGCGATAAATACAACCGTCACGGGGTACGCTTCAACGGTAGTTCGCAACTGTCCAACAACATCACCACCTCGGTTTCTGTAAACTACTCCCGCATCAACAGCAACCTGGTAGGCGGCGGACAGGGCGGCGGCTCCGTTTACAACAACGTGCTGCAAACGCCCCGTAACATTCCGCTGACCGATATGAAGGACCTGAACAATCCCTATTACAGCATTGGTGGCGTGTTTGATGCCGAAGGCAACGAAGCCTACGGTTATTACGGTGCCTACACCATCAACCCATATTATGTGCTGCGGGCCTACAACAACCGGAACACGGTTGACCGGGTGCTGGGAAATTTTTCCATCACCTACAAGCCGGCCGAGTGGCTGAGCATCACCAACCGCCTTGGGGGTGATATCTATGCCGACCGCCGCGTGGAGACCTCGCCCAAATACAACCTGTCGCCGCTGGACAACACTGGCGAATACGACGGTGTGATCCGCACCTCGCAGGGCCGTTATGCCGAAGTCAACTACAACATCAGCGACATCACCAACGACCTGATGGTAACCACTACCAAAAAGTTTGGCTCCGACTGGAACACCAGCCTGTTGCTGGGTCATAACGTACGCCAGCGTACCGTGAACACTCTGGAGGCTTCTACCAACGCCGCCGGTGGCCTGGTGATCCCCGACTTTTACAACCTGGCCAACAGTAACGGCCCGGTGGTGAGCAACAACAGCATTTCCAACCGGAGGCTGGTGGGTGTGTACGCCGACTTTAACGTGTCGTACCGCAACTTCCTGTTCCTGGGAGCTACGGCCCGTAACGACTGGTCGTCAACCCTGCCGGAAGCGAACAATTCATTCTTTTATCCCAGTGTCAGCGCTTCATTTGTATTCACCGAGCTGCTGAAGAATTCTTCGGTACGCGACTGGCTGCAATATGGTAAGCTGCGCACAAGCTGGGCCCGTGTGGGGAACGATGCCGATCCTTACCTGCTAGAGTCTTATTACGGCAAAACCACCATCAACGGTGGCTTTGGTTCTACCGTATTCCCTTTCAACAATGTACCGGGATATACACTTGGCAACCAGATCGGCAGCGCTACACTGAAGCCGGAGATCACCACCGCTTACGAAGTGGGTGCTGAACTTTCCTTCCTGCGCAACCGCCTGACCCTGGACCTTTCGTACTACCAGAACAATTCGGAGAACCAGATCCTGGCCGTACCCATTGCCGCTTCTTCGGGCTTTACCTCCCGGGTAACCAATGCGGGCCTGGTAAAGAACAAAGGGGTGGAGCTGGCGCTTCGCGGTACACCAGTACGGACTTCCAACCTTACTTGGGAACTGTATGGTACCTATACCCGCAACCGCAACGAAGTATCGGGGCTGGATGTGGACCAGATTGTACTGGGTGGCTTTAGCGGCATGAGCATCGTGGCAGCCAATGGCCGTCCTTACGGTAACTTTTATGCCCGCGACCTGCAACGCGACGAAGCCGGTCGTGTGATGGTAAGCCGTACCACGGGTCTGCCGCAGTTGACGCCTACCGCCGTTTACCTGGGCACCTACAACCCCGACTTCCAGGCTTCCCTGGGAACCAACATCAATTTCAAGGGCTTCTCCCTGGGCCTCCTGTTCGATACCAAGCAAGGCGGCAAGTTTTATTCCCGCACCAAGGACATTCTGGCCTTTGTGGGCACCTCTGCTGAAACGGCAGAAGGTGACCGTGCCGGCTATGTTTTCCCCAACTCTGTTTACCTGGATCCAACATCCGGTAAATACGTAGAGAACACTTCAGTGAAGTTTACGCCGCAGGATTATTACCCAAGCATTGTTGACGGGCAGAATGTGCTGGACGCTTCGTACATCAAGCTGCGGGAGGCTAACCTGACCTACAACCTGCCCAAGCGCCTGCTGGAGCGGACACCGTTTGGCAACGCTTCACTGAGCCTGTTTGGCAACAACCTGTGGATCAAAACAGCAAAGGAAAACCGTTATGTGGACCCCGAGGTAAACTCGGCCGGTGCCGGCAATACCCAGGGCTTCGACTTTACCGCCCAGCCTTCGGTACGCAACTATGGTGTGAACCTGAAACTGACATTCTAAGAACCGTGAGTGGTCAATGGTCAATGGTGAGTGAGATCTTTCTTTACTCACCACTCACGACTCACCACTCACCCAATCAATACGCAAGAAATGAAACTACGTTATAAAAATACCTTCCTGGCAGTAGCAGCAGGGGCAACCCTCCTCGCTGCCACCGGTTGCCGCAAATACCTGGACGTGAATGAAAACCCGAACGCCCCGATAACGGCAACGGACAACCTGGTTCTGCCTTCTACGCAGGCCGCCATTGCCATGGCCGTGGGTAACAACCTGCAGGTGTATGGCGGACTCTATGCCCAGTACTGGGCGCAGAACCCTACGTCTTCCCAGTACAAGACCATTGAACAGTACAACCCCGAGCCGGCCTCCTTCGACCGGGTATGGGGGATCCTGTACAACGATGCGCTGGAAGACATCAGCCTCCTGGAGCAGTCGCGCAATCCCAACTACGTAGCCATTGCCCTGATCCAGAAAGCCTATGCCTTCCAGTTGCTGACCGATGCCTTTGGCGATGTGCCCCTGACCGATGCCCTGCAGGGCAACAAGGTGCTGTCGCCGGCCTACGCTCCGCAAGAGCAGGTCTATGATTCCATCTTTGCATGGACCAAACGCGGTGTAGCCCTTGCCGGTACCAGCACCACCTATCCGGCTGCCGATGACCTGTTGTTTGGCGGCGGTGCCAGCGGCATGGCAAACTGGAAAGCTTTTGGCAACACCCTGTTGCTGCGGGCCTACCTGCGCCTGAGCGAAGGGGCCCCGGAAAAAGCCCGGCAGGGCATCCAGGAGCTTTATGCAAGCAACCCGGCTTTCCTGACGGCAGATGCCAGCATCAGCTACCAAAACCTGGGGGGTAACCAGAATCCCCTGTATGCCGAAGGCGTAGGCCTGGGTCGTACACAGAACCTGGTGGCCAGCAACACGGCCATAAATGCCTATACGGCCAACAACGATCCCCGCCTGAAAGCCTTTTATACCGTGAATACCGCCGGCAACGTGGTGGGCATTCCGCAGGGTAGCTACAACACGCAGCCTTCGGTAGCGCCAACCTTCCCGGCGCCCATCACCGGTGCCCGTTTTGTAGCAGCCACCGGTGCCGTTGCGGCAGCCGCTCCGGTGAAGCTGATCTCGGCAACGGAGTCCTACTTCCTGCAGGCCGAAGCGGCAGCAAGAGGCTGGGGCACGGGCAATGTAAGAGCCCTGTTCGAATCCGGCATCAAAGCCAGCTTCGACGCCCTGGGTCTTTCGGCCACGGCCTATGAAGGCTATATAAGTGCAGCACCGGCGGCACAATTGCCTGGCGATTTGGCCGGACAGGTAAAGGCCATCATCACCCAGAAATATTTTGCGCTGAACGGTTTCCAGGGTTTTGAAGCCTGGACGGAATGGCGCCGTACCGGCTACCCCGATTTCCTGGTGAAATCCGTAGCTTCCGTATTGGGCTCCGATGCGCTTCCAGCACGCCTGCTCTATCCTGAAACCGAGATCACCCGGAACAGCAATTTCCCGGGAGTGAAAGCCATCACCGACCGTGTTTGGTGGGATGTGCGGTAGAGGGAGCTGTGAGCTTTATGCTACGAGCCAACAACCAACCTTTCTTTCTCGTTTGTCTTTGTTTTTGAATACAAATGGCGGGCAGCAATGCCTGCCATTTTTTTATTGTGAATGGCGAATGGTCAGTGGTGAATAGTCAGTGGTGAGTAGTGAAGGATGTGTAACCAATAACCAATAATCAATAACTAACAATTTATAACTCCCATCCCCACCTAACCACCTGTAAAGCAGATTGCATCGAAAGATGCTCCAACTACAAACCCCAAACTTCCCCGTCATCTGTCATCCATCATCCGTCAACCTTCCTCGTTTCCACATTCACCCTCCCTGTCGGGCAAATATCCAGCAGCACGCAATGCTCGCAATCGGGCCTGCTGTGAAAACAAACCCGCTGGCCATGCTTCATGATCACCTGGTGGTGGTCGTACACCTCCTGGGCGGTAAAATCGGGCGGGAGCATGCCTTCCAGTACCCGGTGCGATTTCCCTTCACCGATTTTTTTATCGATAATGCCCAGTCGCACCACCACGCGGAAATGGTGCGAGTCTACCGGCAGGGCCTTTCCTCTTAGGTTGCTGAACGAAATAACGGCGGCGCTGGTTTTGGGCCCTACTCCGGGCAGGCTTTCCAGCCAGTGACGGGCATCGGCTACGTCCATCTCACCAATAAAGTCCAGCGACAGGCTGCCCCTCCGGCTGCTGATTTCTTTCAATACCTGCTGAATGCGGGGGGCTTTTTGCTCCGGCCAGGTGCAGGGGGCAATGGCCTCTTCCACCAGGGCGGTAGGCGCATCACGAACTTCTTCCCAGGTACCGAAAAGCAGGCGAAGGTTTTTAAAGGCCTGTCCCGATGCGCTGTTGCGGGTGCGGTGGGAGAGCAGGGCCGAGACCAGCTCGCTCAGCGGGTCCAGGTCATGGAAATATCGGATGTTGCGGCCGTACACCTCCGACAGGCGGTGGTGCACTTCCATTAAGAGGGCGGTTTTGTCTTCCGTAACGGGAGGATTCTTCATGGCTGGGGTTTGGGATAGAAGGGCAATTGCTGTGCCGGGAGAAAGTTGAAAGTTTACGGTTTGTAGTTTGTGGTTTGTAGTTTTTAGTTTGATGTTTAAGGTTCGATGTTCAACGTTCGTAGTTTAATGTTTAAGGCTTGATGATTAGTGGCAGTGTGCTTGCAGGTTGCCTGCTTCTTCCTGCTGTAAGTTTAATTGGCAAGGGTTCAATTCGTTCGCTGTCTCTCCAATTATTGGCCTGCCAGCTGTCATGCCGCCTTTTGCCTGTCATCCCGAGAGCCGAGGGATCTGTGAATGCTATAATGGAAATGTAGTGCGATGTAAGTCAACGACATTTTTCTTCTTGTTCAGTCCATAGATGGCTCGTGCCTCGCCATGACAAGGGAGAGACATTACACTAACAACCATGTCGATTTTCGGAGAGGCAGTGTACGCAATGCCTCACGCTGTCATCCCGACGAAGGAGGAATCTTTGGATTGTACTGTAGGCGGCTTTTGATTGGAGTCAAACCTTGCGTTAGTTTGTTTTCCACCTTTTCTCTTGGAAAGAAAAGGTAGAGATAAAAGTTCAATGAAAAGGCATCCTTCGACAAGCTCAGGATGACAAGGCTCCGCTGCTTTTTCCCGGCCAACTCACAACAGGCATTCGTTACACGTTGCATGCTTCATTGTGTGGGAAGTCTTTCTTTCCAGCCACATTCTACACGACAGGTTGCATGAGGCTATTCTTTTTTATCGGCTGAGAATGCAAGAGCCTACAGGCGCTGAGGCCCCCTCCCCACCTCCCCCAACGGGGGAGGAGAATCGCTCCGGATGGTAGAATCGGATTAATTCATGCGTAATAAGGCACTGAACCCGTGGGTGAAGTGATTTATTTATGGTGAGTTCTCTCCTTTGAAAATTGAACATTGAGCGTTGAACATTGCGTTGAATTTTATCGGTTGAAAACTGACCGACGAACTACAAACCACAAACTACAAACCTCCAACCCTCAAACGAAAAAGCCCCCCTTCCGGGCGGCTCTCTCAACTTACTGATGGTGGTTTCGCAGGCAAGCGGCGAAGCGCTTATTCAAGACTGTCGGGTTGCCCCAGGCATTCAAAAATCCGGCGAACCTGCAGCACCGTGTAGTACCGGCCCAGCCGCGGACCGATCCGGTCCTGGTGGGGCGATAACCAGGTGCGCAGTGTCTTCAAACTGATGCCGTAGAGGCGGGCCAGTTCGGTGATGGTGTAGGCTTTGACTCCTTTTTCATGCGTAGTGCTCATAACATACCTCTCGTGTTTTACAATGTATCGGCTCCAAAAGCAACCTCAATTTAGCTAAAATTTTTAGCAAACTACTGCAAAGCCTTCCTCTTTTTATCCACAGCCTGCGCAGGACTGTTTTCCAGATGCTTATACATAAAAGGTAAACACGCTATGTTTTCTACCGGAGCGATACGCCTTCTGCACGGCCACAGCCTTCAGCAGGCGGATCGGGCTGGCTCAGAATGGTGAGGATGCTGCCGCCGAGTCCCGCCAGGGTGGCCAGGGCCGGTACATACCAGGGCAGGGAGAGGGTAGAGGAGAGCAGGGCGCCGCTCACCGCCGTTAAGATCAAGCCGGCCTTTCGCAACACCGGTTGCCACCGCACCGGCCGGGACCCGGCACCACCCGCCACACACTGCGGGGACCGGCCTTCGCTGCAGCCGTGGCACTGCTTTCTGTTCACTGGTTTCATGGTTTCGTTTTTTGGGTTATTATCAATACGGTACAAGATTACAACGGCAGGGGGCGGTGCTTTCCCCTTGCGGCATGCCGGGGAACAGGGGAGCGGTAAATGGCCCGAAAGGGCAGCAGTAGGACGGCCCGGGCACGGCAGGGCACAAGGCGGAACGATTGGGAAGCCATCAAGCGAAAAAGAAATGACCCTTGTGTGTTGGTGCACCGCCGGCACGCAGGAAAAGGGTTCCGGGCAAAGCCCCGGTCCCCTTCCCGCTTTGGGCCGGGTGTTTACCGGCCCTGGCAGGCATCAAGTCCATATCAAGTCCATTAAAGTATGGACTTGATATGGACTTGATCCTATTTTTTCTATCTTGGGAAACGCAAACCAAAACACTCCTTATGGCAAGAATAGACAAGATCTTCGCCAGCGGCACCATCGCCAACGTGATCTTTTACGAACGGAATGGAAAGCCCTGTGCCCGCAGCCGGCCCGCCCGGGTGCGGCAAACCACCGCTACCAAAGCCTCCGCCAACTGGTTTGGCCTGGCCAAAACGGCATCCCGGTTGTTGCGACAGACACTCGCCGGCTTTATCCCCCGGTACCGCAGCCGGGCCCTGATGTACCGGGTGGATGCCGGCCTCCTGGCCTGGATGCAGCGCCTGCCCCATTTGCCACAAGGGGTGGTGACCCTGCCCGGCTTTGCCTGCTCCGGGGAGCCGGGCTTCAGCGAGTGGTGCCGGCTACACATCCTGCCTGTTTTGGACGGTACCACGCTAAGGGTAACCCTGGCGGACCTCTCACCATCGGGCATGCCTGCCGCCGGAAGCAAGGCCCTGCTAACACTGGTGGTGTCGTGCATTGACCCGAAAGGGGGCAGCATTCTTCGTACCGGGGAGCAAACGGTTGCGGTCCCGTGGCCGCCGGTTGCCGGCAGTGATCCTGTTTTAGAATTTGACGTAGAGTTGCCGCCAAGCGCTTTTCTCCTGCTCTCCGCCGCCCTTCAGAAGATTCCAACGCAGCCCGTTGGCCGGTTGCAGACGGAAGGCCCCGTACAGCCGCCGGTTGCCGTTGTACAGGGATGGTATAACGCCGGTTAAAACAGGTATAGAAAATGGGGTGATGCTTTCCGTTATTCTTCCGGACTGCATCCACAAAAACCTTTCCGCCTGAACACCTTCCTGCGAAGCCCTCTGTCAGTCTGAGCCTGCCGAAGACTTGCCAAAGCCTGCCAAAGACCAACCTCCCAAGCCCTTCCCACTTATAACTTATAACTTATCACCTATCACTTATAACCTATAACTCAACTCTCCGGCGTATGCCTCTTGATCTTTCCCTTGTCTTCCGGCGAAAGGGTGTTGTACCAGGCCAGGTGCACACTGTCGGCGTTGTGGGCGCCTACGGGGTTCTCGGCTTCGTACTGCTGCCATTTAATGGCCAGGGTATCGGGCATTTCCCATTGTTCGTTGAGGGCATCGATGTAGATGGTAAGGGTATTTTCCATGCGGGTGGGGGATAAAAAGATTGGGCCAGCAGATATGTGAGGTTATGTGCATATATACCCCTTTTGGGTTATAGGCTGCCATCGAATAGGCATAGTTGCTATATTTATAACCGTTAGATGAACCAGAACCCCGAACAGCTTGCACGAGACCGCATCGACGACCAACTAACTGCCTGCGGATGGATTCTCCAGGATAAGAAGTCCTTCAATTTGGCAGCGGGTATGGGTGTCGCCATTCGTGAGTACCAGACGGATGCAGGTCCTGCTGATTACATCCTGTTCGTAAACCGGAAACCGGTTGGCCTCATTGAAGCCAAGCGGGAAGAAGAAGGCGTACGGCTTACGATGGTAGAAGAACAGTCCACCGAATACGCTACAGCCAAACTTAAATACATCAAGTCCGATCCGCTACCGTTTGTATATGAAAGCACCGGCGAACTCACCCGCTTTACCGATTACCGCGATCCCAAGCCTCGTTCTCGACCCGTGTTTAACTTTCACCGTCCCGAAACGTTTGAACAATGGTTAAGAGAACCAAAGACCTTACGAGCCCGTGTACATGATATACCTGATTTGTGTGCTGACCCTTCCCCCACTGGGGGAAGCCGGATGGGGGCCGGCTTGCGTGACTGCCAGGTAACCGCCATTACCAATCTGGAAAAAAGTTTCAGAGAAGCCCGGCCAAAAGCATTGGTGCAAATGGCCACCGGAAGCGGTAAAACATTTACGGCCATTACCTCCATCTATCGCCTCTTAAAATTTGCAAGGGCAAAGCGCATTTTATTCCTCGTAAATACCAAGAACCTGGGCGAACAGGCCGAACAGGAATTTAAGCGCTTCGAGCCGCAAGATGACAACCGCCTCTTCCCCGAACTCTATGGCGTAACACGTTTGAGCAGTTCATACATCCCTCCCGATAGCCAGGTGTACATCAGCACCATCCAGCGACTTTATTCCATACTGAAAGGAACGGAACTGGATGAACGCGACGAAGAAGAAGACCCTGCCGAAAAGAAGTGGAAGCCTAAAGAGCCCATGCCCGTGGTGTACAACCAAAAGGTGCCAATGGAGTTCTTTGATTTTATTGTGATTGATGAATGCCACCAGAGCATTTATAATCTATGGAAGCAGGTGCTCGATTATTTTGATGCTTTTCAAATAGGTCTTACGGCCACGCCGGATAACCGCACCTTTGGCTATTTTGACCGGAACATTGTATCGGACTATGGCTATAAAAAAGCTGTGGAAGATGGTGTGCTGGTGCCTTATAATGTGTTCGAAATAGAAACAAAGATTACCAAGGGAGGTTCCAAAATAGCCATTGGTGAATATATCGGGCAGCGGGAGAAACTAACCCGAAAAGAATTTTGGAACAAGCTGGATGAAGACGTTGAATACAGCCAAAAGCAGCTGGATGATAAGGTGGTAAATCCGAACCAGATCACCCTCATCATACAAGCAGTGCGGGACCAGTTACCCCATATGTTCCCCGACCGCATCGATGCCGAAGGAAAGTTTGAAGTGCCCAAGACCCTCATCTTTGCCAAGAGCGATTCACACGCCGATGACATCATCAATATTGTGCGCCGTGAGTTTGCCGAAGAAAACCGGTTTTGTAAAAAGATCACCTACCGCACGGCGGAAGGCCCTGAAAAAGAAGACCCGAAGACCGTGCTGCAGCAGTTCCGCAACTCTTATTATCCACGCATTGCCGTAACCGTTGACATGATCGCCACCGGCACCGATATTCGTCCCCTCGAAGTGCTCCTATTTATGCGTGATGTAAAAAGCCGCTCTTATTACGAGCAGATGAAAGGCCGCGGCACCCGCACCTGCAGCCTCGATGAACTCCGCAGCACCGGTACACCGGCCGCCAAATTCACCAAGGATCATTTTGTGATCATTGATGCCATTGGTGTGGAAAAAAGCCAGAAGACCGACAGCCGACCACTGGAAAAGAAGCCGGGCCTAAGCCTCAAAGAAGTGCTGGAAGGCATTGCCATGGGCAATAAAGACGAAGAAATGCTCTCCACCCTTGCTAACCGCCTTATACGACTGGACAAACAAATCACCGATAAAGAACGGGCCCTCTTTGCCGAAAAAGCCGGAGGCAAAACCATCAACCAAGTAGTGAAGCAATTGCTGAATGCATACGACCCTGACACGGTAGAAAACATAAAGCAAAAGGTCGAAAGCGAAATGAAGGGTGAACCAACGGACGCCATACAGTCATCGGTCAACCTTCATCTGTCATCCCTGGTAGAAGACGCTACCCACATCTTCAACAATTACGACCTGCGCAACTACATCATCGATGTGCGCAAAAAATACGACCAGTACATTGACCACATCAATCCCGATGAAATTACCCGCATGGGTTGGGTGGCCGACAGCAAGGCCGCAGCCGAAGCGCTGGTGCACGATTTTGAGCAGTGGATAAGAGCAAATAAAACGGAGATCACCGCCCTGCAAATCTTTTATGCACAGCCTTACCGCCGCAGGGAGCTTTCGTACGCCATGCTCAAAGAGCTGGCCGAAACCGTGAAGATGCAAAAGCCTCAGCTGGCGCCGCTCCAGGTATGGCAGGCCTACGAGCAGTTAGAGAAAGTGGTGGGCCGGCCAAAAGGCGAACTGATGGCCCTTGTAGCCCTGGTGCGCCGGGTAAGCGGGATGGACGCTACCCTTACGGCCTTTGATAAAACGGTGGACCGCAATTTCCAGGACTGGATCTTCCGCAAGCAGGCCGGCACCCTCAAGTACACCGAAGAACAGGTGCAGTGGCTGCGCATGATAAAGGATTACATAGCTGCCTCCTTTCACCTGGAACGGGACGATTTTGAGCTCGACCCCTTTAACAAGCAGGGTGGCCTTGGAAAAATGTGGCGCCTGTTTGGCGAAGAAACCGATGCGATTATTAATGAATTAAATGAAAGTTTGGTGGCGTAGCAGGGTGTACTAAGCAGCGGTGCTACTATGAAGCGTCTGTTGCGTCGCACTCTTGTACGTTCGGTAACAATATTGAGCAATGAAGGAAGAACAAACGATAAATGGATTGCCAAATCATTGGAAAGAAGTTAAGCTGGGAGAACTATGTGTAAGGATTTCTAACGGTGCAAATGCAAAACAAGTTGATGAAAAAGTTGGTTTTCCCATATCGAGAATTGAAACAATATGGAATGAACAGATAGACTTAGATAGAGTTAAATACATTGAAGAGAATGATTCAGCTTTTGTTGAAAAATATGCATTAAAGAAAAACGATCTTTTATTTAGTCATATCAACAGCGACACTCACCTTGGTAAAACTGCAATCTTTAAAAATCAAACGAATACCTTAATACATGGTATAAACTTGTTGCTAATAAGATTTAAAGAGGAAGTTTCAGCAGACTTTCTAAATTATCAGTTCAAGTACAAAAGGAAAAAAGGTGAGTTTATAAGCATTGCGCAGAAGTCGGTAAATCAATCTTCGATAAATCAAGCTAAGCTGAAGAACTTGGATTTCATTTTGCCTCCTCTAAAAGAACAACATCAAATTGTTTCCAAAATAGAAGAACTCTTTAGCGAGTTAGATAAAGGCATTGAAGAATTAAAAACAGCACAACAACAATTAAAAGTTTACCGGCAAGCTGTACTAAAATGGGCTTTTGAAGGAAAGCTAACAAATGAAGATGTGACAGATGGTGAGTTGCCGGAAGGTTGGAAGTGGGAAGTATTAAGTGAAGTATCAGATATTTCAGGCGGACTTACAAAAAATAGTAAACGAGAAGGCCTTCAGCTAAAGTTGCCATTTCTAAGAGTGGCAAACGTTTATTTTAACGAGCTTGATCTTTCAGAAGTGCATACTATCGGCATCAAAGAAACAGAGATCGAAAGAGTAAAACTTGTAAAAGATGATTTGCTGTTCGTAGAAGGCAACGGAAGTTTAGATCAAATTGGCAGGGTTGCACTTTGGAATGGAGTGATTGAAAATTGTGTCCACCAAAATCATTTAATTAAGGCTCGGCTATCGAATGAAGTAATACCAAAGTACGCATTGTATTTTTTCCTTTCCACGTCTGGTCGAGAAAAGATAAAACAACAAGCTAATTCAACTTCAGGTCTTCATACGTTGAGCTTAAGCAAAATTTCAAAATTGGAAATGCCAATCTGCTCAATTGAAGAGCAGCAGCAAATCGTTCAGGAAATAGAAAGCCGCCTTAGTGTTTGTGATAAGATAGAAGAAACAATAACCGACAGTTTAAAACAGGCAGCGGCTTTACGACAAAGTATTTTAAAGAAAGCGTTTGAAGGGAAACTAGTTTAAATTGGGATACCAAAAACTAACAGCATGAATGATCCAACTAATAGCCGATATCGGTATTTAAGTTTTAAGGGCAATGGCAATTACCGGCGCTTTGTTAAAGAGGAAAAGGAATTACAACAGGTTGGATTTATTTATCAAGACAATGATATACCAGCTCATGGTACATATGGTGCTTTACTTTTTAGACCAGAATGGAAAGCGAAGCGAGAAGAAATCATACAACGGGATTCAAATTGCTGTGTCATTTGCAAAGGGAACAATGGCTTGCAAGTTCATCATCGTCAATATCATTTCATTGTACGGCAAAACCAATTTAAGCTTCCGTGGGATTATCCTGACAGTTTATTAATTACCCTATGCGAGTCTTGCCATAAAAGGGGGCACAGTAAATTCAAAGTACCAACCATTAATATCTAAAACTAAACTTATGGGACTATTTAGCTTTTTCAATCGCAAGAACGGACATGCCAATGGAACAGATGTCCTTAATCCATCCACTGCTCAACCTTTGCCCGAAATACCTGAAGGAGTATTTATTGAAAAGGACAAGCCTGCTGATACAAGGCAGGATGAAAAAAATGGGACAGCTGCAGAAAATGGCATCAATGTTCTGTTTCAATTTCTAGAACGCAATCATGAAGGGAAGGGGTATGACGATGCTCTGGTTAATCCAGATACCACCCATTTGGAGCAAAACATAGAAGCATTAAAAAATGATCTTGAACGAACAATTAGAAAAGTAAAAACATTTTACGAAGACTTTATTCGTGAAATCGATTTTCATATCAGTAGCCGCAGCAGAAGCGGCATGATTGATACCGTAGGAGAGCTAACAGTAAAAAAAGAAACCGCTGAAAATCATATAAAACAGGTAATAGAAATTGAAGAACAAGCAAGAAACAACCAAGGTTTAGGGCAGGGTATTATACTAAGCTATACACGTGGATTCAGAAACGGATTAGCGGCTATTTCCCACCATTCAATTTTGAGAAAAAACTTTTAAAACAATTATGATGAAAAATTGGTGGATCCGCTTTGGTTGTTTTCTTACAGGGTACAATTATGGGATTGTTAGAAATTCCAGCGAAGTAGCTGCTAAAGCGGTAAAACGATATACTTCTGCGTTGCTTATCGTTTGTATTCTGTGGGCTTTTGTTGGATATAGCTTTACTCAGCGATATTTACAAGGTTCTCAATGGGCCTCTTTGGCTGGTGCTACGGTGGCTGTTATTATCATTATTCAGATAGAGAGACAAATTATTCTCTCAATTAATCCTAGCAAATGGCTTTATTTTTCTCGAGGCTTGATTGCTTTTATGATGGCTATAATCGGGGCTGTGATTATAGACCAGATAATATTCAAGCAAGATATTGAACTGGAAAAAATTACATACATAGAAAATCGTGTGAAGCAGGCATTGCCGGGTAAAACAGACGAAATCCGAAATCAAGTTGCATCATTAGACACTGCGATCAATAAGAAAGAATTTGAAAGATTAGGGTTGATTGCTGATGTTGAAAGAAATCCAGTAATTAAAACTGTGTCTTCACAGACTACACCAACTGTTGTACGACGTAGTACAACAGATACTTCGGGTCGAACAGTTACGGCTGACCAAATCAAAAACGTGACCTCTGTATCAGTCTCAAATATGGCTAATCCAAAACAAGCAATGATTGCCCCATTGGAATTAACGATCACAGACTTAAGAAAGCAAAAAGACCAGAAGGAAAGGGAGCTGCTGGGAATAAGGCCAAAACTTGAAGAAGAGATTAAAAGTAAGGTTGGTTTTTTAGATGAACTAGAAGTAATGTTTAGTCTCATTACCCGTTCTAAAGTTGCTCTTTGCGTTTGGTTACTTTGGTGTTTCTTTTTATTAGGACTAGAATTGCTTGTATTGTTAAGTAAGATGAATGAAAAGGAGAATGACTATGAAAAGACGGTTAAACATCACATGGATTTGCAAATAAGAAAGCTTGATGTTTTGGCTAAAATGGCCGGTGGGAATTAGTCTTATGTCGAATCAATTTATGCCAGTGGAAAATTCATACTTCTTTAAATGATCAAACAGATTGGGCTCTTAATCTGCTTATTAATTATTCAATTCTCTGCATTTGCAGGTAGATGCACAGGATCTTCTAATTGCCACGCATGTACTTCATGTAGTTCTTGTAAACACTGTGCAGTGAGAGGTGGTACCTGCAGTGTGTGTTCAGAAACAGAAAAGCCTACTTCATCTAATGGTTCTAGTTTTCCAATTAAAACAGTATTCGCAACAGCGTCTGTAGGTTGTATTGCCTATTATTTGGGTAAATCAAATAGAAAGAAATAGTTGAGGAAACCTCAAATGTCGAAACATTAAACAATTGTGCATCTATGAATCACGCGAAGCTTTTAAAAATTACACTTATAAATTTTTCAATAGGCACATCTGCTGTAAGAAATCAAGGCAACGGTATTGCGGAACCAATCCGTGAAAAACTAAGGCAGAAATTTTCATTTCCCGTTTTCTTCAAAAACTTAAAGCACAAGAATGATACAAACTTTGAAAGGTATTTGGACTCATTAACGGAAAAGTTAGTCGGATTAGAAGGCGTAAGCAATAATGAGAATCCACCTGGAGTAGTACAATGGGGTACAGCAAGAAAATGCATAAATCTTTTGTTTAGATCTGTTGTATATAATGGTTTTATGTGGAGCGAATTTGAAATTAAAGTGGCAGACTTTAAGTCTGGAAGGCTTATGGATCGGCTCGAGGTTCCACTTGACAGTTACACTGCCAAAGGCATAAAAAGAGACTCTATGCGATTCAGAAGAATAGGCTTTAACAATGATTTATATCCCTCGTTCAGTATTATAGGTTTGGGTAAAGTTGAAAGTGCTTACTACCAAGAAAAGGCTTTGTTGGTTGCCCAGAAAAAAAACATATGTAGAGTTGACTTAGACTTGCGTTATTGGCGTAATCAAGAAGCTATATAATATTTTAATCTTGTCGCATAGTCTCTCGAACGTACAAGAGTGCGACGCAACGGAAGTTTCATAGTAGCACTTCAGCTCAGTACATAAAAAATACATTTCATGTCTACCAATCAAATCATATCCAAAGTCTGGTCGTTCTGCAATACCCTTCGTGATGATGGCGTAGGCTACGGCGATTACCTGGAGCAACTAACTTACCTCTTGTTCTTAAAAATGGCCGATGAATACAGCAAGCCACCCTACAACCGTACCATCAATATACCAACGGCCTACAGCTGGCAAAGCCTAACCGCTCTCAGGGGTGCGGAGCTGGAAGGGCATTATACGATGGTGCTTCGGGAGCTGGGAAAAGAAAAAGGCGTACTGGGCCAGATCTTTACCAAGAGCGGCAACAAGATACAGGACCCGGCCAAGCTGTATAAGCTGGTGCAGATGATAGATGCCGAGAACTGGGTGCTGATGGGTGCCGATATAAAGGGAGATATTTACGAAGGCCTGCTGGAGAAGAATGCAGAAGATACCAAGAGCGGCGCCGGCCAGTACTTTACGCCTCGTGCCCTCATCAGGGCCATGGTGGAATGTGTTCGTCCCGAACCCATGAAAACCATTGCCGACCCGGCCTGTGGTACGGGTGGATTCTTCCTTGCTGCTTATGATTTTATTGTATCCACGCATAGAGATTTGGACAAAGAGCAGAAACGCTTTTTAAAATATCATACGTTTTGGGGCAACGAGATTGTGGCCGGCACCCGCCGGCTGGCCCTCATGAATTTGTTCCTCCACAACATTGGCGACATCGATAGCGACAATTCTATTTCTCCCGCCGATGCGCTAATTGCTCCGCCCCCGGAGCGGTATGATTACGTGCTGGCCAATCCACCCTTTGGCAAAAAAAGCAGCCAGACCTTTACCAACGAAGAAGGCGAACAGGAAAAAGAAGACCTGACCTATAACCGCCAGGATTTCTGGGCCACCACCTCCAACAAGCAACTGAATTTTGTGCAACACATTCGCTCCATGCTCAAGCCAACGGGCATGGCCGCTGTGGTGATCCCGGACAATGTACTCTTTGAAGGCGGGGCAGGAGAGACAGTGCGCAAGAAGCTGCTGGAAACAACCGATGTGCATACCATTCTTCGGCTGCCCACCGGTATCTTTTACGCCAATGGAGTAAAGGCCAACGTAGTGTTCTTTGACAACAAGCCTTCAAGCAAAGAACCGTGGACCAAAGAGATCTGGTTTTATGATTACCGCACCAATGTGCACCATACGCTGAAGAAGAACCCACTGAAGCTAAGCGACCTGCAGGATTTTATTACCTGTTACAATCCTTCTAATCGTCACAAGCGCAAAGAAACCTGGAGTGAAGCAAATCCGGAAGGCCGGTGGCGGAAGTACAGCTATGAGGAAATTATTGCAAGGGACAAAACCTCGCTGGATATTACGTGGCTGAAAGATAAGTCACTGGCTGATTTGGATAACCTGCCTGACCCAGATGTACTGGCAGAGGAAATTGCGGAAAATTTGGAGAGTGCGTTGGGGAGTTTCCGGGAGATTATTGCGCAATTGAAAAAATAAAACAACTTATTTTACCATAAACTAAAACTATGCTTGAAGAAGTAGAATTTTTATATGACCACCAACTTGTGGCTGAAATTGAAGACCTGATCCGAAAGGCAAAAAACAAATTGATTCTTATCTCTCCCTTTATTGATCTTGATGCCAAAATTGTTGATGCATTGAATGAAAAAAAAGGATTACACAATTTCGAATTGCATGTTCTTTTTGGCAAAAATGAGAATAATTACTTGCGTAGCATCAAACGTGACAGCCTTGAGTTTTTCAAGCAGTTCCCGAATGTGGAAATCCGGTACAATGAACGGCTGCATGCCAAGTTTTACCAAAACGATTTTGACTATATTGTCACCAGCTTAAATCTTTATGACTATTCGCTTAATAACAATATAGAAGTTGGGATTAAGTGCGAATACGGGGCAAAGGGAGTTTTGGGAAAAACCATTGATACTTCGATTTCAATTTTAGGTCAGGGCGTTGAAAAAGTAAAGCAAGAAGTTCTGGGAATGGAAAAGAAGATAAGCCCGATCGAGAAGTTTAAATCCATTTTTGAAGCTTCGGAACTTAAATATAAAACGCAGCCCATCCTCGCAGAAAAAGGAGGCATCCAGGGCTTTATTGGCGGTAAGAAACTAGATGGCTTTGATGTTGTTGTGAATAACCTGGAAGTCTTTGGCACACCTAAACAGAATCCTGCTAACGATAGCCATTCAGCTAATATAGAAGTGAAAGTTAGCGTAAAAGCAAACGTTGTGACAAATGTGTATGGTAAATGCTTGTCGGCCTCGCAGTTAAGCAAAATCATTGGTGTTCAGGGAAAAGAAATAACAAGCTATATGGAACGATGTGGTCTTATACACAAAGATGGGATAACTGAAACCGGAAAGGCCAAAGGATTGATTTTTAAAAACTATATGGGCAATGACTACATTGCTTATCCAGAAAATTTGGAAGAATTGAACGACTTAAAAAGATAAGCTTTTAGATTTTCTGATAACCAAAACCTGACTTATGTCTCTTGGCAAAAGTATACGCATTTATCTCAAGGACGGAACGCCAACCGGTATTCGTGTTTCTGAGTTGGTGAATCATACCATACAGTCAATCTCTTCTCCTCGCCTTAAGACGAATGAACTTTCCGAGTTCAAGGAGTCTAATCGGCCAGGTGTATATTTCCTGTTTGGAAAGGATGAGGAAACAAATGAAGATCTCGCTTATATAGGCGAAGCAGAAAATGTTTTCCAACGCCTACAGGATCACTTGCTGAAGAAAGACTTCTGGAACGAAGTGGTCTTATTTGTCAGTAAAGATGAAAACCTGACGAAGGGGCATGTTAAATATCTTGAAAGCAGACTAATACAAATTGCACTTACAGCCAGGCGATACAAAATTGGCAATTCGGTTCAGCCTCAACTTTCTTCTTTACCGTTGGCTGACCGCGATGCCATGGAAGAGTTCCTGTTGCAGATTAAAATGTTGCTTGGTTTAAATGGACATAGGCTTTTGGAAGACTTTTTAGAGAGAGAAGTACGTCAGGAGAAAACTAACCCTGCCTTTGTACCTCCTTTCTCAACAAGTAATCTTGAGTTAAGCCTAACGATTGCGGATATCTGCGCAAGCGCTATTCAGTCCAATGAAGGTATTGTTGTACTGGCTGGATCCGTGGCTACCAACAATCCATCGCCCAACATTGCCAATGGGTATAAAAATTTGCGCCAGAAGCTAATTGACAATGGTAGTTTAAGCTTAGAGGGCAGCAATTTAAAATTTACAGAAGACGTTTTATTTTCTTCTCCTTCTGCTGCAGCAACGGTCATTGTTGGTTATCATATAAATGGTCAGACGGCATGGAAAGATAAAAATGGACGTTCTTTAAAATCGATCGAAGAGGAAAAGGTCAAGAGTGTTATGGATCAATCTTTGGAAACAATATCTGTTTTGTAAACATTCTTTTTACATTTCATTCCCCGCGAGTCTCCGCAGGGACTCGGCATATTTTGAATTTCATTCAACGTCCCATCCAGTCGCACCCTTTTCGCCTCTTCCGCACGTTCCAGCAGCCTACCTTTGCCCCTTATTGATGGAACATGCAGTTTGCCGATTTTAAAATAGAAAAACGTTTATTGAATGCCGTCCAAGAACTTGGCTATACTACCCCAACCACCATCCAGGAAAAGGTGTTTTCGGTAGTCATGAGTGGCGCCGATGTGTGTGGTATTGCGCAAACCGGCACGGGCAAAACCCTGGCCTATTTACTGCCCCTGCTCAACGGCTGGAAGTATACAAAGACAAAAGAGCCGCAGATACTGGTACTGGTGCCCACCCGGGAACTGGTAACCCAGGTAGTGGAGGCGGTAAAAAGCCTGGCGACGCAACTGAGCGTACAAGTGATGGGTGTCTATGGAGGCGTCAATATCAATACCCAGCGGCTGGAGCTGCAAAACGGCTGCGATGTGATGGTGGCCACACCCGGCCGCCTGTATGACCTGGCAGTAACGGGTGCTTTCAAACTAAAGTCCATCAAAAAGCTGGTGATCGATGAAATGGACGAAATGCTGAACCTGGGCTTTCGGCCCCAGATCCGGAACATCCTGGACCTGCTGCCCAAACGCCGGCAAAACCTCCTGTTTTCTGCCACACTAACCGAAGAAGTGGAAGGGCTCCTGGAAGATTATTTTGACAACCCGGTAAGGGTGGAAGCGGCACCGGCCGGCACACCGGTGGCAAACATTGTTCAATCAGCTTACGAAGTGCCGAATTTTTACTCCAAGGTAGCCCTGCTCAAATTATTGCTCACGGAAGATGAAAGCATGACGAAGGTGCTGGTGTTTGCTGCCACCAAAAAACTGGCAGATGCGGTGTACGAAGAGTTAGAACCCCACTTCGAAGGAACCCTGGGAATCATTCATGCCAACAAAGACCAGAACCACCGCTTTCATACCGTAAAGAGGTTTACGGAAGGCAGCAGCCGCGCCATCATTGCTACCGATATTGTGGCCCGCGGAATCGATGTGGCTGGGGTCACGCATGTGATCAATTTTGATCTGCCCGACAGCCCGGAGGCCTATATCCACCGCATTGGCCGTACCGGTCGTGCCGATAAAATGGGCCAGGCAATCTCCTTTGTTACCGAAAAAGAAGGAAAGGTAAAAGAAGACATAGAAGCCTTCATGAAGCTTTCCATCCCGGTATTACCCCTGCCACCCCACCTGGAACTGTCCACCCGGCTCACGGAAGACGAAATGCCCAAAGTGTACGTGAAAGAGATTCCTGTAAAGGGTCCAAAAAAAGAAGAGCGGGGTCCTGCCTTTCATCCCAAATCGGCTAAAAACAGCAAGGTGAACAAACGCGTTAATCATCGGGATGAGATGAAAAAAAAGTACGGCAAACCAAAAAAAAAGAAGTGGTAAAAAATAAAACGGTTCTATGACTTCAAACGATCCTTTACACGGGAAAACGCTGGAGATGATCCTCCAACACCTGGTGGCGCAGTTTGGATGGGAAGAACTGGGGCGCCGGATTCCGATCAATTGTTTCAACAGCAATCCCAGTATCAAATCAAGCCTTACGTTTTTGCGGAAAACACCCTGGGCCAGGAAGAAAGTAGAAGAGCTTTATAAAAGTATTTTATGAAGTGATCAGCAGCATTCTGCGGTTGTTGACTGGTTTTTACGCCGTTGTTGGTGCGGCCACCGCAAGGTGACCTTGAAGAACTCTAACAACGGAGTAAAATCTTTTATTAAGTAACTATCTCAAAACAGAACTTTTACAACCGGGTTATCATTCGTTCTGGTTCCATAATAAAAAACATACAAGCTGCCATAATTGTACATGCTAGTTCCATCCAGTCTTGTTTGGATAAAATATTCGTAGGTGTTGTTGTTCGAATCAACAGAGGGCTGTGGCACTTCTATCCAGGAGTCATGGAAGCTTCTTTGAATAAACACTGTTAACCGTCTCCCGGAAGGGACATGAGCGTAAATGTTTTTAATTTCAAGTGTGGCATACCATGGAAAAATCCAGGAAAGATTTTCAGAAAAATAGGCGCCCGTCACCTGGCTGGAAGGCTGGACCATTTGGAAAATCCGCTTAAACTGACCACTTGATTTCGTTGGAAGCTGACCATAGCGTTTCGCTCCAAACTGACCACCCCATTTCGCTCGAAGTTGACCACCTGAAGAAGGACTACACCCGGTTGTTTTAC